>CAVTFF010000018.1:0-178022 GCA_963733985.1 uncultured beta proteobacterium | reverse complement strand
TGAGCGGCGGTGGGACGGGCAGAGCGCCTGCGAGCACGTTCGCGATCCATCCCGCGATCGTGGGGGCATCGGATGCCGCCGGCAACGAGGGCTCCCGCTCGATGCCTTCGCCTTCCGCGTCGGCGCATAGCGTCACGGCGCCTGCAGCCACGTGCTCGAGCCGCGTTTGCCGGCGCGGATCGGCATACGGCTCGCCCTCCGTGCCCAGGAAGAGGAGCGCATCGGTACGGGATGCGAGCAGGAACTCGCGCACCGCCGCCAAGTCGGCGGCGGACGGTGCGCCGATCACGCGGTAGCCGTCCCCGGCGAACGGGTCGATCAGCAGCGCGAGCGAATGCGCGAATGTCGAAAGCGAGTCCCGCGTCGATCGTGCTAGCAGCCGCCCGAAACCCGGCGCGAGCAACGCCACCGGGGCATAAGCGACCTTGTCGTGCCGGAGCCGCGCCTGCGCGTCGGCGAGACTCGTCGCCGGTTCGATACCGAGCTCGCGGAGGACGTCGGCCGTTGTGACATTTACCCCGCTCGATCCATCGGGCGCCGCGAAATCGGCGTCGGACACGACTTCTTCCGCCCGCCCTTGACTGGCGGTATTCGATCGTGCTTCCCGCTCGAGTCCGTGCACCAGTACGGGGATCTCGTAGCGCTGCAACAACAGGGCGACCAGGGCCGTGAGATTGGCCTGTCGTCGTGTCCGGTGGTAGGACGGCAGCAGGATCGGCCGCGGACCCTCGTGGGGCGCCTCCAGCCGGCCCAAGTGCGCGTCAAGCGCGCGCATGAATCCCGTCAGCTCGGCAAGCGAAGCGCGCCGACGCCGCCACGAGGCGAGGATCTGCTCGAGGTCATTTGCCGCAACCTCGCCGGCAAGCATCCCCGCGAAAAGCGCGCGCGCGTCGTCGACGCCAAGCTCGCTGCCTTTCCGGGCGGCGCCCATGATCAACGATGCAATGTCGTACGACATCGGTTCGCGTGTCCTCGTCGCCGCTCTACACGAGCCGCTGTGTCGTTGCCCCGGTCAGTCGTTGCGCCAGATCGTTATTTCGTGGACCGACTCTTTGCCTGGCTCGGTGCGATACCCGTACCCGTTGCGGTCGAGGATCTTGAACAGCGGCGTCGGGTGGCAGTCGATGATGAGCGTCAGGCGGTCGCCGGTCTGGAAGTCACCGATCGTCTCCAGCACGCGCTCGAGCGGCTGCGGCGGCTCCATGCCGCGCACGTCGAGCGTCACGTGGCGCGGCATCAGCGCGTCCCGTGCCCGAGCGATTGTCGATCCGACCTGTTCATGGCGCCATTGTTCGCAGCACCGGCAACTCGCTCCTTGACCCGCATCAAGAACAACGGAGCCGCCTGCATCGCTGCTCGCCGAAAGCGCCGGAGCCTCCGGAAGCGCCTTCGGAAGTCCGCGATCACAGGTTATCGCAGTGCGTGCGCGATGTTGAGCGCTGCCGCGAAGACCAGCACCGCGCCGGCCTGATGCGCGGCGGCGAGCGGCACGGGCACGACGAAAAGCAATGTCGCAATGCCGAGCGCGATCTGCACGCGACAAGGCGAGAAGCAGGTGGCTGCCGATGCGGGCACCGGCGCGGCGCCCCTGCGGCGCGCTCGCCTCCACCACAGGAACGGCACGAGCAGCGCGAGCGCCCAGGCGATCGCGCGGTGATCGAACTGGACCGTCGCCATGTTCTAGAAGAAGTTCTTGTACCACGGATCGAGCATCAGGATCTCGGGCGGCACGACGTGCGCCGTTCATCAGCGGAAACGTGTTGTAGGCGAAGCCGGCGCGGATGCCGGCCACGAAGCCGCCCGTCAGCGCCATCGACGAAGACGAGCGTGGCAATCGCGAATGCGAGCGCCCGCGTCGCGCGCTGCGCCGGAGTCGCGTCAAGCGCCGCGCGCCGCGGCGTACACGAGCGACAGGCCCACCCAGAACATCGCGGCGAAGATCACGAGCGCGAGGCCGAGATGTGCGGTCAGGCGGAACTGCGAGACGCGCGGATCGTCGACGAGGCCGCTCTTCACCATGTACCAGCCCATCGCGCCCTGCAACCCGCCGAGCACGAAGATGCCGGCGAGCTTCCACCCGCAACCTTCGCGGAATGCGGCGCTGCGCGGCGAACCACAGCAGCGGAACGAGAAACACGACGCCGATCGCGCGCCCGAGCAGCCGGTGGAAATACTCCCACCAGAAGATCGCCCTTGAACTGCGTGCAGCGTCATCGCGTGATTGACCAGGCGGTATTCGGGCGTGAGCTGGTACTTCGCGAATGCCTCCTGCCACTGCGCGTCGGTGAGCGGTGGCAGCGTGCCGATGATCGGCTGCCACTCGACGATCGACAGCCCCGAATGCGTGAGCCGCGTGACGCCGCCGACGACAACCATCGCGAACACCAGCGCGCAGCAGACGAACAGCCATGCGGCGATCGGGCGGTATCCCGCGGCGCGCAACGGTGGCGTCTCGCCTGCGCGCGACGCGGTGGACGGCGAAGCGGGAACCTGCATGGCGCGCATTTTGCCACGGCGAAGGCACGCACGCGCCATCAGGCAAATGCGTCGGATTCCCCGCCGGCCCCGTTTTCTTGATGCACATCAATTTCACCTGCCCGCGCCGCGCCGTACAGTCCGCCGAACCGGCGCAAGCTCCGACTCGCGCACGCTTTCGCCGGCTGGACGAACAAGCCCCTTCCGGGCGACTACAAGGAGTCATGCGCGATGAGCCACCGCCAATCCGACCGACGATCCGAACGACGATGTCACCGAAGAGCCGATTCCCGTCATGCAGCAGCTGCTCGACAACCCGTTCCTGCTGCTGTTCATCGGCGTCGCGATGCCGACCGTGCTCTACATCATCTGGGGCGTGATGGAAATCGTCGGCATCCCGATCGCCAAGTAAGCCCCGATCATCGTCACGGAGCGTCAGCCCATGAGCGCCATTCAGCCCCGCCGAAGAGCCGCATCTGGTGGAAGCAACCGCTGGACCGCGTCGAAGGCACCTGGATCGCGATCGCCTTCGTCTGGTGCCTCATCATGTTCTTCATGATGCCGTACTGGCACGTCTACGGTAAGCAGAACCTGTCGAACGAGGCGTATCGGACGACACCGGAATGGCTCAGCAAGAAGACGCAGGCGATCGTCGACAAGTACACGGTCGCGACCGAGACCGAGCAGAAGATCCCGGTCGTGCACCCGCCGCCGGGGAGCGACGTGTATCTGATCGCGCGGCTGTGGCAATGGTGGCCGATGCTCGAGCTCGAGGAAGGCAAGACCTACCGGCTGCATCTCTCCTCGATGGACTAGCTGCACGGCTTCTCGCTGCAGCCGGAGAACATCAACTCGAAGTCCACCCGGCTACGAGCACGTCATGACGGTGACGCCGACCAAGGCGATGCACCTACTCGATCATCTGCAACGAGTATTGCGGCATCAACCATCACACGATGGCGAGCAAGCTCTACGTCGTCAAAGCGAAATAGGGGACGGCGCATGGCGATCAATCGGAACTTTCGCACCTGCCCGACGACGGGCCTCGTCTTCCATGAGCCCGCCGAGAAGCTGATCCGCTGGAACGCCGTCGCCGGCGTCGT
This sequence comes from uncultured beta proteobacterium, assembly GCA_963733985.1. Classification (GTDB taxonomy): domain Bacteria; phylum Pseudomonadota; class Gammaproteobacteria; order Burkholderiales; family Casimicrobiaceae; genus CAIWHR01. The sequence goes on along the minus strand of CAVTFF010000018.1, from coordinate 174,444 downwards.
GTCGCTCCTCTTCGGCGGCATGCTGGCGCTGCTGGTCACACTGACGCGCTGGCCGGCGGTGCACCTGCTGCCCGCCGACTGGTTCTACCTGGTGCTGACAGCGCACGGGCTCGACATGCTCGTGTTCTGGATCATCTTCTTCGAGATCGCCGTGCTGTACTTCTGCGCGTCGACGCTGTTGCGCTGCCGGCTCGCCACACCGCGCTGGGCCTGGGCCGCCTTCTGGCTGATGGTGATCGGCGCGCTGGTCAACAACGTCGCGGTGTTCCGCGGCGATTCGAGCGTGATGTTCACGTCCTATGCGCCGATGGGCGCGCATCCGGCGTTCTACCTCGGCCTGATCCTGTTCGCGGTCGGCGCGCTGATCGCGCTGTTCGTCTTCTTCGGCACGCTGGTCGTCGCCAAGAGCGAGAAGACCTACATGGTTCGCTCCCGCTCGTCACGTTCGGCGCCGTCACCGCGGCATCATCGCCGTCTTCACGATCGCTTCCGGCGCGATCATCCTGATCCCGACCTTCCTCTGGTCGCTCGGGCTCGTCGACCTACATCGACTCGCTGATGTACCGGACCGTCTGGTGGGCGTTCGGCCACAGCTCGCAGCAGATCAACGTCGCCGCGCACGTATCGATCTGGTACGCGATCGCGGCGATCGTGTTCGGCGCGAAGCCGATGTCGGAGAAGGTGTCGCGCACGCGCGTTCCTGCTCTACATCTTCTTCCTGCAGCTCGCCTCAGCGCCCACCACCTGCTCGCCGACCCCGGCCTCACGTCGAACTGGAAGATCTTCAACACCAGCTATGCGATGTACCTCGCGGTGCTCGCGTCGATGGTCCACGGCCTGACCGTCCCCGGCGCGATCGAAGTGGCGCAACGCGAAAAGGGCTTCAACAAGGGCCTCTTCGAGTGGCTGCGCAAGGCGCCGTGGGGCAATCCGGTGTTCTCGGCGATGTTCATCTCGCTCGTCGGCTTTGGCTTCCTGGGCGGCATCTCCGGCGTGATGATGGGCACCGAGCAGCTGAACCTCATCATCCACAACACGATCTACGTGCCCGGCCATTTCCATGCGACGGTGGTCATCGGCACGACGCTCGCGTTCATGTCGCTCACCTACTTCCTGATCCCGATGCTGTTCCGGCGCGAGCTCATGTTCCCGGGACTGGCCAAGTGGCAACCGTATCTGTTCGGCCTGGGCATGGGCGGCTTCGCGCTTGTTCATGATGGGCGCCGGAACGCTCGGCGTGCCGCGTCGGCACTGGGACATGACGCTTCGCCGGCAACGCGCTGCGACTACGAGTTTCCCGGCACCGCGTAGCTGATGATGGGCATCATGGCGCTCTCCGGCCTCGCCGCGATCGTCGGCGGAGTCATGTATCTCGCTCATCACCGTCGGCAGCGTGTTCCTCGGCAAGAAGATCCCCACGCCGGGCTTCGAGCACGTCACGTGCGCGAAGGACGGCCGCGCGCCGACGATGCAGCCCGTCGCGGCCGCGATCACGAGGCGCACGGTCCAACATCGGGATCGGCGGCTTCGTCGCGCCGGGCACGTTTACGCTGGCGATGGTGTTCCTGGTCGCGTTCGTCCTCTACTACTTCGTCAACTGGAAGTACCTGTCGACGGTGTGGCCGCTTTAGCTGAAAGCCGGGCATGCGGCAGCGGATGCGCTGTCGCCCGCCCTCCACGGGACGCGCCGATAAGAACCCGGGACGGAGCAACGATGATGCAGAGTACCGAGGCAACGATGCCGCACGCGCGGGCGGGCCCTTCACGCGTGCGCCTGTTCTTCGATCTGTTCAAGCTGCGCATCGGGCTCGTGATCGGCTTCACCGCCGCTGGCCGGCCTCGCGGTCACGCCCGGGCCGTCACTGCGCCGGCTGGCAGGTCGCTGACTGCTCGCCTTCGCCGTGACGTTCGCCTCGGCCGCAGCCGGCGCGTTCAACCAGTATGTCGAGCGCGACCTCGACGCGCGCATGGCGCGCACGAGGCGCCGCGCGTTCGTCACCGGCCGTCTCACCGCGGCGCCCGGCATGGCTCGCGATGATCGTGGCAATGTGCCGTCGCCGTCGTGCTTGCCGCCATCGCGACCAACGTGCCGGCGGCGCTCTACACGTTCCTCGGCGCGTTCGTCTATGGGGTCGTCTACACGGTCTGGCTCAAGCGCCGGACGTGGTCAATATCGTGATCGGCGGGCTCGCGGGAAGCTTCGCGGTGCTGGCCGGCGCCGCCGCGGTGGCGCCCGACGCGCTCGAGGCGCTGCCGCTCTCGCTTCGCGGTCGTGCTCTTCCTGTGGACGCCGCCGCACTTCTGGAGCCTCGCGATCGCATTTCACGAGGATTACGCCGCGGCGAAGCGTGCCGATGCTGCCGGTGGTGGTTGGCGACGCCCGCGCCGCGCATGCTGTGCTGATGGGTGCCGTGATGCTCGTCGCGGCGTCGCTCGTTCCTGTAGCGTTTGGGATGGGCTGGCTCTATCTCTTAGGCGCGCTGGCCGGCGGTGCGTACCTGCTGACGAAGAGCGCGCAGCTCGCGCTCGCGCCGGACCGTCGCTCGGCGATGGTGAATTTTCACGCGTCGCTGATCCAGTTGTCGCTGCTGCTCGTGGCTGCCATCGCCGACGCCGCACTCCATGCGTGACCCCCGCAAGCCCGATGTCGACCCCAACATGCTGCTTCTTGCGGCGGCGGTCGGGCTTGCGTTGATGCTGATTGCCGGCCTGGCATTCGGCCAGGCGCTTCCGGCAGGGAAGGCGCTCGATCCGCGCGAAGCGCTCGAAATCTCGCAACGTGCCGTCGGCACGACGCTCGGCGACTACGCACTGCGCAACCGCGACGGCAAGCCCGTGCGTCTCGCCGCGTACCGCGGCAAGCCGCTCATCGTGCAGTTCATCTATACCGGCTGCTTCCAGGTCTGTCCGACGACGACGAAATTTCTGGGACGCGCAATTGGCGAAGCGCAGCGCGCGCTGGGCCCCGACGCGTTTCATGTCGTCACGGTCGGTTTCAATCTGCCATTCGACACGCCGGAGGCGATGGGCGAGTTTCGGCGGAAGCAGGGGATCGATCTGCCGAACTGGGAGTTCCTCGGCGCCGATGCCGCGACCGTGGATGCCCTGGCGCGCGCCACGGGGTTTGTGTGGACGCCGACCGGCGCCGGATTCGATCATCTGACGCAAACCACGATCGTCGATGGCGGCGGCCGCGTTTACCGCCAGATCTACGGCGAGTCGTTCGAGCTGCCGATGCTCGTCGGACCGCTGAAGGAGCTCGTGACCGGCGCGCCGGCCCAGGCGCAAAGCCTGTCTGGATTGCTCGATAAAGTCCGCATCTTGTGCACGGTCTATGACCCGCGCGCGGGAAGGTACCGGTTGAACTACGGCCTCTTCATTGAGATTTTCGCCGGTCTGAGCGTGCTCGGTGGCACCGCCTGGTATCTGATCGCGGGCGCGCGCCGCGGACGCGCGGAGCGTCGCCCCGCTTGATGCACATCATGCTGGCGCACACAGCGCGCCGTTAACATCGGGCCAACGTCCGATTTTCTCCCCGGCCTCGACGCCATGCCTCCGTTCGTTGCCGGGTCTTTTCTTCCGGCTCGCTGCGATTGCCGCGCATTGCACAGCCGCAGCGGGCGGCGGAAGATTGGAATGATGATGTCCCGCCGCAACCTCCGCCGTCACGACCCGTACCGCTGCTGGCGCCCACCTGACCGATGCTGAAACTGATCCAGGGTGCTGGGCAGAAGGCGTTCCTGGCCGCGGAGGGAGTGTTCAACCGCGTGTTCGGCGACGCTCAGAATCCGTTCTACTACCTTGGCGCAATCGCCTATTACCTGTTCTGGGTCGTCGTCGCGAGCGGGCTCTATCTCTACATTTTCTTCAAGACCGGCGTCCAGGAAGCATATGAATCCGTCGAGTACCTGACGCGCGAGCAGTGGTAGCTCGGCGGGATCATGCGAAGCTTCCATCGCTATGCATCCGATGCGATGGTGCTTGCGATGGCGCTGCATCTCGTCCGCCACTACGTTTTCGACAACTACCGCAGCTTTCGCTGGTTCTCCTGGATATCGGGCGTGATACTGCTGTGGCTCGTCTACGTCTCGGGGATCAACGGCTACATGCTGCCGTGGGATGCGACCGCCCAGTTCGTCACCGTCGCCACGGCAGAGTGGCTCGACTGGCTGCCTTTCTTCAACGGCGCGCTCGTACGCAACTTCATCACACCCGACGCGGTCAACGATCGGCTGTTCTCGCTCCTGTCGTTCGTGCACATCGGGCTGCCGCTCGGCGTGCTGGCGCTGCTGTGGATACACACGCAACGCGTTCCAGGTGCGAAGACGCAGCCGCCGCGACCGATCGCAATCGGCGTGACGCTGGCGCTCGTTGCACTGTCGCTCGTGAAGCCGGCGCTCTCCGGACCGCCCGCGAATCTCGCTGCGGCGCCGATGACCCTATCGCTCGACTGGTTCTATCTCGCCGTATATCCATTGTTCTACGCGTGGTCGCCGGGCGCGGTGTGGGGCGCGGTCGGCGCGCTCACGCTCGTCTTCATCCTGCTGCCGTGGCTGCCGCCCAAGCGGGCCGCGCAAGGACGATCTGCATCTCATGGTGCGACCGGACAACCGGATCATCCCGGCGCGACCCGGCGAGACGATCCTCGAAGCCGCGCTGCGCGAGGACATCGCGTTCCCCTACGAATGCCGCAACGGCGGCTGCGGCATGTGCAAATGCACGGTCGTCTACGGGCCGGTAGAGCAAGGACCGCATCAGGAAACCGCGCTGTCCACGGAGGAACGGGCGAAGGGAATGGTGCTCGCGTGCAGCGCGACGCCGCTGTCCGACGTCGAGCTCGAGTACGTGCCGGATGCGCCGCCCGGCGGTATCCGCCCGCGCGAATACGCGGCCAAGGTCGTCGCGATGACAAAGGCCACCGCCGACGTGATGATCGTGCAAGCTCAAGGTCGACGGCGAGCCGCTTCGCTTCTTCGCCGGCCAGTACATCAACATCATGCTGCCGGACGGCGAGCAGCGGAGCTTTTCGTTCGCGACGGCGCCGCACGCGGGCGACGAGATCGAGCTGCAGATCCGGTTGATCCCGGGCGGCCGCTTCACGACGCACGTGTTCGAAGCGATGAAGCTCGGCGATGTTCTTCGCTTCGAAGGACCGCTGGGCTCGTTCTTCCTGCGCGAGGATTCCGCAAAGCCGATCATATTCGTCGCCGGCGCGACAGGCTTCGCTCCGGTGAAGAGCATGGTCGAGCATGCGTTCCCGATCGGCATGAAGCGCAGGATGTTCCTCTACTGGGGCGTGCGTTCGCTCGCGGATCTCTATCTTCCGGACCTGCCGCGCAAATGGGCGGCGGAGCATTCGAATTTCACGTTCGTGCCGGTGCTCTCGGCCCCGCGCCCCGAGGATCGCTGGACCGGCCGCACGGGGCTCGTGCACGAAGCGATCCTCGCCGATTTTCCGAACCTCGCCGGCCATCAGATCTACGCCTGCGGCTCGGCGAAGATGGTGGAGGCGGCGCATCCGGCGTTCAAGGCGCACGGGCTGCAGCAGGATGACTGCTTCTCCGACGCCTTCCGACTTGCGCCGCACCTGCAGCACAAGACCGAGGACATCGACATGGTCAAGCTCGGGGGCGCGGATTGAGGACGCGATAATGGGCACAGAGCCTCGCAACAAGATCCTGAGCTACATGCTGCAGGCGGTCTGCTACGCGGCGTTCATCGCGGTGGTCGGCTATTTCGCGACGTCGCCGCCATACGTCCATCTGCCGGCGGGCGAAGCCCTGGTCAAGCTCTCGTTCCAGCACGCGGGCGAGCGCAAGGAAGCCTGCCACGAGCGCACGCCGGAGGAACTCGCGAAGCTCGCCCCGAACATGCGCGCAGCCTCCGTCTGCCCGCGCGAGCGCTCGCCGGTGCAAGTGGAGATCGAGATGGACGGCAAGCCGCTCTTTGCGATGGTCGCGAAACCTACGGGCCTCGCAAGGGATGGCGCATCGACGGTCTACCGCCGGATCGCCGTTCCGGCGGGCTCGCATCGCGTCGTCGCGAAGATGAAGGACACGGTCACCGGCGACTTCCGCTACGTCGGAGAACACACGGTCGACCTCGCGCCAGGTCGGGTGCTCGTCATCGATTTCGACGCCAAGGAAGGCGGCTGGGTGTTTCGGGGGTAGCGGCGCGAGCCTGTGGGCAGAACCCCCACGCGCCCGGCGCGTGGGGTGCGACCGGGGCGAGTCGACGCTAGCGGCCGACAACTCTGCATCACGCGTTCTATCGACGACGCGGAGGCCGCGGCGGCGGGCATTAACGCACGTCAAGTCGAGCCGGTGCGCGACGCGGTACCCTCCGCTCATGCGTGCGCCTTCGACTCTCGCTGTCGGAACGAACATCGTCGAACCGGGCCCGGTTCGCCGTGCCCTCGGAGCGACGTTCATAACGACCGAGCGTGCCTTCGACGGGGCCTTCGGCCAGGCGGCCAATCCTTGGCGGCATCTGGGCGGGATCGCCTATTTTCTGTTCTGGATCGTCGCGGTCACCGGGATCTGGATTTATGTCGGCTTCGACACCGGCGCCGACGGCGCGTATGCGTCGGTCGAGCGCCTGACGTCGAATGCCTTTCCGCTAGGATCGCTCGGCCGCAGCCTCCATCGCTACGCGTCGGACGCGTTCGTGTTGATCGCATTCCTGCATCTCGGCCGTGAATGGACGCTCGCGCGCTACGGACACTTTCGCCGCTTTTCATGGCTCACCGGCGTGGCCACGCTGTGGCTGCTGTTCGCGTCGGGGATCGGCGGCTTCTGGCTCGTCTGGGACCGGCTCGCGCAGTACAGCCTGATCGCGACCACCGAATGGCTCGACGCGCTACCTGGGTTCGACGGCGCGCTCACGCGCAATTTCATCGCGGCGGAGTCGGTCAGCGATCGTCTCTTTTCGTTGCTCATCTTCCTGCACATCGGTCTGCCGCTTGCACTGCTCGCGGCGATGTGGGTCCATTTGCAGCGGTTGTCCCGGCCGGAGACCCAACCGCCGAAGACGCTCGCGTGGGGAACGCTCGCCGCGCTGACGCTGCTCTCGATTGCCTGGCCGGTGAGGAGCGACGTTGCCGCAGACCTCGCGGTCGCCCCGAGCACGCTCGCGCTGGATTGGTTTTACCTTGGCGTTCACGCATTCGCCGATCGGACCTCCCCCATCGCATTGTGGATCGCCGTCATCGGCGTAACACTGCTGCTCGTCGCGCTCCCGTGGTGCTCGCGCGCCGCGCGCGCGCCGCGTCCGGTGGCTGCCGTCGTCGACCTCGCCAACTGCAACGGCTGCGCACGCTGCTTCGCTGATTGCCCCTACGGCGCGGTGACGATGCAATCGCGCACCGATGCGAAGCATCTGCCGAGACAGGCGGTCGTCGACGCCGATCTCTGCGCGGGATGCGGGATCTGCGCGGGTGCCTGCCCATCGTCGACGCCGTTCCGGTCGATCGCCGATCTCGTCACGGGAATCGACATGCCGCAGGCGCCGGTCGGCGCGCTGCGGGCCGCGCTGGAGGCGGCGCTGGCGCGGCTCTCGGCGGCGTCCTCGTCGCCACGCATCGTCGTCTTCGGCTGCCGCAGCGACAACGGCGGTGTCGACCTCGCACCCTTCAATGACGCACGGACGGCGACGCTGTCGCTGCTTTGCGCGGCGCAGCTCCCGCCGTCATTCGTCGAGTACGCATTGCGCGCCGGCGCCGACGGCGTGCTCGTTACCGGGTGCCGCGACGGCGATTGCACGTTCCGGCTCGGCAATCGGTGGACCGCCGAGCGGCTCGCCGGCGCGCGTGCGCCGCGACTCCGCGCAGCAGTTCCGCAGGGTCGCGTGCGCGTCGCGTGGGCCGCGCGTGGCGATGCGTCACGACTCGATGCGGCGCTCGCGGCATTTCGTTCCGATCTCGCCGCGACAACGAAGATCGGTTCATTCGCACCGCCGCCGAAGCGCGCACTTCATGGCCAATGCAGTAGTAACAACCGCAATGACGCCGCCGTCCGTCCCTGACGCCACGCCGGCGATTGCGCGCTCCGATGTCGCCGCGACGCGACTTCCCGTGGGCCTCGCATTCGGCCGCTACACGCTCGCGCTGCCGCGCGATGCACGGTCGAGGCTCGCGCAGGGCTGGCTCTTCCTCGGCATCGCCGCGCTCGCGGCATCGGGGATCCTCGCCGTGCTGCTCGTGCTCTCGCGCACGCCCGGCGTCGCGCGCTTGTTCCCGGTCGCCGATTTCTTCCGCGCCGCACTGGTGGCGCACGTCGACCTGTCGGTGCTCGTCTGGTTCGTCGCGTGCGCCGGCACGCTGTGGAGCCTCAACAGCACGCCGCGGCTTCTACCCGTCGGCTGGGCCGCTCTCGGCCTCGCGGCGTTGGGTGCCGCGACGATCGCGGCATCGCCTTTCAGCGGCGGCACACCGGTGATGGCGAACTACGTGCCGGTGATCGAATCGCCGATGTTCATCGGCGGCCTCGTCCTGTTCGGGCTGGGGCTCGCGCTGCTGGTCGGTCGCGGGCTCTTCGCATCGCCGCTGGTCGGGATGCGGCTCGACGGCGTCGGCGCGCTGCGTTTCGGCCTGAACGGCGCGATCGTCGCCACGGCGATCGCGCTGCTCGCGCTCGCGTGGTCGTACGTCGCGCTGCCCGCCGATCTCGACGGCAAGGCCTACTACGAGCTCCTGTTCTGGGGCGGCGGGCACCTGCTGCAGTTCGCCTGGACGCTGCTGCTGCTCGTCGCGTGGCTGCTGCTCGCAGATGCGGTCGGCGCGCGCATTCCGCTGTCCTCCCGTGTTGTCGCCCTGCTGTTCGGCGTCGGCCTCGCGTGCGTCTTTGCCACGCCGCTCATCTATCTCGCCTTCGGTGTGGCGTCCGTCGAGCACCACCGACTTCAGACGTGGCTGATGCGTTTCGGCGGCGGCCTCGCGATCGCGCCGGTCGCGCTTGCCGTAATCTGGGCGCTCAGCCGTCAGCAGGTGGTGCATCGTCCCGTCGACGCGGAGGCGCGGCCCCTGCGAGCGGCGCTGGTCGCGTCGATCGCGCTCTTCGGCGCGGGCGGTCTCATTGGCTTCACGATCCACGGCAGCAACGTCACGATCCCCGCGCATTACCATGGATGCATCGTCGGCGTGACGGTCGCGCTGATGGGTGTGGTCTACTGGCTGCTGCCGCGCCTCGGCTTCGCGGCGCCGCCAACCCGGCTCGCGACGTGGCAGCCGCATCTCTATGGCGGTGGACAGCTGCTGCATGTCGCCGGCTTGCTGTGGTCCGGCGGCTACGGCGTTCAGCGCAAGGTCGCCGATGGGGCGGTGGTCGAGCGCTCGCTCGAACAGATCGCCGGCATGGGACTGATGGGATTGGGCGGGCTGATCGCGATCGTCGGCGGCATGCTTTTCGTCGCCGTGGTCATTATCGCTGTCGCCCGGAGACCGCGGCCTGCCGCCGCGGCTGCGGCGGCGTGATGCACGACCGATGAACGTCGGCGAGCCCGACACCGCCGCGCGGCTCCGCACGCTGTTCTCGCGGACGGCATTCGCGGCCGCCGCACTGACCTTCGTCGTCATCGTCGCGAGCGCGTTCATGCGGCATATGCAAGTCGGCCTCGCGTGCGCGGACTGGCCGGCATGCTATGGAAGGTTCGTCTCGGCGGCGACCGATGGCGCGCCTTCCGCAGTGCGCGTCGTCCGCGGCGCGCATCGCATCGCGGCGACGGGTGTGCTCGCACTCGTCATCGGAATGCTGTTGATCGCGTGGACACAAAGACCGGCGTGGAAAAGAGAAGGCACGCTCGCGATCGCTGCGCTCCTTCTGGCGGCGGCGCTTGCGGTGCTTGGCATCGTCACGCCCGGCGCGAGGCTCCCGGCGGTGACGCTCGGCAATCTGCTCGGAGGCTATCTGATGCTCGCGGCGCTGGCGGCAACGGCGGTGGCGGCAACGACGACCCGCAGCGCAGCCCCGCAGCACGGCTGGATGCCGGAGACACTCCTTCGCTGGCTCGCACTCGCCGTGCTCGTGCTCGTTTTCGCGCAGGCGGCGCTCGGTGGATCGATCGGAGCGCAATACGCGCTGACGGCGTGCCCGACGCTGGGCAAGTGCCCGGGCTTTCCGTTCGACGAATTCCGGGCGACCGCAGCGCTCGATCCTTTCCGGCCGCTCACCATCGTCGACGGCCGCGTAGTGGCGCCGTCGCATGCCGCCACCGTCTACGTCATCCACCGCACGCTCGGCCTCGTCGTGCCGGTGTTCACGCTGCTGCTTGCGCGCGCGGTGCGAAGCCGCGATCGACGATTGTGTTGGCTGCTGGCCGCGCTCGCGCTCGCTGCGCCGCTCGCCGGCGTCGCCGCGATCGCCGCGGTCCCTTCACTGCCGCTCACGGTTCTGCACAACGGCCTTGCCGCGCTGCTCGTCGCAGCGATCGCCGCAGCCGCTGCGCGGACGTACGGTTTGCGCCAGATCACGGCACAACCGCGCTGAGTGTCGGCGCGGCGTCGCTCGGTTTTTGCAGCTTCAGGTCAACTCCACAAACAAAAACCCCGCCGCGCGGGCGGGGTCCTTGCGCAAAATACCCTCGCTTAGACTTGTTTGCGGCGACGCGCGAGTCAGCCATCTGTCAGGAGGAATGTAAATCGATTCGACATAGGGGGGAGTCCGGGCCGGTTCCGGCCGGGCGCGAACGTGACTCAGAGCCGAACGACGATCTTCCCGCGCCCGTGTCCGGTTTCCATCGCGCGCTGCGCCTCGGCGACCTCCTCGAGTGCGATCGTGCGCTCGACGTGAGGTCGCAGCACGCCGTCGCGCACGAGCTTTGCAAGCCGGTTCCAGATCGGGGGACCGCTCCTTAGCGCGAGCGGAATCGCACGCTGCCGCGACGAGAACCGCGCAAGCACGGCGCTAATTGCCGTGCTCACTACAGCTCCCGCATTGCCACCGGTATTGATGTAACAGCCGGTCTCCGTCAGAACGGACTTCGCGGCGGCGAACGACGACACGCAGGCGGCGTCGAACACGACGTCGAACCGGTCGCTGCAGAGTGTGAAGTCTTCGCGCGCGTAGTCAAAGACCTCGTCGGCGCTCAGATTCCGGACGAACTCGGCATTGGCGACGCTGCACACCGCGACGACATCGGCGCCGAGATGTTTCGCGATCTGCACGGCAAAATGGCCGACACCTCCCGCGGCGCCGGTGATGAGAACGCGCTGGCCCGGGGCGAGCGCCGCCTCGTCGGTGAGCGCTTGCAGCGCCGTCCCGCCGGCGATCGGCAGCGCCGCCGCGTGTTCGAAGTCGAGCTCGTCCGGAATGGGAACGATCCGATCGAGCGCAACGACGATGAATTCGGCGAGCGTGCCGGCGCGTCCGAAGGGCAGCAGCGAGCCGAACACGCGCTCGCCGACGTGGCGCGACGTCGCGCCGCCACCGACGCCGACGATCTCGCCGGCGAAGTCGGCGCCCATCCCGCGCGGCGGCGCGCGGAATACCGGCAGGAAGCGCACGTGCCCGGCGCGGATCTTCCAGTCGAGCGGATTCAGGCTCGCCGCGCGAACGCGCACTTTCGCTTCGCCCGCGGCCGGCGACGGCTCGGCCATCTCCGCGACGTAGAGCACGTCCGGAGCGCCGTACCGATCGTAGCGGAGCGCGTGCATCGGCGCCGTCAGTGCATGTCGAGCGCGTGCTGCTTCAATGCATCGAGCGGGATCACGGCAAGCGTTTCCTCGTGTGTCGCAGCAAGCACCACCGGCGGCGCGAGCCCCGCTTCGAATGCCTGGCGCCATGTCGCCGCGCAGACGCACCAGCGATCGCCGGGATTCAGGCCCGGAAACCCGAATTCCGGGACCGGCGTGATGAGGTCGTTGCCTTGCGCTCGCGCGAACGCGAGAAACGCGGCAGTCACCTGCGTGCAGACGACGTGCATGCCCACGTCCTCGGCACCGGTGTTGCAGCAGCCGTCGCGGTAGAACCCGGTGCGCGGGGACGTCGAGCAAGGCGCGAGCGTCCCGCCGAGCACGTTCTTGTCTTCGAAGGGCATCGATGCTCCCGCGGAGTCGGCGATGGCCGCCAATTTACTCCACGGCCCGCGATGCCTGCACGCGGGGGGACCGCCGATGACGAGCGCTACGCGTGATTGCGCGCGCGCGGCACGGCATCCTTGAAGCGACGGCGCTCGTCGAGCACGCGATTGGCGTAGGCCTGGGTGCCGTCATCCGAGGAGCCGTTGTAGAGCTGCAGGCCGGCCACTTCGCCCCCGCCGCGCCGGATCGCGTCCTTCAGGATCCGCGTTCCGATCGCGATGTTCGCGTGCGGCTGGAGAAACGCGGGTGCGCCCGTGTCGGCGACCTTGTCCATGTGAAAGCGCGGCATGATCTGCATCAGGCCCACGGCGCCCTGCTCGCTCTCGGCGATCGGATTGAAACGCGACTCGACGGCGATCACCGCCAGGATCAGCAGCGGGTCGACCCCATTGCGCCGGCCCTCACGGAACGCGGCACGGACCATCTCCCGAGCCGACTCCCGCGCAACGCGATACCGGCGCGCGACGACACTGGCGAGCGATTCGGCGGCGGGGGAGAGATCTTCCGCCGCAACGCGTGCGGGGATCGGACTGGAGGGATGGGGAGGCAACGGCGCTTGGGCGACGTCGGCGGATGTGGTTGTTTGCGGCGCCCAAGCCTTCAGGCCAGGCGCGGCGGCGGCGGTCACCGCCGCCATCAGAACGCCCGCCAAGGCCAGAAGCAAGCCGGGAGCGGACTCATTTTGCCGTCGACATCGGGAGTGTGATGCCGCGGATGCTGCGGGTCGTGGCTTTTTCATCGGGATCTCCGTGTGGGGTCCCGGCCGCCAGGCCGGGCCGCCAACGTTTGTTGCGGCGATCCCGTGCGGACGGAGCCCTTAAGTCACTCCAGCGATTTTTCCCCTTCTTCCAACGAACTGCCTCTTACCTGTTTTTTCGCAATTACAGTGACTTATCGACACTCGTAGCCGGTCATGGTGCTTGCGGCGTGGGTATGCTGCATTGCAGCAATGCCGGGCACTATACACTGGGAATACCCAATGTCAACCCTTGACGCGGCGGGATAGGAATCGTGCCAACTGCCTTATGACCCTGATTTCGAACGGTCGGTTCGTCGCATGAGGCGAACCCGGCTCGTTATGCCTTCCCGGTGCTGGGCTGACGAAGTGTGCCCTCACATATTGCGTGCGCGGGGTCTCCCGCGGGGAGCTTTGCGCATACCCCGGCCATTTCCGCGCGAAGCTTCCGGACCCCCTCGCTGTGGCTGTTGTCCTTGTTCCAAGCCGCGAGGTTCTTGCTCATCCGTTCCAGCGCGCGGCGATTGCGCTCGTAGAACGTGTCGGGAGAAGGCTCCAACTCGCCGATCACCTCCGCCGCGGCATGCTCGATCCGCGCAGCATCCTGCGGGGTGAGCTCGATTGCGAGCGAGACGTAACGTACGCCCCACTGCAGGCGTGTCGCCGGACCCTTCGCGGCGGCATACGCTTTTTCAGCCCAGTCGACTGCGCCCGCCTTGTTGCCACGCTTCTTCGCGTTAAGTGCAAGGCCCAGCATCGCGTAATAGGGCGAATGCGAGCGCGCCACCTCGGACCTGAGCAGCGCATCGGATTCGTCGAGAAGGTCGGCGTCGGCGAGCACCTCGGCGGCCGTGCTGACCAGGGACTGACGCACGTAGGGATCGCGCGACTCGCGGTCGACGCGCGCCGCCTCGTCGCGGATGCGCTGCTGCAACGTTTCGGGGACCTTGGCCTTGGGGCCGTCGAGCTTCGCGAGCGCCACCTGTGCATCGAGTGCGGTCAACCGGTCGAGCTCCGAAAGGCTCGTGTCCGCCGCGAGCCGCTCGAGCGCCGCGTTCCAGGCTTGCGTAAGCTCGGCCCGCCGCGAACTGCCCGGCAGCGTCGACTTGCCGGCGATGTCGTCGGCGTAATTGACGATGACATCGAAATTCTCGCGCCCGAGCTTGGGGTCGGCGAGCAACGCCAGCAGCTTCTCGACCGCGGCTTTGTCGTCGCGGGGCTTCGCACCTTTCGCCTTGGCGACCGCTGCGAGCGCCTGCAGCCAAAGCCGTGTGGCAAGCTCCGGCTGATCGGCCGGGCACGCTTTGGCCAGACGCTGCAGCGTATCGGGTAATTTGCCGTCGCCGGCGAGTTGCGTTTCGTCGGTCTCCCACGAGTAATACGCGAGCATGCGCCAGTCGTTCGGCGAAACCTTCGCGTTATCGCCCGGCTTGCCCGTTGCGAGCGCAGCGGCGAGAGTTTCCCTGATCGGCCGCGCGTCGTTCATCCCGAGCGCCAGCACCCGCATGTACTGATCGGCGTCGACTTCGGCGGGGAGCCGGGTGATTTCCTTTCCGTCCGACGTGAACAGGACCATCGTCGGATAGGCGCTGACCTTGAAGCGCGCCCCGAGCTTTTGCGCGCTAGGCGCGTCGCCGTCGACGTAGACTGGAACGAAGAAGCGCGACCGCTCGATGAAATCCTGGCGATTGAAGATCGTCGCCTTGACTTCGTTGCACGGCGGGCACCACACGGCGCCCCAGTAGAGGAACAGCGGTTTCCCCTCGGCCTTTGCTTTCGCGAACGCAGCGTCGACGTCTCCGGACTGCCAGGCGATCGCATGCTCGGCGCTCGCGTGTATCGAGTCCGTTACATCATTCTTGGTGGCGGTCGTATTCGCCATTGGCCGTGCTGCGGGCGGGCTCGCGACCGACGCGGGTTCGGGCGCCTTCGAGCAGGCGACGGCGAACAGGGCGAAGAAAAACGCACTGGCAAGCGGGGGGATGTTCACGGCGAACTCGCCTTTAAAGGTTGAAATACGCGCTGCATCTTACCCGCGCGCTCGCATGACAGGAATTTGAGTCCCCCTTAGGAATATTGTTTTCTACAAGGTATCGCGGCGACCATCATTGGTGTCGGCCGTTCTTACAACCGTCTGGAGCACGACGTTATCGGAAACTAGAATCAGTTTGCAACCAAATGATTCTCATGAAAATTGCTGATGCTGGCGCACGCATTGCTTAGTGTCTGTTACATCGGGCAAAGGCTCGGCGTTTCGCCCCTTTGCCGACGACAATGAACGAGCCCGCAGGGGAGGAAAATATGTCGAAGCGTTTGCTGGCGGCCGTTGCCGCGATTGCCACTCTAGCCATTTCCGGGGCAGGGTCCGCCCATACGGTGGCGATGGATAATTTCATCGGCGAATGGTTCAACGAACAGGGAAGCCCGAGCGCCTTCAGTAATACGGGGGCGGGCAACAACCCGCAGGTGCGGTGGGGGGTGGACCAAGGCTCGGGACAAAGCGGTTACAACCTGGATCTGGCGCCGCCTCCGCCGGTTCCGATCATACAGTTGGTCCCGCCGAACACGGCGCCCTTCTTTATCGGCAATTTCACGCACGTCAACTTCCCGATCGGGCCCAACTCGATTACTGGGATCGACCTGAAGATCAGTTTCGACATCACGATCGATGGAAACCCACTCGGGTCCCATGACTTCTTTTTCCACTTCGCCCACGACGAAACGACCAACAATCTGAATCCGTGTCCTTACGACCCGTTGAACTTGACGGGCGTCAATGCAAACGGCTGCGCCGACCGGGTGCTGGTTTCCTTCCTCAATACGTCGGACAGCTTTATAGTCGGCACCGACGTTTACACGTTCGATCTGCTGGGCTTCTCGACCGACGGTGGAACCACGATCTCCAGCTCGTACCTGACGATGGAGAACGCCCTCAACACCGCGGGCTTGTATGCCACGATCGCACTGCGAAGCGACGTCACCGCGCCGGAGCCCGGCACGCTGGCATTGCTCGGCCTTAGCCTGATGGGCCTGATACTGGTTCGGCGTCGCGTGAGCTAGGCGCGGCTGCCAGAGTGATCAAGGGGCCCCGCTTCGGCGGGGTTTCTTTTTTGGCGATTCCGGACAGCGCGAATCGTGGATGCGGCTTCCCGATTTGCGCAATGGAGAAACAACGTCCCGTCGATCGACGCCTAGCCCCGCACCTCGATCACCGGCACATGCGCAGACAATCGCGCGAGCAGCGCCCGGTCGAGCGTTGCCCCTTCCGGAGCGGCCGCGACGATTGCCTCGTTGGCGCATCCGGTCGGGCGAAACGCCTGCAGGATCCAGCGCTCGATGCCGCGGGCGCCGAGCTCGCGCGCAAGGCGCTCCATCGCATCGGGAGGCGTCAACCCCGGATGCACCGTCGTGCGCACCTCGTGGGCGACGCCCGCGTCGCGAACGAGATCGAGGCTCGCGAGCGCGGTGAGCCCGCTGCCGGGCACGCCGGTAACCGTTGCGTAATCGGCAAGCGGCGCCTTGACGTCGATGCCGACCCAGTCGAGTTTCGGCAGCGACCCGCGCAAGCCGTCGCGGATATGCGCCGCCCGTATGCAGCCCGATGTCGAATCCCAGAGCGCGCACCGCGTCCATCGCGGCACCAAGTCCGGCGTGCGCCGTCGGCTCGCCGCCCGAGAACACGACCGCATCGAGCAGTCCCTTGCGCGTCGCGAGCCAGGCCAGGATGCGCGGCGAAGTCGTGCTCGTCGTCACCGCGCGGCGGAATCAGGTGCGGGTTGTGGCAATACGCGCACCGCCACGGGCAACCCTGGCAGAAGACCACCGCCGCGAGCGCGTCGGGATAATCGGTCGACGTGAACGGAACGAAGCCGCCGATGCGCAGCGTCGGCGGCGCCGCCGAGGGCGCGGCACGCAACTCGGCAATGCCTTCGGGCATCACGCGCTCAAGCGGGCGATTTCGACCTGCAGGTGGGGCCGCGCCCGCTCCTCGTGGAAAAAGCGGCGCTCGCAATGCTCGCCCTTCTTGCCGATGTTGAACGACGCGACGGGCCGGTGGTAGCCCATCACGCGCGTCCACACTTCGCAGCGCTGGCGCTCGTCGTCGGTCAGCGTGATGCCGTTCAGATGGCTCTACTCGGTCATCGAGTTCATGCCTGCCTCCATTGCAAGTCATCGGCCGCACTACGCGGTTCAGGGTTTGCGCTCGTCACTACGCGGCGAGCTTGCGTCGCTTTTCGGCGAGCTTTTCCTCGTCGCACTTCGGGCAGAATTCGTGCTCGCCCGCGAGATAGCCGTGGCGCGGGCAGATCGAGAACGTCGGCGTGATCGTGATGTACGGCAGCCGGAAGCGCTCGAGCGAGCGGCGCACCAGCGCCTTGCAGGCCGCCGGCGACGAGAGCCGCTCGCTCATGTAGAGGTGCAGCACCGTGCCGCCCGTGTACTTGGTCTGCAGCTCCTCCTGCCGCGTCAGCGCCTCGAACGGGTCGTCGGTGAAGCCGACCGGCAGCTGCGAGCTGAGTTGGTGTAGTACGGCTGCTCGGCCGTGCCGGCCTGCAGGATGTCGGGCCAGCGCTTCCGGTCCTCCTTCGCGAAGCGGTACGTGGTGCCCTCGGCCGGCGTCGCCTCGAGGTTGTACATGTGGCCGGTCTCCTCCTGGAACGCGACGATCCGCGCGCGCAGGTGGTCGAGCAGCCGCAGCGCGAACGCGTGGCCCTGCGGCGTGGTGATGTCGTCGTTGCCGCGCGGTGAAGTTGCGCACCATCTCGTTGATGCCGTTGACGCCGATCGTCGAGAAATGGTTGCGCAGCGTGCCGAGGTAGCGCTTCGTGTAGGGGAACAGCCCCTGGTCGATCAGGCGCTGGATCACCTTGCGCTTGACCTCGAGGCTGTCCTTGCGCAAAGCCCAGCAGCTCGTCGAGGCGCTCGTAAAGGCCGATCTCGTCGCCGGCGTGGAGGTAGCCCAGCCGCGCGCAGTTGATCGTGACCACGCCGATCGAGCCGGTCTGCTCGGCCGAGCCGAACAGGCCGTTGCCGCGCTTCAGCAGCTCGCGCAGGTCGAGCTGCAGCCGGCAGCACATCGAGCGGATCATGTTGGGCTTCAGCTCCGAGTTGAGGAAGTTCTGGAAGTACGGCAGGCCGTACTTGGCCGTCATCGCGAACAGCGCCTCGCAGTTCGGATGGTCCCAGTCGAAGTCCGGCGTGATGTTGTAGGTCGGGATCGGGAACGTGAACACGCGGCCCTTCGCGTCGCCGGTCGTCATCACCTCGATGTAGGCGCGGTTGATCATGTCCATCTCGGCCTGCAGGTCGCCGTAGGCGAACGGCATCTCGCACGCCGGCGATCACCGGGATCTGCTCGCGCAGGTCCTCCGGGCAGACCCAGTCGAACGTGAGGTTGGTGAACGGCGTCTGCGTGCCCCAGCGCGACGGCACGTTGAGGTTGTAGATCAGCTCCTGGATGCACTGCTTGACCGCGTCGTAGCTCATCGCGTCGTTGCGGACGAACGGCGCCATGTAGGTGTCGAACGAGCTGAAAACGCCTGCGCGCCGGCCCACTCGTTCTGCAGCGTGCCGAGGAAATTGACGATCTGGCCGACCGCGCTCGACATGTGCTTCGGCGGCCCGGCCTCGACCTTGCCCGGCACGCCGTTCAGCCCCTCGTGCAGCAGCTGCCGCAGCGACCAGCCGGCGCAGTAGCCGGCGAGCATGTCGAGGTCGTGGATGTGGACGTCGCCGTCGCGGTGCGCCCGGCCGATCTCCGGCGCGTAGACGTGCGACAGCCAGTAGTTGGCGACGACCTTGCCCGAGACGTTGAGGATCAGCCCGCCGAGCGAGTAGCCCTGGTTGGCGTTGGCGTTGACGCGCCAGTCCTTCTGCTCGAGGTACTCGTCGACCGACGCGGCGACGTCGACCAGCGTCTTGCGGTCGGCGCGCAGCCGCGCGTGGCGGTCGCGGTAGACGATGTAGGCGCGCGCCGTGTGGAACCAGCCGGCGGCGGCGAGCGTGTGCTCGACGCTGTCCTGGATCGTCTCGATGTCGGGCGATGCCGCCGGTATGGCGATGCGCGAGCACGCGGCCGACCGCTTCGGCAAGCGCCTGCGCCTCGCCCAGGTCGAACTCGCCGGTCGCGGCGCCGGCGCGAGCGATCGCCGAAGCGATCTTTGCGAGCTCGAACGGAACGCGCGCGCCGTCGCGCTTGATCACCTGCGCCGGAAGCGCGGGCGCCAGTTGCTTCGTCGACACGGGGTCCTTCGCGGACGCGACGGTTTTGACCGACATGGGTTTCCTCCTGCGGCGGTCGGTGCTCGCCGGGAAATTCCCCGAATCCGCGTCGACCGCAAGATGTTGTGTGCTTGCGGAGGCTAGCCGCAAGATCTGGTATGGGCAATCGCTCGACCCCGGCATTTGACCATTTCTTGATCCGCGTCAAGAAAAAGGAAACAGCGAGTGACACGGAAACGGCGCTTCCGAGCAATGGGTTACCTGTACTTTTTCATGTGATTTCTGGAAATTTGGGACGCTCGCAAGGCAAGCGTAGAATCCGCGCCATGTCGATCCGCCACGCCGCATTCCTGCTCGTCGCAACGGGTGTTGCGATGGCACAGGTCGCCGCCGCGCAGGTGGTGGTCACCGATCCATGGGTTCGCGGCACCGTCGCCGGCCAGACGGCAACAGGTGCCTTCATGCAGCTCAGGGCGGCGACGGACGCGACGCTCGTGAGCGCGGCGTCGCCCGTCGCAAGCATCGTCGAGATCCACGAAATGAAAATGGACGGCGGCATGATGAAAATGAATGCCGTCGACCGGCTGCCGTTGCCGGCCGGCAAGGCGGTCGACTTGAAGCCCGGCAGCTATCACGTGATGTTGATGGGCCTCGCAGGGCCTCTCCGAGCGGGCGACATCGTGCCGCTGACGCTGACGTTCGAGGACAAGGCCGGGAGGAAAACGGCGGTCGAAGTGAAGGCGCCGGTGAAGCCGCTCACGGTCGGCGCGATGACGCCGAAATAGCGGCAAGTGCCGCCGTCGCGCGCAGCGTGTTTCGCGCGCGTAGAGAGCTCCGGTTCGATCTTTCCTCTAGGCCCTTCGCGATCAGTCGCGGAGCGAATCCGCGGCCGATGCTGCAAAGCAGCAGCCGATTCGCGTTGACAGGGCGCGGTCCAACCCTGTTCAATTGGCCTGACCACCTGACCAGAAGCGGCGACCGCGAACGACGGCTGCGGCAGGTGATCCGAATCCCAACAGGAGGAACCAGATGCAGAATCCGATTCGCGCAGTGCATGCGCTGCCTGGCCGCGCTCGCGCTCGCCGTTTCGTTCGCCGCCGGCGCGCAGCAACCGATCACGCTGCACGGCGCCGTGCAGTTCGACGACGACCCACCCGTTCAACAAGGCGCTGCTCAAGTTCCAGGAACTGACCGCCAAGTACTACGGCAAGCCGATCAACTTCGTGCTCCACCGCAACAGCGAGCTGGGCCTCGAGAAGGACTACTTCGCGTATATGAGCCAGGGCATCTCGGTCGACTACGCGATCGTGTCGCCGGCGCACATGTCGACGTTCGCCAAGGCGGCGCCGCTGCTCGACATGCCGTTCCTGTTCCGCGACCTCGACCACTGGAACAAGGTCCTCGACTCCGACGCGTTCCAGCCGATCGTCGACGACGTGAGCAAGAAGGCCGACGTGATGATCATCGGCTACGCCGGCGGCGGCACGCGCAACATCATCGCCAACAAGCCGGTGCACAACATGGCCGAGCTCAAGGGCCTGTCGATGCGCGTGATGGGCGCGCCGATCCAGACGCAGATGTTCACCGCGATCGGCGCGAAGCCGTCGGTGATCGCCTACAACGAGGTCTACAACGCCATCCAGACCGGCGTGATCCAGGGCGCGGAGAACGAGGCGGCCGGCGCTCAACGCGATGAAGTTCTACGAGGTCGGGCCGTACATCTCGCTGACCCAGCACGCGATCACCGTGCGGCCGATCTGCTTCTCCGGCAAGACGTTCCGCAAGCTGCCGCCGGACCTGCAGGCCGCGATTCTGAAGGCCGGCATCGAAGCCGGCAACTCGGCCGCGAGCTCGAGTCGTCCGCCGACGCCGCGCTGCTGAAGCAGCTCGAGAAGGAAGGCAAGCTGCAACCTGGTCGTGTTCACCGAGCGGCCGAAGCTGCTCGAGCTTGCCGAGCCGGTGAAGCAGGCGTACGCGAAGGAAATCGACGCGACGGCGATCCTGAACAAGGTCAACGCGATCAAGTAGCGACGTCGGCCGGCGCCGCGCGGGCAGCGCCGTCCGCGGCGCCGGCTTTTCTTTGCCCGCGGCCGATCGCCGCGACATCCGGACCCTCGCATGCGCAAGCTCAACGCGCTGCATCTACCGCGGTCTGCAGCGGCTGCTCACCGCTGCTGATCGCGGTGATGATCGTCCCGGTGACGCTGCAGATCTTTTCGCGCTTCGTCGACTTCATCCCGCGCTACATCTGGACCGAGGAGGCGGCGCGCTTCTGCCTGATCTGGCTCATCATGCTCGGCGCGACCATCGCCGTGCGCGACGGCACGCACTTCGATGTCGACGTGCTGCCGGCGCCGAAGACCGCCACGGGCAAGGCCATCGCGCGCATCGTCGTCCACGTCGCGATGTTCCTGGTCGCGCTGATCTTCATCGGGTTCGGCTGGCGCTTCGCGCTGTTCGGCTGGGAGCAGAGCTCGGAAATGACCGGCATCAACATGCTGTCGATCCATGCTGCGTGGCCGTTCGCGGGCATCTGCTGGGTGCCTGTTCCTCGCTGGAGAAGATCGCTCGACGACGTCAAGCTCTACGTGGACGGCCGCGATGGGACCGCTTGAAGTCGCGCTGATCCTGTTCGGCATCTTCGCGGCGCTGCTCATCGCTGCGCGTGCCGGTCGCGTTCGCGCTCGGGCTCGCCTGCATCCCGGTCTTCTTCATCGATGACCGGCTGACGCCGTTCCTGCTGCTGAACGAGATGCTCAAGTCGTACAACTCGTTCCTGCTGCTCGCGATCCCGTTCTTCATGCTGGCGGCCAACCTGATGAACTCGGCCGGCATCACCGAGAAGCTCATCAACCTCTCGCGAGCGCTGGTCGGTCATCTTCCCGGCGGCCTGGGTCACGTCAGCGTGTTGGTGTCGATGCTGTTCGCCGGCATCTCCGGCTCGTCGACAGCCGAAGCGGCGGGCGTCGGCGGCGTGCTGATCCCGGCGATGAAGAAGCAGGGCTACGACACGCCGTTCACCGTTTCGCTCGTCGCCTGCGCCGCGGTGATGGGCGTTATCATTCCGCCGTCGATCCTGATGGTCGTCTGGGGCGGCGTGATCTCGGTGTCGATCGGCGGGCTGTTCGTCGCCGGCGTCGTGCCCGGCGTGATGATGGGCCTGTCGCTGATGGCCGCCGTCTACGTCTACGCGAAGCGGCGCAGCTATCCGGTCTATCCGCGGACTACGTGGCGGCAGTTTCTGAAGGTGTGCGCGCGCGGCCGTGCTGCCGATCCTCACGCCCGGCATCATCGTCGGCGGCATCGTCGGTCGGCCTGTTCACGCCGACCGAGGCGTCGGTCGTCGCGGTCCTCTATGCGATGCTTCTCGGCGTCATCGTCTATCGCACGCTCGACTTGAAGCAGCTCAAGCAAACGCTGTACGATTCGGCGCGGTTTGCCGGCATTGCGCTGTTCTGCATCGGCACGGCGTCGGCGTTCGGTTGGATGCTCGCGTACTTCCACATCCCGCAGCTCGTCGTCAACGCTGTCGCAGCGTGGGGAGGCGGCATCACGAGCGTGGGCTTCATCACGGCGGCAGCGTTCCTGTTCATCGGCTGCTTCATCGACGCCATTCCCGGCGATCATCATCGTCGGCACGATCCTCTCGCCGCTCGCCGCCAAGGTCGGCATGCACCCGATCCATTTCGCGATCATCGGCGTGATCTCGATCGCGTACGGGCTGGTGACGCCACCCTACGGGCTGTGCCTGATGATCGCGTGCTCGATCGGCGGCATCAAGATCAAGGAGGCCGTCCGCGACACCGCGATCCTGTTCATTCCGATGCTTTCGGTGCTGGTCATCGTGATCCTTTTTCCGGATCTGATCCTGTGGCTGCCGCGGAAGCTGTTGCCCGCATTCGTGAAATAGTGTGCAATTTCGATCGTCGCCGAAGACTCGGGTGACGGCCGCTTCAGATGCTCAAATTCACGTCGCTCTGTGCCGGTTTCGGGATCGAAGCTTCCGGCGTCGATATCGCGCAGCCGTTGTCGGACGCCGCGTTCGCCGAGCTCGAGCGCGGCGTTCTTCCGCGGTCAGGTGCTGGTGCTGCGCGAGCAGAAGCTTTCGCCGGCGCAATTCGTCGCGTTCGCGCGCCGGTTCGGACCGCCCGAGCCTCACGTGATCGACCAGTTCCACCATCCAGCCGACCCGAACATCCTGATCCTGTCGAACCGGAAGAACGCCGCCGGTGAGCCGATCGGCCTCGCCGACGCGGGCACGTATTTCCACACCGACTACTCGTACCTCGCAGTGCCGGCGCGCGCGACGACGCTCCATTCGATCGAGGTGCCGACGGTCGGCGGCAACACGCTGTTCGCCAACCAGTACGCCGCGTACGACGATCTCCCGGAAGCGATGAAGCGGCGGATCGAGCCGCTCCTCGGCATCCACCACTACGGCAATCGCAACGACCAGGACGAGACGAGCCGCACCGTCGCCTCGGTGCTGACCGAGGAACAGAAGGCGAAGATGCCGCTGATCACCCACCCGATCGTGCGCTCGCACCCGGTGACCGGCCGCAAAGCGCTCTACGCCGTGTCGGGCAGCTCGTTCGGCATCGTCGGCATGCCCGACGACGAAGCGCGCGCGCTGCTCGACGAGCTGGCCTCACACGCAACGCAGGAGAAGTACCGTTACAGCCTCGCGTACGGCGTGGGCGACGTGGTGATCTGGGACAACGCGTCGCTCCTGCACTCGGCAACGCTCGTCGATCCGGACGATCCGCGCACGCTGTGGCGGATCACGATCAAGGAGCCCGCGCTCGCGGCGAGGGAGATCCTCGCGTCGACGTTTGCCGGGGGTCGAATGTAGCCTGGGGTTGGAGTAGCATGACTATTGGCCATCCGCAGCGTTCGCCGAGGGTATTGATGAGATACGTTTTCACTGCTTGCATTGCGACGTTCCTGGCCATCTTCGCGGCCGCAGTCGCCGGGTTCGATTCCGGCATCCCAGCGACCGGATTGCCGAGCGCATCCCAGTTCAGCGCCAGCTTGCTGCCGGAGCAGCAGGGCGTCGTGTCGTGGAAGACCTTGGCGCAGGTCGCGCCGGTCAAGCGAGACGGCCGGATCGTGCCCGAATTCGCGAAGGAAATCCTCGGCCTCGACAAGCGCCAGATCCGCATCCAGGGGTTCATCCTGCCGATGGATCTCGGCGACAAGCAGAAGCATTTCCTGATCTCCGCCGTGCCGCCGCATTGTCCGTTCTGCCTGCCGGCGGGCCCGGACGCCGTGATCGAAGTCCTCGCCCGGAAACCGGTTACTTACGGGTTCGAGCCCGTCGTCCTCGAGGGCAAGCTCGCCGTGCTCAAGGACGACCCCAATGGCCTGCTCTACCGAATGACCGAGGCCGAGCTGATCGCTTCGCACTAGCGGCCCGTTGTCGTCGACGCCTGCCCTTTGCGTCCTTCGCCGTCTGCGCGGCGAGGACCTCGGCATAGCATTGCCAGAAAGTACACTGAGCAACTCAGCAACACGATCCAGAAGCTCGTCGGCCAGTCGGTGAAATACGCGAGCGCAATGCCGAGCCAGGTCTCCGCCAGCGCGAGGCCCACAGCCAGTCCAATGCCAGCGCCCACGCGCAATGTAAGCCGCAGCGCGGCCGCCGCCGGGCCAACCATCAGCGCGAAGACCAGCAGCACGCCGACGACCTGCGCCGCCTCGGCAACCGCAATCGCCACGACAACGAGAAACAGCACGGAGATGAGGCGCAGGGAGACGCCCTTGGCCTCGGCGAGCTCGGGCGCCAGCGTCGCGAAGAGCAGCGGGCGCGAGATCAAGCCGAGAGCGACGATGCTGATCACGCTCAAGCCGGAGAGCACCCAAACGGTCTCGGCGCTGACGCCCAGCACATTGCCGAACAGAATCGCGGTCGCCTGAGTGGCATGGGTCGTATAGAAATAGAGGAACAGCACCCCCAGACCAAGCGCGAGCGACAGGATGATGCCGACGGCGACATCGCGGCCGCGCAGCCGCTCGCCCATGAGCCCCATGGCGATCGCGGCGGCGAGCGTGAAGGCGAGGAGACCCCACAGAGGGCCGACGCCGACGAGCACCGATCCCGTCGCGCCTGCGAAGCCGATATGCGAGAGCGCGTGGCCCGCGAAAGTCAGGTTGCGCAGGACCAGAAAAAATCCGACGGCGCCCGCGACGCCCGCGACGACGCCCCCCGCCATGAAGGCATTGCGCATGAATTCGTATTCAAGCATCGTGCCGGTGGGCGTCGGCTTCGACCGCGCCGTAGCCTGAAACGACGACGATCCGGCCTTTCACGCGCAACACGTCGATCGGCGTCCCGTAGAGCCGGGACAGCACGTCGCTCGTGATGACCTCGTCCACCGAGCCGATGGCTGCGCTGCCGTGGCCGAGATAGAGCACGCGGTCCATTGCGCCAAGCAGCGGATTGAGCTCGTGCGCGGTGAAAAGCACGGTCATCCCTTCCCGTTTCTGAACCTCTCTCACCAGCGTGACGACGGTCTCCTGAAAACGCGGGTCGAGGCTGATCAGCGGTTCGTCGAGCAGAAGCAGCTTCGGCTTGCCGAGCAGCGCCTGCGCGAGGAGCAGCCGTTGCAGCTCGCCTCCCGAAAGCTCGCACAGAGGTCGCCCGGCAAGCTCCTGCGCTTCAACGGTCGCAATGACGCGGTTGACCTCATCGTCACCGCGGCGCCCCTCTAAAGGAAGTCCCCACCGTTCACCTCTGAGCGCGCTTGCCACGAAATCGCGGCCGCGCAGCCGAAGGTCGGAGACGGGAGCGCGGTTCTGAGGCAGGTAACCAGCGTCGCGGTTGCCGCGCGCCGGAGTTGCGTCGAGAACGCGCAGTTTGCCCGCCACCGGCTGCACGAGTCCCAGGATCGCGTGGAGGAGGGTCGTCTTACCCGCGCCGTTGGGGCCGAACACGCCGATGAATTCGCCTGTCCGTATCGACGCGGTGACATCGGAGAGCACGATACGCTGCGCCCGCGCGAGCGTGACGCGGTCGAGCTCGATCGCGTAAGCGCTCATCGTCCGCCCAGAGCGCGATCGAGCGCGTCGAGTTGAGACAGCATCCACTCCTGGTAGCTCTTTCCTTCGGGTTCGGTTTCGGTAATCGCGACGACCGGAACCGCAACCTCGGTCGCGATGCTGCGCATGCGCTCGGCCAGCGCCTGGCTGGTTTGGGTGTTATAGAGGAGGGCTTTGACCGCATGCGTTCGCAGATCCTTTTCGAACGCCGCGATCGCCGCCGCGCTGGGCTCGGTGCCATTCATCACCGCAAGCTGAAACCGTCCGTTGCGCATCGTGAGACCCAGGCTCGCCGCCATGTAGTCGAAGAGCGGCTCCGTGGCCGTGACGGGAGTCCCCGCGTATTTCTTGCGCAAAACGGCGATCTTTTCGCGGAGCGGCCCCAACGACGATTCGAAGGCGGCGAGCCGCTTGCCATACTCCGAGCCGTGCGCCGGGTCGAGCTGGGTCAACTTTGCCGCGAGCGTCGTCGCCAGCGTGGATATCGCGTCGAACTCGTACCAGAGGTGCGGATTGGCCCCAGCTTTCTTGCCGACGAGTCCCGCAACTTCGATCGTCGCGCGCGAAGGGGACCTCGACGCCGACAGCAGCTTAACGGCCCACGGATCGTAGTCGGCGCCGTTGTAGATGACGAGCGCCGCGTCGGCAATGGCGCGTGCCGTCGCCGCGCTCGCCTCGAACGCGTGCGGGTCCTGGCTCGGGTTGGTCAGGATGCTGGTGATTGCAACGTTGGCGCCGCCAATCTGGCCCGCGATGTCGCCATATACGGCCTCCGCCGCGACGACCTTGATTGGCTGGGCGTGCGCCGAGGAAATCCCGACGGCGAGCGCGACCACTCCCGCGCGGATGAATTTGCCCACGGCCCACTCTCGCTCGCCCATATGGATACCTGCTATCCACCGGCAGCGGTTAGTCCGGGTGCTTCATGCCGCAGTACTTGCCGTAGGCGATGCCTTTGCACGCCTTCTGCAATTCGGCGTCGCAAATCTCTTCGTCCTTGCCGGACTCCTGGCACTTCGCCGCTGCCTCATGGGCGGCGGCAATGATCCGGTGGCGCCTCACGTCCTCCTTCGTGTGCGCGGCCTCGAGCGCCGGATCGACTTTGGAGGCTGCGGGTTTCGCCGGCGCCTTGGTCGCCGCGGCATCCGCCGCGATCGCCGAAATCGGGACGGCAAAGAACATCACCAACGCAACGAGCAGTGCCTTCATCGCGAGTCTCCTTGAGTTCAAGGTTAGGCTCGGCGCGCGAGCGTCGCCGAGATGTTCGCCTGCGCCGCGCGCCAACTGGGCAGCAACGCCGCAAGCAGAGCCGTGAAAAGCGACGGCACGAGCAGCCAGAGCTCTTCGCCCGAGAACGCCCAGGCGTTGATGGGAATGCTCTCCTGCCGCACCATCCACCATGCGAGAACGGCCGCCAGGCCGTGGGCCAGCAACAACCCCAGCACGCCGCCGAGCACGGCCAATATCAGCGCTTCGAGCAGCAGCATCAGCGCGATGCTCGAAGGGCGCGCCCCGAGGGTTCGCAGAACGGCGATGTCGTACGCGCGCTCGTTCAACGCGTGGTAGAGCGCAATGAAGAGCGACAGCGCTGCGGTGGCCAGCACGACGCCGCCGAAGGCGCGTATGACGTCGGCACCGACTCCGATCATCTTGAAGAGCCGCGCCGTTTCATACGCCGGCGACGCCGCCTGCATGTTGGTCTCGGCGTTGATCTTGCGCGGCAGCGTGACGGCGGCCAGCGGTGTCGCGTACTGCACCAGGAGCACCGTGACCTGGCGCTCCGCCTCGATGACCTCTTTCTCCTCGGGATCGGTGATGTTGCCCTCGTGCACGAACCACACGCTTTCGGTATTGACGAGGACGAGGCGATCGAGAACCGTACCGGTCGGTTTGAGAACGCCGACGACGGTGTACACCGAATCGCCGTGCACCGGCCCGCCTTCGGCCAATCCGTGGGAGCCGACGAAACGATCGCCGACGCCGAGCTTCGTATGGGCCGCGACGGTCGCCCCGAACACCGCTTGCATCCTGTCGTTCCAGACCCGCCCCGACGCCAGCGTGCCGTGATAGAGATCGATGTAGTCCGGCGTCGTGCCGACGATCCAGAAGCCGCGAAAGCTGTCGGCGATGGAAAGCGGAACCACACGCCGGATCAGCGGGTTCTTCGCGAGCTCCTGCGCCGACGTGAGCGGGATGTTGCCGGTCGGCACGTCGAGGTGAAAGATCCCGGCGAGCATCAGCTGGATCGGGCTTCCCTTGGCGCCGACCACCAGGTCGATGCCTTGGGCGTCGCGGTTCAGGCTCTCGCCGATCTGGCCGTTCACGATCAGCACGAACCCGATCGTGCCGACGCCGAGCGCGAGGAGCAGCACGTTGAGCAGCGTCCCGAGCGGCCGCGCGCGGAGGTAGCTCCAGGCGAGCTGAAGAAGATTCATGCGGTGGCCGCCACCGGCCGGCGCGGCAGCGCCAGTTGCCGCGGAATCTTCGCCTTGAGCCGGGTGTCGTGCGTCGCGATGACGAGCGACACCGCGTGCTGCCGCGTGGCGGTGAGCAGCAGATCGGCCACCGAGGCGCAGGCCTCGTCGTCGAGATTGGACGTCGGCTCGTCGGCGAGCAGGAGCTTGGGCCGATTCACCAGTGCCCGGGCGATCGCCACCCGCTGCTGCTGCCCGACCGACAGCTGATGCGGATAGGCATCGACGCGGTCGTCGACGCCCAGCGCCTTCAGCATGACGTGGCCAGCCGCGCGGTCCACCGCGAGCCCGGCGATGCTTTGCGCGACCAGCAGGTTTTGCATTGCGGTGAGCGTCGGCAGCAAATGGAACTGCTGCAGGACGATGCCGATATGGCGTCCGCGAAAGCGGT
Organism: uncultured beta proteobacterium; assembly: GCA_963733985.1. Taxonomy (GTDB): domain Bacteria; phylum Pseudomonadota; class Gammaproteobacteria; order Burkholderiales; family Casimicrobiaceae; genus CAIWHR01. The sequence continues at coordinate 145,510 of CAVTFF010000018.1, read as the reverse complement.
CCCGCGCGGGCGGGGAAAGCGCCGACAGATCCTGTCCGTCGACTTCGACCGAACCGCTCGTGGGCAGCAACAGTCCGGCGATGAGGTGCAGGAGCGTCGTCTTCCCGCACCCCGAGGGTCCGACGACCAGGACGTTGCTCTCCGGGTCCAGGACGAATTCATCGAGCCGCAGCACATCGTCGCCGCCGTTGTAGCCGAACCGGAGCTGCTGGAGACGGATCATCGCGCGGCGCGAAGCTCGCGCTTTCGGCAATCCGAGCAGCGCCCATAGAGTGTGACGTCGTGGCGCTCGACCCGTGAATCCGCGCGGCGCCAGGCGGCGCATGTTCCCGGGACAGCCGGCGACGTCGTAGACACGGCGGCACGCCGTGCACTGGAAGTGATGGTGGTGCGGCGTGCGCGCCATCTCGTAGCGTGGACTGTCGCCGGGCAGGTTGATGACCCGCACGACACCTTCGGCGACCAGAAGCTTGAGATTGCGGTAGACCGTCGCAAGCCCGAGCGAATTCACGCTTCGCTCGTGCCCGGTCCAGCACCTCGCCCGGCGACATCGGCCGCACGCCGGCCTCGATGGCCGCCCTGATGGCGTCGCGTTGGCGCGTCGCGCGTTCCCGTGTGGCTTTAGGCGTTAGTCGCATGCCGCCATTCTACAAGCATGATAATGAGAAGTCACTATCAATAATGCCGCGTCCGACTATACAGCGTCACTTGTCCTTTGATTGCTCCTTTTCGAGACACTGTGTTAGCGTGATCCCCCTCGCGAAGCAGGTCGGGCGTGAAGCCGGCGCGCCGCAAGCGACGCTTCGATGGACGACGCCCAGCGAGCGAACCGCCACGTTTGACAATATGGGATATCGAGTGGCCCGCGGCGGCTGGATCATGCAGTTGCACCTCGATCTCGACGATCTGTTTCCGTCGACGATCGGTCGGCCCGTCTTTCGCAATTGAAATGAAGCCCATCCTGCTCATCGCCTGCGCCGCTCTTTGGGCGGCCGGCGTTTCGTCGCCGGTATCCGCGCATGCCTTCCTCGACCACGCGACGCCAGCGGCCGGGAGCACGATTCACGCGTCGCCCTCCCACGTCGAGCTGTCGTTCACCGAGGAGCTCGAACCCGCGTTCAGCACGGTCCGCGTGCTCGACCAGACGAATCGACGCCGGGACAACGGCGATGCGAAGGTCGATCCACGCGATCCGACGGCATTGCAGGTGTCGCTGCCGGCGCTTGCGCCAGGCCGCTACCGAGTCGAATGGCGCGTGCTGTCCGTGGATACGCACGTCTCGGAAGGCAACTTCACCTTCGTGATCGCGCCGTGAGCCGCAATCTCGCGCGCGCCGGGGTGCGGTTTCCACGCCGGTGACGGGCATCGCGGAGGTTGTTTGCGGGCACGTTGGCTGGGGCAAATCGCAGGCGCCGAGCGCACGGACGAAATCATCGCCGATGCGCGTCGACTCGAGCGAGAGCCTCCTCGGCCACCCGGAGGAACACGGCCACTGACGGCGGACGAATCCCGTTCGCTGCGTCAGGCCCGGACGGACATGAGCGCGCGCCGGCGCGCCGCCAGCATGCCGCTTGCGAATGCCACCAGCACGACCGCAACGACGGCTCCGCCGAACCAGAGCTCGCGCCCGTCGGTCCATGCATCGACCGCGGGAACGATGATCTTCGCCACGGTCAATACACCGACGGCCAGGCTGATGCCCGCCACCGTCAGCGCCATCACCCGGGATGCGATCACCGCCGTGCGATCCGCCTGCCGGATCAGCCGATTGATCCAAAGTCCGTTCGCGCCGTCGACAGCGAGCATCCCGAGCACGAACAACGCCGCAACGAACAGCGCGTGGGAGAGCCCGCCGAATCGTCCCGCGGCGAGCGCGAACAGCGCCGCCTGCGACACCGTGTCGAACGACAACGCGAACAGCATCCCGACGGCGGCGACAGCCCACGCGCGCCGGATGTTGAGAACGCGCCCCAGCAATCGCGCCCTGAGGCCAGCCGGGGCTACGACGGCGGTCGGCTCGGCGATGAGCACCGCGCGCACGTTGAGGATCGCGAGGCCGAACAGGAAGATGACGGAGACCGCCGCACCGGTCGCCTCGAGCCAGCCGGGCGTCTGCCAGCCGGCGGCGAGCGACCCGGCGATGAGCGCGACGAGGACGACGACGGCGCCGTGACCGAGCGAGAACAACGCGCCCGCCGTCCGCGACAGCCGCGGATTGTCGCGCGCGTTGTAGCGCGTCAGGCCGTCGATCGTCGCCAGATGGTCGGCGTCGAAGCCGTGCCGGATGCCCAGAATGAAGGCAAGGGTGCAGAGCGCCGCCCAGGTAGCAGGAAGTTGATCCATCGCGCGATCGATCCGGTGATTTTGCCGCGGTAGGCAGACTCTGCCATGAGTTCCTACGGGTGGGCAATGATCTGGGTCAAGGTCGCGTGCGCAGGGTCAGCTACGAGCGGGGGATCAGATGCATGTGGCCACGGTGGCGGTGCGCTGTCGGGCCGGCGTGCGTGTCGCCGGTTTCGACGGTCACGAGGTTGACGTGCCCGTGACGGACGCCGCGTTCGGCCTGGATGGCGTTCGCGAACGCGCGCACCGCGGCGGTGGGACCATTGAGGATCACGCTCTCGAGGCAGTGCTCGTGGTCGAGATGGACGTGCATCGCCGAGACGACCAGGTCGTGGTGCGCATGCTGGGCCTCGGTCAGCCGCTCGGAAAGCTCGCGCTCGTGATGGTTGTAGATGTACGACAGGTTCGCCACGCAGTGCGAGCGCGCTTCGTACGCGACGCGGTTCGTTTCGACCTCGCGGCGCAAGAGGTCGCGCATCGCCTCTGACCGGCTCGTGTACCCGCGCTTCGCGATCAGCGCATCGAATTCCCTGGCGAGCTTTTCCTCGATCGACATCGTGATGCGTTCCATGGCCGTCCTCCGGAAGGAATCGCTAGCATAAGCCCGCCAGCGCAAGGTCAGCCCGCCTCTGACCTAAACCTCGGCCAGCAGCCTTCGGATCATCGCCTCGGCCTGCCCGAGATAGCCGCCGCCGAACAGGTTCAGGTGATTCAGCACGTGATAGAGGTTGTAGAGCGTGCGCCGGAGCGAATAGCCGGCGTCGATCGGCCAGGCTTCGCGATACGCGGCGTGGAAATCGGCGCCGAAGCCGCCGAAGAGCTCGGTCATCGCGAGATCGGCTTCGCGGTCGCCGTAGTAGACGGCCGGATCGAAGATCACCGGCTCGCCGGTCGCGAGCCGCGCCGCGTTGCCCGACCACAGATCGCCGTGGAGCAGCGACGGCGGCGGCGCGTGGCCCGCGAGCAATCCGGGAATCGCGGCGAGGAGGCGCTCGCCGTCGCTCTGCAGTCGCCCGCGGTAACCATTGTCCGCGGCGAATGCGAGCTGCGGCGCGATCCGCCGGTCGCGAAAAAACGTCGCCCAGTCGTCGGCCGTCGCGTTCCGTTGCGGCGTCGTGCCGATCGTGTTGTCGCGATGCCAGCCGAATTCGCGTCCGGTGACGCGATGCAGCTCCGCGAGCGCGCGCCCGAGCTCGGCATCCCGGCCTCCGCCTTCGAAGTCGAGCCATTCGAGCGCGAGGAAGGCGCTGGTCGTCCGCGGCGCCGTGGGCCACGGGCGTCGGCACGCGGAGAGCAGCCGCTCGCGCAAGGGCGACGAGGCCGTCGGCTTCCGCCTCGAGCATCGGCCGCAGCGCGATGCCATTGACCTTGACGAAGTAGCGCGTGGCGCCGGCGTCGAGCTGCCACGTCTGGTTGAGCGAGCTGCCGCCGCGGGCCGTCCAGCGCGGCGCTTCCAACCACCTCTCGCGGCGGGCGGACGCGATTGCCACCGCGGCGGCGGACTGCCACGCAGCAGCATCACCCATTTCGCAGCGTATCTCGATTCGCAGAACCGGATGCCGGCTCGTCAGTTGCTGCACTCGATGTCACGGCGAGCGCGAACAACAGGATCGTCGCTGCCACCGGCAGGATATACAGGTAACGAAAGTCGCATGCCACGCCAATGACCCCGAAGCCTAGCGCAAAGGCGACCGCGCCCGCCGCGAGCAGGGGGAGCCCACCCCCCCCCCGCAGCCACAGCGCGACGCCGGACGCCATAACCACGGCCGCCCAGAAGACATGATTGAAGAGCGGCGTGTCCCGCAGTTGATCCAACCGCTCCATCAGCCTCCGGTCGCGAAGATTCCACCGCCCCGCAAGACCAAGTTCGGGCACGATGTCACGGTCAAGTGACGGAACATAGACGGTCGGCCTCACCCCTGAAAACATCAGCAAACAAGGCTGCCAAAGCAGGTTGGCCAAATGCGCGGCGCGATGCGCCAGGTAGGCCTTCGGCGAGTTAAGGATTGAGCGACTCCAGAGCGCGAGCAGTTCCGGTGTTTCCATTCGCCACAGCGGTGAACCGGCTACCGGATCGGGCTGCGTCCCGATTTGCGACGGCGTATACGACGGCACAAGCGCAGAGCCAACCTGGGCGGCGATGGCAACGTCGGGGATCACACCGCCGTGCGCGGCGATTCCGGCGAGGTCGAAATCCACGAGGGTGCGTAACCCGACGCGGGTGCGTGAAATCTTTTCGCCGACCGCGACCGCGTCGGCATAGGCGACGATCGCCACATTGATACCGACCACGACGGCGGAGAAGACGAAGGCGAGGCCCCATCGTGTGACGCGCCCGTGAGACAACATAAAGGCCGCGTAAACCGTACCGGGGATCGCAAGCACGAGCGCGTGCTGGCGCAGCGACGCCGCGCCTGCGAGCACAACAACGGCGGCGAACGCCCATACTGTCCGTTTCCCCGCCACCGACTGCCTCGCCGCCACGTAGAGGCAAACGTAGCCGAAGGCGGCGAGGTGCGCCATCAGCACGTCTTTCCACACGATCCCGGTGTACGCAATCAGCAGCGGATTCAGCACGACGAGAGCGGCCGCAATGGCTGCGGGCCAGCGCAATTCCGATTTGCGTTGCGCGAGCAGCAGCGCGAACGATGCGGTCAGCAGTAGCTGATCGAGGACGACGAACAACGCCGTCCCGCGCACCCATCCGTCGAGCACCCGCAGTAGCAGCGACATCATCGGCGGGTGGAACGAGACGAAGTGCAACGTCCGCGCCTCGTAAAGCTGCACGATCGAGTCGGACGATAGATGCCCCGGCAGGCCGAGGGCGAGTCCGGCGACGGCCTGTAATACCATTGCCGCGGCGACCAGTTCGGTTGGAAGGATCCGGCGCAAACGCGGACCTCCGTTTGGTCAGTGCCGCAACGCGTCGATGCCGCGAGCGATCCCGGTGAGCGTCAGCGGGAACATCCGCGGGCCGATGGCATCGCGGACGATCTGCGTGGAGCGCGTGTATTCCCAGGCGCGCGGCGGTTCGGGATTCCACCAGATGACGCGGCGGAAGTGCTCGGCGAGGCGCGTAAGCCACAGCACGCCGGGCTCCTCGTTCGCGTATTCGACGCTGCCGCCGGGCTGCAGTGAGCTCGTAGGGGCTCATCGCCGCGTCGCCGACGAAGATGAGCTTCCAGTCCGGCCCATACTTGTGCAGCACGTCCCAGGTGGCGATGCGATCGAATGCGGCGCCGCGCGTTGTCGCGCCAGACATGATCGTAGACGCAGTTGTGAAAGTAGAAATACTCGAGATGGCGGAACTCGGACTCTGGCCGCGGAGAAGAGCTCCTCGCAGTCGCGCACGTGCGGATCCATCGAGCCGCCGACGTCGAGGAACAGCAGCACCTTCACGCGGTTGCGCCGCTCGGGGACGAGATGCAGGTCGAGGTAGCCCGCGTTCTTCGCCGTGCCCTCGATCGTGCCCTCCATGTCGAGCTCTTCGGGAACGCCCTCGCGTGCGAAGCGCCGGAGCTTGCGCAGCGCCACCTTGATGTTGCGCGTGTTGAGCTCGACGTCGCCGTCGAGGTTGCGGAAGCTCCGCTCGTCCCAGACTTTGACCGCGCTGCGATTGCCGCCGCCCGCCTGACCGACGCGGATGCCCTCGGGATTGAAGCCGTACGCGCCGAAGGGACTCGTTCCGCCGGTACCGATCCACTTCGCGCCGCCGGCATGGCGCGCCTGCTGCTCCTCGAGGCGCTTCCTGAACGTCTCCATCAGCTTCTCCCATCCGCCAAGCGCCTCGATCTTCGCCTTGTCCTCGGCCGAAAGCAGCTTCTCGAACTCCCTGCGCAGCCATTCCTCCGGGATTTCGCCACGGATGTCGAAGATTGCACTGACGCCCCTGAAATAGGTCGAGAACGCGAGGTCGTAGCGGTCGTACTGCGCTTCGTCCTTGATCAACGCGGCGCGGGCCAGATGATAGAAATCATCGAGCGACAGCGAGACGACGCGCGCCTCCAGCGCTTCCAGCAGCGTCAGGAATTCGCGGGTCGACACCGGCAGCCGCGCCGATTTGAGGTGGAGGAAGAAGTCGATCAGCATGCTGCATGCGTTGCCCCCGCAGGCGCGGGGACCCGTATCGCTCGTGGAAGCGCTCGATTCCCGCCGGCGCGGGAATGACGCGAACTAGCCATTCGCGTGCCTTGTCGCAGCCGCGAGCAGCCGCAGATTGCGCTTGACCGCCGGCCACTCGCTGTCGATGACGCTGAACACGACGGTGTCGCGCCGTGTGCCGTCGGCGAGCATCTGGTGATTGCGCAGGATCGCCGTCCTGCTTCGCGCCGAGCCGCTCGATCGCGGCGCGCGACGCGAAATTGAAGCAGTGGGTGCGGAACTCGACGGCAATGCACTTCAAGGCCTCGAACGCATGCGTGAGCAGCAGCAGCTTGCATTCGGTGTTGATCGGGGTTCGCTGCGCCCGCTTCGCGTACCACGTGTGGCCGATTTCGAGCCGCCGGTTCGCAGCCTCGACGTTGAAGTAGCGGGTCGAACCGACGATGTCACCCGTCGCATTGGCGCGGACGACAAACGGCATCGCGCCCAGCTCGCTCGCGCATGTCGAGCGCCGCGTCGACGCCACGCGGCGGTTTTTTCCGGGCGCGGGGACCGCTCGTGTACCAGAGTCGCCACAGTTCGCCGTCGGCCGCCGCGGCCCTCACTGCGGCCGCGTGCTCGCGGGCAAGCGGCTCGAGCGTCGCGTGCCGTCCCTTGAGCACGACCGGCAGGACGAAGCGGCCACGCCTATCTCCCGGCGCGCGCCATGAACGCCACGCGCTCGAAGAGGTGCACGTCCTGCTCGTTCTTCAGCAGCGCGCCGTGCAGCGGCGGGATCAGCACCTTCTTGTCGGAGCTCCTGAGCGCCTCGGGCGGAATGTCCTCGGCGAGCAGCAGCTTCAGCCAGTCGAGAAGCTCGGAGGTCGACGGCTTCTTCTTCAGGCCCGGCACGTCGCGCAGGTCGAAGAACACTTCCAGCGCCTCGGCGAGCAGCGCCTTCTTCAAACCCGGGAAATGCACGTCGACGATCCGCGTCATCGTCTCGCGATCGGGGAACCGGATGTAGTGGAAGAAGCAGCGACGCAGGAACGCGTCCGGCAGCTCCTTTTCGTTGTTCGACGTGATCACGACGAGCGGCCGATGCCGCGCGACGATCGTCTGCTGCGTCTCGTAGACGTAGAACTCCATCCGGTCGAGCTCGCGCAGCAGGTCGTTCGGGAACTCGATGTCGGCCTTGTCGATCTCGTCGATCAGCACGACGCCGGGCGCTTCGCCTCGAACGCCTCCCACAGCACGCCGCGCTTGATGTAGTGCGCGATGTCGCCGACGTGCTCGTCGCCGAGCTGCGAGTCGCGCAGCCGCGACACCGCGTCGTACTCGTAGAGCCCCTGCTGCGCCTTGGTCGTCGACTTGATGTGCCACTGCAGCAGCGGCCGGCCGAGCGCGCGCGCGACCTCCTCGGCGAGCATCGTCTTGCCGGTGCCGGGCTCGCCCTTGACGAGCAGCGGCCGCTCGAGCGCGATCGCGGCGTTGACCGCCAGCATCAGGTCGCGGTGTGGCGACGTAGGTGTCGGTGCCTTCGAAGCGCATGAGTTCGTCATCCTCGGTCGGATATTCGAATGTTAGCCGAAATCACGGATACAGCCATTGCAGCAGCCAGAGCGATCCCATCCCGAGCGCCGAGGGTCGCGAGCGTGCTGCGCGTGACGAATGCCGCGGCGCCGCGCAAGCGACCGCGGCGACACTTGGGGATCCACCCATGTGGCGGCGATCAGCGCCGGACGCAGCGACGATCATCGGAACGATGAGCGCGGTCAGCATCGCCGCCGGCACGAACCTGAGCGCGCGGGCGAGCAGCGGCGGCAGCGCCGCGCTGCGCGAATACCGCGATGAACGAGAGCCGCGACAGGTAGTTCAGCACCCCGACGGCGACGATCACGGCCCAGAGCTTCAGCGTCGCGTCCATCGCTCCCGCGCGAAGTCGGCGAGCGTGCCGGCGGCGATGCCGAGGACGCCGGCGACGATCAGGTTGAGGCGCATTGGCAGCCCGGCGAGCGCCAGCACGGCGACGCCGGCGGTGACCGCGGCGACGACATTCGAAGCGTTGCGCAGCAGCGGCGCGAGCAACGCGAGGAAGCACAGCGGCACCGCGAACTCGAGCGACCATGCGGCCGGAATGAGGTTGCCGGTGAGGAAGCCGATCAGGTTCGTCGCCTGCCAGAAGATCCACAAGGCCGCCCCCGCGCCGAGAAAATGCGTTGCGGCGGCATGCGGCGTGGCCTCTGCATGAAAGCGCCGGATCGACGCCGCGAACGCCTGGTCGGTGAGGAGGAAGGCGATCGTCTTCTGCCAGCGCGGCGACAGCGGTTTCACGTACGGCGCCATCGCCGCGCTGTACATGAGAAAGCGCAGCCCCAGGACGAAGCAGGTGAGGATGATGACGGCGAGCGGCGCACCCGCTGCGAGCAGCTGCGCGGCCAGGATCTGCGCCGCCCCCGAAAAGATGATCGTGCTCATGCCGATCGCGCCGAGCCAGATTGGCGCCCGCGGCGGCAGCGCCGACGCCGCAGACGAGCCCGAACGGGATCAGCCCGATGCAGGCGGGAAGCATTTCGGCAAAGCCTTCGCGGAATTCGCGGGTCGCGGCGAGACGGCGCATCGAACGAAAAGGGGAGGCACCGGGCCTCCCCTCGATCGCGTATTGTAACCGAGCGCGTCGCCGGGCCGCCGCGCGGCCGGAGTAAAATCGCGAGGCTCAACCGTGCGCCGTGTGGAACCCGCCAAGACGAAGACCCGGAAAGGGACTCAATGGACCTACCCGTCAATCAGTTCAAGCGCGCCATCGCCGCTGGCCGCACGCCCGTCGGCACCTGGCTTTCGAGCGCTTCGCCTTCGACCGCCGAGGCGTTGGGCTGCGCGGGATTCGACTTCCTCGTCGTCGATACCGAGCACACGCCGATCGACGTGCCTCAAATGATCGAAATCCTGCGGACCATCGCCGGCACGCCAGCGCAGGCGATCGTCCGCCCGCCGTGGAACGACATGGTGATGATCAAGCGCGCACTCGATGCCGGCGCGCAGACGCTGCTGTTGCCGTTCGTCCAGAATGCCGACGAGGCGAAGCGCGCCGTCGCCAATACCCGCTATCCGACGGAAGGCGTGCGCGGCGTCGCCGGGACGCACCGCGCGAGCCGCTTCGGCACGATTCCGAATTACCTCAAGATCGCCGCGAGCGAGCTCTGCGTCATCGTCCAGATCGAGACGCTGGCAGCGCTCTCGAATCTCGAAGCGATTGCCGCAGTCCCCGGCATCGATTCGATCTTCGTCGGGCCGAACGATCTCGCCGCTTCGATGGGTCATGTTGGCGACATGGGAAATGCCGCGGTGCAGGCGAAAGTTGCGTTCGCCGCGAAGGAGTGCCGGCGCCTGGGCAAGCCCTGCGGCATCGTCGGCCAGAATCCGGAGGTCGTCGCGCAGTTCCTCGATTACGGCTATTCGTGGGTTGCCGTCAGCTCCGACATGGGGATGATGGTGAGCCGCGCACAGGATTTCCTGACCAAGGTGCGTGCCTCCATCGGTTGACGAGCGCCGGACCGCCCTGCCCTTCTTGCACGATGCCGACATGAGCCCGCCCGACTCTGCCAGCACGCGGGCGTTCACCTGCGTGCTCGACATCAAGGCGAGTCTCGGCGAGTGCCCCGTGTGGTCGACGGCCGAGCAGGCGCTCTATTGGGTCGACATCAACGCGCCCTCGCTCAATCGCTTCGATCCGGCGACCGGCAGCAACGCCGCGATGCCGATGCCGGAATCGATCGGCTGTTTTGCCTTGCGCGCGCGCGGCGGCTTCATCGTCGCGTTGCGTGGCGGGATCTGGCTCGCTCGCGGCGACGGCGCGCTCGAGCGCAAGGTCGCCGAACCGCCGTACGATCCCGCGCATCACCGCTTCAATGACGGCCGCTGCGACCGTCAGGGCCGCTTTTTCGCCGGCACGATGAACGAAAAGCGCGATGCCAACACCGGCGCGCTGATCCGGGTCGACCCCGATTTTCGCGTCACCCACGTTCTCGGCGACATGATGATCTCGAACGGACTCGCATGGAGCCGGGACGGCCGGACGATGTATCACGCCGACACGCCGACGCTCGCGATCGATGCCTACGACTACGATGTCGCGACCGGAATGCCTGGAACCCGGCGCCCGTTCGCGCGCTTCAGCCGTGAGACCGATCGGCCCGACGGCGGCGCCGTCGACAGCGAGGACTGCTACTGGACTGCCTTCTATCGGGGCGGCAAGGTACTGCGCATTTCGCCCGCGGGCGACGTGCTGGCGACGATCGCCGTGCCCGCGATGTGTCCGACGATGTGCGCATTCGGCGGCCCCGATCTCCAAACGCTCTACGTGACGACCGCGCGCCAGATGCGTCCGGACGACGAGCTCGCCCGGCTGCCCCAATCGGGTGGGATCTTCGCGCTGACCGTGGGCGTGCCGGGAATCGCCGAACCCGCATTCGCCGGCTGACATTCGCCGCGAGAGCCTCGGTGCATTTCGATTCCGCCGCCTTCCTCCGCCTCGACTCGCCGCAGAGCCTCGGAGCTCAAGCGTCGGGGGCCGCGTTCGCGACGTCGACCGGCGATATCCTCGAGGTGTCGTGCCACGGTCCGGGCATCTTCCGGCTGCGCGTCGGCCCGAACACCAAGCCCGATTACGGCCTCGTGAAGGCGCGCACCAAGGCGTGCACCGTCGCACAGGGGAGCGACGGACGCTTCACGTTCACCGCCGGCGACACGACGCTCGAGATCGCCGCGGCGCCGCTGCGCTTTCGTCTCCTGCATCGCGGCGCACCCGGTGCTCGGGTCGATTACCGACGAGCATTTTCGTGGCTGGACACGGCTGCCGACCTTCGGGCGCGTGCGGCAGGGCGGTCAGTGGACGGCCGCCTTCGCGCTCTCGTCGGGCGAGGCGGTTTACGGACTGGGCGAGAAGTTCGGCCCGCTCGACAAGCGCGGCCAGCTGATCCATTCGCAAGTCGTCGACGCGCTGGGCGTCAACACGGGCGCGTCGTACAAGAACGTTCCGTTCGCCTGGAGCCCGGGGACGGGCCGCGGCGCCTGGGGCGTGCTCGTGCACACGCCGGGCATGGTCACGCACGGCATCGGCTATCCCGACTGGTCGCATCGCTCGTACGCGGTGCTGGTCGACGACGAGGCGCTCGACCTGTTCCTCTTCGCCGCCGACACGCCGGCCGCCATCCTCGCGAACTACGCGTCGCTCACCGGGCGCGCGCCGGCCGTGCCGCTCTGGAGCCTCGGCCTGTGGGTATCGCGCGCGTTCTACAAGACGCCCGACGAAGCCGCCGCGGTGGCGGCGAAGCTGCGCGAGCGACGGATTCCGTGCGACGTGCTGACGCTCGACGGCCGCGCCGCATGGCGGGTCGACACGCGCTTCGACTTCCAGTGGGACGAAGAACGATATCCCGATCCGGACGCCGCGCTCGCGCGGATCAAGGAACATCGCTTGCGCGTATGCGTCTGGGAATATCCGTATGTCTCGATCCACTCGCCGCTGTTCCAGGAGCTCGCGTCGCACCGCTTCCTGCTCGCCACGCCGGACGGCGACCCTTACGTTTTCGGTTGGGACACCGCGCCTGCCACGAGCCCCTTTGGCAACGCTCTGACGCCGCTTCCGGAGAGCGGCATCGTCGACTTCACGCATCCCGCGGCCTACGCGTGGTGGCGCGACGCCCACGAGAAGCTCTTCGCCCAGGGCGTCGATGCAATCAAGGCCGACTTCGGCGAGCATGTTCCCGACGACGCCGTCGCGTTCAACGGCGACCGCGGCCGTCGCCTGCACAATGTCTATCCGCTGCTCTACAACCAGTGCGTGTTCGATGCGACCGCACGCTTCCAGCGCAAGGACAGCGCGCCGCCGGTGCTGTGGAGCCGCGCCGGCTGGACGGGGAGCCAGCGCTTCCCGATTCAATGGGGCGGCAACCCGCAGAGCGACTGGGAGGGTCTGGCGGCATCGATTCGCGGCGGACTCTCCTGGGGAATGAGCGGCGGCCCGTACTATGCCACCGATGTCGGCGGCTTCTACGGCTCCGCGCAACCGGCGCCCGAGCTTTTCGTGCGCTGGCTGCAGGCGGCGATCTTCAGCTCGCATCTGCATCTGCACGGCATCGGCGAACGCGAGCCGTGGGTGTTCGGCGCCGAGGCCGAGGCGATCGCGCGCAAGTGGCTCACGTTCCGCTATCGGCTCCTGCCCTACCTGCAGCGCGTGATCGCCGAGGCGACGGACACCGGGATGCCGGTGATGCGCGCGATGCCGCTCGCCTTCCCCGGCGACGCACTCACGCGAACGTACGATACGCAATTCATGTGCGGCGATGCGCTGCTCGTCGCGCCGATCGTGGCGGGAGGCAGCGAAGTCGTGATCGCGTTGCCGCCGGGCGCCTGGTTCGACCTGAACTCGCGCCACCGCGTAGCGGGCGGTTGCGTCGTCCGCTACAAAGCCTCCCTCGATCAGTTTCCGGTGTTCGGCCGGGAAGGCTTCGCGCTGCCGCTCGGCCGCGCCGTCCAGCATACCGGCGAGATCGATCCCGCGCATCCGCTCGAGCAGCTTTGGGTGTTCGGCAAGCCAACGCAGGCACTCGACGGCTTCACCCAAGTTGCGATCGGCGCCGCTGCGGACGGCGAGTTCGCGATCCATGCCGCCGAAGGCATCAAAGTCGAGCGCTTCGGCGATGCGGCAGGCTCGAGCGTCCTGCCGCTCGGCGTCCCCAAATGAGTGCGCAGGGCGCGCGCGAACGGCCCACGATCGCGATCACGGCGGGCGAACCCGCCGGCATCGGCCCCGAGCTCGTGGCGATGCTCGCGGCGCGCAATCGCGAGCACGCGTTTGCCGCGCGCCTTGTCGTCATCGGCGACCGCGAGCTCCTGGCGCGACGCGCGGCGCGCATCGGCGCGGCGGCGCACTACGCCGACTACGACATCGCGTCGTTCGGCGCGCCCGCGGGCGCCGTCGAGGTCTGGCACCAGCCGGTCGCCGCGCCCGTAAGGCCCGGTCACCCGGATCCCACCAATGCTCACAGCGTGCGCGCGATGCTCGTTCACGCGGCCGACGCGTGCGCGACCGGCGCCTTCGCCGCGCTCGTCACCGCGCCCGTCCAGAAGAGCGTGATGCAGGACGCAGGCATCGCGTTTTCGGGCCATACCGAGTTCTTTGCCGAGCGCACGCACACGCCGCGCGTCGTGATGCTGCTGGTCGGCGGCGCGCGCCGCTGCGCGTCGCGCTCGTCACCACGCACCTGCCGCTCGCAGCCGTCCCCGCCGCCATCACGCGCGACGCGGTCACGGGGACGATCGCGATCGTCGCCGCCGGGCTTGCCGCACAGTTCGCGATTCCTGCGCCGAAGATCGCCGTATGCGGACTGAACCCCCACGCCGGCGAGGGCGGGCATCTCGGGCGCGAAGAGATCGACGTGATCGCGCCCGCGATCGCCGCGGCGCGCGCGCAAGGCATCGCCGTCGACGGCCCGCTGCCGGCCGACACGGTGTTCGTGCCCGCCATCGCGCGGCGCTTCGACGCGATCGTCGCGATGTACCACGACCAGGGTTTGCCCGTGCTCAAGGCGGCGAGCTTCGGCCACGGCGTCAATGTCACGCTCGGCCTGCCGTTCATCCGCACGTCGGTCGATCACGGCACCGCGCTCGATCTCGCCGCCGATCCCCAGGCGCGCGCGGCGCCGATCCGGGGAGCCTTTACGCGGCGGTGGACCTCGCGATCGAGCTGGCGCGCGCGCTCAGGCAAGCACGCCCGACGGACGGTGCACGCACACCAGGCCGCGCAAGCGCTTCGGCCAGAACTTTCTCGTCGACCCGCATTACGTCGCGAGCATCGTCGCCGCGGTCGCCCCGCGGCCCGGCGACAATCTCGTCGAGATCGGCCCCGGCCAGGCGGCGCTGACGCGGCCGCTGATCGAGCGCGCGGGCAAGATCCACGCGATCGAGATCGACCGCGATCTCGCGGCGCGCCTCGCGGCGCAGTTCTCCGCGGACGAGCTCGCGCTGCACGTCGCCGACGCGCTCGATTTCGATTTCGCGACGCTCGGCCCACGGCTCCGCGTCGTCGGCAACCTGCCCTACAACATCAGCACGCCGCTGCTGTTTCACCTCGCGGCGTTCGAACCGCAACTCGCCGATCTGCACGTGATGCTGCAGAGGGAAGTCGTCGCGCGGATGACCGCGCATCCGGCAACGCCCGACTACGGCCGTCTTTCGGTGATGCTGCAGGCGAAGTTCCGCGCGACAAGGCTCTTCGTCGTGCCGCCGGGCGCGTTTCGCCCCGGCGCCGAAGATCGACTCCGCCGTGGCCAGGCTCGTCCCGCTGGGCGCCGCAAAGCCCCGCATTGACGATGACCGCGTTGTTCGCGCGCGTCGTCGCTGCGGCATTCGGACAGCGCAGAAAGACGATGCGCAACGCGATGTCGCCCCTGTGCGATGCCGAGGCGCTGGCCGCAGCCGGCATCGATCCGCGCGCGCGCGGCGAGACGCTGTCGGTTGCGGACTTCGTGCGGCTCGCCAATGCGCTCGCCGCCCGTCAGCTCCACTCGAGGTCGGGACGCAGCACCGGATGATCGATCCGCACGGCCTTCTGCCGGGACGTTTCGCCGCGCAGCAGCGTGACGGCGCGCAACGGCACGCCGAACGCCTCGGCCAGAAAACGAAGCAGTTCCGCATTGGCCTTGCCGTCGACGGGCGGCGCGGCGAGCCGGATCTTCAGCCTCGATTGGGACCCCTCGCCGTGCGCGCCGGCGACTCCGGTACGCTTTGCGCCAGGCTGGACGTGCAGCGACAGCACGACGCAGTCCAGGTCCTCCCGTCGCCACGGAACATCGGTCATCGGCTCGCGTCAGCGAAACAGCATCTTCACCGACTCCTCGAGCCAGCGGATCGGCAGCATCAGCACGAGCTGCGCGACCACGATCAGGATCAACGGCGACAGGTCGAGCGTGCCGCCGAGCGGCGGGACGACGCGCCGGATGGGCGCCAGGAATCGGAACGTCAGCGCATTCAGCAGTCCCATCAGCGGGCCGTCGGGCGCGACCCACGACAGAATCGCCTGGATCAGCACGACGATGATCAGGATCCAGATCAGCGCCTTGATGAGCTCGACGACCGCGAGCAGCGCGAGCGTCGGCACGCTGGCCACCGTGAGCCCGAACCGGCCCAGCAGCGCGGCGATCGCCGCGAGCCACGCGAACTGCGTGAGCCATGCGAGCGCGAGCGTCGACCAGTCGAGACCGCGGAAGCCGGGCAGCACGCGCCGCAGCGGCTTCACCGCCCAATCCGTGAGCGCGATCACCGCCTGCCCGAGCGGATTGCGAAACGGCGCGCGCAGCCACTGCATCGCGAAGCGGAGCAGGAACGCGTAGGTCAGAAGCCCGAACGCGGTGTCGAGCAGGAACTTGAGCGCCTGATCCATCGTCGGCCCGGGGTCTGTCAGTCGTCCTTGCCGAGCGCGTCGCCCAGCTCGCGGCACGGAGCGCCGCCGCCTTGACCGCGGCGACGATCTTCGTCTTGACGGCATCCGCTTCGAGCGCCGCCAGCGCACGTTCGGTCGTCCCGCCCTTCGACGTGACTTGCGCGCGCAGCGTCGCCGCGTCCTCCGAGCTTGCCTGCGCCAGCGCGATCGCGCCGCCGAACGTCGCGTAGGCGAGCTTGCGCGCGTCTTCCGGGGCAAACCCGAGCTCGCGCGCCGCCTGCTCCAGCGCCTCGACAAAATAGAAGACGTACGCCGGACCGCTGCCCGACACGCCGGTGACCGCGTCGAGCATCGACTCGTCCTCGACCCATACGATGTCGCCGCCCGCCTCGAGCACGCCCGCTGCGAGCGAGCGCCCCGCCTCATCGACGTTGGCCGCGGCAAAGGCACCGCTGATCCCCTTGCCGATCAGCGCCGGCGTGTTCGGCATCGCGCGCACGAGACGAGAGAATCCGCCCAGCCAGCGCGAGAGATCGGCGAGCCGGATGCCGGCGGCGATCGTCAGCACGACGGCGCTCGAGCCCGCGAGATGCGGCGCGACCGCACGCGCGGCGTCGCGCATCTGCTGCGGCTTCACCGCGAACACGACGAGCTCCGCGCCCCCGATGGCCGAAGCGTCGGGCGAACCGACGAGCAACGATGCCGGCGAAACGCGCGGCGAGCTTCGCGCGCTGCTCCGCGGAGGGCTCGACGACACGCACGTCCGCCGCGGCGCAGCCGCGCGCGAGCATCCCGCCGATGAGCGCGCTCGCCATGTTGCCGCCGCCGATGAAGGCGATCGTCATGGCCCCCACCCGAGCGTCGCTTCGCGCCGCTTCCCCCCGATGGGGGCGAGCGCCTTGGGGCTGCCCGGTGGCGCTCATGCGCTCGGCACGGCGTGGAGCGTTTCGCGTTGCCGAAGATCGCGGTGCCGACGCGCACCAGCGTCGCGCCCTCGGCGATCGCATCCTCGAGATCCGCGGACATCCCCATCGACAGCGTATCGAGCGGAAGGCCCGCCTCGCCGCATTGGTCGAGCAGCACGCGCAGGATCCGATACTGCGCGCGCGCCGCGTGGCTACGTCGGGCGTCGGTTCGGCGATGCCCATCAGGCCGCGCAGCCGCATTCGCGGCAGCGCCGCCACGCTCCGCGCGAGCGCGACTGCCTCCTCGGGCGGTACACCGCTCTTCGACCCCTCGCCGCTGATGTTGACCTGGATGCAGACGTTGAGCGGGGGCAGGCTCGCCGGGCGCGCGGCGGAGAGCCGCTCGGCGATCTTCGCCCGGTCGATCGTGTGCACCCAGGCGAAGCGCTCGGCCGCGGCCTCGTCTTGTTGCTCTGCAGCGGCCCGATCAGGTGCCACTCCACGTCAGTCAGATCAGCGAGCGCGTCCATCTTCGCCACCGCTTCCTGCACGTAGTTCTCGCCGAATGCGCGCTGGCCGAACGCGCGCAACGCCCGGATCGCGGCGGGCGGAAAGGTCTTGCTGACCGCGAGCAGCCGCACGCTGTCTCGCGGGCGCGCCGGCGGCCCGGGCCGCGTTTTCGATCCGCGCCGCCACGTCTTGCCACGCCTTCTCGTACTGGAACATAATCGAATGACGGCGGCATGAGGGTACCGTCGCTGGTACGCGAATTGCATGCGTCCTCGCGTTACGCCCGATTTCAGCAGGTTTGGCAGCGCCGGAACAGGGATTATAGATGGACATCACCGAACTTCTGGCTTTCGCGGTCAAGAACAAGGCCTCCGACCTGCACCTGTCGGCCGGCCTGCCGCCGATGATCCGGGTCCACGGCGACATCCGCCGCATCAACCTGCCGCCGATGGAGCACGAGGACGTCCACGCCATGGTGTACGACATCATGAGCGACGCCCAGCGCAAGGCGTACGAGGAAAACCTCGAGTGCGACTTCAGCTTCGCGGTGCCGAACCTCGCGCGCGTTCCGCGTCAACGCCTTCGTCCAGAAGCGCGGCGCCGCCGCGGCGTTCCGGACCATTCCGTCGAAGGTGCTGTCGCTCGAGGAGCTGCAACGCGCCGAAGGTCTTCGCCGACATGACCAACCGGCCGCGCGGCCTGATCCTCGTGCACCGGGCCCACGGGCTCGGGCAAGTCGACGACGCTCGCGGCGATGGTCAACCACGTCAACGAGAACGAGTACGGCCACATCCTCACGATCGAGGACCCGATCGAGTTCGTGCACGAGTCCAAGAAGTGCCTGATCAACCAGCGCGAGCTCGGGCCGCACACGCTGTCGTTCCCCAACGCGCTGCGCAGCGCGCTGCGCGAGGACCCCGACTACATCCTGGTCGGCGAAATGCGCGACCTCGAGACGATCCGCCTGGCGCTGACCGCCGCCGAGACCGGCCACCTCGTGTTCGGCACGCTGCACACGAGCTCGGCGGCCAAGACGATCGACCGGATCATCGACGTGTTCCCGGCCGCGGAAAAGGACATGGTGCGCGCGATGCTGTCGGAATCGCTGGTGTCGGTGATCTCGCAGACGCTGCTCAAGACCAAGGACGGGCAGGGCCGCGTCGCGGCGCACGAGATCATGATCGGCACGCCGGCGATCCGCAACCTGATCCGCGAGAACAAGGTCGCGCAGATGTACTCGGCGATCCAGACGAGCCAGGCGGTCGGCATGCAGACGCTCGACCAGTGCCTCGTCGAGCTGGTCCGCCGCAACATGGTCAACGTCGCCGAAGCGCGCAACCGCGCGGTCAACAAGGACCTGTTCATGGGCGGCTGACCCCGCCGAACCCGCCCCGGGGCGAAGACCCGGAGGAGACGCACGATGGAACGCGAACGCGCCACCAAATTCATCCACGAGCTGCTCGAGCTTCTGGTCAAGCAGAAGGGCTCCGACCTGTTCATCACCGCGGGCTTCCCGCCGGCAGTCAAGGTCGACGGCAAGATCCAGCCGGTGTCGAAGACCGCGCTTTCGCCGCAGCACACGATCGAGCTCGTGCGCAGCGTGATGAACGACAAGCAGGCCGCCGAGTTCGAAGCCAGCAAGGAATGCAACTTCGCGATCGCGCCGCCCGGCATCGGGCGCTTCCGCGTCAACGCGTTCGTGCAGCAGGGCCGCGTCGGCATGGTGCTGCGCACGATCACCACCGAGATCCCGAAGTTCGAGGAGCTGGGCCTGCCGCCGGTGCTCGAAGGACGTCATCATGTCGAAGCGCGGCATCATGATGTTCGTCGGCGCCACCGGCTCCGGCAAGTCGACGTCGATGGCGGCGCTGCTCGGGCTACCGCAACGAGAACAGCTACGGCCACATCATCACGATCGAGGACCCGATCGAGTTCGTCCACGAGCACAGGAACTGCATCGTCACCCAGCGCGAGGTCGGCGTCGACACCGACGACTGGGACATCGCGCTCAAGAACTCGCTGCGGCAGGCGCCCGACGTCATCCTGATCGGCGAAGTGCGCGAGCGCGAGACGATGGACTACGCGGTCGCGTTCGCCGAGACCGGCCACCTGCTGCCTCGCGACGCTGCACGCGAACAGCACCAACCAGGCGCTCGACCGGATCATCAACTTCTTCCCCGAGGAGCGCCGCGCGCAGCTGCTGATGGACCTGTCGCTCAACGTCCGCGCCTTCATCGCGCAGCGGCTGATCCCGCGCCGCGACGGGCGTGGCCGCGTGCCGGCGGTCGAGGTGATGCTGAACTCGCCGCTGATCTCCGACCTGATCTTCAAGGGCGACGTTTCCGGCATCAAGGACATCATGAAGAAATCGCGCGAGCTCGGCATGCAGACGTTCGACCAGTCGCTGTTCGACCTCTACGAGGCGGGCCTCATCAGCTACGAGGACGCGCTGCGCAACGCCGACTCGCTGAACGACCTGCGGCTCGAGATCAAGCTGCACGGCAAGGAAGCGAAGAACCGCAACATCTTCTCCGGCATCGGCAATCTCGACATGGTGCCGGAAGGCACGCAAGGGACGATTTAGGCGTTCCGTGCGGTCGTCGATCGCTACCAGGCGCTCCTTGTTCTGCCGTCGTTCGCGGTCGCCGCGAAGAAGTAGATGAAACGCGCCGCGATCGGATCGAACGCATACGTGCTCACGTGCAAGCCGCCGGCCAGCAGGTCGGTCGGCGAAGCGCAGGCCCCCAGCCGCAGCGTGCCCTCGCCGTCGGCCCCCACCAGACTGCCGCTCGGAATCACCTGCTTCACCGCCCCGAACGCCGGCACCGTCAGCATGAACGACGCAATCGAACCCGACCACCCCGGACCCGGCGCGTAGGTGAGACCCGTCGCCGGGTACCGCGCGACTTCCACGCACATTGCATCGCCGGTCGTGTTCTCGACCTCGACGTGGTAATCGTAGCCCGCCGTGAGCCAGCGCCCGTAGACGGTACTCTCGCGGGCCCGGATCTTGAACTGCGCTCCGCCGCCGGCGGCAGGATCCATCCGCGTTACCTTGATATAAACTGACCGCTTGTTGAGCAGCGCGCCATTTGGCGGGGCCGTACGCAGCACGCACCGGATCCCATCACTCGCCACGTCCACCGCCGGCGGCCGCGGGCCATTGGCCGCCGTGCAGTCGACGCTCGCCTCCGGCGGCGCCGATGCGCCGTCCCCCGCGAACACGGCCAGCGTGCCGATCGCGTTCGCCGTCAGATCACCACTCGGATCCACCGTATCGATCACGTAGGTCTTGCCCGGCTCCACCGTCATTGCGAACCAGCGCGTCTCCGGATAGGCTGAGAACCTCTGCTTCAGCGACGTGCCGTCCGGCACGAGTAGCCGCGCCGAGGTCGTCGCGCACGACGCGCACGCCGACGCCACCGCCGCCGCCATGTCGAGGACTCCGGCGCCGCAGTATTTCGTGTAGGAATCCACCGCGCCCAGATCACTCGTGCAGTGATCGTATAGTGACGCAGTAGCGGTCTCGAACGGCCGCGCCGTCGCCTGCAGCTTGGCCAGCACTTGCCCCGGCGTCAGCGACGCGTTGAGCCCCAGCATCAACGAGGCGACGCCGGTAACATGGGCAGCGGCCATGCTCGTGCCCTGGTAGTAGACGTAGGTGGAGGCGAACGGCGTCGTCGTACCGGTGTTGAGCGTCGACAGGATGCCGCAGAATACGACGCCGTCCGACCAATAGCCGCCGCCAGGCGCAGCGATTGCGACGAACGGGCCGTAGTTGCTATACACCGCGCGCCCGCCCTGGCACTGGATCGCCGCGATGGTGATCACGCCGTTGCAACTCGCGGGTGAGAAGCTGGCGGCATCGGTGCTGCTGTTGCCCGCTGCAACGACCACCGCCGTGCCGTTGGCAAGGGCCGTATCGATCGCGTTTTGTGTCACGATGTCGTCGGTCGCGCAAGTCTTGCCGGCACCAAGGTCCGCGCCGAGGCTCATATTCATCACCCGCGCCGGTGTAGTGTTCACCGGAACTCCAGTGACCGCGCCGCCAGAGGCCCAGACAATGGCGTCAGCGATGTCCGACGTATAGCCGCCGCACTTGCCGAGCACGCGTACCGGCAGGATCTTGCCCAGCCAGTTGATGCCGGCGACGCCAACGGCGTTGTTGCCTGCGGCGGCGATCGTTCCCGCCGTATGCGTGCCGTGCCAACTCGAGTTGTGAGGACCGCCGCAATTCACGAAGAAGCCGCCGGTCGGGTCGGTACCGTTTGCCTCCTCAGCGCTGATCCAGTCGCCCGGATCGTGGGCATTGGCATCACGGCTGCTTACGCATGGCGGGTTGAAAGGATTGGACGTCGGCAGGCAACTGGGGGGCTGCGGCGGGTCGCCGTCGTTGGCGACCAGATAATTGTGGATAAAGTCGTACCCATTGGAAACGAAGCGCCCGGCGAGGTCCGGGTGGTCTGTGAACCCCGTGTCGATGTGCGCGATGATTCCGCCGACGGTACCGATCGTCGTGTCCCAGCCCGTCGGTGCATTGATGCCGTTGACGGGATGGAACAGGGCCCACTGAGCGACGTACGCCGGATCGTTCGGGACAAGCCGGTGCTGCATGATCCGATCCGGCTGCGCGTACTCGATGTTGGATTCGAGCGCGATTCTGGCTGCTGCGGCTTCGGCCTCCTCCGGCGGCATCCGGCGCGACAACCGGAATACGTAGGCGTCGCCGGACATCGCGCGACCGAAATGCACGGGCTCCCCCAACACCGTCGTGAGGCGGTCGACGTGCGCCTGGTCCGGCGGCAGACCCGCGCGCGCGGCCTTGACGAGCCGCGGGTCGCGGTATTTGACGATCAACTGGTTCGTCCCGACGCCGCTGGCGGCGGCCAATGCCACGCGCCGACCGGTTGTCTCCTCGCTCGCCGGCGCGACGATGTTGGCATAAAGGACCGGCGTGATTTCGCGAACGCGATTGACGGCGACACGCGCCTCAACGAATGGCAGCGGCGAAGCAAATGTGAGGATAAAGGCGCCGTCGCGAGCGCGACCCGTCACGTTGAAGCGGGTATGCAACGTTGCGGTTAGCGCGGCCTGCGCGTCCACGGGAAGCGTCAATGCGGCGCCGTCAGAGCCCGCGTCGTTTCGGAACTTGACGACGATCGACGAGATGTTGTCGCCGGCTGCGAGCACGACGCTGTTCCATCCGATGACAAGAACGAGCGCGAAGCCGAGACGCCTCAGGATCGTAGGTATGGAAATGGCACAGAACTCCCTGGAC
The DNA here is from genome assembly GCA_963733985.1 of uncultured beta proteobacterium. GTDB lineage: Bacteria > Pseudomonadota > Gammaproteobacteria > Burkholderiales > Casimicrobiaceae > CAIWHR01. The sequence continues at coordinate 122,952 of CAVTFF010000018.1, read as the reverse complement.
GCTTTTGAAATCGGTTCCTCGCTGGCCGGCCGCAGGACCGCCCGAATGTAGGAATTCTAGCCCGATTGAGGGCAGCCGGCGGTCGCTCCCGGCAGCCGGACGCATCTCCGGTCCGCGCGTCCGGCCGTCAGACGTCGCGAACGAGGACTCATTCCGCAAACAGAATTGCGCGGCGCGAACGCCCCGCTTGCGGTCGCGGTGCCAATGATGTTGCCCGCGGCCCGCGGTTGTGAATCCCCATCGATCGTTCGAAGCGCGGCGGGGCGTGGTAGGCTATGCGTTGTCGCCTGACGCCATCCTCGCGTTCGTACATGTCCGGACTCGACACCTCGACCCCGACGCCCACCGCGATCAAGCTGCATCAGCAATCGAAGGTGCTCGAGATCGCGTTTGCGGACGGCCGCGAATTCCGGCTTCCGTACGAGTTCCTGCGCGTCCATTCGCCGTCTGCGGAAGTCCGTGGCCACGGTCCGGGCCAGGAAGTGCTGCAGGTCGGCAAGCGCGAGGTGACGATCCGCGAAGTCGAACCGATCGGCCATTACGCGATCCGCCCGTCGTTCTCCGACGGCCACGACACCGGCATCTACTCGTGGGACTACCTCTACGAGCTGGGCGACCGCCAGGACGAGTTGTGGCAGCGCTACCTCGACCGCATGGCGGCGGCCGGGGCAAGTCGCGACACGAAGTGACGGATGGCTCTGCACCCATCGTCCTTCCCGATCCGACGCATGACCGACAAGACGCATTTCGGCTTCGAGGAGGTGGCGCCCGAGGACAAGGCCCGCCGCGTACGTGGCGTCTTCGATTCGGTCGCGGGCCGATACGACTTGATGAACGATCTCATGTCGGCCGGCCTGCACCGGTTATGGAAGCGCTTCGCCGTCAACGCGACGGGCGTCCGCGCGGGCATGCGCGTGCTCGACCTCGCCGGAGGCACCGGCGACCTCGCGCGTCTTTTCGCGGACAGGGTCGGTCCGTCGGGCGAGGTCGTTCTCACCGACATCAACGGCGCGATGCTCGCCGCCGGCCGCGACAAGCTGCTGAACGGCGGACGCCCGATTCCGGCGGTCCAGTGCGATGCCGAGAAACTGCCGTTCCCGAACGCGCATTTCGACTGCATCAGCATCGCATTCGGGTTGCGCAACGTGACAAGGAAGGAGGCGGCGCTCGCCGAGATGCGGCGCGTGCTGAAGCCCGGCGGCGTCGCTGCGGTGCTCGAGTTCTCGCGCGTCTGGGAGCCGCTCGCACCGGCTTACGACTGGTACAGCTTCAACGTGATCCCGCGGCTCGGCAAGCTCGTCGCGGGCGACGACGCGAGCTATCGCTATCTCGCCGAATCGATCCGCGTGCACCCGGACCAGGCGGCACTCAAAGCGATGATGGAGGCGGCCGGCTTCGACGCGGTCGCCGTGCACAATCTCGCCGCGGGTGTGGTCGCGCTGCATCTCGGCCACGTCTACTGAGGGTGCCGCACTCGTGGCCGCCACGCGCTTCAATCCCGCCGCGATCCCCGGCGCGATCGCCAACCGCGTTCTCGAACGCGAGACGTGGGCGCGACAACGGTTGTCTGCGCACGCCGGCCGAATGTTCGTGATCGCCGTTGGCCCGCTTGCCACGGCGCTCGCGGTCGATGCATCGGGAATGGTCGAATCGGCGCCGCTCTCGCGCGGCGCTCCCGATCTCACGCTCAGGCTTTCGCCGCTCGATCTGCCCGCTTTTCTTGCCGATCCGCGGCGGTGGGACCGCTTCGTCGCTGCCGAAGGCGATCCGGCGCTCGCCGCGACGCTGAAAGACCTCGCGCAGACGCTACCCTGGTTCGTCGAGCACGCATTTGCGAAGGCGCTCGGACCGATCGTCGGCCAGCGCGTGGCCGACGCCGGGCGCGCGCTGCTCGCCTTTCCCGAGTACGCGGCCGAGCGCATCGGCGACAGCGTAGTGAGTTACGCGCGCGATGAAGCAGACCTGGTCGCGCGCGGCGACGAGGCGCGAATCTTCGCCGAGCAGGTTTCGGCGCTGGCGATGCGCGTCGACGCACTTGCCGACGGCGTTGCCGCCGCGGAAGCTCGCGCCAAGGGCACCCGGAAGCGCTGAGCGCCTCCGTTCCCGGAGAAGCGCCTACGTGGCGTAATCGAGGACCGCGAAGAAGTGGCAGGCGGTTCCGGCCACTACGAACAGATGCCAGACGAAGTGCGCGTAACGCAAGCGCGAGTCGAGCACGAAGAACACGACGCCGAGCATATAGGCGAGCCCCCCCGCGACGAGCAGGACGACCCCTTGCGTGGCGATGCGCTCGATCAGCGGTCCCGCCGCGAACGCGACGATCCAGCCCATGGCCAGATAGAGCCCGGTCGACAGTACCGGATGCGATATCCGATCGGCAGCTTTCAGCGCGACGCCGATGACCGCGAGCGCCCAGACGAGTCCGACGAGCGACCAGTTCGACGGCGCGCCGAGCGCGAACGGCGTGTAACTTCCGGCGATGAACAGGTAAATCGCGCCGTGGTCCAGCTTGCGGAAGAGTCGCTTCGCACGCTCGTTCGGCAAGGCGTGATAAAGCATCGACGCCATGTACAAGAGCACCATCGTCGCCGCGAAAATGCTCGCGCCGACCACGTTGACCGCCGTTCCATTGCGCATCGCGGCCGCGATCAGGAACGGGACGGCGATCGCGGCCGCGATCAGCGCCATTGCATGGCTAACCGAATTGGCAAGCTCCTCGCCGAGCGATTGGGGGCGTTCGCACATGGCCATCTCTCATCGGTGCCGAAGCATATGATGTGCCAGCATTCCGTCCCGACGCGATGCCGATCAACCGCCGCGAAGGGGTGTCGGGGTGGAGCGACGCCGCGGCGAACAGGCGTTGCGCCGCAGCAGGAGGCAGGAAGCTGTCTTCGCTTCGTGGCCGCCAAGTGGTCCAACGTCTCGCGGGCGAGCGGAAAACGGTTTTGGTCACGCGTCCGGCGGCGGGTGCGAGCATGATCTCGTTGTACGGCACACCCGGTACACGATGACGGATGTCGTCCGGATGGAGGCGCACCGTCTCCCTCGTCCGCGATCGCGAGACGCGCGCCGGCTTGCGTACGCTGCCCGGCACGGACGCGCGTGTCGACGACAGAATCGCAAATCGACCAGCCGAACCGACGCCACGTCGCTTCGTCGAACAGGTCGACGTCCTGGAGGCGCCCAACGGTTGCCGATGAGCCGCGTCACGCGCGAGCGGAAAGAGCCGATAGCCCGAGGGCATCGTGGCCACCACCTCCCGCGGGATCCGCCCGAAACCGGCAAGCTCGCCGGTGATGCTTACGGCGACGGGGAGTCCGCGCTAGCGTCGCAGGTTGTCCATGACCGCGACGAGCGCCGGAAAAAGCAGCAGATAGCCGACAGCGAAGGCCACGGTCGGCAGCGCCCAATTCATCGGCGTGAGCAGCGCAGGTGCGATCAGCACCGCGAGCGCGAGCGCCGAGCCGACGAACGCCCAGCGGATCCGGTTGGAAGACACGACGCGCCGGAAGATCCATGCGGCCAGCCAGAGGAAGGGGACGAGCACGAGAATCAGCGTCGAGATCGCGGTAAGGCCGGAATTGATCGCGCCATGCGGGAGGACCAGCGGGGAATGGATCGCGAGGAGCGACCACGCCGCCGACGCAAGCCAGGTTGCGATCAGCGGCAGGAACAGCGCGGCGAATGTCTTCATGGCGTCGCGCCGACCGCCTGCGCCCACTGCAGCGCCTGGTCGTCGGGGACGACGTCGAACGCCGAGCGCAACGCCTCGGGGATGCGCACGGGCGCACCCGAACCGAAGTTTACGAACACCCAGAGTGTCTCGGCCCTGGCCAGGACCTCGTCCCCCGGGCACGGTAGAAGAGATACTTGCGCCGCGACGTGCTCCGGCCCATGTCCGCGACCCAGGTGACGAGCGAGATCACGTCGCCGGCAAATGCCGGGCGCAGATACTCGATCGAATGCGAGCGGACGAGCCAGCCCGCTCCACTGTCCACGTACCGCTCGAGCGGCCAGCCCTGCGCCGTCGAATGCTCGGTCGCGACCTCCTGCATCCAGCGGACGTACTCGATGTTGCTCACATGTCCGATCGCGTCGATGGCATCCTCCGGAACGGTGAGCGAGCGGACGAAGATCCGGGGCATGCCGAATTATCGCGCAGCGGAGGGGATGCGGTCGGTCGGTCGCGGTCGTTGCGTCCGGACGGGCAGGCCGGGCAATCCCTTACAATCGGCCGGATGCGCCTCCTGCGCCTCGCCAAGATCTGGCTCGTCTCGCTCAAGTACGGCCTTGACGAGTTCCTGACCGGCCACGAGCGCTTCCGCGCCGTGCGGCCGCTTGCCCGCGCGCTGACGTTCTGGCGCGACATGTCGGCGCCGCGCGCCGTGCGCCTGCGCCTCGCGCTCGAGGAGCTCGGGCCGATCTTCGTCAAGTTCGGCCAGATGCTCTCGACGCGGCGCGACCTGCTGCCGCCCGACATCGCCGACGAGCTCGCGCAAGCTGCAGGACCGCGTGCCGCCGTTTCCGTCGGCGCACGTCGTCGGCGACGCTCGAGCGCGTCTACGGCAAGCCGGTCGACGCAGGTGTTCAGCGATCGTTCGAACGCGACGCCGGTGGCGAGCGCGTCGGTCGCGCAGGTGCACTTCGCCGAGCTGCCGGACGGCACGCCGGTCGCGGTCAAGGTGCTGCGGCCCGACATCGCGCACGTGATCGAGCACGACCTCGCGCTGATGCACGCCGGCGCGATGCTGGTCGAGAAGCTGTGGTCGCGACGGCAGGCGGCTGAAGCCGCGCGCGGTCGTCGGCGAATTCGAGAAGACGATCCGCGACGAGCTCGACCTCTCGCGCGAGGCGGCCAACTGCTCGCAGCTGCGGCGCAACTTCCAGCACTCGCCGCTGCTGCTCGTGCCCGAAGTGCACTGGGACTACAGCGGCCAGCGACGTGATGGTGATGGAGCGCATGGCGGGCATCCCGATCGGCAGCGTCGACGCGCTGGTGCGAGGCCGGCGTCGATCTGCAAGCGGCTCGCGCGCGCCGGCGTCGAGATCTTCTTCACGCAGGTGTTCCGCGACGGCTTCTTCCACGCCGACATGCATCCGGGCAACATCTTCGTCGCCACCGACCCGCGCGAACTTCGGCAAGTACATCGCGCTCGACTTCGGCATCATGGGCACGCTGTCCGAGCGCGACAAGAGCTACCTCGCGCAGAACTTCCTCGCGTTCTTCCGCCGCGACTACCACCGCGTCGCGACCGCGCACATCGAGTCGGGCTGGGTGCCGCCCGGACACGCGCGTCGACGAGCTCGAGGCCGAGATCCGCGTCGTGCTGCGAGCCGATCTTCGACCGGCCGCTGAAGGAGATCTCGCTCGGCAAGGTGCTGCTGCAGCTGTTCCGCGCGTCGCGCCGCTTCAACGTCGAGATCCAGCCGCAGCTCGTGCTGCTGCAGAAGACGCTGCTCAACGTCGAGGGCCTGGGGCGCGAGCTCGATCCCGACCTCGACCTGTGGGTGACCGCGAAGCCGTTCCTCGAGCGCTGGATGGAAGACCAGATCGGCTGTCGGCGCTCGAGCGGCGGCTGCTCGCCGAGGCGCCGTACATCGTCGCCGCGCTGCCCGAGTTGCCGCGCCTGATCCACCAGCGGCTGCTCGCGAAGCCGCCGCGTCGATCGACGACGCAGCCCGCGAGCTCGCGCAGCGCGCAGCGCACGCGCAACTCCTGCTGGCGGTTATCGCAATGCTGCTCGCGGCCGCGGTGGCCTTGCTCGTGTGGCGACCGTTCTAGGAGAAGGCCCGCCGTCCTTCAGTGGTCGTGGACCGTCCCGCCGCGGCGTTCCTCGCGCCGGGCGGCGATGAGCGTCCACGAGCCCAGCACGATGATCGCGACACCTGCGGCGAACGTGCCGAACGTCGCGTCGCGATTCGCGGCAAAGCCCAGCGCCAGAGGGGAAACGGCCGCCCACGCCCCGAGGACGATGCTTGCCGCGGCTTCCCATCGCGCGGGCGTATCGAGGTCCACTGCGGCGAGCATCACGATGATCGCGCCGAGGATCAGCGCGTTCCACGTCGCCTGCGGCAATTCGTCGGCGAATCCCAGGATCCATGGCGACAGCGCAATCCAGATCCCCAGCGCGAGGCTCGCCACGTCCTGCCATCGCAGCTTGGTCACGGTGCCCTCCTCGCGGAGTTGCAGACACCGTTTTTGACCGCGACGCGCTGCCTGCCGTTCCGAGACTCGTCCTACTTCGCGGCGACGCCGTAGCGGGAGAGCGCGAGCATGCCGGTCAGCGCCGCGGAACCCGGTGCGCCGGGCTTCGCGCCCATGCCGGCCAGCGGCGCGCGGCGCAGGAACGTGTTCGCCTCGCCGAGGATGAGGCGCACGAGGTCCTCGAGCGCGGCTCGTCGATCTTGTCGGGACGAAACTCGAGAGTCACCGTCTCGAAGCGATCGACGTTGCGCAGCGTCGACTTCGACGATCTGGCGCCGATAGTCGGGCACGAAGCGGACCGATGCCGTCACTGCCGGCGTGACGGAGAAGAGGCCGCAGCGGACGCACGCGCTCTTCGTCCTGCTCGGCCTGGTAGTGGTAATCGAGCTGGGCGGCGCGCAGGCGCTCGTCGATCGCCGCGCGCGGCGCCGGAGCTGCGCCTACCAGGAGCGGGCTTGTCGCCGGCCAGCCGGTAGAACAGCTCGACGTGCTCGACCAGCTCCATGGCCGCCGAATGCCTTGCGTCGGTACGACACGAAGCCGCGGTCGAACGGCGGCGCTCCAATGGTCAGGACGTTGCCGATCGTGAATCGGTGCGCGACCAGCGGGCCGGATCACCTCGAGGTGCCCGATGCCTCGTCGAGCCAGCGGAAGGCCGCCACAGCTGCGGTCGATCTCCTTGAGCGCAGCTCCTCAGCGGGCGTGCGCGTCGGCCTGGTCCTGGCGTCGCGCACCGCGTCCGACTGCTCGCGCAGCGGGTCGAGCAGCGACGGCTTCGATTGCGAATCGTCCATGGGTATCGGACTCTACTAGGTGCATCACTGCACGCGCATGGCCGTCGAATGGGCGATCCCATGCGCCCGTGCGACCGGCATCAAGGCGTAGCTAGCGAGTTTCACGGCCGCAGGACCGCGATCGGGCGCGCACCCCGCCGCGTGACGGTCCGGAGGCAGAAGGTCAGGCCAGAACGACACGGGCTCTGCTATACAATCCGCGCTGTTTCGCTCCTGCACGCCGGCCGCTCGCCCGCCCGATGGCGCTTCTCGAAATCGACAACGTCACGCGCCGCTTCGGCGACTTCACCGCCGTCGACGGCGTCAGCCTGGCGATCGAGGCCGGCGAGTTCTTCACGCTGCTCGGGCCGTCGGGCTGCGGCAAGACGACGCTCCTGCGGATGATCGCCGGGCTTCGACCTCCCCGACGCCGGCACGCATCCTGCTCGACGGCGCGGACCTCGCCGACCGGCCGCCCGAGGCGCGTCCCGTGCGCACGGTGTTCCAGAGCTACGCGCTGTTTCCGCACATGACCGTGGAGGGCAACGTCGCCTTCCCGCTGCAGATGGCCAAGACGCCGGCGCGCGAGATCCCGGCCAAGTCGCGGCGGCGCTGGAGGACGTGCGCCTGCAGGGCTTCGGCAAGCGCTATCCGCACGAGCTCTCCGGCGGCCAGCAGCAGCGCGTCGCGATCGCCCGCGCGCTCGTCACGCATCCGACGGTGCTGCTGCTCGACGAGCCGCTCGCGGCGCTCGACGCGAAGCTGCGCGAGGAGATGCAGATCGAGCTCATCAACCTGCAGAAGGAAGTCGGCATCACGTTCGTCTACGTGACGCACGACCAGACCGAGGCGCTCGCGCTGTCGCACCGGATCGCCGTGATGAACCGGGGCCGCGTCGAGCAGGTCGACGAGCCGTCGAAGCTCTACGGCTTCCCGACGACGCGCTTCGTCGCCGACTTCATCGGCCATTGCAACCTGCTGTCCGGGACCGGTCACCGCGACGCGCGGACGGCATCGTCACCCTCGACGTCGCCGGACCTCGGCCCGGTCCGCGTCGCCGCGGCGACCGACGCGCCGCGTCGGCGCGGCCGGCGAGCGTCGCGCTGCGGCCGGAGAAGATCCGCATCGCCGCGCCGGGCGCCTGCCGACACGCCCGACAACCACTTCCGCGGCACCGTGGCCGATCTCCTCTACATGGGCGACGTCACCGTCTACCGGGTCGACACGCCAGGCGGCCAGCAGATCGAGGCGCTGCTCGCCAATTCGGCGTCCGGCCGCGCCAAGTTCTTCGAGGTCGGCGACGCGGTCGAGATGAGCTGGCCGGCCGACGCCGGCCATTTCATCGGAAAGACGTGAAACGGCCCCACGCCCGCTACCCCTTGCAGGGCGGACTTCGAGTCCGACGGATGATCAGCGGCGGGCTGAAGCCTGCCCTGCATCATCGGTGCCATGCGTCGGCCGGTCGCGCGCGGCACGGTGGAATCACTGATCATGGCGGCGCGCACTGACCGCCTCGGCAAATGGCTGGTGAGCGGCCCGCCGCTCCTCTACCTGCTCGTGTTCTTCGCGGTGCCGACGCTGATCATGGTGCTCGCGTCGTTCCGCACGCCCGGCGAATTCGGCGGCCTCGCGCCGCTCGTCGACGCAGACCGGCAAGCTCGACCTCAACCTCGAAAGCTACGCGCGCTTCTTCACCGAGTCCGGTCTACGCCGAGGTCTTCCTCAAGTCGGTCTGGTACGCGCTGCTCACCACGCTCCTCTGCCTGGTGCTCGCCTATCCGCTCGCGGCGCTGATCGCGCGCAGCGCCGCAAGCGTACCGCAACCTGCTGCTGCTGCTCGTGATCCTGCCGTTCTGGAGCAACTTCCTGATCCGCATCTATGCGTGGATGATCATCCTCGGACCGCAACGCGGCGCTCGCGCGCGGCGTCAACGGCGTGCTCGCGCTGTTCGGCGCACGAGCCGGTGCCGCTGCTGTTCAGCTCGTTCGCGGTGCTGGTCTGCCTCGTCTACGTGCACCTGCCGTTCATGGTGCTGCCGCTCTACGCGAACCTCGAGAAGCACGACCAGGCGCTGCTCGACGCCGCGCAGGACCTCGGCGCCAACGCGCTGGCAGCGCTTCTGGCGCATCACGTTCCCGCTGTCGCTGCCCGGCGTCTACGCCGGCGCCGCGCTGGTGTTCATCCCGGCGCTCGGCATCTTCGCGATCCCCGACATCCTGGGCGGCCCCGACGACAGCCTGATCGGCAACGTGATCAAGCAGCAGTTCCTCGAGACGCGCGACTGGCCGTTCGGCAGCGTGCTGTCGATCGTGCTGACGGTCGCGGCGCTCGGCGCTCGCGGCCTCTGCCGCGTGGGTCGGCCGGCGCAGCCTCGGCACGCCGTCGAGCGTCGGGGCGTCCCGTGCGTAAGCGTCGCGTCGGGCCTCTGGCTTGGCCGCGGCGCTCGCGGGCTACGCGTTCCTCTACCTGCCGCTCGTCATCGTCGTCGTCTACTCGTTCAACGACTCGCGGCTGAACGCCGAATGGGTCGGCTTCACGCTCGACTGGTACCGCAAGCTCTTCGCACGACGACGACATGCTCGCCGCCGCCGGCAACTCGCTCGCGATCGGGCTCGTCGCGAGCGCTGGTCTCGACGGTGCTCGGCACGATGGCGGGCTTGGCGATGCACCGCTACCAGCTGCGGCTGCTGCCGCTCCTGGTGCTGACGCCGATCGCGATTCCCGAGATCCTGATGGGCGTGTCGCTGCTGATCTTCTTCGTGCTGCTCAATTTCACGCTGGGGCTGGTGTCGGTCACGCTCGCGCACATCGCGTTCTGCATCGGCTTCGTCGCGATCGTCGTGCGCGCGCGGCTCGCCGGCATGGACGAGAGCCTGACCGAGGCCGCGCGCGACTGCGGCGCGACGCCGTGGCAGGCGTTCCGCCACGTCACGCTGCCGCTGATCATGCCGGGCGTGATCGCCGGCGCGCTGATGGCGTTCACGCTGTCGATCGACGACTTCGTGATCACGTTCTTCACCGCCGGCGCCGGCACCGTGACGCTGCCGCTGCAGATCTACTCGATGATCAAGATCGCGGTGACGCCGGAGGTCAACGCGGTGTCAACGCTGCTGATGCTGCTGACGTTGGTGCTGATCGTCATCGCGTCGAGGCTCTCGCCGAGCCTCCTCCGAACCGACCGGGAGAGACCATGAAACGACTCGTGTTCGCTGCTCGTCGTCGCTTGTCATCGCCGCGCCGGCGCTCGCCGCCAAGGACCAGCTGCACCTCTACAACTGGAACAACTACATCGCGCCGGAGACGGTCAAGCGCTTCGAGGAGCTCTGCAAGTGCGAGGTCGTGCAGACCTACTACTCCGACAACGAGGAGCTGCTCGCCAAGCTCGCCGCCGGCGCCAAGGGCTACGACGTGATGGTGCCGACGTCGAACGCGGTCGAGGCGCTGATCAAGGGCGGGCAGCTGAAGCCGCTCGACAAGGCGAAGCTGCCCAACCTCAAGAACATCGACCCGGCCTACCTCAACACGCCGTTCGACCCGGGCAACAAGTACTCGGTGCCGTACGCGATGTCGACGACGATCATCGGCTACAACGACGTGAAGATGAAGGAGCTGGGGCTGCCCACCGACACGTGGGCGGTGATCTTCGATCCGAAGTACCTCGAGAAGGTCAAGGGCCGCGTCACCGTGCTCGACAGCGCGAACGAGCTCTTCGCCGCCGCGCTCAAGTACCTCGGCTACTCGGCCAACGACGTCGACCCGAAGCACTGGGACGAGGCCGCCGCGGTCATCAAGAAGGCGAAGCCCTACTGGGCCGCGTTCAACGCGTCGTCGTACATCAAGGAGCTCACCGTCGGCAACATCTGGCTCGTGCACGGCTATTCGAACGACATCTTCCAGGCCAACCTCGACGCGCAGGCCGCGGGGCGCCCGTTCCACATCCTGCAGGGCATGCCGAAGGAAGGCGCGGTGCTCGCCGTCGACAACATGGTGATCCAGAAGGGCGCGCCGCGGCCCGACCTCGCGCTCAAGTTCATCAACTTCATGCTCGACGGCAAGAACTCGGCCGAGCTCACGAACCTGATCGGCTCGGGCAATCCGAACATGGAGGCGATGAAGTACATCAAGCCCGAGCTCCTCAAGAATCCGGCGATTTTCCCCGACAAGGCCGTCGCGGCGAAGCTCGAGCAGCTGAAGGACCTGACCGGCCCGCAGCGCCGGCTGCGCAACAAGCTGTGGACGGAGATCAAGGCCGGACGTTGATCGCGCTGTTTGCCGCTGCGACGCCCGCCGCGACGGCGGGCGTTTTTACATTGACCATCGGCGAGGCCCCTTGATTCCAGCCGCGGATGTCTCGCTGACGCTGCGCTTCCTCGAAGGCACGCCCCCCGAGATGGCGGCGCTGCAGGCGGTGTTCGAAGCCGCACCGCGCTATTTCGAGGCGGTGTCCGGAGCGCCGCCCGGTCCCGCGGAAGCGCAGAGCACGTTCACGGCGCTTCCGCCGGGCCGCAGCTACGACGACAAGCGCGTCTGGGGGCTCTACGCCGGCGAGGCGATGATCGGGGCGGCCGACGTCGTTCGCGGCTGGAATGCGCCGGGCAAAGCAATCATCGGCCTGTTGCTGATCGCGGAGCCGTGGCAGCGTCGCGGGCTCGGCCGCGCGTTCTCGAACTTGGTCGAAGACGCGATCCGCGCGTGGCCCGAGATCACGACCCTGCGCGTGGCCGTCGTCGCGAGCAACCCCGGCGCGCTCGTGTTCTGGCGCTGCCTGGGGTACCGCGAAACCGGCGAGGTAACGCCCGTGGCGCCGCCGCTGGTGGCGGAGACTGTCGTGCTCGAGAAGCCGCTCGCGCGACGCGCGGGGGCGGAGTAGATTCCGGCTGCAGTCACCTCCGGCGACCGACCGCCGACCGCATACGATGCCCGCGCACCGTTCGCTGCTGCCGCATTTCCTCGCCGTCCTCTATGGCCTCGCGATCGTCTACGCAAGCCTGCAGCCGTTCGCACCCTGGATCGCGCCGGCGCCGGGCACGCCGTTCTTTCTCTTTGCACCGTGGCCGACGTACGGGACGCGTTTCGACGTAATCGCCAATATCGTCGCCTACGTCCCGTTCGGATTCTTCGTCGCACTCGTTCCGCGCCGCCGACGCCCGCACGGTCGGTTCGTTCTCGCCGTCGGCGCCGGCGCCGCGCTGTCCTTCGCAATCGAAACCCTGCAGATGTTCGAGCCGCCGCGCGACGCAAGCATCGTCGACCTCATCTCGAACACCGCAGGCGCCGCCGCGGGAAGCACGCTCGCGATCGCCTTCGCGCGCTCGGCGGCGGCGAAGCGAACCGTGGCATCGCTGCGCGACCGCTGGTTCCTGCCGGGACGCATCGGCGACCTCGGGCTCGCGCTGCTCGCGATCTGGCTCGCGGTCCAGGTGAATCCCGGCATTCCGTTGTTTGCGACAATGTTCGACGCGATGCCGGCGCCCGAATTACTCGCGGGCACGGAAGGCGTGCCCAACGGCGATCTCGTTGCCGCTCTGGTCGAGGGCGCGCACAGCGGCTTCCAGTTATTGGGCGTCGGCCTGTTCCTCGCGTTGCTGCTCCGCGACCGGCGCTACGCCGGCGGCGCGATCCTGCTGCTGATCGGCACCGCGCTCGTCATCAAGGGCGTGGCCGCGACCTTGCTGCTCAAGCCGACCGTGTGGTCGCACTGGCTGTCGCCGGGCCTCTCGGCCGGCGTTGCAGTGGGCGCGCTCCTGCTGCTCACCGCGATCTGGCTCCCGCGGCCCGTGCAGGTCGCCGTCGCGACGGTGGCGCTCTTGTCATCGCTGCTCGCGGCGCTGCTCGCGCCTGACCTCCTGTTCGCGCACCCGCCGCTCGCGCAGTTCTCCTGGTCTTACGGCCATTTGCTCAACTTCAACGGCCTTACGCACATGGTGCTGCTCGCCTGGCCCGTCGCGGCGAGCGCCTATCTGTTTGCGCTGGCCGGCCGCCCACAGTGGGGCCGGCCGAGCTAGGAGCCTCGCGGACCTGCTCTCCCGTATGCGTTGCCGGGCCGAAAGGCGATGGATGCGATGGCAGCGAGGCGCAGCGAATATCGGGAATATTCGCAAGGCTCGCAACGACGCAGGCGCGCCTCTTGGCAGCAACGCGAAGGGACGGGGCGATTTGGTGCATCCGCGGGGCTTCTGTTATCGTGGGAGCCTCTGAACACGTCCCACGCGATTGCGCTGCAGGGCCAAATGCGGATGAATGCGAGACGCGCGGCGACGGTCGTAGTCGACACTACGAAGCCGAGGAGCGCGGCGAAGCAGGCGCCGCATTTGGCAGCAGCCCGAAGGGACGGGGCTTTTCGGGCAGCATGCTTTGTCGCTCGGCTTGCGAAGGGGCCCACCCTTCGCTGCGCCTCGCTTCGCGCATCCCATCCCGAAAAGCCTCCGTCGCAATCGCGCGCGACGTGTTCAGAGGCTCCTTAGCATGATTCCGCCGGCCGTCGACGACGCGATCGACCTGACTCGCGTCCGTCGCGCGCTCGTGATCAAGCTGCGGCATCACGGCGACGTCCTGCTCGCCTCGCCGGTATTCACCGTGCTGAAGCATGCGGCTCCGCACGCGGACATCGATGCGCTGATCTACCGCGAGACGGCGCCGATGCTCGAGCGGCACCCGGCTATCGCCATCGTGCATACGATCGACCGGGACCGCAACGCGCGGCCGACTGCGGGAATCGCCGCCGAGTGGCGGCTGTGGCGCGCGCTCATTGCGCGGCATTACGATCTCGTCGTCCACCTCACCGACCACCCGCGCGGCGCATGGCTTACGCGCCTTACCGGCGCCCGCTACGGCGTCGCTCCGGAACGCGCGCGCAAGGCGCGTTTCTGGCGCGCCTGCTTCACCCACCGCTACCCGCTGCCGCAAGCGACGCCGCGGCACACGGTCGAAACGAATCTCGATGCGCTGCGACGCATCGGCATCTGGCCCGACGATCGGGACAAGGCGCTCGTCTTGGTGCCGGGGGCGGACGCCGAGGCGCACGTCGCCGCGATTCTCGCCGCCAACGGGCTTTCCCGCGGGCGCTTCGTGCTGATCCATCCCGGCTCGCGCTGGCTCTTCAAGTGCTGGCCGGCGGCGCCCACGGCGGAGCTGCTCGACGGCCTCGTCGCCAGCGGCTGGCCTGTGGTGATCTCCGGCGCGCCGGACCCCGCCGAAGCGCCGCTCATCGCCGCGATCATGGCGGCGATGCGTGCGCCCGCCATCGATCTCGCTGGCCAGCTCACGCTCGCGCAATTGGGCGCGCTCATTGCGTCGGCGCGTCTTTTCATCGGCTGCGATACGGCACCGATGCACATGGCGTCTGCGCTGGGCACGCCGGTGGTCGCCTGGTTCGGACCGAGCGACGAACGCGTCTGGGGGCCGTGGCGCGTGCCGCACCGCGTCGTCACGTCGGCGATGTTCTCGTGCCGCCCGTGCCATCTCAACGGTTGCGGCGGCAGCAACAACTCCGATTGCCTGCTGACGTTGCCGCCCGCGCCCGTGGTCGCCGCCGTGACGGAGCTGCTCGCCGAAACCGCTACCGCCGCACCGCAATGAGGCTCGGCATCGTGCGCCAGCGCTACACGCCGTTCGGCGGCGCGGAGCGCTTCGTCGAGCGTGCGATCGACGCGCTCGCGGATCGCGGCGTGCACATCAGCATCTACACGCGCGAATGGCCGCGCGAACGAACCGGGCGCATCCTGCCGGTGGTCTGCGATCCGTTCTACGTCGGGAACCTCTGGCGCGATGCGGGCTTCGCGAGGGCGGTGCGCGCGGCGCTCGCACGCGACCGGCCCGACCTCGTGCAGACGCACGAGCGAATCGAGGGCTGCGACATCTTCCGCGCGGGCGACGGCGTGCACCGCGCATTTCTGGACGCCCGCATTCGCGCGGGCGGGCGCGCCGAGCGGCTTGCAATCGCCGTCAATCCGCACCACCACTATCTTCTCGCCGCCGAGGCGCGGATGTTCGCGAATCCCACGTTGAAGGCGGTGATCTGCAACTCGCCGATGGTGAGAAACGACATCCGTGCGCATTTCGCCGTGCCCGCGGAAAAGCTGCACGTGATCTACAACGCCGTCGATCCGCAGCAGTTCGGACCGGACGTGCGCCGGAACCGGGCAGCGATGCGCGAGCGCCTGGGGCTTTCCGCCGCTGAGGTCGCGTTCCTGCTCGTCGGCTCGGGTTACGCGCGGAAGGGCGTCGCCACAACGGTGCGAGCGCTTGCGCGGCTCCCTTCTCCTGCGCGGCTCGTCGTCGTCGGCCGCGACAAGCACCTGGCGCGCTACGCGGCGCTGGCGCGACGCGCGGGTGTGTCCGAACGGGTGATCTTCGCGGGCCCGCAGCTCGATCCACGTCCCTACTACGGCGCCGCCGACGCGTTCGTGCTGCCCACGCTCTACGATCCGCTACCCAACGCGGTGCTGGAGGCGCTCGCGTGCGGTCTGCCCGTGGTCACGAGCAGGCGCTGCGGTGCCGGCGAGCTCATCGTCGACCACGGCGCCGGCTCGATCTGCGATGCCGACGACGATGCCGCGCTCGCGACGCACATGGAACGTCTACTCGACGCGGCCACGCGCGCGAACGTCGCCGCGCGCGCGACGCAAGCCGTCGCGTCCCTGACTCCGGACGCGATGACGGCCGCGCTTCTCGACCTCTACGCATCGCTCGGCGCGGGACACGGGCTATAATTCGCCGCTCTTTCGACCGGCACCGCAGGCATCGCTCCGCGTTCGCGGACCGGCACCGGACGGTAACCCTGCACCGCGCCTCCCCGATCCCCATGTGCGGCATCACCGGCTATTTCTGCGACGACGCGCGGGCGCGCGCGGCGCTCCCCGCGATGACCGCGGCACTCGCGCATCGCGGCCCGGATGCGGACGGCTTTCACTACGATGGCCCAGTTGGCCTCGGGCATCGTCGCCTCGCCGTGATCGATCTCGCCGGCAGCCGGCAGCCGCTCCTGTCCGCCGACGGCGCGATCGCCGTCGTGTTCAACGGCGAGATCTACAATTTCCGTGCGCTGCGGCGCGAGCTGCAGGCGGCCGGACATGCGTTCGCGACGCAGGGCGATGGCGAAGTGCTCGTTCATGGCTGGCGTCAGTGGGGCGCGCGGATGCTCGACCGGCTCGCTGGAATGTTCGCCTTCGCGTTGTGGGACCGCGCTCGCCGCGAGCTCTTCCTCGCCCGCGACCATCTGGGCGTAAAGCCGCTCTACTACGCATGGCACGACGGCGCGTTCGCCTTCGGATCGGAGCTGAAGGCGCTGCGACCGTTTCCCGGGTTGCCGCACGCGCTCGACCTGGACGCACTCGCGCTCTACCTCGAATGCCAATACATTCCGGCGCCGCGAACCATCTATCAGGCAATCCGCAAGCTGCCCGCCGGCCACTTTCTGTCGCTCGCCGACGGCAAGCTCACCGAAGGCGCGTACTGGCGCCCGTCGTATGTACCAAAACACGACGTCCCGTCGAATGCCGCGATCGAGGCGCTCGATCATGAGCTGCGGCGCTCCGTCGAATCGATGCTCGTTGCCGACGTGCCGCTCGGTGCATTCGTGAGCGGAGGCGTGGATTCCGGCGTGATCGCGGCGATGGCGACGCGCATTTCCGGCCGCGCACTCGACACGTTCAACCTGGGCTTCACCGGCAGCGATGTCGGCAGCGAACACGAAGAAGCGGCGCGCGTCGCACGGCACATCGGCAGCCGCCACCATTGTTTGATGCTCTCGCCGTCCGAAGTCCTGCCGGCACTCGACCGCTGGGTCGACGTGTTCGACGAGCCCTTCGGCGACCAGGCCGCACTGCCGACGATGCTGCTCGCGCAATACGCGCGGCGCGAAGTGACCGTCGTGCTGACCGGCGAAGGTGCCGACGAGGTCTTCGGCGGCTATTCGAACTACGTGAAGCGCGTGCGCGAAGAGCGGTTGACACGCATGCTCGGTGCGCGCGGCTCTCCGGTGCCGTGGCTCGCGCGCCGGCTGCCGCCACGGCTTGCGCGTGATCGAATCCTCAAGGCGACTTCCGAGCCGCTGGCGCGGCGGTATACGACCATTCCCAACATCTTCGATGCGCTCCTGCGGGGCGAATATTTCACGAGCGCATTCACCGCCGCCGCGCACGCGCGAGTCGCCGACTCTGCGCAGGTCTTCTACGAAGAATGCGATTCGAAGTCGTATCTCGACCATCTGCTGCATGTCGATGCGCGGCTGTGGCTTCCCGACGACCTGCTCGCGAAAGTCGATCGCGCGACGATGGCGTTCTCGCTCGAGGCGCGCGTTCCTTACCTCGATCACGACTTCTACGGCTGGTGCGCACGGCTCGCGCCATCGTTCAAGGTGGACGGCGCCGCGCGAAAGGTGCTGTTGAAGGAGCTCGCGGAGCGTTATCTGCCGACCGACATCGTCCATCGCGAGAAACGGGGTTTCATGATGCCGCTCGAGCGCTGGCTCGCCCACGAGCTCAAGGCCGATATCGACAAGGCGCTCGGGCCGGTCGGATTGGCGCGACGAGGCCTCGTGCGTGCCGACGCGCTGGGAAAGCTCGTCGCCGAGCACGCGTCAGGCCGCAAGAATCACGCGATGCGCCTCTGGGTGCTGCTGATTCTCGAGCGCTGGTTCGCGCGCTACGAGCCGGATTTCGCGTTGAAATGAGATACCGTGATGTTTGTCAAGCGGTGTCTTCATGGCGCAGCGCTGTGGGCGATGAAGGCGCGGCGATGTTTGGCGACGGCATAGATAGCGAACAGCAATTTGTGCATGCAGGCGAGCAAAGCGACCTTGGGCAACTTGCCGCGCGCTCGAAGCCGCTGGTAATGAGCGCGCAGCCAGGGGTTGAAGCGCACCGCGGTCAGCGTTGGCATCCACAACGCGGCGCGCAAGCGGGCATTACCGACTGGCGTCAGGCCGGCATGGAGAGTGCGCCGCTTACCGGATTGCTTGAGTCCTGGAATGGTGCCGACGTAAGAGGCGAGCGCGGCGGCGTTTCTGAAGTGGGCGGGATCGCCGAGTTCGGCGATGAGGCAGGCGGCGGTTTGCGGGCCGATGCCGTTGATGGTGGTGAGCAAGCGGCCAACCTCGTGCGCGCGCAGTTTGCCTTCGCTGTCGCGGTCGATATCGCGCAGGCGGTGGCGCAGCACGTCGAGGTCATCGCAGGCGTAACGGATCTGCACGCGGTAGGTGGCGCTGTGATGTTGGCCCACCGAGCGGCGTGCGGCGTCGATGAGGGTGCGAGCGAGATCGAGACCGACCTGGTGCCGACCGTCGTAGCGCAAGGCGGCGAGACGGCGTACCGAGACGCCGCGATAGGCTGCGGCGGTCGGATAGTCGCGCAGGATCGCGACGGCGAGCTCGCTATCGAGGGTGCGCACGTAGCGGGTGAATTCGGGAAAGCCGAGATCGACCAGACGGTGCAACTGGCGCACGCGATCGCCGAAATCCTGCAACAGCCGCGCGCGCAGGTGCACCAGTTCGCGCAGTTCCTCGGTCAAGGCGTCGGGCACGGGGGTGGCGGGTGGCCGCTTCTGGGCGGCGAAGCGGGCGATGCCGACGGCGTCGATGGCGTCGGTCTTGGTGCGCTCGAGATCGACGCCGGCGAAGCGATGGGTGCGCAGCGGGTTGACCAACGCGATGCGGTGGCCGGCGACGGCCAAGACCGCGAACAGGTTCTTCCAATAGTGGCCGGTCGCCTCCATGGCGATCAGCACGTCATTCGGGGTCCCGAGAAGCGCCAGCACCTTCTCGTAACCCGCGGCGTCTTCGGTGAACGGAGTGGCTTTCAATTCGACCATGCCCTCGGCATTGACGATGGCCAGCACATGCGTTTCCGAGGCGATGTCGATTCCGGCGAAGCGCATACGACCTCCTGGCGACGGAGGAAGTCGGGAGCCTCGGAGCCGGTGCTGCTGTCCGCGCTTGTGCATGCGAGGACACGGCAATGCCGGCCCCGGGATACCGTTCGGACCCTGAGCACCGGTCGAGGGCGCCAATCTCATTTCCGAAGCCTGGGCTTCAAGCGCCGCAACGGCGACCCTCTCCCGGTTCCGTCGGCGTCCATTCTCGGGGTCATCCGATGAGTGGACAACATACAAGCGCCGCAGGGCCCTCCAAGACCGCGGGACTGCGGGCTGCCTCCGGGGGCAGCGCAGCGGCGGCAGCCGCAAGCGTGGGGGCGCATCTATGAGCACCGCCGGGCCGCCCCAAGGCGCGAATCGCTCCCCCTCGGGGGGCAGCGCAGCGGCGACAGCCGCAAGCGTGGGGGCGCACGCTACCGGAGCGTTGTCGATCGTGCACACCGAGAACTCCTGCGGCTGGGGCGGCCAGGAGATCCGCATTCTCACCGAGGCGCGCGGCTTTCTCGATCGCGGCCATCGTGTCACGCTGATCGCACCCGCCGAAGCACCCATCGCCCCCGCAGGCGAGCGCATGGGCATCCCGGTCGTGCGGCTCGACATCCGCAGGAAGCGTCTGCGGCCATTGCTCGCACTGCGCCGCTGGCTCGCCGACCATCGCGCCGCGATCGACATCGTCAACACACACAGCTCGACCGATAGCTGGCTTGCCGCGCTCGCGTGCGCGAGCCTCCGCGAGCCGCCGCCGATCGTGCGTACGCGTCACGTGTCGACGACGATCCGCAACCGGCCGACGACGCACTGGCTCTACGCCCGGGCAACCGCGCACATCGTCACCGCCGGCGAAGCACTCAAACGCCAGCTCGCTCGCGACAACGGCATCCCGCTCGCGCACATGACGTCGATTCCCACCGGCATCGACCTCGACCGTTTCGTCCCCGGTGACGCTGTCGCTGCACGCACCCGCCTCGGCCTGCCCGAACGACCGACCCTCGGCATCGTCGCGACGCTGCGCGACTGGAAAGGTCACGACGACCTGTTCGAGGCGCTCGCGAGCGACCGCACCGCTTGGAGCGACTGGAACGTCGTCGTCGTCGGTGATGGCCCGCACCGGCCGAAGCTCGATCGCCACCTGGCCGCGCTCGAACTCGCGGAACAGGTCAAATTCGTCGGCCAGCGCGACGACGTCGTGCCGTGGCTCAATGCCCTCGATCTTTTCGTGCTGCCCTCGTGGGGCGAGGAAGGAGTGCCGCAGGCGATCATGCAGGCGATGGCGTGCGGGATCGCGGTCGTCTCGACTTCGACGGGTGCGATCACCGAAGCCGTCGACGACCGCGCGACCGGACTCATCGTTGCGCCGCGCGATATCGCCGCGCTTGGCGCCGCGCTGGCGACGATGCGCGCCGATCCTGCGCTGCGCGCTCGCTTCGGCGCCGCGGGCCGCGCCCGTGCGCTGCGCGATTTCGGCCTCGCCCGGATGCTCGACGGCATGGAAGCGGTGTTCCACTCCGTGCTGCGCGACCGCTGACCATGTGCGGAATCGCCGGCTATTTCGGCAAGCGCGCTCCGGCAGCAGCAGCGGTCGAGCGGATGATGTCGACGTTGCGCCAGCGGGGACCCGACGCCGAGCACAGCATGTTCTGGTCGACGGATTTGACGCCCGCCCGCGCGCCCGCGCCGAACGCGCTGCTGCACACGCGGCTGTCGATCATCGATCCGCGCCCCGAGGCCGACCAGCCGATGGGGAATGAAGCGGGCGACGTGTGGATCGCGTACAACGGCGAGGTCTACGACTGGGCTGCCGACGCCGACGCACTGAAGGCCGCCGGATTCCGGTTCCGCACCCGCTCCGACACCGAGTTCATCCTCAAAGCCTACGAACACTGGGGCATCGCGTTCGTGGAGCGGCTGCGCGGGATGTTCGCGATCGCGATTCTCGATCTTCGTCATCGTGCGGTTTACGTGATTCGCGATCGACTGGGACTGAAGCCCGTCGTCTACGCGCATCGCGACGACGGTTTCGCATTCGCGTCGACCACGCGCGCGCTGCTGCCCTGGCTGCCGCGCGAGGCACGCGGGTTCTCCCGCGAGGGCATCGACGCCTATCTCGCGCACCGGACGGTTCCTGCGCCGCGTACGATCTTCGACGGCGTGTCGCGGCTGCCGCCGGCCCATTGGCTGCGCTACGACCTCGCGACCGGCGCGCTCACACAGCGCGAATACTGGCGGCCGGAGCCGTCGTCCGAGCCGTGGCTCCACACGCTCGACGCGGCGATCCGGATGCGCACGGTCGCCGACCGACCGCTCGGACTTTTCTTGTCGTCGGGCATTGACTCGAGCGCTATCGCCTGCCGCCTCGCGGCGATGGGGTTCAACCGGTTGCAGAGCTTCACCGCGGCGTTTCCCGGCACGCCGTTCGACGAGTCGCAGCTCGCACGCGCGAGCGCGGATCGGCTGGGCTTCCCGAATCTGGCGGTGACGATTCCCCTGGACATCGCGAACGATTTCACGCGCCTGATCGCCGATCTCGACGAGCCATTCGCCGATCCATCGTGCGTCCCGACGTGGTATCTGGCGCGCGAGACGACGCGGCGCGTCAAAGTCGTGCTGGGAGGCGACGGCGGCGACGAGTTGTTCGGCGGATACAAGCGTTACCCGAAGCACTTGCGTACCCGCTGGCGTCGCGGGCTCGTGCTGCCGTGGCTCGCCGCTCCCGCGGCCATCGGTGGGCGGGCCCTGCAGCGACTCGCAGAAGAGCTGCGGCTCGACTGGCGCTCCGCGTATGCGCTGCGCTTCTCGGGGTTCACGCCGGGCGAGCGCGCGTATTTCGCGCCGGATCACGCGCCGCCTGCACACTACTGGCGGATGCCCGACGCCACACGCGCGGAGCTTTCGACGCTGCTCGAAATCGATCGGCTCAACTACCTTCCCGACTACATCCTGCGCAAGGCCGACCTCTGCACGATGGCGCACGGGCTCGAGCTGCGCGCGCCGTTCCTCGACCACCGTTTCGTGGCCGCCGTCGCGGGACTGCCCGCGTCGATGCGATTCACGACGCCGCCGCGAATGCTCCTCGCGCCGGCGATGGCCGCGCTCGGCGACCTCGATCCCTTCGCGCGGAAGAAGCGCGGCTTCAATCCTCCACTCGCAGCCTGGCTCGAGGGCGATCTCGCCCCGCGGCTTGCAAGCCTGGGAGCGCGACTCGCGGGCGTCTCGCGCGGCCTGCTGGATGCGTCCCGCGTCGATGCGTTCATCGCCGCGTGGCGTAACGGGAGGGCCGGACTCGCCGAGCAGGTGCTGCAACTCGTGATCCTCGACGAGTCGCTCGCGCAACTCGCGGCACTCGCCGCGCAGGATTGACGCGGCGCGTCATCGGCCGCGGGAGGTGGGCTCGCCGTCGGGTATCATGACGGCGTGGCGGCCCCCGCTTGCGGTGGCGGCGCCGACCTTCGAGAACTCTGCCCCGCACCGCCGATGATCCCCGCGTCCGCTCCCAGCCCGGCGATCGCCGCCCGCGTGAACGCTCTAGCCGTAGCGCTGGCCCTCGCCTGCCTGTGTGCGGCGACGTTGGCGTTCAACCACACGATCGCCGTGCGGCTCTACGCGATGGGCGCCGCGGCGGTGCTCACTTTCCTCGCCGGAGGCTGGCGCGAGCTCCGGACGATTCCCCTTCGCAACGCGTGGATCGTGTGGGCCGTCGTTGCTGCGGTCTCCGTGGCGTTCGCCAACGATCGCCATGCCCTCCACGAATACTCGCACGAGATCGTCTATGCGTTCGCCGCATTCTCCACGTGGTACGTACTCGCACGGCGCGCAGGCGGCGCGCGATGGCTCGCCTATACGCTCATGAGCGTCCTGCTGGCGGCGCTCGCGCTCGGAACGCTGCGCTACCTTCACGTCGACACGTCCTGGTTCGATCTCGGCGAGTACGGCGACGTCGGCTCGCTCTCGACGTTCCTGGTGACGGTCCTTCCATTGCTGCTGTTTCTCGCGCTGCGCTCGCGGGCGCACTCCGCGGAACGCATGGGGGCGGTCGCGCTCATCGCCGGATGCCTGGTCGCCGGGTTCCTGACGCTCAACCGGATGTTCTGGTTTGCCGCCGCGGCGGAGATCATGATCTTCGCGCTGAGCTCGATCCGCTACTGGCAGACGCGACGGCGCGGTCTCTGGATGGGTGGTGTCGTCGCCGTCGTTGCCGCCCTGGCGATTACCGAGGTCCTGCTTGCGTCGCAGTCGCGCATTGCCCTCGCCGCACCCGGCACCGGCATCTGGGAATTCGTCGCCGAGGATCCACGCGGTGAGCTCTGGCGCTTCGCCGTGCAACAGATCGCCGACCATCCCTTTCTCGGCGCCGGCATCGGCAAGTGGTCGTCCCGTGCCCTCTTCAACGCGCAATTCCACGATCCGATGCTGCTCCATGCCCACAATCTCTTTCTCAATCGTGCGCTCGAGACCGGACTGCCGGGCCTTGCCGCGTTCGTCGTGCTGCTGGCGTCGGTGGCCCTCGTGTTCGGGCGCATGGCGCGCAGCATCGACACCGGCACTGCGGCGATCGGCGCGGCAGGGCTCGCTCTCGTCGCAGGCGTCGTCCTCAAGAACCTGACGGACGACTTTTTCATTCGCCAGAACGCGATGCTGTTCTGGTCGCTGACCGGCGCGGCACTCGGTGCCGGCGCGTGGCGGCAGGACCGCGCACCCGGGATTGCGCCTCGAACACCGTAGCGAAGGAGCCGGCATCTTGTCGCCGGACGTCGACGGCGCTGTTTTCTCGAAAGTGCGCATCCGGCGATATACTTGGCAAGCGCCGAACCCTCGCTGGCGCGTTCCCCGCGCCAACCGGCGCTTCGTTGAGTCCGGTTTCTCGGGTGTCTCGAATCAGCGTCTGCCGCGCCGAAGGCCATGCGGGACCTCCCTCTCGTGCTGTTGACCGCGACGATTTCCATCTACTGGCTCGGCGTAGGGGTGATGATCGTTCGCGTAAGGCGGGCGACGCGACGAGCGGCGGGCCCCTCGCCCGGGCCGCGCGTCGAGCGGTTGCGAGAGCGGGCGGGGTTCATGTGGATGATCTGGGTACCGCTGGTGGTCGCCTGGATCGCAATCCCGTATCTAGCGCTCACGAGGACGGTCGGAATCTTCGCCCTTCCCCCCTTCGCGACGGACAGCGGCGCGTACTTGGTGCTTCGCTCCATCGCGGCAATGCTGGCGCTCGCGAGCCTTGCGGCAACGGTTCGGTGCTGGGTGCGAATGGGCAACAACTGGCGGATGGACGTAAGCGTTGCGACGAAGACCGAGCTCATCACCGATGGGCCTTTCCGCCGCATCCGCCATCCGATCTACGCGTTTTCGATCCTGCTCATGCTGTGCTCGGCTGCGATCCTGCCTGCGTTGCCGATGCTCGCCGTCGCCGCCGTTCATTTCGTGCTGATGAACTTCAAAGCCAGAGACGAGGAACGGCATCTGCGCTCGGTCCATGGCGACGCCTATCAGCGCTACGTCGAGCGGACGGGACGCTTTTTTCCGCGCTTCGGTCCATGAGGATGCGAGCCGCGTGCCGCCCGTGATGCGGGACCTCCGCGCGTCGGATGCGCCCTCATGAGGTGTCCTCGTCCCGCCGACTTCTGGAGGATCGCCATGGCCGCGGCATTGATTGCGCTCCCGACGGGTTCGCAGTCCGCAGCGGCGACGAGCGGGACGCCGCTCCCGGCACCCGCCATCGCATTCGCTGCGATCGACGACGCCGTTGCGGCACGAATCCTGGCGCTCGATCCGACACGAATTTCCGAACGCGACGTCCGCGAGGTGCTGTCTCACGCGCCCGCGCCGCGCATCATCTTGCTCTCCGGGAGTCTGCCGCTCGTGACGATGGAGCCGTTCGCGCGATTTCTGGTCGCGATGGGATACCCCGAGGCCCGCATCCGCGATCCGGCGAACGGGGCGTGGTCGTACAGCAGCTACGAGAGCAGCACGGACCTGGCCGGGACGCTCGCCTGGTATTACGAGCACGACGGAATGATGCCGATGCTGATCGGCCACAGCCAAGGGGGGATGCTTGTGCTGCGAACGCTCCACGAGCTCGCCGGCGCGTTCGGCGCGACGATTCCCGTCCGCAATCCCCTCACCGGCGAAACGCTGCCGCGCGCCGGGATTGTCGACCCCGCGAATGGCCGTCAGCGTCCGGTCGTGGGCCTCAAGATCCCGTATGCCGCGGCGCTCGCGACCGGAAAGCTGCCGCGGCTCCTGCTCGGGCAGTGGACGATGCTCGGCAAGTTGCGCGATGTACCGGACACGGTCGACGAGTTCACCGGTTTCCTGATCGAGTGGGACCCGATCGCCGGCACTTTTCCAGGCGCCGAGCCCTACGCAACCTCGGGCACCGCGACGGTGCGCACAGTCACGTTGCCATCGAGCTACAGCCACATCGGGCTGCCGCGTACGCTCCATCTCGCGACGAACCCCGTCACACGCACGTGGATCGACGCGTATGTGCCGGGATCGGCCGTGACCTTGCCGGAGGACGAGGCCGGGATCGACACCACCAATCTGCTGCACGCGGCGGACATCTGGTATTCGCGTGAAGAAGCATTGGTGCCTCGCGGCGCAGTGGCTGCTGCGCTCCCGGATCAACACGGATCGGATGTCGCGAGGCTCAGGGACCCGGCAGCCATGAAAGGCAAACTCAACCTGTTCCAGGCGACGATGCTGCGCTGGCGGGACCTTCACCCGTACAACGCCATCCATGTCGTG
This sequence comes from uncultured beta proteobacterium, assembly GCA_963733985.1. Taxonomy (GTDB): domain Bacteria; phylum Pseudomonadota; class Gammaproteobacteria; order Burkholderiales; family Casimicrobiaceae; genus CAIWHR01. Next base: position 97,361 of record CAVTFF010000018.1, on the reverse strand, counting down.
CGCGTCGATAGGCCCCTCGATGGCGCGCGCCTGCGCGCCGACATCGAGTGCGAGCTCGCGGACCGGCGCTTGACCGGCTACGTCCTCGATGTCGCGCGTCGTCGCTACGAATACACGGGCGGCGCGGCGCGCGCCGACCTGCGGCTCGTCGCGAGCGGTTCCGATGCCCGCGTGACCATCGAGGCGGAAATCGAGCGCGAGGTCAACGCGCCATTTCCCCGCGACGGCCGCCTCGACCCCTTCCGTTTCTTCGCCATCGACGCGGGCGCGTCGTTTCATCTGGGACTCGCCTATGACCACGTCGTCGCCGGCGGCGACTCGATCGTCGGGCTGCTCGCGCGCATCGTCGACCGCTATGGCGGTAACCCGGCAGCACCGGGCGCGCCGCCGGACCGCTATCCGCCGACCTATGGCCGCCTGTTCCGCCGCCAGGCCGTCTTCGCGTTGCGCGGCCTTGCGAGCCTTCGCGGAACCGTCGACAGCCTGCGCAAATCGGTGCGGCCACGATTTCCGGGCGGACCGGAGCCGCGCAACGCCGTGGCCACACTCCGCGTGGACGCGCAGCACTTCGCGCGCTTCTCCGACACGGCGAAAACGTGGGGCGCCACGCGCAACGACCTCCTGACCGCCGTCCTGCTCGCGGCGCTCTCGCCGTTTGTCGGCGAAGCGCGCCGCGGGCGGCGGCGCAACGAGATCGCCGTTGCGTCGATCGTCAACCTCCGCCACGATCTCATGCCGGGCGACGACGCAACCTTCGGACAGTTCCTGAGCTCGTTTCGCTTCTCGCATCCGGTGCCCCTGGGAATTCCGCTGCGCCAGCTCGCCCAGGACATCCACGCCGAAACCGGGCGCATCAAGCGTGGCAAGCTCTACCTGCTGACGTTGCTCGTCATGCGAATCGGGGGAATCTGGTGGCGCTTCCTGTCGCCTGAGCGCCGCGCCGTCTTCCTCGCAAAGAGCTATCCGGTGTGGGTCGGGATCACACCGCTCGACGTCAATTCGCTGTGGCGGCAGGCAGGCGCGAAGGCACCCTCGCCCGAGTATGTCCGCGTCGTTTCGACGGGGCCGCTTGCACCGCTGGTCGTTGCCGCCACGACTGACGGCGCGGGTCTCGCCCTCGGTCTTTCCTTTCGCACGGCCGCGTTCAGCCGCGAGGACATCGCTAGAATAGGCGCCGACATCCTGGATCGGATCGCGACGCTCGCCCCATGAACTGGCCGAAATTCACTTTCGTCGCCCTCTGCACGGCCGTCGCCGTGGGAGGTAGCGGTTGCGAGACGCGGCCTGTCGCGCCGATCGACGCAGCGTCCATCGCCGCGCCGGCCCCGGGCAGCGTGTTGCGCTCGCTCCCCGTCGATCGCGCGCTCGACGCACGCATCCTCGCGCTCGATCCCGAGCGGATTTCCGACGATGACGTACGCAACACGCTCGCGCGGGGCCCGACGCCGCGCATCGTGCTGCTGCACGGCGGGATCTATCCTGTCCACCTCGCGATGGTCTCCTTCGGTCGCTTCCTGACCGGAATGGGCTACCCGGAAAACCGGATCCGCGATCCACACGACGGAAGCTGGTCGTACAGCCCCTACGAAGACAGCGAGCATCTCGCCGGCCTCGTCGCGTGGTATTACGAGCGCGACGGGATGCCGCCGATGTTGATCGGCCACAGCCAGGGCGGCATCCAGGCGGTCAAGATCCTGGACGAGCTCGCCGGGCAGTTCGATAAGTCGATTCCGGTCTGGAATCCTCTCACGGACGCAGCCGATAAGCGGGTAACGATCGTCGATCCTTTCACCGGTGACGAGCGCCCCGTGGTGGGCGTGACGGTCTCGTACGCCTCCGCCGTCGGCGCCGGAGGCGCGGCGCTGCTCCTGCCGAACCAATGGTCGATGATCGGGCGGCTGCAGAAGATTCCAGATACCGTCGTCGACTTCACCGGCTACCTGATCGCACTCGATCTCGTCGCTTGGACGATCGCCAGCTCGGCGGACGCGACCGAATTCAGCGCGAACGGCTCGGCGAATGTGCGCAATGTGGTCCTGCCCGCGGCGTACAACCACGTCACCATTCCGGTGGTCCAGCCCCTGGCGCAGGACGAGGCCGCGCGCAACTGGATCAATGCCTACCATCCGGGCGACGCGCTGGCTGCGCCGCCGCAGGGACAGGAGGGCTACGCGGTGCTGTGGGCCGCCGACGTCTGGTACGGCGTGAAGAAGCACTGGTGCCTCGAGGCGCAGCGGCTGATTCGTGCCCGGATGGCGTTGGCCTCCGCATTGCCGTAACGCTGCGTTGCGCGGGATCGTCCGCCTCGGGCCGTAGCCTCCGCACCGCTTGAACATGCGAAGCGCGACACGTCGGTCTCCGGGCGGCGATTCGCGCTCCGATCCCCTGCCCGCTGCCGCACCCGGGGCCGCTCGCCGCCCGCTTCATCGCCCCTCGACCCGGACGCATCCTTGCCTATGGTCAGAATCCCTGTTCGCGGCCTCGCGTCAAGTAGGTTCGCCCTGACGGACGGGTTAAAATAGCTCCTTTTGCCCGCCGCCGCTCCCCGGGACGGCACCGCTTTTCAACGTGAAGCACGAAACCTCATGCCAGGCGCCCTGACCGGCAAAGTCGCGCTCGTCACCGGCGCCGCGCGCGGCATCGGCCGCGCGATCGCGCGCAAGCTCGCCGCCGAGGGCTGCGACGTCGCCGCCAATTACTACAACAGCGACGACGAGGCGGAGGCGCTTTGCACCGAGCTCCGCGCGCTCGGGCGGCGCGCGTTCGCGATCCAGGGAGCGTCGGCGTTCCCGACAGCGTCGACGAGATGTTCGCCGAGTTCCGCCGGCACTTCGACCGCCTCGACATCCTGGTCAGCAACGCGGCGTCCGGCGTGCTGAAGCCGACGACGGAAATGACGCTGAAGCACTGGCGCTGGTGCATGGAGACCAATGCGCTCGCGCTGAACCTCCTCGCGCAGCGCGGCCTGCCGCTGATGCAGGACGGCGGCCGCATCATCGCGATGTCGAGCCTCGGCGCGTCGCGCGCGATGCCGGGCTACGGCTTCATCGGCGCGTCGAAGGCGGCGCTCGAGTCGCTCGCGCGCGCGCTCGCGCAGGAGCTCGGCCCGCGCGGCATCCGCGTCAACACGGTGAGCGCCGGCGTCGTCGACACCGACGCGCTCGCCTACTTTCCCAACCGCGAGGAGCTGCTCGCGAACTTACGCGCAACGCGCGCCGGCGGGCCCGTGCTGACGCCGGACGACGTCGCCGGCGCCGTCTACCTCCTTTGCCTGCCCGAAGCCGCGATGATCAACGGCCACACGCTGGTCGTCGACGGCGGTTTCGCGATCTCGGGCTGAACGCGCGCATGGAAGTGGACGCAGGCATCGCCGGCAAGGCCGCGATCGTCACCGGCGGCAGCCGCGGCATCGGCCGCGCGATCGTCGATGCTCCTCGCCGCCGAAGGCGCGGACGTCACGTTCTTCTATCGCGGCAACGCGGAAGCCGCCGACGAAGTGCTCGGCGCCGCCCGCGCCGCCGGCACGAAAGCGCAGCGCCGAGCAGGTCGACGTCCGCGATTCGCAGGCTTGCGCGGCCGCCGTCGAACGCGTCGCCGAGCGCTGCGGACGCATCGACATCCTGGTCAACAACGCCGGCGTGATCCGCGACAACCCGCTCGCCGCGTTCGACGACGAGGACGTGCGGGTGGTGCTCGACACCAACGTCGTCGGCGTCTTCAACGTGACGCGCGCCGTCGCGCCGTACATGATCAGCAGCGCGCGGGCCGGATCGTCAACCTGAGCTCGGTCGCAGGCGAGAAGGGCGGGCGCGGCCAGACCAACTACGCGGCGAGCAAGGGCGCGATCAACGCATTCACGCGGGCGCTCGCGGTCGAGCTCGCGCCGCGCAAGATCAACGTCAACGCGTGTCGCGCCCGGCGTGATCGAGACCGAAATGTCGGCCGACGTGCGCGACATGGCAGGCGACGAGGTCCGCTCGCGCATCCTGCTGCGGCGTTACGGCACGCCGGAGGAGGTGGCGTATGCGGTCTGGTTCCTCGCCTCCGCGTATGCAAACTACGTGACCGGACAGGTTTTCGCCGTCGACGGCGGCTTCAAGATGGAGTGACGAGCATGGCGCAAATGGAAATCACGAAGGACGAAATCAACGCGGTCTTCCCGAAGGTCGCCGAGACGATGGCCGACGCGCTCGGCTGCGACGTCGAGGACGTCAAGCCCGATGCTTCGCTGATCGAGGACCTCGACGCGGAGTCGATCGACTTCCTCGACATGGTGTTCCGGCTCGAGCGCGCGTTCAAGGTCAAGATCCCGCGCGGCAAGATCGTCGAGAACGCGCGCGGCGCGCTGTCCGAGGCGGAGTTCGAGCAGAAGGGCATCGTGACCGATGTCGGCTTGACGCAGCTCAAAGCGTACCTGTCCGAGGTGCCGGCCGAGCGATTCAAGACGCCGATGAAGGCCAAGGACATTCCGCGGCTCTTCACGCCGGAGACGTTCTGCAAGCTCGTCATTGCCGCGCAGCGCGAGGGCAAGACGGCCGGCTGACGGGCTCGCCCCGTCCCGTGGCTCGCTAATCGCATGGGCGATCACTTCGCCGCGTTCTCGTTCGTCGACCGGATCACGGAGTTCGTGCCGGCAACGCGCGCGCGCGGGCGCTTTCGCCGTGCCCGCGCGACCTCCCGCGACTTCCCGTCGTGCCTCGTCGCCGAGGCGGTCGGCCAGCTCGCCGCATGGGTCGCGATGGCGCACATCGGGTTTCGCGGCCGCCCGGTCGCCGCGCTCGCGCAACGAGACGCGATTCCACGGCGACGTGAAGCCCGGCGACACGCTCGACCTCGCGGTCGAGATCGACAGCTGCGACGACGAAGCCGTCGCGTATCAGCGGCTGCGCCGAAGTCGGCGGTGCTCGTGTCATCGAGCTCATCGATTGCCTGGGGCCGATGCTGCCGGTCAGCGAATTCGACGCGCCCGAGGCGCTGCGCCGCAGCGCTTCGCGCTGCTGCGCGGCGCCCGGCGCCGAGCCCGGCCGCTTCCGCGGCGTCGCCGCGCCCCGTGTCGTGCCGCAGCAGCGCGTCCCCGGCCGGTCGGCGACTGCGCATGCTCGACGTGCCCGCGGCCGCGCCGTTCTTCGCCGACCATTTTCCGCGCCGCCCGGTGTTTCCGGCGACGCTGCTGCTCGACGAGCAGATCCGCCTCGCGCTCGACGCTCGCGCGCCGACGCGCCGCGCTCTCCGAACGGCGCGATGCTGCGCCGCTGCGCATGACGAACGTCAAGATGCGCGCGTTCACGCCGCCGGGCAGCGTGCTCGAGATCGGCGCCGAGCTCTCGACATCGGACCGCGACATCGCCGTAGCGTCGCTCTCCGCGCGCGCCGAAGGCAGGATGGTGGCGACGCTGCGCGGCATCGCGAGCGATGCGGAGCGCGCCGACCGCCGCGGAGCTCGCAGCGCGCGCCGACCGCAAGCTGCCATGAACCGCCGCCGCGTCGCGATCACCGGCATCGGCCTCGTCACGCCGGTCGGCAACGACGTCGCCACGACGTGGGACGCGCTGCTCGCCGGACGCAGCGGCGGCGCGCCGATCACGCATGTTCGACGCGAGCGGCTTCCCGACGCGCATCGCCGCCGAAGTCAAGGGCTTCCGCGACGACGCCATCGGCGATCGCAAGCTCCTCAAGTTCGCGAACCGCTCGCACCGCTTCGCGCTCGCCGCGGCCGACCAGGCGATGCGCGACGCCGGCATCAGGCCCGCGGCCGACACCGCGACGCGCTGGGGCTGCGCGGTCGGCACCGGCATGATGGGCGTCGATTTCGACGACCTGTCCGCGGTGCAACGGCACAGCGCGCCCGACGGCGAGCTCGTCGCCTCCCGCCTGCTCACCGATGCGAGCTGCCGACCGATCCGATGGTGTTCTGCCGCAGCCAGATCCACGGCCGGCCTCTCGCTGCTGACGCGCCGCTATCGGCATCCGCGGCTACGCGACGTCGGTGCACACCGCGTGCGCATCCGGCGGCCAGGCGATCGGCACCGCGCTGAAGCTCATCCGCCGCGGCGCCGCCGACTGCGCGCTCGCCGGCGGCTTCGATTCGATGATCAGCCCCATCGGCCTCGCCGGGTTCTGCCTGCTGTCGGCGGTCTCGCCCGACAACGACACGCCGCAGCGCGCGAGCCGCCCGTTCGACGCCACGCGCAACGGCTTCCTGCTGGGCGAAGGCGCCGGATTTCTCGTGCTCGAGGAATGGGAAGCGGCGCGCCGCCGCGGCGCGCGCATCTATGCCGAGCTCGCCGGCGACGGCAACTCGCTGTCGTCCTACCGGATCACCGATTCGCCGCCCGACGGCGACGGGCCGATCCAGGCGATGCGCGCAGGCGCTCGCCGACGCCGGCGCGACGACCGACGACGTCGACTACATCAACGCGCACGGCACGTCGACGCCGATGAACGACCGCAGCGAGAGCGCGGCGATCCACGCGGTGTTCGGCGCCGGCGCGAAGCGCGTGGCCGTGAGCTCGACCAAGAGCTCGATGGGCCACCTGATCGCCGCAGCGGGCGCGGTCGAGGTCGCCGTCTGCGCGCTCGCGATCCATCACGGCGAGATGCCGGTCAACGCCAACCTGCGCGAGCCCGATCCCGATTGCGATCTCAATCTCGTGACCGGCGCGCCGCGCCCGCAGCGGATCCGCGTCACGCTGTCCAATTCGTTCGGCTTCGGCGGCTCGAACAGCTGCGTCGTGCTGCGGCATCCCGGACGCTGTCGGAACCGGCGCCTAGCGAACCATGGGCGCATCGCGCATCGTCGTCACCGGCACCGGCGCCGTCTGCGGCATCGGGCCGCGATCCGGCCGCCATTCTCGACGCCATTCTCGCGGGACGCTCGGCGATCGCGCCGATCGGCGGGTGGGACACAGCCGGCTGGCCGACACGCACGCGGCGGAGATCGCCGACTTCAATCCGCGCGACATGGTCGACGACCGCAAGCTGCACAAGCTCATCCGGCGCACCGACCTGTTCGGCCTCTACGCGGCGGGCCGCGCCATCGACGCGTCGGGCATTCGTGCCGCACCGCGACGCGTCTCGACGCGGCCGAATCCGCGGCCTGCAGCGACCGCACCGGCGTCTACGTCGGCTCCGGCGGCGGCACGTACGAGAACCAGTACGACTATTTCCCGCTGATGACGACGGCGAACGGCGACCTGCCGCGTTCGGCCGCGAGCTCGCCAACACCGTCAACCCGATGTGGCTGCTTGCGCACGCTGCCGAACAACGTGCTGTGCCATGTCGGCATCAAGCACGGCTTCAAGGGCGCCAACGCCTGCATCACCAACCACAGCGTCAGCGGCACGCTCGCAGTGATCGAGGCGCGGAGGCGCTGCGCCACGGCGAGGCCGACCGCGTGGTGGCGGTCGGCCACGACGCGCCGATCGAGCCGCAGATGATGCTCTACTACCAGCGTCGGGCTTCTCGCGCGCGACGCGCTGCGGCCGTTCGATGCGCGCCGCGACGGCAGCCTGTTCGGCGAAGGCGCGGCCGCGCTGGTGCTGGAGACCGACGCGTCGGCCGCGGCGCGGGGCGCAACGGTGCTCGGCGAGGTCCTCGGCGGCGGCAGCGACACGGAAGGCGAAGGCCTGCTCGCGATCCGCGACGACGGCGACGGCGTCGCGCGCGCGATCGCGCGCGCGCTCGACGATGCGCAGATTCGTGCGGCCGACGTCGGCATGATCGTCGCGCACGGCAACGGCACGCCGCAATCGGACGCCTCCGAGGCCGCGCGATCCGCACGCGTGTTCGGCGGCGTCGCCGCCGCCCGTGACCGGATTCAAGTGGGCGTTCGGCCACCTGCTCGCCGCGGCGGGCATCGTCGAGACGGTGCTCGCGCTCGCCGCGCTGGCGCGCCGAATCGTTCCCGGCATCGCGACGCTCGCCGAGCCTCGACCCCGAGTGCGCGGGCCTGCCGGTCTCCGTCGCGCCGCAGGTGCCGCGCAGCCACGTCGCGCTGGTCCTGTCGCCGCGGCTTCGCCGGCACCAACGCGGCGCTGCTCGTCCGCGCCGCATGACCGGCGATGACGGACGCGACCGCCACGCCGACCGCTGCGGCATCGACAGCGTCGAGATCGCGCGCATCGAGCGACTGCTGCGCGAGACGCCGCCCGACGGTCTGCTGCAGATCTTTTCCGCGGCAGGAGCTCGCCGATGCCGGCGACGGCCCGGGCCGCGCCGCGAGCCTCGCCGCGCGCTTCGCGGCGAAGGAGGCCTGCGTCAAGCTCTTTCCGCGCGAGGCCGCGCTCGGGCAGATCGAGCCGCCGATTTCTCGGTGGCGCGCGACAACTACGGCGCGCCGCAGGTGGTGTGCACGCCGCGGGCGGCAACGCGTCCTCGGCGCGCCACCGCATCGGCCGGATCGCGCTGTCGCTGACGCACGATCGCGGCAGCGCGTCGGCCGTCGCGCTGGCGCAGCCGACGCCGACGCGCGATTCCGCTCGCCGGCAGGCTGCTCTACACCTGCTGCCGTTGCGCCGCCGCGTGATCCTCGCGAACCTGCGGCGCGTGTTCGGCGACGACGGTTCCGACGCGCCGAGATCGTGCGTCTCGCGCAGGCGCACTACGGCGCACCTCTGGCGCCTCGCCGGCGAGTTCTTCCGCTTCCGCTGGCTGTCGCGCGAGCGCAAGGCGCGCGCTGGTGCGCGTCGAGAACCTCGACGTGCTTCGTCGCCGCGCTCGCGCAGGGCAAGGGCGTCCTCGTGCTGACCGGCCACTTCGGCAACTGGGAGGTCGCGACGATCGCCGGCATCGACAGCTATCCCGAGGTGCGCGGCCGCTTCCATTTCGTGCGCCGGCCGATCAAGCCGCGCTGGCTCGACGCGCTCGTCACCCGGCGCTTCAGCAAGGCCGGCTTCGGCGTGATCGCCAAGCGCGGCTCGCTCGACCGCATCGCTCGAGCGGCTCGAGCGCGGCGACGTCGATCGTGTTTCCGTTCGACCAGCACGCGGCGCCGCCGGACGGCATCGAGGTCGAGTTCTTCGGCCACCCGGCGTGGACGTTCAAGAGCCTCGCGATCATCGCGCTCGCCACCGGCGCGCCGGTGCGTGCCCGCCGCGAGCTGGCGCGAGCCGGACGGCCGGCACGTGCTGCGCTTCGAGGCGCCGCTCGCCGCCGATCGAATACGCCGACACGAGCGAGGCGATCCGCCGCAACACGCGCGCCTACAACGCGGCGCTCGAGCGCCTGGTCCTGCGCCACCCCGAGCAGTGGTACTGGGTGCACCGGCGCTGGAAATCCGTTGCACGCGCGAGCGCGCCGCCGCGCGGCGGGCTGCGCGGCGGCGAGCGACGCCTAGGGCCGCGAGCCGGCGCGGCCATCGCTCTCATGCCCGAGATCCTCGCGAGCATGCTCGCTCCCAAGTTCCTCGTTCTCTACGTGTACGTCGCGGCGGCGGTGTACGTGCATTTCCGCGGCCGCGTGCGCCATCGGCTTCTTTCGCCAGTTGACCGACCACTCGACGGTGATCGGCGCCGTACAACGCGCTGATGTACGTGTTCTCGGCAGTCCCCAACCGGCCGTACGTCGATCTGGAGCGGTTCCCCGAGCTTGCCCCGCTGTCGGAGAACTGGCAGACGATCCGCGACGAGGCGCTGGCGCTCTTCGCCAATGGCCACATCTGCGCGCCGCGGCGAAGTACAACGACCTCGGCTTCAACTCGTTCTTCCAGACCGGCTGGAAGCGCTTCTACGTGAAGTGGTACGACGAGCCGCTGCCGTCGGCGCAATGCGCTATGCCCGAAGACCGTCGCGCTCGTGCAATCGATCCCGAGCGTCAACGCGGCGATGTTCGCGCTGCTTCCGCCGGGCGGCAAGCTCGGTGCGCATCGCGACCCGTTCGCCGGATCGCTGCGCTATCACCTCGGTCTCGTGACGCCGAACGTCGCCCGCGTGCCGCATCATCGTCGACGGCGAGCCGTACGTCTGGCGCGACGGCGAGGCCGTGATGTTCGACGAGACGTTCATCCATACGGCGGAGAACCGCACCGACGTGCCGAGAGTGATCCTCTTCTGCGACGTCGAGCGGCCGCTGTCGAACCGCGCCGTCACCGCGGTCAACCGCTGGATGCGCAACACGATGATGCGGGCCGCGCAGACAGCGAACGTCGAAGGCGAGAAGATCGGTCTGCTGAACCGGATTTTTTCCGTCGTCTACGAAGTGCGCCTTCTCGGCAAGCGCATCAAGGCGAAGAACCGGCTCGCCTACTACACGCTCAAGTGGCTGCTGTTCGGAGGCGTGTTCGGCGTCGTGTTCTTCGCGCTCTGAGGACATGCGCGCGTCGCGGCCCTCGCGCCGTGACCCCCACTGCGTCGACTCGCTCTGGTCGATCGCCGTGCGCGCTCCCCGCCCGTTCTCCGCACCGACAAGGAATGCGCGCCACGCAGTCCCCTCATAATCAGTACCACGTAATCGCACGCTGCCCTCGCAAGCTGCGCCGGCGCCAACTCACGCGTGATCTCGGAGGCGGACTGGCAGAGTACAATTCTGCGAGACTTCTGCGCCGCCTGCGCATGCGGCCCGCATCGATGAAAGGGAGCGAGCGTGAACGACATCGTCAAATTTGTCCTCGAGGAATCGAGGATCCCGAAGGTCTGGTACAACCTCCAAGCCGACCTGCCGAAACCGCTACCACCGGTGCTGCATCCTGGCACGCAAAAGCCAGTCGTCCCCGACGATCTCGCGCCGCTGTTCCCGATCGAGCTGATCCAGCAGGAGGTAACCACCGAGCGCGAGGTCGAGATCCCGGAGCCCGTGCGTGACGTCTATCGCCAGTGGCGCCCGACACCGTTGTACCGTGCTCGGCGCCTCGAGAAAGCGTTGGAGACTCCGGCGAGGATCTACTACAAGTACGAGGGCGTGTCGCCCGCGGGAAGCCACAAACCCAACACTGCCGTGGCGCAAGCGTTCTACAACAAGCGTGCGGGAGTGAAGCGGTTGTCGACCGAGACCGGCGCAGGCCAATGGGGCAGTCGCTCTTGCCTTTGCCGGCGCGCTGTTCGGGCTCGAAGTGCAGGTGTTCATGGTACGCGTGTCGTACGACCAGAAGCCGTACCGCCGCGCGCTCATGGAGACCTATGGCGCGCGCTGCATCCCGTCACCGTCGCCAGAGACGCAGTCGGGAAGGGCCATTCTCGCACAGCGGGCGGATCATCCAGGCAGCCTCGGCATCGCCATCTCCGAGGCCGTCGAGGTCGCTGCGCAGCGCGACGACACCAAGTACGCGCTCGGCAGCGTGCTGAACCACGTGCTGCTGCACCAGACAGTAATCGGGCAGGAAGCGCTGCTGCAGCTGGAGATGGCGGACGATTATCCCGACGTTATCGTCGGCTGCACAGGCGGCGGCTCGAATTTCGCCGGCATCGCGTTCCCGTTCATCGGCGCGCAGCTTCGCGGTGGCCGCAAGGTCGAGCGTCATCGCGGTGGAGCCAGCCGCCTGTCCGAGCCTTACGCGCGGCACGTACGCATACGACTTCGGCGACACCGCGCACCTCACGCCGCTCACGAAGATGCACACGCTGGGCTCGACGTTCACGCCGCCGGGCTTCCACGCAGGCGGGCTGCGCTATCACGGCATGGCGCCGCTGGTGTCGCACCTGAAACAGCTCGGCCTCATTTCCGCGGTTGCCTATCACCAGATCGAAAGTGTTCGAGGCGGGCGTGCAGTTCGCGCGCGCAGAAGGGCATCCTGCCGGCCCCCGAAGCGAACCACGCGGTGAAGGGTGCGATCGACGCTGCGATCCGCTGCCGCGAGGAAGGACGTTCGCGGGCGATCCTGTTCAATTTGTGCGGCCACGGCCATTTCGACATGCAGGCGTACATCGACTACTTCGAGGGCAAGCTCCAGGATCTCGACTACGACGAAAGTGAGCTCGCGATGGCGCTTGCGGGCTTGCCCTCGGTAAGGGAAGCTGCGTAGCGCCGTGCCATTCCCTTTCTTTTGTCCTCAGTTCCACCATCAATGAACGTCCGCTTCAGCACAATTGCGCTTGTGCTTTGTGCGCAACGGATCGACCGGGTCGGCTAATTCTCAGCCAAATCTCCTTACCCATCACGCATCGAACAAGCGGCCCGTTGCCGTGGCCAGGAACTTGCTGAGCGGTATCTCTTCCTGCTTCAGAAACCCCTGCTGTGGCAGCACCCGGTCGCGGACCAATTCGATGACCGCGACCACTGAAGCCGACGTTGTCCATGCGATCGCCGTTTGCACGCCGCCAACCAACTCGATCGGGCGATAGGCGCGGACGAATTCCCGGCGCTGCAGGCGCGCATCCAGCAAGCCCTCGGATGAAACGTGGACGTAGACGATGTCGTCGTTCACCGGCGGCTTCGCGTTCGTGAGAATTTCGCCGGCGAGCTCGCGCCGTTCTCGCATCAGGAGCTCGTGGAAGAAGAAGTTCATCAGGCGCATGTGTCCGGGATAGCGCATCGTCTTGTAGTCGACGTTGGCGATCTTCCCGTGAAACGTTTCGCAGATCGTCCCGAGTCCACCCGACGTCGTGAAAGCCTCCAGCATCACGCCTTCCACATACAGCGTCTCGTGCCACTCCATCGACGATACCATCTTGCGCACGCCGCCTTCGATCACTTCGCAGTCGTTCAGGTACTCGTTGACCACTCCTTCGGGGGACCAGTTGAACGCGTATCCCATCAGTCCCGTCGGATTTTGCGGCAGTGCGCCAACGCGCAGGCGCAGCGAGCGGCACTCTTCGAACGCCGCGACCTGCGCGGCGCCGACGATGCCAACGAAGCCCGGCGCCAGGCCGCATTGCGGCGCCATCAGCCCGCGCGCGGTCTTGCTGAGGTCGATGATGGCCTGTGTCGTCGGCACGTCTTCGGTGAGATCGAAGTAGTGCATCCCTCGCGCATGCGCCGCGGTCGCGATGCGTTGGTTGATTCGATACGGCAGACACGAGAGGACGGCGTCGAACCCCCGCGTTGCGGCGCGCACACCCTCATCCGATGCGAGGTTTGCGCCCTGCACTGCGAAGGGCAGCGCCTCCTGCGGCGTGCGATTATCGAAACCGGTGACGTCGAAATCGCCACGATGGAGGAGTTTGGCGGCGAGGGTCCCCACTTTTCCGAGACCGAGAACGGCGATCTTTTGCAGCGGCATTGGCGAACCCTCAAATATCGAACTTGATGCCCTGGGTTGGCGGCAGGGCGTGCAGTCTACTGCATGCCAACGCGCCCCGAAGCTCGCGCCGCAGCCCGGGATCCCATGAAGAAACGCGAGCGGTTGCGCGCTCCGCGCCGGATGGCGCAGGTCGGACCGCGCCGCGCGATTTCCTTGAGCCGTGGGCCGAGCCGTTGGCGCTCTATCTTCCGGTTCCGCGATCCGATATCGTCCACATGGGCGCGCGCATTATCGCGCCGAGCTTTCTGTCGGCTCCAATCTTTTATGACAACCTCCCAATCGGCTCCGGCCTCGCCGTCTCCCGCTTCGACTGCACTCGGCGTAACGCACTGCGATCTCCGCATGCCATCGCGAGGAGGTCCGCGTGTCGAAATGGGCCCATCGGCACATGCCGATCGCAATTCCCATCCTCAACACCGGTGATCAGGCACGCGCCCGCCACTCGCCGACGCCGCGCGTGTGCCCTCGCCGCCGGCCCATGGGTTCGGTTGAACTGATCCGAGTCAGGGCGGCTGGGGCGCATCACGCTCGCCCATCCACTCTTTGAGCAAAGTGTAAGTAACGGCGAGCACGACTGGGCCCACAAACAAGCCCACGATGCCGAATGCGATCAGGCCCCCGATCACGCCGGCGAAGATGAGCAGCATGGGCAAATCGGCGCCCTTGCGGATGAGAAACGGGCGCAGGATGTTGTCCATTGTGCCGACGCCGACCGTCCAGACCAGCAAGGCTGTGCCCCACGCGGTCTGGTCGTTCCAGAAGAGCCAGATTACGGCGGGAGCGAGCACGAGGATGGGCCCGATCTGCGCGATGCAGAGCAGCAGGATTGCCCCGGTCAACAGCCCGGCGAACGGAACTCCCGCCACGGCGAGGCCAAGCCCCGCCAGAACAGTCTGCGCCAATGCGGTGACGACCACACCGAGCGCGACAGCCCGGATGGCCTGACCGGCTAGCACCACGACGCCTTCGCCGCGATCGCCCGCGAGCCGACGGCCAAAACGAATCAGGCCCGATCTCGCCGCTTCGCCCTGCGTGTACAGGACCACCGCGATGATCACGGTCAGGAGAAACTGGAACGCCAGGATGCCGACGCCGCCGAGCGCGCCTGCCAGCCACTGCACGGCGGTTGCCGCATGCGGTGCAAGGCGGGCAACGAGGCCCTCCTTGCCCATCGCCGCAATGCTCGTCCAGCCCTCGGCGATCTTCGCTCCCACCAGCGGAATACGAGAGAGCCATTCGGGGGGCGGAGGAATGGCCGCGCTCGCCAATGTGCGCACCCATGCGGCGATCGTATCCGTGTTGTCGACCAGCGTCTGGATCGCCAGCACCAGCGGCACGACGAACACGAGAACCATCGCGCCGGACATGATGGTCACCGCCAAGGCACGGCTGCGTAACGCTTGCTGAAGCTTCAGCATCATCGGCCACGTCGCCACCACGATCATCGCCGCCCAGATGATCGCGAGCAGGAACGGGCGCAAGATCCAGAACGACGCGCCGATGAGAATCGCCATCAGCAGCACGGCGAGCACGGTACGCGTCAGGTCGCGCCGCATGTAGGGAGTGGGTTCGTCGTTTTTCATGGGTGCCTCCCCGCCTCAGCTAAGTCACGACCTACCGCACCTGCGCGGCTGATCCACTGCCCGTGCAAAGCGCAGGCGCCGCGCAATACGCTGTAGTCTAGCCGTTGGCGAAAGCAACGATATTTCAAGTCTAGTGGTGTGCCGCGATATTCCCTTGACCTAGCGCAGCAACATGGCGGTAGACCAGACGGATGACTACGCGCGGGCCTGCAGGCGACCAAGCATCGGTCGCGTCAGAATGTCGCGTTGTCGGTGTCAATCGACCCCCCATCGCTGCCGGAGCTCTACGACTGCACGTTCGCCGGATTTGCTGTGACGTGACTGTGACTGAATGAGCTTGGTCTTGACATTGGCAAGCACTGCAGGCGTTTGATCGACAAGACTGCGCCTTCCACCTTCTGGCAGCCTCGCGCGGCTACTCGTCCTCGAACCGGCGCGAGTGGAGGCGGGCGTACACTCCCTGCAGCGCCAGGAGTTCGGCATGCCGCCCCTGCTCGACGATGCGCCCGCCCTCGAGCACGACGATGCGGTCGCAGTGCTCGATGGTCGTCAGCCGGTGCGCGATCACGATCGTCGTGCGTCCCCGCATCAGCTCGTTCAACGCAGCCTGAATGAGGAATTCCGATTCGTTGTCGAGCGCGGACGTGGCCTCGTCGAGGATCAGGATCGGCGCGTCCTTGAGGATCGCGCGGGCGATCGCGATCCGCTGCCGCTGGCCGCCGGACAGGCGAATGCCCCGTTCGCCGACGACGGTGTCGAAGCCGTGCGGCTGCGCGCGAATGAACTCGAGCGCATTTGCCACGGCGGCCGCGCGTTCGACGGCGTCGCGCGGCGCGCCCGCCATCGTGCCGTAAGCGATGTTGGCGGCGATGGTGTCGTTGAACAGCACGATCTCCTGGCTCACGAGCGCGATTTGCCGGCGCAGATCGGAGAGCCGGATCGCCGCCACGTCCTCCCCGTCGAGGAGGACACGTCCCTCGGTCGGCGTGTAGAAGCGCGGAATCAGATTGACGAGCGTCGTCTTGCCACCGCCTGAAGCCCCGACCAGCGCCACCGATTCGCCCGGCGCAATGGCGAGGTCGATCCCCGCCAGCGCCGGCGGCCGGTCCGGACCGTAGCACTTGGTGACGTGCTCGAACCGGATGCCGCCACGCGCACGGTCGAGCGTCGCCGTGCCGGTATCGACCTCCGGCGTCTCGTCGATCAGCGCGAATACGCTTTCCGCGGCAGTGAGCCCGCGCTGGATCGTGCCGGTGACGTTGGTGAGCGTCTTCAGCTGGTTCATGAGGTGCAGCAGCGCAAAGACGTAGGTGACAAAGTCTCCGGCGCCGTAGTTGCCGCCGGCGCTTTGCCGGATCGCAACCCAGAGGATCGCGCCGACGGCGATCGACACGATGATCTGGTTGATCGGAGTGCCCAGGGCGGCGGCCGCGGACTGTTTCGCCATCGCGAGGCGCAGCCGGTCGGCCGCCGAGCGCAGGCGGCCACTTTCGTATTTCTCGCCGCCGAACACCTTGACTACGCGATGCGCGCTGATTGCTTCTTCCAGCGCATGGGTGAGCGTTCCGGTGCGCTCCTGCACGAGAACGCTGACGCGCTTCATCCGCCGGTTTATCTTGCGGATCGCGAAGCCGACGAGCGGAAAAGCCGCGAACGCGATCAGCGTGAGCTGCCAGTTGATGTAGAGCAGGTACCCGAGCATGAACGCGATCGTCAGCGTGTTGCGGATCATCACCGTGATCGCCTCCGAGGCGGTCGCCGCGACCTGCTGGGCGTCGAACGTCACCTTGGAGAGGAGAAACCCCGCCGACGATCCGTCGTAAAACGGCGTGGGCAGCCGCAGCAGGTGATCGCCCGCCTCGCACCGCAGGTCGAAGACGACGCGCGACCCGATCCACGCGAGCCCGTATTCGCTGATATAGCTGCCGAGGCCGCGAAGGATGAATACGCCTACGATCATGAACGGCACCCACCGCGCGCTCTCGACGGTGACGGAGGAGATGTCGTTCAGCAGCGGCTGGACGATGCGCAGCATCATCACGTCGGTCGATGCGACGAGCAGCATCCCGACGATCGCGAAAGCAAAGACTCCGCGATAGGGGCGCACGTAGCGGAGCAGCCGGCGATAGAGCTTCACCTTAGGAACCTCTGAGCCAGTCGCACGCGATTGCGACGGGCGCTTTTCGGGATGGGATGCGCGAAGCGAGGCGCAGCGAAGGGTGGGCCCCTTCGCAAGCCGAGCGACAAAGTAGACCGCCCGAAAAGCCCCCGTCCCTTCGGGCTGCCGCCAAATGCGGCGCCTGCGTCGCCGCGCTCCTCGGCTTCGTAGTGTCGACTACGACCTTCGTCGCGCGTCTAGCATTCATCCGCATTTGGCCGTGCAGCGCAGTCGCGTGAGACTGGTTCAGAGGTTCCCTGGGCGGGATGAGCGAGCGGCAGATCGCGCGTTCGCGGGTGCCGATTATATCGGAGCGCCCGGGACCTGCCGGGCCATGGGAGCTGCTCGGGCCGACTTCGCCGCTCCGCTATAATGGGCCGCTCGCCGATCTGCGCGGCGCACCGCGCGCGGACCCCTCGAAAAGTCATCCCGCGAGACTCCTTACTTGACGCCGAAGTCGACCGAGCGGCTACTGATCGACGGCCCCGCCGGAGACCTCGAGGTCGTCGTCAACGCGCCGGAGCGCCCGCTGCGCGGCATTGCGCTCGTCGCTCATCCGCATCCGCTGCAGGGCGGCACGCTCGACAACAAGGTCGCGCAGACACTCGCGAAGACTTTCTTTGCATTGGGCTACATGAGCGTGCGCCTCAATTTCCGTGGCGTCGGCCGTTCGGCCGGAACTTTCGACGACGGCATCGGCGAGACCGACGACGCGCTGGCCGCGCTCGCGTACGCGAAGTCGAGCGCCAACGCCCACGCGTTGCCGGTGGTGCTCGCAGGATTCTCGTTCGGTTCGTTCGTGCAGACGCGCGTGGCGAAGGCCGTGGCCGCAGAGCGCCTGGTGCTGGTCGCCCCGGCCGTCGGCCGGCTCGACGGCGAATCCGTACCCGCAGACACGATCGTGATCCATGGCGAGGAGGACGACGTCGTGACGCTCGCCGCGGTGCTCGCCTGGGCGCGACCGCAGGAGCTGCCCGTCGTCGTATTCCCCGGCTGCGGTCATTTCTTTCACGGACGGCTCGTGCAACTGCAGCGCGTCGTGACGGGCGTGTGGTCGGGACGCTCGACGGTGATGCCCGGCGCATAGGCTCGCAATGAACGACGACGCTGACCATCTCCGCGGTCGACTCGCGCCGGTTGCAGGCGAAGCAACCGATCGCCTTCCTGGCGCCGGGGCGAGGAAGGATTTGGTCCTTCGCGTCGCGGGACTGCGCAAGTTCTATGGCGCGAACGAAGTCGTCCGCGGCCTCGATTTCGAGATTCGCCGCGGCGAGTGCTTCGGCCTGCTCGGGCCGAACGGCGCCGGCAAGACAACGACACTGCGCTGCTGCCTCGGCCTCGTCGACCCCGACGGCGGGACCATCGAAATGGTCGGCGTGCCGGTGCCGCAGGCGGCGCGCGAGGCGCGCATCCGCGTCGGTGTCGTCCCCCAGCTCGACAATCTCGATCCCGATTTCACCGTCACCGAGAACCTGCGAATCTACGGCAGCTATTTCGGCATCGATCGTGCGACGCTTGCGGTGCGCATTCCGCGGCTGCTCGAATTCGCCGGACTTGCCGGCAAGGGCGACGCCGCCCTTCGCACGCTCTCGGGCGGCATGAAACGGCGGCTCACCCTCGCCCGCGCGCTCGTCAACGATCCGGAGCTCCTGATTCTCGACGAACCGACGACGGGGCTCGATCCGCAGGCACGCCACCTGATCTGGGACGGGCTGCGCCAGCTGCTGTCGCAGGGCAAGACGATACTGCTCACCACGCATTTCATGGATGAGGCCGAGCGCCTCGCCACGCGCCTTGCCGTCATCGACCGCGGAACGATGATCGCGTGCGACACGCCGCGGGCGCTGATCGAGGCCCACGTCGAGCCCGAAGTGGTCGAGGTCTTCGGCGACGAGGCGAGAGCCTGGGCGGACGCACACGGGAAAACGGTCGCCGCGCGCGTAGAGCTCGCCGGCGAAACGGCGTTCTGTTACGCGGCCGATCCAGCGCCGCTTCTTGCCGCGCTCGCCGGTGTGACCGGTGTCCGCTACCTGCACCGGCCGGCGAACCTCGAGGATCTCTTCATCAAGCTCACCGGCCGCGAACTTCGGGACTGACCATGACAACGATCGCCACACGACTCTGGAAGCCGCCCGAGCTCTCGTTGCGCTTTACCGCCGTCTGGCAGCGCAACCTCCTCGTTTGGAAGAAGCTCGCCCTCGCGAGCGTGCTCGGCAACATCGCCGATCCCCTGCTCTACATGCTGGCGCTGGGTTATGGCATCGGCGCCTTCGTCCCCGAGGTCGGCGGGATGAAGTACATCGCGTTCATCGGCACCGGCATGGTTTGCCAGAGCGCGATGTTCACGTCGAGCTTCGAAGCCATGTATTCGGCGTTCTCGCGCATGCACGTGCAGCGAACCTGGGAAGCGATCATCAACGCGCCGCTGTCGCTCGACGACGTCGTATTCGCCGAGTGGGTGTGGGCGGCGTCGAAGGCGGTCGTCTCGACCGTGGCGATCCTGGCCGTCATCATGGCGCTGGGCTTCGGCCACTCGTGGCTCGCGCTCTGGATCATTCCGCTGGGCTTTCTCGTCGGACTCACGTTCGGCGCGTTCGGCCTGGTGATGAATTCGCTCGCGCCCGGCTACGATTTCTTCACGTATTTCTTCACGCTGGTCTTGACGCCGATGCTGCTGCTCTCCGGCGTGTTCTTTCCGGTCGACCAGATGCCGCCGGTGCTCCAGGGCGTCGCTGCCTTCCTGCCGTTGAAGCACGCGATCGATCTCGCACGGCCGCTCCTGATGGGCAACGCCCCGGGCGACATCGCCTTGCACATCGCCGTTCTCCTCGTCTACGCAGCGGCCGCGTATTTCGTCGCGCTGTTGCTGACAAGGCGGCGGTTGCTGCGCTGAGGGCGGTCGCCGACCAACGCGGGCGCCGATGACCGAACGCTTTTTCGCGCCGTGCCCGCGCGGGCTGGAAACTGTGCTTGCGGCGGAGCTATCCGCGCTCGGGGGCGAGTTCGTCACGCCGAGAGAAGGCGGCGTTGCCTTTTCCGGCCCGCGAGAGCTCGCCTACCGCGCCAATCTCGATTCGAGGCTCGCGAGCCGGATCCTCTGGCAGGTCGCGCACGGTGGGTACCGCGACGAGAACGATCTCTACCGCCTCGCGTGCGGTGTCGATTGGACCGCGCATTTCAAGGTCGAGCGCACGCTGCGGGTCGACGTCGCCGCGACGCGCTCGCCACTCGCCAGTCTCGCGTTCGCGACGCTCAGGATCAAGGACGCCGTCTGCGATCGTTGCCGCGACGCGGCGGGCAAACGGCCATCGGTGGACAAGGAGCGGCCCGACGTCCGCGTGCACGCCTATTTGACCGAGCGCGAAGCGACGCTCTATCTCGACACGTCGGGTGATGCGCTGTTCAAGCGCGGGTACCGGCGCGACGTCGACGCTGCACCGCTTCGAGAAAATCTCGCCGCCGGTCTGATCGCGCTCTCGGGATGGTCGCCGGGAACGCCCCTGCTGGACCCGCTCTGCGGCAGCGGCACGATCGCGATCGAGGCTTCGATGATCGCCGCCGATCGCGCACCCGGACTCGGGCGCACGTTCGGCTTTCAGAAGCTCTCCTGGTACGACGGCCCGGCGTGGCAGCGGATCCGCCAGCGCGCGCACGACCGCGTGCGGCCCTTGCCTTCCGCGCCGGCAATCTTTGCGAGCGACATCGATCCGCGCGCGCTCGCGCAATGCCGTGGCAACGCCGCTGCCGCCGGTGTCGGCGATTGGATCGAGCTCAAGGAATCGGACGTGCTGCACCGCGAGGCGCCCGCCGCCTCGGGCACGCTGATCGCGAATCCACCGTACGGCTTGCGACTCGACGATAGGGCGAACCTCGCGGCCTTCTATCCAAGGCTCGGCGATGCGCTGAAGCGAAACTTCGTGGGGTGGACGGTCTGCCTCTTCAGCGGCGACCTCCGACTCGGGAAGCTGATCGGGCTCAAGCCCTCGCGAAGGACGCCGCTCTACAACGGCAATGTCGAGTGCCGGCTGTTCCGGTTCGAGATCGTCGCGGGGCGGCCGATGCGGCCCCGATCGGCCGGGCGCGACGACTCGCGGTGATAGAATCGTGTAATCCGACGTTCCTCACCGTGCCCCGACATCCATGTTCCTTCCGTCCCGCCACTACGAGTCCGAGCACACGAAGTTCATTCGCGAGCTGCTCGCGAAGAAGCCGGAAATCGCGGAGCAGCAGATCGCCGGCCGCGCGATCTGGTGGGACAAGCCGCCACGCGAGCTCGCGCAGGAAAGGAAGATGGACGAGGGCCGCGTGCCGCAGCCTCCCTACGTGTATCAGACCTAGGCAGCACCCGGTGTCCGAGGACGCCGAACCGCACAATGCCAGTAGTGCTCACTCCTGCCGCCAATCTCGCGCATGTGACGTTCGCGCCGCTGGGCGAACCCGACCTGCCGCTCCTGCACGTGTGGCTCAATGCGCCGCACGTGGTGGCCGGCTACTCGCGCGTATCGACCTCGCGCGAGGACGTTGCCGCGAAGTACGGGCCGCGGATCGCCGGCGAGGTGCCGGTGCGGGGATTCGTCGCCTCCGTCGCCGACCATCCGATCGGCTACGTGCAGGTCTACCGCGTGGCTGACTTTCCCGACTACGCGGCGACGGTCGTGGACTTCGACGATGCGGTGGCGATCGACGTGCTGATCGGCGAAGTCGAGTACACGCGCCGGGGCCTGGGTCCGCGCGTAATCGCGGCTGCCGTCGACGAGATCGTCTGGGCATCGTTCTCGGCGGCGAGCTGCATCGCGACGCCGCGCGCGGACAACACGGCGTCCTTGCGCGCATTCGCCAAGGCGGGATTTGCGCTGGTGCGCACGATCCGCACCGCAGACGGCGTGCCGGAGCTGCTGATGCAGCGTCGCCGCGCGCCGCTCCCCGCCGATCTCGAGGACGCGGTTACCGCTCGTCGGCCTTGATTTCGACGTACGCGCGGTCGCGCGTCTGCCGCACCCATTCCTGGAACGCCTCGTCGGCTTTGCGCTGGCGCAGCGCCGTCCGGGCCTGCTCGCGCTGGCGCTCGGCCGTGATGTCCTGCGTGCCGCCGCTCGTTCACCTGGATGATGTGCCACCCGAACGGCGTGCGCACCGGCTGCGAAATCTCGCCGATCTTGAGCTTGTCCATCGCCTCCTCGAAATCGGGCACCGTGTCGCCCGGCGACAGCCAGCCCAGGTCGCCGCCTTTCGCCGAGCTCGCATCCTCGGAGTTGAGCTTCGCCTGGTCCTCGAATTTGGCGCCGGTCTCGATGCGGTCCCTGATCCGGTCGATCCTGCGCCTTCGCCTCGGACTCCGAGACGACTTCGTTCACCTTGATCAGGATGTGCCGCGCGTGCGTCTGCTCGACGACGGTCGGCGCATTGCGGCTGCGCGTGTCCTGCAGCTTGACGATGTGGAAGCCGGTCGCCGAGCGAAGGACGTCGGAGACGTCGCCCACCTTCATCGTGCGAATCTTCTCAGCGAACACGGTCGGCAGCGCGTCCGGGCGCGCGCCAACCGAGCGTCGCCGCCCTGCAGCGCGTCCTGCGCGTCCGAATAGCCCGCCGCGACCTGCGCGAAATCGGCGCCATCCTTGATCTGCTTCAGCGCCTCTTCGGCGCGCCTTCGCTTTGCCTCGACCTGCTCGGGCGACGCCTGCTCGGGGACGATGCACCAGGATGTGGGCAAGGCGGTATTCGTTGTCGCCGCCGGCTCTGCGCGTCCTGCGAGGCGAGGAACGCGTCGACCTCGGCGTCGCTGACCGTGATCCGCGCGTCGACCTCGCGCTCGCGCAGCGCTGCACGGTGATCTCGTTACGGATGTCCTCGCGGTATTGCGCGTAGGAGATGCCCTCCTGCGCGAGCGCCTTGCGGAACTCGTCGGCCGAAAGCTTGTTGTCCTGCGCGATGCGCTGGATCGTGCGCTCGACCTGCGTGTCGTCGACCCGGATGCCGGACTCCTTGGCGAACTGCAGCAGCGCGCGCTCGGTGATGAGCCGCTCGAGCACCTGCTTTTCGAGCACGTCGGCGGGCGGCGGCGAACCTTCTGCGCTTTCATCTGCGCGAGCACCGCGCGCTTCTGCTCGTTGATCTCGTGCTGGGTCAGCGCCTCGTCGTTGACGACCGCGACCACGCGATCGAGCGGAACGCTGCGCTGCGGTCGTGGCGGGCGCCGCAGGCGCAGGCGCGGAGACGGGTCGCGAGACTGCGCCGCCGGCGGCGAGCGCGAGCGACCATTGCCGCCTGTGCGACGGCGGGGACGACAAAGCGGGAGAGCATCATCAAATGATCTGATCGGCAGCCGACAGCTGCCTAGAACTCGGGGAAGTGATCACCGCTGCGATCGCGCGGCGACACGGTCGGGTCATTGGTCCTGAGGTATCCCGGGACGCTGCGGCGCAGCAGGTCGAGCGGACTCGTGCCGAACCGCGCGAGACCGTTGAGTTCGAGCTGCAGATAGACCGAATTGGTCGCCGTCTGCGATCGTCGTCGTCAGCCGCTGGCCGACCAGCCGCAGTACCCAGCAGCCAGCATTGTACTCGACGCCGGCCACCGCCTCCAGCGTCTTGCTCGTCCAGGATCGAGTAGTTCCAGCGCCCGAGCAGCGTCCAGTTCTCGTCGACGGGCCACTCCGCCGCGACAGGTCGAACTGGTTGAGCTGCTCGCTGGTCGGTCACGGGGTCGACGAACTGGCGCGTTGTAGCGTGTACTTCGCGTTGAGGACCCTGCCGGGCGCCGGCGTGTAGCGGACCCCGGCCTTCAAGCGCTCGGTCTCCGCCGACGTCGAAGTTGTACTGCCCACAGGCCGGCGAGCGCCCACGCGTCGGTGAGCCGCCCGTCGATGCCGAACAGGACGTCGGACGTCGCGGCCGATCGCGGCGCTTCGTTCAGCACGACGCGCTGGCCCTGGAAGTAGAAGCGCTCGCCGACGGCAACCCGCAGCCGCTCGCCGCCCGTGTCGGCGTCGAGGAGACGCGAGGACACCGCGAGCGTCAGCTGGTTGGCGTCGCCGATCCGGTCGTTGCCGAGGTAGCGGTTCACGCTGAAAAGCTGGCCGAAGTTGAAATCGTCGATCGCGGTGTCGAACATCGGCGCATTGCTCTGGTTGCGGTACGGAACGTAGACGTAGAACGCGCGCGGCTCGAGCGTGTGCACGTAATTGTGGCCGGCCAGGTTCCAGTCGCGCTCGAACACGAGCCCGCCTTCCACCGAGGTGATCGGGATCACGTAGACTTCGCGTGCTGGAAACGCCGGGCCGGACTTCGATTCAGGTCGTACTCGCGCATGTGGACGCCGGTGCGCGCGGTGAACGACCACGCGGCCCCTGCTGCGTCCACGCGACCGTCGGCCACACGTAGACCCGCTGTCCCGTCGTCAGCGTCGGCTGGCGGAAGTACGCGTATTCGCCGGTGCCCGGCGAAGGTCAGTCCCTGCCAATCGGTATCCTGCAAGGACAGGAGCAGCTGCGGCACGCGGTTGTACGGCGGCACCACCGGCGCTGTCGGATCCTGAAGCGTCTGGAACGCCTGTGCGCGCAGCACCACGCCCCAAGGCCCGCTGACGTAGTTGAGCGCCGCCTTCGCGCGGCAGCGTCGTCAGCGACGTGAACGACGACGCGGTCCGACGAGATCGGAGAAATAGGTGTCGTCGGACACCTTGTTCAGATTGACGTAGCCGGACATCCTGCGACGGATCGCGTCGAGATCCTGGTTGTGCCTCCACGCGAGCGCGTAGCGGTCGGTGCCGGTGATGCGGTCGTGTGGCAGATCCTGGGCCTCGACGTCGCCCACCCCCGGACCGAAGAGGTAGCGGAACTGCGCGCCGACCTGCAGCCCGCGCTTGGTCATGATGCGCGGCGTGATGGTCGCATCGTAGTTGGGCGCGAGGTTGAGGTAATAGGGGATCGAGGCGTCGAATCCGCGCGTTCCCGACGAACCCAGCGTCGGGGTCAGGAAGCCCGACTTGCGCTCGTTCGACAGCGGAAACTCGACCCACGGCAAATAGGCGACCGACGCGCCCAGGAAGTTCAATGTCGCGTCGTGTCGCGGTGCCGACCGACGCGCGACCTGTCGACCTCGAGCTCGTCCATCCGGATGTACCAGTCCTTGCGAGGCGCGACGCACGTCGTGTAGCGCGCATCCGTCGCTTCGTAGTGCTCGGGACCCGTGAACCGGATTTCGCCGGCGGCATCGCCGCGCCCGCCGTTCTCGCTGATGTAGATAGCGCGGCGAAACAAAGTAGCCGGTCTCGGTATCGCGCTTGAACCGCACTTCGGGCCCGCTGACCCAGTCGATGCCCTGCCGCAACAGCACGTCGCCCTTCGCCCAGATTTCGTCGTTCACGAAGTCATACTGCAGCCAGTCCGCGAGCACCGTTTCGCGCCGCGTGCGAAGCTCCACCTTGCCGCTCGCGGTCGACTTCTTCTGTTGAACACTCCTTCCACGGCGCCCGCGCGAAAGAAGATCGCGCCGCTGTCGGTCGGCGACACGGAGGACGCGGTGCAGGGACGGGCGTCGCGCCGGCTGACGTGTTCGCCGCAGCAGAAGGCGTCGTTCCGGGCGCCGGGCGCAAGGGCGGGGGCGTGCAGCTGTTCGGCGGGTTTCAGCACCGTCGGCGGCAGTTCGGGAACGTCGTCTTCGGCAGCGACGCAGCAGGGCAATGCAACGAGCGCCAGCGCGATTGTCAACGGATGCAAGCGGAAACGCATGCGCCGGGTCGAAGGAAGGTGCCGGATCACAATGTTAAAATGCGCCATTCTAGTGTACCGAGTCGCGAGTCCGCTCGATTGCGTGCAACGCGTCGGTCTTGCGAGCTTCTGCCGGGACACCCGCTCGCCGACCGCGCCCCGGGAGGCCGAGGAGCGCGGCGGAAGAAAGCCGCCGCTCCTGAACCCCGCATTCACGATGCCGTCCGCCGCCTTCGAAACCGCTGCTGCCCGCGACGTTCGCCTGGATCTCGTCCGCGCGTGGGTCACGTCGATCCTCGGCACGCGCGCGTTCGCGATCGTGGCGGCTTCTGCGGACGCGAGCTTTCGCCGCTATTTCCGCGTGACGCCCGATGTGGCGTGGCGCGGTCAGCCGACGCTGATCGCGATGGATGCGCCGCCGCCGATGGAAGATTGCCGCCCGTTCGTGCATGTCGCGCGACTCCTCGGCGGCAGCCGGCCTAAACGCTCCGCGCGTGCTCGGCGACAGACCTCGGCCGCGGGCTCCTGCTCCTCACCGATCTCGGCGACCGAACGTACCTCGCCGCGCTCGATCGCCGCGTCGGCGGCAGGCCTGTACTCCGATGCGATCGACGCGCTGATCCGCTGGCAGAGCGCGACTCGCGCGCGGGGAGCTGCCGAGCTACGACGAGGCGCTGCTGCACCCGCGAGCTCGCTCTGTTCCCGGACTGGTACGTCGGGAAACATCTGGGCGTCGAGCTTTCGCCGGCGCAAGGTGAAGCGCTCGATGCGATGTTCCGGCAGATCCTCGACAACAACCTCGGCGCAGCCGCGGGTGTACGTCCACCGCGACTACCACTCGCGCAACCTGATGGTCGCCACGCCGAATCCGGGCGTCCTCGATTTCCAGGATGCGGTCATCGGCCCGGTCACCTACGATCTTGCGTCGCTGTTGCGCGACGCGTACATCGCGTGGGACGAAGAGCGGCAGATCGACTGGGCGGTGCGCTACTGGGAGCGCGCGCGCAAGGCACGACTTCCGGTAGGCGACGATTTCGCCGCCTTCTGGCGCGACTTCGAATGGATGGGCGTGCAGCGCCAATTGAAGGTGCTCGGCATCTTCGCCCGCCTCCATCATCGCGACGGCAAGGCCGCCTACGTGGACGACATGCCGCGGGTGATGGCTTACCTGCCGAGCCGCCTGCGCGACGATACCGCGCGCTGGACCGCTGCTGTGCCTGCTCGACGCGCTCGAAGCGCGCGGCCCCGTCGTCGAGCATGTTCTGAAGCCATCGTGACGATCGGCATCGGCGCCATGATCCTCGCCGCCGGCCGCGGCGAGCGCATGCGTCCGCTCTCGGACGCGACGCCGAAACCGCTGCTCGAGGTCGGCGGCAAGCCGCTGATCGCGTGGCAGATCGAGGCACTCGCGCGCGCCGGTTTTCGCGACATCGTCATCAATGCGTCGCACCTCGCGGACCGGCTCATCGCCGCCCTGGGAGACGGCTCGCGGCTTCGGTGTGAAGCTGCGCTGGTCGCTCGAGCCCGAGGCCATTGGAGACGGCGGGCGGCATCGCGACCGCGCTGCCGCTGCTGCCGCGAGGCCCCGCGCTGATCGTCGAGCGGCGACATCTGGACCGCGTTCGACTACGCGACGCTGGTTCCGCGCGCGCGCCGCCATGGCGCGCGACCCGTGCTCTCCGCGCGTCCACCTGTCATGGTGCCCAATCCGCCGTTCCATCCCCACGGCGATTTCGCGCTCGGCGGCGAGCCGGCTGCATGCTCGATGGCGAGCTTCGCCTCGACGTACGGCAATATCGGCGTCTACGACACCGCGCTCTTCAGCGAACTTCCCGCGGCACGAAGCTCAAACTGCTCCCGCTGTATCGCGACTGGATCGGACGCGGGACTCGTGAGCGGCGAGCTCTACACCGGCCCGCTGGGCCAACGTGGGCACGCCCGACCGAACTGGCCGCACTCGACGCCGCGCTGCCGGCGCAGCGATCATGACAATAGCCGAACTGCGATGAACGCCTCCCGGAAGCCAATCCGCTGCTCGATTTCTCGGGCCTTCCGCACTTCGATGCGATTCGCGCCGAGCACGTCACGCCGGCCGTCGACACGCTGCTCGCACGAGGCGCGCGGCGATCGTCGACGACGTTGCGACCGACACGCGAGCCCGCGACCTGGGATACCGTCGTCGAGCCGCTCGCCGACACGCTCGATCGCATCGATCGCGCATGGGGCGCGGTCAGTCACCTCAATGCGGTGTCAGCACGCCGGAATTGCGCGACGCCTACAACGCGCAATCTGCCAAAAGTCACCGCGTTCCACACCGAGCTCGCACAGGATCTGCGCCTGTACGAGCGCTATGGCGCGCTGCGCGCTTCGCCGGCATTCGCGACGCTCGGATCCGGCAAAGCAGCAGCTGATCGACAACGAGCTGCGCGACTTCCGGCTGGGCGGCGCGCTGCTGGACGCGCGAAAGGAAGGCGCGATTCAAGGCCGTCCAGGAAGAGCTCGCGAATCTGTCGGCGCAGTTCGACGACAACGTGCTCGACGCGACCAACGCGTGGGCGCTCTACGTCGACGACGAGGCGGAGCTCGCCGGCGTTCCGCACGACGTGCGTCGCCGAAGCGCGCGGCGCAGGCGCGCGGCCGACGGGCGCGGCGGTTGCAAACTCACGCTGCGCATGCCGTGCTATCTGCCGGTGATGATGTACGCGGACAATCGCGCGCTGCGCGCGACGCTGCATCGCGCGTATTCGACGCGCGCCTCCGACCTCGGCGCGAAGCCGGAATGGGACAACGCGCCGATCGTCACGCGCATTCTCGCGCTGCGCCACGAAGCAGCGACGCTGCTCGGCTATGCGAATTTCGCCGAGGTGTCGCTGGTGCCGAAGATGGCGACGGACGCCGGCGAAGTGCTCGCGTTCCTGCGCGACCTCGCCGCGCCGCGCGCAAGCCCTTCGCCGAGCGCGACTACGCCGAACTGCAGCGTATTCGCCGCGAGCCGAGCTCGGCCTTCCGACGCTCGAAGCGTGGGACCTCGCCTACGCGTCGCGAGCAATCTGAAGGCGCGCCGCTACGCCTTCTCCGAGCAGGAAGTCCAGCGCCTACTTCCCGGAGGACCGCGTGCTCGCCGGGCTCTTCCGCGTCGTCGAGACGATCTACGGACATCGGCGATCCGCGAGGCGCGCGCGCCGACGTGGCATCCGGACGTGCGCTTTTTCGACGTCACCGATCGCGCCGGCGCGCTCGTCGGCCAGTTCTATCTCGACCTCTACGCGCGCGCCGGCAAGCAGGGCGGCGCGTGGATGGACGACGCGATCAATCGCCGCCGCACGGGCGGCGCACGTCCAGCATCCGGTCGCCTATCTCACGTGCAATCTTTCGTCGCCGGTCGACGGCAAGCCGGCGACATTCACGCACGACGAAGTCATCACGCTCTTCCACGAGTTCGGCCATGGCCTGCATCAGCTGCTGACCCGCGTCGACATTGCCGGCGTGTCGGGAATCCAGGGCGTCGAGTGGGACGCGGTCGAGCTGCCGAGCCAGTTCATGGAGAACTTCTGCTGGGAGTGGGACGTGGTGTCGCACATGACGCGCGCACGTCGAGACGGGCGAACCGCTGCCGCGCGAGCTCTTCGACAAGATGCGCGCCGCGCACAACTTCCAGAGCGGCATGGCGATGGTCCGCCAGCTCGAATTCGCGCTCTTCGACATGCTGCTGTCCACTCGGCGTTCGACCCGGCGGCGGGCGCGAATCGCCGCAGTCGGTGCTGGACGCGGTCCGAGCGCGAGGTCGCCGTCGCCTCCCGCCGCCGCCTACGACCGCGTTCATCGACTCGTTCGGCCATTCTTCGCCGGCGGCTACGCCGCCGGGTACTACAGCTACAAGTGGGCCGAGGTGCTGTCGGCGGACGCCTACAGCCTGTTCGAGGAGGCCGGGGTGCTGTCGCCGGCTGCCGGGGCCCGTTTCCGGGACGAGGTGCTCGCGCGCGGCGGCAGCCGGCCGGCGATGGAGTCGTTCGTCGCCTTCCGCGGGCCGGGCCTCCACAACTCGACGCGCTTCTGCGGCATAATGGCATGATGACATCGGCATAAGGAGGGGCCATGAGTCAAGCGACGAAGCGATGCGCGGTGGCGTGCGGCCTGGTCGCCGCGTTTGCGGCAGCGGGTGTCGCTGCCCAGAGCGCAGCAGGTATACCGCTATATCGACAAGGAAGGCCGCGTCGTCTACTCCGACCGGGCGCCGCCAGGCGACTCGAGGAACGTCCAGTCGAAGCGGGTCGGCGCCAACTTCATCGAGAACAATGCAGTGCCCCTCGCCGCCCAGCAGGCGCAGGAGCGCTTCCCGGTCAAGCTCTATACGTTTTCCTGCGGCGAGGTCTGCTCGAGCGCCGAGGCGCTGCTGAACCGCCGCGGCGTACCGTTCTCGATCGATCAACGTCGAGACGCCCGAAGGCGCCGAGCAGCTTGCCCAGATGACCGGCGAGCTGCGCGCGCCGGTGCTGCAGGTCGGCGACAAGACCTTCGTCAAGGGCTACAACGAGAGCGCAGTGGCAGGCGGCACTCGACCAGGCGGGCTATCCCAAAACCCCCGCGCCCCGCCGCGCTCCCGCGGGCCGCGCGCCGCCCGAGCCCGTCGCCGCGACGACCCCCGCGGAGCCGTTGCAGGCGGTCACGGCTCCGGGCGGGTATCCGAAGCAGTAGCGGCGCGAGCCTCAAGAGCACGGGCTCCGCGCGCGGGTGCCGGACCCCCCGTATGTGTTCCCTTGTCGGCGCGAAGGCCGCGGCGGCAAAGCCGCGGTGCGGCGGGCGCAACCCCGCATTTCTTGACGTCCGCTACTGGCAAACGGTTCCCCCCGCCGCCGCAAAGGGGAAGCGCGTAATCTGCTTTGACTGAGTCACCGCAGGCAGGCCACCTGCGCCGTTGGTCGAATAGGCAAATGTCGCATCATTGCCGTCGGCGAAGGTCAGCGTGACGGTTCCTACCGGGACCTGCGCCACCTTGGTCGGATCGAACGCGTCGAACCGCGGCCCCGAGGTCCGGTACAGCGTTCCCATGTAGACGTCACCGGCGCCAACGCGCGGTGCCAGCGCCGAGAGCCACAGCGGCATACCGTCAACGTCGTAGGTGTACCACGTCGCGAACACGCTGCTGCCCTGGTGCGCAAAGTTGATTCCCCAACCCGGCTCCGTACCGTTGGCCGCCCACCACAGGTCCTGGTAGTTCGTCGCACCGACGAAGTTCGGACTGCTCGCACTGTACGTGCAGGTTGGCTGCGGTCCGGTCCCGAGGTCGAAGCGCGCGATCGACTTGGTCTGTGCCGTCGCGTTCACCGCATACGAGAAGCTGCCGTTGTTGGCGTCGGTGAAGATGAGCGTCCCGTTGCCGATCAACACCGCGGTCGCGGACCCGACGAAGTTGCTGAACGGCGGCCCGCTGTCGACATAGATGGGGCCGCTGAAGGTGCTGCCCGTCGTGCGATTGGCGAGCATCGACAGCCACCAGGCCTTGCCGGCGGTGTCGTACGTGTACCACGTGGCAAAGACCTGATCGCCCTGATGCGCGAAATTGATCCCCCAGCCCGATTCGGTCCCACCCGTCGCCCACCACAGGCCTTGAACGTTGAGCGCAGATGCCGTCAGACCGGCGGCCGCGCGCACGGCGGCGCCCGCATCGACCATGCCCGCTCCGCAGGTGGTCGTCGTGCAACTGCATTCCAGCTGGTCGATCGGGTTGCCCGAAGCGTCGTATTGCGGCGCGGTGCATGCCGGCACCCCCGTGCCGTCGCTGGCGGTCGGAAAGGGCCTGGCCTTGGCCTGCAGCAACTGCCTTGCCTGCTGCGACGTCATCCCGGGCTGCGCAGACATCATGAGCGCAAGAGTGCCCGTGACCAACGGCGCCGAGAAGCTCGTGCCCAATGAGGCATTGAAGCTGTCGGTGTAGATGGGACCCGCGGGAACCGTGGCACCGGAATTCGACGTCGTCAGGATCGGATACAGGCAGGGGGACCCCGCCGTTGTGTTCACGCAGTTGCCGGCCGGCGCGCTGATCGCGATCTCCGGACCGAGATCGGAAAAGCCGACCTTGGTGCCGACGTGGCGCAGTCCCGCGACGGCAATGACGCCGATGCAATTCGCGGGCGCGCCGACCGCGTGGCCCGCCGAGTTGCCGGCGGCAGCGACGATCATCGTGCCGGCCGCGACGATCTCGTTCACGGCCTCCTGATAGGAGGCGGTGCACGGCCCGTCGGCGCCCAGGCTCAGGTTGATCACGCGCGCGGGGGTCGAGTTGGTCGGCACGCCGGGGACGGCCAAGCCTGCGGCCCAGCGCATGCCGGCGATGATGTCCGAGTCGTAGCCGAAACACTTGCCGAGAACGCGCACCGGCAATACCCGCACATTGCGCCCGACGCTGGCCATTCCCAGACCATTGTTGGTGAGCGCCGCCACCAAGCCGGAAACCTGCGTGCCGTGCCACGAGCTGTCCTCGGGCGAATCCGTGCAGCGATAGAACGGGCCGCCGATCTGCGCGATCTCCGCCTGAGTCACCCAGTCTCCCGGGTCGGACGCGTCGGCATCGCGGCCATCGCCATCGTTTGCGACGCCGGGATCGCTGACCAGATCGTAACCAGGTAGCAGATTGCCTCCGGCGCTCGCGCGCATCAGATCCGGGTGATCGAAGCGCACACCGGTGTCGACGACCGCCACGACGACGCTGGGGTTGCCGGTGGTCACGTCCCATGCGGGCTCGGCGTCGATCGACGACGCGGTGATGGCCGTCGGCGCGCGCAGATACCACTGGCCGACCGCCGGACCATTGCCGAGCATGCCGTTGGCGTACAGCGGGTCGTTCGGGGCGGCCACGATGTGGCGGCGCTCATCGGGCACCGCGTACTCGACGTCGCTCTCCAGCGCGAGCCGCCGGGCGAGCTCCGCGGACGTCAGCCCGGCGGCCACGACCACCTGCGCGCGGTCGGACACCGCCGCGCCGCCGACGAGCGGCAGCCCGAGCCGCAGGCCGAGCGCATTGGCCCGTGCCGCCGGTTGCGCCACGGCTGCAATTGCCTTTCCGCTCAGCAACGGCGAGCCCGCCCTGAACTTGACGATGACGCGCGCGTCGCTCCCGGCGGGAGCCGCGACGGTCTGGGCTTCGAGGCGTGACGGTATCGGCGACAGCAGGATGACGCAAGTCAGGGCCATCCAGAAGCGGTTCCCACGTCCCAATATCCTCTCCCTTCGCAAGGCGCCTCGCTGCGGCAAGCAGTATTCGGACCATGGCCGGGTCCGGCCGTTCGGGGCCGGATGTGTAACAAAACGTGGCACTCTCTTTACGCGGCGCGATCTCATTACGATCATTGACGCCTTCCCGTGGAGCGTCGAAGCCCGACGGTACCGGGGTGGCCTCGGGCGAGCCGTGGGATGCGCCCGTCGGCGCATGGCGCCTGGCGGGACAGCGGTCAACGCAGTGATCCCGGCTCATTCGTGCCCAGGGCAGCACACATGTCGGCCACAAGAAAGCTCATCTTCGGAACTCTCGCTCTGGCGGTCGTCGTGGCCGCCGGGGCGCTCGCATTTCAGCTGGTCCACGGGTCGAAGGCCGCCACGCAACAGAGCGCCCAGGCCGTCCCCGTCACCGTGGCCACGGTCGTCCAGAGGACGGTGCCGGTCCAGCTGCAGGCAATCGGCAACGTCGAGCCGTACACGTCCGTGGCGGTCAAGGCACGTGTCGACGGACAGATCGTCGCGGTGGGCTTCAAGGAAGGCGACGAAGTCCGGCAGGGCGCGATGCTGTTCGAGATCGACCCGCGTCCCTTTGCCGCCGCACTCAGGCAGGCGCAGGCGAACCTGCAGAAGGACAAGGCGCTCCTCGATCGTGCCGTCGAGCAGGAGAAACGCTACAAGGACCTGCTGCAGAAGAATTTCATCTCGCCGGATGCCTACGAGCAGGTCCGCACCAACGCCGACACCGCGGCCGCGACGGTCGCCGCCGACACCGCCGCCATCGAGAGTTCAAAGCTGTCGCTCGACTACTGCACGATCCGCTCGCCCGTCACCGGTTACGCGGGCCGGATCCTGATCCAGCAGGGCAATCTGGTCAAGGCCAACGACACCAACCCGCTGGTCACGCTCAATCAGGTGGTCCCGATCTACGTGTCGTTCTCGGTTCCGGAACAGGACATCGCGGACATCCGAAAGTACCGCGGCGAGGGCGCGCTCCGGGTTGAAGCCGGCTTCGCCAATTCCCGCCAGCCCATTGGCGGCAAACTCGCCTCGGTCGACAACGCCGCAGATCCCACCACCGGCACGATCCGGCTGCGCGCCGAGTTCGCGAATCTCGACAAGGCGTTGTGGCCCGGACAGTTCGTCAACGTGAGGGTGACGCTCTACGAGCAGAAGAATGCGATCGTGGTGCCGTCGGCCGCGCTGCAGAACGGGCCCCGCGGTCAATACGTATTCGTGGTGAAGCCCGACCGGACCGTCGAGTTGCGCGACGTGAAGGTCGCCCGCACCAACGGCGAAGACACGATCGTCGCGAGCGGCCTCGAACCCGGCGAAAGCATCGTCGTCACGGGGCAGCTGCGGCTCGCTCCGGGCGTGCGCGTCAATCCGGGCACGAGCGGCGAGGCCTCGTGAACATCGCCCAACTTTTCGTCCGGCGCCCGGTGATGACCGTGCTCGTCATGACCGGCATTCTGATCTTTGGCATCGTCGGGTATCGGCTGCTGCCGGTCAACGCGCTGCCCAACGTCGACTTCCCGACGATCCAGGTCCAGGCGAGCCTCCCCGGCGCGAATCCCGAGACGATGTCCTCGGCGGTCGCCACCCCGCTCGAAAAGCAGTTCTCGACGATCGCCGGCGTCGACTCGATGACGTCGGTGTCGACGTCGGGACAAGTCACGATCACGCTGCAATTCTCGCTCGATCGCAACATCGATGCCGCGGCGCAGGACGTCCAGTCGGCGATCGCGGCCGCCGCCCGGCAGCTTCCGTCGACGTTGCCCAATCCCCCGACGCTGCGCAAGGTCAACCCGGCCGACTTCGCGATACTGCTCCTCGCCCTCACGTCGGAAACGCAGCCGCTGTCGGTCGTCGATGAATACGGCGAGAACCTCCTCGCGCAGCGTCTCTCGACGATAAGCGGCGTCGCGCAGGTCCAGGTGTTCGGCTCGCAGCAATACGCGGTGCGCGTCCAGCTCGACCCGAATCGGCTCGCCTCGCGCGGCATTGCGCTGACCGACGTCGAAACGGCGATCGGCAATGCGAACGTCAACTTGCCCACCGGAACGCTCTACGGACCGCAAAAGGCCACTTCGGTCCAGGCGACCGGCCAGCTCACGAGCGCGCAGGCGTATGCGCCGCTGATCGTCGCGTACCGCAATGGCGCGCCCGTGCGTCTCGCGGAACTCGGGCGGGTGTTCGACAGCGTGCAGAACGACAAGGTCGCCGCATGGTACAACGGCACGCGCGGCGTCGTGCTCGCGGTGCAGCGCCAGCCGGGCACCAACACGATCGAGATCGTCGACGCGATCAACAGGATCCTGCCGACGTTCGAAGCCCAGCTCCCGCCCTCGATCAAGCTCTCGACGCTGTACGACCGCTCGCAGTCGATCCGCGCGTCGGTGCGCGACGTGCAGCTCACGCTGCTACTGGCTCTCTGCCTCGTCATCGCCGTGATCTTCGTATTCCTGCGCAGCGTATCGGCCACGCTCATACCGAGTCTCGCGCTGCCGCTGTCGCTCGTCGGTACGTTTGCGGTGATGTACCTGTTCGGCTACAGCCTCGACAACCTGTCGCTGATGGCGCTCACCCTTTGCGTCGGCTTCGTCGTCGACGATGCGATCGTGATGCTGGAGAACATCACGCGGCACATGGAAATGGGCGCATCGCGCATGGAGGCGACGCTCGTCGGCGCGAAGGAGATCGGATTCACGATCGTGTCGATGACCCTCTCGCTCGCCGCCGTGTTCATCCCCGTGCTGTTCATGGGAGGCATCCTCGGCCGCCTGCTGAAGGAGTTCGCGGTCACGATCGTTGTCGCGGTGCTGATTTCGGGATTCGTTTCGCTGACGCTCACGCCTTTGCTGTGCAGCCGCATGCTCAAGGTGGAGCGCGGCCAGCAGCATGGGCGCCTCTATGCGCTGTCCGAGCGCGCGTTCGACGCGGTGCTCGCGGCGTACCGCGCCAGCCTGGCGTGGGCGATGCGGCATCGACGCGTCACGATAAGCGCGTTCGGCGCGATCTTCGCGGGCACTTGTCTCTTCTTCTACGCGATGCCCAAAGGCTTCCTTCCGAGCGACGATGTCGGCCAGATCTTCATCATCACCGAAGCGGCGCAGGACATCTCCTTCGACGCAATGTCGAACCTGCAGCGCCAGGTTGCCGAAATCGTGCGCCGGAATCCGCACGTGCAAGCCGTAATGTCGTTCGTCGGCGTCGGCGGGCCGAGCCAATCGCTGAACAGCGGTCGCCTCTTCGTCACGCTGAAGCCGCGCGCAGAGCGCCCCTCCGCCGACGAGATCGTCCAGGAATTGCGGCCCACGCTGATGCGCGTGCCGGGCATCAAGGCGTACGTGCAGAACATCCCGGCAATTCGCATCGGCCTTCTCACCAAGAGCGCCTATCAATACACGCTGCAGGATACGGACACCGCCGAGCTGTACCGGTGGGCACCGCTTGTCGAGGAGAAACTGCGCGCGCTCCCCGGGCTCATCGACGTGACGAGCGACCTGCAGATCACCCAGCCGCAGGTGACCGTCGAAATCGACCGCAACAAGGCGTACGCGCTCGGCGTCTCCGCGCAGGCTGTCGAGAACACGCTCTACGACGCCTACGGCTCGCGGCAAGTTTCGACGATCTACGCGCCGACCAACCAGTACTGGGTCGTGATGGAGCTCGAGCCGCGCTACCAGGCCGATCCGTCGGCGCTGGCGATGCTCTACGTGCGTTCGAACACCGGCGCGCTCGTCCCTCTCAACGCACTGGCGACGCTCAAGCCCACCGTCGGGCCTCTCGCAATCACCCATCTGGGCCAGCTTCCATCGGTAACGATATCGTTCGACCTGAAGCCGGGCGTGTCGTTGTCGCAGGCGCTCGCCGAGATCCAGCGGACGACGGCTGGCATGCGCATGCCGGCGACGATCATCGGCACGTTCCAGGGCGCGGCACAGGCCTTCCAGGCATCACTGCAGGGAATGGGCGTGCTGCTCGTGCTCGCGATCTTCGTGATCTACCTCGTGCTCGGCATCCTCTACGAGAGCTTCATCCATCCGCTGACGATCCTGTCCGGGCTGCCCACCGCGGGGTTTGGCGCGCTCTTCACGCTCTGGCTCTTCGGCATCGACCTCAACATGTACGCATTCGTCGGCATCGTCATGCTGGTGGGCATCGTCAAGAAGAACGCCATCATGATGATCGACTTCGCGATCGAGGGAGAGCGCAGGGAGCACAAGGCGCCCGCCGACGCAATATTCCAGGCGTGCATCACGCGCTTCCGCCCGATCATGATGACCACGATGGCGGCGCTGATGGGCAGCCTGCCCATCGCGCTGGGGCTCGGCGCCGGCGGCGAGGCCCGCCGGCCGCTGGGACTCGCCGTCGTCGGCGGGCTGGTCGTGTCGCAGATGCTGACGCTCTACATCACACCGGTGATCTATCTGTATTTCGAGCGCCTGCGGAGCTGGCGCGCCGCGCACGGCACGCGGACGGTGCCGGCGCACTCGCCGGCGGACTGACTCGGGTTCGAACCTGCCAGACGAGCCGCGTCGGCATCCTCACGGCGAGCGCGACGGGAAAGGCGTGACGATCGAAGGTGTTCCACGCATTGCCTTCGATCCGGCCAGGGTATCGGAAAGATTCGCCGACGGAATCGCGAGCGCCGTCTTGCTCGAAAGCGGAGACTGGTGGTACCCGGTAATCGCCGTCCGGCAGCCATTGACCTCCAGCCGAGCCAAGAACAGCATTCACTTTCGTTATCGATGTCAATCAATGAATCAGTCGTGAAGATCGCCACCTGGAACGTCAACTCGCTCCCCGTCCGGCTCCCGCGGCTCCTCGAGTGGCTGGCGGCCGCGCAGCCCGACATCGTCTGCCTGCAGGAGACGAAGATCGAGGATGCCAAGTTTCCGCGCCTCGACCTGGCCGCCGCGGGTTACGCGGCGATCATCGCGGGACAGCGAACCTACAACGGCGTCGCGCTGCTCGTTCGCGACACGCTCGCCGCCGCGACCGACATCGCGACGGCGCTGCCGGGGTTCGCGGACGAGCAGAAGCGTGTCATCGCGGCGACGGTCGCCGGCCTGCGCGTCGTGTGCTTCTACGTGCCGAACGGACAGTCGATCGACTCCGACAAGTACCGCTACAAGCTCGACTGGTGCCGGTCCGCGACCGCCTGGCTCGCAGACGAGCTAGAACGGCACCCGATGCTCGTGATGGCCGGCGACCTGAACATCGCGCCCGAGGATCGCGACGTCCACGATCCCGAGCTGTGGCGCGGGCAGGTGCTGTTCTCGGACCCGGAGCGCGCGGCGTTTCGCGATTGGCTGGCGCTGGGATTGAAGGACAGCTTCCGGCTCTTCGAACAGCCGGAGAAGACGTTCAGCTGGTGGGATTACCGGCAGCTCGCGTTCCCGAAGAACCGCGGGCTGCGCATCGACCATATCCTGTTGTCTGCGGCGCTGGCGACGAAATGCGTCGCGTGCCGCATCGACCGCAACGCGCGCAAGGGCGAAAGACCGTCCGATCACGCACCCGTGATCGCCGAGCTATCGGTCTAGGCCGTGGTCAGGCGCTCTCGCGTCCGCCCTTCTTGAGCTCCGGCTCGAGACCCAGCTCCTGGATCTTCCGCGTCAGCGTATTGCGGCCCCAGCCGAGCCACTGCGCGGCTTCCATTCGGTGACCGCCGGTGTGCGCAAGCGCGCGCAGGATCAGCGTCTTCTCGAATTCCCGTTCGAGCCGATCGCCCACCGCGCGCTCGCCGCGGGCAAGCGCCTGGGCGAGCTCACGGTCGAGCGCCTGGCACCAGCCGGACTCGCCGGCGCTCTCGTTCCCCGCTCCTGCCGGTACAGCGCGTACTTCGGGAGGGAGGTCCGCAACGCCGACCCGCTGGCCCGGCGCCATCACCGTGAGCCAGTGACAGATGTTCTCGAGCTGACGCACGTTGCCGGGGAACGGGAACGCAGCGAGTGCCTTCAACGCCTCTTCGGTCAGGGTCTTGGGCTCGACCGCAAGCTCACGCGCGCTCTTCTGCAGGAAATGTCGCGCGAGGGGCGCGATATCCTCCGCCCGTTCACGCAATGGCGGCAGGCGCAGCCGCACCACGTTCAACCGGTGCATCAGGTCTTCGCGAAACAGGCCCTGCCGCACGCGTTCCTCGAGATTCTGGTGCGTCGCGGCAATCACGCGGACATTGGCCTTGAGCGGTGCGTGACCTCCGACGCGGTAATACTCGGCGTCGGAGAGCACCCGCAGGAGGCGAACCTGCAGATCCGGCGGCATGTCGCCGATCTCGTCCAGGAACAGCGTGCCGCCCTCGGCCTGCTCGAAGCGGCCGCGGCGCGAGCTCTGCGCGCCCGTGAACGCGCCGCGCTCGTGGCCGAAGAGCTCGGATTCGAGCAGGTCCTTGGGAATGGCCGCAGTGTTGATCGCAATGAAGGGCCCTGCGGCACGCGGGCTGTGCCGATGCAGCGCGCGGGCAACGAGCTCCTTGCCCGTTCCCGATTCCCCGGTGATCATGACGGTCGCATTCGACTGCGATAGCCTGCCGATCGCGCGGAAGACTTCCTGCATCGCCGGCGCCTGGCCGAGCATCTCCGGCGCTTCGGTTATTGCCACTGCGGCAGCCGCGGTCGACGGCGTCTCGGCGCTCGCGCGGCGGATGAGCGCGAGCGCGTGGTCCACGTCGAAAGGCTTCGGCAGATATTCGAAGGCGCCCCCCTGGAAGGACGCGACCGCGCTGTCGAGATCGGAGTACGCGGTCATGATGATCACGGGAATCTGCGGATAGCGCTCCTTCACCTTGTTCAGCAGCGCGAGCCCCGATTCGCCCGGCATCCGGATGTCGGAGATCAACACCTGCGGCTCGCTCACTGCGAGCGCCTGCAGCACCTCGTAGGCGGAGGCGAACGACTTGTACGCAATGCCCTCGCGCGCGAGCGCCTTTTCCAGCACCCAGCGGATCGAGCGGTCGTCATCGACGATCCATACGGGCTTCATCGCCGTCGTCTGTGGCGGTTCATCGGCAAACGCGTGCATCCATGACCTTTCTAAGGAATCTACGCGCCGGCGCGCGAGAGCTCCAGTGGCAGCAGAATCGTGAACACCGTGCGGCCCGGCACGCTGTCGCAATCGATCGTCCCGTTGTGCTGCGCGATGAACGTCTGCGCGAGCGTCAGACCGAGCCCGGTGCCGCCCTCTCGGCCGGAGACGAGCGGATAGAAGATCCGATCGCGGATCGCGTCGGGAATGCCCGGGCCGTTGTCGACGACCGACAGCGAGAGCGCCAGCCGATGGCGCTTCTTGGCGAGCGTGACATAGCGCGCGACCCGGGTCACGAGCTCGATTTGCGGGTCCGCCGTCGTGCCGGAAAGCGCCTGCGCCGCGTTGCGCACGATGTTGAGCACCGCCTGGGTCAGCTGCTCCGGATCGGCCTCGAACTCCGGCAGGCTGGTATCGAAATCCGACACGATCGCTCACCTGCGGAAACTCCGCCTGCACCACGCCCTTCACCCGCACGAGGATCTCGTGGACGTTGGTGCGGCGGTAGGTCGGCAGGCGATGCGGCGTGAGCAGGCGGTTGACCAGCGACTGCAGACGATCGGCCTCGCCGATGATCACCTGCGTGTATTCGATCAGCTGGCGGGCGGTCGAGCTCGCGTTCCAGCAGCTGCGCGGCGCCGCGGATCCCGCCCAGCGGGTTCTTGATCTCGTGCGCGAGGCTGCGGATCAGCTCGCGGTTCGCCTGCTGCTGCTCGAGCAGGCGTTCCTCGCGCGCGATCTTCAACTGCTGGTCGATGTGGCGAAATTCGAGCAGCAGCGCTGCGTCGCCGACGTCGACCGGCGAAACGGTGCACGTCAGGTGCAGCTTCGACCTTCCCGGTGACGCCGAGCTCGAGCTCCTGTTCCGTGTAGGTGGCGCCGCCCGCGACGGCTTTGTCGATCGCGCCGTTGAGACTCGAAGCATCGGTGAAGATCTCGGCTGCCTTGTGCCCGACGAGATGCTTGCGCGAAAGCTCGAACAGGTTCTCGGCGGCGGGGTTCGCGTAGACGACCGTCCGCTCACGGTCGAGCAGGAGCACTGCCGTCGCGAGCATCTCCAGACCCGGATGCGTGCTCCTGGTCTCGTCGCGAGCGAAGGAGTGCAGGAAACGGAGTTTCACGTTCAGAGGAGGGCGGAGCGCAAGAGGGACAGCCTGCGAATGGAAACGCCCGTTACCTTAGCAATATCCGCGCCCGGGACGTGCGGCGAGGCGTCGTCGGCGGCACTCACTTGCTTGCAGAGAGCTCCTTCTTCAGCGCTTCGACATTCCGCTCGTGCACGCTGACCGCCTCCCGCAGCTTGCCCGATTCGCGTCCGGTATTTCTCGACGTCCGAGCGCTCCTCGGGTAACGCGCTCGGCGCGCCCCCGGCATAGGCGGCGCGCGCCTCGGAGAGGAGTTTCTCTTCGGTCGCGAGCTCGTCGGAGAGCACCTTGCGGCGCATGTCGTCGCGGCCTTTCTGGGTCGCGGAATCGACCTTCGGAAATCCCGCCGGAGGGGGTGAGGGCGCAGAAGTGGTCCGGCGATCAGCCTTGTCCTGCACCTCGGCTTCGGTCCCGGGCACGTTGAAGTACGAGGAGTCGCCGGACTCGGTGCGGCATCGGTACAAGCCCCTCGTGCCGCTGACGAAGATCGGCTTGTTCACGCATCCGGACTCCTTCGCCTTTTCCGACACCGTCGCCGCAGAAACGGGAAATGCGCACGTCAGCGCGCACCGCATCGTCGCACCAGCGCACCATCCGACGGCGCGGCGGCGCCGGGGCGATTCCGGAACGAGCACCATGCCGCGAGTGTATTGGAAATCGTGCAGCGACAAGCAAAAGGGGCGGACCCGCGGGCGCGCCCCTCGTCTGCCGACGCGGCGATTCGAGCTACAGGCTGTAATACATGTCGTATTCGATCGGATGCGTCGTCATCCGGAAGCGCGTGACTTCCTCCATCTTGAGCGCCATGTAGGCGTCGATCATGTCGTCGGTGAACACGCCGCCCTTGGTGAGGAACGCGCGGTCGCGATCGAGATGGTCGAGCGCCTCGTCGAGCGACGCGCAGGGGTGCGGCACCTTCGCCGCTTCCTCCGGCTCGAGGTCGTAGAGGTTCTTGTCCATCGGATCGCCGGGATGGATCTTGTTCTGCACGCCGTCGAGGCCAGCCATCAGCATCGCGGCGAACGCGAGGTACGGGTTCGCCGGTCGGATCGGGGAAGCGCACCTCGATGCGGCGCGCCTTCGGGCTCGACACGTACGGAATGCGGATCGCCGCCGAGCGATTGCGCGCCGAGTACGCGAGGTTGATCGGCGCCTCGAAGCCGGGAACCAGCCGCTTGTACGAGTTCGTGCCCGGATTCGTGATCGCGTTGAGCGACTTCGCGTGCTTGATCACGCCGCCGATGTAATAGAGCGCGAATTCGGACAGCCCGGAGTAGCCGTCGCCCGCGAACAGGTTCTTGCCGTCCTTCCAGACCGACTGGTGCACGTGCATGCCCGAGCCGTTGTCGCCGACGATCGGCTTCGGCATGAAGGTGGCGGTCTTCCCGTACGCGTGCGCGGTGTTGTGCACGGCGTACTTCAGACGTCTGCAGCCAGTCGGCGCGCTGGACGAGCGGCGCGAATTTGGTGCCGATCTCGTTCTGTCCGGCGGCGGCGACCTCGTGATGGTGGACTTCGACCTCGACGCCCATCTGCTCGAGCGCGAGGCAGATCGCGGAGCGGATGTCCTGCAGCGAGTCGACCGGCGGGACCGGGAAATAGCCGCCCTTGACCGCGGGCCGGTGCCCCATGTTGCCGCCTTCGAACTTCTCGGCAGACGACCACGGCGCTTCACTCGAAAATATCTTGCAGTAGCTGCCCGACATGTCGACCGACCACTCGACGGCGTCGAAGATGAAGAACTCGGGCTCCGGGCCGAAATACGCGACGTCGCCCATGCCGGTCGACTTGAGATAGGCCTCTGCGCGCTTGGCGAGCGAGCGCGGATCGCGTT
Organism: uncultured beta proteobacterium; assembly: GCA_963733985.1. Taxonomy (GTDB): domain Bacteria; phylum Pseudomonadota; class Gammaproteobacteria; order Burkholderiales; family Casimicrobiaceae; genus CAIWHR01. Next base: position 54,519 of record CAVTFF010000018.1, on the reverse strand, counting down.
CGTAGCCCTTGCCGTCCGATGGGCTCGATGACGTCGCAGGTGATGTTGAGCGTCGTCTCGTCCATGAACGGATCGATGTAGGCACTCGTCGGATCGGGCATCAGCAGCATGTCCGAGGCCTGGATTCCCTTCCAGCCTGCGATCGACGACCCGTCGAATGCGTGACCGCTTTCGAACTTGTCCATCCCCATCACTTTGGACGGCACCGAGACGTGCTGCTCCTTGCCGCGGGTATCGGTGAATCGGAAGTCGACGAACTTGACTTCCTTCTCTTTCAGCATCTTCAGCACGTCGGCGGGGCTGGTCATTCGAATCTCCTGAACGATAGTGCGTTGCAAAAAAGCGCGGAAAGCCAATAGCGATAACTATGCCATAGTCCGACGGGCCGGAAACCCGTGTTCACCGAGGCAATTGAGGGTGTGCTTCGAACCAAGGTGTCTGTGTCGCACCAAAATCGCGCAAATCTGCCTGGGCGCGATAGATAATGGTGCGTGACCCTTGATTTTGTCGACACCGCGTTGATGCGCTGCGTCAAAAGCAATTGGACAGCGATCGCTCACGGGTAGGCAGCGCGACTGGGAAGCCTTGTGGGGAATGCTAAGCTTCTGATCTAACGGTTGAAAACGTATAGGCCGGGTAGGCAGAAGTCTCGCGCCATCTTGGTGCAATCGACCTCTGCTCAAGGATAGAACATATAGAGCCGGTATCCCGCCTGGACAGTCGCGCTCGCGTCGATGAAAAGCTTGATCGGAACTTCTCCATTGGGCGGGATTCCGCTGCCGATGTCCGCCGTTCCTCCGGCGTAGTCGGCCGGTCCGAGCGCGCGCCGCACGACGACATCGTCCTTCGCATCGGTCAGCGTGAGTTCCAGGTACGGATACGCGAGGGGCCACGCCGCATGGCTGCGCACGTTCGCCGTGAGGATGAGGAGGCCTTTGTGCGCGGGGTCGGCCTGAAGATCGGACGATTCGATCGAAAGGTAATTCATTGCGACGTCGCGCAGCGGCCGGATCGCGCAGCCGGCGGCGGCGCAGAGCTGCGTCAGAATCGGCTTGGACGCCGGCCAGTACCCGGCGAGCGCGTCGCGATAATGGAACAATGTCTGCGCGACGAGCAGCAGCAGCAGCAGCGGGATCGCGATTCCGTACAGCGCGCCCCACGATCGCCGTTTTCGCTTGGCGTTCGCCCACGCAAACCGTTCCTCGTAGGCAATCTCGGTGACGTCTTCGTCGGGCGGTGGCTGCGTTGTCGGCCCGCCACCTTGCTCCGCCACGGGCTCCAGGGCCTGCGCGTTGCGCAGCGTTACGGTCGGCGGCCCGAGTGCCGCTTCGTCATCGCCCGCTTCGTCGCGCAGATCGTCGGGTGGACGCGGGGCAAGCGAAACCATCGCGGCGTTGCCGTCGAACACGGTCTTGCAATGGCCGCAACGCACCTGCCCCGCGCGCATCGCAAGTTGCTGCGAGGTCACGCGGAACACGGTCTTGCAGCCGGGACAGCGGGTATATCTTTCTTCGGGCATCGCGAGCGCCGCTCCAAGCGTCGGCGCGGACTCGACCGTATCGGCCAACCAGGATCGGTTCAGGCGGCGGTCGCCGGCGCGCGGCGTATTCCCGCCAAGGCGACCCAGCCGTCATCGCCGACCTTCCAGACGCCAATGATAAACCACGGTGCATACGCGGCGGCGACGCTCGCCCCCTGCTCGGCCAAGATGCCGGACAGCACGATGCGCCCGCCGGGACGGACGCGCGCGGCGAGTGCGGGCGCAAGCAGCTGCAGCGGATTCGCGAGAATGTTGGCGACGACCACGTCGAACGTTTCGTCGGCGCCGGTCGTCGACGCATCCGCCGCCCGGAATGTCGCCTGGACGCCGTTCGCCGCCGCGTTTGCAGCGCTCGCCGCGATCGCCTGGGGGTCGATGTCGATCCCGACGACGCGGGCCGCACCGAGCTTCGCCGCGGCGATCGCGAGAATCCCCGAGCCGCAACCGTAATCGAGCACTGCCTCGCCCGGCTGGAGCTCGCGCGCGAGCCATTCGAGGCACAACCGCGTCGTTGGATGCGAGCCGGTGCCGAACGCGAGCCCGGGATCGAGCGTGACGTTGGCTGCGGCCGCATCGACCGGCTCGCACCACGAGGGCACGATCCACAATCGCTCATTGACCCGGATCGGCGCGAACTGCGCCTGCGTCCGCCGAACCCAGTCGGCATCCGCAACCGCGTGCAGTTCGCTCGGCGGAATCGCGAATCCGAGCCGGGCGCCGGCATCGGCCAGCGCCGCGCCGACATCGACGCCGGACGGAAAGAGCGCACTCAGCCGGCAGACGGGCCAGCGCTCTGCTGCGGCGGCACCCGGCTCGCCGTAGAGCGCCTTCTCGTCCGCGCTCCCGGCGCGCGGATCGGAAATGTCGATCGACAGCGCGCCGGCCTCGAGCAGCGCATCGCCCCACGCGTCGGCGGCGCCGGCACCGATGTCGAAGCGAAGCGAGAGATACGCCACGGATTGCTGACGCCGGTGCGATGACGAAATCCGCCGGTCGCCCGCGGAATCAGCCTGCGAGCTTGCGCTTGGCGAGTCGCTCCTCGAGGTAGTGGATCGAGGTGCCCCCGCGGAGGAATTTTTCGTCCTGCAAAAGCTCCTGGTGCAGCGGAATGTTGGTCTTGATGCCCTCGATGATCATCTCGGAGAGCGCAATGCGCATGCGGGCGATCGCCTGCTCGCGCGAGTCGCCATAGGCGATCACCTTGCCCACAAGCGAGTCGTAATACGGCGGGACGAAGTAATTCTGGTAGACGTGCGAGTCGACACGGATTCCCGGTCCGCCCGGCGCGTGATACGAGGTGATCCGCCCGGGAGACGGCACGAAGGAATAGGGATCCTCGGCGTTGATCCTGCACTCGATCGCGTGCCCCCTGCGCACGAGGTCGCGCTGGCGGAAGCGCAGCTTCTGACCGGCCGCGACACGGATCTGCTCCTGGACGATGTCGATGCCGGTGACGAGCTCGGTGACCGGATGCTCGACCTGGATGCGGGTGTTCATCTCGATGAAGAAGAACTGGTCGTCCTCGTAGAGGAACTCGAACGTGCCGGCGCCTCGATAGCCGATCTTGCGGCAGGCGTCCGCGCAGCGCTCACCGATGCGAATCAGCGCACGCGCCGAAACGCCCGGGGCGGGCGCTTCCTCGATGATCTTCTGATGCCGGCGCTGCATCGAGCAGTCGCGCTCGAAGAGATAGACGGCGTTCTTGTGCTCGTCGGCCAGAACCTGGATTTCGATGTGCCGGGGATTGCCGAGAAACTTCTCCATGTAAAGCATCGGATTGCCGAACGCCGCGAGCGCCTCGGCACGGGTCAGCGTTACCGCGGAGAGCAGCGCCGCTTCGGTGTGAACGACGCGCATTCCGCGCCCGCCGCCACCGCCCGATGCCTTGATGATCACCGGATACCCGACGCTGCGCGCGATCCGCACGATTTCCTTCGGATCCTCCGGCAGCGCCCCCTCGGAGCCGGGCACGCAAGGCACGCCCGCCTTGGTCATCGCCGCCTTCGCGCTGACCTTGTCTCCCATCAGCCGGATCGTGTCGGCACGCGGCCCGATGAATACGAATCCGGACCGTTCGACCTTTTCCGCGAAGTCGGCATTCTCCGAGAGAAAGCCGTAACCCGGATGGATCGCCTGTGCATCGGTCACTTCCGCGGCGGCGATGATGGCCGGGACGTTGAGGTAGCTCAGTGCGGAGGGCGGCGGACCGATGCACACCGATTCATCGGCGAGGCGCACGTACTTGGCTTCGCGGTCAGCCTCGGAGTGAACGACGACCGTCTTGATATTGAGCTCGCGACAGGCGCGCTGGACGCGCAGTGCGATCTCGCCGCGATTGGCGATCAGGATCTTGCCGAACAGCTGATTGGGGTTCTTCGCGACCACGGGCGACGATGCCGGACGCAGCGGCAAGTCAGGCAATCACGACGAGCGGCTGTCCGAACTCCACCGGCTGGCCGTTTTCGGCGAGGATCTGCTTCACCACGCCGGCCTTGTCGGACTCGATCTCGTTCATCAGCTTCATCGCTTCGATGATGCACAACGTGTCGCCGACCTGTACCGTGTCGCCCACCTCAACGAACGCCTTCGCGCCGGGGGACGCGGCGCGATAAAAAGTGCCGACCATCGGGCTTTTCACCAGATGACCCTCTGGCTCTGCGGCGGGAGCGGGCGGCTCGGCGGCGACCGGAAGGGGGATGGCGGCCGCGGTCACCTGCGTCACAAGTCCGGCGGCACCGACGGCGCCCTGTGTGCCTGGTGCAACGGCCCGGGTGATCCTGACGCGCTCCTCGCCTTCCTGAATCTCGAGTTCGGCAATGCCTGAGCTCTCGACGAGCTCGATCAAGGTTTTGAGCTTGCGCAAGTCCATCGGCGCGGCCTCAGACCGTAGTGCACCCGGGCGGGGCCAGGGCTTTGCAGCGAAGTTGCTTCACTGGGATCCGAGAGTGGATTTCGCGATTCGAATCCCGGAGTTTGCCGCAGTTTGCTCGGGAATGTCCAGGATTAGCGAAAGATAGCCGCAGGCGCCCTTAGCATGGGCGCTGCTGCCGGCGATCCTGACAGCAGGACGAGCCGACGGGGCTGGCCCGGGCCCCAACGCCGCACCGAGCAAGCAGGCCTCATGTTGAATTGACAGGCGTTGAGTCCATTTCAAAGCAGTTGAGCGATGAAAGCCTCGAGTTGCTCCTTCTTCATTGGCCCCAAATGCGTATGAACGACCCGGCCAGCTCGATCGACGACGACGGTGAAGGGCAAGGCACCGACTCGATTCCCGAGTGTCTTGGACAACTCGATTGCACCATAGCCGCCCAAAAGAGCAGGGTAGTTGAGCCCGATCTCGGCTGCAAATTGTCGGACCTTGTCGGCTTCATCGACCGCAATCCCGACGAATTGCAAGCCGCGCGCCCCGAACTGCCGCTGCGCCCTTATGAACTCCGGCATTTCTTCGCGGCACGGCGCGCACCAAGTCGCCCAGAAGTTGACGAACACCACCTTGCCTTTCCACTGCCCCAGCGCTTGTTCCCTCCCGCTCAAATCGGGAAGCGCAAGTGCCAGCAAAGGTGCCCCGTCACGGAGTTCGGAAGACTCGCCGTCCTGGACGAACGTCTGGCGTCCGTAATAGAGTCCGCCCGCGAGCGCAATGACCCCAAGGAGTGCGAACGCAGCCCAGAGGCCGAGACGCCGCATCGTCAGGCAAGGCCCAGATGGAAAGTGATCGCTCGCTTACTGAAATAGTTCATCGTTGCGCCGGCGCTATTTGAACCAGGACTTCTTCGTGGGAGCCGCCTCGACCAAGGGTCCGGGGCGCCCGCCGGCCGCCGGCAGCGCGACGGTGACTTTCTGCAGCTGCGGTGGATAACAGACACCGATGTCGGCGCAGCCCTGCGATTCGGCATCGACGGTCATCGATTGGCCGGCCGCCGAAGCGGCGAGCGGCAGGCGAACTACAAGCTCTTTGCGGTACGTCTCGACCTTGCCGAAAAATTCATCCTCCTTCACGTGCCCCGGCGGCAGCGAAACCGTCCCGAGTGTCCCCGGGGCAAGCGCAAATCTGAGTTTCTCGCGGTAAAGATAGTAGCCGTCGGCGATGACGAATCGCGCTTCGACCGTCCGTTCGTCCAAGCCCCGCGCGCTGAACGCAAACGCGCGCTCGTTCGGGAGGAGATCCGTTTGCGCAACGCCTGGGTGCGGGACCCATGCGAGGCTCGCGGCGAACAGCGCCGCCGCCCGCACGGATCGCCGTGGCCGGCCGCAGATTCGATCAGGGGCGAGCCGTCTCGGCGGCGACCCAATCGAGGTAACGAGTAAGCCCATGGGTTAGGGGGACACCGAGGATTTCCGGAAGTTCGTACGGATGTCGCGCCACGATAAAGGCTTCGACGTCGTCGTAGCGCTCCGCGCGGGTCTTGATTGCGACCGGGACTTCCTGCGCAGTTTCGATCTCGCCGCGCCAGTGATAGAGTGATTCCGCCGATGCCCCAATGCTGACGCAAGCGGCTAGCCTCGCCTCGACAAGCGCGCGGGCGAGAGCCTCCGCCGATGCGCGGTCGGGCATTTGCGTCAGCACCAGAATCGCGGCGTCGGCCAAGGAGTCCCCATGCGCTTCATCGTGTTGTCGATTGTACTGGCTTTCCCGTTTCTCGATCTCTTCGTCACCCTGCGCTTCGCGCGCTGGACGGGCGTGCCCGTGTGGGTCTGGCTCGGCCTGTCGACGGTCGCCGGATTCCTGCTGCTGCACAACGAGCGCCTCGCGTTCCGGACCAGAACGCTCGCAACGATGCACGGCGAGCAATCCCTGCTGCGCGGCCTCCTCGACAGCGGGCGCAAGGTGCTGGCGGGCTTCCTGTTCCTGCTCCCCGGGGTGGTGAGCGATCTGTTCGCGCTCGTGCTCCTCGCGTTGCCGCTCAACATCGGACGCGGGTTCGAACCGATGCCCGCATCGGCCGGGCGCTCGCGCGGCAGCGAGCTCGACGGCGAATATCGTCGCCTCGACTGACGGAAACCTCCTCGCCGCTCGCGCCGCGGCCTCCGATCCGACGATCAAGTTCGTGATGCTCCGGGCAGTCGGCCGCTTGCGTCGACTCGGCCCGGTCGCACCCCGCGCGCCGGGCGCGCGGGGGCCCTGCTCCCAGCCTCGCGCCGCTACTTCATCCGATCGAGAACCGTCGGCTCGGATTTGCCGGCGCGAAGGTACGCCCAGACCATCATCACCACACCGGCGACGATCATCGGCAACGACAGCCACTGGCCCATCGTCCACCCGAGCGCGAGGAAGCCCAGGAAACTGTCGGGTTCGCGCGCGAACTCGACCGCGAAACGGCACGCGCCGTAGCCGATCAGGAAGAGCCCCGACGCAGCGCCCAGCGGCCGCCTTCGGCGCGTGTAGAACCACAGGACGGCGAACAGCAGCAGCCCCTCCGCTGCAAACTCGTAGAGCTGCGACGGATGCCGTGGTTCGGGTCCTGCCTGCGGGAACACCATCCCCCAGGGAACGCTTGTAACGCGTCCCCAGAGCTCGCCGTTGATGAAGTTGCCGAGCCGTCCGGCGGCAAGTCCCAGCGGGATCAATGGCGCGACGAAATCGGTGACGTCGAGCCAGCGCTTGCCGCGCCTGCGCGAGAACAGCCACAGCGCGATGAGCACGCCAAGGAACCCGCCGTGAAAGCTCATCCCGCCCTGCCATACGGCGAGGACCTCGAGCGGATGCGCGAGGTAATAGAGAGGCTTGTAGAACAGCACGTAGCCGAGACGCCCGCCGAGAATCACGCCGAACACGCCGTAGAAGAGCATGTCGTCGACGTCGCGAGGATGCCAGCCAGTGAGCAGGTTCTGCCGAGCGCGGACCTTTCCCAGCACCACGAACAGCACGAAACCGACCAGATACATGAGCCCGTACCACCGGACGGCGATGGGACCGATCTCGAATGCGACCGGATCGAACTGCGGATGAACGAGCATCGGGAGGAGACGAAGGTGGGGGACGCGCTAAAATCGGGCGATCCGATTATACGAGAGACCGCGCGAATTCCCTGGCGGACTCACCTTCGACGCATCGTCCCCGCGGAGCCTCCCATGCCGTCCAATCGCCGTTCCAGGATCATCACCCAAGGCGTCGCCCGCTCGCCCAATCGCGCGATGTTGCGCGCAGTCGGATTCGGCGACGGCGATTTCGAGAAGCCGATCGTCGGCGTCGCGAACGGTCACAGCACGATGAACCCGTGCAATGCAGGGATTCAGCCGCTCGTCGACCGTGCAATGGCGATGCTCAAGGCGGCCGGAGCAATGCCACAGGTCTTCGGCTTCCCGACGGTGACCGACGGCATCGGCATGGGCACCGAGGGGATGAAGTACTCGCTCGTCTCGCGGGAAGTGATCGCCGATTCGATCGAGGTCGCGGTGCAGGGCCAGCTGATGGACGGCGTGTTGTGCGTGGGCGGCTGCGACAAGAACATGCCGGGCAGCGTGATGGCGATGGCACGCATCAACGTGCCGGGCATCTTCGTCTACGCAGGCACGATCAAGCCCGGCCACTGGAAAGGACAGACGTTGACGATTGTTTCGCCGTTCGAGGCGGTCGGCGCCTACACTGCGGGCAAGATGTCGAAGGAGGACTACGACGGCATCGAGCGCAACGCGTGCCCGACGGTCGGCGCCTGTGGCGGCCAATACACGGCGAACACGATGAGCTCGTCGTTCGAGGCGCTCGGCATGAGCCTGCTCGGCAGCTCGCAAATGGCCTCGCCCGATCCGGAGAAGGCAGACTCTGCCGGCGAATCGGCTCGCGTGCTGCTCGAGGCCGTCAAGCGCGACTTGAAACCGCGCGACATCATCACGCGGAAATCGATCGAGAACGCGATTTCCCTGGTGATGGCGACCGGCGGCTCGACCAATGCGGTGCTCCACTATCTCGCGATCGCCGCCGCCGCGGGCGTCGAATGGACGATCGACGATTTCGAACGGGTGCGCAAACGCGTGCCGGTCCTCTGCGAGCTGAAGCCCTCGGGACGCTTCGTCGCCACGGATTTCCACGCGGCCGGCGGCGTGCCGCAGGTGCTGCGGATGCTGCTCGATCGAGGCTTAGTCGACGGCGAGTGCATGACGATCACCGGCCGCAAACTAGGCGATGAGCTCGCCCCGGTCGCGCGCGAACCGCGCAAAGATCAGGAAGTGATCCGGCCATGGTCGAACCCCGTCTATCCGCACGGCCATCTCGCGATTCTCAAGGGCAATCTCGCGCCGGAGGGGTGCGTGGCGAAGATCACCGGGCTCAAGAACCCGGCGATCACCGGCCCCGCGCGCGTCTTCGATTCGGAGCCGGCGGTGATGGAGGCGATCCTTGCGAAGAGGATCAGACCCGGCGACGTACTCGTGATCCGGTACGAAGGACCGAAAGGGGGCCCCGGCATGCAGGAAATGCTGGCGCCGACGTCGGCGCTCATCGGTCAGGGCCTCGGCGAATCCGTGGGCCTCATCACCGATGGCCGCTTCTCCGGCGGCACCTGGGGGATGGTCGTCGGTCACGTCGCGCCCGAGGCCTACGTCGGCGGCACGATTGCGCTGATCGAGGAGGGCGACTCGATCACGATCGATGCGCATAGGCTGCTGCTCCAGCTGAACATCGGCGACGAGGAGCTCGCGCGCCGGCGCGCGAAATGGCGGCCGCCGGCGCCACGGTACACGCGCGGCGTGATGGCCAAGTACATGCGCCTCGTGTCGACGGCGAGCCGCGGCGCGGTCACCGACGGCGACTGATGCGAGGCGCGCGAGTGATAGCGAGCGGAGGCCCGAAGGGCGGCCGGTGCGCCGAGCGATGGGAGGCGCGCCCGACGGCAGGGCGCGACATGATTCACGGGCAGGGCGGAGGGCGCGAGCCGACTGACCGGAACATGCGCGACGAATCGGCGAAGCCCCTGTCGGCTTCTGCGCAGCGGGTCCAGGACGCGCTCACCGCCGCCGGCATCGCGACGACGGTCGTCGAGTATGCGACGTCCGCGCGCACGTCGGCAGACGCCGCCCGGGTGCTGGGCTGCTCGGTCGGCGAGATCGCCAAATCGCTGGTTTTCCGCCAGGGCGATGCCGGCGCAGCGCTGGTGATCGCGAGCGGCGCGAACCGCGTCGACGAGGCGAAGCTCGCGGCGATCCTCGGCGTGGTGCCGGGCAAGGCGGACGCCAATTTCGTCCGCGAGGTCACCGGCTACGCGATCGGCGGCATCCCACCCCTTGCCCACGCGACGCGGCTCACCGCGATCGTCGACCGCGACCTGCTGCGCTACGACCTCGTCTACGCGGCGGGCGGCACCCCGAACGCGATGTTCCCGATCCGCCCGGAGGATCTCGTTCGCGTCGCAGGGGGAACAGTCGCCGACGTCGCACTGTTGACGTACACATGAGCGAGCCGGGCATAGCCAAGGAGCGAAGCTCGCGTCGGCGAGCGATTGCGGGAGGCCGACCGCGAGGGATTACGAGCCCCGCCGGTCGCGCGGAGGTCGAGGCATGAACGGAGGATCCCTCACAACCCGTGCGCTCGCCCTCGCGACCGCGGCCACGGCGGTCGCCGCGATCCTCGGCGGATGCCAGACCTTGGGCGCCGGGGCGGGGCCACCCGCAGCGGCGCCCAGCTACCGCGTCGGCGACCGTTGGGTCTATCACGCGGTGGACGGCTTCCGGGTGAAGACCGTCTGGGACGAAACGCACGAGATCATTTCGATCGGACCGGAAGGGATCACGCGTGCGCGTGACCGCCAAGGGACCGTCCGTCGACGTCGTGCGCACGGAGAAATGGTCGGCGCCCGGGGTCGTCCTGGAAGGCGCCGTCTACGAGCACGAGACCGATCGCTTCGACCCGCCGCTGATCCGCTACAAGTTCCCGCTGTCGTCGGGGGAGTCGTGGAACCAGCGCATCCGCGACCTCAACAAGCCACCCGGTCCGTACGGCCCGATCGTTCGCCACGTCACCGTCGATGGCTACGAGACGGTGACCACGCCGGCCGGAACGTTCGACGCAATCCGCATGCGCGTCATCATGGATCTCGACGATGAAACGTTCTGGCGCTCCGCGACGAATTGCAACAACGTGATCTGGTACGCACCGGCGCTCGGCGCGGCCGTGCGCGAGCACAACGAATCGAAGTGGCGGGAGAAGAGCGAAAACGGCGCCGCTGTCTATCACCCCGGGCAGTACATGGACGCGGAGCTCGTTTCGTACACCCGGGGTCGGTGAACGGGCGGGACCGTTGCGGGCACCGGCCGTCGCGGATCCTGCAGATTCATGCGCACGCTGCCCTCACCTCGCTTTCGACCGGCGATTGGACGCGACCGTCGTGCCGGCTTTGCGCCGCGATGATCTTGCCGCCGCGCTGCGCAGCGCGGCGCCGACCGCCGAGCGTAGCCATTCCGCCATCGCGGCAGGGCTCTCGAGTGCTTCGTCGGGCGCGCGGTGGTAGCTCATCACAATCCGCTCGCCCTGTTTCGTCTCGTAGACGAACGGCTCGAGCGAGAGGGCCGTGAACTCCCCGCGATTCGCGGCGTCCGTCTTGAAATAGACGACGTCGTCGATGACGATGGCGACAATCACGCCGTCGACGTAAAGGCCGTGGCCGCCGAACATCGCGCGCGCGGTCATCATTGCGGTCGGGCGCGCGAGCTCCAGAACGTGGGCGATGAAGTCGGCGGAGTTGCGCACGGCGGCCTCCTTGACACGTAGCGAGGTGCAGCAACCGCGCGGCGGCCTTGTGCGTCGACTCGCCGCGCTCGCATCCTATGTGTTACTCACGCGCGGGGCCGGCTCCCCGGCTCGCGCCTCTAGAGTCCGAGGCGCTGCCAGATCGTCGTCGTCAGCGACGCGAGATTCAGCGTGTAGAAGTGCAGCCCCGGCGCGCCGCGCGAAAGCAGTCCATCGCAGAGCTCGGTGACGACGTCGAGCCCAAACGCCCGGATCGACGCGACGTCGCCGCCGTAACCTTCGAGCCGCTTGCGGAGCCAGCGCGGAATCTCGGCGCCGCAGGCATCGGAGAAGCGGGCGAGCTTCGCGAAGCTCCCGATCGGCATGATGCCCGGAACGATCGGCACGTCGATCCCCGCCGCGCGGCAGGCGTCGACGAAATGCCAGTACGCGTCGGCGTTGTAGAAATATTGGGTGATCGCGGAATCGGCGCCAGCTTCGACCTTGCGCTTGAACGCCGCGAGGTCCTCCTGCGCGCTTCGCGCCTGCGGGTGATATTCGGGATAGGCGGCCACGTCGACGTGAAACCAGTCTCCCGTTTCCTGCCGGATGAACGCGACGAGCTCGCTTGCGTAACGGAACTCGCCCGCCTCGCCCGCGCCCGAAGGCAGGTCGCCGCGCAGCGCGATGAGGTGCCGGATGCCGTGGCCCCGGTATTGCGCGAGGACCTCGCGGATCGACTCGCGCGTGCCGCCGATGCAGGAAAGATGGGGGACGGCTTCGAGCTCGTCCGCGCGGAATTCGAGCACCGTCGCGAGCGTGCCTTCGCGCGTCGATCCTCCGGCACCGAAGGTGACCGAGCAGAACGCAGGCTTCAACTGCGCGAGCTGCTTGCGCGTCGTGCGCAGCTTTTCGATTCCCTCCGGCGTCCGCGGCGGAAAGAATTCGAGGCTGCAGATGCGCTTGGAGGTGGTTGTCATTGCGCGAAGCCGAGCGGCAGCCGGCCGTCAATCCCTTTTCGAGAGCAGCAACGACGAGAGCACCCACGAGATCAGGCTGTAGACGATCGCGCCGAACAGCCCCGACCAAAAGCCGCTGACGTGGAAACCCTGGATGAACGAGCCCACCCACCAGAACAGAAGCCCGTTGATCACGAAGATGAAAAGACCGAGCGTCAGCAGCGTGACCGGCAGCGTCAGCAGCACAAGCAACGGTCGGATCAGCGTGTTGACGAGACCAAGCACCAGCGCCGCGATCAGCGCGGTGACGAACGAATCGACGGTTACCCATGGAAAGACGTATTGCAGCAGGAAGAGCGCTGCCGCATTGATGAGCCAGACGAGCAGAAGCCGCATGAGGGTCCCCTTCGCGGTTGTCGATCAGCGCGCGGCACCTGCGCAATAAGGCTTCACCGCGGCGTAGAGCGTCGCGTTGACCGGTGCGGACATGCCCGATTCCTTCGCCATTCGCGCGACGGCGCCCGAAAGCCACGGCGCTTCGAGCCGGTTGCCGGCGTCGAGATCGTGGAGCATCGATGCCTTCATCTCCGCGGGCAGCCCGTCGCCGAAGCGCATCTGCTCGGCGATGAGATCGTCGGCAAGCGCGATGCCTCGCGCGCGGCCGAGCTCCCACGCCTCGCGCATGGCTGCCTCGAACGTCGCGCGCATGTCCGCGTCGGCGCGAATCGCGCCGATCGGCCGGCGCGTCGCGCTGGTCAGGCCCGACAGCGCTACCAGGAACACGAACTTCGTCCACAACGCCTTGCGGATGTCCGCTGCGACCTCGGCGTCGACACCGGCGTCCTTGCACGCGGCGAGCAGCGCGTCCGCCGAAGGTCGCTGCGTAGCGAGCACCGGCCCGAACACGAGCCGCGCCATGGTTCCGGTATGCGCAATGACGCCCGGCTCGGCGATCTTCGCCGCGATGTACGCGACGCCGCCCATCACCTGTTCCGGGCCAACGACCTTGCCGATCCGTTCGATGCTCTCGACGCCGTTCTGGAACGGGATCACGACGCCGCCCGCCGCAAGCATCGGCTTGATCGCGATCGCAGCAGACTCGGTGTCCCACAGCTTCACCGCGAACAGGACGACGTCGAACCAGCCGAGGGTTGCCGGGTCGTCGGTCACCGTCGGTTTCGGCAGGTGAATATCACCCAGCGCGCTCTTGACGCGTAGGCCACGCTCGCGCATCGCCGAAAGATGACGGCCACGCGCGACGAATGCGACATCGTGGCCCGCGTGCGCGAGCCGGGCGCCGAAGTAGCCGCCGACACCTCCTGCTCCCATTACCGCGATACGCATCGGATCAGCCACTCACGTCAGCCCTCTCCTCGTCACGACGCGAGGGAGGGCTGAGCAGGCATAACGCACGCATTCGATTCCTAATACCGATACGTGTCGGGCTTGAACGGGCCTTCGACGTGCACGCCGATGTAACGCGCCTGGCGGTCGCTCAACGGCGTCAGCATTGCGCCAAGCTTCGAGAGCTGCAGCCGCGCGACTTTCTCGTCCAGATGCTTCGGCAGGACGTACACGCCGACCGGATACCTGGCCGCACCCGATTGCGCGTCGGTCCACAGCTCGATCTGCGCCATCACCTGGTTCGCGAACGATGAGCTCATCACGTACGACGGGTGCCCCGTTCCGCAACCCAGATTGACGAGCCTTCCTTCGGCCAGCAGGATGATCCGCTTGCCGTCGGGGAAGATCACGTGGTCGACCTGCGGCTTGATGTTCTCCCACTGGTACGCCTTGAGCGCCGCGACGTCGATCTCGTTGTCGAAGTGGCCGATGTTGCACACGATCGCGTTGTTCTTCATCCGCTTCATGTGCTCGTGGGTGATCACGTCGATGTTGCCGGTCGCGGTGACGAAGATGTCGCCCTTGTCGCATGCGTGATCCATCGTCACGACGCGATAGCCTTCCATCGCGGCCTGCAACGCACAGATCGGATCGACCTCGGTGATCCAGACCTGCGCCGACAGTGCGCGCAACGCCTGTGCCGAGCCTTTGCCAACGTCGCCGTAGCCGTTGACGACTGCGATCTTGCCCGCGACCATCACGTCGGTCGCGCGCTTGATGCCGTCGACGAGCGACTCCCGGCAGCCGTAGAGGTTGTCGAACTTCGACTTGGTGACAGAATCGTTGACGTTGATCGCCGGGAAGCCGAGCCGGCCCTCCTTGTGCATCTGGTAGAGGCGCTTGACGCCGGTCGTCGTCTCCTCGGTGACGCCCTTGATGTTGCCCTTGATGCGCGAGTAGAAATGCGGGTCGCTCGCAAGGCGTTTGGCGATCGCCGCGAAAAGCCAGAACTCCTCCTCGCTGCCCGGATGCGCGACGACCGAGCGGTCGGCTTCGGCCTGCGCGCCGAGATGAACGAGCAGCGTCGCATCGCCGCCGTCGTCGAGGATCATGTTCGGCGTGCTGATCGGGCCGCCCGCGACGCTCCACTCGAAAATCCGATGCGTGTAGTCCCAGTACTCGGCCAGCGTCTCGCCCTTGTAGGCGAAAACCGGCGTGCCGCGCGCGGCGATCGCGGCGGCCGCGTGATCCTGCGTCGAATAGATGTTGCACGAGGCCCAGCGAACCTCGGCGCCCAGCGCCTGCAGCGTCTCGATCAGCACCGCAGTCTGGATCGTCATGTGCAGCGAGCCCGCGATGCGCGCGCCGCGCAGCGGTTGCCCCGGCGCGAATTCCTCGCGGATCGCCATCAGGCCCGGCATCTCGGTCTCGGCGATCGCGATTTCCTTGCGGCCCCAGTCGGCGAGCGCCAAGTCCGCGACCTTGAAATCGGTGAAATTGCGGGTATCTGTCACAGCGTTCATCGGTCACTCCATCGTTGGTGACCGCGCTATGGGGAAGGCGGGAAACCCGCTCGTCATCCCGTGCGCGGGCACGGTTCAACGAGCGCGGTTGCGGTTGGACGACCCCGAGCCTGGCAGCAGATTCGCCGAGCGAACCGCCGTTGCAACGCTCCTCGGGGCCAATGATTGTACCCAAAAACAGCGTCTTGTGCAGCGCCCACGAAAGGGACCGGGGAACCGCTGCCGAGCCCGCGTGCCGTCTGGCGCGCCGCCATTGCCATTGTCCTTACAGATGGTTACAACTGCGGTGCAACGAACCGTGCGAAAAAAGGACAATCCAACAGTCTGCCCGCTCTCTCGAAAAGAACGATGACCCCCGACGATTCACGCGCCCCTGACACCGCCGCGACTGCCTCCGATTCGGTGCCGCGCGCCGAACCTCGCGTGCGGCGCTGGCCCTGGATCGCGGCGGCGCTCGGGCTCGCGCTGATCGTGGCCGGGGCGTGGTATTGGTGGCCGACTGGAACGAGCCTGCAGGCGCAAGCGGGACGCGGTCGTCCCGACCAGACGGGACGCCCGCTGCCGGTCGTCGCCGCCGAGGCGAAGAAAGGCAGCATCGACGTCTACCTCAACGGTCTTGGCACCGTCACCCCGCGCAACATGGTCGTCGTGCGGAGTCGCGTCGACGGACAACTCGTCCGTATCGCCTTCCGCGAAGGAAACACGGTGAAAGCGGGCGAGCTGCTGGCGGAAATCGATCCGCGTCCATACCAGGTGCAGTTGACGCAAGCGCAGGGACAAATGGCGAAAGACCAGGCGCTGCTCGCGAACGCGAAGGTCGATCTTGAGCGCTACCGGACCTTGCTCGCGCAGGACTCGATCTCGAAGCAGCAGGTCGACACGCAAGAGTCGCTCGTGCGCCAGTATCAGGGTGCGATCGAGGCCGACCAGGGGCAGATCGACAGCGCAAGGTTGCAGCTCACCTACAGCCGCATCACGGCGCCGATCACCGGCCGCGTGGGCCTCCGCCAGGTCGATCCCGGCAACATGGTCCATGCCTCCGACCAGAACGGCCTCGTCGTGATCACGCAGCTGCAGCCGATCACCGTCGTATTCACGCTGCCCGAGGACAGCGTGCCACGGGTGATGAAGCGCCTCGCGGCGGGCGAGGCGATTACCGTGGAGGCATTCGACCGCGACGGCAAGGTGAAGCTCGCCACCGGCAAGCTCGTCACCATCGACAACCAGATCGACACGGCAACCGGCACCGTCAAGCTCAAGGCCGAATTTCCGAACACCGACAGCGCGCTCTTCCCCAACCAGTTCGTCAACGTGCGGATGGGAATCGAAAACCGTCCGGATGCGACGCTGGTCCCGACGGCGGCCATTCAGCGCGGCGCACCGGGCACGTTCGTGTTCATCGTCAATGGCGATCGGTCGGTCAACGTCCGGCCAGTCAAGCTCGGCCCGGCACAAGGTGAGCTAACGGCGATCGACAGCGGCATCGCCCCCGGCGACCTGGTCGTCGTCGACGGCGCCGACAAGCTGCGGGAAGGCGCCAAGGTCGAGCTCGTCACGCGCGACGGGCCGGCGCCGGGAGCTGCTGGCGCCGCCCAGCCGGGGCAGCCGCGTGCCAAAGGTTCCCGCGGCGTTCGCGCGCCGGGCGCGGGACCGCCGAAGGGCAAAGGCGACGCACAGCAGTAGTTCGCCGGCATTCCCGCGAAGTCCCACGTGAACCCGTCGCGACAATTCATCCTGCGCCCCGTGGCGACCTCGCTGCTGATGGTCGCGATCCTGCTCGCCGGCATCATCGCCTATCGTGTGCTGCCGCTCTCGGCGCTGCCGCAAGTCGACTATCCGACGATCCAGGTGGTCACGCTGTATCCGGGTGCAAGCCCCGATGTCGTGACTTCGTCGATCACGGCGCCGCTCGAGCGCCAGTTCGGCCAGATGCCCGGATTGAACCAGATGTCGTCGACGAGCTCGGGTGGCGCATCGGTGATCACGCTGCAATTCAGCCTCAACCTGCCGCTCGACATCGCCGAGCAGGAGGTGCAGGCGGCGATCAATGCATCGAGCACGTTCCTGCCCGCCGACCTGCCGGCGCCTCCGATCTACAACAAGGTGAATCCGGCCGATTCGCCGATCGTCACGCTCGCGCTCGTCTCGCGCACGTTGCCGCTGCCGAAGATCGAGGACATCGCCGACACGCGGCTCGCCACGAAGCTTTCGCAGTTGCCGGGCATCGGCCTCGTCAGCATCAGCGGCGGCCAACGCCCCGCGGTGCGGATCCAGGTCAATCCGAAGGCGCTCGCCGCCTACGGGCTCGGACTGGAGGACGTGCGCACGGCGATCGTCAATGCCAACACCAACCAGGCGAAGGGAAGCTTCGACGGCCCGACGCGCGCCTCGACCATCGATGCCAACGATCAGCTGAAGTCGGCCGACGAGTACCGGAGCATGATCGTCGCCTATCGCAACAATTCGCCGGTGCGACTGTCGGACGTCGCCGACGTGGTCGACGGCGCGGAGAACGCGCGGCTCGCCGCGTGGGCGAACCGCTCGGCGGCGGTCATCGTCAACGTCCAGCGGCAGCCGGGCGCCAACGTCATCGAAGTCGTCGACCGCATCAAGCAAGTGTTGCCGCAGTTGCAGGCGTCGCTGCCGGCCGCCGTGGACCTGACGATGCTGACCGACCGCACCGTCACGATCCGGGCGTCGGTGGCCGACGTCGAGTTCGAGCTGATGCTCGCCGTCGCGCTCGTCGTGATGGTGATCTTTCTCTTCCTGCGCAACCTCGCGGCCACGGTGATTCCGAGCGTCGCCGTGCCGCTGTCGCTCGTCGGCACCTTCGGCGTGATGTATCTCGCCGGGTTCTCGATCAACAATCTGACGCTGATGGCGCTCACGATCGCGACCGGCTTCGTCGTCGACGACGCGATCGTGATGATCGAGAACATCGCCCGCTACATCGAGGCCGGCGAATCGCCGCTGCACGCGGCGTTGAAGGGCGCCGAGCAGATCGGATTCACGATCATCTCGCTCACCTTTTCGCTGATCGCGGTGCTGATCCCGCTCCTGTTCATGAGCGACGTCGTGGGCCGGCTTTTTCGCGAGTTCGCGATCACGCTCGCCGTCGCGATCCTGATCTCGGCCGTCGTCTCGCTGACGCTGACGCCGATGATGTGCGCGAAGCTCCTGCGCCACACGCCGCCGGAGCGGCAGGGACGCTTCTATCGGAAGAGCGGCGAGCTGTTCGACCGCGTGATCGGTCGGTATGGCCGCGCGCTCGACTGGGTGCTCGACCGGCAGGGCGCGACACTGCTCGTCGCGATTGCGACGCTGGTGCTCACCGTGCTCCTCTACATCGTCATTCCCAAGGGCTTCTTCCCCGTTCAGGACACGGGTGCGATCCAGGGCATTTCCGAAGCCCCGCCGACGGTCTCGTTCGCCGCGATGGCCGAGCGGCAGCAGGCCCTCGCACAGGTCGTGCTGCGGGATCCGGCGGTCGACAGCCTCTCGTCGTTCATCGGCGTCGATGGCGTCAACACGACGTTGAACAGCGGCCGCATGCTGATCAACCTGAAGCCCCTCGGAAAGCGCGACGCGAGCGCCGTCGAGGTCATACGCCGGTTGCAGTCGGCGCTCGCGGACGTGCACGGCATCACGCTCTACATGCAGCCGGTGCAGGATCTGACGATCGAGGACCGGGTGAGTCGCACGCAATACCAGTTCACCGTCGAGGACGCGAATGCCGAAGAGCTGTCGGCGTGGATGCCGAAGCTCGTCGACCGCTTGCGAGCGCTGCCGGAGCTCGCCGACGTCGCGAGCGACCTTCAGGAGGGCGGCTTGCAGGCCTACGTCGACATCGATCGTGCGACGGCGAGCCGGCTCGGCATCACGCCGGCGGCGATCGACAACGCCCTCTACAACGCGTTCGGGCAACGGCTCGTGTCGACGATCTTCACGCAGACGAACCAGTACCGCGTGGTGCTCGAGGTGAAGCCCGAGTTCCAGCGCGGGCCGGCGGCGTTGAGCGAGATCTACGTGCCGGCGCCGCCATCGGGCGCGGCAGCGGCAGCGCCGATTCCGGGCGTGACGCCGGTGGCGACAGCAAGCGGCAGCAGCGCCTCCGGCGGGCAGCAACCGCAGCAGATTCCGCTGTCGTCGATCGCCCGGGTGGTCGAGCGCCCGGCCCAGCTCGCCGTCAATCACATCGGCCAGTTTCCCGCGGCGACCGTCTCGTTCAATCTGGCGAGGGGCGCATCGCTCGGCGACGCCGTCCGCGCGATCGAAGGCGTCGAGCGCGAGCTCGGCATGCCGGCCTCGGTGCAGATCCGGTTCCAGGGCGCAGCACTCGCCTTCCGCGCCTCGCTCGCGAACGAAGTGTGGCTGATCCTCGCGGCGATCGTCACGATGTACATCGTGCTGGGCGTGCTCTACGAGAGCTACATCCATCCGGTGACGATCCTGTCGACGCTGCCTTCGGCGGGGGTTGGCGCGCTGCTCGCGCTGATGCTCGCCGGCCAGGATCTTTCGATCATCGCGATCATCGGCATCATCCTGCTGATCGGCATCGTCAAGAAGAACGCGATCATGATGATCGACTTCGCGCTCGACGCCGAGCGCAAGGAGGGGATGGCGCCGCGCGACGCGATCCGCCGCGCGTGCCTGCTGCGCTTTCGGCCGATCCTGATGACGACGATGTCGGCTCTGCTCGCCGCGCTGCCGCTGATGTTCGGCTGGGGCATGGGGGCGGAATTGCGCCACCCGCTCGGCATCACGATGGTCGGCGGGTTGATCGTGAGCCAGATGCTGACGCTGTTCACCACGCCCGTCATCTATCTCGCCTTCGATCGGCTCGCGCGGCGAATCGAGGCGCGGCGGGCAAATGAGCGAGCGGCGCGGCGCGCGGGCCCGAAGGGCGCGTCCGCGAGCGATTGAGGGCGGCCGACGGCAATGCGTATCGCGCACGGACGATCGTACGGAGCCCACCGCGGCGCGGGGCGAAAATGAACTTCTCGCAGCCCTTCATCGACCGCCCGGTCGCGACGACGCTGCTGACGCTCGGCGTCGCCCTCGCCGGCGTGCTCGCCTTCCGGCTCCTGCCCGTGTCGCCGCTGCCGCAGGTCGACTTTCCGACAATCGTGGTGCAGGCCAACCTGCCTGGCGCGAGCCCGGAGACGATGGCCGCGACCGTCGCGACGCCGCTCGAACGCGCGCTCGGGCGCATCGCCGGTGTGACCGAAATGACTTCGCAGTCCTCGCTCGGATCGACGCGGGTCGTCCTGCAGTTCGACCTCGATCGCAGCATCGACGGCGCGGCCCGCGACGTGCAGGCGGCGATCAATGCCGCACGAACCCTCCTTCCCTCCGGCCTGCCGAGCAATCCGACCTACCGCAAGGTCAATCCGGCCGATGCGCCGATCATGATCCTCGCCCTTACGTCGGACACGATGACGCAGGGCCAGGTGTATGACGCCGCCTCGACGATCATTGCGCAGAAGCTCTCCCAGCTGGAAGGCGTGGGCCAGGTCACCGTGGGAGGCAGCGCGCTGCCGGCGGTGCGCGTCGAATTGAATCCGCCGACGCTGAACAAATACGGCATCGGGCTCGAGGACGTACGGCTCGCGCTCGCCGCGGCGAACGCCAACAGGCCGAAAGGCGCCCTCGAGGATGGGGACCGGCATTGGCAGATCTACGCGAACGACCAGGCGAAGCGCGCGGCCGAGTACCTTCCGCTCGTCATCGCCTATCGCAACGGCGCGGCCGTCCGTCTCGCCGACGTGGCCGAAGTCGTCGATTCGGTGCAGGACCTGCGCAACGCCGGCTCCGCCAACGGCAGGCGCTCCGTGCTGGTGATCATCAACCGCCAGCCCAACGCGAACATCATCGAGACGGTCGATCGCGTCACGGCGCTCCTCCCGTCGCTGCGCGCGTCGATCCCGAGCGCGATCAACCTCGACCTGATGATGGAGCGGACAACGACGATCCGTGCTTCGCTCCGCGACGTCCTGCGCACACTCGCAATCTCGGTGACGCTCGTCATCCTCGTCGTGTTCCTGTTCCTGCGCAACTGGCGCGCAACGCTGATTCCCAGCATCGCGGTGCCGGTGTCGCTGATCGCAACCTTCGGCGTGATGTATCTCGCCGGCTACAGCCTCGACAACCTGTCGCTGATGGCGCTCATCATCGCGACCGGTTTCGTCGTCGACGACGCGATCGTCGTGCTCGAAAACGTGTCCCGGCACCTCGAGGCGGGCATGCCGACCCGGGAGGCGGCGCTGCAGGGTGCACGCGAGGTCGGGTTCACCGTGCTTTCGATGTCGCTCTCGCTGATCGCCGTATTCATCCCCATCCTGCTGATGGGAGGCATCATCGGCCGCTATTTTCGCGAGTTCGCCGTCGTTCTCTCGACGGCGATTCTGGTCTCGCTGGTCCTGTCGCTCACCACGACGCCGATGATGTGCTCGCGGTTCCTGCGCCCGGAGCGGGAAACCCGGCACGGTCGCCTCTATGCCCTTAGCGAACGCGGGTTCGCTGCGGTGCGCGACGGATACGGCAAGAGCCTCGCGTGGGTGCTCGACCATGGGGTGCTGACGATGCTCGTGCTCTTCGCCACCGTGTGTCTCAACGTCTATCTGTACGTGATCGTCCCGAAAGGATTCTTCCCGCAGCAGGACACCGGACGGCTGATCGGGTTCATCCAGGCCGATCAGAGCATCTCGTTCCAGGCGATGCAGAAGAAGCTCGCCGACTTCATCGAGATCGTCCGCGCCGACCCGGCGGTGGAGAATGTCGTCGGCTTCACGGGCGGCCAGCAGCGAAATACCGGATCGATGTTCGTCGGCTTGAAGCCGCTCTCCGAGCGCAAGGTCAGCGTGGACCAGGTGATCGCGCGGCTGCGCGGCAAGCTCGCGCAGGAGCCCGGCGCCAACCTGTTCCTGAACCCGGTGCAGGACATCCGGGTCGGCGGACGGCAGGCCAACGCGCAATACCAATACACGCTGCAGGCCGACGATCTCGCCGACCTGCGCGCATGGGAGCCGCGTGTCCGGCAGGCGCTCTCGCAACTCCCCGAGCTCACCGACGTCAATACCGACCAGCAGGACAAGGGATTGCAGACCTCGATCGTCATCGACCGCGACACCGCGACGCGCCTCGGCGTGACGCCGCGACAGATCGATGCCACGCTGAACGACGCGTTCGGACAGCGGCAGGTGTCGACGATCTACGCGCCGCTCAACCAATATCACGTGGTGATGGAAGCAGCACCGCAGTACTGGCAGTCGCCGGAGACGCTCGACAATGTCTACGTGAGCGCGGCGGGAGGCGCCCAGGTGCCGCTGTCGATGATCGCCCGCTACGCGCCCACCAACACGCCGCTCGGCGTCAACCACCAGTCGCAGTTCGTCGCGTCGACGATCTCGTTCAACCTGCCCGTCGGCGTCTCGCTGTCCCAGGCAACGCGCGCCATCGACGCCGCGCTGCTGCAAATCGGGGTACCCAACACGATTCGCGGCAGCTTCCAGGGCACGGCGCGCGCGTTCCAGGCCTCGCTTTCGAGCCAGCCGTGGCTGATCCTGGCCGCGCTCATCGCCGTCTACATCGTGCTGGGCGTGCTCTACGAAAGCTACGTCCACCCGGTGACGATCCTGTCCACGTTGCCGTCGGCAGGGGTGGGGGCGTTGCTCGCGCTGCTCCTGTTCCGCAGCGAATTCACGATCATCGCGCTGATCGGCGTGATCCTGCTGATCGGCATCGTGAAGAAGAACGCGATCATGATGATCGACTTCGCGCTCGATGCCGAGCGCAGCCGCGATATCGCACCGCGCGAGGCGATCTACGAGGCATGCTTGCTGCGCTTCCGTCCGATCATGATGACGACGATGGCGGCGATGTTCGGCGCGCTGCCGTTAGCGCTCGGCACCGGCGAGGGCGCCGAGATGCGGCGGCCGCTCGGCATTGCGATCGTCGGCGGCCTGATTCTTTCCCAGCTCCTGACGCTGTACACCACACCCGTCGCCTACATCTACCTCGATCGGTTCAGGCTCTTGTGCCGGCGCCGATGGGCAGCGCACGGCCGACCCGCGAAACTGATCCCGCGGGCCGCGGACTAAACGCGAGGATCGCAAGCCATGCCCAAGTTCACAACCGGCCTCGTCGCCGCAACCGCGTTCGCGCTCACCGCATGCACCGTGGGGCCCGACTATGTGCGGCCCGCCGCCGACGCGCCGCAGGCATTCAAGGAAGCGGAAGGCTGGAAACCCGCGCAACCGAAGGATCAGGCCCCGCGTGGCAACTGGTGGACCGTGTTCGGCGATCCGCGGCTGGACGAGCTCGAAGCGCAAGTCGACGTCTCGAACCAGAACATCAAGCTCGCCGAGGCGCGCGTGCGCGAGGCGCGCGCACTGACCCAGCAGGCGCGCGCGGCGTTTTTCCCGGCCGTCGATGCGTCGGCTTCCGCGACACGCGCCGGCGGTCGCAGCGGCAGTTCGGGCGGCAGCAGCGGTGCGGGCGGGAGTGGTGGCGGGGTGGGCAACTTCTACAACCTCGCCCTTGACGCGAACTGGGAGCTCGACCTATGGGGTCGCGTGCGACGCAACGTCGAATCGAACGAGGCAGGCACGCAGGCAACCGTCGCCGACCTCGGAGCGGCAAAGCTCTCCGCGCAGGCGGAGCTCGCGCAGGACTACCTGTTGCTCCGCGTCCAGGACACGCAGATCGACCTGCTCGCCACGACAGCGGCGGCGTACGAGAAATCGCTGCAGCTGACGAAGAACCAGTACGCTGCCGGCGTCGTCGGCCGCGGCGACGTCGTGCAAGCGGAAGCGCAATACAAGTCGACGCAGGCGCAAGTGCTGGACGCCCGGATCCTGCGCGCGCAACTCGAGCACGCAATCGCCATCCTCATCGGCCAGCCCCCCGCCGAGTTTTCGATCGTTGCGACATCGACCGACTACGCGTTTCCCGACATTCCGCTCGGCATGCCCTCGGAGCTGCTCGAGCGACGCCCCGACATCGCGGCAGCCGAACGCCGCGTCGCCGCTGCAAATGCCCAGATCGGCGTTGCGCAGGCGGCGTTCTTCCCGTCTCTCACTCTTTCGGCCACCGGCGGCTTCGCGGCATCGAGTTTCGCGAACTGGCTCACGCTGCCGGCGCGCTACTGGTCGCTCGGACCCGCGTTACTCGCGCAAACGGTGTTCGACGCCGGCTTGCGCAGCGCACAGAAGGAGCAGGCGGTCGCGGTCTACGATCAGACCGTCGCGACTTATCGCGAAACGGTGCTCACCGGCTTTCAGGAAGTCGAGGACAACCTCGCTGCGCTCCGCGGGCTCGAGGAAGAAGCGGGCGTGCAGGACGACGCGGTCAAGGCGGCCCGAGAAGCGGTGACGATCGTCAACAATCAGTACCGCGCCGGCACCGTCAACTACATCGCCGTCGTCGTGATCCAGGCGGGTGCGCTCAACAACGAGCGCACGGCGCTCGGCATCCGCGGCCGGCGCCTGGCGGCGAGCGTCGCGCTCATCAAGGCGCTCGGCGGCGGCTGGAACGCGACGGCGCTCGCGCAGCAATAGTTGAGAGGCGAATCAGCGCTGCGCAGGATCGGAAGGAGGCCCCGCCTGGGCGATCAATGCGGCGGTCAGCGTCGACTCGCGCTTGTAGAAGCCCTCGGTGTGAAACGTCTCGGGAAGCTTATAGAGCTCGTAGTCGAGATGATGGCAGACCTCGTGCACCAACGTCCGCAGAAACGTCTTGAAGGCGACGACGTTGCGGCGCGCGGCGGTCCGCATCCAGACGGTGATGCGCGCCTGCGTGCGCCCCTCCTCGGGCTCGTAGAGACCGTGCAGCTCGCCATAGTCGTCGGCGGGGCGCTGCGCGAGCACCCTTACTCGAATCCTCGGGACCCGATACCCGGCTACCAGCAGATCGACGAGATCCTGGCAGGCGCGCAGCACCGCAGCGCGGTCGTCGTTCGCGAGCCCGTCGCGGATGCGCGCAACGCACGGCCCGGCGCCCACCCCCGCCGGCAGCCCGAGCGCTTCGATCGCATCGCTCTTGCGATAGATCCGTTGTCGGGCCGGTGAGAGCTTGGCGTAGTAGGCGAAGGGCATCGAAAGCGAGCCCGGCGGGCCCGCGGAGAGAGCGATCAAAAAACCAAAAGCAAAGGGCCGCTGCGCGGCCCCGTGCATTCTATCGGCGCGGAATGCGCCGCGGCGAAGGACGCTATGCCTTCTTGATTTTCTCGAGCATCTTGAAAATGCCCTTCTGCGAGCCGACAAAGAGACGCTTGTAGGCCTTGCCGAGGCAGCGGCGCTCGAGAGTGTTGCGGCGGGTGCGGGATCGTTCGGCCATGAGCATCACCTCCCTTCGTTACATTCGAGTCTCGGAATTGCCCGTCATTGTACCCGGACGCGCAGTTCGAGGAAAGCGCGGGTGTGCCGGCGTGGGAAGCGGCGATGCGCAACGCCGCTATTCGCGGGTGGGGTCGAGCACGCGCGCCCGGAACCGCTCGAAGCCCGGATCGCGGTCCGAATAGCGGGCATCGATCGCCGCGCGCGTGCGCTCGCGCTCCGCCGCGACGAAGACACGAAGCGCCTCGCGCTGGTAGGCCTCGAGATTGCGATCGCCCGCGAGCAGGATCTCCGCGACCAGGGCCGCATCGACATCGTCGATCCCGGCGAGAAAGAGCCGCGCGGCGTCGGGCACGTGGACGAACAGCTCGGCCAGCGCATTGTCGGCGGCGGGCGACCCGATGACGACTGCCTCGGGCCAGCGCGCCGGCGTCCGGTCGGCCGGTGCCCAAGCGGCGCCGATGAAATGATCGGGTGTGCGGATCAAGGAGCCGCCGACTTCCCGCTCGCGCGCCGGAATCGCGCGCACGACAATCCCCGTCCAGCACGTGGGGTCCCAGCGCGATGCGAGGCGTCGGGCGAACCGGGCGACCTGGCCGTGCGCCACGAGGATGCGGGCCGTTCCGGTCAGAGGCCGGCGGCGGCTCTGAGCACTTCGACCTTGTCCGTCGCTTCCCACGTGAATTCGGGCTCGTCGCGACCGAAGTGGCCGTATGCCGCGGTCTTCAGATAGATCGGCCGCAGCAGATCGAGCATCTGGATGATGCCCTTCGGCCGCAGGTCGAAATGCGCATTGACGAGCGCGGCGATTCGCTCGTCGGAAACGCGACCCGTGCCCTCGGTGTACACGGTCACGTTGATCGGGTGCGCGACGCCGATCGCGTAGGAGAGCTGCACCTGGCACTGCCGCGCGATGCCCGCCGCGACGATGTTCTTCGCAACGTAGCGCGCGGCATACGCGGCCGAGCGGTCGACCTTCGACGGGTCCTTCCCCGAGAACGCGCCGCCGCCGTGGGGGGCCGCGCCGCCGTAGGTGTCGACGATGATCTTGCGGCCGGTCAGACCCCGCATCCCCGTGCGGGCCGCCGATCTCGAAGCGGCCCGTCGGATTGACGAGATACTTGGTGCTCGTCGAGCATCGCTGGCGGCAGCACCGGCTTGATGATCTCGTCGATCACGGCCTCGGCCAGCGCCGACTGTCGGTCGTTCATGCTCGGATCGTGCTGCGTCGACAGCACGACGGTGTCGATCGCCACCGGCCTGCCCTCGGCATAGCGCACGGTAACCTGAGACTTGGCGTCGGGACGCAGCCACGGCAGGCGCCCGTCCTTGCGCACTTCGCTTTGCCGCTGCACGAGCCGGTGCGCGTAATAGATCGGGAACGGCATCAGCGCCGGCGTTTCGTCGCATGCGTACCCGAACATCAAGCCCTGGTCGCCCGCGCCCTGGTTGAGATATTCGTCGGAGGCGTGATCGACGCCGCGCGCGATGTCGGGCGACTGACGGCCATAGCAGACCATCACTGCGCAGCCGTCGGCGTCGAAGCGCAGCTCGGGGTCGTTGTAGCCGATCCGCCGGATGGTGTCGCGGGCGATGCGCGCGAAATCGTGTTTGTGCGCGGTCGTGATCTCGCCGCTCATTACGACGAGGCCCGTCGAGACCAGCGTTTCGGCGGCGACGCGGCCGGTCGGGTCTTGCTCTAGAATCGCGTCGAGAACCGCGTCGGAGATCTGATCCGCGACCTTGTCCGGATGACCCTCCGACACCGATTCCGACGTGAACAGGAAGTCGCTCATTGCCCGCTCCTTGCTGCCTCGAAACGCGCATCTGCGCCCCAGGAAACGCGCCGTCGGAACGACGCCGCGCAAAAGCTTGAATTCTAGCAGATTTCACTCTCCATTCCGGATGGTCGCGCCCCTCTCCGCGGTAGGGTCGTGCGCGCGCGTCGGAACGCGCGGCAAGCAATGACGGACGCGTCCCGCATGCGTTCGGGCGCAACG
The DNA here is from genome assembly GCA_963733985.1 of uncultured beta proteobacterium. Lineage (GTDB taxonomy): Bacteria > Pseudomonadota > Gammaproteobacteria > Burkholderiales > Casimicrobiaceae > CAIWHR01. The sequence goes on along the minus strand of CAVTFF010000018.1, from coordinate 27,158 downwards.
ATGAGCGCATCGATCGTGCCTCCGACGCCGGCGGAAATTGCGCGTGCCGTGGAGCGATTGCGCGCGGGCGAGCTGGTCGCGTTCCCTACCGAGACGGTTTACGGGCTGGGCGCCGACGCAGCCAGGCGATCGCGGTGCGCAAGATTTTCGCGGCGAAAGGCCGGCCCGCTGCGCATCCGCTCATCGTCCATCTGCCCGATTCATCGCAGCGCTCGGTCGCTGGGCTCGCACGTTTCCCGACGCCGCGCGTGCACTCGCCGACCGCGTTCTGGCCCGGGCCGCTTACGCTGGTGCTGCCACGCGCGCAGCAGGCGTCCGACGTCGTCACCGGCGGTCAGGACAGCGTCGGCCTGCGGGTGCCGTCGCATCCGGTCGCGCGCGATCTCCTTGCCGCGTTCGACGGCGGCATCGCGGCACCCTCGGCGAACCGCTTCGGCCGCATCTCGCCGACAACGGCGCGCCACGTCGCCGACGATCTCGGCGGGGCGGTGGCGATGATCCTCGACGGCGGTCCCTGCGCCGTCGGGATCGAATCGACGATCGTCGCCTTCGTCGGCGACGATCCGGTGCTGCTGCGTCCCGGCGGCATCAGCGCGGCGGATCTCGCACGCGTGCTGGGCCGCGCGCCCCGCGGGCCGGATGCCGTCCGCGCCGCGCGCCTCCGGCACGCTGCCGTCTCACTACGCGCCGAAAACACCGGCGACGCTCGTCGCGCCGGTGCGCTGCGCGCCGAAATCGCGCAGCTCGAAGAGCGTGACGAAGACATCGCCGTCCTCGCGCGCACGGTCCCGCGGCCGGCGGATTTCAGCGACGTCTGGCGGCAGGCCCCTGCCGACGCCGCCGCGTACGCGCACGACTTGTATGCCAACCTGCGCGCGCTCGACGCCGCCAATGCCGACGTGATCCTGATCGAAATGGTGCCGGACGACGACGCGTGGCTCGCCGTCCGCGATCGCCTCACCCGCGCGGCGCGCGGCGAGGACGACGATCGGGATTAGCGGCGCGGAGGGCGCCGCTGGTTCGCTTTGCCGCCGATCAGCAGCGGCCGTCGAACACGCGGTCCAGGAACTCCGCGATGGCTGCCGCCAGCTCTTTCTGCCGGTTCTCGAAGTAGTGATCGGTGCCCGCAATCGTCAGTTGTCGCGAGCATCGATCCTTCGGCAGCCCCTTCGCTCGGTAAGGTGTCGCCATGACGACCGCCGCGAGCTCGCTCTCGGCGGTCACATCGAGCACCGGCTCCTTCGGCGGCGCGGCAAAGTCGACTTGCATTCCGACCGGCACCCAGGCGGCGACGAGTGGCGCATTCGAGCGCGCGAGATACGCGTTCGCCATCGTTGCTCCCAGACTGTGCGAGACGATGGCGATCTTCGTGACCCCCTTGCGGTGCAGGAAGGCAATCGCCGCGGCGATCCGGTCGCCCGCCGCGGGCAACGTGACGGCGTAGTCGTCGCGCGCTGCGGTCGCCGCCAGCACCGGCATCTGCACCGCGAGCGTCGTGTATCCGGCATCCGCGAGGCCGGTGCGCACTCCGTTGATGAGTCCGAAGTCCGGATTCACGCCCAGCCCGTGCACGATGATCACGCCGCCCTTGGGCGCAGCGGAAGGCTCGGTCAGGATCGCGAGAACTCTGGGCCGCGCCGGGGTGGCGAGCCACACCGCGTCGCCCACGACGAGCGCCGGGACGATCTCCTGCGCCCAGCGCTCCTCGCGCGCGTAATCGATCGCCGGCTCCGCTCGCGCGGATGCGGCGAGCGACACGACGATCAAGGCTGACAGCCACCGGCCCACGGCTCGCTCCATTGCAACGTGCGGACTGTTACGATGCCACGCGATCTCAGGGAAACGCGCCCCCGCCCGGTAATCTTACGTCATGGCCGACCGCTCGCAGCCTTCCATCGTCCTCGCGCCCGACAAGTTCAAAGGCTCGTTGACCGCCCCGGCCGTCTGTGACGCGATCGCGCGCGGTCTCGTTCGCGTGTGGCCGGGCGCCGATGTGCGCGCATGCCCGATGGCCGATGGCGGCGACGGCACGCTCGACGCGGTGCTGTCGCGCGGTGGCGAGCGGGCGATGCGCAGCGTCACCGGCGCCGGCGGCCGCCCGCGCGTGGCCGCGTTTGGCGTCGTGAACGGACCGGACGGTCGCACCGCCGTGATCGAGGTCGCGCAGATCGTCGGCATCACCGATCCGGACGGCATGGCGATGCCGGTGGCACGGCGGACGACGCGCGGCGTCGGTGAGCTGCTCCGCGCGCTTCTTGACCTTGGAGTGCGCCGCTTCATGATCGGGCTCGGCGGCAGCAGCACCAACGACGCGGGCGCCGGCCTGCTGGCGGCATTGGGATTCTGCCTTTTCGATGCGCACGGCACGCAGGTGCCGCCCACGCCCGAAGGGCTCGCCGCGCTCGCCCGCGTCGAGGCAGCCGCGCTCGATCCGCGGCTCGAGCAAGCGGCAATCACGATCATGTCGGACGTCAACAACCCGCTGTGCGGCGTCCAGGGCGCCACGGCAATCTTCGGTCCGCAGAAAGGCGTGCGCGCCGACGAGATCGTCGCGCTCGACGCGACGCTCGCGCGTTTCGCAAACCTCGCCGAGGAGGCGACCGGGCGCTCCACTGCGGCCAATCCCGGCGCTGGCGCCGCCGGTGGCTTGGGCTTCGCGCTCCAGCTGATCGGTGGCGCGTTTCGTTCCGGCGCAGAGGTCGTCGCCGGGCTCATCGGTCTCGACGCTGCGCTCGCAGGCGCGGACTGGGCCATCACAGGCGAGGGCCGCACCGACACGCAGACCCTTCTCGCGAAGGCGCCGGCGATCGTCGCGCTCCATGCGCGCACTGCGGGCGTTCCCGTCACGCTGCTTTCGGGCGCGGTGGATTCGGCCGCGTTGCCGGAACTCGGCAAGATGTTCGCCGGATGCTTCACGCTGCCGGGCGGTCCGTTGACACTCGCCGAGTGCATCGCCGACGCGGACACGCTCGTCGCCGACCGCGCGGAGCAGCTCGCGCGGCTGTGGGCGGCGCGCAGACACGCGTTCCGCACGCCCGCAGACCTGAGTTGAGCGCGGCTCGGGCGCTGCCTCAGCCGGTCGGACTCGCCCGCCGCGCCCTTGCGCCCTTCCGCACCATCGACGAGATTCGTTGCCCACGGCTGTCGGGCGCTGCTCGGTCGCGCGGCGACGCGCCCTTCAGGCCTTGGCTCGGCCCAGCGGCCTCCCCCGCCGCGCTCACTCGCCGCTAGGAGGGGGCGTCGCCCTGCTCGCGCGCGGCGAGCGCCACGAGCCGGTCGTGGCTCAACTCGGGCAGAATCTCGGCGATCCCGCCCCAGCTTGCGAAGTGGCGCACCGGCTGGCCGAGCAGCGGATCGTTCTCGATCAGCGCGGCGAGCCGCTCCTTGTCCTGCTTCGTCACGCGGGCGATGGCATCGGGCTCCATCGCCACGACGCGGGTCCCCGCGAGCGCATAGACGTGGGAAGCCTGCAGCGCGTTGACGAAGAAGGCGGCGCTGTGACCGACTGCGGTCAGCAGCCCGATGACGCGCACGCCGCGGGAGCGCAGCAGCGCGAGCACCGCGGCATGCTGCGCGAGGTACTGCGAAATGCACAGCGCCTCGGCGGAACGCGAGATCTCGTGCCCACACGAGTCGCCGACGACGAACAGCGTCGCGCGCTCGCGCTCGTCGCTCGCGGCCAGATTCGCGAGCAGCGCCGCGTCCTGCGCGTGTGCTTCCGCGGGCCCGAAGGTCGCCAATGCCGACGGCCGCGTGAGCCAGATCGGGCGGCCGGGCATGCGCCACAGCCAGCCGTTCCGATCGACCGGATCAGCGCCTGCGTAAATCGGCGCGAGCCTGCGCGGCAGCGGCGTGCGCGGCGTCCCCACGGCTTCAACGATAGTCTGCACGGCGGCGCTCGGCCGCCCGAGGCGGCGGGCGACGAGGCGGGTGGCGAGCGTCGTCTGCGTGTGCTCCACGGCGCGCTCGAACGATGCATCCTGCGGCGCGACCAGCGACACCCACTCGCGGATCGCTTCCGCATTGTCGGGAACGAGCTCGAGGTGGCCAGCGGTCGCCCGCGCTTCGGCGCCGAACAAGGCGTTCACTGCGGCCGCGTCATCCGCGTCGAGCTCGCCGCGACCGCACGCCGTTTCGACCACCTTCGGCCCGGACAAGCCGAACCGCGTGCCCGGGAGGAGCGCGGTACGGTCGGCGGCGCACGCGAGCACCGAGGCACCCCCGAAGACGTCGGCCACGCCAATCGCCAGAGCGCGTACGCCCGCGAAACGGAGGTCGCAAAGTGCCCCGAGCGCCTTGGCGAGCGCAAGCTCCGCGGGATTGGCTTCATGCAGTCGCACGCCGCCCGATGCAGCGAGCAGAATGACGGCGGCAGGACGTTCCGCGCGCGCGTGCTCGAAAAGGCGGCGTAATGCATCGGCGTGGTTCACGCCCGCGCTGCCGCCGAGAAACCGTTCGTCCTGCGCCGCAATGAATACCGGCGCGCCGCGGATCGTCGCGCGCGCGAGCACGACGCCATCGTCGTCCCGAGGAGCGATCCGAAAGCGCGCGAGATGAGGTGACGGCCGCGGCGCCGAGAGCGCGCCGCTCACCGGTTCGATGCTCCGCGGGTCGCTGATCGCCGCGATGCGGTCGATGGCCGCCAGCGGACGCAACGCGAGCGTCGCGGCCGATGGTGGTGAGGAAGCGCAGCACATGTCTATCGTCCCGGATGTCGATGATAACGCCGAACGTCTTCCGTCGGACGTCCCGCACCGCAACATCCCGCGCATGCCTCGCGGGATTCGCATGCGATCGCGTCGATGGGTGCTTGCCGGTTGGGGTTCGTTTCGCCGGTGCGCATCTCCGCTGCCTGCCCGCGCGCCGAAAATGGCGTACCATTACGCAGCCTCGCACGGACGAGGTGCACATCGCCGCGGAATCGACGGCAGTGTCGCGAAGCAACTACGAACAATCTTCATTTGGAGGATCGAAATGGCCCACTCGATTGCTGCGACCCCGCTTGCGCACGTTTCCGCTTCGTGTCGCAAGACCCGGGACTCATCGCCCATCTGCCGCACGCATCGCGGTGGATCGATCATTCCGACAGTCATCGCCGCGGTAGCCGTCGCCTGCGCACTCCCGGCAGCGGCCGCTGGCTGGGAGCCGACCAAGCCGGTCGAGTTCATCGTTCCCGCCGGCACCGGCGGCGGCGCCGACCAGATGGCGCGCTTCATCCAGGGCGTCGTCATCCAAGAACAACCTGATGAAGGAGCCGATCATCGTCGTCAACAAGTCCGGCGGCGCCGGCGCCGAAGGCTTCCTCGACGTCAAGGACGCCAAGGGCGATCCCGCACAAGATCATCATCACGCTGTCGAACCTGTTCACCACGCCGCTGGCGACCGGCGTGCCGTTCAACTGGAAGGACCTGACGCCGGTCGCGATGCTGGCGCTCGACCAGTTCGTGCTGTGGGTCAACGCCGACACGCCGTACAAGACGGCCAAGGACTACCTCGACGCGGTCAAGGCCGGCGGGCCCGAACAAGTTCAAGATGGGCGGCACCGGCTCGAAGCAGGAAGACCAGATCATCACGGTCGCGCATCGAGAAGGCCGACCGGCGTGAAGTTCACCTACGTGCCGTTCAAGGGCGGCGGCGACGTCGCGGTGCAGCTGGTCGGCAAGCACATCGACTCGTCGGTCAACAACCCGATCGAGGCGGTCGCGCAATGGCGCGCCGGCAAGCTGCGGCCGCTGTGCGTGTTCGACGACGCAGCGCATGCCGTACAAGACCAAGGTCACCGACACGATGTCGTGGAACGACATCCCGACCTGCAAGGAGGCGGGCGTCGCCGTCGACTACGTGATGCTGCGCGGCATCTTCATGCCGCCCGGCGTCACCAAGGAGCAGGTCGATTTCTACGTCGACCTCTTCAAGAAGGTGCGCGAGACGCCGGAGTGGAAGAAGTTCATGGAGAAGGGCGCGTTCAACACCACGTTCATGAGCGGCCCCGAGTACGCGAAGTGGGTGGAGAAGGCCGAGAGCACGCACAAGGATGCTGATGAAGCGAGGCCGGCTTCCTCGCCAAGCCCTGACCGGCGACCGGGCGCCGCCGCCCGAGCGGCGCGGCGCCCTGCGTACGCCCTGGCTGCGGTCACGCCCGGCTCCTCCGGCCAGCGTTTGCTCGCAACTCGCGCGTTCCGCTGGATATGAGTGACGACAACCAACCGGGTGACGATGCCGGGATATCGACGCGCTCGGTCGAAGTCGCCGTTGCGCTGATCCTGTTCGCCTTTGGCGCGTCGGTGATGTATCGACAGCCACCGCCTCGGCTCGGGCTGGGGCAGCGACGGGCCGGAGTCGGGCTACTTCCCGTTCTACATCGGGCTGCTGATCTGCGTCTCGGGCCTGGCGACGCTCGGCAGGTGCTTTTCACGCAGTGGCGCGATCGCAAGAAGATTCGCCGGCGCCGTTACGCGGCGTCGGGCGCTCTTCGTCGCCTGGGCACCGCTGAAGCAGGTGCTGTCGGTGCTGCTACCGGCGCTCGTCTACGTGCTGGGCGTCCAGCTGATCGGCATCTACGTCGCGTCCGCGGTCTACATCGCGCTGTTCATGGTGTGGCTGGGCAAGTACTCGTGGCTGCAGAGCCTCGCCGTCGCGGATCGTCGTCAACGTCGGCTTCTTCCTGATGTTCGAGGTCTGGTTCAAGGTGCCGCTGTACAAGGGCGCCTTCGAATCCGCTCTGGTGGACTGGCTACTGAGCACGCCCCGTCCCGCCGATATCCGCCACGCATCTCCCCGACGAGAGTCCCCTTGATCGAAATCGGCGCGCTGTTGCACGGGTTCGCCGTCGTGCTGTCGCCGTTCAACATGCTGCTGATGCTCGATCGGCATCGTGCTGGGCGTCATCATCGGCGTGCTGCCGGGACTGGGCGGCGCCAACGGCGTGGCGATCCTGCTGCCGCTCACGTTCACGATGCCGCCGACGTCGGCGATCATCATGCTGTCGTGCATCTACTGGGGCGCGCTGTTCGGCGGCGCGATCACTTCGATCCTGTTCAACATCCCGGGCGAGCCGTGGTCGGTCGCGACAACCTTCGACGGCTACCCGATGGCGCAGCAGGGCCGCGCCGGCGAGGCGCTGACCGCGGCGTTCACGTCGTCGTTCGTCGGCGCGTTCTTCGCGGTGCTGATGATCACGTTCCTCGCGCCGCTGGTCGCCAAGTTCGCGCTGGAGTTCGGCCCGCCGGAGTTCTTCGCGGTCTACCTGCTCACGTTCTGCAGCTTCATCGGCATGGGCAAGGGCTCGCCGTTCAAGACGCTCGCCTCGATGATGCTCGGCTTCGCGCTGGCCGCCGTCGGCATGGACACTGTCACCGGGCGATTGCGGCTGACGTTCGGCTTCACCGACCTGATGCGCGGCTTCGACTTCCTGATCGCCGTGATCGGGCTGTTCGGCATCGGCGAGATCCTGCTGTCGATGGAGGAGGGCCTGTCCTTCACCGGCAAGACCGCGAAGATCGACCTCAAGGTCGTGCTCGACGACCTGGAAGAAGCTGCCCCGCTACTGGCTCACGTCGCTGCGCAGCACGCCGATCGGCATCTGGATGGGCATCACGCCCGGGCGGCGCGACGCCGGCGTCGTTCATGAGCTATGGCATCGCAAAGCGCATGTCGAAGGACGGCGACAAGTTCGGCACGGGCCAGATCGAAGGGCGTCATCGCGCCGGAGACCGCGGCGCATGCCGCCGGCACGAGCGCGCTGCTGCCGATGCTGGCGCTCGGCATCCCGGGCTCGCCCACGGCCGCTGTGCTGCTGGGCGGACTGCTGATCTGGGGCCTGCAACCCGGCCCGCTGCTCTTCGTCGAGCAGAAGGACTTCGTCTGGGGCCTGATCGCGAGCATGTATCTCGGCAACATTGCCGGCCTCATCGTCGTGCTCACCTGCGTGCCGCTGTTCGCCGCCATCCTACGGGTTCCATTCTCGATCATCGCCCCCGTGATCATCGTCATTTGCGCGATCGGCGCGTACACGGTGCACAACGCGATGCTCGACATCTGGTTCATGTTGGCATTCGGCGCTATTGGCTACGTGTTCAAGAAGCTCGACTACCCGCTCGCGCCGCTGGTGCTGGCGCTGGTCCTGGGCGACCGTGCAGAGGACTCCTTCCGCCAGACGATGCTGATCTCGCAGGGCGACGTTCGCATTTTCTATTCCAACTGGCTGGTTGGCGGCATCACCGGGCTCGCGGTCGTGATGCTCTTCTGGCCGCTCATCTCGCACCTGATCGCGCGGATGCGTGGCAAGTACTAGGCGCGCTCGCGCCTGGCGCGCTACTCCGCGACGGGCGCACTCTCCGCGGCTCGACTGCCCGCCCCGCCGTACCCCTGCGCCAGGGCAGCGGCGCCGCCGGGCGTGACGCGCACCGCGCAGTACTTGAACTCGGGAATCTTCCCGAACGGATCGAGCGCGGGGTTGGTGAGAAGATTGGCGGCCGCCTCGTAGTAGCAGAACGGGATGAATACCGCGCCGCGCGGCGTGCCGTCATCGGCGCGCGCGGAAAGCGTGATGCTGCCGCGTCTCGAGGCTACGGTGATCGCGCCGCCCGGCGCGACGCCGAGGGCTTCGAGGTCCCGAGAGTTGAGCGACGCCACGGGCGCCGGCTCGATCGCGTTCAGGACGTCGGTGCGCCGCGTCATGCTGCCGGTGTGCCAGTGCTCGAGCTGGCGCCCCGTGATCAGCACGAACGGATATGCGGCGTCCGGTCGCTCGGCCGCCGGTATGACGCGCGCGGGAACGAAACGGCCCTTGCCGGTCGAAGTCGGGAACTGCGCGGTGAACACGACGCGCGTTCCGGGGTCGCCCTCGTGCTCACACGGATAGGTGACTGCGTGCTCGCGCTCGAGGCGCTCCCAGGTGATCCCGGCGATGGAGGGCATCGCCGTGCGCATCTCGGCAAAGACGTCGCGCGGATGCGCATAGCGCCACGGAAGTCCGAGTCGCTTCGCCATCTCGACGATGATCCACAGGTCCTGCCGCGCCTCGCCGGGCGGCACCAGCGCCTCTCGCCCGAGCTGCACCGAGCGGTCGGTGTTCGTGAACGTGCCGGTCTTCTCGGGAAAGGCGGAGGCGGGCAGGATCACGTCGGCGAGATACGCGGTCTCGGTCAGGAAGATGTCCTGGACGACCAGCATCTCGAGCTTCGCGAGCGCCGCGCGCGCGTGGCTCACGTCCGGATCCGACATCGCGGGGTTCTCGCCCATGATGTACATGCCGCGGATCTTGCCCGCGTGCACAGCGTCCATGATCTCGACGACGGTGAGGCCCGCCATCGGATCGAGCGCCGTGCCCCACAGCGCCTCGAACGCCGCTTTCGCCTCCGTCGTGTCGACGCGCCGGTAGTCGGGATACATCATCGGAATGAGGCCGGCGTCGCTCGCGCCCTGCACGTTGTTCTGGCCGCGCAGCGGATGCGAGGCCGGTGCCGGGCCGTCCCACCTGGCCGGTCATCAGCGACAGCGCGATCAGGCACCGCGCGTTGTCGGTGCCGTGGATGTGCTGCGAAATGCCCATTCCCCACAGGATCATCGATCCGCGCGACCGAGCGAAGAGCCGCGCGACCTCGCGGATCGTCGCCGCGGGAATTCCGCACACGGCGCCATCGCTTCGGGACTGTGGCCGGCGACGTTCTTCCGGATTTCGTCGTAACCGCTGGTGCGACTTTCGACGAAGCTCTGCGCCACCAGACCCTCGTCGACGATCGTGTGCAGCATCGCGTTCAGCAGCGCGACGTCGGTGTCGGGCTTGAGCTGCAGGAAATGCGCCGCGTGCCGTGCGAGCTCGGAGCGGCGCGGCTCGACCAGGATCAGCTTCGTCCCGCGCTTTACGGCGTTCTTGATCCACGTCGCCGCGACTGGGTGGTTGACGACCGGATTGGCGCCGATCAGCAGGACGACCTCGGCCTGCATCACATCCATCACCGGATTCGACACCGCGCCGGAGCCGATGCCCTCGAGCAGCGCCGCGACGCTCGACGCGTGGCAGAGCCGCGTGCAGTGGTCGACGTTGTTCGAGCCGAAGCCGGTGCGCACGAGCTTCTGGAACAGGTACGCCTCCTCGTTGCTGCCCTTGGCCGATCCGAAACCGGCGAGCGCATGCCCGCCGTGCGCGTCGCGGATCTTCGCGAGGGTGCCGCCCGCGAGTTCGAGCGCTTCGTCCCAGCTCGCTTCGCGGAATGCCGAAAGCGGCTCGGCCGGATCCATGACGAAGTCCGCCGTCTTCGGGATGCCGGGTTTGCGGATCAACGGTCTTGTCAGCCGCTGCGGATGATTGACGTAGTCGAAGCCGAAGCGACCCTTGACGCAGAGGCGTCCGTGGTTTGCCGGCCCGTCGCGGCCTTCGACGCGGACGATTGCGTTGTCCCTGACGTGGTAGTCGAGCTGGCAGCCCACGCCGCAGTACGGGCACACGGAAGGCACGACGCGATCGGCCGCGACAAGGTAGGCGTCGTGTGCCGGCGCGAGCGCGCCCGTCGGACACGCCTGCACGCATTCGCCGCAGGCGACGCACGTCGACGCGCCCATCGAGTCGCCGAAGTCGAAAACGATCGCCGAATGCGCGCCGCGGAAGGCGTAGCCGATCACGTCGTTGACCTGCGCCTCGCGACAAGCGCGCACGCAGCGCGTGCACTGGATGCAGGCGTCGAGGTTGACCGCCATCGCCGGATGGGTGAGGTCCGGCGCGGGTTGAGCGCGCGCCGGAAAACGTGGCACGCCGACGCCGAGCGCGCGCTTCCAGTGCGCGAGCTCGGAGTCGGGTTTGTAGACCCTTTCCGCCACGTCGGAAGCCAGCAGCTCGACGATCATCTTCTGCGCGTGGCGCGCGCGCGGGCTTTCGCTCGACACTTCCATGCCGGGCGCGGGCGTGCGGCAGCACGACGGCGCCAGCACGCGCTCGCCCTTGATCTCGACCATGCACGCGCGGCAGTTGCCGTCGGGGCGCATCCCGGGCGTGTAGCAAAGATGCGGGATCTCGATGCCGTGTCGGTGCGCGGCCTCGATGATCGTCTCGCCGGCGGTCGCGGCGACAGGTCGGCCGTTGAGCTGAAATCCGATGGTTTCGGTTTTCACGCGGCCTCCGCGATTTGGTTTTGCATCAACACGTCGATACGTCGGCCGCCCTCAATCGCTCGCGGACGCGCCCTTCGGGCCTGCGCTTCGCGCCGCCCGCTCATTCGAGCTCCTCGGGAAAATATTTGATGACGCACGCGACCGGATTCGGCGCGGCCTGGCCGAGCCCGCAGATCGAGGCGTCCGCCATCGCCTGCGACAGCTCCTCGAGCAGCGGCACGTCCCAGCGCGGCTGGTCGATAATGCGCACGGCCTTCTCGGTGCCGACACGGCACGGCGTGCATTGGCCGCACGACTCGTCGGCGAAAAAGCGCATCAGGTTCAGCGCGGCGTCGCGCGCACGATCGTGCTGCGACAGGACGATGATCGCCGCCGAGCCGATGAAGCACCCGTGCGGTTGCAGCGTATCGAAGTCGAGCGGCACATCGGCGAGCGACGCCGGCAGAATCCCGCCCGACGCGCCGCCTGGCAGGTAGGCGTAGAGCTCGTGCCCCGGCAGCATGCCGCCGCAGTATTCGTCGATCAGTTCGCGCACGCGTGATGCCGGCCGGCGCGAGATGCACGCCGGGCTTCGCCACGCGGCCCGACACCGAAAACGAGCGCAGGCCCTTGCGCCCGTCGCCGGCCCTGGTCCGCGAACCAGCCGCGCCCTTTTCGAGGATGTCGCGCACCCAGTACAGCGTCTCCATGTTGTGCTCGAGTGTCGGCCGGCCGAAAAGCCCGACCTGCGCGACGTACGGCGGGCGCAGGCGCGGCATCCCGCGCTTGCCCTCGATCGACTCGATCATCGCCGACTCCTCGCCGCAGATGTAGGCGCCCGCACCGCGGCGAAGCTGGATCGGCGGCAGCGGGCACGGCGGGTCGGCTTCGAGCGCCGCGATCTCGCGCGGTCAGGATCGCGCGGCACGCGGCGTACTCGTCGCGCAAATAGATGTAGATCGTCGTCGATGCCGGCCGCCCAGGCGGCGATCAGCATGCCCTCGAGGAAGCGATGGGGGTCGCGCTCGAGATAGTAGCGGTCCTTGAACGTGCCGGGCTCGCCCTCGTCGATGTTCACCGCCATCAGCCGCGGCGCGGATTCGGCGCGCACGATCCGCCACTTGCGACCCGCCGGAAAGCCGGCGCCGCCCAGTCCCCGCAGCCCCGAGCTCCTCGAGCGCTGCGATGACCGCATCGACGGTGCGCTCCCCGCGCACACAGGAAACCAGCGTGCGATAGCCGCCGCCGGCTCGGTACGCAGCATAGTCGACGTGGCGCGGTATGTCCGGCTCGACATGCCGCTTCGCGACCGCATCGACGACGGCAGGCACCGTCGCGCGGTCGATCGGATTCCTGCCGACGACGGCCGCGGGCGCGTGCTCACAACGCCCGACGCAAGGCGCGCCGATCACCCTGACGTTGGCGCCGCACGCACGCATGAGGTCAGCGCGCAGCGCGGAAGCGCCGGCCAGCTCGCAGGACAGCGTCTCGCAGACGCGCACGGTGATTTCGGGCGGCGGCGATTCGCCTTCCTTCATCACGTCGAAATGGTGGTAGAACGTCGCCACCTCGTAGACTTCGGCGAGGGAGAGCTTCATTTCGGACGCCGACGCAACGAGATGCGCGCTAGCGACGCACGCGTAGCGGTCCTGGATCCGGTGCAGATGCTCGACCAGCAGATCGCGGCGGCGGGGCGCCTCGCCGAGCAGCGCGCGCACTTCGAGGAGCGCCTGCGCGTCGACCTGCCGGCCCTTCGGGTGGCCGCGCGCCGCCCCGCGCCGCCCGAGCTTCGACGTGTCGATGACGGCCCGATCGTTCATACGTCCTGCCGTGGGCGCCGGATGGGCGACCGGCCCTCGCAGATGCCGGGTGTGCCGCCGCGCCAATCCGCGATCGCTGGCACGGCGGCGGCTCGGCTGGCGCCCCCCCGGCTCGTTCATTCGAGAAAGTCACAGTGCTTTTCGACATGCGCCGCGAGGTCGAGCGAGTGCTGGCGCACCAGCCGCTCGGCAAGCTCGGTGTCGCGCGCCTCGAGCGCCTCGATGATCCGCATGTGATCGATGATCGAGCGCGACGCGCGGTCGCGTTGCGAGATCGTCATCCTGCGGATCGCGCGCACGTGAATGAAGAGTTCGTCGATCGTCTTGCCCATCAGGTGCGAGCCGGAGAGCCGGATAATGGCCTGGTGGAACGCGATGTTGGCGTCCGAGTATTCGTGGATGTTCTCGGCCGGCGTCGCGTTGCGGAACTCGTCGAACATGTGGCGCAGCGCGGCGATGTCCTCGTCGGAGGCGTTGAGCGTGGCGAGACGGGCGGCCATGCTTTCCAGCGCCGCCCACATCTCGATCATCTCGATGATCTGCTTTTTCGTCTTGCGAACGATGAATCCGCCGCGCCGCGGCACCGTGCGCAGATACCCTTCCCGCTCGAGCAACGTCATCGCCTCGCGGATCGGGGTGCGCGAGACGCCCAGCGCCTTGCTCAGCTGCCGCTCGTCCAGGCGGATCTCTTCGCTGTGGGCGTAGATGTCCGCGTCCATGATCGCCTGCTTCAACGCGGCGTACGCCTGGTCGCGCAGGCTTGCGCTCGTCGCGATCGGCTGCAGCTCCAGCGCGGGAGGCGCGAGTGGATGCAGAAGTGCGGACATGTCCGGTCCCCGGTTCCTTACGGGTCAGCCTGGGCTTCGGCGAACCGCGCTCGCTGGCGGATCAGCGCGAGAACGATATCGATTGCCTTCACCGCTCCTCGCACGCGATGTCGTCGTCGCCCCCGCCGATAAAGCCATGCGCGCAAACCCGTTGACAAGGTGGTGGTATACCACATACCTTATGCCAGATCGAAGAAAAAACCAAGCGACGAGCGCCACGGTTGCGATCAAGGCGGACGAGCGGACGAGGAGATACGTCAATGCGGCGGCGCCCGGGCGTGGAAGTCTTTTCGCCATCCGGCAGCGGCATCGGTCCGCCCGCCGTCTTTCTCGGAAACCGGGAAGCCGCGCGCCCCGCGCGCCGACCCCTCACCACAATCATCGGGGGATGCCATGCAAGAAGTCGCAGCGAAGTCCGCGGAAAAGCCCGCGACGACGGCGGCCGAAGCCACGTCGAAGACCGCCAGCGGCGGTGCGCTCGACCGTCAGGCGCAGGAAACCGACGGCTTCCAGCTCGTCATCGACGCCCTCAAGCTGAACGGCATCGACACGATCTTCGGCCTGCCCGGAATTCCGATCACCGACCTCACGCGCAGGTTGCAAGCCAACGGAATGCGCGTGATCGCCTTCCGTCATGAGCAGAACGCCGGGTATGCCGCGTCCATCGCCGGCTTCATGACGCAGAAGCCGGGCATCTGCCTCACCGTGTCCGCTCCCGGCTTCCTCAACGGATTGACGGCGCTCGCCAACGCCACCACCAACTGCTTCCCGATGATCCTGATCAGCGGTTCGAGCGAGCGCGAGATCGTCGACCTGCAGCAGGGCGACTACGAGGAAATGGATCAGCTCGCGATCGCCAGACCGCACGCGAAGGCGGCGTTCCGGGTCCTGCACGCCGAGGACATCGGCGTGGGCGTGGCACGGGCGATCCGTGCGGCACTCTCCGGCCGCCCAGGGGGCGTCTATCTCGACCTGCCGGCGAAGCTTTTCCCGCAGACCATCGACGCGGAAGCGGGGAAGCGGTCGCTGATCAAGGTCGTCGATCCGGCGCCGCGCCAGATCCCGGCGCCGGACGCCGTGCAGCGCGCGCTCGATCTGCTCAAGGGCGCCAAGCGTCCGCTCATCGTTCTCGGCAAGGGCGCGGCGTACGCGCAGGCCGATGCGGACATCCGCGCGCTTGTGGAAAGGACCGGCATCCCGTACCTGCCCATGGCGATGGCCAAGGGCCTGCTCCCGGACACGCACGACCAATCCGCCTCCGCGGCGCGCTCGTACGTGCTGCCGGAAGCCGACGTCGTGATGGTGATCGGCGCGCGGCTGAACTGGCTGCTCTCGCACGGCAAGGGCAAGACGTGGGGCGGCGCTTCGCCGAAGCAATGGGGCGGCCAGAAGTTCATTCAGGTCGACATCTCGCCGCAGGAGGCGGACGCCAACGTCCGCATCGATGCGCCGGTGGTCGGCGACATCGGTTCGTGCGTCAAGACGATGCTGGGCGCGATGGGCTCGTGGCCTGCGCCGCCCGCCGAGTGGCTCGACGCCATCGCGGAGCGCAAGACGAAGAACGTCGCGAAGATGGGCGAATCGCTGGCGAAGAACCCGACGCCGATGAACTACCACAGCGCGCTCAACGTCGTGCGCGACATCGTCAAGGCCAATCCTGACGCGATCCTCGTCAACGAGGGCGCGAACGCGCTCGACTTCACGCGCAGCATCGTGGACATGTACAAGCCACGCAAGCGGCTCGACGTCGGCACGTGGGGCGTCATGGGCATCGGCATGGGTTTCTCGGTTGCGGCGGCCGTGGTCAGCGGCGAGCAGGTGATTGCGATCGAGGGCGACAGCGCCTTCGGCTTCTCCGGCATGGAAGTGGAGACGATCTGCCGCTACGACCTGCCGGTCTGCGTCGTGATCCTGAACAACAACGGCGTCTACCGCGGCGATG
Organism: uncultured beta proteobacterium; assembly: GCA_963733985.1. GTDB lineage: Bacteria > Pseudomonadota > Gammaproteobacteria > Burkholderiales > Casimicrobiaceae > CAIWHR01. The sequence continues at coordinate 11,481 of CAVTFF010000018.1, read as the reverse complement.
AAGTCAATCCGACCGGAGGACGCGATCCGTCGCCGCTGGTGTTCGTCAAGGGCGCGCGCTACGAGAAATTGATGGAGGCATTTGGTGGCGTGGGTGTGCTCGCCACGACGCCGGCCGAGCTTCGCAGCGCGATGGAAGAAGCGATCCGCTCGCGCAAGCCCACCTTGATCAACGCGGTCATCGACGAAAAGGCGGGCACGGAAAGTGGCCGCATCACGAGTCTCAATCCCGCCGCCAAGAAGAAACCGTGACAGCCATCTGGATTCGCAGCAACGCTTTCGGTTCGACGGTATTGGATAGGGGAACGTAATGGGCAAGGCACTGGACGGCGTCCGCATTCTCGATTTCACGCATGTGCAATCGGGGCCGACATGCACGCAGCTCCTCGCGTGGCTTGGCGCGGACGTGATCAAGGTCGAGCGGGCGGGCGAAGGCGACATCACGCGCGGACAGCTCCGCGACATCCCGAATGTCGACAGCCTCTATTTCACGATGCTGAACCACAACAAGCGTTCGATCACCGTCGACGCGAAGCACCCGAAAGGCAAGGCGGTGCTGGAAGCGCTGGTCAAGCGCTGCGACGTGCTGGTCGAGAACTTCGCCCCGGGCGCGCTCGACCGGATGGGGCTCACGTGGGAGCACATTCAGCAGTTGAATCCGCGGATGATCGTCGCGTCGGTGAAGGGCTTCGGCCCCGGGCCGTACGAAGACTGCAAGGTCTACGAGAACGTCGCCCAGTGCGCCGGTGGATCGGCGTCGACAACCGGCTTCGACGACGGTCCGCCGCTCGTCACCGGCGCGCAGATCGGCGATTCCGGCACGGGGCTGCATCTCGCGCTTGGCATCGTCGCGGCGCTCTTCCAGCGCAACACGAGCGGCCGAGGTCAGCGGGTGCTCGCCGCGATGCAGGATGGCGTGCTCAATCTCTGCCGCGTGAAGCTCCGCGATCAGCAGCGGCTCGCACGCACCGGCGTGATGGAGGAATACCCGCAGTACCCCAACGGCAAGTTCGGCGACGCCGTTCCGCGCGCCGGCAATGCATCGGGCGGCGGGCAGCCGGGCTGGATCCTCAAGTGCAAAGGCTGGGAGACCGATCCCAACGCCTACATCTACTTCATCACGCAGGCGCCGGTGTGGAAGGACATCTGCGAGGTTATCGGGAAGCCGGAGTGGCTCACGGATCCTCGCTATGCGACGCCGAAGGGGCGTCTCCCGCACCTGATGGAAATCTTCGGCGAGATCGAGGAATGGACCAAGACCAAGACCAAGTTCGAGGCGATGGACATCCTCAACAAGCACGACATTCCGTGCGGCCCGATCCTGTCGATGAAGGAGATCGCCGAGGAACCGTCGCTGCGCAAGACGGGAACCGTCGTCGAGGTCGATCATCCGACGCGCGGAAAGTATCTGTCGGTCGGCAACCCGATCAAGATGTCCGACAGCCTGACCGAAGTCACGCGTTCGCCTCTTCTCGGTGAGCACACCGACCAGGTGTTGGCCGAGCTCGGTTATGACAAGGATGCGATCGCAGTGCTGCGCGCTGAAAAAGTGATCTGACGGGCGACCTGCGGCGGTGCGAAGCGCGCCGCCATCATCGAACATTCTCGAGGAACCACGATGGCGAACAACAAGACCGCAGTCCGGCGCGTTCTCGACAAGGCAAAGGCGGAAGGGCGCACGTCGCTGACCGCGCCCGAGGGCAAGGAAGTCTGCGACGCCTACGGGATTCCCGTCCCCAAAGAAGGCGTCGCGACATCGGCGGCCGGAGCCGCGAAGCTCGCGTCCGCGATGGGATTCCCCGTCGTCCTGAAGATCGTCTCGCCGGAGATCCTCCACAAGACCGAAGCGGGCGGCGTGCTCGTAGGCGTCAAGAGCACCGCAGAGGTCCGCAAGGGCTTCGACACGATCATCGCCAACGCGAAGAAGTACAACCGCAAGGCCACGCTGCAGGGCGTGCAGGTGCAACAGATGCTCGCGGGCGGGCAGGAGGTCATCGTCGGTGCCGTGACCGATCCCTCATTCGGAAAGCTGGTGGCGTTCGGCCTGGGCGGCGTGCTGGTCGAGGTGCTGAAGGACGTGACGTTCCGGCTCGCGCCGGCGTCTCGGGCCGACGCGATGTCGATGCAGGACGGCATTGCCGCCGCGCCGATCCTCAAGGGCGTTCGTGGCGCGGCGCCGGTCGACCGCCAGGCGCTCGCGCGGATCATTCAGAGCGTGTCGCAGCTCGTCGCGGATTTTCCGGAAATCTCCGAGATGGATCTGAACCCGGTGTTCGCCACGCCGAAGGGCGCGACCGCCGCCGACGTGCGCATCGTCTGCGACTGGAATCCGCAGCCCGCGCGCTACCGGCCGAGCCAGGACGAGATCATCCGGCAGATGAACCGCATCATGAAGCCCGAGTCGGTCGCCGTCATCGGCGCCTCGTCGGAGGACGGAAAGATCGGCAATTCGGTGATGAAGAATCTGATCAACGGGGGCTACCAGGGCGCGATCCACCCGATCCATCCGTCCGCCAGCGAGATCCTGGGACGCAAGGCGTACAAGAGCGTCAAGGATGTTCCCGGCGTCATCGATCTCGCGGTGTTCGCGATCCCCGCGAAGTTCGTCGCGGCCGCGTTGGTCGAGTGCGGCGAAAAGAAGATCCCGGGCGCCGTGCTGATCCCCTCGGGCTTCGCCGAAACCGGGAACGTCGAGGGGCAGAAGGAGATTCAAGCAATCGGCCGCAAATACAACGTGCGGCTGATGGGTCCCAACATCTATGGCTTCTACTACACGTGGAAGAACCTCTGCGCGACGTTCTGCACCGCGTACGACTTCAAGGGCCATGCGGCGCTGTCGTCGCAGTCGGGCGGCATCGGGATGGCGATCATCGGCTTCTCGCGCTCCGCCAAGATGGGCGTGTCGGCGATCGTGGGGCTCGGCAACAAGTCGGACATCGACGAGGACGATCTGCTCACGTTCTTCGAGCAGGACGACAACACGCACATCATCGCCCAGCACTGCGAAGACCTGAAGGACGGCCGCGCGTTCGCCGAGGTCGCGAAGCGCGTGTCGAAAAAGAAGCCGATCGTCGTCCTCAAGGCGGGACGCACCGCCGCGGGGGCACGCGCGGCGAGCTCGCACACGGGTGCCCTCGCCGGCAACGACAAGATCTACGAAGACGTGTTCAAGCAGTCCGGCGTGATCCGCGCCCGGAGCCTGCGCGACCTCCTCGAATTCGCGCGCGCGATTCCCGTTCTGCCCACGCCAAAGGGCGAGAACGTGGTGATCATCACCGGCGCCGGCGGCTCGGGCGTGCTGCTCTCCGATGCGGTCGTCGACAACGGCCTCAGGCTGATGCCGATGCCGCCCGATCTCGATGCTGCTTTCCGCAAGTTCATCCCGCCCTTCGGCGCCGCCGGCAATCCGGTCGATATCACCGGCGGGCAGCCGCCGAAGACGTACCAGGACACGGTCCGGCTCGGCCTCGAGGATCCGCGCATTCACGCGCTCATCCTCGGTTATTGGCACACGATCATCACGCCGCCGATGGTCTTCGCGAAGACGATGGTCGAGGTGATCGAGGAAATGCGCGCCAAGGGCATCCACAAGCCGATCGTCGTCTCGCTCGCCGGCGACGTCGAGGTCGAGGAAGCATCCGAATATCTCTTCGACCACGGCATTCCGGCATACCCGTACTCGACCGAGATGCCGGTCGCGGTCCTCGCCGCGAAATATCAGTGGGCGCGTGGTGCCGGTCTGATCTGACGGCGCGCCGCGGACCTGGTCCACCTGCCCGGGGTCCGCAGCAAGCGAGCATTGTGCTGTAATGGCGGCCGCCGCGTGCACAGCGGCGTCAGTCGCCCGATATGAACGCCAATCTCTACGCGCTCCTGCGCGGTCATTTCGACGAGCACATCGGGGAGCCGTGCATCCTCATCCCCGACGGGCCGGTCATTCACTACGACCGACTCGACGCGGTGTCGGCCCAAATCGCCCACGCGCTGTGCAACGAAGGCTGCCAGGTCGGCGACCGCGTCGCGGTGCAGGTCGACAAATGCTGGGAAGCGCTTGCGCTCTACCTCGCCTGCCTGCGCGCCGGACTCGTCTACCTTCCGCTCAATATCGGCTACCAGAAAAGCGAGCTCGCCTATTTTTTCGATGATGCAGAACCGCGCGTCATCGTCTGTCGGCCCGAGTCTGCGGCAACCATTGCGCCGCTGCGTCCACAGGCCGCCGTACTGACGCTCGCCGGCGGCGGAGGTACGTTGATCGATCGCGCCGCCGGCCAGCGGGAATCGTTCGACACCGTCACGTCCGGCCCGGACGACCTCGCGGCGATCGTCTATACGTCCGGAACGACCGGCCGCGCGAAGGGCGCGATGCTGACGCACAGAAACCTCGCCAGCAATGCGCTCGCGCTGGTCGACGCCTGGGGCTTCACGCGCGGCGACGTGCTGTTGCATGCGTTGCCGATCTACCACGTTCACGGCCTGTTCGTCGCCGTGCACTGCGTGCTGCTTTCGGGGAGCCGCATGCTGTGGCTCGCGAAGTTCGACGCAGCCGACGTGCGCTCGTTGCTGCCGCGCGCGACGGTGATGATGGGCGTGCCGACGTTCTATACGCGGCTCCTCGCCGATCCGGCGTTCGGCATCGCTGACTGCCGCTCGATGCGGCTGTTCGTGTCCGGCTCGGCACCGCTCCTTCCCGAGACCTTCGCCGAATTCCGGCAGCGCACCGGGCACACGATCCTCGAGCGCTATGGGATGTCCGAGACCGGAATGAACACATCGAACCCGCTCGACGGCGAGCGGATCGCCGGGACCGTGGGGCCGCCGCTGCCCGGCGTGTCGGTGCGCATCGTCGATGCCGGCGGCAGGGACTGTCCCAAGGGCGAGGTCGGCGGCATCGAGGTGAAAGGCCACAATGTCTTTGCAGGCTACTGGCGGCTACCCGAGAAGACCCGCGAGGAGTTCACCGCCGACGGCTGGTTTCGCACCGGCGACATGGGGGAGATCCTCGAGAACGGCTACGTTCGCATCGTCGGCCGCGCAAAGGACCTGATCATCACCGGTGGCCTCAATGTCTACCCGAAGGAAGTCGAGGAAAAGATCGACGCGCTTCCCGGGGTGGCCGAGTCCGCAGTCATTGGCGTGCCCGATGCCGACTTCGGCGAAGCGGTGACGGCAGTGGTCGTCGCGCGGCCGGGGAATGCGTTGCGCGAAGCGGACGTGATCGCCGCGCTGAAAACCGAGATCGCGACCTTCAAGGTCCCAAAGCGCGTGCACTTCGTCGATGCGCTTCCGCGCAATTCCATGGGGAAGGTCATGAAGAGCATGTTGCGCGAGAGATTCGGCCGCTAGAACCGGCGTACTGGGGCCGGCGACATCGCTCAGCGCTGCCACGCGCTCCACGATTTCCAAAGCATATAGGCAGCGAGGGCGTAGAGCAGCAACGCGAACGCATGCCGCAGCGTCTTCACCGGCCAGCGATGTGCGGCGCGCGCCCCGATCGGCGCGCAGACGACGCTGCCCGCGACGATTGCGAGCAGCGCCGGCACGTAGACGTAGCCGATCGAATACGGCGGCAAGCCCGCTTGGTTGAATCCGGCGATGACGAAACCGACCGTACCAGCCACGGCGATCGGCAGCCCGAGCGCCGCCGAGGTGGCGACGCAGCTGCGGATGCCGACGTTGCATGCGGTCATGAACGGCACCGACAGGAACGCTCCACCCGCGCCGACCATGCTCGAGACGAGGCCGATGCCGCCGCCGACGGCGAAGAGCCCGCCGCGTCCCGGCAGCTTGTGCGTCGGCTTCGGCTTGCGGTCGAAGAGCATCTGCGTCGCCGACACCGCGACGAATGACGCCGAAGAATGCCGCCAGCGCCGCGGTCGACATGCCGCCGACGATCTGCGGCCCGAGGAGCGAGCCGACGACGATGCCGGGCGCCATGCCGGCGACGACGCCCCACAGCACGGCGCCGTGGCGGTGGTGCTCGCGCGCCGACGAGATCGAGGTGAACAGGATCGTCGCCGTCGCCGTCGCCACCGCCATATGCACGACGTGCTCGGTCAGGAATCCCTGGCGGCTGAAGACGATCGTGAGGAGCGGCACCATCGTCATGCCCCCGCCGATGCCGAGAAGCCCGGCAAGAAAGCCGACAATCGCGCCCAGGACGACGAAAGCGACGATCAGCGAGAGATCCACCCCTCTCAAGCCTCGCGCTTGGCGAGCTTCACGACGTGGGTCCACTCGGCAGGATCGACCGGAGTGATCGAAAGCCGGTTGCCGCGCTGCAGGACGCGCATCCGCGCGAGCGCCGGATCCGAGCGCAGCTCCGCGAGCGAAACGAGGCGGGTCTTCTCGACGAACTTCACGTCGACGTTGACCCAGCGCGGCGCGTCCTTCGTGGACTTGGCGTCGAAATACGGGCTCTTGCGATCGAATTGCGTCGCGTCGGGATAAGCAGGGGCCGAGATTTCGACGATCCCGGCGATCCCCGGCTCGGGGCAGCTCGAGTGATAGAAGAATGCGCGGTCGCCGACCTTCATCTGGTCGCGCATGAAATTGCGCGCCTGGTAGTTGCGCACGCCGAACCAGGGCGTCGAACGGTTCTTCGCCCGCGCGAGGTCGTCGATCGAGAACTCGTCGGGCTCCGATTTCATCAGCCAGTAGCGCATAGGCCTTCCGTTAGTGTCCGCGAGCGTTCGCTAATTGCTTTGTTTTTTAACGATTTATGCTATTGTGCCGTCCGGAGAAATGCGCTATCATTTGGTAACCGCTCAATTCCACACCCGGTTCACACCCGATTTCACACCCGAATGATGCCCAAGCTGACTGACGCGGAGTGCAGGAACACGAAGATCGAACTCGGACGCCGATGTACTGCTTGGCGATGGAAACGGACTTTACTTGCGAATCCGCCCGGGCGGCACCCGCGTGTGGATCATCGACTACCTGGTCGCATGGCAACCGCCGAAAAATCAATATCGGCAATTATGACCCGAAAGGGGGCGACGCTGAATCTGTCGAAGGGATGCTCGCTGGTGGGTCGCTCTCTCTTGCGCAAGCTCGATATCGTCGCAGCTCGTGGAAGGAGTTACGCCGCGAAGGGCGCGATCCGGCTGCGGAGCGGGACGCTGCCAAGGCAGCCGCCGATGCCGCGAAGACGAGCCGCTGCCGCGCAACCTACTGTGCGGGAAGCCGATCGATCGGTTCATCGCGCAGCACATTGACGGGAAGAAAAGCGCACCCGCTACCCGCTATCGCTTGGAGCGGCTGGGGGCAATCATTGGCGATAGGAAATTCGAGATATAACGCGGACAGGACGTGATTGCGGCGCTGGAGAAAATCGCACGCGGTCAGAAAGAAGGGCGCACGGCGAAGCAACTGGCCGGGAAATCCTGACCACTGCGAAACGACTCTGGCGATTTGCCGAATCGCGCGAATGGGTAGCGGAAAGCTGTATCGAGCGGCTGAGCCGCGCTGACTTCGATGCCAAGCCAAGAAAGCGCGACGTGACGCTGCGCCTGGACGAATTGGTCGAGGTGTGGCGCGCGCTTGGCGATCCCGAGCGATGCAAAGCCGACCCAGTTACCATCGCAGCCTTGCGACTGTTGATTCTGACGGGGCAGCGCGAGTGTGAAGTCACTGACGCTGCGTGGAGCGAGTTCGACCTCTCTGCTGGCCTCTGGCGTATTCCGGCCGCGCGAACGAAGAGTGGTCGGGCGCACCTCGTGCATCTTGCGCCGCAAGCGGTGGCGATTCTTGAAGGCTCGAGCCGGTTACCGGCAGTAAACGGCTATGTGTTCGCGTCACCGATCGAAGAAAGGTCAGCCTATCTATGGACGAAGCGTTAACAATGCGTTGCTCAGCTTGTTCAAGCGTGGCCAGCTGCCGAATGTGACCCCTTGTCATGTGCATGACTTCCGGCGCACGCTTGTCTCCCGGCTTGCCGGACCTTGGGATCGAGTCGTTCATCGGCCATAAGATCGCCAATCATCGGTTGCCGGGCGTATTGGGCATTTACAATCATGCGGAGTATTTGCCCGAGCGCGAGGCCGCCCTCAAGAAATGGGCCGAACTGTATCGAGATCCTGGCGAATCGAGAGATAACGTGATCCACGGCCGCTTCGGCCAAGCGGCGTGACGATCGCAGTTCCGCGCATCAACAGATTCGATCCGCGATCGAGGGATGGCGGCGGCTTGCGTAGATCGCGACGAGGCTACCCGCGCGCCATCGATGTCTGGTGGGGATACCCGCATCTCCTCGCGCGGCGCTGCTCCGCGATATAGCTCGAGATCGACGGCCGCAAGCTCCGGGACTCTTCTTGTAGTCGATTTGCCCCGCTTGCAGATCCTCGTAACCGACACGCCGCCACCCTGCTCCTTCGCGTGACTCGCTTGCGCGATCAGCCGCTCCTTTGCGGCGTCGTACCTGGCACTTAATTCGTCATACGCCGTTCTCAGTTCGAGGTACGCCGCCGCTGCTTCCAGCCATTCGGGATCGTCACGTAACCGCGTGTCGCGGTCCGTCAGCGGCGGAGCGTCGCTGTTAGTGACGCAGCGCATGAAGCTGTCCCATGCCTCGTGGATCCGCGGCCAACTGTTCGGGTCCGGCGCGAGCGGAAACACGATGCCCTCGGTGCCGTCGAAGACGAACACGTTGGCGATGTCGGCCTTGGACACCATCAGCTGGTGCTGCACCTGGCAGCTGGTAGTACTCCGGCAGGCGCCCCGCAGCGATCGTCTTCCACAGCGTCGAGTCGCGGCCTTTGAGCGGGCACTTGAGCTCAACGATTCGATCGCCCGCCAAGGTAAGGCCATCCAGGCTCGCCGAATATTCCCCGTCGACCATGACCAGGGGCTGCATGACGAGCCCCGTCTGCCGCTCGTAGGCCGCACGGGCGGCCGGCTCGAGCTGGGTGCCGTGGAGCATCGCTGGCGTCACCTCCGGCACCGTTCGCCCGAGCTTCTGTTGCCAGAGCTCATAGGGCGTCTGCCACGGCGAGACCCCGAGGACGATCGGGGTCTCGCTCGCGTTACGGTGGGTGCGGCGGTGTTCGTGCCACTCGGGGCTCCCCTGGACCAGGCGGACGATCGTGCTCATGCCGCCCTCCGTTTGGCCTGCTGCAGCGCCTTCAACGCCCGGTCGAACTCGGCCATCGGAAGCTCTGCCGTGGTCTGGATGCCGAAGTAGTCGAGCAGGCGCGCTTCGGTCCAGCCCGCTTCGACTATCAGCCGCTCGAGGAAACGCTGTTGGCCGATCGTGATCGTGCGCTGGCGGTTGATCGGTGCGACCTTGGGTGGTGGCGCTTCTTCACCGTTGGGGAGGTCTTCCCCCGCATAAACGTAGAGGCCGAGGCCGTGCAGCGCAATCGCCTTCACCAGGCAGCGCTGGATGCTGGTGTTGATGTCGAAGGCGGTCGGCTCGAAGATCGGCCGGTTCTTGCCATCGAGCACCGGGTGAATCTGGGCGAGGGTCACGCCCTGGACGGTGACCGCCACTTCGACGAAGTAGCCGGTCTCCGTCTTGAGGTAGGGCAGGCCGTCGTGGCGGCGAACCTCCCAGCTCGCACTCGGGTCGGCCAGGCGCAGCTGGGCGACAGCGAAAGGCCAGGAGAGGTAGTTGAACTCTCCCTTCTTCTCCAGGTGTTCGGATACGTTGATCTGGTTGAGACGCGCGAAGTAGTTGTCCATCATTGCTCCTTGAAATGAAGAGCCCCGCACGAGGCGGGGCTCGGTAGAACGACAGGTGAAACGAGATCAGGCGGCGAGCGCCTCGGTAGCTGCCGGCTGCAGGCGCGCCAGGAGGTAGTCCGCCGCTTGCTGGGCCTTGGTGGCGGCTACGAAGATCGCTCGCTTGTCGGTGCGCAGCACCTTGAGCCACGAGGCGAGGTAGCCCGCATGACGGAGCTCGCCGTCGATCCGGCAATGGGCGCACAGGAACGCTGCCCCCATCTCGGCGATGAGCTCCTCTGCTGCGTACGCGTCATCGCCGAAGCGGCCGGCCGAGCTGCCGATTGCAGCGGCTCTCGTGGCCGCGTCCAGTGCGTGAGTTCGTGCAGCGCCACGTTGTAGTAGCCCGCCGCGGTCGGAAACGCTCGCTGCGGTGGCAGCTGGATCTCGTCGCTGCCGGGGCGATAGAACGCCTTCGATCCGCCAAAGCGGAGCTGCGCCCCCGACATCAGGAGGAGTTCCTCGGCGCGCGCTTCGGGCTCCCATGTCGCCGGCGCGACGTGCGTGAGCTCCGGCGCGAGCCCGTCGACCTGGGCGACGTTAAACACCGTATAAGCGCGCAGCAGCGGGTAGACCCGGTCGGGCAGGTCCGGCGCGGCGCTGTCCGGGAAGACCTCGGCCGCGATCTTTCTTGAGCTGCCAGAACACCACCGTCGTGCCCTGTTCGCCGCGGCGCACCTGGCCGCCGAGTTCTGCGGCTTGGCGGTAGGTGAGCCAGCGGTTGATGGGATAGCCGTGGGCCTCTGCTTCGAGGGTCAACAGCGTGAAGTTCACGCCGCGGTACTGCCGCTTAGACTGGGCGTTCATGGGAATCGCCTCGGCCAGCGTCGACCACGGCCGGACCCAGGGGGCGACACCTCGTTCCAGGGCCGCGACGATGCGCGCCGTGGTTTCAGCGTAGAGATCGTGATTCATGGATTCACCTTTGTGAGGCGTGGATCCCGCGCGCGAACCACGCCGGGATACCACTGGTTCTTGCGGATATAGCCGTACATGCGCTGCTGGTAGCGCACGTAGAGCGCGCTGCACACGCCGCTGACGATGGCCGCCATGGCGCCATCGGCGCTGCCGCCATGGATCCACAGGCCCGACCCAATCACGATGACGTGCACCAGGATCGGGTTGCCCATGAGCTTCGCTTTGCGGACCGCGCCCAAGTCGGCCAGGATCAACCACAGGCCGACAAACACAATCACTCCCCAGGTGAGCATGTGGTGACCCTCCAAAGGACGACGTGCTGCAGGAGGACGGCGAGCGCGCCGATCCCGCAGAGCGCGACCGTGACCCAAAGTTCGAAGGTGACGGCGATCGCGTAGAGGCCGGCGAACTGGAGCCCGAGGCCAGTCGCTCTGGTGATGGCCCTCGCGATCCAGAAGCCACGCGCCGTCGTCGCCGGGGCAGCAGGCGCTGACACGATCGCGAGCGCTCGGCTCGAGGCGGCGCCGTTCATGATGGCCTCCGCAGGGCACGCCGGACCAGAGGACGCGAGCGCCGCCGCAGCCGAAAGCGCGCCGCGTTCACGACGTTGCTGATGAGGTGCTGCGAGATGCGGAGCGCCACGCGCAGCTTGCGCTGCCTGAGCGCGCGAACGACGTCGCGAATACCAAGCGTTCTGAGGATGTACATACCGTTCTCCTGAAAGTGATGAGCGAAATGCTCATCAGAGAACGGCTTGTTGCGCGCGCAGCGTGCAGAACTACAGGGGCGTTAGGGTCCCCTTTCGGTTAGCGGAAAGCGAAATCCGAACTGGGGGTGGGTCTAC
>CAVTFF010000017.1:0-295040 GCA_963733985.1 uncultured beta proteobacterium | reverse complement strand
TGTCACACGTAAGCCGCGCCAAAAACGTTTCCGTGAGCAGGGCGAAGCCAAGGAACTCGAATCAATTTCGTATTGCGCACTGCGACCAATCGTCTCAGGCGGACTCGCCGTTGAATCTGATCGCGTGCAAGAAGCCGCAAGCGCGAGACGAGTAGTCTACGAAGATGCGCGCAACTCCGCATCGCGCAGCTCTCCGGAACGAAAACGTGCTGGTACTTTGCGCGCCGGATGCTTTCCAACCTTCGAAGGAGACGCAAATGATCGCGAACTCAAACGGCAGCGCAATTGGATTTGCGTGTAGAAGGATCAACCAACGAATGGAACCATGAAGCGCACGACACTCGCGGTCGCGCTGCATTCGCTAGCGCCTTGCCGCCGCGCAGACGGAAATCCCGCAGCCGACGGCAAGCTACTACGGCGGTCTCGTGCTGTCGGACAATTACAGCACGGCGCTTTCAACGTGCCCGTCGACAAGCAGATGGACCTGGAGCGCTTACAGCTTGACCTACGTCACGTTCAGGACAATGCGAGTTTCAAGCGCAGCATCGCATCCAGACCTGTGTTGGACGACGACAACGCGGTACCGCTACGACAACGTCAGTCTGGTGTACAACGCTGGCGCTGGCACCGCCAGCGGGTCACCGTTCGCGTCGACGGCACTTATGGCACCGGGGCCGCGATCGCCCGCAAAGACCGCCGTGCGCGGTAACGCAGCGCAGTGGGGGAACTGGGCCGACAGATCGCGCTCGGGCCGGGTACGAAGGCCGCCCTCTGGGTGCAGGACGACAACGCCTTGCACGACGGCCGCGGGCAGGACATGGTACCGAACGTAATGGTGGTTACGGGCGCCCTCGACGTTACCGGCGCCGTAATCCAGTGGACCGGTGCCCCGTCTAGACGGTACGTTATTTCGTGTGTACAAAGGGCCGACACTAATGGACGAATTGACCGTCGACGGCGTGCTGCGCGTCAAGCAGGTCGTGATCCTGCCATAAAGCCACCTCAAGACGGGTGTCGACCCGTCGTACCCGGGGTGGCCGTACCCGGAGTAGCTGTTGGCCATTCGCCCGGTAGACAGGCGCATGCTACGCGTACGTTAGCCGCCTGTGCCTGCATACGGGTCGGGGCTTCTTCCTTTGTGAATCCGGCTGAAAGGCAATGCCAGACATATCGGTTAGCGGCTGCGTGAGGCTGGCCCCCATTGTCGACCGTGATTATGTTGTCGGTCACGTTGCGGGCCTGCGTCGCCGTAATTTCGCGGCACTGTTCCAGCGATGGATTGCGTGCTTCATGTAGGCGTAGAAACTGGCGTGATGCCATGGGAGCGGAAAGCGGCTGACATGGACATCCCGAACAGGTAACGAACGACGGCCATTATTTCGGACGCCGGATTGACGTGTTCATGCCGCATCACGACGCCGTAGTCGAGTCCGGGCGCAGGTAGTAGCTGATGCCCGTCGAAAAGCGCGAACCTATCGACCACAGAAATCCGCCTCGCTCGGGATCCCGCCTGGAACACGCGACCTCATCCAACCTCAGCCCGCTTCCGCAACGTCGCCAGCGGGTCGACCGTGTCCAGTACCGCAATCGAGATTATCCGGCGGTAGCGCCGATCCCGGGAATGTCCGCGACGCTGTCGTAGAACGCGTCGATCTCCTTCGATTGGGGACGCCCGGCTAAAGCTCGCGGAGGGCTCGACGACGTCGTACGCAATCGCCTCCGTCGGCTCATACCTGCGATGGTCAGGTGCCCGCCCCGAGCTCGAGAATCGGACTGTCGCGGATACCGGCAACACGACGATGATCCAGCGCCGAGACGTTGCGCAAGGCTCTGATCGGCCGACCTCATCGCGGTTCAACTGATATTGCTCCGTGTAGATCCTTTCGTGTCGCGAACTCAGAGGCGGCCGTTGCGTGGGTAGGAATCGATAGTTCAGCGATTTCCAAATTCGATCTCCGAATACCAACGAAGAATCCTTCGGTTTCTCGGCCGATGGCCCGTCACCCACTTGCCGGGCCAGGAAAGCCGGCCGCTTTCGCGTCGAAGCCTCGTTGGCGGGAGACTCAACCGAACTCTGCGCGGCGTGTTGGCACAGCAGCGGCAACGACAGGCGTGAGAGAATGACAGGCCAAAAGGACTCGAAATGGCTGTGCGAGGCTGCTTGCTCTTCATTCTGACCCAACACGGCAATCCTACGGAAAAGAAGGGCCCGCAATATAGCCGTCCGCGAGTGCAATCTGCTCTCTCGACTATCGACACGCCGCCTAGACTGTCAATGGCAAGTCGGAAGCGGCTATAATCGGCTGTTTTGCTGTCAGGGAGAGCGATCGTGCTGCCAACCATTTGGATTCGCGGATTCCGGCGTTCGACTCGGGGGGCCGTATTTCGCGCGCTTGTCGCCGGAATCAGAGAGGTTCTCGTCGTCGAGTCGTCCGCGCCGCGCCTGTTCCGGCGCGTGCTCCACCCACAGAGCCTTCGTTTCGCGTGAACTGCTCCGATCCGTCAAGGCGACGAACAACCGAATCGCCGCCTTGGACGTGCTGTTTCGTGCTCTGGTTTGGGGTTACCCGGCCCTGCTGCTGGGCTACTGGCTCCTCGCCGAGAACCACGGCATCTTCGGCGACGAGGGTGGCATCTCATGTTCCTCATGGATGCCTGGCAGAAGCCCGCCACGTCGACGTGGCGCTGGCTTTGGCATCTGTATGTCTTCAACGATCAGTATCCGCCGGCATTCTACCTGCTGTCCGCGCCGTTCTTCTTCCTGTTCGACAACCATCTGATCGGCGCACGCCTCTACAGTGCAACGCTTGCGGCGTTCGCGATCGCGATCTTCTACCGGATCCTGAGACTCTACGTCGACCGGTGGTATGCGCACTCGGCATCGTGCTGCTTTGCTCGAGCGGCGTGTTCGTCGAGGCCGACCGCTATTACCTGCTCGAGATCGGTCTGCTGGTTTGGGCTGCTCGCGCCTACCTGCTCGATCTGAAGTATCTGCAAGGCGCATCGTCGACGAGGGCCGCCGGGAGAGTGCGGTTGTCACGGCAGGGCTTCTCGCACGAAGCCGAACTTCGTGACCTACATGACGTTTCCCATCGGCTCGCTGTCGCTGTACGCCTTGTGGTGCGGACGACAACCCGATCGGCCGCGCCCGAGACAATCAAGCACGTTCTCGCTGATGGAGTGCCCGTGCTCGTCCGGGCGCTTCCGTGGTACGCGATCAACCTCCTCAATCCGCACAACTTGCTGATCACGTTGCGGCGGGTCAGGCCGTTCGGGGAACTCAATCCGGTCTACGACCCCATGGCGATGCTGAGGTTCACCTGGACAGCACTCCCGGAATTCTTTCCGTCGTTCTTCTACATTGCGGTTGCCGTTGGCGCAGCCATTGTCGTTGCGGCCCGTTTCGCCGCTGGATCTCCGTCGGCTCGCGCCGCGACTGAGCAGGTGCGCGACCGTGCCACGATATTCTTTTCCGGCTACGTCCTTTATTTGACGATCGTACTGTTTCCGCTTGGACTCTATTACGCCTTGCGTTGGAACCTGTCGTACGCATTTCTTGTTGCCACGCTGGTGTGCCTGCTCGCGAGCCTGCCGTCCAGACCTTCGCGGATTGCGGTGTGTGTAGTGCTCGCCGCGCTTTCCATGGTCTACACATTCAACAACTTCTTTCGACAGTTCACGACATCGCCGCTATTCACGTGCGGCCAGGGTCTGGTATTGGAATCCTCGCGCGGTCCCGACCGGCGTTGAAGAGGTCGCAAGGATCATCGATCGTGACGAGCACCCGGCCAGCGCGCCCGGAAGCGGGCCGATGTCGCGATCCTCATGCAGGAAGCCGGGGGCGTGCATGCCGGCGCCATGAATTATTACCTGAGGCTGATTGGCAGCCCGCTCAAGTCGCAAGCGGTCGGTTACGGCAACAACGCGGTCAACGTCGATTTCCTGACCGGCAGTCGTTACATCGTTCTGCCAAGGGTGCTCAGGAGTGCGCGTGATCACCCGGAAGCCAATCGCAACGAGACAGTTGCACAGCGCTGGCTCCCCCGCCATCCCGACGTTTTCGTCCTGGATCGGGACCGCAGACAGCCGCTTCGGCCTGTTGGACGTCTACAAGCGCCTTGTCCCCGCTGTGTCGCCGGTCGTCGAGGAGGATCTGATCCGGATCGGAAGCGACCTCGAACGTGGAACGGCATTCGAGCCCTTTTGGAAGCTCGCTCGATTCCGACTCGGCGCGTCCAGCGGCCACCTGACGCCGAACTGGCGCAGGAACTCGATGCAATCTCCGCGCAGGTTCCATCGTCGCTAAGTCAGTTGGAACCGCCGGTTTTCGAACACTTGAAGAATGAGGTCGGCGAAGCGCGCGACCTGCAGCGGGCGATATCGGGCTTGAACGGTCGCCGTTGACCGAAACCATCGGATCCGGTGGCACCGACGGGATTCATCGATGACGTGCGCCGTGTCTCACAATGCGTGCTCGTAACCGGCTGGGTCTGCGCGCCGACCACAGCGGACCCGTGCAGTCTGGTTCTCGTTGTCCACGACAACACCGTTCTCGCTGAGGTTGACGGCCTTCATCGATCGACCGGACGTGGCCGGACACTTTGGGAATCCAGCGCTGGCGCGGAGCGGCTTCACAGTGTGCGTTCCGTTCGAATCGGATGCAATCAGGCAGCGACACTTTCGAGATCTGGTGCCCGGGACTCCAACGGCGCGCTCTACGACCTTGCGAAGCGGACGATCCGCAGAACTGACATTGTCATGCCCGAAACCGTCCCGCGCGCCATTGGTCGACAGAGCGATGCACCCGCAGACGATCGCAAGCGGCCGTCGATCGCCGTGGTCATTCCCTGCTACCGGGTCAGGGAGCACGTCCTCGGCGTCATCGAGCGCATCGGCACCGAAGTCAGACATGTCTTCGTCGTCGACGATGCGTGCCCGGATCGCTCGGGCGCGCACGTCGCCTGCCCATTGCCGCGACCCGCGCGTCAGCGTGATTTACAATGAACGCAATCTTGGCGTCGGCGGCGCCGTCATGCTGCGGCTATCGGGCGGCGCTCGACTGCCGGAGCGCAGATCGTGGTCAAGATCGACGGGGACGGGCAAATGGATCCCGCATTGCTGCCCGCGATCGTGGCGCCAATCGTCGCCGGCAAGGCGGATTATGCCAAAGGTAATCGGTTCTTCTCGCCGGAAGATCTGCGTGGCATGCCGACGATCCGTCTGATCGGTAACGCGATACTCTCGTTCGTCAGCAAGCTCGCGTCGGGCTATTGGGATTTCATGGATCCGACGAATGGCTATACGGCGATTCACGCGGTCGCGCTACGCGATCCTTCCGCTTCAGAAGATCGACCCGCGATATTTCTTCGAATCGGACATGCTGTTTCGCCTGGGGACCTTGCGTGCCGTTGTCCGCGACGTTCCGATGGCGGCGCGATACGCGAACGAACGCAGCGGCCTCCGCATCCAGAAGGTGGCGCTCCAGTTTCCCTGAAAGTACCTGTCGCGATGCATCAAGCGCATCTTCTACCTCTACTTTCTGCGTGACTTCAATGTCGGCTCGGTCGAATTGCTGGCGGGATCGCTGCTGCTCGGCCTTCGGCGCGCTGTACGGCGGCTACCATTGGCTGTATGCGCTCTCGGCGGGACCCGCGCCAACCGGGGTGATCATGCTGGCGGCGCTGCCGGTGATCATTGGCTTTCAGCTGTTGCTCGCCGCGATCAGTTTCGACGTCGGCAACGTGCCGCGCATCCGCTGCAGGAACTCTATCCGGAGCCCGAAGGCGGCTTCCGACGGCGCCCAATGAGGCACGCGCCGAGACAGTGTCTGCTACGGCTGAATCCGCGCAGACGTTGCGCGGGTAGGTCGTCGGAGCCGCCGGTCCGATGCCGCGGGCGACGATCCCGCGTGGGAACGACATACGGTCGCCGGTTCGCCGAGGTCTACGATGAGTCGAATTACGCGGACGGCCTTCAGGGATTCGTGATGCGGTCCGGCCATCGATTTTCGGAACGGCATTTCGGACCCGAGCAGCGTTTCGAGCGCGTGCTCGAAGTGGGAGCAGGAACGGGCGCGCATCTTCCATTTGTGCGCCATGCCTTCGGGAGTACCACGTCACCGACTCGATCGGAAGGCGCTCGAGGTTGCGCAGCGACTCGCTAGCGTCGATGCGCGAACGGGGAATAGCGGTGTTCGAGACGCAGAGTGCGACGAGAGCTCGGCTATGCCGACCAATCGTTCGACCGGCTCGTCGCAACGCATGTCCTCGAGCACCTCTACCATCCGCATGCCGTGCTCAGGGAGTGGCGTCGGGTCGTAAGAACCAGGCGGCGTCATCAGCGTTCTGCTTCCAACGGATCCGGGATTTGCGTGGCGCATGGGGCGGACGACTCGGGACCGCGACGCCGGGCGCGACGTCTGGGCTTCGATTACGACTACGTGATGGCGCGCGAACACGTGAATCCGCTAAACAATCTGTCGCCTTACTCCGCCATGATTTCCCGGAGCGGATCGAAGGATGGTGGCCGTGCAGGATTCCATCGATGGATCTCAACTTGTTCTACGTCTGTCACGCGATTGTGGAGCGGCAGTGAGGTATTGCGCATGTTGAGATTCGGCTTGCCGCTCCTTTGCGTGGCGGGCATCGTGGTTGGCCAGCTGCTGTTCAAGGCGAGCGCCAAGGCGTGGCAGGCCGAAGGAACTCCGTTCGGTACGCGGCCGCTTCTCCTGTTCGCAACCGCTGTCGCGCTGTTCGGCCTTGCGTCGATCGGCTGGGTATGGGCGCTGCGTCGTGACGACCTGAGTCGCCTCTATCCTCTGATGGCGCTCGCGTTCGCCGCGGTCCCGGCAGCGAGCTATTTCGCCTTCGACGAGCGCTTCGGCGGCACGTACATTGCCGGCGTTGTCCTTATCGTGGTCGGGGTCGTCGTCGCCGTGCGCAGCTGACGCGCACGGGGCCAAGTGGCGCCCCGCGAACTACCGCCTACGAGCTGCACTGTTTCCACCTTGCCGTTTACGACGCTTGTTCGCCGATGGCCGGAGAGGCGGCTGCGGATCGGATCCGGGGTGGCCAGCGGAGTGATATGGTCAAGGACTGATTCGCGGGATCGGCATTGCTCCCGCATCGCGGTCCTGATTACGTCCCGTCAGCCGTATCCGTACATCGAAAAGAACGGGTTCGTATTGTCGACAACGTAACCTATATCGTCGCCGCTCAGAATCTTTCGGTAGTTGTTCTGCTCGGGATGTGTTCTGACCTCACGCGTCGGCAACAACGAAAAATCCTCATCGACGAAATCGCAGACTCGCTTTAGGCACTCCGCCGGATTGCGGATCATGTCCTCATAGGCGACCTCCAGCATGCGGCCGCTGCCGATTTTCTTGTATTCGCTGATGATCATCATCGCTTCCATCCAGTAGTTCACGGCTCCCTTTACGCTGTGGCTTGCCATCACGCGGCCTTCGACCAGGCTGGCAACGACGTTCAGAGGGTTGCGATGAATATGAACGAACTTGGCTTCCGGATACAGATGCGAGAGCAACAAGAGGCCGTACACGTTTTGCGGGGTCTTGTCGAACCAGCGGCCGTTGCTGTTGCCCCTGGCCGCGAGATAAAGCCGCCCATAGGCATCGGCCATCTCCCGTCTGTTCCTGGCGCCGCGCCTCGCATCGTCGAAATCAGCTTCGGAAACGGCATCAAATTGGCGGTGCTTCTTGAGAATTTCCAGGGTGTCGTAATTGCTGTCATATCGTGGGCTGCCGAAAGGATCGGCCCAGCGAAAGAAGTGCGTTTCCTCCGGGCATTCGAGACGCGGATGCAATCTCAGGAAATCGCGCAGCATTGTCGTCCCCGAGCGAACACAGCCGAGGATGAAGAATGGGGTATTGTCCTTCCCGAAGGGAGCGTCTGGCATAGCTGGAACTGTCCGCCGAAATCAGTCGGACCGGTCGATTGCCATCGACGGGTCGACGCTTGGCCTCGCGTGTCGGCCCGACGGGACAGCGTATCCCGACAACATCTACGCGAGCGCCGCAAATATCGGATCAAGAACCGGCCAACGGAATTTCGATAGGCTGGTCTGGGGGCCGTCCGTTACGGCGACCGAGGAAATCGTGTGCTCCCGCTGGCGAAGTCCCTTTACGCGCGCAATGGTCGCGTAATTCTGATTGCGCGGTCCCCTCAGGAAGATGTCGATGCTGGCTTCCAACCGGCTCATCAGAACGAAGCTGTGGAACGCGGATCCGGAGATCCCGGCAATCCGCTCGGCATCGGCAATGCAGGCAAGTTGATCCGTGATGCTCAGAAGCTGCGGGTGGAGAATGCTCCAGCCCGCCTTAGAAAGACGCGATTCGATTTCGCGCTGATTGACGATATTACCGGAGGTTTCCGGAAGCGCGGAACGCGAGAGCCATACCTTCTTCCCGGCCGCGACTGGACGATTGGGAAATACGCCCAGAAATTCAGCGTGCCAGGGCTCGAACCTGGTTTGAACCACGTAACCGGCCTCAGGGACGATCAGGCGCCGTATTGCAGTCGGTCGGGAGATGAAGATCGGCGCGTTTCGGATGCCCAGGAGGTCGAGAACCTGAATTTGCCATGGTTGATATCGACCGTCGCCGATCCACGCGATCGGGAGCGCCGGGTGGGCTTTCGCGTGCCAGAGACGGGCGAGACCTTCCAGCAGAAAATGTCCGAAATGATCTTGCAGGTGACCGGCGAATATTGTCTCGGCGTCAAATCGTTCGACAGGCTCGACCAGGTCCGCGGGTTGATGGATGCGTCCGTAGCTCCGGGTGAGAAGCGTCTCCTCGATGACTTCACCGTTCAGAAAGACGCCGGTCCTGCCCTGCCGCAGCGGCATGACGGTCACCTGATCGAAATGCTTGATGGAGCCACCGTCGCTCATGCGGGAAATGATGCCACAACTCGGGCGTGGGCGGCGCAGCGAGACTAGATCAGGAGTTACATCAGACGACATGCGATAAGCATAGACGAGCGGCAATCAACGCGTTTCGGCAAACAAGAACCGCAATGCGCGTTCGGCCGGCACGCGCGGCGGATATGCGAGCGTGTAGTTCTCGCGATCGAGCGCGAGGTTCGGGTTGTAGAACGGATCGGCCCGTACCCCTGGCCCCACTTGCCGATGAGATACCGAGCGCGGCGCGGTCGGCCGCCTCCTGCTCGGGCGCGCAGATAGTAGCCGCGCGAGGCCGACTCGAAATGGTGAAGCAAGCGGGCGGTTGACGACGAGGTTGTAGCGCCCGCGCGCGAGGGCGGCGAGGCAGAGGTCGATGTCGTTGTACGCGGCCGGCAGCTTCTCGTCGAAGCCACCGAGGCGTCGAACAAGTCGCGCCGGATCACCGCGCACGCGGCGGTGACGGCGCTCACCGCGTGCGTCAGCAGGCCGCGATTGTGGTAGCCGCGAAAATCGGCGGGCCGCCCTGCAGCAGATGGTGCGTGAGCGCGAACGCGCCGAGCACCACGCCCGGCGTGCTGGATCGTGCCGTCGCGTAGAGCAGCCGCGCGCCGACGACGCCGACGTCGGGCTGAGCGCGAGCGCGCGTCATCTCGTCGAGCCAGTCGGGCGCGATCACCCGCGTGTCGTCGTTGAGGAAGCAGAGCACCTCGCCGCTCGCGTTTGCCGCGCGGCGATGTTGTTGAGACGCGCGAAGTTGAACGGCTCGCGGGTCGTGGATCACGCGCACGCGCGGCGTGTGCGCGAGGCGCGCGAGCAGCGCGAGCGCATCGGCAGCGATGCTTCCGTTGTCGACGACGATCAGCTCGACGTCGGGATACGACGTCCGCTTCGAGCACGCCGCCGTCGCCGCGGCCAGCAGGTCCGCTGGTCGCGCGTCGGGATGATCACCGATGACCCGCGGCGGCGGCGAGGGCATCGGCAGCCGCAACCGCCACGTCTGCGGCAGCAACGGGCTCGAACTGTCGGCGCGATCCGCTGCGCTCGAAATGCGCGATGCGACGGAGCGAGATCGCCGTGCGTGCCGTGCGCGCCCTCGCGCGCGCGGTGGAAAAGCACGCGCGGCAGGTGGGCGATGCGCTGCGGGCCCGCAGCTTCGGCGATTCGCCACAGCAAGTCCCACTCGGACTGGGAAGCGGTTCCGCGAGTGCCGCCGCGACCGCGTCGCGCCGGCGAAACACGCTTCGGCCGAAGTACGGCTGCTGCGCGAACAGATAGGGATCCCAGCACGGCTTGAAGTCCGGGCGCGCCCGCGTGCCGTCGGGCTGTCGATCTCGTCGTCGTCGGCGTAGACGAGGGCGGTACCGTCGGACGCGGCAGCGAGTTCGAGCGCCAATTGCGCGATCGCGTGCGGGCGAGCATGTCGCCCGCGCCGACGACGCCGAGCCAGTCGATTTCGCTGCGCGCGCGAGCCGTGGTCGCGCGCCACGAGGCCGCCGCTGTCGTGCGGGCGAGCGTCGTGCGCGGCCGCCCGCAGATCGCGGCGCCGTGCACTTGCGCTCAGACGGCGCACGCGTTAGCATCAGCGGTCGCGCGCGATCGACGACGCGTCCCGGCGATCGCTGCCAGCCTCTTCTTCGGACGGATGACGATCAGCGCGAAGCGCGGCGCGGCGGGAGCGCGCGCTACCCGTTCGCCGAGCAACGCGAGGGCAATGTCGCTCGTCGAGTGTCGTGCTCCGTCGACCCAGTCCGCGTAGTCGGAAAACCAATCGGTCGCGCATCCGTTGCGCTCGATCATCTTGTCGAGCCGCCCGCCGCGCAGACGCGCCATGCTTTCCCGGTCACGTGCGGCAGCAGGCGCGGATTGTGCGACGACGCGCTTCCACTGCTTCGCGAGGCCTTCGACAATGCCCGGAGCGCGTGACACGGGCGATATCGCGCTCCCGTTACGGCGCGGCGGCCTCGACGAAGATCCTGCGCGTAGCGTCACCATCGCGTCGAAATCGGTGAGCGAGTCGAGCGCCGGCACGGCATTGGCGGCGAGCCTCCCGCGCTGCCCGTCGTCGGCCACGAGTCGCTCGATGGCGCGCGCGAGCGCGGCGGCGTCGCCCGGCTCGTAGAAGATGCCGTTCACGTCCTCGCGCACCTGCTCGGCAGATGCCGAACACCGGCGTCGTGACGATCGGCAGCCCGATACGCCATCGCCTCGAGGATGACCCGCGGATAGCTCTCGACGCGCGACGTGCAGACGAACACGTCGGCAGCGACGAAATACCGTGCGACGTTCGCCGGTTTCGGGCACGATCGTCACACGCGCGCGGCGCCGTCCGTCCGGCAACGCCGCGACGCGGGTGCAGCTCGGTCGCTGTAGCGGCTCGCGCGATCGCCGACGATGAACGCGCGCACACGCGCCGCGCCGCCGCGTCGGGCAGCAGCTCGAGCGCGCGGGCGAGGTCGTGCTGGCCCTTGCGCTCGCACACGGTGCCGAGGAGCAGCAACGCGACGTCGCCGTCGGCGCGTCGCCGACGCGCGCCGCGCTGCCGCGCGGTCGATGCCGGCGGCGGCGGCGACGAGGCGCCGCCGGTCGAGGCCGTTGTGGATCACGGCGAAGTTGTGGCGCGTGTCGAGCGCCGCCGAACGGTCCGCGGTGGCGTGGGCGACGAAGATCGATCCGGTACGGATACGCATAGCACGCGAGCGCGCGCGCGGCGACGGCGTCGGGATACTGGCGGAAGTATTCCTGCCACGGCTCGCTTTCGCGCGGATTCCAGATCGATGGCAGCCCGAGCCGATGCGCGGCGTCGATCGCGTAGAACGTCTGCAGCGTGTTGCCGTAGACGACGCTCACGCCGAGCGTTCGCGATCCACGCGGCGAAGCGGTCGAGCGCCGCGTCGTATTCGCGTCCGGTGATCACGCCGGCAAGCGGATGCGGCGCGACATGGACGGCGATGCCTTCGGCTCTCGTACGCTGCGCGCAGCGGTCCGTCGGCGGCGAGTAGACGACCGGATCGAGCATGCCGCGACGCTTCAACTCCGCGGTCATCTCGAACTGGCTGTACGGCGCGCCCTCCCAGTTGAGGTTGAACGCGCACATCAGCGCGCGCACCGGGCCGGGCGGCGCGCGACGAATGCGCGCCGCGGCTCGATCGAGAATCGCTCGTCGGCGAGCGAGAGGTTGGGGTTGTAATAGCGGTCGATGCGGCCGCCGTACTGCGCACGGAACGCCGCGACCTCCCGCGGATCGTCGGAGAAGCCACGCGAATGTCCTTCGTGGTGCAGCAGCTCCGCGCCGGCGGCGTAGACGCAGCGCCAGCCGGCGGCTTCGAGGCCGGTAAGCAGTAGTCGACGTCGTTGTACGCGACCGCGTAGCGCGCGCCGTCGAAGCCGCCGAGCTCGAGAAAGAGATGGCGCGGCGTCAGCATGCACGCCGCCGTGACGGCGCCGTAGTTGCGCGTCGACGACCGCATATGAGAGATAGCCGTGGTCGCTCGCGCGGCGCGAGCTTGAACGCAGGTCCCGGGAGGCCGTCGTAATAGCCGTGCACGACGCCCGCATGCTGGACGCGTCCGTCGGCGTAGAGCAATCGCGCGCCGACCGCGCCGACGCCCGGAAGCTGCGCGTAGCCGACCATCCGCGACAGCCAGCGCGGATCCCGCACCTCGGTGTCGTTGTTGAGGAACAGCACGTACGTCGGCGTCGACGCGCCGCGCGGCCTCGTTGTTGATGTGCGCGAACGAGAACCGCGGCCCCGGATTGGCAATGCGCAGGACGCGGTGCGGCAGCCGGGCGAGATAGTCGCGCGTCGCGGCGCTCGTCGCTGTCGTTGTCGATGACGACGACCTCGTAGTTGCGGTACGACGTGCTGCGCGAGCGAGTCGAGGCAGCGCGCGAGCACGTCGCGATGGTTCCTGGTCGGAACGAGCAGCGCGACGCGCGGGCCGTCGTCCGGAAACTCGTGACTGAAGATGCCGATGCCGGCGCGCACCGCCCACTCGGGTCGCGCAACGCGGCCGCGGCTGCTCCGCCGCGAGAGCGCCTCGGCTCACCGCGCGCTCGCCTGCGGCGAAGCTCGCGGGCTTGGCCGCGCCGGACGACGCCGTTGACCCGGGCAGCGCGCGCCAGTGATAGAGGACGAGCGGCACGTGCACGATGCGTCGCGCGCGTCCTCGGCGGCGCGCAGCGCGAAATCGTAGTCCTGCGAGCCCTCGAATCCGGCGCGGAAGCCGCCGTGCGTCGGCGAAAAGCGCTCGGCGCACGACGAATGCGTGCGACATGTACATGTACGAGAGAAGGAGCTCGGGCGACCAGTCCGGCTTGAACTGCGGCGCGTAGCGTCGCCCCGCGACGTCGATCTTGTCGTCGTCGGTGTAGAGGATGTCCGTGTCGGGCGCGTGAGCGAGCGCCAGCGCGATTTCGCCGAGGGCATCCGGCGCGAGCTCGTCGTCCTGGTCCATGAACAACAGGAAGTCGCCAGTGGCGAGCGCGGCCGCCGAGTTCGTCGCGAGACTGATGTTCCCGTTCTCGTCGCGCAGCACGACCTTGATGCGCGGGTCCTGCGCGGCAACGTCGCGCAGGTAGGCGGCGAGCGCCGGATCGCCGCTCGCGTCGTCGGCGAGGCAAAGCTCCCAGCGATCGTGCACCTGCGCCCGGATCGTCGCGAGCGCGCGCTCGAGCCAGCGCCGGTCGGGACGGTAGATCGGCATCACGATCGAGATCGACGGCAGCGCGGCGGCCGCCGCGAGCCTCGTCCGGAGCCATGCCGCACGGCGTTCGGTGAAGCGATTGAGCTCGAGCCACACCTCATAGCGGTCGGCGATGGCCGGCACTTCGAAGCCGCCGGGGAGCCCGGTCGAGCCCGGTGCTGCCGTTACGGCGCCGAGATGCCAGACCTTGCGCGCGAGCCGCGGCCAGTCTCGCGGATGCGGCAAATGTCCCCGTACGGCGATCCAGCGCTGACCCTCGCGGGCGATGGTGCCGAAGGTGCCGGCGTAACGCCGAAGGGCGCGCAGGCTGCGCCGGGCGATGGGCTCCGCGACGACCCGTACGGCGGCGAAGCTCCGGGTGAGCGTCTCGCCCGTGTCGGTGAGTCCGCTCAATGTCACGTCGTGCCGTCCCGGGCGCAGATCGATGTCGAGCAGAAAGCCGCTCTGCAGCGAGAGGGGAATGTTCGCGTACGCGACCGCGACATCCGGGCGCGGGATCGGATAGAGGCAATCGTAGTCGGTGCCGGCGACGCGGAGCGCGAGATGCACGATGTGCGCGCTCGGATGAAAGCACCATCCGGAGAAGCGCACGCGGCCCGCACGGATCGGTGCGGCACCCGGCGTCTCGATGTGGCCCTGCAGTGCGGGAAAGCCGACCTCGATCGTGCGGCGAAGAAGGACCAGCGGCGGCGCGCCGTCGCGCCACGCGCGCAACGTGAGCTCGTGACGTCCCGGCGATACCGGCAGCGTCAGCCGAAACCCGCTCGTTGCGCCGCCCTCGAGCCCGGGATAATGGGCGACGACGTCGGGGCGCGGAAGTCCCTGCTGTGCGGCGTGGATGCCGCCGTCGAGCTCCGCCTCCATTGCGCGCACGGGCGCACCGATTCCGACGCACCAACCCGAGAGGACGATCAACGGTTCGTCGGCCGCCCATTGGTCCCGCTGGTCGAGCGCGTAGAGGACCTCGGTCGCCGAAGGCATTGCTTCCATCGCCGATGGACCTAGCGGCGTCGCGCGAAACGGCGCGCAAGGCGACCGTACCACGTGCGTTCGAGACGTGCGAGCTCGGCCGTATTCGCCTTGTCGCGCGCCCGCAGCGCCTGGACATCCGCTTGCAACGCCGTGATGCGTCCGTCGAGCAGCGCGCTGCGCTCGCGTGCGCCGCGCTCGAGCTGGACCAGCCGGTCGCGATCCGCGGAGAGGGCAGCGGTGGCTTCCTGCGTCTCGCGCAGCGCGGGCGCCAACGCGTCGCGCTCGTTACGCAGCGCGCCGGCTTCCTCGCTCAGTCGCTGCATGTCGTCGCGCAAAGCAGCTTCCCGCTGCTCACGCTCGATCACCTGGCGCGATCGATTTTCGAGACTCGCGACGAGACTCTCGATCTGCGCCTGCCGGCTTTCGGCGCCGGCCCGGGCAACGGCAATTTCCTCTACAAGCGCCTCGATGTGGCTGCGTGCGGCGTCGATCTGCTCTTGTTGATCGAACGCGCCGGCACGGGCGATGTCGAGCTCGGCGACCAGCGCTTCGATGTTCGCGCGAGCGGCCGCGATCTGCTGCAGATGAACGTCTGCGGCAGCGCGCGCCTGGTCGATCTGCTCCGCAAGGGCTGCGATCGTCATCCGCTCGTCGGCGAGGTCGCGCTCGGCCCTCGCGAGTTGATCCCGCACCGCCGCTTCGGCCTCGTCGCGGGCGCCGTGCGATCGGCGGGCCTCCGCGACCTCCTCGGTCAGCGCGCCGATACCTTCGCGCGCGCGCACCAGCTCGTCTTCGACGAAGGGCAGCACTCGCGCGAGCCATGGGTAATCGGCGCCGGAAGGCTTGGCATTCGCGGTGCGCTCTGCGAGGAGCGGCAGCCCCGACAGCTCGCGCGCCACCATCCTGAGCGCCCGGTAAAGATCCTTGACCGAATCCGGAACGCGCGCATCGCCGTACATCGTCGCCTCGTCGAACGTGCCATGCCGCAACGACGTGTCGACGAGCTTGGCGCAATGTTGCGGCAGAGCGGCGGCGAGGGCGGGAGGCAATGGAAGCTTGAGGTGCGAAGCCATGCGTTGGACCTCGGCGGCCGGGTCCTCGACGAAACGGTCGTAATCGACGACGACAGCGCGGCGGCCGCGCGTGTCGGCCACCGCTGCTCGCATATGCTGGAGCCAGAGCAGGCAGCCCTTTTCGGTTGCGAAACCGTCGCGGCGCTCGAGCGAGCGTGCAACGCTCAGCGGATTGCGCAATGCGATCACGTACGAATCCGCCACATGGAGCTCGCGAAAGACGTCCTGCCAGAACGGCAGGAGGCGGCATATCCGCGGATCCTTGAGCGCCCAGAGCGCCGCGCCGGAAAACTCCTGGGCGAGAAAAGCCCCGGCCTGGGCGGCGAGGGGCGCGGCGTGCGCGGCAATTTCAGCGTAAGACGGCAGCTCGATGCAGTCCCAGGTCTTGTGCGCGAGGCGCAGCAATGCATTGTCGATGCGAATGACTTCGGCGAGCTCGAAGTGCCCGCGTTCGTTCCACTCGTTCTCCGGGATGAAGCTGCGCCCCAGGTCGACCCCCAGCAGATTGAGGGCGCCGGTAATCGCGCTCGTCCCGCCGCGGTGGACTCCGAGGACAACGATGGCGCGCGATGCCCCCTGCATCAGACCACATTCTCCACGCTTGGCACGATGTGGAAGTCGACGGCGCCGGTGGCCACGGTCCGCGTCGGAATCTTGACGCGGAACATCGCGACATCGAGCCGTCGATCGAGGTAGCCAAGACCTTCGCCAGCCGCGCCGAGGACGCCGGCGTTGAGGAAATAGGTATCGGCATTGAGCAGACAGCGGAAGCGAAATGCCACCCGGAAATGACTCCGGGCGGCAACGTGCGGAATCGCCTCGTCTGGCGGTGCGCTGGTACCGCCGCCAAGCCCCACGCCGGTGATGTTCCTGATGCCCATCCCGAACGTTACCGAGCCCGCGGCCGTCGCAAACCGCACCCGGTAGGTGAACACGTACTCTTCGCCGTGGGCAAGCACGTTGACCCGGCGTCCGTCGCGAGTCTCGATGTGCGGATCATCGATCTCGGCTCCACGGTTCTCGTACGCGATCGTGCTTTGGGGAACAAGCGTCGGATCGAAATCGGCATCGCCGGCGGTCGCGTCCGAGGCACCAGTGTCCTGCAGCGCGACGAAGCTCGTCGCAGGCATGCGTTGTTCCCCCTCGACGATCATCCTGCGGACCGCGGCGGCCCGGTCGGGCGGCGCATAGATGAGCTTCTGATAGAGACCAACCACATCCTTCGGCCGTCCGGCGTAAAGCAGCTCACCATGATCCAGCAGTATCGCGCGATCGCACAATTCGACGATGGCGGCGGCGGCGTGCGATACGAACAGGATCGACGTGCCCCGCTCGCGCAATTCGTGGATCCGGGCGAAGCATTTGCGCTGGAAGGCTTCGTCCCCGACCGAAAGTGTTTCGTCTACGATCAGCAGTTCGGGATCGGCGTGGATGGCGACAGCGAATGCGAGTCGCGCGAGCATCCCCGATGAATAGGTTTTCACCGGCTGGTCGACGAATTCGCCAATGTCCGCGAACGCGAGGATCTCTGGATATCGGTGCATCATCGCCGCGCGCGAGAAGCCGAGGACGGATCCATTGAGGAAGATGTTCTCGCGCCCGGTGTATTCGGGATTGAAGCCGCTGCCGAGTTCGAGCAGCGCGGCCACCCGGCCGTGCACGGTAACGGTACCGGCGGTTGGCGTCAGCGTTCCCGCGACGAGCTGCAGCAGCGTCGACTTGCCGGAGCCGTTGCGGCCGACGATGCCGACGGTCTCACCCCGCCGAACCTCGAACGATATGCCGGTGACTGCCCAGAACGGCTGGAAGAACTGCCGTCGGCCACGGAAGATCGATTGCAGCAGCCGGTCGCGCGGCTTCGCGTAGATCTCGTAACACTTGCCGAGTCCCCGGGCCACGATGGCCAATTCGCCGGTTGGGATACAGGGGGACGGCGCGGTAGTCTCGACAGCTGCGTGCATGATGCAACTATACCGTGCGGACGGTGCCCCGTCATGATCCGAGCTCGACGGCGGCTATAATCTGTCCGATGCAAGGTGACCGCTTTCCGACGACACTCGCCTCGTTCATGCGGACGCTCGTCGCGCAGCGGGAACTTGTCGTTGAACTCGTTCGCAGCGATATCGCCGGCCGCTATCGCGGCTCGATGCTTGGTCTTCTGTGGTCGTTCGCCTCGCCCCTCCTGCTGTTGGCAGCGTTCACCTTCGTGTTCGGGACCGTGCTCAAGACCCGTTGGGGCGGCGCGGTGACGACCCAGGGCGACTTCGCGTTGGTGCTGTTTCCCGGCATCCTGCTGCACGCGCTGCTGGCCGAGTCGTTCAATCGCGCGCCGGTTATCGTGACCGCCGTGCCGAACTACGTGAAGAAGGTCGTCTTTCCGCTCGAGCTTCTGCCGCTCGTGGCTGTCGTCACGTCGGGATTCCACGCGTTGATCGGGTTCGGAGTCCTGGCGGCGGCGCTGGTGTTGGCGCATGGAATGTTGCCGCTCACGGCGGTCGCGGTTCCGGTCGTCATTGCGCCCTACCTGGTCCTGATTCTCGGCGTCACCTGGTTTCTCGCCGCGCTCGGAGTTTATCTGCGCGACATCGCGCAGGTGATCGGACTCGTCACCATGCTGCTGATGTTCCTCTCGCCCGTGTTCTATCCCGCAAACGCGCTGCCGGAATCCTACCGCGGCTGGCTTGCGCTCAATCCGCTGACGCTTCCGCTCGAAGCCACACGCGGTGCGTTGATCTGGGGCAGGTGGCCGGACTGGGGCGCGCTTGGCGTCTACGCGATCATTGCAATCGTGGTTGCCGGAGCCGGCTACTGGTGGTTCCAGAAGAGCCGAAAGGGCTTCGCCGACGTTCTTTGATTCGAACGTCGCGTTGCCAGCATGTCAGGCGGCTGCATATAGCGCTCCGAGGGCGGCGATTCGCTCGCGCGATGCTGCCGCCCACTCCGCGAACATGATCAGCGCGAAGAGCAGTCGCTCGCGCTGCACGCCCGCGGCAACGTCGGCATCGACGACGGCGATCAATTCAGCCGCATCGATGCCAGGCAGCGCGCGCGCGCGAAAATACGGTGCGGCGCCACCGCGCGCTTGGAGCCATTCGCGGATCCACGTCCGCATCGGCAGTACGAACCCCTGCTTTCTCCGTTGATGGATGCGCTCGGGCAGAAAGCGGCGCGCAGCGCGGCGCAGCGCAATCTTGCTCTCGTCGCCGTTCATCCGCTCGGCGGGCGGGAGCGCGAGCGCGGCGGCGACGAGGTCCGGCTGAAGGAACGGGGCGCGACCTTCGAGGCTCACGGCCATCGCCATGCGATCGTACTTGACGAGCAGATCGTCCGGGAGCCACGTCGCGAGGTCGGCAGCGGTCGCCCGTTGCAGCGGATCATGCGCACCGCCGAGCCACGCGATGAGCGAGGCTTCCCACCGATCCTCTGCAACGGAACCCTGAGGCGCGAGGCGCGCGCGGCCGGCCGCGTCGGTGAGCAACGGAAATCCCGATGGTGTTTCCGGCGGCGAATCGCCGAGAAGCGACGCGTGCGCACCGCCGCCGACGAGCGCGCGCCTCACCGTCGCCATCACGCCCGGTTTCGGCGCGAACGGACGGTAGTAGCTGTACCCCGCGAATACCTCGTCCGCGCCTTCGCCCGACAGCACGACCGTTGCATGGCGGCGCGCCTCGCGCGCAAGCCAGTACACGGGCAGCAGCGCCTGGTCGCCGATGGGTTCGTCGAGCGCGTCGGCCACTTGCGGCAGCAAGGCGGAAAAGCTCGTTTCGTCGAAACGAAAATGGTGGTGCCGGCTCCCTATCGCCACGGCGAGCTCGCGCGCGTATTCGCTCTCGTCGTGTTCGGCGCTCTCGAATCCCATCGAGAACGTGAGCAGGCCGGGCAGGTGCCGCGCGGCGATCGCTGCGACGAGCGAGCTGTCGAGACCGCCCGACAGGAACACGCCCACCGGTACGTCGGCGACGAGACGGGAAGCCACCGCGTGCTCGATGAGCGCGGACAGCGTTTCGTCGGCAAGCGGCGCCGCGGCGCGCAACGGCGGCGTGTAGTAGCGATGGCGCTTCGGTTCCGGCATCGCAATGGCGATTTCGAGACGCTCGCCCGGCAGCACCCGGCGCACGTTCCGGCAGATCGTCGCCTCGCCGGGAACGTAGTGGAGCGCGAGATAGCGCGCGACCGACTGCGGATCGTGGTCGGCGCCGACCCAGGGGAGCGCCGCCAGCGTGCGCAGATCGGAGCTGTAGGCGAAGCGGCCTGCAGCAGCGGCGTAGAACAGCGGCTTTTCCCCGAAGCGGTCGCGCGCGAGATGCAGCACGCGCGCATCGCGATCGAGAATCGCCAGCGCGTACATGCCGTCGATGCGTTCGAGGAGCCCGGCGATGCCCCAGCGGTCGTATCCTTGCGCGAGCACTTCCGTGTCGCTCGCCGTGGCGAAAGCGCATCCCGCGCGTTCGAGCTCGGTGCGCAGCGCCCGATAGTTGTAGATTTCCCCGTTCTGGAATGCGAGCACCCGCCTGTCGCGCGCGGCGAGTGGCTGCCAGCCCGTTTCGAGATCGATCACCGAAAGCCGGCGCATTCCCATCGCGATACCCGGTTCGGCGTGCAGGCCTTCGCCGTCCGGGCCACGCCGCCGCATTGCGTCGAGCATCACGCGCAGAATGCCCTCGGCGTTCCTTGTCCTTGGATCGATCAGACCGGCGATGCCGCACATAAGCTTGGCGAGGAGGTGCGCGACGGTGTCAGCGCGGCCGCCGCGCCATGACGTAATAACCGGCGGCCAGAACCTCGCGGCCAAAGGGGCCGAGATCGGCGTCGAGGGACGCACCCTCGTGTTTCACTTCTGCAAGCCAGAGCTCGATGCGCCTGCGCCAGATGCCGGGCCGCAGCGACATCAGTGCATGTTCGAACTGCATGACAAGCCCGAACGACGGATTCTGGTGTGGCTGCACGCCGATCTCATCGATCTCGAAGTGGTCCATGATCCGCCGCAGCGCGGAGGCCGTCATGTTGTAGTAATGATCGGGGTCGCCGTGCAAGGGAACGAGAAAACCAGTGTCGATCAGGACGCGGCCGCCAGGCTTGAGCACGCGGTAGATTTCGCGCACGCTACGCGCGGGATCGGGCAGATGTTCGAAAACCGCCTGGCTGACAACGCCATCGAAGATGCTGTCACGGAATGGAAGGTCCGGGTACGTGTTCACGACGTCCACATGGGGAAAGTGGATCGCGTCGAGATTGACGACATGCGGCCGCAGGCGTTCGGGAGCCTGGATGCCGGCGCCGAAATCGAGCACGAGTCCGTCCGCACCGTCGATGATCTGCGCAGCAAGCTCGCCGTAGGGATGAGTGGACCGCGGCTCGAGCAGGCGCACGCAAGGCAACGACGGTATCGGATGGAAATGCGGGACGCCGTCCAGGAGCGGCAGTGCAAGCCCGCCTGCGGATGCCTCGCTCGAGTCGGCACTGAACTGCACGCGGGCGGTGGTGCCGGGCTTCTGCAGGATTTCTGCGAGGGCGAATTTGCGCTCGCGCGGCGTAGACGGCGTCCATCGCGGCGGTAACTTTGAATGCACGCTCGAAGATCTGCGCGCGCTCGCCGGGCGCAGCCACAACATCGACGCCAACACTGATCCGCGTGCCCTTGGCAATGCTCGGCGGCAGCACCAGATCGCCGAGGAAACCGCAGTTCAATGCGCGGGGGAGCGAGGGGAAAGCCGCGGCGACGTCGGCGCGCATGCTGCGCACCGTCCCCGCCGTGGGAACTCCATTGATGCAAAGCTCGACCGAGCGCGCGTTGGGATTGCCGTCGGGCAGGTGCCAACCGCTGAACCTGGTCACGCGATCAAGCGTGCCTTCGACGGGCGTGTCGACGTGATGTCTACCGGGCGCGGGCGTGGCGGTCATGAGAACGGAAGGCGAGGGCCGTGCTGGCAGACGGGATCGCGCCACGAGGCGGCTCTTGAGGGGGTAAACCCTCGATCGACCTCACGAGCGCCGCAACACCGATATCATCTCGACCGAAGCCAGCTCGAAATGGCGGATTTCGAAGAGACTGCCAAGGTACTCGCGCGCGCGGACCAGGAATTCGAGCCACGAATTGCCGTCCCAGACGTGGAAGTGAATGCTGTAGCGCTGCTCGATGTTGCGGCGCGCGTTTTCGGCCGCCGCGGCATCGTCGGCGATCTTGTTGACAAGCCGCGCCCATTCGAGGAAATGGCCGTAGCTCGAGCCCGCGCCACCATCAGCGTCGTCGGCCACGAGATGCTCGAACTGCGTCAGCGGCCGTACACTGTCGAAACAGGTGCGCATGTCGGGCACGGCGTAGTAGAGCCAGCCGCCGCGCTTGACCTTGCGTAGATGATTGCGCAGCGTGCCGAGCGGATTCTCGCAGTGCTCGAGCATGTGGTTCGCGATGAGGAAATCGAGCGACGCGTCGGCGATCCTGTCGAGCCGTTCGCCGTCGTCGATCAGGTCGACGGCCACGAAACGCGCTGCATCGAGGTCGGGATATTGTGCGGCGAGCCCGTCCACCGTGCGGAAATCGACATAGCGCGCGCGGGCGGCGTGCGGCAGCGGCGTCGGCGCATCGAGCGCGCCGATCTCGATTCCACTTCCGGAGAGGTACGGCGTGGCGATCCGCTGGCGATGGGCGAGGATTTCGGCGGGCAGGGGCATGGAGGATGCGATTATGCACGAGCAGGCGCGCCGGCGATCCGATCACGCGCGAAGGCGATGCCAGCGCGAAACGCGAAGGATCCGCTAAGCCGGCTCCGGCTCTCCCTGCCAGAGCATGTCGTAGCCCAACTCCTTGCTGTCGGTGCAGTACTGCGCGAGCGCGGAGAACTTCGCCTTGAACGTCGCGTCGGCATGGGATTTCTCGTGCGCGTCGAACGAGCGCCAGTACGTCACGATCGCCAGGTGGTCGTCGTCGGTGCGCGATGCGGAGAGCGATCCTTCGTCCGACACGAACCCGGAGAACCGGAACACCTGGCCGGCGATGAACCCCCCTTTGTCGCCGCCGTAGGTGTCCTTGACAACGTTGCACATTTCGCCGAGCGCAAGCTCGATGTCATCCATGCTGGCGCCGGGTTTCAGTTTCAGCGTGTTGAACAGGAGCTTCGCTCCGAAGGGAATCGTCACGGGCGTGAACATGGAATGACCTCGCGGTGGATCGGCAGGCAGCGTTCCAAGCGGCGATTGCGGTGCGCCTATTCTAGCCGTTGATGGCGGTTCCTTCCGGTGGCGGGGGTGGGTCCGGCTGGATTCGAACCAGCGACCAAAGGATTATGAGTCCTTGACTCAACCACTCAATGCAGCAGATCGCAACACACTACAACAGAGTGAATCAACTATGTTGGTGGCGTGCCCATATTGGGGCCGGCCTTGCACGTGATTTCGCGTCACGTCTTGCGTGGCTTCCCAGTAGGCGTGACGGCAGCGGATTGGCGTGGATTACGGATGCGCCTCATGGCGGACCTGACGGTTGAGGACTCGGGTTGCTTCGTGGGTTCCGACACGGGATTGGTAGCGGACCTCAAGTTCTTAGCGACCCCGACGATCGCTCCGATGGCTGCCCCTGCGGCGGGGCCAAGGATCGGCACTGGGATCCCCACCGCAGCACCGATTGCGGCACCCGCCGCAGCATCCTTGACCATGTCGTGCTTCGCTGCGGCCTTGGCCAGCGTTCCGGCCTCTTCTGCTACCTTTGATGCGACTCTCTTGGCTTTGGCGGCGGCGATCTTCGCGTCTTCGTGATCGAGATTGCCGTCCTTGTTCAAGTCACCGACCAGCACGGCAGCTTTCTTCCCCGCAGACTTAGTGGCGGCTGCGATTCGTCGGCCGGCTGATTTGCCCATCGCTAGCGCCGTGCGCTCCGCGTCCTTCAAGTCGTTGCTGGTTGTGGTTCCAGTGATATTGACGCGATGTCCCGATGAAGCAGGGGAAGCGGGTTTGCTCGTTACACCTGCGGCCGCGGAAGGCTTCTTGGTCATTCGTCAACTCCACGCTCGTCTAGACGCAAAGCTCACATCGCGCAAGGGCCGGCGACTGGAAACAGCCCCAGCAATAGCATGGTCCCTCCATGCGGAAGCATGCCCTCCGCGTGAAGGGTGTATCTGTCGAAGATCAGGTCGACCTGTTGTCTGCCGGCTCGCGCTCGACATCGACGCAGAGAGACTCCGCCTCCGGTGCGCGGTGTTCCACTGAACCGCTTACGTATCTTTTCTGAATTTCGCCAGCCAATGCTCCATCTGCCGACCGGCAGCCTCTCGGCCACCCAGACCGAACGACAGGGCCACGGCCACGGCGACCGCCCCGAAGGTCAGCAGGAACGCGAGGTTCACAATGTCGTCGGCGATGCCCATCGCGCGGAGCCCCATCGCGATAACCAGCCCCAGTATGGCAACCCGGGCGATGCCGGCGAGGCTCTCCGAGTTCGTGGTGTCGGCGCGCTTGATCGCGTTGTGCGCGAGGTTGGCCAGCCAAAAGCCAATAATGAGGATCGTGGCGCCAAGGAGGATGTTGCCGCCAAATCGAATGAACAACGTGACAACATCGCGAACCTGGCTGAATTCGAGACGGTTCGCCGCTTCCACAGTCGCAAACAGCATGGCGAAGAACAAGACCAGCATCGATACCAGCCGCGACGGCTGACCGTCCCCGGCGAAGATGCCCGAGAGGCCGAGCTTCTGCGGCAGCGTGTCGAAACCGATGCCGTTCAACAGGCGCCCGAGCAGCCCGGCGGCAAATTTGGCGACGTAGTAGGTGACGACGAGGATCAGCGCTGCGGCAATGATGTTCGGAACCGCCGCGAGCACCTTGCCCAGCATGTCGGTCGCAGGTCTCGAAATCGCTTCGATCTTGAGCGCCTCGAGCGCGGCGATCAGCGCCGGCACGAATACGAGGATCAGCACGATGGTGCCGACGACTTGCGAAATGCGCACCGACGCTTCGAGTCCCAGACGGTGCGCGCCCTGATCGGCGCCGGCGGCGGCGAGGATGTTGGTCACGAGCCCCGCAAGCACTTTTCCAAGCAGCCACCCGGCAAAGCCGATGAGGAGCGCAGCGACCAGATTCGGCAGTATGTCGAGGATCTTGGCTACCATCGCTTTGACCGGATCGAGCAACCCGCCCAGGTCGAAGACATTGAGGATCCCGGGCACGAACAGGAGAATCACCAGCCAGAAGAGCATGTTGCCGACGCTCTTGCGCATTGGCTGCATGCCGGCGTTGGCCGAGAGCTTTTCGTCCAGGCCGCTTGCATCGAGCACGCGAGTGACGACGGCGCGCAATGCGACCGCGACGAGCCAGGCGAAGAGCACGAGCAGCACGCCCGCAACCAGACGCGGCAAATAGGCGGCGATCTGTTTCACCAGGACCTCGAACGGCCCGGAAGCGAGCGTCAGATCGAGCGAATTGAACATGCCGATCAGCGTGATCAGGATGATCAGCCAGAAGGCCCCGGCGGACAGCCCCGTTTCCAGGTCGAGTTTCTGCTCGGAGATCTCCGCGACCCGCTTGTTGAGGCGCGCCACAGCGAGCAGCCGCCGGACCCCGCCCCGCACGAAGACGGCGACGATCCAGCCGATGATGAGGATGACGATTGCGCCGAGGATGCGAGGCGCCTCTGCGCCCAAGGCGGTTCCTAGCGAACTACCTATTGTCGAGAAGTCCATGTGCCCTCCCTGCGAGAATGTCGGTATAGGCCAAATCCCCAAAGTCTGCGATGCAGCCCGCGATTGGGGCTGCGAGGAGACGCGGCCCTATGACAAGGACCGACGTATTGAAGGAGTTACTGCGATACCAAGCTCCGGCTTGGCCGAATGGGCCCGGGCCGCCCAGCGCGCATCTCAGTTCAGATCACTGTCCTTGTAATACTTGGTTCCCTTGGCAGTGAGCTCGAGCGCCAGGCCTTTGTCCGTGACCTGGTAGATCCAGACCCCCGGGGCCACCGAAACCGCTCCCTGGTAGGCGGAACCTTTGTCGCCGGCCTTCGCCGCCGCAGTCGCCTGTCCGCCAAACTCCCAGCCGGAGTTGATGAAATCGTTGAGGGCTTTCTCGGTTTCGAACACCCAGACCACCTGGAACTTCTTGGCCCCGAAGCCCAGGCCGGCCTGAATCTCGGCCATCTTCATGTACGTCGTCGCCTTGGTCTTGTTGTTGACCGCGATGCCCTCGCCGGATCCGCCCCCGGCGACAAGGATCTTCATGCCGAAGTTGCTGAAGGCAGCGTAGCCGGCGGCCGACTCGACGGCCTTGCGCGCCGACGGCTGCACCTTGTACACCGCGGCGAGCGCGTCCTGCGCCGCCTTGCGCACCTCCGCCTGCTCTTCCGGCTTGCCCGCCGCGAGCGCGATGCCGGGCGCCACCAACGCGAAAGCGATTGCCAAGACCATCATGCGACGATTCATAGTCCCTCCCTTTCTGTCGTGGTGTTGATCGACTTGCCGGTAATCGCGGCGAGGTGCGTCGCGAAGATCGACTACTGTGCCACTACGAGGTGTCTATGACAAGCTGTGCGCCACTAGGAGGCGTCTATGACAAGCTGCCAGCCGCCGCGGGGCGCCTATGGAACATCCAGCGTTCCGCCCCAGGCAGCACGCAAGGGAATATGCTTACTGCAACAGTAGGCGTTGCGGTCGTTAACCCGTTTGGACCCCAAGGGCGGCTGCACAGTCGGGGGAGGTACCGATGACACTGTCATGGTTCATATTCCCGGCCCGCCGCACTGCACGTGGCCTGTTGGTGCTTTCCATCGTTTCCGGCGGCGCGCTGGCGGGCGACGCCGCGACGCCCGAGCCGCACTGGTCGGGGTTGCCGATATGGGGCGCGGAAGCCGAGGCAAGGGGCTATGAAATTCCGCTCCCGTTTGGGATCGGCGTCACCGCCTACTCGGCTCGGCAGCCGGTGAACATCCACGACCTGCAGTTGGGGCGCAATGGAGAGCCCCCGGTATCAGTAAAGAATTTCCTGCAAATCAATCAGGTGGACACGTCCCAGCAGAACTTATCGGCAAAGATCGACGTCCTGGTCTTCCCATTTCTCGACGTCTACGTCCTCCTCGGATATACCACAGGAACAACCAACGGACTCATCCAGGTTCCGGGCGAGACTATAGGGGGCATCATCGAGCCCAGGGTACTTCAGCTCAATGCCTCGTTTAGCGGCCCGACCTACGGCGGGGGTGTGACGCTTCAGGGCGGGTCAAGGTCAGCGAGTGGCGGGACCTGACTGCCTTCGCGGTGGCCGACGCGAACCGCACAAAGACCAAATTAACGTTCGAGAATGAAACGC
This sequence comes from uncultured beta proteobacterium, assembly GCA_963733985.1. Classification (GTDB taxonomy): domain Bacteria; phylum Pseudomonadota; class Gammaproteobacteria; order Burkholderiales; family Casimicrobiaceae; genus CAIWHR01. The sequence goes on along the minus strand of CAVTFF010000017.1, from coordinate 268,084 downwards.
TGATCGCCGACACGAAGCCCGTGGCCTCGATCTTCTCGGCCAGAGTGGGCTTGCATGGCACGGTCGGCTCGTACATGGGCGCGGGGATCTGGACCGGTGCGATGTATCAGCGCATCCAGCAAACGGTCGCCGGCAGTGTTGCCAACACGGACCTGCAATTTATCGTGGTCCAGTCGCCGACGAAACCGTGGAACACGCTCCTCGGTGGCCTCATCGAGTTCGGCAAGGATTTCGTTGTTCTTGTCGAGGGAGGGCTCGGCGCTCGCATGTCGATCCTCGCGGCCGCGGTGTACCGTTTCTGATCGAGTTACCTAGACCGTGCGCCACTCGTCGAACCAGGTTTTCTCGCGAATCTGGATCACCGCGCTTGCGGGGGCGCTGCCTTCGGCCAGCCTCGCCAGTTCCACCGTCTGCTTTCGCGTACAGCGAATAACTGGAGAGGCGCCGTAAGCGGTCGCTGATCCTCGCTCTGCGTTTGTAGCTCGTAGCTCGCCGTCCCCGGCACCCGGCTCCCCGAAGTGAGCACATTCAAACGCTCCGCCTCTTGCGCCCACGGGCGTGGTGGCCCAACAAACTCGGCGTGCTTCGTTCGAAGCACTGCAACGGGGTGTTACGGACGCCGTGCCCAGAACTCCGGGCGCGACGCAATGGCTGAATAGCGCGACCGAGGTCATGCCCGTCAAGCCGATTAACGATGTACCCGCGTCTGAGTCCTACGGGGTAGAGGCATGGCAGGCTAGGAATAACGTGCGCAATGCGTCGCTCGAGGTCCTGAGCAGCGGACCCGACGTCCTCGAACCAAGTGCGCCGGACTTCGAACGACGAACGACGACAGACCAACCGACTGCATTCCGCAGAGCGGCCATTCAGCGCAGTCCCTGAGAGCGGTCGTTCGATGTCGCTATCGACCCGAGGCGGTCGTACGCGCCGCTCCCAAGCGGTCACTCGAGAACGACGTTCAACGTCTTGTCGTTCTCGAACACCCAGGCAACCTGGATGGTTGTCTTCGCCACATCCGCCCGGCGAGAAGGAATGCGCTGTCCGCTCCAGCCGCTCGTGAACCGCATACGTGGTAGCGCCCGCACCGCAGCACGGCGCACGTTGCGACTATTTCTTCGGAACCGCCTCCACCACCATCGCGAGCGCCTGCGTGTAAGTGGCGTACACCTGATCGCCCTTCTTGATCCGCCTGAGCTGATCGGGATCGGTAACCTTCACTTCTGCAGTGAGTTGCGGTCCCTGCAGCGTGACAGTCTGCGTTTCGCGGTTGACGGCGACGACATCGGCGACGACGGTGATGCGACGGCCAGCGACGCCGTGCGGCTGCGCTCCCGGCGCCGCGCCCTGGGCGCTCGCCTCGTCGGTGCGAGTAACCGCCATCTCGCTGCCCTTCTTCAGTTCGAGCACGAGCGCCTCGATGTATCTGGCATGGACTTTGTCACCGACATTTATCGCGTCGAAGTTCTTGACCTCGGGGCCGGCGGTGACGACTAGCCGGTTGCCCTTAGGGCCTTTCAGCGTGATGTCGCGCGTAGTCTTGTCGATGGCGATGATCGTGGCGGTGACGTCGACCGTGTGCTCGACGCTGGCCTTGCCCGGTTCACTGCTCTTAACGACGGTGGTCTGCGCGGGAGCATTGACGGCGAAGGCCGCGGCGACGGCAATAATGATGATTGCACGTTTCTTCATGGCGGGAGATCCTTTTCGCGTGGGAATCGTGAACAAATCAAACTGTCAGGTATTAAGAACCCGACCAGTCATCGGCGACGCGCCGCTACCGGACACCGCGGAGTTTGCGCCAGGACCAGCTGCAGGTATCGACGCAAATGTCAGCCAGGCCAGCCCACGATGTATCGACATGAGCCCTCCCGGACTTCCGACAACATCGAGCAGACGCAAATCGCGGGAAACGACGCTACGCTGTACCTATCGGCGAGTCAAGGGATAGCGCCATCGAACGACCGCTGTCGGCGACTTCGCGGTACGGCGGTTGTTGGCCGTTCACCGAAGTTCACGACCGTCCGCTGATCCAATGCACGAACGGCAACGGCGGCGCAGGCGCGAGCACTGTCGCCAGTGAAACGTGAAGCCAATCGGACTCCTTCGAAGGGCATGGACGTGGGCGTCGGGCCGATTCGGTACACCGTCGACGCGGACATGTGCCACAGCTTCGGTTTCCCCGGCGCTGACGAGATGGGCGACATGATTCCGGTGTGCCGCGACTTCGAAAAGGAAGTCACCCGCACATGCGGTCGCGTCCGGGTTGCGGACGCGTTCGATCTGCTTCTCATCTTGGGTGAGTCGAAGAGCCGACTCAGCACACTCCTAAACGCTAGAGCGACTGGTCCGAGAGTGGTCCAATCCACAGATGCAAGAACAAGCTCTTGATATTGGTGGTGGGCCCGGCTGGATTCGAACCAGCGACCAAAGGATTATGAGTCCTCTGCTCTAACCGTCTGAGCTACGGGCCCGCGACCATGCGATTGAACGTGCACCGACGAAGGCGGCCGTGCGCCACCTTGAGCACGGGCGAAGAAGTATAGCTGACGAACCATTCGCTCCTCGCCGTGCATCGTGGGCGGTCGAGCGCGCAGAATGATGGCTCGCCTGCTACAATCATCGCCGGCACCAGCGCCGGGAGGCGGCACATTGGATGCATGTGTGCCCGCGAGCGCTGGATTGGAAGGGGGAAGCGCAACCCAAGGGACGTCGTGCAGTCCCTCGCCCGCATGCCGAATCTTCGGTGCCGCGCAATCCGATGATCAGCCTGCACCACTATCTGCACCCGCTGTTGATGCCGGCCTCCGTTGCGTTGGTGGGCGCGACCGGCCGTCCTGGCTCGACGGGGCGCGTCGTGTTCGAAAATCTGCTGGATGGAGATTTCAAGGGCGATCTTCATTTCGTCAATCCGCACCACCGCCGTGTGCTCGGCAAGCGCTGCCATGCGTCGTTGCATTCGATCGGCAAGCCCGTCGATCTCGCGCTGATCGCCGTGCCCTGTGCGGCTGTGCCAGGCGTTCTCGACGACGGCGCGCGAGCGGGAGTGAAAGCGGCAATCCTGTTCTCGGCGCCTCCCGTGGACGAAGGCGACGCGCGGCGCTGGGAGCGCGACCTGATCGCCACCGCGAAGAAACGGCGCATCCGACTCCTCGGCCCGCACGCATTCGGCGTGATCCGAACCGATGTCGGGCTCAACGCGACGATGGGTGCCGCCGTCGCGCGTCCCGGGCGACTCGCGCTGATCGCGCAATCGGGCGCGGTCTGCACGGCGATGCTCAACTTCGCCACGCCTCTTGGCATCGGTTTTTCTACCGTCGTGGCGCTAGGCGGCGCCTACGACGTCGGCTTTGGCGAACTGCTCGATGCGCTGCTGCACGATCCGGGGACCGACGGCATTCTGCTGTACGTGGAAACCATCCGCGACGCGCGCGGATTCCTCTCGGCACTGCGCGCGGCGGCGCGGACCAAGCCCGTCGTTGTCCTGCGTGCGGGCCGGTCGACGGAGCGGAATGCCGTCGAGCCCGACGCGCCGCAACCCGACGCGGTGTTCGAAGCCGCGATCAAGCGTGCCGGGACCGTGCGCGCGATGACATACACGCAGCTGTTTTCCGCTGCGCGGATTCTCGCCATGGGCAAGATTCCGAGGAGCGACCATCTGGCGATCGTCACCAATGGGCACGGGCCGGGGACCCTCGCCGCCGACAGTGCGGCCGATCGCGGCGTCCCGCTCGCAGTGCTGACGCCGGAGACAACGGCCGCGCTTGCGGCGGTGCTGCCCGCGCATCTTCCCTGCTCGAATCCGGTCAACATTCGCGGCGACGCTCCGGCCGAGCGCCTAGCTGCGGCCGTCGCGGCGACGCTCGCCGACCCCAACGTCGATGCGGTGCTCGCGCTTCATGTCGATCGGCCGTTGACGGGCGCGACGGACGCCGCGCGCGCGGTGGCGTCCGTCGCTCGCAGCGCGTCCAAGCCGGTACTGGGCGCGTGGCTCGGCGCCATCGAGCGCCGCAACGTTCGCGACGCGCTGGAAGCGGGCGGCATTGCCGACTTCTATACGCCGGAGAACGCGGTCGAGGCGTTCTCGTTTCTCGCCGCGTATCGGCGGAACCAGGCATGGCTCCTCGAAGTGCCGCCGCCACAGCCTGAACCGCGGGCGCTCGACATCACGATGACCGAACGGATTCGCGACGAAGCCGCGGGAGCGAACCGGACGGTGCTGACCGATCTGCAGACACAACAACTGCTCGCGGTGTTCGGGCTGCCAGTCGCGCCGGCCGAGGCCGCCGACACGCTGAAGGAAGCGCTCGCCACCGCACGCAAGCTGGGATATCCCGTCACGCTGAAGCTCGACGCGCCGGGCCTGCTGGCCAAATCCCCGCTGCCGCTTGCGCGAACGAACCTGCGCGACGGACGGATGCTGACGCGCGCCTACGGCGAGATGCAGCACGGCGTGCAGCGCGCCTTTCGCCGCAAGGACGCCCACGCCGGAGTGATCGTGCGCAAGGAGCGGCGACTCGCGGACAGCCACGACGTTGCGATCGCCGTGCATACCGACGCCGTGTTCGGCCCGGTGATCACGTTCGGCAACAGCGCCGCTGCGGCACTTGGGGACAGCGAACGCGTCGTGCTGCTCCCGCCGCTCAATTACCGGCTGGCGCTCGATGCGATCAGTGGCTCGCGCACCGCGGACACCCTGCGCGCGGGGCGCGAAGCGACGGCCGCGTTCGAGCCGCTGGTCCACGTCCTCCTCCAGGTGTCGAGTCTCGTATGCGTGCTGCCGTGGGTGCGCACGCTGACGCTTGACCCGGTGCGGATCGCCGAGGGCGCCACCGTCATCGCCGGGGCCCGCGTGGTCATCGATCCAAAGCGCAAGTTCCCGGCGACGGGGTACCGCCACATGGCGATCCACCCCTATCCGATCGAGCTGGTCGCCGATGTTCACCTGAAGGATGGCACGCCGCTGCATGTGCGGCCGATCCGTCCCGAGGACGCCGAGCTCGAGCGCGCGTTCGTCAACGGCCTTTCGGAACAGAGCCGTTACTTCCGCTTCTTCTACCGCTTGCACGAGCTCACTCCGGCGATGCTGGCGCGGTTCACCCAGGTCGATTACGATCGCGAGCTCGCGCTGGTCGCGATCGACGACGCCGATGGCCGGTCGAGTTTCGTCGGCGTCGCGCGCTACATCGCGAATCCGGACCGCGAAAGCGCCGAATTCGCCATCGTCGTCGCCGATGCCTGGCATGGCCGCGGCGTGGGGCGGGCCCTCATGCAGCGGCTGATCGAGTACGCGAAGCGGCGCGGGTTGTCGCGTCTCGAGGGTGCGGTTCTGCGCAGCAATACCAACATGCGGCATTTCACCGAAGCGCTCGGCTTCGTGGCGCACGAAGACCCGAACGAGCCGGAACAGGTGAACATGGTGCTCGACCTTACCTGAAGCATCCCTCGTTCGGCGCGCGGCTCGAGCGCCGGCCTCATCTCCTACCTTCGGACGGTCCCATGAAAATCCTCGTAGCCGTTGACGGTTCTTCCGCTTCGCTGGCGGCGGTTGCATCACTCGCCGAGAGGATGGAATGGTTTCGCGACCCGCCGGCGCTGACGCTGCTGCACGCGCATCCGCCGATTCCGTACAAGGCCGCGGCCGCGTGGGCGGGCCACGAAGCGGTCGCGAAGTACTACGACGAGGAAAGCGAAGCGGCTCTGGCGACGGCGCGAACTCTCCTCGATTCGCGCCGCATCGCCTACGTAATCGAGAAATGCGTTGGCGAGCCGGCTGCGCAGATCGTCCGCCATGCGATTTCCACGGCAGCCGATCTGATTGTCATGGGTACGCATGGCCATACCGCGCTCGCCGGGCTGGTGATGGGCTCCGTCGCGACAAAGGTTCTCGCCGGGAGCAAGGTTCCCGTACTTTTTCTACGCTGAACCGCGAGTTGCGCCAGGCAAGCCCGCCCGTTCCCGCAATGCGAGGTATCAGTGTCGCGGACCTCCAGAGGGCCAAAAAAAAGCCACGTCCGGAGACGTGGCGAGTACAAACACAGGGACTGATCTGTCGCGAGGGAGCTGGCCGAATCGACCCCGTTTCGCGGGTCAGGCCTCGGCGCGGCGTCGCGTCACCAGGAGCAATGCCGCCAGCGCTACGCCCAGAAGCATGAGCGAGCCGGGCTCCGGGACGAAGCGTTCGCGCCGCGCGCCGGTGACGAAGTCCTGATGTTCGCTGTTGGAAAGAAGCGTGAGGTCGTAGTTTGCTGGCTGGACAAGTCCACCCAGCCACGTGTCCGCGAGATCGATTGCCGTCATGCTGCCAGCGGTCGCGCGGAATGCGCCGGTCTTCAGATTCATGTCGTCGCCGGCGAGAATTTCCCAGACCGCGAGCTGAAATGCCGCCGAATCGGTCGCGTTCATCAGCGACGTCGCGTACGCTTCGTCGAACAACGCGGCCAAGTTGGCGTTCGCGAGCGGCGATGCCGTGTAATCCGGATACTGCGTTCCAAAGTGGAAGGTCTGGGTCAGCTCGGCGCAATAGAACGTGATCGGGTTCGCCGTGTCGCCGTCCCAGATCCCGGTGAAGGCGCCTGCCGAGATATTGCTATGTCCCGTGATGTTGAAAAAAAGCGGGCTGCCGGCCACTGCCCAACCCGTTACCTTGAGCGAGGTGCCTTGTGCAGCAGGCGCCGCCCCGAGAAACCCGCAGGCTGCGGCGACGACCAGTGCGTAACGCAGAATTGATCGGATCATTCTTGTCGGCTCCGTGGCCCGAAGTTTCCTTGGCCACCAACCGACAAGCATCTCTCATGCCACGGCCAGCGCAGTAAAATAGTCAATCATATTCAATCAGTTGAGTGCAAATAGTGTTTCGTGCGCGAGGTATCCTACAGGACCTGTAATAATTTCCGACAAGGCGCGGTAAGTCTTCCGACAGCCTTCCATCGGGGTACCCCGGCGGTCGCGTCGAGACTGATTGTCGCGCGCTGCTCGGTGGCTCGGCGACGCGCCCTTTGGGCCTTGCGCCGGCCAGGCGGCCGGGGCCGCATCATGGGCCTCCGCGCGGCCGCAGCATGCAGAGGCCGAATCGTCGGCCTCCTGCGCCGAGTCACCCCGGTGGCTCGGCGACGCGCCCTTCGGGCCTTGCCCCGGCCAGCCGGCCGGGGCCACCTCATCGGCCTCCGCGCCGCCGCAGCATGCAGAGGCCGAATCGTCGCCCTCCTGCGTCGACTCGCCCCGGTCGCATCCCCGCGCGCTAACCGCGCGCGTGGGCCCTGCTCCCAGGCTCGCGCCGCTAATCGCGCCCTCCGCGCCGGCGGTTGACTGCGGCATGCCCGGTTGTCGGGCGCTGCTCGGTCGCTCGGCGACGCGCCCTTCGGGCCTTGCCCCGGCCAGGCGGCCGGGGCCGCCTCGCTTACTCGCCCTCGAGGAAGCTCCGGAGCTTTTCGGAGCGAGAGGGGTGGCGCAGCTTGCGCAGCGCCTTCGCCTCGATCTGCCGAATGCGCTCGCGCGTGACGTCGAACTGCTTGCCGACTTCTTCGAGCGTGTGGTCGGTGTTCATCTCGATGCCGAAGCGCATCCGCAGCACCTTCGCCTCGCGCGGAGTGAGCGTGTCGAGGATGTCCTTGCAGACGTCGCGCAGGCTCGCGTTGACGGCGGCGTCCGATGGCGACACCGTGGCCAGGTCCTCGATGAAATCGCCGAGATGCGAATCGTCGTCGTCGCCGATGGGCGTTTCCATCGAGATCGGCTCCTTGCTGATCTTCAGGATCTTGCGGATCTTTTCCTCGGGCATCTCCATCTTTTCGGCAAGCAGCGCAGGATCGGGCTCCTGCCCGGTTTCCTGCAGGATCTGCCGCGAGATCCGGTTCATCTTGTTGATCGTCTCGATCATGTGCACCGGGATGCGAATCGTGCGGGCCTGGTCGGCGATCGAGCGCGTGATCGCCTGCCGGATCCACCACGTCGCGTAAGTCGAGAACTTGTAGCCGCGCCGGTATTCGAACTTGTCGACGGCCTTCATAAGGCCGATGTTGCCTTCCTGGATCAGGTCGAGGAACTGCAGACCGCGGTTCGTGTACTTCTTCGCGATCGAGATCACGAGGCGCAGGTTCGCTTCCGTCATCTCGCGCTTCGCCTTGCGCGCTTTCGCTTCGCCGGTCGACATCTGCTTGTTGATCTCCTTCAGGTCCTTCAAGGGGATCATCACGCGCGACTGCAGGTTGAGGAGCCGCTGCTGCTGCTCGACGATTGCCTGCCGGTACTTGGCGAGCTGCTCGCTGTAGGCATGGTGGGCGGCGACCTCGCGGTCGATCCAGCGCAGCGACGTTTCGTTGTTCGGGAAATTCTTGATGAAGTCGGGGCGCGGCATGCCGCCCTTGTTGACGACCAGGTCCTGGATCTTGCGTTCGATCTGACGGATGCTGTCGACTTCGCTGCGCACGGAATCGCACAGGCGCTCGACCTGGCGTGCCGCGAAGCGGATCTGCATCAACTCCCCCGAGATCTTCTTCTGCAACTCGAGGTACTTCGGCGCCTTGTGGCCGTCCTTGGTCAGGACGACGAGCATCCGCGCGAAGAGCTTGCGGATCGTCGCGAAACGTTCGAGCGCCGCGACCTTCAGCCGCTCGAGGTTCTCCGCGGCGATCGCGCCGGCGTCGCCTTCGTCCTCGTCCTCCTCGATCTCGTCGTCGGAGTCCTCGAGAGCATCCAGCTCCTCGTTGAAATCCATCAGGCCATCGACCAGGTCGTCGATCTTGAGCTCGTCCTTCTCGATCCGGCCGGCGAGCTCCAGGATCTGGGCGACCGTCATCGGGCAGGCCGAGATGGCCATGATCATGTGCTTCAAACCCTCCTCGATCCGCTTCGCGATCTCGATCTCGCCTTCGCGAGTGAGGAGTTCGACCGAGCCCATTTCGCGCATGTACATGCGCACCGGGTCGGTGGTGCGGCCGAATTCGGAATCGAGCGTCGAGACGGCGGCCTCGGCCGCTTCCTCGACGTCTTCGGCGGGCGCTGTCGGCGCTGTGTCCGACATCAGCAATGTTTCGGCGTCCGGGGCCTCGTCGTACACCTGGATCCCCATGTCGCCGATCATGCTGATGATGCCCTCGATCTGTTCGGCATCGAGGACGTCGTCGGGCAGATGATCGTTGATCTCGGCGAACGTGAGGAATCCCCGCTCCTTGCCGAGCACGATCAGGCTCTTCAGGCGGCGCTTGCGGGCCTCGACGTCGGCGGGCGTCAGCACGCGTGGCGCAATCTCCGCGTGCTTGCCGTTCTTGCCCTTGCGGTTCGCATCCTCGGCGCGCTTGCCGGCGATCTTCGCGGCGATCTCGCCGGCGGTCGGCTTGTGGCCCGGCACTGCTGCGATCACCGCGCCTTTTGCTCCCTTGCCGGCGGAAACGACAGGCGTCGCAGGCCCGGCCGCTGTCTTTTGCGCCGGCTTGCTATTCGCGGGCGGCGTCTTCGGCAGCGGCTTGACCTTGCCGGGCGATTTCGCAACCTTGGCCTTTGGACGCGGCTTTCTCGCGATCGCCTTTTTTCTTGCCGCGGGCGTTACGACTCTGGATTTCGAGCGGGCTGCCGGCTTTTTGGCCTTCGCCGCCGGGCGCGCAGCCTTTTTCAGCACCGGCTTCTTGCGTGCCGGGCGTGCCGATGCCTTCGCCTTGCCGTTCAGCTTCTTTTTCCCGGCAGGCTTGCGGGGTTTTGCCTTCGCAGGCGATTTGCGCAGGGGCTTCGCGGGCTTCTTGGCCATGGGGGTCCTGGAGTTTCGGATGCCGTTGGTCCCAATATCGGGGCAATCAGGAAAACCTCAAATTATATCATTTGGTTATCCGTCATTGGGAGACGTGACGGATAACTGACCGAATTGAAGCGTCGCGCAGCGACGCTTCAATTCGGCCGGGGCCGAGAAATGCGCAGGCCTTTTTGCATTCCGATGCATCAGCGGCGATCGCCGCACAGTACAGGCGAGCGAAGCGTCCCCTCACGACCCACTTCCACGCGTTGCCGGAGGTGAGCCCGACGGTCCGCGACGGACCATTTCCAGTTGCCGCAGCCTTTCGCTCTCTTCCGGAGTCGTCTGTGCCGCCGTTTCCGCCTTGGCCGCGCCCGCGACGGGTCGGCCCGCACGCTGCGCCTGTTGCCAATAACGGCCGACGCCAGCCTTCAGGTGTTCCGCGGCTTGCTCGGCGGTAATGCCATGGTCTTCGGCCGTCACGAGCGCCTCCGTGAAGATTCCCTCGTGCGGGCTGCCCACGAAATGCTGAATGACGCCGGCGGTGGTCAGTGGACGCTCACTATGGCTGCAGAAATCGGCCAGGGCAGCAAGCGCAGCGCCGTCTGACGTTCCGTCGACGGGCCGCGGCAGCGCTACGGCCTGCGCCAGATCGGGTTGGAGCAGCAATCCCTGGATCAGTTCGCGGATCAGCGAGGGCGCGCGCCGCGCGCCTCTTCCCCCACGTGCCGCCGGCCGCTGCGTCGCACGCTCATCGTCCGTCACGGTGCCGTGTCGCAGCCGCAGGTCGCCGGGCCCGGGTTGCCGCAGGAGAACGCGCAGCTCGGTTTCCGGCAAACCGGTCAGGTCGACGAGGCGCCGTCGCAGCAGTGCGGACAGGATGGGAGCATTGAGCTGCCCGAAATAGGGGCGGGCGGCTGCGACCAGCGCCGCGCGTCCTTCTGCCGTCGCGGGCGGATGGCGCGCCGCGAGCTCGGCCAGCAGAAACTCGGACAGCGGCGTGCCACGGTCGATTGACGCCTCGAACGCCGCTTTGCCGCGCTTGCGCACGAAATCGTCCGGATCCTCGCCCTCGGGAAGGAACAGGAAGACCGCGTTCTTGCCGTCCGCGAGTGCGGGTAGCGTGTTTTCGAGCGCGCGCCATGCCGCCTTGCGCCCCGCGTTGTCGCCATCGAAGCAGAAGACGACGGTATCGGTCAGGCGAAAGAGTTTTTGGACGTGCACCGGGGTCGTGGCAGTCCCGAGCGTTGCTACGGTGTAATCGACGCCGTGCTGGGCGAGGGCGACAACGTCCATGTACCCCTCGACGACCACGACTTTGCCTGCCTCGCGGATCGCGTTTCGCGCGAGAAAGAGCCCGTAGAGCTCCCGTCCCTTGGAGAACAGCGGGGTCTCGGGCGAGTTCAGATATTTGGGCTCGCCTTCGCCCAGCACCCGCCCCCCGAAAGCAATCACCTGACCGCGGCTGTCGTGGATCGGGAACATGATCCGGTCCCGGAAGCGGTCATACCGCTTTCCGCCGTCGCCGGCGATGACGAGGCCGGCGGTTTCGAGCTCCGGAGCGTCGTACCTCGCGACCGCGGCCGCGAGCGCCTGCCATGCATCAGGGGCGTAACCGATCCCGAATTGCGCCGCAACGGCGCCGGTGAGCCCACGCCCCTTCAGGTATTCGATTGCATGCGGCGCGTCCTTCAGCTGCGCACGATAGAACCTGGCTGCCGCCAAGAGCACCGACGAAAGGTCCTGCGCCTGCTCCCGCCGTTCGGCCTCTCCCGGACGCGTCTCCACGTGGGGAACCTCGAGACCGACGTCACGTGCGAGCTCTTCGACAGCCTCCGGAAATCCCTTCCCGCCGTACTCCATCAGAAAGCCGATCGCCGTCCCATGCGCGCCGCAACCAAAGCAGTGATAGAACTGCTTTGACTGGCTGACGGTGAAGGAGGGTGTCTTTTCGCTATGAAAAGGGCAGCAGGCGACGTAATTGGCGCCGGCCTTTTTCAATGGGACGTAGCGGTCGACGACGTCGACGATGTCGATGCGGGAAAGCAGCGTCTGGATGAAATCGTTTGGAATCATTGACTTGACGCTGCTCAGCCGTGGCGAGGCATCGCGGCCGGCCCGCGATTCAGCGGACCGGCCGGACGCGCCACACGGCAGGGAACCTTCGAATTATAGGCAAGCCCGGCGGGAGCGAAAGGCTTCGCCTCCAACTTTGCTGCGTTCGCAACGCCGTCGGTCGCTAGACTGCGAGCCTGGCCTTCACCTTGGCGGAGACGACCGACAGGTCGGCGCGGCCGGCGAGCCTGGGCTTCAGAATGCCCATCACCTTGCCGATCGCCGCCGCTCCCGCCGCGCCGGTGGCGGCGATGGCCGCTCCGATTTCGGCGTCGATCTCGGCGTCCGAGAGCTGCGCCGGCATATAGGCGGTAAGCACGGCAACCTCGGCGCGCTCCTTCGCCGCAAGATCCTCGCGGCGACCGGCGACGAATTGCGTGATCGAGTCCTTGCGCTGCTTCACCATCTTGTCGATCACCGCGAGCACGTCGGCGTCGGTCAACTCGATGCGCTCGTCGACTTCGCGCTGCTTGATCGCTGCGAGGAGCATCCGGATCGTCGACAGCCGCGCCGCATCATGCGCGCGCATCGCGTTCTTCATGTCCTCGGTGATGCGGCTCTTGAGTGCCATGGGGTCACCCCAAGCAAAAGGGGCGAATCGCTTCGCCCCTTCAGTGCGCGCGACGGGCGTCGCTCAATAAAGCTTCGGCGGCAGCTGCTGGCTGCGCAGGCGCTTGTAATGGCGCTTTACCGCGGCGGCGAGCTTGCGCTTGCGCTCGGCCGTCGGCTTTTCGTAGAACTCGCGGGCGCGCAGTTCGGTGAGGAGGCCGGTCTTCTCGATGGTGCGCTTGAAGCGGCGAAGCGCCACCTCGAAGGGCTCGTTGTCGCGGACGCGAACGCTGGGCATGAAAACGAATTCCTTTGGGTTACAGTGACTTGCGATAGCCGTTCACTATAACAGCCCGGGCGGGCGGGCGCAAGCCCACTATAATCGGAGCGCATCGACAGCACCCGCCGTCAAGGGCCCTGCCACCCGGATTCGATCCATCGGCGACGGCGAATGCGCGGCTGTCGCGCCTCCATATGCGCGTCCTCGGCATCGAAACCTCCTGCGACGAGACCGGTCTCGCCGTCTACGATACGGCGCGCGGGCTGCTCGCCCATGCGTTGCACTCGCAGGTGGCGATTCACGCGCCGTACGGCGGGGTGGTTCCGGAACTCGCTTCGCGCGATCACATCCAGCGCGTCGTGCCGCTCGCGCAGCGCGTGCTCGTCGAAGCGGGGACGACGTTGCGCGATCTCGACGGCATCGCCTACACCCAGGGGCCGGGGCTCGCGGGCGCGCTGCTGGTCGGCGCGAGTGTGGCGAACGCGCTCGGCTATGCGCTCGCGAGGCCGGTCGTCGGCGTTCATCATCTCGAGGGTCATTTGCTCTCTCCGCTCCTTGCCGATCCGAAGCCGGCGTTCCCCTTTATCGCGCTGCTCGTTTCGGGTGGGCACAGCCAACTCTTCGACGTCGAAGGCGTCGGCCGCTATCGGTTGCTCGGCGACACGCTGGACGACGCCGCCGGCGAAGCGTTCGACAAGACGGCGACATTGCTCGGCTTGCCTTATCCCGGCGGACCTGCGCTCGCGCAACTGGCGGAAGGGGGGCGCGAAGGTACCGTGTCGCTACCGCGACCGATGCTCGAAAGTGGCGACCTCGACTTCAGCTTTTCCGGGCTCAAGACCGCAGTGCTCACCGTAGTCCGGCGCGCGGCAGCGGGCAGCGGGCTGGATGCGGCACAGAAGGCCGACATCGCGCGCGAGTTCCAGCACGCAGTCGTCGACGTCCTCGTTGCCAAATCGCTCGCGGCGCTGCGTGCGACAGGACGCTCCTCGCTGGTGGTCGCCGGCGGAGTCGGCGCCAATCGCGAGCTGCGCTCGCGGCTGGTGACGGCGGTCGGGAAACGCGGCGGTGCCGTGTATTTTCCGGACCTCGAGTTTTGCACCGACAACGGCGCGATGATCGCGCTCGTCGGTGCGCTAAGGCTTTCCGACGCGAGAGTCGGCGGTTTCGCGTTTGCCGTTCATCCGCGCTGGGATCTCGGATCTCTCGCGGCGCCACGCCCAGCGTAACGCTTCGGGACCCAACCCGCCCCCGAATCCGGGCGGGCGGCCGGGAGCATTTCGAACACGTTCTAGCGACCGATCGGCCGCTCGCGGCCCTCGAGCAACTGCCGGATGTTGGCGCGATGGCGCCAGAACAGGAGCGCGGAGATCGGGATCCAGATCCAGGCGGCCGGCGTGCTTCCGAACACGTAGAACGCACCGATCGGCGCCAGCGCCGCTGCGGTAAGCGCGGCGAGCGAGCTGATCTTGAAACCGTAGGCCATCACGAGCCAGATGACGGCAAGGGCGAGCCCGAGCGGCCACGAGAACGCGAGCAGGATCCCCGCGGCGGTCGCCACGCCCTTGCCGCCGGCGAAGCGGTGAAACACCGGAAACAGATGTCCGACGAAGACCGCGAGCGCGACCGCGGGCACGACCCAGTCGGCAACGCTCAGCGACGGTCCCGACGCTTGCGCGAGGAACACCGCGAACCAGCCTTTCGCGCCGTCGCCGATAAGCGTCAACGTGGCCGCCGCCTTGTGCCCGGTACGCAGCACGTTCGTCGCGCCCGGGTTGCCCGAGCCGTAGCTGTGGGGATCCGGCAATCCGAAGAGCTTGCTCGTCACGACGGCGAACGACACCGAGCCGATCAGATACGCGACGACGACGAAAGCGAGCGAAGGGAACATCGCGGAGCCAATGAAGGCCGTCGGTTAAAATGACGCAAGAACATTCTAGCCCATGGACACGATCTTCATTCACGACCTCCGCATCGAAACGCGCATCGGCATCTGGGATTGGGAACAAAAGCTGCCGCAGACGATTCGGCTCGACGTCGAGCTCGGCCTTGCGTCGGACAAGGTGTTCCACTCGGGCGATTTCGCCGATGCGCTCGATTATTCCGCGGTAGTTGCGCGCCTGAAGGCGTTCGCCGCCGACCATCCGCACAAGCTCCTCGAGCCGTTCGCGCAGGCGGTCGCCGACATCCTGCTGTCCGAATTCGGCGCACCGTGGGTCAAGGTGCGCGTCGCCAAGCTTGCCGCAATGAAGGGCGTCAAGGAGCTGGGTTTGACGATCGAGCGCGGGAAAGCGCGATAGCCCGCTTGCGCGCCGCTCATTTTGCGATGGCGACGTCGACCAGCACCGGCGTCAGAACGGCGATAAGATCCGCCGGCGCCATCGAGACGAGATAGCCGCGTCTGCCGCCGTTGACGTAGATGCGGGGTAGATCGGCGATGCTCCGCTCCATGTAAACCGGCATGGGACGACGCGTTCCAAACGGGCTTGTCCCGCCGACCTGGTATCCCGAGTGGCGATCGGCGACGGCCGGCGCGCACGGCGCCACCGTCTTAACGCCGAGGAAGCGCGCGAGATTCTTTGTCGACACCTCACGGTCGCCGTGCATCAGCATGACAAGGGGGCGCTTCTCGTCGTCTTCCATGATCAGCGTCTTGATCACCGCATGTTCGGACACGCCGAGCGCCCGTGCCGAGACACTCGTGCCGCCGCGCTCAACATAGTCGTAACGATGATCGGTGAACGCGACGCCGTGCCCGCGGAGCATGCGGACGGCGGCGGTGACCGGCTGCCTGTCCTTTGCCATTGTCGCGTCAGCCGCGCGGGTGATGCTGGGCGTGGAGCCGCTTCAGCCGCTCGCGGGCGACGTGCGTGTAGATCGTCGTCGTCGTGATGTCGGCGTGGCCGAGCAAGAGCTGCACGACGCGCAGATCGGCGCCGTGGTTGAGCAGGTGGGTCGCGAACGCGTGCCGCAACACGTGGGGCGACAGGCTCGCGGCGGGGATGCCGGCCTTGACCGCGTAACGCTTCAAGAGCGCCCAGAATGCCTGTCGGGTCAGGGGACCTCGCCGCGCGGTGACGAACAGCGCATTAGCTGTCGCTCCCTGCGAGGACCGTGCGCGACGAGGCAAGGTAGCGCTTGAGCCAGACGATCGCTTCTTCGCCGAGGGGCACGAGCCGTTCCTTGCTGCCCTTGCCCAGCACCCGCACGACGCCCATGTCGAGCGATACCTGCGCGAGCGTGAGTCCGGTCAGCTCGGATACGCGAAGCCCCGTCGCATAGAGCGTTTCGAGCATCGCTCGGTCACGCAGTCCGAGCGTCGTTTCGGGGTCGGGCGCGGCGAGCAGCGCTTCGACCTGGGCTTCGGTCAGGTTCTTCGGCAGGCGCCGGGGCAACTTCGGCGCGCGGACGCGTGCCGTGGGATCGCTGCGCATCGCGGCCTGCTGCATCTGCAAGCCGTAAAAGCGGCGCAGCGACGACAGCCGGCGCGAGATCGACGTCGCCTTGGCCTTCGCGTGGTACTGGTCGGCAAGATAGGACTCGACATCGGCGCGATGCGCGGCGAGAAGCGCGGTGCCATGCGCTTCAAGCCAAGCGGCCCACTGGGTCAGATCGCGCCGGTAGCTCGCGAGCGATGCGGCGGCGAGACCGTCCTGCAGCCAGACCTGGTCGCAGAACGCGTCGATCAGCTCGGCAGAAGAGGGGGCCATCGTCGGCTCGGGCGGGAGTCTAGGAGCCTGTCGGGCTTACTGTCGCGTATGCGACGGCGGCGAGTTGGGCGCAGTTCAAGGCGCGCGCCCGAAGGCATACCGGGAGTATGGCGAGGGCGCGCAACACAGAAATGCGCCCAAATCGCCCCGTCCCTTCGGGTTGCTGCCAAAAAGCGCGTCTGCGTCGTTGCAAGGCTTGCAAATATTCCCGATATTCGCTTCGCCTCGCGCCTAGCATCCATCGCTTTTTGGCCCAGCAACGCATACGTGAGAGTAAGCCCGACAGGCTCCTAGGCGCCGAAGCGATAGCCTTCGTGCGTCAGCAGCCAGCGCTTGATCGTGATCGGGTCACCATCGGCATTGGGTTACCTTCGCGCTGCGCGCTCCGGAGTTCGCGCTCGGGGCGGCCCTTCGCGCTCACGCCCATGAAGCCGCCAAGCGACCCGTGAGCGCCGACCACCCGATGGCACGGAATGATGACGGCGATCGGATTCGCGCCGCACGCGCCGCCGACGGCACGCGGCGCCGTGTGCAGCGCTCGGGCAAGCTCGCCGTAAGTCCGCGACTCGCCGACCGGTATCGTTCGCAGCGCCTCCCAGACGCGGATGCGAAAATCCGTGCCCGCGGGTGCGAGCGGCACGGTGAAACGAAATTGGGGATCGTCGAGCCAGCGGCGAAGCTCGCGCACGGTGCGCTCCGCGATCGCATCGGCGGGATCCTTCGCACGTTCGGCCTTCGGCAGATAGGTAACGCCGGTCAAAGCGTGGCCGTTCGTACGGATGCCGAGCACGGCAAATGGCGTGCGCATCTTCGCAGCGAATCCGGATTCGTCATTCATCGCTCATCAGCCCATTTTCATCTGCTTCGGCAGTGCAGTAACGAGCTCCGGAAAGAACCAGATCAGCAAGCACCGCGACGATCATGAGCCCGAACATCGGCAGCGTTTTCTTCGCGATCCACGTGATCTCCCTGCCCGTCATGCCCTGCAGCACGAACAGGTTGAAGCCGACCGGAGGGGTGATCTGCGCCATCTCGACGACCAGCACGATGAAGATGCCGAACCAGAGCAGATCGATGCCGGCCGCTTCGACGGTCGGCAGGATCACGCCCATCGTCAGCACGACCATCGAGATGCCGTCGAGAAAACAGCCGAGCACGATGTAGAACACCGTCAGCGCGACGATCAGCGCGAACGGCGCAAGCCCGAGCCTGCCGATCCATTCGGCGAGATGCCGCGGCAGCCCGATGTAGCCCATCGCGAGCGTCAGGAACGCGGCGCCGGCGAGGATCAGCGCGATCATGCAATAGAGTCGCGTAGCGCCCATTATGCTGGCCGCGAACGTCGTGGCGGTCAGCGACCGCTGCACCGCGGAGATCGCGAGCGCGCCGACGACGCCGAACGCCGCTGCTTCGGTCGCGGTGGCGATGCCCGCGTAGATCGAGCCCAGCACCAGGCCGATCAGCAGCACGACGGGAATGAGATGCCGCGATGCGTCGAGCTTTTGCGCGAGCGTCGTGCGCTGCGTCGCGGCCGGAATCGCGGCCGGGTGCACCAGCGCCCAGACGACGATGTAGCCGGAGAACAACGCTGCGAGCAGGATGCCGGGAACGACGCCGGCGATGAAGAGCTGCGCGATCGACACGTTGGCCATGACGCCGTAGACGATCATGATGATCGACGGCGGGATGAGCAGGCCGAGCGTGCCGGCGCCGGCGAGCGTGCCGATCGTGATGTCCTCCGGGATAGCCGCGCGCCTTGAGCTCGGGCAGCGTCATCTTGCCGATCGTCGCGCAGGTGGCCGCCGAGCTTCCCGACACGGCGGCGAAGATCGTGCAGCCGATGATGTTGGTGTGCAGCAGCCGGCCGGGCAGCCGCTCGAGCCACGGCGCGAGGCCGCGGAACATGTCCTCCGAGAGCCGCGTGCGGAACAGGATCTCGCCCATCCACACGAACAGCGGCAGCGCGGTCAGCGTCCACGACGACGACGAGCCCCAGATCGTCACCGCCATCGCGTCGCCCGCCGGCCGCGACGAGAAGAGCTCCATGCCGATCCAGGCGACGCCCGAGAGCGCGAGGCCGATCCATACGCCGCTGCCGAGCAGCGCGAACAGTGCGACGACGAGCAGCGGCGGTGATCAGCGCGTCCATCGCGGGCGGTCCGGCGCGTCATTCATGGTGCGGCATCGCCTCGGTCGGGCGGCGCCGGCGGCCGGCCCTGCCACTCGAGCACGAGCTCGTCGACGAACGCGATCGAGCGAGCACGACGTGCCCGCGGCCATCGCGAGCTGCGGAATCCACAGCGGCGTCGCGTCGTTGCCGGTCGAGATGTCGTTGAATTGCCACGACTGGAACGCGAGGCGCGATGCTGTAGAACGCGAACAGCGCGGCGAGCAGCGTCGCGACGCCGAGCGACGACGAGCTCGAGCGCGCGCCGCGGCGCGCGCTGCGACGTGCTCGAGGACGAGCGTCACGCGGATGTGCTCGCCGCGCTTCAGCGTGTGCGCGAGCGCGAGGAAGCCCGCCGCGGCCATGCAGTAGCCCGCGTAGGCGTCGGTGCCCGGCACGTGGAACGTCGAGCAGCGCGCCCGGCGATGCCGACGAGCACCATCGCGAGCGTACCCGACCAAAAACAACGCCGCCAGGTACGCCGGCGGCGTCGTAGAGCGCGTCGAGCGACCGGCGCATCACATCGCGCGATACGCGTCGATCACCTTGCGGCCGTCGTCGCCGGCCTTGCGCAGCCATTCGGCGAGCATGTAGTTGCCGACCTTGCGCAGGTCGGCGGTGAGCTGCTCGCGAGGGCTTGACGATGCTCATGCCCTTGGCCTTCAGCTGCTCGAGGTACCAGCCGTTCTTCTCCTCGGAGACCTTCCAGCCGCGCGCCTCGGCGTCGGCGGCGGCCTTGAGCACCGCGGCCTGCGTCGGCTTGTCGAGCGCGTCGAACGCCTTCTGGTTGACGATGACCGCGTTCTTCGGCAGCCACGCCTGCGTGTCGTAGAAGTTCTTGATGTGCTCGTAGGTCTTCGAGTCGTAGCCGGTCGCGCCCGACGACATGTACGAGTCGATGACGCCGGTGGCGAGCGCCTGCGACACCTCGGCCGCCTGCACGGTCACCGGCTGCGCGCCGACGAGCTCGGCGATCTTCGCCGTGGCCGGGCTGTACGCGCGCCACTTGAGGCCCTTCATGTCGGCGACGCTCGTCGAGCGTGCGCTTGGTGTAGATGCCCTGCGGCGGCCACGGCACCGCGTAGAGCAGCTTCATGCCCTGCTTCGCGAGCTTGCTCTCGAGCGCCTTGCGCGACGCCTTGTAGAGCTTCATGCGATTCGGCGTACGACGTCGCGAGGAACGGCACGCCGTCGAGGCCGTAGAGCGGGTCCTCGTTCTCGAAGTTGACGAGCAGGATCTCGCCGATCTGCGCCTGACCGCCCTGCACGGCGCGCTTGATCTCCGGCGCCTTGAACAGCGACGCGTTGGGGTGCACGGTGATCTTGAGCTTGCCGCCGGTCGCCTTGTCGACGTCGTTGGCGAACTGCTGGATGTTCTCGGTGTGGAAGTTGTTCGCCGGATAGGCGGTCGGCATGTCCCACTTGGTCTGCGCGGCTGCGGGCAGCGCGAAGCGCGAACGCCGATCGCGGCGGCGATCAGGCAGGCGAGTCATGGGAGTCTCCGTAGAGCGCGGGCACCTCCTCGAAGCGGCGCGCGAGCGCGGCGGTTTTGCCACAAATCGCGCCGGGCGGAGCACGGCGAGCCGGTGACGCCCGCGTAGAACCAGTGATCAGCTGGACTGCGTCGAACACCGGCAGCTCGGTGGCCGCGTCACGGCGTCGTGTACGGCGGCATGTTAGCGCATTCGAGCACGAGCGCGCCGACCTTCGGTGCTCGCGGCGAGCATGGCGCGCGGCCTCGACGTCGCCGCCATGTGCGGTCGACGTCGGCGTCACCGTGACGAATCAGCGGCGAAATACCCGGTCGGTCCACGCCTTCGTCGGCGCAAGGGATCGACGCCCGCCGCCGTCAGCACGGCCGGCGTCAACGCCGCGCAGTGCAACCGGCGCAGCTCGCGCGTCGGCGGTCGCGCGCTGGTCGCCGGCCTATAATGACGCGCCGCCCGATCGCACCGCACGCTGCGTCTCCCGCCGCGCGCCCGCCCGATGACCACTTACGCGACCGTTCCGACCCGAGCAGGCTGGCAGTTCTGGATCGACCGCGGCGGCACGTTCACCGACATCGTCGCGCGCCGGCCCGACGGCACGCTCGTCACGCACAAGCTGCTGTCCGAGAACCCGGAGCGCTACGCGGACGCCGCGGTGCACGGCATCCGCGAGCTGCTGGGCCTCGCGCGCGGGCGCGCCGATCCCGCGCGGGCGCGATCGACGCGGTCAAGATGGGCACGACGGTCGCGACCAACGCGCTGCTCGAGCGCAAGGGCGAGCGCACGGCGCTCGTGATCACGCGCGGCTTCGCCGACGCGCTGCGCATCGCGCTACCAGAACCGGCCGAAGCTCTTCGTGCGCAGCATCGAGCTGCCGGCGCTGCTCTACGAGCGCGTGATCGAGGTCGACGAGCGCATCGGCGCGCACGGCGAGGTCGTGCGGCCGCTCGACCTCGCAGCGGCGCGGCGCGACCTCGAGCGCGGCGCGCGCCGCGGGCATCGCGCGCGGTCGCGATCGTGCTGATGCACGGCTATCGCTATCCGCAGCACGAGCAGGCGCTCGCCGCGCTCGCGCGCGAGCTCGGCTTCGCGCAGGTCTCGGTGTCGCACGAGGTGTGCCCGCTGATGAAGCTCGTGTCGCGCGGCGACACCACGGTGGTCGACGCCTACCTGTCGCCGATCCTGCGCCGCTACGTGAACCAGGTCGAGCGCGAGCTGGACGGGACGCGGCGCGGCGAGCGGATGGATGCGGCGCGACGCGGCGACGGCGGCAGTCGCGACGCTCGCAAGTTCATGCAAGTCGACGCGGCGCGGCTCGTCACGCGACGCGCCGACCGCGTTCCAGGGCAAGGACGCGATCCTGTCGGGCCCGGCGGGCGGCATCGTCGGCGCCGTCGAAGTGTCGCGGCTCGCCGGGTTCGACCAGATCATCGGCTTCGACATGGGCGGCACGTCGACCGACGTCACGCACTACGCGGGCGAGTACGAGCGCGCGTTCGTCACCGAAGTCGCCGGCGTGCGGCTGCGCGCGCCGATGATGCGGATCCACACCGTCGCCGCCGGCGGCGGCTCGATCTGCACGTTCGACGGCGCGCGCTTTCGCGTCGGCCCGCAGTCCGCCGGCGCGAATCCCGGGCCCGCGTCGTACCGGCGCGGCGGCCCGCTCACGGTCACCGACTGCAACGTGATGGTCGGCAAGCTCGATCCGGAGCTCTTCCCGCGCGTGTTCGGCCGCAGCGGCGACGAGCCGCTCGACGCGGACGTCGTGCGCGAGAAGTTCGCCGCGCTCGCCGGCGACGTCGCGCGCGCGACCGGGCATGCGCGCACGCCCGAGGAGGTCGCCGACGGCTTCCTCGAGATCGCGGTCGAGAACATGGCGAACGCGATCAAGCACATCTCGGTGCAGCGCGGCTACGACGTCACCGAATACACGCTGTGCTGCTTCGGCGGCGCCGGCGGCCAGCACGCGTGCCTGGTCGCCGACGCGCTCGGCATGACGCGCGTGCTGCTCCATCCGCTCGCCGGCGTGCTGTCGGCGTACGGCATGGGGCTCGCCGACGTGCGCGCGCTGCGGCAGCAGGCGGTCGAGGCGCGGCTGTCCGAGGCGACGCTCGGCCGACTGCGCGCCGGCGATCGCGACGCGCTCGAGGCGACGGCGCGCGCACGAGGTCGCGGCGCAGGGCATCGCGCCCGCGCGCATCGGCGTCGACGCGCACGCTGCACCTCAAGTACGAAGGCACCGACACGACGCTCGAGAGTCGCCGTCGGCGAGATGCGCCGCGATCGTCGCGGATTCGAGCGCAGGTATCGGCAGCAGTACGGCTTCCTGATGCCGGGCAAGCCGCTGGTCGTCGAGGCGGTCGCCGTCGAGGCGATCGGCCGCGCGCACGCCGGCCGAGCGAGCGCCGCGCTCGAGTTCGCGCCGCGCGCTGGGCCGCTCACGCCGCTCCGCAGGACGAACCGGATCTACACCGACGGCGCGTTCCGCGACGCCGCCGTCTACGACCGCGACGACCTGCGGCCCGGCGACGCGATCGCCGGCCCCGCGGTGATCCGCGAGGACAACGCGACGACGGTCGTCGAGCCGGGCTGGCGCGCGACGCTGACGCGCGCGCGGCGACCTCGTGCTCGAGCGCGTCGAGGCAGCGCGGCGCGCGCACGCGATCGGCACGACGCGCCGATCCCGGTGCTGCTCGAAGTGTTCAACAACCTCTTCATGGCGATCGCCGAGCAGATGGGCGTGACGCTCGCCGAACACCGCGTATTCGGTCAACATCAAGGAGCGGCTCGACTTCTCGTGCGCGCTGTTCGACGCCGAGGGCAACCTGATCGCCAACGCGCCGCACATGCCGGTGCACCTGGGCTCGATGGGCGAGAGCGTGCGCACGATCATCGACCGCCGCTGCGGCGACGATGCGCCGCGGCGACGTGTTCGTGCTGAACGCGCCGTACAACGGCGGCACGCACCTGCCCGACGTGACGGTGATCGCGCCGGTGTTCCTCGACGAAGCCGACAGAGCCAGTGCCCGGATCCGGCTTCCGTCCGAGTTCTTCGTCGCCTCGCGCGGCCACCACGCCGACATCGGCGGCATCACGCCGGGCTCGATGCCGCCCGACTCGACGCACGTCGACGAGGAGGGCGTGCTGCTCGACAACGTGCAGCTGGTCGCCGAAGGGCGCTTCCTCGAGGCCGAGATGCGCGCGCTCCTCGCGGCGGGCCGCTATCCGGCGCGCAACGTCGAGCAGAACCTCGCCGACCTGCGCGCGCAGGTCGCGGCGTGCGCGAAGGGCGCGCGAGGAGCTCGCGAAGATGGTCGCGCACTTCGGGCTGCCGGTCGTGCGCGCCTACATGCGGCACGTGCAGGACAACGCCGAGGAGGCGGTGCGCCGCGTGCTCGACGTGCTGACCGACGGGCACTTCGAGTACGAGATGGACAGCGGCGCGCGGATCGCGGTGACGCATCGCGATCGACAAGGCGGCGCGCGTGCGCGACGATCGACTTCACCGGCACGAGCGCCGCAGCAGCCGACCAACTTCAACGCGCCGTCGGCGGTGTGCAAGGCCGCGGTGCTCTACGTGTTCCGCACGCTCGTCGACGACGAGATCCCGATGAACGCCGGCTGCCTCAAGCCGCTCGCGCATCGTCATTCCGCGAGGGCTCGATGCTCGCGCCGCGCTATCCGGCCGCGGTGGTCGCCGGCAACGTCGAGACCTCGCAGGCGGTCACCGACGCGCTGTACGGCGCGCTCGGCGTGCTCGCGGCGTCGCAGGGCACGATGAACAACTTCACGTTCGGCAACGCCGCTACCAGTACTACGAGACGATCGCCGGCGGCGCCGGCGCGGGCCCGGACTTCGACGGCGCGAGCGTCGGTGCAGACGCACATGACCAACTCGCGCCTCACCGATCCCGAGGTGCTCGAGTGGCGCTTCCCGGTGCGCCTCGAGTCGTTCGCGATCCGCCGCGGCAGCGGCGGCGCGGGCCGGCATCGCGGCGGCGACGGCGCGGTGCGGCGCGTGCGCTTCCTCGAGCCGATGACCGCGGTGATGCTCGCCAACCACCGGCGCGTCCCGCCGTTCGGCGTCGCCGGCGGCGAGCCGGCGCGGTCGGCCGCAACTGGGTCGAGCGCGCCGACGGCGCGCGCGAGGAATTCGGCGCGACCGTGCACGGTCGAGATGGCGGCGGGCGACGTGTTCGTGATCGAGACGCCGGGCGGCGGCGGCTTCGGCTCGCCGTGACGCAGCGGCCGTCGCGTGCCGAGCGCCGCCGGAGGCATAATTGCCGTCATCTCTTCGGAGGAGGCGCCATGGCCGGCATCTACGATTTCACCGTCAACGACATCCACGGCAAGCCGGTCAAGCTCGACCGCTACAAGGGCAAGGTGCTGCTGATCGTCAACACCGCGAGCGAGTGCGGCTTCACGCCGCAGTACAAGGGCCTCGAGGCGCTGTACGAGAAGCTCCACGGCAAGGGCCTCGAGGTCCTCGGCTTTCCCTGCAACCAGTTCGGCGCGCAGGAGCCCGGGAGCGAGGAGGAGATCGCGTCAGTTCTGCGAGCTGAACTACGGCGTGACGTTCCCGATGTTCGCCAAGATCGACGTCAACGGCGACGAGCGCCGCGCCGCTGTACAAGTACCTGAAGAAGGCGAAGCCCGGGCTGCTCGGCTCCGAGGCGATCAAGTGGAACTTCACCAAGTTCCTGGTCGACCGCGACGGCAACGTCGTCGAGCGCTACGCGCCGAACACCGAGCCGGAGAGCATCGCCGGCGACATCGAGAAGCTTCTGTAGCGTGCGCGTGCCTGCGTCGATCTCGCCATTGCGCTGCTGCTGGCGTGCGCGCTGGCGCTCGCCGCCGCGCGGCGCGACCGCGCAGCCCGACCCGACAAGGTGCTGCGCGTCGCGTTCCCGGTCGCCGAGACCGGCTTCGATCCGCAGGCGGCCGGCGACGTGTACTCGAACTACGTCAACCGCGCGATCTTCGATCCGCTGTATCGCTACGACTACCTCGCGCGGCCCTACAAGCTCGTCCCGAATACCGCCGCGGCGCTGCCCGAGATCTCGGCCGACGGCAAGACGTGGACGATCCGGATCAAGCCGGGCATCTACTTCGCCGACGACCCGGCGTTCAAGGGCAAGAAGCGCGAGCTCGTCGGCCGCCGACTACGTCTACTCCTGGAAGCGCATCGCTCGATCCGCAAGGTGCGCTCGGCCGAATCCTGCAGCTGTTCGACGGCCGCTTCGTCGGCGCCGACGCGGTCGTCGCGAAGGCGAAGGAGACGGGCAAGTTCGACTACGACGCGCCGATCGAAGGCCTGCAGGCGCTCGACCGCTACACGATGCGGTTCAAGCTCAAGCACGCCGACGTACAGTCTTCTGTCCGACCTCACGACGACGCCGACGGCCGCGGTCGCGCGCGAGGTCGATCGAGGCCTACGGCGACGCGAGCGGGTGGGCGATGGCGAATCCGGTCGGCACCGGGCCCTACCGGCTGAAGGAATGGCGGCGCGGCCAGAAGATCGTGCTCGAAGCGAATCCGGACTTTCGCGACGAGCACTATTCCCCGAGAGCGCCGATCCGGCGGACCGCGACATCGTGGCGGCGATGAAGGGCAAGCGGCTGCCGCTGATCGGCCGCATCGAGATCAGCATCATCGAGGAGTCCAACCCGCGGCTGCTCGCCTTCGAGAAGGGCGACCTCGACTACGTCACAGGTGCCGGCCGATCTCGTCGCCAACGTGATCGACGCCGGCAACGGGCTCGCAGCCGCGCTTCGCGAAGGCCGGGCGTCAAGCTCGCGCGCGGCATCCAGCCGGCGATCAACGTACACGTACTTCAACATGGAGGACCCGGTCGTCGGCGGCTACACGCCGGACGAGGTCGCGCTGCGGCGCGCGATCGGCATGGCCTACAACTTCGAGGAGGAGATCCGCATTCTCTGGCAGGGGCAGGCGGATGCGCGACGCAGCCGATCCCGCCGGGCGTCACCGGCTACGACCCGAAGTTCGAGGGCCATGTTCGATACGACGTCGCGGGCGCCAAGGCGCTGCTCGACAAGTTCGGCTACGTCGACCGCGACGGCGACGGCTGGCGCGACCTGCCGGACGGCAAGCCGCTCGTGATCTCGATGGGAACGACGACCGACGCGCGCGACCGGCAGTACGAGGAGCTGTGGCAGCGCAGCCTGAGCGCGATCGGCATGAAGGTCGAATTCGTCAAGCAGAAGTGGCCGGATCTCCTCAAGATGGGCCTCGCGGGGCAGCTGCAGATGTGGTACCTCGGCAACATCAGCACGACCACCGACGGCTTCGGCTTCCTCGGCCTCCTCTACGGCGGCCACGCCGGGTTGTCGAACCTCGCGCGCTTCAGGCTGCCGGATTTCGACCGCCTCTACGACCGGTCGCGCAGCCTGCCCGACGGCCCGGAGCGCACGAAGATATTCCGCGAGATGTCGGAGCATCGTGTCGGCGTACGCGCCGTGGAATTTCGACACGCTACCGCTACGAGAATGTGGTCGCTACCCGTGGATCATCGGCTACAAGTACAACGTCTTCTACGCGCACCCCTGGCAGTACTACGATATCGACCTGAAGATGCCGCGCCGGCATGTCGTGCAATGAGCGCGCCGATCGATTCGCCGCAACCGATCGCGGTCGCGCTGCTGGCGGGAATCGCCCCGGTGGCGTCGGGCGCCGACCTCGGCGAAGGTCCTGCACGTCGCGTTCGTCGCGCCGGAGAACGGCTTCGACCCGCAGGCGGCGAGCGACCTCTACTCGGTCTACGTCAACCGCGAGATCTTCGATCCGCTCTACAAGTACGACCATCTCGCCCGCCCGTACAAGGTCGTCCCCAACACCGCCGCCGCGCTGCCGGAGATCTCCGCCGACGGCTTGACGTGGACGATCAGGATCAAGCCCGGCATCTACTTTGCCGACGATCCCGCATTCAAGGGCAGGAAGCGCGAGCTCGTCGCCGAGGATTACGTTTATTCGTTCAAGCGGCTGATCGACCCGAAGCTGCGCTCCAACAACGCGCAGATCCTCGACGATCGGCTGGCGGGCGCGAAAGCCGCAATCGCCGCCGCGAGCAAATCCGGCGCGTTCGACTACGACGCGCGCTTCGAAGGGGCGCAGGCGATCGACCGGTACACGCTGCGGCTGAAGCTCAACTTATCCCGCCTACGACCTCGTCGCCGACCTCACATCGTCGGCCACGGCCGCGGTCGCGCGCGAAGTGGTCAAGGCCTACGGCGACCCGAGCGGCTGGGTCATGGAGAATCCCGTGGGCACCGGCCCCTACCGGCTGAAGGAATGGCGCCGGGGCCAGAAGATCGTGCTCGAAGCGAACCCGACGTTCCGCGACGAACGGTATCCCGACAGCGCGCAGCCCGAGGATCGCGCGCTCGATCGCGCAGATGCGCGGCAAGAAGCTGCCGGTGATCGGCCGCGTCGAGATCAGCATCATCGAGGAATCGAACCCGCGGCTGCTTGCGTTCGAGAAGGGCGAGCTCGACTACATTACCGTCCCGACCGACCTCGTGCCGAAAGTCATGAACGGCGACAAGCTGAAGCCTGAGTTCGCCGACAAGGGGGTGATCCTCGGGCGCGGCGTGCAGCCAACGGTCGTTTACACCTATTTCAACATGGAAGACCCCGTCGTCGGCGGCTACACCAACGACAAGATCGCGCTGCGCCGCGCGATCAGCATGGCCTACAACAACGAGGACGAGATCAAGGTGATCCGCCTCGGCCAGGCGATGCCTGCGACCCAGCCGATCCCGCCCAACGTCGTCGGCCACGATCCGGATTTCAAGGGCGGCGCACACTACGACGTCGCGGGCGCGAAAGCGCTCCTCGACAAGTTCGGCTACGTCGATCGCGACGGCGACGGCTGGCGCGACCTGCCCGACGGCAAGCCGCTGAAGCTCACGCTGGCGTCCGACCCTTCCGCGATCTATCGCCAGTTCGACGAGCTGTGGAAAAAGAGCATGGACGCGGTCGGCATCCGGATCGAATTCACCAAGCAGAAGTTTCCCGATACGTTGAAGCAGAGCCGTGCCGGGCAGCTGCAGATGTGGGGCCTTGCAAACACCAACACGAACGACAACGGCAGTAGCTTCCTCGATCTGCTCTACGGTCCGCACAAGGGGATGTCGAACCTCGGGCGCTTCGATCTGCCGGAGTTCAATTCCCTCTACGATCGAGCGAAGAAATTGCCCAACGGTCCCGAGCGCGTGAAGCTCTACCGCGAGATGTCGAGGCTCGTGGTGGCCTATGCGCCGTGGGTGCTGCACACCTACCGCATCGAGAACATCATCGTCCATCCATGGGTGCTGGGTTACAAGTACGACACGTTCGACTCGCATCCGTGGATGTATCTCGATCTCGACCTCGCGCAGCGGCGGGGCGGGGACAAGTAGGAGCAGTCCGATGCCACGCGGGGCCCGGATCATCTGCCTGGCGGCGTGTGCCGCCTGTCTCATGATCGGCGGCGGAACGCACGCCGCCGACCTGAGCAAGACGCTCCGCGTGATGTTCCCGATCGCCGAGACGGGCTTCGATCCGCAGCCGTCGCAGGACTACTACTCGTCGCTCGTGATCCGCGCGATCTTCGATTCGCTCTACGCGCCCGATTATCTCGCGCGGCCGTACCGCTGGGTGCCGAACACTGCCGCGGCGTTGCCCGAGATCTCGAGGGATGGAACGACGTGGACGATCCGCGTCAGGCGAGGCATCTATTTTGCCGACGATCCGGCGTTCAAGGGTGCGAAGCGCGAGCTGACCGCGCAGGACTATGTCTACGCGTGGAAGCGGCTGATCGACCCGAAGGTGCGCTCCCCGAACGCTTATTACATCGCGGGCAAGCTCGTCGGCCTCGACTCCGCGGTCGAGAAGGCGAAGGCGACGGGGAAGTTCGATTACGACGCCGAGATCGAGGGCCTGAAGGCGATCGACCGCTACACGATCCAGCTGAAGCTCACCGAGCCGGATTACACGCTGTTCGGATTTCTGACCCAGACCGCGATGGCTGCGGTGGCGCGCGAGGTCGTCGAAGCCTACGGCGACGCGAGCACGTGGGTGATGGCGAACCCCGTAGGCACCGGCCCGTACCGGCTCAAGGACTGGCGGCGGGGTCAGAAGATCACGCTCGAAGCGAACCCGAACTACCGCGAAGAGCGCTTCCCGGCGCCTCCGCCGGGCGCGGACGCCCCTACCATCGCCGTCGCGGCGCCGATGAAGGGCAAGCGGCTGCCGCAGATCGGTCGCATCGAAATTTCCATCATCGAGGAATCGAACCCGCAACTCCTTGCGTTCAATTCGGGCGAGCTCGATTACGCCAACGTGCCGGCAGACCTGGTGGCCAAGGTCCTCGACTCGAGCAACCGCCTTTTGCCGTCCTATGCGAACGAAGGCGTGACGCTGCATCGGGCCACGCAGCCGTCGCTGTCGTACACCTATTTCAACATGGACGACCCGATCGTCGGCGGCTACGCGCCTGACAGGATTGCGCTGCGCCGGGCGATCATCATGGGCTTCAACACGCCGGACCTGATCAAGGTCTGGTACCAGAATCAGGCGATGCCCGCGACGCAGCCAGTGCCGCCCGACGTAAGCGGCCACATCGCCGGCCTCGATGTTCACGCGGCCTACAATCCTGCGACGGCGCGGGCGCTGCTCGACAAGTTCGGCTACAAGGACCGGAACGGCGACGGACTCCGCGAACTTCCCGACGGCAAGCCGCTCACGCTGATGATGGCTTCGCAGCCGACCGGACGCGACCGCGAGCGCGACGAGTTGTGGAAGAGAAGCATGGATTCGATCGGCCTCCGGGTCGATTTCATCAAGCAGAAGTGGCCGGACCTGCTCAAGATGGCGCGTGCGGGCAAGCTCCAGTTCTGGCAGGTCGGGTGGATCACGACGGCGGGCGACGGCGACGCGTTCATGCAGCTTCTGTACGGCCCGAATGCCGCGCAGTCGAACCTCGGTCGCTTTCGCAACGCCGAGTACGACGCGCTTGTACGAGAAGAGCAAGCGCATCCCGCCCGGGCGCGAACGCGAGGACCTCTACGCGAAGATGGATCGGATCGCGGCCGTCTACAATCCGATGGACCTCGGCGTCTACCGCTACGAGAACACGCTGGTGCGCCCGTGGGTGCTGGGCTACAGGAAGCACATCTACGACGAGCACGCGTGGAAGTACTACGACATCGATCCCGCGCGGCAGAAAGCTGGAAGATGATCCGGCGCCCGGTGCTTAGCCTCGTCCCGAACCTCGGCAACCGCGCGGCACCTCGCGCTTGGTGCGCTTTCCGATCGTTGCGGTTACGCGACAAACGGTTGCGCTCCGGCGCCGAAATGCGGTGCGGCGCATTGCCGCAGGTCGAGCGACCGGGTAACATGGCAGCACAACAACCAACCGAGCGTCAGGCGTATCCGATGACCAACGCGCACCACGACTATCCGTTCACGACCGCGATCGCGGCTGGGACGGTCACGTGCGTCCGCGGCAGCCGCGTGATCGGATGGCTGCCCGGCATGGCGGAACGCACCGCTTCGTTAGAGGCGATCCTCATCGACTGCGGCGTCTCGCGGTAATCGCCTGGCCGGATATCCCGCCAGGCAGCAGGCGGGAAACGGTCCCCTCGCAACACCCGCCTGTTCTTGCGTTCCTGCCGCGCGTTGCGGCACGTTCCGGCATTGCCGGTCACGGCAGAAGAAACAGGCGTCACTATGTCCTATCTCAAGCATACATTCGGCCGCGTCTTCGGCGGCCTCTGGCGAAACCCGGACTTCCTGAAGCTCTGGGGCTCGCTGACGATCACGTCGTTCGGCGCGCAGATCACGAACCTCGCGCTGCCGCTGACGGCGGCGGTGCTGCTGCACGCGACGCCGTGGCAGATGGGCGTGCTGGTCGCGCTCGAGACGCTGCCGTTCGCGCTGGTGAGTCTTCATGCGGGCGTGCTGATCGACCGCGTGCGCAAGCTGCCGATCGTGATTGCCGCCGACATCGGGCGGGGTGCCGCGCTGCTGGCGATTCCCGTCGCTGCATACTTCGACGCCCTGTCGATGAACATCCTGTTCGCCGTCGGCTTTTTCTGCGGGGTGCAGAATGTCGTCGGCGGCGCGGCCTATCAGGTGCTGCTTGCCCAGCTCGCCGGACGCGCGCGGCTGGTCGAGGCGAACGCGAAGATCATCCTTGGCGAGACCTCATCGGCGCTGATCGGGCCGGGACTCGCGGGGGGGCTGATCCAGCTCCTGACGGCACCCTTCGCGATCCTGCTCGACGCACTCGCGTTCTTCACCTCGGCGCTGATGCTGCGCCGGGTGCGCGCGCCGCACGACGTCGCCCACCCCGGTCCGAACGCGACCGTCGGAGCCGAAATCCGCGAGGGCCTGAAGCTCGTCCGTAACAACCGGACGCTGCAGGCACTCGCGTGGCTCGCAGGATTGTGGCAGATCCTCCACCACATGCAGATCGCGGTGCTGATCCTGTTCGCCACGCGCGATCTCGGACTGTCTCCGGGGGCGATCGGACTCGCCTACATGTTCGGCGGCGTCGGCTGCGTGCTCGCGGCGGCGTCGGCGGAGCGGCTGTCCGCGCGCCTCGGCGTCGGCCCGGTGATCGTCCACGGCCTGATCCTGACGGCGCTCGGCTGGCAGGCGTTCGGACTCGTGTCGGGTCCGGTCTGGGTCGCGACGCTTGCGCTCGGCTGCGCGATGCTCGTGTTCGACTTTGGCGCAATCATCTACGCGATCAATTACCTGTCGCTGCGGCAGGCGATCACGCCCGATCGGCTCCTTGGCCGGATGACGGCGACGATGCGCTTTCTCACGGTGGCGGCGGCGCCGCTCGGGTCGCTCGCCGGCGGGGCGCTGGCGACGGCAGTTGGATTGCGCACGACGCTCCTCACCGTCGGCGTGCTCGGGCTCGCGCTGACGGTCGGCGCGGTGCTGTGGTCGCCGGTGCGGCGTCATCACAAGCTGCCGGCGGTGGCGAGCGACTGATGCAGAGAGATATGCCCCCACGCTTGCGGCTGTTGCCGCTGCGTTGCCCCCGAGGGGGAGCGATTCGCGCCTTGGGGCGGCCCGGCGGCGCGAATGTGTGCCCCCACGCTTGCGGCTGTTGCCGCTGCGCTGCCCCCCGAGGGGGAGCGATTCGCGCCTTGGGGCGGCCCGGCGGCGCGAATGTGTGCCCCCACGCTTGCGGCTGTTGCCGCTGGCACCGATGCTCGTCGTTGCCGCGCTCTGCGCGGGATGCGATGCCGTGACGTCGCTCGCTGCGCGGGCGGGCATCGCGAGCTTCGAAGCGCGCTGCGTGCAGGAACTGCCGAGCACGACGATCGACGTCGTCACGACCCCGATCGCTTATGCGACGAATCGCGACCGCTCATACACCGAGCTCACGCAGATGACCGGCGAGACGAGTCCGACCCTTCTTGCCCTTGGGCTGACGACCGCGGAAATCGGGCACCATCGTTTCGCTCCAAACCGCCGGCATCGAGGACACGCGCAGCGGGCGCGCCTGCGTGCGCCCGGCGATCAGAGTCGAGCTTTCGATGACGCCGATGACGGTGTACGTCGGCCGGGAGGTCGCGGGCGACCCATGCCGCGACGCGGTGATCGTCGAGCACGAGATGAAGCACGTCGCCGTTTATCGGCAACGGCTCGATGAGATCGGGGGCGAGGTACGTGCCGCGCTGGTGAAGGCGTACGGAAACCGGGTCTTCTACTTCGCCAACCGCGCCGAGGGACACAGGGAGATGGAAAAGGCGCTGAGCGCCGAGCTTGGGACACTGCTCGCGCAAAGCGCAAGCCGGATCAAGGAGCGCCAGCGAGCGGTCGACTCGCCGGAGGAGTACGCGCGTGTCGCGGCGGCCTGCGGCGGCATTCGAGTCGATCGTTAGATGATCGGTCTTAGCTTCCGCCGAGCTGAAACGGGTAGATCGAAGGCAGACGAAGGATCTGCGTGAGCTCGTCCAGCGCGCGCCGCGATTCGTCGACGAGCGCCGGGTCGCCCAGGTCAGCGGGCGCGAGACGATCGCGGTAATGGCGTCGGATCCACGCGTCGAGCTCCGCGCCGAGCGCCTCGTCGAGAATCACGCGCGCGCGGATCGCGCTCCGCTCGTCTGCCGTCAATGGGACCGAAAGCCGCAGGCACGCCGGGCCGCCGCCGTTTCGCATGCTCTGCCGCAGATCGAAAGTCAGCACCTCGGCGATCGGCCCGCCGCTCGCGAGCAGGCGCTCGACGTACGCGCTGACCGCGCCGATGTCTCGCGGCATTCGGCCGGTGCGACGAGCAGCAGCGTGCCGTCCGATCGCGGCATGAGCTGGCTGTTGAACAGGTACGTCGCGACGGCGTCGTCGACGCTCACGTCGGTCTCGGCGACGACGATCGCGCGTAAACGCCGGGCCGACCGTGGCGGCGAGCGCCGCGAGCAGCGGCGCCCTGATCGACATACGCGCGCTCGTGGCAGAACAGCACGCTGCCGCAGCCGACCGCGATCACGTCGTTGTGGAACACGCCGGCATCGATCGCCTGCGGGTTCTGCTGCGCGAACACGCGTGCGCGCGGGATCGAGACCGTGACGCCGCGCGATCGCCGCGGAGGCCTCGCGGGTCTGGCGCGCCGGGTACTGGTGCGGCGATCCGCTCGCCGGCGTCGTAGGCGGTGCGACCGTAGACGAAGAGCTCGACGCCGCGCACATCGGCCGCCGCGGAAAGCCGCATGTGATTCGCCGCACCCTCGTCGCCGAGCTGCGGCGCGGCCGGCAACGGATCGTGGACGACGAAATGCGGCGGCGTCGGCGAAGATCGCACGCAGCACGCGCGTCGTCGTCGGCGCTTCGAGCGACGCGGTGGAAATGGCTGACGAGGTTCGCCGGCGTGAAATGGACGCGCCCGTCGGCGGTGTCGGCGGACGGGCTCACCGTCGCAGCGTTGGCGGCCCACATCGCGGCGGCCGACGAGCACGCGGCGAGAAGCTGCGGCGCGTCGATCGCGGCGCGCGCGCGATGACGTCGGCGTCGCTGCCGGCGAACCCGAGCGCGCGCAGCGCGCCGACGTCCGGCCGCTCGTGCGGCGGCAGCACCGCCTGCGCAAACCCGCGCGCCGCGAGCGCGCGCATCTTCGCGAGTCCCTGCAGCGCGGCTTCGCGCGGGTTGGCGATGCGCCGCGCGTTCCTCTCGGCCGCGAGATTGCCGCGCGCGAGGCCGGCGTAGTTGTGCGTCGGGCCGGGGATGCCGTCGAAGTTGACGTCGATCAGCGGTCCGCGTGGCGAGAGCGGCACCGCGCGCACCGTGTCGCCTTCGCCGATGCCGAGCTGCGCGGCCGCATAGGGCAGCAGCGGCAAGCGGTCGACGCGCGCGGGCGCGTCGGCGAGGACCGCGCGGAAATCCTCGAAGCGACGGTTGGCGACGAGCCACAGCACGTCGTCGGTCAGGCTGTCGGGGACCGGATCGCCCTCGCCGAGCGTGACCGGCAGCACGGCGCTTTGCCGGACCGCGTGGATGTTGTCGCGGAAGCACTCGAGAGTGGGCCCCGCGTCGAAGATGTCGACATAGCCCTCGTAGCGGAAGCCCTCCTGCTCGAGCAGCGCGCGCGCCGGCTGCGTGTCGTCGTGGACCGCGCCGATCACCGCGCGGGCGGATTCGGGCAGCAGGTTCACGTACACCGGATGCCGCGGCATCAGCTCGGCGACGAATGCTTTCTGGCCGATGCCGGTCAGGTAGTCGGCGGTCGAGTATTCCATCGCGAAGAAGTGCCGGCCGAGCCCCTCCCAGAACGGGCTCCTGCCATCGCGCATCGAGCTTGCCGCGCAACTCGGCGATCACCTTCGGCGCGAAGCGCTCGGCGAATTCGGCGATGAACAGCAGGCGGCTTTTCGCGAGCAGCGGGCCGTTCTTGCCGTGGCGGAACGCCGCGTCGAGGAACAGCGAGCAAAGCTCGGTGTGACCGGTGTGGTCGTTGGCGAGAAAGAGCGTCGGCGCGGCCGTGTAGACGTCGAGCGCGCGCGACGCGTGGACGAGCGTGCCGACGTGGTAGTTGTACCAGGGCTCGGTCAAGCCGACCGCCGCCTCGATCGCGGCGATGCCGACGACGCGCGCGTCCGTGGAATCGACGAGGACGAACACGTAGCAGGCTTCGGCGCGCGTCGCCGTCCCCGCGAACGACGCGAGCGAGCGCTCGATCCGCGACGCGAGGCGCTCGCGGTTGGCGGGCAGCGTCGTGAGGCCGATGTCCGGTGCGCTCCGACAGCGCGAGCACCGCCGGCAGGTCGTCCCGCGCGATCGGCCGGACGAAGAACATCGCCGCTCGACGGTCGTAGCGCGCGATTGAGCGCGACCTCGAGGCGCGCCAGGCCTTCGAGGATTTCGTCGAGGCTGATCACGAGCGACGGGGCGATCCGCACGACGTCGGGCCCGCGACCAGCACGATGACGCCCGCTTCGCCGGCAGCCTTCACGACGTCCATCGCCTTGCCCTTCCAGGCGCCTTCGAGCTCGGCAGCCGATCCACACGCCTTCGCCGCGCAGCTCGGCGAACACGTGACGCCGCGCATTGATCGCCTTCAGGCCCTCCATGAAGAGCGCGTGGCGCGCCTTCACGCCGTCCAGCACCTCGGTGGTGTTGATGACGTCGAACACGGCGCCGGCGACGGCGCAAGCGAGCGGATTGCCGCCGTAGGTCGTGCCGTGCACGCCCACCGAAAACGCGCTCGCGATATCGGCGGTGGTCAGCATCGCGCCGATCGGGAAGCCGCCGCCCAGTCCCTTGGCGCTCGTCAGGATGTCGGGGACGATGCCCTTCTGCATGTACGAGAACAGCGTTCCGGTGCGGCCCATCCCGCTCTGGATCTCGTCGAGGATCAGCAGCGCGCTGTGCGCGTCGCACAGCCGCCGCGCCGCCTGCAGGAACTCGGGCGTGCCGGGCATCATGCCGCCTTCGCCCTGCATCGGCTCGAGGATCACCGCGCAGATGTCGTCGCCGCCCTCGTCGCGGAACTCGGCTTCGAGCGCGGCGACGTCGTTGTACGGGATGTGCGTGAATCCCGCCGGATTGGGGCCGAAGCCCGTCGCGTATTTCGCCTGCCCGCCCGCGGTGACCGTGAACAGCGTGCGGCCGTGGAACGCATTCAACGTCGAGATCACGCGGATCTTGTCCGGTCCGTGGCGGTCGTGCGCGTAGCGGCGCGCGAGCTTCAGCGCCGCCTCGTTGGCCTCGGCGCCGGAGTTGCAGAAGAACGCGCGCTCGGCGAACGTCGCGTCGACGAGGCGCTTCGCGAGCCGCAGCGCGGGCTCGTTGGTGAACCAGTTCGACACGTGCCAGATCTTGCTCGCCTGCTCCGTCGAGCGCGCTCACCATCACCGGATGGCAGTGGCCGAGCGCGGTCACCGCGACGCCGCGGCGAAGTCGATGTACATGCGACCGTCCTGGTCCCAGACGCGCGAGCCTTCGCCGCGCACGGGGACGAACGGCGCCGGCGCGTAGCACGGCACCATCACCTCGTCGAACATCGCGCGCGTCACCGGCAGCGCCGTCGTCGTGTGCGCGCCGCTCTCGAGCGTCGCGCCGCGACGTCGCGGCGATGACGGCTTTGGCGGACGATGACAGGGCGGGGACATCGTGGCTTTTGGTTTGCGCCGGGTTACGCGGGATCGGCACCGCCGCGACGACCTGGATCTCGACCCTGTACTCGGGCAGGGCGAGCTTCGCCTGCACCGTGGCGCGCGCCGGCGTCTGTCCCGGCACGACCCACGCTCCCACACGGCGTTCATCGCCGCGAAATCGCCCATGTCGGGCAGGTAGATCGTCGCCGACAGGATCTTCGTCTTGTCGCTGCCGGCTTCGGCGAGCAGACGTCGATCTTCGCCAGCACCTGCTGCGTCTGGCCGGTGATGTCGGCTTTCGGGTCGTCGGCGACCTGGCCCGCGAGATAGACGAGTGCCCGACGCGCGGTTGATCACGAGGTCGGACAGGCGCTTGCCGACGTGGCGGCGTTCGATGGTCATGGTGGTATCCTGCCGTTGGCGCGCCCGGCGGG
The DNA here is from genome assembly GCA_963733985.1 of uncultured beta proteobacterium. GTDB lineage: Bacteria > Pseudomonadota > Gammaproteobacteria > Burkholderiales > Casimicrobiaceae > CAIWHR01. Next base: position 231,019 of record CAVTFF010000017.1, on the reverse strand, counting down.
CGCTGACGGTGAATTGTAAACGAAATGACGTTCCACGGCTCGCGCTCTTCGCTCGCGGCCGCGTGTTCCTGCTCGCCGCCGTCGCCGCCGGCGCCTTCGGCGCGCACGCGCTCGATCGCGCGCTCGCGCCCGATGCGATGGCGTCTGGCAGACCGCCGTGCAATACCACGCCTGGCACGCGCTCGCGTTGCTCGCCGTCGGCATCCTGCTTGCTGCAGAAGCCCGGCGAGCGCGCGCTCGCCGCGGTGGCGTGGCTCCTCGCGGCCGGCATCGTGCTCTTCTCCGGCAGCCTCTACGCGCTGGCGCTCACCGGCGTTCGCGGCTTCGGTCGCGACACGCCGTTCGGCGGCGTTGCCTTGCTTGCGGGGTGGGCGACGCTCGCGTGGGCGGCGTGGCGGTGGTGAAGCGTTGAGCCAGCGGTTGGGCCAGCGGCCGACCTCCATCACTCGGCGACGCGCGGCCTCCGCACCATTAGCGCTTGCTCGCTGCGCCTCGGGGTCGGCCGCCACCCGCGCTCGCAGACGCGCCCTTCGGGCCTTGGCTTCGCCCTGCTCGCACGGGCGTCCTCGTGCCTTGGCTCGCTGTCGCTCGCCCGCCTCGCTCAGTCGACCTTCGCGCCGGACTCCTTCACCACCTTCGCCCACTTCGCGGTTTCGGCCGGATGTGCTGCGCGAAATCCTCGGGCGTGCCGCCCGCGGCGTTCGCGCCCTGCGCGAGCAGCTTCTCCTTCGCCTCCGGCGACGCGAGCCACTTGCCGATCTCGGCGTTGAGCTTCGCGACGATCGCCGGCGGCGTGCCGGCCGGCGCGAGCAGGCCGAACCACGACGACGCCTCGAAGCCGGGCAAGCCGACTCGGCGATCGTCGGCACGTCGGGCAGCGCGGGCGCGCGCGTGGCCGCGTCACCGCGAGCGCGCGCGAGCTTGCCGGCCTTGATCAGCGGCAGCGACGACGGCAGGTTGTCGAACATCAGCTGCACCTGGCCGCCGAGCAGATCCTGCAGCGCCGGCGCGCTGCCCTTGTACGGAACGTGCGTGCATCTGCACGCCGGCCATCACCTTGAAGAGCTCGCCGGACAGGTGGATCGACGTGCCGTTGCCCGACGACGCGAAGTTGAGCTTGCCCGGGATTCGCCTTCGCGTAGGCGATGAGCTCGGCAACCGAATTCACCGGCACCGACGGATTGACGACTCGAGCACGTTCGGCACGCCGGCGACGAGGATCACCGGCGCGAAGTCCTTGACGTGGTCGTACGGCATCTTCGCGTACAGGCTCGCGTTGATCGCGTGCGTGCCGACCGTGCCCATCACGCAGCGTGTAGCCGTCGGGCGCCGCCTTGGCGACGAGCTCCGCGCCGATGTTGCCGCCGGCGCCGGGGCGGTTGTCGACGATGACCTGCTGGCCCCAGGCCTCGGTGAGCTTCTGCGCCGACGGCGCGCGCGAGGATGTCGGTGGTGCCGCCGGCGGGGAACGGCACGACGAGGCGCATCGGGTTCGTCGGATACGGCTGGCGCCTGCGCGGCATCGCGCAGGAACGGCGAGCGCGATGCGCAGTGCGACAGCGCGATGCACGGCGGCCGACGCAGCGGTCACGCGTCGTCGCATGGCGCATCCGGCTGCGTGCGACGTCCGTCCTTCGTGGCGCGCTCATCGCGACGCGCGCGCTGTCAATCGACCTTGGCGCCGGACGCCTTGACGATCGCGCGCGTATTTCGGGATCTCGCGCGCGATGAACGCGGCGAACTGCTGCGGGCGTCGTCGGCGCGGCCTCGGCGCCCTGCGCGCGTCGAGCCGCTCGCGCATGTCCGGCGAGTTCGAGGATCTTCACGACCTCGGCGTTCCACTTGGCGATCGACGTCCGGCGGCGTGCCGGCGGGCGCGAGCAGGCCGAACCACGTCGAGATGTCGAAGCCCGGGCACGCCCGCCTCGGCCATCGTCGGCAGGTCGGGCGCGAGCGTCGAGCGCTGCGCCGTCGTCACCGCGAGCGCGCGCAGCTTGCCCGCCTTGACCTGCGGCATCGCGTTGGCGAGGTTGTCGAACATGAACTGCGTGTCGCCGGCGAGCAGCGCCTGCGTCGCCGGCGCGCGCGCCCTTGTACGGCACGTGCGACGATGTCGGTGCCGGTCTCGACCTTGAACAGCTCGCCGGCGAGGTGGCCGGCGCTGCCGTTGCTGCCCGAGCCGAACGCGAGCTTGCCGGGATTCGCCTTCGCGTAGGCGATGAATTCCTTCACCGAGTTGACCGGCAGCGACGGCGTTGACGACGAGCACGTTCGGCGTGATCGCGACGAGCGTGATCGGCGCGAAATCCTTCACCGCGTCGTACGGCATCTTCGCGTACAGGCTCGGATTGACGGCGTGCGTCGACAGCGCGCCCATCAGGATCGTGTAGCCGTCGGGCGCGCGACTTGGCGACGAAGTCGGCGCCGATGTTGCCGCCGGCGCCCGGCTTGTTGTCGACGACGACGCTCTGGCCCCAGGCCTCGGTGAGCTTCTGCGCGATGGCGCGGCCGACGATGTCGAGCGGACCGCCCGGCGGAAACGGCACGACGAGCTTCACGGGCCGGGTCGGATAGCGCCTGCGGCGCCGCGCGCGCGATGCGACGGAGCGGCGGCGACGCCGCCAGCGCGGCGACGACGCAGCGGATCGCGGCGTCGCGCGATCGCGCGGGAGCCTGGCTGCGAACGGTCGCGGCATCGACAGGCGAAGGTCCGACGCATCGCAGCAGATCGGCATGGCTGCGCGAATCGCCTGCATGCAGCGAGCCGCGGCGTTCGGCTCGTCGACGATGCTGCAGGCGCTGCGTTTGCCGCAGCGCCGCGGGCAGCGCATAATCGCCGCTTTGACACGTTCCGACCGGCATTCCGCGTCATCGCGTCCGACAATGAACAAAGTCGGTCGTCGCGCGTCGTCGCCGTGCGTCGGCGTCGCGGTCGCCGCCGGCGGCGGCTACTGGTTCGGCCAGCAGCGCGCGGCATCGCCGGCGGCCGCGGCGAGCGCCGCCGCGCGGCGCGAGCGGCCGGCGGGACCGCGGCCGGCGGCCGGCCGCGCAGCGTCGACCGTCGAGGCGATCAAGGTCGCGACGCGCGCCGATGCCGCAGACGATCACCGCGGTCGGCAGCCTGCGCTCCGACGAATCGGTCACGTTGCGCCCCGAAGTCGCGGGGCGCATCAGCGCGATCCAGTTCCAGGAAGGCCAGCGCGTGGCCAAGGGCGCGATGCTGGTCAGGCTCGATCCGGCGATCAACGAGGCCGAAGTGCAGCAGGCGCGCGCGAACCTGACGCTCGCGCAAGTCGCAAGTACGACCGCGCGGTCGACCTCGCGAAGCAGCAACTTCATCTCGGGCCAGGCGAAGGACGAGGCCGAGAACAACCTCAAGGTCGCCGAGGCGGCGCTGCAGCTCGCCGAGGCGCAGCTCGCGAAGACCGAGATCCGCGCGCCGTTCTCCGGCGATCATCGGCCTGCGCGTCGGTGTCGGTCGGCGACTACGTGAAGGAAGGCGCCGACATCGTCAACCTCGAGTCGATCGATCCGCTGAAGGTCGACTTCCGCGTGCCCGAGATCTACCTGAAGCAGGTGCAGGTCGGCCAGTCGCTGACGGTCACGCTCGACGCGCTGCCGGGCAAGACGTACGAGGGCAAGGTGTTCGCGATCAACCCGCTGGTCGACGCCGCCGGCCGCTCGATCGTGATCCGCGCGCAGGTGCAGCAACCCCGACACGGCGCTGCGCCCCGGCATGTTCGCGCGCGTGCGGCTCATCACGCAAGCGACGAGCAGGACGCGCTGGTGGTTCCCGAGCAGGCGCTCGTGCCGCAGGGCGACGAGCAGTACGTGTTCCGCGTCGTCGACGGCAAGGCGGTGCGCGACGAAGGTCGAGATCGGCCAGCGCCGCGACGGCCAAGGTCGAGATCGTCAAGGGCCTCGCCGCCGGACGACATCGTCGTCACCGCGGGCCAGCTCAAGCTGCGCGACGGCATCGCCGGTGACGCGTCGCCGGCGCGGCGAGGCCGCGGCCGGTCGGCAGCGCCGCGGCAAGGCCGTCGCGACGGCGGATCCGCGCCGCGCCAAGGCGCGACAGCGCGACGCCGCACGCGCGCCGAAGTCCTGCAGCTCCGGACCGGAGCGCCGCGATGCAGCTGCCCGAGATCTGCATCAAGCGGCCCGTGTTCGCGACGGTGCTGTCGCTCGTCATCCTGCTGGTCGGCCTCATCTCGTACACGCGGCTGTCGGTGCGCGAGTACCCGCGCATCGACGAGCCGGTGGTCAGCGTCATCGACCACGTACCGCGGCGCGTCGGCCGAGGTCGTCGAGTCGCAGGTCACGAAGCCGCTCGAGGATTCGCTCGCCGGCATCGAGGGCGTCGAGGTGATGACGTCGCAGAGCCGCTCGGAGACGAGCCGCATCAACGTGCGCTTCACGCTGAAGCGCGACCCCGATTCGGCCGCCGCCGACGTGCGCGACAAGGTGGCGCGCGCGCGCGGCAAGCTGCCCGACACCATCGACGAGCCGATCATCGCCAAGGTCGAGGCCGACTCGCAGCCCGATCATCTACATCGCGGTCGCAGGCGGGCTCGCTGACGCCGCTCGAGGCGTCCGACTACGTGCAAGCGCTACGTCCAGCCGCGGCTGTCGGTGCTGCCGGGCGCCGCCGACGTGCGCATCTTCGGCGAGCGCCAGGTGTCGATGCGCATCAACCTCGACCGCACGCGGCTCGCCGCCTACAAGCTCACCGTGCAGGACGTCGAGGACGCGATCCGCCGGCAGAACGCCGAGATCCCGGCGGGCCGCATCGAGTCGACGACGCGCGAGTTCACCGTCGTCGCCGAGACCGACGTGCGCACGCCCGAGCAGTTCAACAACATCATCGTCGCCAACGTCGGCGGCTATCCGGTGCGCATCCGCGACGTCGGCAACGCCGAGATCGGCGCCGGTCGACGAGCGCATCGATCTCGCGCTTCAACGGCAAGCCGTCGCTCAACATCGGCGTGATCAAGCAGGCGGTGGCCAATCCGCTCGACCTGTCGAAGGCGGTGCGCGCCGAGGTCGACGAAGATGAACGAGGCGCTGCCGCCGGGCATGAAGCTCGATCGTCGCCTACGACACGTCGGTGTTCATCGACCGCTCGATCGAGTCGGTGTTCGAGACCATCGGCGAGGCGATCGTGCTGGTCGTGCTGGTGATCTTCTTCTTCCTGCGCAGCCTGCGCGCGACGCTCATCCCGATCGTCACGATCCCGGTGTCGCTGATCGGCGCGTTCGGCGCTGATGTACCTGTTCGGCTTCACCGATCAACACGCTGACGCTGCTGGCGATGGTGCTCGCGATCGGCCTCGTCGTCGACGACGCGATCGTGATGCTGGAGAACATCTTCCGCCACATCGAGGAGGGCATGCCGCGCGCGGCAGGCGGCGATCATGGGCGCGCGCGAGATCGGCTTCGCCATCGTCGCGATGACGCTGACGCTGGCGTCGGTGTTCGCGCCGCTGGCGTTCGCCACCGGCCGCACCGGCCGGCTGTTCATCGAGTTCGCGCTGACGCTGGCCGGCGCGGTGCTGGTGTCGGGCTTCGTCGCGCTGACGCTGTCGCCGATGATGTGCTCGCTGCTGCTGCAAGCACCAGGAGCGAGCACTCGTGGATCTACAACCTGATCGAGGGCTGGATCGTCGGCGCTGACCCACGGCTACCGCGCGCGCGCTCGACGGCGACGCTGCACGCGCGCTGGCTCGTCGTGCATCGCCTGGTTCGTCGTCGCTCGCGCTCGGGCGCGCTGTTCTTCACGCTGCTCAAGTCGCGAGCTCGCGCCGATCGAGGACCGCGGCGTCGTGTTCGGCCTCGTCACCGCGCCGCAGGGCTCGACGCCGCAGTACACCGCCGACCAGATCAAGCCGATCGAGGAGTTCTACGCGCAGATTCCCGAGGCCGCCGCGTACACGGCGATCTCCGGCTTCCCGACGGTCGTCGACGGCAACGCGGTGCTGCGCCTCAAGCCGTGGGAGGAGCGCACGAAGCAAGCAGCAGCAGATCGCCGACGAGCTGCGGCCGAAGTTCGCGGCGATTCCCGGCGCGATCGCGTTCCCGATCAACCCGCCGTCGCTCGGCCAGTCGTTCCGCTCGACGCCGATCGAGTACGTCGTGATGTCGCAGGTGCCGTATCCCGAGCTGCAGCGCATCGTCGACCGCTTCCTCGACGAGGTGCGCAAGTACCCCGGCATCCAGAACCTGCAGATCGACCTGCGCCTCAACACGCCCGAGGTGCGCGTCAACATCAACCGCGACAAGCTCTCCGACATCGGCGTGCCGCGTCGACACCGTCGGCCGCACGCTCGAGACGATGCTCGGCGGCCGCCAGGTCACGCGCTTCAAGCGGGACGGCGAGCAGTACGACGTGATCGTGCAGGTCGCGCCGCTCGACCGCACGACGCCGGCCGACATCAGCGACGCCTACGTGCGCGCGCGCGACGGCAGCATGGTGCAGCTGTCCAACCTGGTCGACGTGCAGCGAAGGCGTCGCGCCGCAGTCGCTCAACCACTTCAACCGGCTGCGCGCGGTGAAGATCACCGGCACGCTCGCGCCCGGCTACGCGATCGACGAGGCGCTGAAGGCGATGGACGCCGCCGCGAAGCGCGTGCTGCCGCCCACCGCGCAGACCGACCTCGACGGCCAGTCGCGCGAGTTCCGCAAGTCGGGCGGCGAGATCTACTTCACGTTCGTGCTGGCGCTGCTGTTCATCTACCTCGTGCTGTCGGCGCAGTTCGAGAGCTTCGTCCACCCGTTCGTGATCATGCTGTCGGTGCCGCTGTCGATGACGGGCGCGCTGTTCGCGCTGTGGCTCGCCGGGCGGCACGCTCAACATCTACAGCCAGGTCGGGCTCGTCACGCTGGTCGGCCTCATCACCAAGCACGGCATCCTGATCGTCGAGTTCTCCAACCAGCTGCGCGCCAAGGGCGAGGACGCTGATGCGACGCGGTCGATCGACGCCGCGACGCTGCGGCTGCGGCCGATCCTGATGACGACCGGCGCGATGGTGCTGGGCGCGCGTGCCGCTGGCGCTCGCCGCACGGCGCCGGCGCCGAATCGCGCACGCAGATCGGCTGGGTGATCGTCGGCGGCATGGCGTTCGGCACGCTGCTGACGCTGTTCGTCGTGCCCGACCGCCTACACGCTGCTCGCCGGCGCGCGCAGATCGAGGCTGCCGCACGGCGAGGTCCCGGCCGCGGCGCACGCCGCACGCCGGCGCCGCGGACCAGACGCCGGCACGCTGCGCTGGCGCGGCGCCGAGCCGACGCATCGGTCCGGTCCGTAGGCGCGCGAAGTGCGTTTATCGGGCGGCGACCACGCTCCGCCGTCGCGATTTGCAATAGAATGCATCACCGACAAGACGGCAGGATGCCCGTCTCGCATTCCACCGAGGAGGAACTCATGTCGCACCGCTTCCGGCGCCTCTGCGCGTCGCGCTGGCTGGCGGCGCTGTTGGCGTTCGCGGCGCACGGCGCAGGCCGTCACCGAGATCCAGTGGTGGCACGCGATGACCGGCGCGCAACAACGACCGCGTCAACGAGCTCGCCAAGAAATTCAACGACAGCCAGAGCGACTACAAGGTCACGCCGGTCTACAAGGGCAGCTATCCCGAGGCGATGGCCGCGGCGATCGCCGCGTACCGCGCCGGCAACGCGCCGCACATCCTGCAGGTGTTCGAGGTCGGCACGGCGACGATGATGGCGGCCAAGGGCGCGATCAAGCCGGTCTACGAGGTGATGGCCGAGGCCGGCGAGAAGTTCGATCCGAAGGCGTACGTGCCGGCGGTGTCGGGCTACTACACCAACACCAAGGGCCAGATGCTGTCGTTCCCGTTCAACAGCTCGACGACGGTGTTCTGCGTACAACAAGGACGCGTTCGAGAAGGCCGGGCTCGATCCCGAACCAGCGCGCCGCAGACCTGGCCCGAAGTCGTCGCGGCGCATGGCGAAGCTCAAGGCGTCGGGCGCACGCGTGCCCGTTCACGACCGGCTGGCAGTCGTGGACGCAGCTCGAAAGCTTCTCGGCGTGGCACAACGTGCCGTTCGCCACCAAGGACAACGGCTTCGCCGGCCTCGACGCCAAGCTCGTGTTCAACGGCCCGCTGCAGGTGCGGCACATCGAGAACATGCAGGACTGGGTCGAAGAAGGGCTACTTCGTCTACGGCGGCCGCAAGAACGAGCCGGAGGCGAAGTTCTACAGCGGCGAATGCGCGATGATGACGACGTCGTCGGCTGCCTACGCCACGATCAAGCAGCAACGCCAAGTTCAAGTTGGCGAGTCGCCCGCTGCCGTACTACGCCGACGTGCCGGGCGCGCCGCAGAACACGATCATCGGCGGCGCGAGCCTGTGGGTCATGGGCGGCAAGAAGCCAAGGACGAGTACAAGGGCGTCGCCAAGTTCTTCACGTTCCTGTCGCAGCCGGAGATGCAGGCCGAGTGGCACGCAGGCCACCGGCTACCTGCCGATCACGATGGCCGCCTACGAGCTCACCAAGAAGTCCGGCTTCTACGACAAGAATCCCGGGCACCGACGTCGCGGTCGAGCAGATGATCGTCAAGACGACGACGGCAACTCGCGCGGCGTGCGCGCTCGGCAACTTCGTGCAGATCCGCGACATCATCGACGAGGAGCTCGAGCCGTGTGGGCCGGCAAGAAGACCGCCAAGCAGGCGCTCGACGAGGCGGTGCAAGCGCGGCAACGAGATCATCGAGCGCTTCAAGCAAGGCGAACAAGGACGTGAGCGTCCGGTCGGCACCGTCAGCGCGGCTCGGCAGCCGTCGCGGACGCCTGCCGCGCCGCGCTTCGCGCGGCGGAGCGTTGCGCCTGATGGCGAGCCGATGGAAAAGCGCGCCCGTCTTCGAGTCGCGCTGGCTGCCGTACGCGCTGGTCGCGCCGCAGATCGCCATCACGCTCGTCTTCTTCTTCTGGCCGGCGGGGCAGGCGCTCTACCAGTCGATGCTCGTGCAGGACGCCTTCGGCGCCAGCACGCAGTTCGTCTGGCTTCGACAATTTCAGGGACGCTGTTCGACGACGCGCTCTACCTCGCTCGTTCCAGGTGACGGCGGTGTTCTCGGTGCTGGTCGCCGTGCTCGGGCTGTCGATCTCGCTGCTGCTCGCCGTGCTTCGCCGACCGCGTGCGTGCGCGGCGCCGGCGATCTACAAGACGCTGCTGATCTGGCCCTACGCGGTCGCGCCGGCGGTCGCCGGCGTGCTGTGGCTGTTCCTGTTCAACCCGATCGCTCGGCATCCTCGCGCACTGCGCTGCGAAGGCTCGGCATCGACTGGAACCACCTGCTCAACGGCGGCCACGCGCTGATCGCTGGTCGTCATCGCCGCGGTGTGGAAGCAGATCAGCTACAACTTCCTGTTCTTCCTCGCCGGCCTGCAGTCGATCCCGAAGTCGCTGATCGAGGCCGCGGCGATCGACGGCGCGGGGCCGGTGCGGCGCTTCTGGACGATCGTGTTTCCGCTGCTGTCGCCGACGACGTTCTTCCTGCTCGTCGTCAACATCGTCTACGCGTTCTTCGACACGTTCGGGATCATCGACGCGGCGACCAGCGGCGGCCCGGCGCAGGCGACCGAGATCCTGGTCTACAAGGTCTACAACGACGGCTTCAAGGCGCTCGACCTCGGCGGCTCGGCGGCGCAGTCGGTGATCCTGATGGCTGATCGTCATCGCGCTGACCGTCGTCCAGTTCCGCTACGTCGAGCGCAAGGTGCACTACTGATGACCATGATCGAGCGACCGCCCGTCGCTCGACGTGTCGTTCCGCCACCTGCGTCCTGATCGTCGGGCGTCGCCGATCGTCGCGTTGCCGATCTACGTCACGTTCGTCGCCTCGACGCTGTCGCTCCGACGAGGTGCTGCAGGTCGCCGATGCCGCTGCTGCCGGGCACGCACCTCGTCGAGAACTACCGCGACGGTGCTCGCCCACGGCAGCCGAGCGGGCGTCGAGCGCGCCGGTCGGGCGGATGATGTTCAACAGCCTGGTCATGGCGCTGGCGATCGCCGTCGGCAAGATCGCCATCTCGCTCCTGTCGGCGTTCGCGATCGTCTACTTCCGCTTTCCGCTGCGCACGCTCGTTCTTCTGGATGATCTTCGTCACGCTGATGCTGCCGGTCGAGGTGCGCATCCTGCCGACCTACAAGGTCGTCGTCCGACCTCGGACTGCTCGACACCTACGCCGGGCTCACGCTGCCGCTGATCGCGTCGGCGACGGCGACGTTCCTGTTCCGCCAGTTCTTCCTGACCATCCCGCGACGAGCTGGCCGAGGCGGCGCGCATCGACGGCGCCGGGCCGATGCGCTTCTTCTGGGACGTCGTGCTGCCGCTGTCGCGCACCAACATCGCCGCGCTGTTCGTCATCCTGTTCATCTACGGCTGGAACCAGTACCTGTGGCCGCTGCTGGTCACGACGCGACGAGTCGATGTACACGATCGTGATCGGCATCAAGCGGATGATCGCCGGCGGCGACGCGGCGACCGAATGGAACCTGGTGATGGCGACCGCGATGCTCGCGATGCTGCCGCCGGCGCTCGTCGTGCTGCTGATGCAGAAGTGGTTCGTCAAGGGCCTGGTCGACACCGAGAAATGTACGATGCACGTCGCGGGACGCAGCGCGTTCGCGAACGATAGGCCAAGGTCGAATTCCGCGAGCGTGCGCAAGAGCTACGGCGCACAACGCTCGAGGTGATCCACGGCAGTCGACGCATCGCAGGTCGCCGACGGCGAGTTCATCGTCATCGTCGGCCCGTCGGGCTGCGGCAAGTCGACGCTGCTGCGCATGGTCGCGGGGCTCGAGGCGATCACCGCCGGGCGAGATCGTGATCGGCGAGCGCGTCGTCAACGACCTCGAGCCCAAGGACCGCGACATCGCGATGGTGTTCCAGAACTACGCGCTCTACCCGCACATGAGCGTGTTCGACAACATGGCGTACGGCCTGCAAGATCCGCGGCCTCGCAAGCGACGACATCGGCGAGCGCGTCGAGCGCGCCGCCGACATCCTCGAGCTCGGCCGCTGCTCGCAGCGCACGCCGCGCCAGCTCTCCGGCGGCCAGCGCCAGCGCGTGGCGATGGGCCGCGCGATCGTGCGCGAGCCGGCGGTGTTCCTGTTCGACGAGCCGCTGTCGAACCTCGACGCCAAGCTGCGCGTGCAGATGCGCTTCGAGATCCAGAAGCTGCACCGGCGGCTGGCGACGACGAGCCTCTACGTGACGCACGACCAGGTCGAGGCGATGACGCTCGCGCATCGGATGGTCGTGATGAACGCCGGCCGCGCCGAGCAGATCGGCACGCCGATGGAGGTCTACGAGAACCCGGCGACGCATGTTCGTCGCCGGCTTCATCGGCTCGCCGGCGATGAACTTCCTGCCGGGCAGGTGCGACGGCGGCGGCAGCGATCGCGCTCGACCACGGCGGCGGGGTGCCGGCATGCGCGACGGCACGGCGGAAGCCGGGCGCGCCGTCACCGTCGGCATCCGTCCCGAGCACCTCGATGCCGTCCGGCGCCGCCGACGGCGCTTCTGTCGGGCACCGTCGAGATGGTCGAGCAGCTCGGCGCCGACACGCTGGTCCACTCGCGCACGGCGGCGGCACCGCTGATCGCGCGCGGCTGCCGCACGGCGCGCGCCCGCAGGTCGGCTCGACGCTGCACCTCGCCGCCGACCCCGCGCGCGTGTATCTCTTCGATGCCGCGACAGCGGCGCGCGGATCCGCTGACATGTCCGCCGACATCGCACAGGCGACTGGCCCTATCCGCGGCTCGTCGCGCATCGCGGCGCCGGCAAGCTCGCGCCCGAGAACACGCTGACGGCGATGCGCGTCGGCCACGCGCACGGCTACCGGATGGTCGAGTTCGACGTCAAGCTCTCCGCCGACAGCGTGCGCGTTCCTGCTGCACGACGCCACGCTCGAGCGCACGACGAGCGGCCGCGGCCGCGCCGATGCGCTGCCGTGGCGCGAGCTGTCGCGGCTCGACGCCGGCGGCTGGCATTCGGCGAAGTACGCGGGCGAGCCGCTGCCGACGCTCGCCGCGATCGCGCGCTGGGCGCGCGCGCACGGCGTCGCGTGCAACATCGAGATCAAGCCCACGCCCGGCCGCGAGCGCGAGACCGGCGCGGCGGTCGCGCTCGACGCGACGCGCGCTGTGGCGCGACGCCGACGTGCCGCCGCTCCTGTCGTCGTTCTCCGAAGATGCGCTCGCCGCGGCGCGCGACGCCGTGCCGGCGCTGCCGCGCGCGCTGCTGCTGGACGAAGTGCCGGCGGACTGGCAAGCGCGCCTCGCGCGCCTCGGCTGCGTCGCGCTCGACGTCGATCACGAGGCGCTCATCGCGCGCGTCCAGGTCGCGGCAGTGTCATCGCGCGCGGGTATCGCGTGCTGACCTACACGCCGAACGACCCCGACGCGGGTCGCCGAGCTCGGGCGCCTTTGGCGTGGACGGCATCATCACGCGATGCCGTCGATCACATCGCCGCGGATTCGCTGCCGCCGCGGCGGCGGCCGCTCTGGAAGATCTCGTCACGCCGGTTCGCTGGCGCCGCGCGGCCGCCTGATCTCGCGCTCGTCGATCGGCAGGTTGATGAGCCCGGCGACGACGCCGAGCGCGATCGACAGGCACCAGACGACGTCGTAGCTGCCGGTCGTGTCGTAGAGCTTGCCGCCGAGCCACGCGCCGAGGAAGCTGCCGATCTGGTGGCTGAAGAACGTGACGCCCGACAGCATCGCGAGATAGCGCACGCCGAAGATCTGCGCGACGATGCCGTTGGTCGGCGGAACCGTCGAGAGCCACAGCAAGCCCGAGCGCGATCGCGAACGCGTAGACCGTCCACGCCGACAGCGGCAGGAAGAAGAACAGCGCGATCACGACGGCGCGGCCGAAATAGATCGCCGACAGGATGTAGCGCTTGGGCATCCGGCTCCCCAGCCAGCCCGGTCGGTACAGGTGCCGACGATGTTGAAGAGGCCGATCAAGCGCGAGCGCGGTCACCGCGACGTGCGGCGGCAAGCCCTTGTCCGCGAGGTACGCGGGCAGGTGCACGCCGACGAACACGACCTGGAAGCCGCAGACGAAGAAGCCGAGCGTCAGCAGCATGTAACCGCGATGGCCGAGCGCCTCGCGCATCGCGGCGCCGGCCGATTGCTGGAAAGCGTGCGCGCTGCCGAGCATGTTTCTCGACGATCGCGCGCGGCGAGCGGCACCATCAACAGGCCGACGGCGGCCAGCGCGAGCAGCGCGCCGTACCAGCCGAGGTGCGACAGCAGCCATCTGCGTCAGCGGCAGCATCGCGAACTGGCCGAACGAGCCGGCGGCGGCGGAGATGCCCAGCGCCATGCTGCGCTTCTCCGGCGGATACTTGCGGCCCGAGCACGCCGGCGATGACGCTGAATGTGACGCCGGAGAGGCCGATGCCGATCAGCACGCCCGCCGTCAGCACCAGCATCAGCGGCGTGGTCGCGTGCGCCATCGTCGCGAGGCCCAGCGATGTAGAGCGAGCGCGCCGACGAAGACGACCTTGGCGCCGAAGCGGTCGGCGAACATGCCGGCGAACGGCTGCGCGGCGCCCCACATCAGGTTCTGCACGGCGATCGCCAGCGCGAAGGTCTCGCGGCCCCAGTGCAGATCCGCGCTCATCGGCTGCAGGAACAGGCCGAAGCCGTGGCGGATGCCCATCGACAGCGTGAGGATCAGGCCGCCGCAGACGAGGACGACGGTGGGCGTGCGCCAGTCGGCGCGGGAGTGCGGGGCGGCATGGCGGGCTCTCCTCAGGCGGTAAGGCGGTGGTCCCGCGCCGGGTCAGGGATGCAGCGCCTCGAGCTCGGCGAGTGTCGCGATCAGCGCGTCGAGCTTCGCTTCGGCCCCAGCGTTTTCGACGACCCGCGCCTGCGCGCGCTTCCAATACGGCTCCGCGGCGCGAGCGCCGCGACTCCGGCGCGTGTCAGCGCGACCTCGCGTGTGCGGGCATCGCGGCCCGGCAACGATCTCGACCAGCCCGCGCACGACCAGCGGATCGAGCGTTGCGCGACAGCGCAGTGCGGTCGAGGAGGTGCGGCGTCGGCGAGCGCGGTGATTCGCTGCGGTCCGAGCCGGGCGAGCGTCCGCAGCAGCGAGAACTGGGTCACCCGCAGGCCGGCCGGCGCCATCGTGTCGTCGTAGAGCTGGGTCAGCGCGCGGGTTGCGCGGCGCAGCCGGCCGCACGCGCAGGGGAGGGGAGAATCATCACGCCCGTAAGGAGATATTGAGTGTATATGCACCTAAAACAAGTCTAACTTGTTTTCGGGCCCAGTGCAAGGTGCGCTTCGCGCGCGCCGCCGGTTGGCGCCTCGCTGGCGCGGCTCCACGTTTCGGTGACAATTGACGAACCTGGCGCCTGGCGTATGACTTCTAACGAATACCTAATCGGCCTCGCCGGGCTCGGGCGCATGCTCGAGGCCGGCGCCGATTTCTCGGTGCTTGGCCCGCAGTTGCAGGCGCGCATTGCGAACGATCCGTCGGACGCGAATTCGATGCTCGATTATCGACGCTCCTCTTCCTTACGGGTCACTCCGGCAATCGGCCATTTGCGCTCGACTACCAGCGGCGAGCATTGCAGATGCGCCAGCTCTACCGCCTAGCGCCGCCGCGGGATCCCGTCCCTTCGGCTTCTCGTCCTGATGGCGCCCGGCGACATGACGTCGAACACGCCGGTTGATTGCCTTCTCGAGGATTCGGACATCGCAGTGACGCTCCTTTACGTCTTGCCCGGGCGCCCGCTCCCAGCGCCACTGCCCGAGCACGACGTAATCTTCGTCGCCATGGGCGAATCGAGCCAGAACCAGACGCTCTTGCGGCAACTCGGCGACCTCCCGCGGGCGACGCCGAAGCCGGTCGTCAATACGCCGGATCGGATCGCCCGTATCGTCCGCGATCAGGCCGCCAATGCTCGGACGTATTCCAGGTATGGCCATGCCGGCAACAGTGCTCATCGCGCGCCAAGCATTGACGAATGTCGCGCAGGGCGGCAGGCGATCACCGATGTCGATCCCCGGGGGACGCTTTCCGATCATTGCGCGTCCGATCGATTCGCAGGGTGGCAAGGATCTTGACAAGCTCGACAGCGTCGATGACCTTTCCGCTACCTCGTCCGGTTGCCGAACGATGCATTCTTCATCTCCAATTTCATCGACTATCGCGCCGCCGACGGGCAGTTCAAGAAGCTCCGCGTCGTACTGGTCGACGGACAGCCTTTTGCCGCCCATATGGGCATCTCGTCGCACTGGATGATCCATTACGTCAACGCGCACATGGACGAGAACGCCGACAAGCGACGCGAGGAAGAGCGGTTTTTCGCCACGTTCAATCACGATTTCGCCGTGACGCACAGAGAGGCGTTTGTCGCGATCGGCGACCGGATCGGGCTCGACTACTTTACGATCGATTGTGCGGAGATGCCCGACGGGAACTGTTGCTCTCTTCGAGGTCGACAATGCCGGTGTCGTGCACGCGCTCGACGATCCGA
Organism: uncultured beta proteobacterium; assembly: GCA_963733985.1. GTDB lineage: Bacteria > Pseudomonadota > Gammaproteobacteria > Burkholderiales > Casimicrobiaceae > CAIWHR01. Next base: position 215,499 of record CAVTFF010000017.1, on the reverse strand, counting down.
CGATCTTCCCGTACAAGGTGCCCGCGATGCGCAAAGTGTTTGATGCGTTTCGCGCGCTGCTCGTTGCCCGCGCGACCAGCGGCGTGGGCAACTCGCAGGGCGATTGAAGAGCGCTCTTATCGTGGTGAATTGTTTCGAGGACAGATGCGTGCCGGCGCGGCCTGTCTGCGTGTTGGCGACATCAAACGCCCCGCTTCTGAACCCAGAGCTTGTACATAGCCGCGAAGGTGTTCGGAAATTCCGTCTCGAAGTCGCGCCAGTGGTCCAGATCGGTCTGGGCCTCGTCGTCCGTGAAGCGCGCCGCATATTGCCTGATGACGGCGGGGTCGAGGGACAATCCGAGCAAATCCAACCCCGCGTCCCGGAGGATCTCCTTCACTTGCGGCAGCGCGAACCGGTGCTCCTGAACGTGAAACAGCAGATCGCGGCATTCGCTCATCGCGTAAAAATCGCCCGACGCAAGCAAAGGAGCGAATTGTGTCCCGCATTCGATCAGGTCTTGGCGGCAGCGGCGAATGTCCGTCGGAGTCGACGCGTAGCCGCGCTCCACGATGAACTTTCTTGCGGCGACCACGGTTTCCCGGGCACGCTCGCTGTAGAGACCGAGGTGCATCAACCCATCGGGCCGGAGCAGCGCGGTCAACTCGCGCAACCCGGCGACCGGGTCGGCGAGATGGTGCAACACGCCCACCGACACGATCACGTCGAACGTTCGCCCAATCGATCGCAGGTTCATGATGTCGGCCTGCGCGTACTCGATGTTCGACAGGCCGATCTCGCGGGTCTTCCTTTTCGCATAGCCGAGGCTCGCCAAGCTCAGGTCGACCGCGAGCAAACGCGCCGCGGGGAACTGTTGTGCGGCTGCGACCGATTCCTGGCCGGTGCCGCATCCTGCAATCAGCATGTCGATATCGCCGCTCCTGCCGAGCGGCCGAAACGGCGCGCGGGGAAAACGCTCGCCCAAGTAATCGTCCATCAGGAGTGCCTTGCCGGCCGGCGGCAATTTCATCCACCTCGGGTACGGGTTCTCCTCGTATTGCTGTCGGACCGAGCTCGAGACGCCGTCTTCAATGGCAGTGAGCCTCGGCATCGCGTCACGATGACGCTGCTCTTCCAGCGGCTCCATAATCTGTTGCGAGAGCAGCGCCGCTACCGATTCCGGGAACGGTTGATGCACAAGCGCTTCGGCACCAGAAGTCGACAGCAGCGGAAAGTACGAGGCGACCGTCGCGATCCACAATGCGGGAACGGTTTTTCCCGACGTCAGCGCAAAGGCGAGTCGATCCCGCAGCGACGCCGCGCAAGCGATTTCCTCGTCGGTGCAGGAGAAGACGTATTCGTTGATGAAGCATTGCCGCGCGAGCGCGCAGTAGAAGGTCAGTGTCTCGGGCGCAAGATGGTCGCCTGCTTCCGGCGTCATTGCGGCGTCCAGCATCGTCCGCCTGACCATGGTGAGGCATCGCTCCAGTCCGACATCGCAAACAGGCGAATTTTCGAGAAGCGCTCGAAGCAGCGGATCGTTCGACAGGATCGACGGGCCGGATGGCCCGTAGAGCTCTGGGTGTGCCAATCGTCTCGGCCACGCGCTCGATGCGCGCCCGATGCAATCGCGTAGGGTCGGCTCGGCCTTGATGAGGCTGATGGCTGCTCGCGCCAGCTCTCCTCTTCCGGCCCACGGTTCCGCTATCGCCCGGGCAACAAGGCGTCGGAGACCACTGTCGTTCTTGACGAATACGCGGTTCTTGACGCACCGGACGAGATTCGCCTTGAACTCCGGCGTTTCGTCGAGTTCGAGCGCGCGCCGGTAGCTCGCCACGGCGGCATCGAACAGCCCCAGCTCATTGAGGACGGTGCCGAGATTGTTTTGCGGGTCCGCAAAGTTCGGGTTGATCGAGATCGCCTTGCGGTAGCTCTCGGCAGACTGATCCAGTCGGTTTTGGGCCTGCAAGACGAGGCCCAGATTGTTGTACGCCTCGGCGAAGTCCGGCTTGTGGGCAATCGCCTTGCGGTAGCTCGCGATTGCATCGTCCGCTCTGCCCAGGTCCCTGAGAGCGTTCGCAGCGTTGTAATGCGCCGCGACAAGGTCCGGCTTGAGCGCGATTGCCTTGCGGTAACTTGCGACCGCTTCGTCCCGTTTGCCGAGTTCCTTGAGCGCGCTCCCCAGGTTGTAGTGGGCAATGACGAGATCGGGCCGCAACGAGAGCGCGCTGCGGTAACTTTCCACGGCGTCGGCGAGCTGGCCTTGCTGGTGCAGCGTCGCCGCGAGTTCGAAGTGTGCCTCCGCGAAGTCCGGCTTGATGGCGAGCGCCTGGCGATAGCTCGCGATCGCCGCATCAAGGCTGCCTTGTGCCCGCAGCGCATTGCCGCGATCGCGGCACTGCGTCGGATCGGAAGAGGCGCTCGCCGTCACTGCTACGCCCATGACTTGCTGCGCGCCACCGCCTTCTCCCAACCGGCGCGCAATTCACCCGCCCGATCGCGCGACATCGCGGGCTCGAACCGGCGGTCGACCTGCCAGTTCGCGTCGACATCGGCGGCATCCTTCCAGTAGCCGACCGCGAGCCCGGCCAGATAGGCGGCGCCGAGCGCGGTGGTCTCCAGCACCTTCGGCCGCACCACCGGCACGCCGAGCAGGTCGGCCTGGAACTGCATCAGCAGGTTGTTGGCCGTCGCGCCGCCGTCCACGCGCAGCTCCTCGAGCGTGATCGCCGGCATCGCGCTCCATCGCCGCCGAGCACGTCGGCGCTCTGGAAGGCGATCGCCTCGAGCGCGGCGCGGGCGATGTGCGCCGCCGTCGTGCCGCGCGTGAGGCCGAAGATCGCGCCGCGCGCGTAGGGGTCCCAGTGCGGCGCGCCCAGGCCGGCGAAGGCGGGCACGAGATAGACGCCGCCGTTGTCGGGCGACGCTTGCGGCCAGCGCCTCGACCTCCGCCGCGCGAGCGGATGATGCCGAGCCCGTCGCGCAGCCACTGCACGACGGCGCCGCGCGATGAACACGCTGCCTTCGAGCGCGTAGTCGAGCCGTCCGTTGCGCTGCCAGGCGACGGTCGTCACCAGGTTGTTGCGTCGAGGCGACCGCGTCGCTGCCCGGTGTTCAGCAGCAGGAAGCAGCCGGTGCCGTAGGTGTTCTTGGCCATGCCCGGCGCGAGGCAGGCCTGGCCGAACAGCGCCGCCTGCTGGTCGCCGGCGATGCCGGCGATCGGGACGGCGACGCCGTCGAGCGTCGGCCTCGCCGCAGACGCCGGACGACGCGCACGACTCGCGGCAGCATCGCGCGCGGGATGTCGAGCAGCGCGCAGCAGCTCGTCGTCCCAGTCGCCGCTGCGTGGATGTTGAAGAGCAGCGTGCGGGAGGCGTTGGTCGCGTCGGTGACGTGCACGCGCGCCGCCGGTGAGGTTCCAGATCAGCCAGGAGTCGATGGTGCCGAACGCGAGCTCGCCGCGCTCGGCGCGCGCGCGCGCGCCCGGCACGTGGTCGAGCAGCCACTTGAGCTTGGTGCCCGAGAAATAGGCGTCGAGCACCAGGCCGGTCTTGCGCCGCGATGAGCTCGGCATGCCCGGCCGCGCGCAGCTCGTCGCAGAGCGCGCGCGGTGCGGCGGTCCTGCCAGACGATGGCGTTGGCGATCGGCCGGCCGGTCGCGCGTCCCAGACCACCGTCGTCTCGCGCTGGTTGGTGATGCCGATGGCGGCGATGTCGCTGCGCGCCGATGCCCGGCCTTCGCGAGCGCCTCGTGCAGCACGCCCGACTGCGTCGCCCAGATCTCCGTCGGCGTCGTGCTCCACCCAGCCCGGCTGCGGGAAGATCTGCCGGAACTCCTGCTTGCGCGACCGCCTGCACGGTGCCGCGCGTGGTCGAACACGATGGCGCGGGAGCTGGTCGTGCCCTGGTCGAGGGCGAGGATGAACGGCATCGGCTGTCCTCCGTGCGCGGGCTTCAGTTGCGGCGCCCGCATGCGGCAGCTTAAAATGCGTGGGTTCGGAGGCGGCGTCTGGCTGACGTATTGTAGCCATATCCGGGGAGCCCGCCGGACCTCGCCAACCGTCCGATCGCTGCCCGTCGCATCGCCGTTCGCCGTTCGCCTCCATGCCTCTCCCGCCCTGTCCAGCACCCCGCCGCCGGCTGCACACGCGCCGGATCACCTACGAAGGCTGGCAGCGCGAAGACGGGTTGTTCGATATCGACGCGCATCTGCACGACGTCAAGGACCACGATTTCGAATTGCTGACGGGCGTGCGGCCGGCGCGCGAGGCCGTCCACGACATGTGGGTGCGGGTGACGATCGACCGCAAGCTTCGACGATGCACGCGTATCGAGGTGAAGACCGACGGCATGCCCTATCCCGGTGCCTGCGATCGCATCGAGCCCGCGTACGCGCAAGCTCGTCGGCGCAAATCTGGTCAGCGGTTTCCGCAAGCGGCTGCACGACGACGATGGGCGGCATCAACGGCTGCACCCACGTGACCGAGCTGCTCGGATCGCTGCCGACCGCCGCGGTGCAGACGTTCGCGGGTCTCGCAGCGCGAGGACGAAGGCGAGGGCAAGCCGTTCCAGCTCGACCGCTGCCACGCGCTCGACACCGACGACCGATACCGTGCGCCACTATTATCCGAAGTGGTATCGCGGAGCCGGTTGATGCCATTAGGGCCAGGCTTACCGGGCTCGGCGCCGGTCAGTAGCGCAACGTCTGGCAACGCCGTCAAGCTCGGTCCCGGCTGCGAGAGCCAAGTGTCGGCAGAGAAACCGCAAGCTGCAACCGAGAATCGGAAGGGTCCTGTCTGATGTCTCTTTTTGGTCCGAGACCGAGCAAGAAGATTGGGCTTCCGAAATTGCAGCCACCGCCCCCAGACACGGCGAAGACATTTTTTGTTCCGACGTTCTGGGGGACCCGAAACGCCGACTTGGTGGCCGAGCACATCAAAACCGTCGCCAGCCAGGTCGAGCCTGGCGTTCATTTCGCAGACAACTTCTTCACGTGGGCGCGCAACAACTCCATGTTGGACGACGCCGAATTCGTCAAGGCATGGGAAAAGAACGCGGAATCCGGAGCAGACCGGGCTATCGTCTGGCGCAGATATATCCTGGCGTGTGCCGCGTATCACTGTGTCCATCTAGAAGGCGACTTCGTTGAGTGCGGCGCTTATACCGGCGTGGGCGTGAAGACAGTCGTCGATTACCTTGGAGGGGAGCTGTTTCCGAAGCCCTTCTGGCTGTACGACCTCTTCGAACACGAAGAGTGGATGTTGCATCACGCTGGGCCGGAGCACGGTCCCGAGTTGGAAGGCCGCGTGAGGAAGAAGTTCAGCGCATACCCGCAGGTGAAAATCTTCAAGGGCGAAATTCCCGAGGTTTTCGAAGGGCAGTCCCCCCAAGCGATCGCCTACCTTCACATCGACCTCAACGAGGCCCAAGCCGAGGTTGCGGCATTGGACGTGCTGTTCGAGCGGGTGGTGCCGGGGGGAATTGTCATCCTCGACGACTATGAGTGGTCGCTTTATCGCTCCCAGAAAATCGCGGAAGACCCGTGGTTCGAAGCGCGGGAATACAGGGTCTTTCCCCTTCCGACCGGTCAAGGTATCGTAATCAAGCGGTGATGCATCGCTCCAAGAGCGCGCCGAGAACGGGTAGTCGCGATGATCGTCACCCCCGGCAGCGGTCGTACGGCAATCCGTGGCACGACAACAGAGGTCCGACCCTAACCGGGAGCTGAAGTGAAGATCCACGAATACCAGGGCAAGGAAATCTTTCGCAAGTTCGGCATGCCCACGCCGCGCGGCATCCCGGCGTTCTCGCGTCGACGAGGCGGTGAAGGCCGCCGCAGGCGCTCGGCGGGCCACGTCTGGGTGGTGAAGGCGCAGATCCACGCCGGCGGCCGCGGCAAGGGCGGCGGCGTCAAGCTCGCGCGCTCGCTCGACGAAGTGCGCGATCTCGCGGAAAGATCCTCGGCATGCAGCTCGTCACGCACCAGACCGGTCCCGGCGGGCAGAAGGTACGCCGCCTGCTGATCGAGGAGGGCGCCGACATCGGCAAGGAGCTCTACGTAGGCATGGTCGTCGATCGCGGCACGCAGCGCGTGTGCCTGATGGCGAGCTCCGAAGGCGGCATGGACATCGAGGAGGTCGCCGCGAAGACGCCGGAGAAGATCCACAAGGTGTTCATCGATCCGACGACAGGGCCTGACCGACGCCGAGGCCGACGACGTCGCGCGCAAGATCGGCATTCCCGAGGCGAGCCTCGCGCAGGGCCGAGCGGTGCTGCAGGGCCTCTACCGGGCGTTCGACGAAACCGACGCGTCGCTCGCCGAGATCAATCCGCTGATCGTCACCGGCGACGGCCGCGTGATCGCGCTCGACGCGAAGCTCAACTTCGACGCCAACGGGCTGTTCCGCCATCCCGAGATCGTCGAGATGCGCGATCTCGACGAGGAGGACCCGGCCGAGGTCGAGGCGTCGAAGTTCGATCTCTCCTACATCTCGCTCGACGGCAACATCGGCTGCCTCGTCAACGGCGCAGGGCTCGCGATGGCGACGATGGACACGATCAAGCTGTTCGGCGCGTCGCCCGCGAACTTCCTCGACGTCGGCGGCGGCGCGACGACGGAGAAGGTCACCGAGGCGTTCAAGATCATGCTGCGCAACCCGAAGGTCAAGGGCATCCTCGTCAACATCTTCGGCGGAATCATGCGCTGCGACACGATCGCCAACGGCATCGTCGCAGCGGCGCAGCGAAACGCATCTCGCGGTGCCGCTCGTCGTGCGGATGAAAGGCACGAACGAGGATCTCGGCAGGCAGATCCTCAAGGATTCCGGCCTGCCGATCATCAGCGCCGACAACATGGCCGACGCGGCGGAGAAGATCGTCGCCGCGGTGGCGGGGAAGTAGATCATGGGGGAAGGCGATCAGTTCGTCGTCGTTGAGGCGTGGGCGGCAGGCAGGCTACGTTAGCGTCGTTAATTCGTCGTCCCCGCGGAGGCGGGGACCCAGTGTCTTTCAATTGAATGAACAAGGCATTCTGCGTTTACATGCTTGCCAGTGGAAGGAATGGAACACTATACGTTGGGGTGACCTCCGATCTAGCAAAGCGCGTTTGGGAGCACAAGGAAGGTCTGGTTGATGGATTCACGAAGGAGTACGACGTAAAACGGCTGGTGTGGTTCGAGCAGCACGAAACGGCGGAGGGCGCGATCACGCGCGAGAAGCAGATCAAGAAGTGGAACAGAGCATGGAAGATTCGAATGGTCGAGAAAATGAATCCGTATTGGCATGATCTCTACCCGAGTATCGTCGGATGAAGACACTGGGTTCCCGCCTTCGCGGGAACGACGAGCACGAAATGTTGCGCCTTCGCGGGAACGACGAACGTGAAGGTTCCCGCCTTCGCCCGAGCGACGAACGTGAAGGTTCCGGCCTTCGCGGGAACGACGGAATCTGGAAGCGCCCATGAGCATCCTGATCAACAAGGACACGAAGGTCATCACGCAGGGGATCACCGGCAAGACCGGCCAGTTCCACACGCGGATGTGCCGCGACTACGCGAACGGCAAGAACTGCTTCGTCGCCGGCGTCAACCCGAAAAAGGCCGGCGAGGATTTCGAGGGCATCCCGATCTACGCGACGGTCAGGGACGCGAAGCAGGCGACCGGCGCGACGGTCAGCGTGATCTACGTGCCGCCGCCGTTCGCGGCAGCGGCGATCGACGAAGCGGTCGACGCGGGTCTCGATCTCGTCGTCTGCATCACCGAGGGCATCCCGGTGCGCGACATGATCCGCACGCGCTACCGGATGCAGGGCAAGGAAGACGCTGCTGCTCGGGCCGAACTGCCCCGGCGTCATCACGCCCGACGAGATGAAGATCGGCATCATGCCGGGCCACATCCACAAGCAAGGGCCGCATCGGCGTCGTGTCGCGCTCGGGCACGCTGACCTACGAGGCCGTCGGGCAGCTCACCGAGCTCGGCCTCGGCCAGTCGACGGCGGTCGGGCATCGGCGGCGATCCGGTCAACGGCCTGAAGCACATCGACGTGCTGAGGCTCTTCAACGACGATCCGGACACCGACGCGGTGGTGATGATCGGCGAGATCGGCGGCAGCGACGAGGAGACCGCGGCGCAGTGGGCGAAGGACAACATGAAAAAGCCGGTCGTCGGCTTCATCGCCGGCGTCACCGCGCCGCCGGGCAAGCGGATGGGTCACGCCGGCGCGATCATCTCCGGCGGCAAGGGCACGGCGCAGGAGAAGCTCGCGGTGATGGAGGCCTGCCGGCATCAAGGTGACGCGCAACCCCGCGGAGATGGGCAAGCTGCTGAAGTCGGTGCTGTAGACCGCGGCCGGCTCGATCCGCGACCGGCGGCACGACCGCGTGCCGCGACCGCATCGGGCGGAAGTCATTGGACGTATTCACGCCGCAGTTCTGGGTCGCGGCGCTCGAGATCATCGTCATCAACATCCTGTTGTCGGGCGACAACGCGGTGGTCATCGCGCTCGCCTGCCGCAATCTGCCGCAAGAAGCAGCGCCGCCTCGGCATCTTCTGGGGCGTCGTCGGCGCCGTCGATCCTGCGGATCATCCTCACGTTCTTCGCCGTGCAGCTGCTGCTGCTGCCGTACCTGCAGCTCGTCGGCGCGCGCGCTGCTCGTCTGGATCGGCATCAAGCTGATCGCCGAGGACGACGGCGACGAGCACGAGGTCGAGGCGAGCGACCGGCTGATCGCGGCGGTCAAGACCGTCATCGTCGCCGACCTCGTGATGAGCCTCGACAACGTGATCGGCGTCGCCGGCGGCGGCGAAAGGCAGCCTGCTGCTGCTCGTCTTCGGACTGGTCGTCAGCATCCCGCTCGTCGTGGTCGGCAGCCAGCTCATCATGAAGCTGATCGAGCGCTTCCCATGGCTGGTCATCGCCGGCGGCGGGCTGCTGGGCTACATCGCCGGCGAGATCGCGACCGACGATGCGGCGGTGAAGCCCTGGATCGACGCCCGATTGCCGCAGCTGCACTGGATCGCGCCGGCGGCGGGCGTCGGCGATCGTCGTCGCCGTGGGGATTTGGCTCACGCGGCGAGCGAGCAAGACGACGGCTGCGACGTCGACGTCCGTGAGCCAGCACTCGCAGCATCCCCCCTCGCATCTGCGGCGCGCGTGCCCGTTAAACTCGCGGGCTGAACCGGCACGACCGCGACCCCCCACCGATGACCGACGCGCACGCTCCCGCTCGACTGCGCCATCGCTGTCCCACCCGGGGATGGTCCGTTCGCACAACGAGGACTCGGTGTTCGTCGACGCCGAGGCCGGGATCGCCGTGCTCGCCGACGGGATGGGCGGCTACAACGCCGGCGAGGTCGCGAGCGGCATCGCCGTCAACGTCGATCAGCAACGGCATGCTGCCCGAGCTCGATCGGGCCGCGAGCTGTCGAAGGTCGACGTCGCAAGCGGCCTCACGCACGCGGCGCTGCTCCTCCAGCAGCAGATCGCCGCCGCGAACAAGGGCATCTACGAGGCGGCGCAGGCGCGGCCCGAATGCGCCGGCATGGGCACGACGATCGTCACCGCCGTCTTCTGCGGCAACCGGGTCAGCATCGGCCACATCGGCGACTCGCGCTGCTATCGGCTGCGCGGCGACAAGTTCGAGCAGCTCACGCACGACCATTCGCTGCTGCAGGAGCAGATCGACAGCGGGCAGCTCACGCCGGAGCAGGCGAAATACTCGCTCAACAAGAACCTCGTCACGCGCGCGCTCGGCATCGAGGCGATCGTTCCGGCCGACATCGTCGAATATCGCGTCGAGGCCAACGACATCTACCTGCTCAACTCCGACGGGCTCACCGACATGGTCGAGCCGGACGTGATGCACACCGATCGTCGACGAGAAGCGCGCCGACCTCGCGCTGGCCGCGGGCGAGCTGATCGAGCTCGCCAACCAGAACGGCGGCCGCGACAACATTTCGGTGGTGCTGGTCCGCGTCCCGCCGGAATTCCTGCCGACCGCCGGCTGGGCGCAGCGCTGGCTGGCGAACAGAAGAAGCCGGATAGCGGGAAAGTTGCGGGTGTCGTTCCGGTGAAATGGCACGCATAGGAGTCCGATGGGCAAGCTCGTTCTCTTTCTCGCCGACGGCTCGACGCTCGACATCCTGCTCGACGCGCGAGCGGATCACGATCGGGCGCCGTGCCGACAACGACGTCTGCCTTCCGTATCCCGCAGTAAGCGGCGAGCACGCGGCCGTGGTGACGATCCTCGCCGACTCGTTCCTCGAGGATCTCGGCAGCACCAACGGCACGCTCGTCAACGGCAAGCCGATCGCGAAGCATTTCCTGCGCGATCATGACCAGATCGACATCGGCCGGCAGAAGATCGTCTTCCTCGCCGATGAATCGGCGCAGGTCGATCCGACGGACAGGTCGCTCGGACGGCTCGAAAATCAGCTCTTCGGCGAACGCGTGCCAGCCGCCGGCAGTGTGCCGGCCGCCCGGGTCTCCGCCGGAGAACTGCCGGTGGATGAGGCTCCGCGGGGTTCGGCGGGGCGAGCGTCTCCGGCCGAAGAGAAAGTTCGGCCGAGCATTCAGCAAGAGCGATTCAATCGCTCGGCATCGTCAAAGACGGACTCCCCTGGCTCGATGGCCGACATCGACCGTTTCGTCGCCGCCGAGATTGGCACCGAGAAGGCAGCCGACCGGAAATCGTCGTCGCACGACCGCGACGATCGCGCGCCATCGGCGCCCGGCGCGCCCGCGGTCCAGGTGCCGGTGATCCGCGTGTTGACGGGACCAAATGCCGGCCGCGAAGTCGCGCTCGACAAGGCCGAAACGTCGGTGGGGCGCGTCGGTGTCCAGGTCGCCGCGGTGCACCGGACCGATGACGGGCTGCGCCTCGTGCTGGTCGAGGGCGATGCGCCGCCGCTGGTGAACGGCGAGCCCGTGGACGCCGAAGGCCAGCGTCTGCGGCCGGGCGACACGCTCGAAATCGCCGGCGTGCAGCTCGAGATTGCCGACGAGCCGGCCGGCAGCAGCGATCGTTGACGGTGCGGCCCTTTAGTCATTGATCTGCCGCAACAAACGGCCAACAACGCTGGGAGCGAACGTCCGCGGGCTGCCCATGGCCGTCAGTGGGTGACGCGCAGCGTCACTTGCGTTCGCGCGATGCGTCCGATCCTGTTTTCTACGATGTGTCCGTTCGCTGATCCGCGGACGAAGATACTGGCCTCGCGTCTGGAAAAAAACAAGAATAACCCGTTCAAACAGTCAGTTACCGCCGACAATCGACTCATTGCCCCCGAGCTGCTAGCGCTGGCATACCCCTTGCTCGTTTGGGTTCAGCATCGCTGGATGCGTGGGTACGACGTGTCGTCAATCACTAAATGGAGACAGGAAATGAAGCGTATTCAACGAGGCTTTACGTTGATCGAACTGATGATCGTCGTTGCGATCATCGGCATCTTGGCGGCCATCGCCATTCCGCAGTACCAGGACTATGTCGCCCGGTCGCAGGTCAGTGAAGCGCTGGCCCTGATGGACGGCCTGAAGACCCCGATCGGCGAGTGCGCCAACACGCTTGGCACGCTCACGGGTTGCGACATGGGCACCAACGGCATTCCCAATGGAACTGACATCAAGGGCAACTACGTCCAGGGCGCTGGCGGCGGCGGCTCTGTCGACATCACGGACGGCATCGTCACGATCGTCATGGACACCGCAGCCCCGACCTCGGCGCTGCTCATCGGCGAATCGCTCGTCATCACCCCCACGCTCACGCCTGGCTCGATCACGTGGGTTTGCAAGGAAACAGCGGGAACGCCGAATCTGGTCCCGTCGACCTGCCGTTAGTCGAAATCGAACCGGCAGCACAGCGTCTGCCGACGGCGATTGCATCAAAGGGCCGCCGCGAGGCGGCCCTTGTATTTGGATCGCCCGGCGCAGGGCGCGGCGCGGATGCCTGAAAAGTTGCAAGCGTTGCGACGGAGCTGACCAATGGCGTTGCGGTTCCTCAAGCAGATGTTCACGGCGGAGAAGGCATCCCCGGTCGCCGTGGAACCGCAACGCGATAACCGGCCCCGCGTCCTCAATGTCGGGGGTGCAAGCAAGGCGATCGCGATTCCCGCGCACTACGCCGGGTGGAATCATCTGCTGCTCGACATCGACCCGCGGGGGAATCCGGACGTGCTCTGCGATGCGCGGGAGCTCGATTCGCTCGAAGCGGAACAGTTCGACGCGATCTACTGCTCCCATAACCTGGAGCACTACTACAAGCACGACGGCGCCGACGTCCTGAGAGGTTTCCTTCACGTGCTAAAACCGGACGGTTTCGCTGAAATTCGCGTGCCGGATCTCAAGGTCGTGATGAAGACCTTCGTTGAAAGGAACATGGAGATCGAAGATGTTCTCTATGTCTCGCCCAGCGGCCCGATCGCCGTTCGGGACGTCATCTATGGCTGGGGTGAGGAGATAGAGCGCTCCGGCGAGGATTTCTACGCGCACAAGACCGGGTTCACGCCCGCCTCGCTCGGTGCCTTTCTCGCGCAAGCCGGGTTCCAGGCGGTGTTCGTCTTCCCGAACGCGGAGGAATTCGAGGTTCGCGCGCTGGCGTTCAAGACGAAGCCGACCGACGCGCAGCGGGCGTTGCTGAACCTGCCAGCGGCGGCGCGCTGACGAAGCGGTCGAGCAACGCCATGGCGTCGCGGGGTCTGCTCCTGCTCATGGGGTGCGCTGTTGTTGTCGCGCTCGCCGGAGCGGCCGCCGCGGGATTCTACTTTGGCCGGAGCGATGCGCAGGGCGAAGTGCCGGTGGTCGATCTCTTCACCGCAGCTCAATCGCGGTACACGTCGTACCTGTTCTCCGTTCGCAGGGATGGAAACGACGCCGCGCGGGAAGATGCCTTGCGATCCTATCTCTCATACCTCGAGATGCGGGCGCGGGACAAGAATGCCGCCAACGAACATGTCTATGCGTTTGACAGAGCGCTTCTCCTGGTGCGGTTGTCCGAGATCGCGCAAAGGCGCGGCGCAACCGCGGAAGCGCTTCGACTGACGAGGGAGGCGGAAGCGATGTGTCCGTCCACGGGTCTGCACAACTGCTCGGCGAACGGGCTGCTCACGGCCGCTCGGGAGCGGGATCGCCGTTTCCTAAGCGGCTCCGCGATATCCGCGACGCCCTGATCGTGAACGGTCGAACGGCTTGCGCTGGGCCAGTCGGGCGCGGGCCGCCCTGCGACAGGTGCGGCTCAATGACCGTTCGGTTCGGGCCGGGCTGCGAGCTCCGGCGTGGGGACAGCAACCTTCACATGATCGGCAACATCATGGCCAGGACGGATTCGATGAAGTCCTTGGTGTAGCCCGACTCGCGGAGCGACCAGCGAACCGTGTTGGCGAATTTTGCCTTCTGATATATGTTGAGCCGGTGTTGCTTGCTGAACGTCCGGACTCGGGTGAGGAGGCGTTCCAGATTCTTGACCTGCCTCGGCCGGGCTGCTCGCGGCCATCTTGGGCGGCGGCGGGGATGAGAATCTGGATCTCGCGTGCAATCTCCGATGCGAATGCAACGCTCGCCCTGGGCGTCGAACCACTTCAGTGCCATTTCTTCCCCTGATTTTCCGCGCCGGGGCGTGCTGGAACGGACGCCCTCCTAACCGACGATACGGATAGTTGCATGCGCATTTTACCGCAATGGCTTGCCGCAAAAAGAAGGGCTGCAGCCGAAGCCGACTCCCCGTCGGATGCTCGGATTCAGGCGACCGAAGCGAGGCGGACAAGCTCGTCGATCTCGCCAACCGGGCCGAGGATGAGAGGGGATTCGTGTGGCCCTCGACGCGGATCAAGGACGCAATTCGCGTCGCTCCGCACCATGCCCGGGCGCATCTGAATCTGGGCAACGTCTTGCGCGCCGGGGGCGACATCGACGGCGCGATTTCCGCGACCCGGCCGCCATCCGTCTCGACGAGGACTATGCGGCCGCCCACTGCAACCTCGGGTCGCTCTATTCCCTCAAGGGGGAACTCGCCGCCGCCGAGCGCAGTACCTGAAGAGCCCTCGAACTGCGCCCGCGATTTCCCGAAGCGTCAGTCGCGCTGGCCGCCGCTTTTCGAAGCAACGGGCCGGTTGGCCGAGGCACAAGCCGCCTTCGCCAGGCGCTTGCAGACGACCCGCGCTATGCGATTGCGGCGTTCCAACCTCAGTCACGTCTGCTCCTCGCCGAAGGAAGACACCAGGAAGCGGAAGTCGAGCTGCGCCGCGCCGTGGACATCGATCCCAAGCTCACCGTGGCGCATTGCGTTCTCGGCAACCTGTGCAGTCGCCCAGCAGCGCAAGAGCGAGGCGACGGAGTGGTATGCCAAAGCGCTCGATGTCGACGAGGCTCGCAGAACTCCGGAGGCCAGGCCCCTGTATGCCCGTGCTCGCATTGGAGGTGGCAGTAGCGCTCACCGCCGAAAATCGCTGGGAAGAGGCAACCCTGCGGCTGCAGCAGGCAAGCGGCTCCTGCCCGAATGGGCGCCCCCTATGTCAATCTCGCCTACATCGCGATGCGGGAGGCACGTCCAGCCGCGGCGATCGAGCTCTACCGGAAGGCGATCGATCTGGATCCGGGGCGGCAATTCCGAGGTCCTACCTGCTGTTCGCGTTGAACATGGCCGACGACATCGATCCGCAGCGAAGTCTTCGCCGAGCATCGCCGATTCGGGGAATGGCTCCCCGGGGGTTACCACGCGGAAGTTCAGCGAGCATTCGAATTCGGTCGACGCGAAACGTACGCTGCGCGTTGGCTACGTATCGGCAGACTATCGCGTGCACCCGGTCGCGCAATTCTCGCTCCGGTGCTCGAGGACCATGACCCGTCGCAGGTGGAGCCCTTTTGCTACAGCAATACGGTGGACCGCGACGAGCACACCGGCGAGCTCGAGCGGCGGTTCGCGAAGAACTGGCGCGACATCACGACCCTGACCGACGACGAAGTCGCCGAGCTCATCGTAGAGGACGGAATAGACATCCTGGTCGACCTGTCCGGGCATACGGGCGACGGCCGCCTCGGCGTATTCGCCCAGAAGCCGGCGCCTGTCGAAGTCTCGTGGCTCGGCTACCTGAACACGACGGGGCTTAAGGCGATGGATTACCGGCTTGTCGACCGGCACACCGACCCCGTCGGCGCGACCGACGACTTGCATACCGAGCGCCTCGTGCGCCTGCCCGACAGCCAATGGGTGTACTGGCCCATGTTCGAAGTCCCGATCATTCGCGGAAGTCGAACCAGCGATTCGCACGGACTCCTATTTGGCTCGTTCAACCAGTATGCGAAGCTGAGCGATCGCTGTCTTGAACTTTGGGGACGCATCATGGCGAGACTGCCGCACGCTCGGCTCAGAGTCGCCGCCGTGCCCCTGGAAACGCCCAGAGCACCTGTTCGAGCGGTTGGAGCGTGCGGGCGTCGCGCGCGATCGCGTCGAGATGGCAGCGCGGGTACCTCAGATGCAATACCTGAAGGCGTTTAACGAAGTCGACATTGCACTGGATTCCATGCCGTACAACGGCGCGACGACGGCGCTGGATTCGCTCTGGATGGGCGTTCCCGTCGTGGCGCTCGCCGGCACCCGGTCGATCTCCCGCGGCACGTACAGCATCCTGAAAACGCTCGGCAGGGACGACTTGATTGCGGAGTCGCCCGAGCAGTACGTGGAACTGAACGTGCGGCTGGCGACCGACGCCCATTGGCGAAACGAGCTCCATCGGTCGCTGCGGGAAGAATTGCGACGCTCGCCTCTCACCGACATCCCGCGCTTTGTCGGGAATCTGGAAGCTGCCTATCGTGGCATGTGGCGCGAATGGTGCGCGTCGCAGTCGGCCCCGGCCGCGTGAATCGCCAACGCCTCCGCCTGACTCGCGGCGTCAGCGGCCCGTGCTCCCGAATCCACCGGTGGCCCGCGCGCTTTCCTCGAAATCGTCGACGACCTCGAACGCGGCCTTGACGACGGGGACGATGACGAGCTGCGCGAGCCGCTCCATCGGCTGCAGTGCGTAATGATGGTCGCCGCGGTTCCAGCAGCTCACCAGCAGCGGGCCCTGGTAGTCGGAATCGATCAGGCCGACCAGGTTACCGAGTACGATCCCGTGCTTGTGACCGAGCCCCGAGCGCGGAAGGATGACCGCCGCGAGCCCGGGGTCGTCAATGTGGATCGCGACGCCTGTCGGCACGAGTTCGACCTGCCCGGGTGCGAGCGTGAGCGGCGCCTCGATGCAGGCGCGCAGGTCCATCCCCGCGGCGCCGGGCGTCGCATACGCCGGAAGATGAGGACGGATCCGCTCGTCGAGGATCTTGAGCGCGATGCGGGTCGTTGCGGCGGTCACTGGCGTCGCTGAAAGTTGGTCTTAAAGATCTTCGGGAGACAGTCCAGTATGCTTCGCGATACGAGCAAGCATCTTCGGTCCGATCTCTTCGCCTTCATGAAAAGCGAAAACAAAATCGGGCCATCCAGCCCGGCTAAGCGTGCGGTGCGAACCGGATTGCCGTTTGAGTTGCCAGCCGATCTTCAGCAGCGCTGCATAGACGCGACGCGCCTTGGCCGAGGGCCATTGGCTCACGCTGCGGCGACAGAAATGGAGATGGATTGGGGGCCGGTTTCGCCGTGCTCGAGGCGCTCTGCGAGAACCCGCAGCGCGAGCACTTCGGCACGAGCGGTTGCTTCGCTGGCAGATGCACCGTACGCCAGCACACCTGGCAATTTCGGTACTTCAGCCAGCCAGCGGCCATCCTCTTCACGCTCGCATTCAATCTCGAAGTTCACGTGTGGTCTGCTCTATCGGTTGGGGCAATCATTTTACACCCGAGTGTGTATTCCTCCTGGCAATCGCAGACTGCCATGCCGTCGGCGACCGTCGATTCAAACGCCATCCAATCTTCATGCGCGGCGGCGGTGCCGCGATAGGTCTGTTGCCACGACAACGACGCTGGGTTCCCGCGTTCGCGGAAACGCACGGACCCTTGAGATATCGCTCATTTTGCCAGCCGCTTCGCGATCTCGCGCGACCAGCGCGCGCGCGAGCGCGAGCTTGTCCATCCTGGGCAGCGGGTGCGCGCCGGCGTCGTCGAGCAGCGTCACCTCGTTGTCGTCGCCGCCGATCGCGTCCTGCGCGCGGTTGGCGACGATCAGCGGCAGCTTCTTGCGCCGGCGCTTTTCCTCGGCGTGCGCTCGACGTCCTGGCTCTCCGCGGCGAAGCCCACGCAATACGGCGCATCCGGTCGCGCGGCGACCGTCGCCAGGATGTCGACCGTCGGCTTGAGCGTGATCGTCATCGGAGCGTCCGTCTTCTTGATCTTCGTCGTCGGACGGCTGCGGCCGGCGTGTAGTCGGCGACGGCGGCGACGCGCGACGAACATGTCGCACGCTGCGACGCGCGCGATCACCGCGTCCGCCATCTCGCGCCGCGCTCTGCACGTCGACGCGCTCGACGTTCGGCGGGCGTCGGCGAGCGTCGTCGGGCCCGCGACCAATCGTCACCGTCGCGCCGGCTTCGGCGGCGGCCTGCGCGAGCGCGAAGCCCATCTTGCCCGAGCTCGCGTTCGTGATGCCGCGCACCGGATCGATCGCCTCGAACGTCGGGCCGGCGGTGAGCAGCACGCGCTTGCCGGCCAGCACCTTCGGCTGCGCCCAGGCGACGACCGCCGCGAAGATTTCCTCCGGCTCCAGCATCCGCCCTGTCGCCGTTCTCGCCGCACGCCTGGTCGCCGATGCCCGGACCCAGCATCGATGACGCCGTCGGCGACGAGCTGCGCGACGTTGCGTTGCGTCGCGGCGTTCCCCACATCTGGCGGTTCATCGCCGGCGCGACGAAGAGCGGCGCAATCGCGCGCCAGCGTACAGCGTCGACAGCAGGTCGTCGGCGTGGCCGTTGGCGACCTTGGCCATGAAGTCCGCCGAGGCCGGCGCGACGACGATCGCGTCGGCGCCGCGCGAGAGATCGATGTGCCCCATGCCGTTGGCGGCGCCCGAATCCCAGAGATCGGTCAGCACCGGATTCCCTGACAGCGCCTGCAGCGTGATCGGCGCGATGAACCGGCATGCGCCCGGTGTCATGACGACGTTGACGGCGACGTCCGCCTTGACGAACAGGCGCGCCAGCTCCGCCGCCTTGTACGCGGCGATGCCGCCCGTCAGTCCGAGGACGATCCGGGACAGCGGCTTCGATGGCGTTGTGATCATCCCTGCGGCCGATACGCTGCTCGTCGCGCGAAGTTTACACTGCCATCGTCGACGGTGATCGGCTGCGGCATCGTCGCGCTGGCGCGAAAGCATGCCGTCATTCCCGCGCAGGCGGGAATCCAGTGTCTTCCAACAAACGACGCTGGGTCCCCGCCTGCGCGGGGACGACGGTATTCCTTACGTAATTCGCCTGTGCGGGACAATAGAGCAGTCTTGTCCTCACTCAATGTTGGAAAGACCAGTAGCTCGTTACGACGAAGGAAGCACGCAATGCGCATCCGCGACTGGCCCACCGGCGAGCGCCCGCGCGAAAGGTTGCTCGCACACGGCGCAGCAGCGCTGTCCGACGCCGAGCTTCTCGCACTGCTCGTGCGCACGGGGATCCAGGGGCGCAGCGCGCTCGATCTCGCACGCGATCTGATCGCGCGCTTCGGCGGGCTCGCAGCCCTTTTCGCCGCGCCTGTCGCGGAAATCGCGGCGGTGCCCGGTTTCGGCGTTGCGCGTTACGCGGTGTTGGCGAGCGTCGTCGAGTTGGCGCGACGGTCTCTGGCGGAAGAAGCCGCTGCGCGCGACGCGCTTGCCTCGCCGCAGGCGGTCCGCGACTACCTGCGGCTGACACTCGGCGGACGCCCCTACGAAGTGTTCGTCGGATTGTTCCTGGACAGCCAGAACCGCGTGCTCGCATCCGAGGAACTGTTCCGCGGGACGCTGGCGCAGACGAGCGTTTATCCGCGCGAAGTCGTCAAGGCAGCGCTCGCGCGCAATGCCGCAGCGATGATCTTCGCGCACAACCATCCGTCCGGCGTAGCCGAACCCTCGCGCGCGGACGAATTGCTGACGCAGGCGCTGAAGCAGGCGCTCGCGCTGGTCGACATCCGGACGCTCGACCACTTCGTCGTCGCGGGCGGGCGCCTGACTTCATTCGCCGAGCGCGGGCTGCTCTGATCGCCGCGCCGTTTTCCTATCGGCGGGTTATGTGCTGTACAAGAAGGCGCGCCGCGACATCTTGGCGCGCTCTTCTTCCATGTACCGGGTGGGTGCGTCTTGAGGCTCGCTCCCGAGCGTAGCCCGCTCGATCCAGACGCGTGATCGAGGATGACGTGGCGCGCGTCACGTCGATTCAGCGCACCGCTGATGGCACAGTTGTTGCTGACAAGAAGGAGCGCCGTGCGAGTTCGGCAGAGACCGGCATTGGAACCGCCTGCGCGGACGGCACGACAACACAGGGAGCGTACGTGAATGCACCGATCCGGGGGCCAGTGCTCTCCAGGGAGACGTTGGTCCGGCATGTTCCGGTCCGCGCTTCCGGCGGCGTCGTCACGTCGAAGCGCGGAGCAGCCCGGCGTTCCCCTCGGATGGGAGTGTCGGACCGTCGCACGATCGGCCATTTCATCCTTCAACTGCTAGGCGCTGGCTTGCTTTGCGCGTGGACGCTGCACGCTCAAGCCTTTGTTCCATTCACGGGGACGGCGGTTTTCGCGGGTCCCGGCACCTCCCATACGTGCGCGCTGGTCGGCGGCAGTGTGAAGTGCTGGGGCGATAACGGCGGCGGCCAGCTCGGCGATGGAACCACGACGCGCTCGCTGACGCCGATCCAGGTCAGTGGCCTGACGAGCGGCGTCACGGCCGTTGCGACGGGCAACTTCCACACCTGTGCCATCGCCACCGGTGGCGCGGTCAAGTGCTGGGGGGTCAACACGACCGGCCAGCTCGGTGACGGAACCGTCACGCAACGACTGACGCCTGTCGCCGTTACCGGCCTTGGTAGCGGCGTGATCGCCATTGCCGCGGGGCAGAATCACACGTGCGCGCTGACGAGCGGCGGCGCCGTGAAATGCTGGGGCGCGAACAGCTTCGGTCAGCTCGGTGACAACACTCAGACGCAGCGCCTGACGCCCACCAGCGTGAGCGGGCTTCCAAGCGGGGTGATTGCAATCACTGCGGGCCTGACTCATACGTGCGCGGTTACGAGCGCCGGAGCCGTCAAGTGCTGGGGAGCCAATGCCAACGGACAGCTCGGCGACAACTCGACCACGCAGCGTCTGACGCCAACCAGCGTCAGCGGACTGACCGCCGGCGCGACTGTAGTCGATGCCGGCAGCAGCCACACCTGCGCATTGGTATCCGGCGGGGTCAAATGCTGGGGCCTCAATGCCAACGGGCAGCTCGGCGACAACACGCAGACGCAAAGGCTCACCCCCGTCGACGTCGTCGGACTTGCCAGCGGGGTGACCGCAATTGCAGCCGGCTCTGCTCACACTTGTGCGCGCCTCGCCACGACGGGCATGCAATGCTGGGGCCTCAATCAAGATGGGGAACTTGGTGACAGCACGCTCGTGGTCCGCCGGCTGGCGCCGGTCGACGTGACCGGATTGACCAGCGGCGTGACCGCGATCACGGCGGGCCTGCGCCACACCTGCGCGGTGACCGGCGGAGGCGCGGTCAGTTGCTGGGGCGACGATACCCTCGGCCAGCTCGGCGACAACGCGACGGACCTGCGGTTGACGCCGTCCCTCGTGAGCGGCCAACTGACGGTCAAGGCGATGTCCGCCGGCGGACTGCACACCTGTGCGATCGTTGGCGGTGGCGTGAAGTGCTGGGGCGCAAACGACAGCGGCCAGTTGGGCGACAACTCGACCGTCCAGCGGCTGGCCGCCGTCGATGTCAGCGGGCTTGGCAGCGGCGTTGCGGCGATCGCTACCGGAGCGAGTCACTCCTGCGCGCTGACGACCGGCGGCGGCGTCAAGTGCTGGGGCGCGAATGGCAGCGGCCAGCTCGGCGACAACACGACGACGCAGCGATTGACGCCGGTCGACGTGAGCGGGCTCACCAGCGGGGTGAAGGCCATTGTCGCCGGGGACACGCATACCTGCGCACTCACCAACAGCGGAGGCGTCAAGTGCTGGGGACTCAACACCACCGGGCAGCTCGGCGACAACACGACGACGCAGCGGAACGCACCGGTTAACGTCGTCGGATTGGCCAGCGGGGTCATCGCAATCGAGGCGGGTGCCGCGCACACCTGCGCGCTGACGAGCGCGAACGGTGTCAAGTGCTGGGGCTGGAATCTCTACGGCCAGCTCGGCGACAGCACGACGTCGCAACGGCAGGCGCCTGTCGACGTGAGCGGCTTGACGAGCGGCGTCAGTGCGATCGCGATCGGCCAGTATCACAGCTGCGCGCTCGTCGGCGCCGGCGTCAAGTGCTGGGGATGGAACGACTATGGACAGGTCGGCGACGGGACGTCCGGGACGCCGCGCCTGTCGCCGGTCAACGTCAGCGGTCTTGCGAGCGGCGTGTCGGGAGTCGCTTCGGGCAACAGCCACACCTGTGCATTGATGAGCGCCAGCGGCGTCAAGTGCTGGGGCGACAACACCTATGGCCAGATCGGTGACGGGACCGTGGCGACAACGCGCCTGACGCCGGTCGATGTCGTCGGCGTGAGCGGCGCATCGGCAGTCGTCGCCGGGGGCCTGCATAACTGCGTACGAATCGGCGGCGGCCTCGCGTGCTGGGGGTCGAACAGCAACGGACAGCTCGGCGACAACTCGGTCACCCAGCGTCCCACGCCGACGGATGTGACGGGGTTGGTCGCGTTGAGTCTCGTGAGCGGCGGCGGCACGCACACGTGCGCGCTTACCGCGGGCGGTGGCGTCCGCTGCTGGGGCGGCAATGCACTGGGCCAGCTCGGAGACGGCACGATTGTCTATGAGGACGCGCCAATCACGCCGAGCGGAATCACCGGCGGCGCCACCGCTGTCGCCGCGGGCAACAATCACAGTTGCGTCGTGATTGCCGGCGGGGGCAAGTGCTGGGGAGACAACTCTCGCGGACAGCTCGGTGACGGCACGCAGTTCCAGCGGCTTACTCCAGTCGACGTCAGCGGGCTTTCCGGCGCCACGGCGATTGCCGCGAGCGTTGGCGGCGACTTTACGTGCGCACTTGCAGGTGGCGGCGCCGCCGTGTGCTGGGGAAACAACAACGGCGGTCAGCTCGGCGACAACTCGATCGTTCAGCGACAGACGCCGGTTTCGGTGAGCGGCCTTTCGAGCGGTGTGGCAGCGATCGCCGCGGGCCAGGTTCACTCGTGCGCGCTGGCGGGCGGCGGCGTCAAATGCTGGGGTTTGAACGCCAATGGCCAGCTTGGAGACGGGACGCAGACGCAGCGGCTCACCCCGGTCGATGTCAGCGGTTTGACGAGCGGCGTGTCCGGCATCACTACGGGGCTTACGCACAGTTGCGCCGTAACGAGCGCCGGTGGCGCCAAATGTTGGGGATTGAACTTCAACGGGCAACTCGGCGACGGCACGGCGACGCAGCGACTCGCGCCGGTCAACGTGAGTGGCTTGAGCAGCGGAGTCGTGGCGATCACGGCGGGCTTGTATCACACCTGCGCGCTCACGACGGCGGGCGGCGTCAAGTGCTGGGGGCTCAATACGAGCGGCCAGCTCGGCGACGGCACGACGACGCAGCGCCTGACACCGGTCGATGTCAGCGGCTTGACGAGCGGCGTCGTGGCGATTGCTGCGGGGCAGAACCACACGTGCGCGCTCGTGACGAACGTTGGCCTCATGTGCTGGGGCGAGAACAACGAAGGCGAGCTGGGCGACGGAACGATGGGCACGCGGCCGTTCCCGTCAAGCGTGCTCGTCGTCGGTCCCGCGACGCAGCTTGCCATCACGGCCGTCAACGGCGGCAGCACCGTCGCCGTCGGCACGGGCTTCAGCGTCGTCGTCGAAAGCCGGGATGCCGGCAGCACGGCGGCGCCGGTCGTCGCGGGCACCGCCGTCGCTCTGGGGTTGGTCGGCCCAGGCACGATCGGCGGCACGGCGTCCTGCACGCTGACCGCGGGGACGAAGACCTGCACCGCGAACGGCGTCACGGTCGACACCGCGCAGATCGGCGCCCTGCTGAGCGCGAACCGCACCAGCGGCGACGCGCTCACCGGTGGCTTGAGCATGCCCTTTGATGTGATCGCGACCGCGCCGGGGGCGCCCACGGGCATCTCCGCCGTGCAGAATGGAGCCGGCATAACCGTTACGTTTACGCCGCCCGCGAACAACGGCGGCGCACCGATCACGAGCTACACAGTGACGTGCAATCCGGGATCGATCACGGCGGTCGGCAGCGCGAGCCCGGTGACCGTTACCGGGCTCGTCAGCGGCACGCCTTACACGTGCAACGTCCGGGCGACCAACTCCGTCGGGACGGGCGCGGTCAGCTCGCCGTCCAACACGGTTTTCTATGTCATCTCCCCCACGGCGCGACTTCTCGTGGCCGACGGGACGTCGCTCAAGCAATCGTTCGGTCCCTATCCCGACACAAAGTGGTTCGCGATCGGCGTCGAGCCGGGCAAGACCTACGTGGTCGAAGCGGCGGACGTCGACGGCGACGTTACGGCGAATGCGATCGGAACGCTCGACGCGCTTGCACCCGATGGCGTGTCGGCGCCGCCGGAGGCGAGTGTGGACTGCACGGGGGGCAACGGGCCGCGGCCGCCGGCGGTGGACGTGGCGAGCGACGGCATCCGTTGCGTGATCCGCACCGAATTGCCAACGGCGGGGATGCAGCAGAACAAGCGGCCGGTGTATGTGAAGGTGACGCGGATGGATCCGGCGCTGGGGGGCGGGACGCAATTCAAGATTCGGGCACGGGAGGCGACGATCTACGGCCGCTGGCTGACGGCGGGGTACGACTACCACGTGGAGATCCAGAACACGACGGGTGATGCGATGTGCGTGGAAGTGGCGCGCTATCCGGCCTCGGGACTCACCTATGCGCCGGGACCGGGGTGGTCGGGGTCGATTGCGTCGTTCACGCTGACGGTGCCGGCGTTTGGGGCGGTGAAGCCGGCGCCGATGCCGAATGGCAGTCTGGTGGGAACCGATAGCGAAGGGACGCTGCGGATCAACGCCTGCGCTTCGCCGACGAATCTGATAACGGGCGCGTTGCATGTGAGCACGTACGCATTCGACGCGGTAGGCAACCGGTACGTCTACTTCTTCACGTCGACGGCGAACGAGGGCAAGACGCGGAGCAGCTGGTAATGAAGCGGACTGGAATGTCCGGAAAGGGGCGGATCATGAGCGCAGGACCGAGGGTGACGTGGGCGATGGGGTTGGTCGCGGGTCTTTGTCTGGGTGGACTGCCGGCGCAGGCGCAGACCGTGGGGCCGCTGGCGAACACGAGCGTGGCTAATGCGCGGGTGATCGTGCCGGACGGGTCGTCGCTGCTGCAGACGATCGGGGGAGGGGAGACGCGGTGGTTCGTGTTTGGGGTGGAGCCGGGGAAGACGTACGTGGTGGAGGTGGTGGACCCGGCCAGTGACCTGGTGGCGAACACGATTGGGGTGGTGAACGTGCGCGACGCGACGGGGGTGGCGGCGCCGCCGGAGGCCACGGTGGATTGCACGGCGAATGCGCGGGCGCCGGCGCTGGAGGTGGCGAACGACGGGAAGCGCTGCGTGGTGCGGACGTTTCCGCCGACGCCGGGGAACACCCAGAACAAGCGGGGGATCTATATTGCCGTGGCGACGGTGACGGGGCCGAGCTTCCAGATTCGGGTGCGGGAGAGCACGATCTACGGGCGGTGGACGACCAATGGTTACGACTTTCACGTGGAGTTGCAGAACACGACGGCGGACTCGATGTGTGCGGAGATCATTTTTCTGCCGAACACGGGGGACAGCTACGCGGGGACGTGGAGTGGGGGGTTGACGGTGTTGCAGCTGACGATTCCGCCGTTTGGGGCGAACAAGACGGTGTTTGCGAACTCGACGCTGGTGGGGCCGGACAACAAGGGGTCGCTGCGGATCGGGGCGTGCGCGGCGCCGACCAACCTGGTGCCGAGCGGGCTGCACGTGAGCACCTATGCCTACAACCCGGTGACCGACAAGTTCCTGTACTTCTTCACCAACACCGCCAACAACGGCGCCACCAGCAATAGCTGGTAGCTGCTGTTGCGGCGGACGTTCCGGATCTCGCCTCGGACGCTCGGTCCCGCCGAAGGCGCCCGCCGGGGCGTGTTGCATAAGCGCTTGAATCAGGGGTGCAATTCGCGCTACAATCCATAACTTTGCACCGACGCCGTCTCCCAATCGAAGGAGCGAGCCATGGCTCGAATCTGTCAAGTCACTGGAAAGGGCCCAATGGTGGGCCACAACGTTTCGCATGCGAACAACAAGACGAAGCGGCGCTTCCTGCCCAACCTTCAGCAACGCAGGTTCTGGGTCGAAAGCGAGAACCGCTGGGTCAGCCTGCGCCTGACCAACGCCGCGCTGCGGACGATCGACAAGAACGGCATCGACTCGGTGCTCGCGAAGCTCCGCGCCCGCGGCGAGCACGTCTGAAGACGGCGGTTGCGCTCGTCAACTGAGGAAAATCCACCATGCGCGAAAAGATCAAGCTCGAGTCGTCGGCAGGCACCGGCCACTTCTACACGACGATGAAGAACAAGAAGAACATGCCCGAAAAGATGGAGATCAAGAAATTCGATCCCGTCGCCCGCAAGCACGTTATGTACAAGGAAACGAAGCTCAAGTAGAAGCTGCCACGACAGTCCTGGTCGCCGCTTCGCAGCGGTCCGTTTCATCCGTTCGGCAACAGATCGAGAGCCCGCCTGCGCGCGGGCTTTTTTCGTTTTGAGATGTCGGCGGACCCGTTCAGCATCGCGCCGCAGCGGCGCCTCGTCTGTAGCGGCGACACGTCCTTCAATCCGGCTCCAGCCCCTCCCGCCTGAGCCTCACGCGCAGTCGTTCGAGCTCTTCGACGAGATCGACAAAGAGCCCTGCAAGCTCCAGGTTCGCATCGAAGTGGCGCTCCACCGCACAAAGGTGCCGGGCGCGCAGCAGGTCGCGGCTCCGGAACGACCAGCGCGATGGATCCGGGCCGGCGTCGTCCAGCAGCACGCCGGCCTGCACGTGCTCGACGATCCATTCGTGGGTCACGTTGCAATTGCCGGCGAGCTCTTCGAGCGTGAGCAGCGCATCGTCCAGCAGCAGCGAGTCGAGTTCCTGTGTCATGTCGAGGCTCCGGTACCTTGGCGGGGATCGAAGGCGAGCTCGCGCGCCATCGTCTGATACAGCTCGCGCGCCTTCGGGCTCCGGGCCGGGGGCAGGACGACCTCCAGCGCGAGGTAGAGGTCGCCCGGCTCGCCCGCTGGAATGCCGCGTCCCTTGAGGCGAAGCTTGCGGCCCGTCTGCGAGCCCTCGGGAATGCGCACGTCCACCGCACCATCGGGTAGGGTCGCCCGAACCGTTGCGCCGAGCGCTGCCTCCCATGGCGCGACCCGCAACGTCGCATAGACGTCGCGTCCGTCCGCGCGGTAGCGCGAATGCGGATTGAAATGCACTTCGAGGTATAGGTCACCCGCCGCCTCGCCGCCCGTTCCGGGGCTCCCCTGGCCGGCCAATCGGATCACCTGCCCCTCGTGCACCCCCTTGGGAATCCGAATGTCGAGGCTGTGCTCGGCGAGCGTCACGCGGCCGTTGTCGTCGACTTTGGGGACGCGCAGCGTCACGACTCGGCTCGCGCCCTGGTATGCGTCTTCCAGATCGAGCAGGACCTTTGCGTGACGATCCTCGCCGCGCGCGCGGAAATGAGCGCTGCGACCTGTCCGACCGCCGAACAGCTCGGAAAAGAAATCGCTGAACTCGGCGGCCTCCCCGCCGAAAGAGCCGGGCCCCGAAAACTCGAACCCGGCGTCCCAGTCGGGCGGAGGCCGGAAGTCCTCGCCGGCGTGGTGGCGGCTGCTTAGCTGGTCGTAGGCAGCGCGTTTCTCGGGGTCGGAGAGCACGGCGTAGGCCTCGTTCAGATCCTTCATCCGCGCCTCGGCGTTCGCTTCCTTGGAAACGTCCGGATGATATTTGCGCGCGAGCTTGCGGAACGCCTTCTTGATCGCCTCCTGGGTCGCGTCGCGCGGCACGCCCAACGTTTGGTAGTAGTCCTTGAATTCCACGCAAGTGCTCCTTCAGTCAACGCCACGCCGTCGTTCCTGCGGAGGCGGGAACCTGGTGTCTTGCGTTGAAAGACACTGGATCCCCGCGTTCGCGGGGATGACGGCAGTCTTGTTTGGGGGCATTTCGTAAGTTGGTTCCACGGGAGACCGCGTGTCAAGCGACGCGATGCCGACCCATGGCGAACCGGGCCCGAATCGCGGGCCGCAAAAACAAAAAGCCCGCCGGGCGGCGGGCATTTCTTCATCGGAACGAAGCGTCAGGCGTAGCGCTTGAGCTGCAGCGAGAATTGCGCGAGCGGGGCGATCCCCGACGTTTCGGCGCGGTGGCACCAGTCCTGCAGCCGGGCAAGCAATTGTTCGCTCGACTCGGTCGACCGCTCCCACAGCGCATTCAATTCCTGGCGCATCGCGTAAATCGTCGAAAGCGCTTTGCTCGTCTCGAGCGCCTTGGCGAGCGTCGCGCGCTCGGGCTCGCGCAACGCGGCGACTCCATCACCCGATAGCCAGCGCTTCAGGCGGCGCACGCTCGGAACGTGCGCGAGCTCGCTGCGGCCGACGCGCGTGCGAAGCGCCTGCAGCTCGACGACGCAAGTTGCCTTCAGCGTCCGCGCATAGGTCGTCGCGACCGCATAGCGATGCGTGATCACCGCCTGTAACGTGGCCAGATCGGGCGCCGGCTTGCCCACCCGCGCGACGCGGAGCTTCGGCGCGACCCTGCGCACGGTTGCGAGGCGCAGCGTTTCGAGGATCCGGATGTACGTCCAGCCGAGGTCGAATTCGTACCAGCGCGACGAGAGCTTCGCCGACGAGCCGTACGCGTGGTGGTTGTTGTGCAGCTCCTCGCCGCCGATGATGATGCCCCACGGCACGATGTTCGTCGACGCGTCGGCCGAGGCGAAATTGCGATAGCCCCACCAGTGGCCGATGCCGTTGACGATGCCGGCGGCCATGATCGGGATCCATGCCATTTGCACGGCCCAGATCGTTGCGCCAGGCGCGCCGAACAGCATCAGGTTGATCACCAGCATCAGGCCGACGCCTTCCCACGAGTATCGCGTGTAGAGGTTGCGCTCGATCCAGTCGTCCGGGGTGCCCTGGCCGTAACGCGCGAGCGTCTCCTTGTTCTTCGCTTCGTCGCGATAGAGCTCGGCGCCGCGGAAGAGCACGGTGCGGATGCCGCGCGTCTGGGGGCTGTGCGGGTCTTCGTCCGTTTCGACGCGCGCGTGGTGCTTGCGGTGAATCGCCGTCCATTCCTTCGTGACCATGCCGGTGGTGAGCCAGAGCCAGAAGCGGAAGAAGTGGCTGATCACCGGATGCAGATCGAGTGCGCGGTGGGCCGAATGCCGGTGGAGGTAGATCGTGACGGCGGCGATCGTGACGTGCGTCAGCGACAGCGCGACGACGAAATAGCCCCACCATGGGAGCGGCATCAGGCCGTGCGCGGCGAAGGAAAGGAAATCGAAGGACATGAGGTTCCTGTTAGCGGCTCCGGCATCGGACGATCCGAGGCGCGGTGCGCGAGCGGCGTATTGTACCCTGGGAAATGGTGTCCGCCTTGCGCTAACGCAAGCAATTTTGCGAAAAAAAAGAGGGGGTTGGGATTGAAATCCCCTCGTTTGTACCGTACTAGCCCGTGGGTTCCCCGGGCGAGCGACGGCCGGGGGCGGCAGGTTCGGCGGCCGGCGTCGGATTGAGGATCCTCATCTCCCGCTGCGGATAGGGAATCTTGATGCCGCTCGCCTGGAAGGCCCGCCAGAGCGCGCGGTTGATCGCACTCTTGACATTGAGCTGGCCCATCTCCGGATCGCTGATCCAGACGCCGAGCTCGAGGTCGATGCCGCTGTCGGCAAAGCGCACGATGAATGCCGCGGGAGGATTCGGGGCCTTCAAGACCCGCGGCTCTTTCGCGGCGATCTCCTCCATCAACTTCAGCGCGAGATCGACGTCGCTGTCGTAGCTCACCTGCACGGGGATGCCGATGCGGACGTCCTTCGACGTGTACGAATGGTTGAGGACCGTCGTCGTCACCAGCGTGTCGTTGGGGACGATCGCTTCGACGCCGTCCAAGCTGCGCACGACCACGTAGCGCGAGGTCACCGCCGTGACGACGCCTTGACGATTGTCGACGGTGATCATGTCGCCCAGGCGGATCGAACGGTCGAGCAGGATCGTGAAGCCCGAGATGTAGTTGCTCGCGAGCTTCTGCAGTCCGAGGCCGATGCCGACACCCAGCGCGCCGCCGAATACCGTGAGCAGCGTGAGGTCGATGCCGACGGCCTGCAGCGCGAAGAGCAGGCCGAGGATCAGCAGGAGCGCGCGGATCGCCTTGGCGAGGACCGCGCGAACGTTGCTGTCGAGATTCGGCGCGCGCATGAGCCGCTGCTCGAAGACGCCGGACAGCCACAGCGTGCCCGCGATGGTCACCACGACGACAACCGCGCCCTTGAGGATTTCAAAGACCGAGACGTGCTTGCTGCCGAGCGGGATCTCCAGGGCGTCGAGCTCGCCGCGCAGCCCGGGCATGATTCCGCTGAAATAGAGAAGCACGGGCACCCAGATCGCAAACGAGACCACGCGCTCGGACACGGGAAGCCACGCGGGTGTCCCGAAGAGACCGCGCAGGGCGTACACGACTAGGCGGATCAGTGCGAGCGCGGCTGTCAGCGGCAGCGCGATCGAAATGAAGAACGGCGGCTGCCAGCGCCGGAACACTGCATCGGCGACGAGCAGCAGCACGAATGTCGTCAACGGCAGCAACAGCCGGTTCACACCGCCAAGGCCGGCTTGCACGACGGTTGCGCTGGACCCGGACTTGAGACTCACCCGGCGATCGAGCAACCAGCCTGCAGCGACGCAGACGGCGACCAGTCCGAGGTCGATCCATCCCGCGGGTGTCGCCAGCGCGGATTCGTAATGGCTTAGATCAACTGGAGTGAGCACCGCGAAAGTCTACCGGAATTCGCCCCCCGGCAATCTTCCCGGCCATTCGTGCTTACGCTCTTTCGAGCACCGCCGCAAAAAAACCGTCGCATCCATGATGGTGCGGAAGGAGCTTCAACAGCGGACCCGTGTCGAGTGCGATGCCGGCACGGGCGAATTCCGCGGCGGCATTGCCGGCCGCGAATTGCGGATGCGCCCCGAGGAACGCATCGACGACCCCCTCGTTCTCCTCGGGCAATACGCTGCATGTCGCGTAGACGAGCCGGCCTCCCGGTTTCACGAGCGTCGCCGCCGCCATCAGAATCGCGTGCTGTTTCCGCGCAAGTTCGGCAACTGCGGTCTCCGCGTGCCGCCACTTGAGATCGGGATTCCGGCGCAGCGTGCCGAAGCCCGTGCACGGAGCATCGACGAGCACGCGATCGATCTTGCCCGCGAGCCGCTTGATCTTCGCGTCGCGCTCGCTTGCGAGAAGCTGCGGATGCACGTTCGAAAGCCCCGAACGCGCAACGCGCGGCTTCAGGTTGGCGAGGCGCCTGTCGATGATGTCGAACGCATAAAGCCGCCCGTGCGACCGCATCAGCGCGCCCAAGAGCAGCGTCTTGCCGCCGGCCCCAGCGCAGAAGTCGACGACCATGTCGGTGCGCTTCGGTGCGACGAGATACCCGACGAGCTGGCTGCTTTCGTCCTGCACCTCGAGCGAGCCATCGAGCAGCAACGGGTGTCGCGCGAGCACCGGGCGCCCCGACACGCGCAGCCCGAGCGGCGAGAATGGCGTGGACTTCGCCTCGATACCCGACGCGGCCAACGCGGCGCGCGCGGCATCTCGATTCGTCTTCAGCGGATTCACGCGCAAATCGAGCGGCGCCGGTGCCTGCCACGCGCGAGCGAGGAGAGTGCGTTCGTCGTTGCCATAGGCTTCGCCGAGACGGACCCACAGCCAGTCGGGCAGGTCGGCCGCGACGGCGAGATCGAGCGTGGCCGCAAGGCGCGACTTGAAGGCGCGCAGCCAGAGCGCATCGGACTCCTTCAACACGCCTTCCATCTCGCGCACGCTTCGTCCCAGCTCCCGCGTCGTCACGGCGAGCGCGAGGCGCCACGGATCGGTCGTTTCCGCCAGCGCTTCCAGCGAGCGGCGCCGGCGCAGGTACGCATACACGCCATCGGCGACGAAGGCACGGTCCTGCTGGCCGATCGCGGGATGGCGGCGAAAGAATTGGCGCAGCAGCGTGTCGGCGGGCGCCGCGAGCGGCCGGATGTCGGCGATCGCGGCAGCGAGGCTCTGGAGCTGATTCGCGCGCAGCCCTGTATGGCGCCCCCCGAGCGTCGCTTCGCGCCGCTCCCCCCGAGGGGGCCGAGCGCCTTGGGGCGGCCCGGCGGCGCTCATCGCTGCGCGAGCGCTTCGTCGACGCGAATGGAATCCAACAGCGCCTCGAAGGTCGCCCGCGGACCGATGTAACGGATCTTGACGGGAATGTAATGCAGGCCGGGCGCGAGCCACGCGTAGCCCTCGAGGCGGCCGTCTTCGCTCCTGTGATGCCAGCGCTCCGTGTCGATCTCGCCTTCGCTCCATGCGATCCGCTCTTCACCCTCGCGTGTGACGGTGTAACGATTCAGGCGGCGCGTCGTCGCGAGGCTGAACGACACTTCGTCGTTCGGCGGTGGCGTGAAGTAGTACTGCCACATGATCGACAGCGCATCGAACGTCGGCAATTCCAGTGCAGCAGTCTTCTGGTCCTGCAGCGTCACCACGCCTGCTTCCCAGTCGAACTGGGCGACTTCGCGCCGCTGGCGGCTGGTGCGCTCGAACGAGAACTCGAGCGGCTGCAATCCGGCCGACGTGATGAGACCATGGCTTTCGAGCTTCGCCTCCCCCGGGAAGAACAGCGCGAGCAGCCCCGACAGTCTTCCGATCGTCGAAATCCGGTATTTGTTGCCATGATGCTCGAAGCGATACACCGCATTGCCGATCTCGAAACCATGCGTCCCCAGAAATCCCCTGTAGACGAGGTCGACGCGCGGCGGCAGCGTGTCCGGAGAATGTTCGGAAGCGGGCGGCGCGGGAGCGGCATCCGCGACATCGGCGGGAACCGCCGGCAACTCGGGTCCCGCGGCGACTGCCTCGGGAGTGGGCTCGATCAGCGCCGGGGCTTCGTTGCGCGCGACGGACGCGGGCTCGGGCGTCGCAGCCGGCGGCGGCGCCGGGTTCGCCGCGCGCCGTGCCTTCGCTTTGGGCTTTGCCGCGGCAACCACAACCGGCTTCGGCGGCGGCGGCAGCTCCTTGATCGTCGCCTGCAGGGGCTCGGCATCGGGTGCGGCGGGCGGTTCGATCCGCAGCAGCGACAACGCGAGATGCAGCACGAGCGATGCCGCCAGCGCGATCGCAAATCCCCTCCGCACGGCCCACTGGCGGCGCAGCGCAACGCGAAGCGTCGTCCGGCCCCGCGCCGTGCGGATGCCGGTCGGATGAGGCGCGGTTTGCTGCGATCTCACGTGAGCTTCGATGCGAGGGCAGTTCTTGCGGTCACGGTGCGCGATCTTGCACCTTGCACTATCTCGAGGATTTCCGTATCGAGAAGCTCTTCCGATTATCCTCGTCGACGTCACTCCCGGGGGCTGCAGCAACGTTTGACGGCGGACCCTGGGTCTCCGCCCGCCGGGGAACGATGACTTCGGGACGCGACGCCGGAACCTCGAGCGTGCCGTCCGGCGTCGATTGGCCGTTAACGCGAACCCGCCGTCCGTCGATGACGAGGCGGCCCTCGCAAAACGCGCGGACGGCGGCCGGGAGCAGCCGATGCTCGACTTCGAGGACGCGAGAAGCGAGGGTGGCCTCGTCGTCAGCGTCGTGCACGGGTACCGCACCCTGCGCGATGACCGGCCCGTGGTCGACGTCGCCGGTGACGAAATGCACGGTGCAGCCGTGGATGCGAACGCCGTCGGCGAGCGCGCGTCGATGCGTGTGCAGGCCCGGGTACGACGGCAGAAGCGAAGGATGGATGTTGATCATCCTTCCCTCGTAGCGCCGGACGAAGTCGAGCCCGAGAATGCGCATGAATCCGGCGAGGACGACGAGGTCGGGCTCGCTCGAATCGATCGCCGCGGCGAGCGCGCCTTCGAAAGCGTCGCGGTCGGCATACGCGCGATGGTCGACGACGCGGGTCGCGATGCCGCGTGCCGCGGCGATCCCGAGACCGGCTGCGTCGGCGCGATTGCTGATGACCGTCGCGATGTGCCCGCCGAGCGTGCCGTGGCGTTCAGCGTCGATCAGCGCGGCGAGGTTCGACCCGCGACCGGAGATCAGCACGGTGACCCGAGGGGTTGTCATCGGGGGGCGCGTAACGGGCGCGCGCGGTCTCAGGCGACTGTCGTTGCCGCAGCGCTTGTCGCGCGCGGCACGACGGCACCGATCCGGTAGACGGACTCCCCCGCGGCCGCGAGCAGGCGCTGCGCGCGGTCCGCATCGTCGGCGGCGACGACGACGACCATGCCGATGCCGCAATTAAAGACGCGATGCATTTCGGCATCGGCCACATTGCCCCGCTGTTGCAGCCAGTCGAAGATCGGCGGCCGCGGCCACGACGCGCGGTCGAGCCGCGCCGCGAGATGAGCGGGGAACATCCGGTGCGTGTTTTCCAGCAAGCCGCCGCCCGTGATGTGGGCCATTCCCTTCACGTCGACTTCGCGCATCAGCGCGAGCACCGGCTTCACGTAGATTCGCGTCGGCGCGAGGAGCGTTTCACCCAGCGTGCGCGTACCGCCGAGCCCCGGCGCCGGCGCCCGGAGGTCGGCGCCGCAAACGTCTAGGATGCGGCGGATCAGTGAAAAACCGTTCGAATGCGGCCCGCTCGATCCAAGGCCGACGAGCACATCGCCGGCGGCGATTCTCCGGCCGTCGATCGCCTTCGATTTCTCGACGACGCCGACGGCGAATCCCGCAAGATCGTATTCGCCCGGAACGAAGGCGCCGGGATGCTCGGCTGTTTCGCCCCCGATCAACGCGCAGCCCGCCTGTTCGCAGCCGTCCGCGATGCCCTTGACGACGTCGGCAGCGACTGCCACGTCGAGGCGCTCGCACACGTAATAGTCGAGGAAGAACAGCGGCTCCGCACCCTGCACGAGGATGTCGTTGACGCTCATCGCAACGAGATCGATGCCGATCGTGTCGTGCCGATTCAATGCGAAGGCGAGCTTCAACTTCGTGCCGACGCCGTCGGTGCCCGATACCAGCACCGGCTCCCGATAGCGTTTCGGCAATTCGACGAGCGCGCCGAAACCGCCGATGCCGGCGAGCACTTCCGGCCGCAGCGTCCGCTTCGCATAAGGCTTGATTCGCTCGACCAGCGCATCGCCGGCGTCGATGTCGACGCCCGCATCGCGGTAGGAAAGCGGAGAGGCCGGGGCCGGGGCCGGGGCAGGGGGCGTCATTGCGCGGAGTCGGTGCCTTCGTTCGGCCATGCAGCATTGAGAGAATCGCACGCGCCGCGTTAAAGTGCGGAACGCTCGACGATTTTACCGGAAACGCGCGATCGCCGGCCGCACTGCGCATCTCCGGTCCGCTACCTCGTCGTCAACGATCCGATGGAACAGCTCGTCTTCGAACTCGCCGCCCCCGAGCCGCCGTCGTTCGGCAATTTCGTTACCGGGCGCAACGGCGAGCTCGTCGCCGCGGTGTCGCGAATCGCCGCCGGCGCGGGCGGCGAAACGGGGCTGCTGATCTGGGGCGCCTCGGGCGCCGGCAAGACCCATTTGCTGCGTGCCGCGGTTGCCGCGGCGGCAGCACGCGGCGCCCGCGCATCATGGATCGCGACGCCAGGCGACTTGCTCGCGACTGATCCCGAAACGCTCGCGCGCCATTCGCTCGTCGCCATCGACGCGATCGATGCGGCGTCGGCGGAGGCGCAGGCACGCCTGTTCACGCTGTTCAACGCGCTGAAGGCGAGTGGCGGCCAGATGCTGGCCGCAAGTCGGGTGGCGCCGGCTGCGCTGCCGATTCGCGAGGATGTGCGGACGCGATTGGGCTGGGGCCTCGTCTACGAGATCCTGCCGCTCACGGACGCGGAAAAGGCAGCCGCGCTCGCCGCCTATGCGCTTGAGCGCGGCTTCAGCCTCTCGGCGGACGTGATCAGCTATCTGCTCGCGCACGGGCGGCGCGACATGACGACGTTGATGGGCGCATTGTCGGCGCTGGACCGGCATTCGCTCGCAACCAAGCGGCCGATCACCGTCCCGATGCTCCGCGAATGGCTTCAGCAGGAGGTGCCATTCGAACCCCGCGGCGGCGAACTCCGCTGAGCGGCCCGGAAGTCAGCTTCGCGGCGAGGAACGTCCGAGGAACGTCGGAAGACAGGCCTCCGGGGGCGGCTGCCCCGGAGCGTCCGTCCACAGGTCCGGTGGATCACGTGACAGGAATAAGTGTTTGTTATCAAGTAGTTGCGATTATAACTCGCCGAGGCTACCTTTGCCGGACATGTCAACCGCGGTGCAACAATGGACGTTAATGCCGACGACACGCAACCAAGTGTCGTCCAATCCCTTATCGAGGAAAAACGAATGTCCAAGCTGCTAATGGCGATGATCGCCGGCGCTTTTGCGCTGACGGCCTATGCCCAAGCCCCGGCGCCCGCGCCGGCCGCCCCGGCGACTGCTGCGGCTCCGGCAATGACCCCGGTGTCAGCGACGGCCGCAACGCCCGCCAAGGACGCGACCAAGCCGGCGGATTCAGCCACCAGCCACAAGTCGACCAAGAGCACGAAATCGAAGAAGAAGTCGAAGAAAAAGCCCGCGACGACACCGACGGACCAAGCGCCCGCGAAGTAGCCGTCCAGCGCCCCGCACAATGGCTGTCCCTACCGCATCGCGGATTGCCTTTTGTGCGTCAAGTCTTTATTATTGGAAGGCTTTATAGGTCTTCGGGCAAACTGGCCAGCACGTCAATGACCGGATTAAGCAATCGTCAACCATTGAGGAACCACAAATGAACAAACTGATCGTTGCATTGATCGCCAGCGCGTTTGCCACGGCGGCCGCTGCACAGGGCGTAGGTCAAACGCCGAAGGACAAGGCAAAGCAATCAGAAGTCCAGTCCGCTACGCAGGCGGGCACGACGAACTCGACCGAGCAGTTGCAGAAGCAGAGCAAGGAAGTGCAAAAGCTGAAGACCGAGAAGGGCACGCCGAAGGCTCTGCCGACGAAGGCCGACAAGCAAAAGGCGGCGTCGGCCGCGACGCAGGCCGGCACCGAGGGGTCCGCGGAGCAGCGCGCAGCACAGTCGGCGGAAGTTCAAAAGCTTAAGGGCGAGAAGGGCACGCCGAAGACTCTGCAGACGAAGAAGGAAAAGGAGCAAGCGGTCCAGTCGACGACCAAGACCGAAGGCAAGTAAGGCAGCTCGTTCCGAAAAGAAGGCAGGGGCCGCAAGTCCCCTGCCTTTTTCATTTTCATTTCGGCCGTCGTCTGTCCCCCATCTCTACGGAACAAATGAAAGACGAATGAACGACGCGGAATCTTGAGCTTCCGCGCGTCCGATTCGATCGTGGGAATCGTCCTACGCGCACGAGCATCGAGCACGCGCGCAGGAACGAAAGCCGCGTGAGCGAAATCAAACTGCCAGTAACGGCCGACGGCTCGCGTTCGATCGTCGGAAGTTCGCTCGCGCGAACGGAAGGGCAGCCCGCTGCGCGCGGGGAGTTTGGCTGCCCGACGTCGGGTCGAAGCGCCGACAACGCGATGCAGGTGGCAGGCCCGAAGATCTTCCGGGGGTCTTGCGCCCGGCTTCAAGTTGGAGGATACGGAAATGCAAAGAACCAAACTCATGATCGCTCTCGTCGCGGGCCTATTCTCCGCGAGCGGGGCGGCCGCATGGAGTCCCTTCCAGGCGCTGGAAACGCCCGCCGACAAGGCGAAGCAACAGATCGTCCGGGAGACCGCGGTTTATCCGCAAGAGGGTGCGGTGTCCGGCCTCGCCGCGAACAGGCTTGCCCTCCAGCGGAATATTCCACCCGTGCTCGCAACCACGCAGCAAAAGCACGACGCCGTAGTCGCCGCAGCCGTGTATCCGCAGGAAGGCGCGACGTCCGGTAAGCAGGCAGTCAAGCTTCGGGCGGACAGAGGTGTGCCGCCTCCGCTCGCGACGACGACCGAGAAACAGCAAGCTGTTGCGTCCGTGACGGAGGCGAACGCCGGGGCCTAGGCCGGCTTTCCGGCGATAATGGAGGCAGGGGCCGCAAACCCCTGCCTTTTTCGTATGCGCTCGATAGGAAGGGTCGAATGCGCGAGCTCGAAATCCCCCGCCCCGCCGCGACGGTGGCGACGATTGTCGCCCGTGAGAACCGATTCCTGCTGGTCGAGGAGGAAACGCCTGCGGGCATCCGCATCAACCAGCCCGCGGGACATCTCGAATCGGGGGAATCGCTCGCCGCGGGCGCCGTGCGGGAGACGCTCGAGGAAACAGGCTACCGCGTGACACCGACGGCGCTGGTCGGCATCTACCGCTGGCAGGCGCCGGATACGTGCGCCACGTATATCCGCTTCGCGTTCGCTGCCGACGTCGTCGCGCACGAGGCGGAGCGTCCGCTCGACGAGGGCATCCTGCGCGTCCTGTGGCTCCCTTATGACGAGCTCGCCGCACTGCGGGGACGACATCGAAGTCCGCTCGTCCTGCGCTGCGTCGACGACTACCGCGCCGGCTACCGGCGCCCGCTCGATCTCGTGACGGAGCTCTAGCGTGAGCACGCCCTAATGGCACGCAAGCTTCGCGTGGTCGTCGGCATGTCGGGCGGCGTCGACTCGTCGGTCGCGGCGTGGCTTCTCAAGCGGCAAGGGTTCGAGGTCGTCGGCCTTTTCATGAAGAACTGGGAGGACGACGACACCGACGAGTACTGCACTTCGCGCACCGACCTGGTCGACGCCGCGTCGGTCGCCGACGTGATCGGCATCGAGCTCGACGCGGTGAACTTCGCCGCGGAGTACCGCGAGCGTGTCTTCGCCCATTTTCTGCGCGAGTACGAAGCAGGGCGCACGCCGAATCCCGATGTGCTCTGCAACAGCGAGATCAAGTTCCGCGCGTTCCTCGATCACGCTCGCTCGCTCGGGGCCGACCGCATCGCAACCGGTCACTACGCGCGCGTGCGCGAGGTGGACGGCCGCGTCGAATTGCTGAAGGCGGTCGACGCAACCAAGGACCAGAGCTATTTCCTGCATCAGCTCACGCAGGAGCAGCTGGCGCCGGTGCTCTTCCCGCTGGGCGAGACGCCGAAGCGCGACGTGCGCGCGATCGCAAAGCGCGAAGGCATCCCGACGTGGGCGAAGAAGGATTCGACGGGCATCTGCTTCATCGGCGAGCGGCCGTTTCGCGATTTTCTTGCCAAGTACCTCCCGCGCATGCCGGGGGCGATCGAGACGACCGATGGGCGGGTGATCGGCCGTCACCATGGCCTTGCCTACTACACGCTCGGGCAACGGCAGGGGCTCGGCGTCGGCGGCACGAGGAACGGCACCGACGCGCCGTGGTTCGTCGCGGCCAAGGACGCGGAGCGTAATGCGCTGATCGTCGTGCAAGGACACGATAACGCGGCGCTTTACCGCGCAGCGGTGGATGCGCGGGAGATGCACTGGATCGCGGGAGTCGTGCCCGACGCGGCGGTGCTCGCGCGCCTCGGCGCGAAGACCCGGTACCGGATGCCCGATGCCGCGTGCCGCGTCGAGCTCCTCGATGGCGGCCGCGCGCGCGCGACGTTCGTCACGCCGCAATGGGCGCCCACGCCGGGACAGTATCTCGTGCTCTACGACGGCGAGGTCTGTCTCGGGGGCGGGGTGATCGTCGCAGGCGAGACCGACGCTCGGGCGAGCGCTTCGGCTGCACACGCCGAAGCGGTCTGACGCCGGCAGTCCGCCATGGCGATCCGACACGCTCGGGAGACGATCGGCCGGGTCTTCTCCCAGCGCTGCTTCTATCTTTTCGTCGCCGTGCTGTTGCTCGTCGCGGGGGCGCCGCTCGCCGAGCCGACGCCAGGGGGCCGGCTCTTGCTCAATATCGTGAATCTGCTGATCGTCATCGCCGCGGTGGCAGCGGTGGGGCGCACCGTGGTGTCGTTCGTCATCGCGCTGCTGCTGGCGGCGCCGACCTTGGGGTTTCAGTGGCTGGCGATGAATTCGGCGAGCCCGGAACACCTCGTGTGGTCGTGGAGTTTCGGCGCCGCGCTATATACCGCCACGCTGTCCTACCTGCTCCAGTACGTCTTCCGCCGCGAGGTGATGACGTCCGACAAGCTGTGGGGCGCTGCGGCGGCCTACCTGATGATCGGAGTGCTCTGGGCGTATTTCTACGCGCTCGTCGAGCACTTCTATCCGCTGTCGTTCGCCGTGGGGGGGACAGCGGCGGACTTGACCATGCCGGAGTTCGTCTACTTCAGCTTCACCGTGTTGACGAGCACCGGTTTTGGCGACCTCACGCCGTTGACGCGACAGGCGCGATCGGCATGCGTCGTCGAGCAGATCACCGGCGCGCTGTTCCTCGCGATCCTGATCGCGCGGCTCGCCGGCGTGTATCCGCCTCGACGGAGCGAGGAGGGCGAGCGATAGCGAGCCAGGGCCCGAAGGGCGCGTCGCCGAGTGATGGAGGGCGGCCGTTAGTGAGGCGCAGCCAATATCGCCGATAGCAGTAGAGGCCGCCGGGCCGCGACTAGAACGGAATATCGTCGTCCAGGTCGTCGGGACTTCCCTTCTTCACCCCGCCACCCTTCGGCGCCGCGCCGCCAGGAGCCCCGGCGCCGCCCGAGCGAGAAGCTGCGCCGACTCGAGCTTCCGCTGAATTCGACATCGCCGCCGCCGCCGCCGCCTTCGCGCGAGCCCAGCAACTGCATTTCCTCGGCGATGATCTCGGTCGTGTATCGGTCCTGGCCTTCCTTGTCCTGCCACTTGCGCGTCTTGCAGGCGGCCCTCGACGTAGACGGGGCGGCCCTTCTTCAGGTACTCGCCGGCGATTTCGGCCAGGCGATCGAAGAACACGACGCGATGCCATTCGGTCTCCTCGCGCTTCTCGCCGCTCGCCTTGTCCTTCCATTGCCGCGATGTCGCGATCGTGATGTTGCGTGATCGCGTCGCCGCTCGTCGTGTAGCGCGTTTCCGGATCGCGGCCGAGGTTGCCGACCAGGATCACCTTGTTCACCGAAGCCATTTACGTTTCTCCCATCGAATAGTTGCGCGCGATCGTACGCCGGCGGCGCCGCCATCGTCGCGCCCACGGCGAGCCACAATGCGGTCAGCACGAGGCAGAAGCCGAACACCGCGGCCGGGCCGTACTGCTGCGACAGCCAGCCGCCGACCGCGGCGCCGACGAACGTGCCGAGGAACTGCACGCTCGAATAGACGCCGACCGCCGTGCCCTTGACCGCGGGCGGCGCGAACTTGGAAATGAGCGACGGCAGCGTCGCCTCGAGCAGGTTGAACGCCGTGAAGAACACGACGAGCGCGGCGATCGTCAGCGCGAGCGATGCGCCCGCCAGCGCGAGCAGCACCTGTCCCGCGAACAGCACGGCGACGGCGCCGACGAATACCGGCTTGCCGCGGCCGCGGACGATCGGCGCTGCAGCATGCGCCGGCAGCATCAGCGACGACGGAGGCGACGAGCACCGGCAGGTAGACGATCCAGTGGCGCGTCGCGCGGCGACGCCGTTGTCGCGCAGCATGAACGGCACCTGCGACGAACAGCGCCATCAGCGCGGCGTGCAGCGCGAAGATGCCGTAGTTGAGCCGCAGCAGCTCGCGCGTCGGCGAGCACGCGCCGCCATTGGCCCGGCGTGTCGGGCGGCCGCGCGCGACTCGGCCTGCGGCACGGCCGTCAGCAGCAGGCCGATCGCGCCGAGCGCGAGCACGCCGGTCAGGACGAAGATGCCCGGCACGCCGATGACGGCGGTGAGCGCCGGGCCGGCGACGAGCGAAAGCGCGAACGTCGCGCCGATCGTCATGCCGATCGCCGCCATCGCGCGCGTGCGCACTTCGTCGCGCGTGAGATCCGCGGTCAGCGCGATCACGGCGGCGGAGATCGCGCCCGCGCCCTGCACGGTGCGGCCGACGATCGTCCACCCGATCGTCGGCGCCCACGCGGCGATGAAGCTGCCGAGCGCGAAGACCGCGAGGCCCGCGACGATGACCGGCTTGCGGCCCCAGCGGTCGGACGCCCAGCCGAACGGGATCTGCAGCATGCGCCTGCGTGAGGCCGTACGCGCCGAGCGCGAGGCCGACCAGCGTGTGGTCGCGGCCGCCGGGCAGCTTCTCGGCGTAGAGCGCGAGCACCGGCAGCACGATGAACATGCCGAGCATGCGCAGGCCGAAGATGCCGGCGAGGCCGACGGTGGCGCGCCGCTCGACCGGCGGTCATTCGCACTTTCGGCGCGTGCGGCGGCGCGGCGGAACTGGCAGATGCGGTGTCGTGCGCCATGGGACGAAAAGGCAGGAGAAAAAACGGCTTAGAAACAGCTGCGAATTGGCGGTATAGTAGCAGGTTGCCCGTGCCTTCGGGATCGTGCGAAGGACTTAAGCCGAAGGTCGCGCTTCGCCGGGCCGTCGTACCCTCGGGATCGCATCGGAACACGTCAAGACAGGCATGGAATACATCCGCATCCGCGGCGCGCGCACGCACAACCTCAAGAACGTCAATCTCGATCTGCCCCGCCACCGGCTGATCGTCGTCACCGGCCTGTCGGGCTCGGGCAAGAGCTCGCTCGCGTTCGACACGCTCTACGCCGAAGGCCAGCGGCGCTACGTCGAGTCGCTGTCGGCCTACGCGCGCCAG
Organism: uncultured beta proteobacterium; assembly: GCA_963733985.1. Taxonomy (GTDB): domain Bacteria; phylum Pseudomonadota; class Gammaproteobacteria; order Burkholderiales; family Casimicrobiaceae; genus CAIWHR01. The sequence goes on along the minus strand of CAVTFF010000017.1, from coordinate 173,650 downwards.
TTCCTGCAGCTGATGGAAAAGCCCGACGTCGACCTGATCGAGGGCCTGTCGCCGGCGATCTCGATCGAGCAGAAGGCGACGTCGCACAACCCGCGCTCGACGGTCGGCACCGTCACCGAGATCCACGACTACCTGCGGCTCCTCTACGCCCGCGTCGGCGACCCGTACTGCCCCGATCATCCCGAGCAGAAGCTCGCGGCGATGACGATCTCGCAGATGGTCGACGCGACGCTCGCGCTGCCCGGAGGACACGAAGCTCATGATCCTCGCGCCGGTCGTCGTCAACCGCAAGGGCGAGCAGCTCGAGCTCTTCGTCGAGCTCCGCGCGAAGGGCTTCGTGCGCGTGCGCGTCGACGGCAAGGTCTACGAGATCGACGCGGTGCCGAAGCTCGCCAAGAACACCAAGCACACGGTCGAGGTCGTCGTCGACCGGCTGCGCGTGCGCGCCGACATGAAGCAGCGGCTCGCCGAATCGTACGAGACCGCGTTGCGTAACGGCGACGGTCGCGCGATCGCGGTCGAGATGGATACCGGAAACGAACATCTGTTCTCGGCGAAGTTCGCCTGCCCCATCTGCAACTATTCGCTCTCCGAGCTCGAGCCGCGGCTGTTCTCGTTCAACAATCCGATGGGCGCATGCCCGCGTTGCGACGGGCTGGGGTCGATCAGCTTTTTCGATCCGAAGCGGGTCGTCGCGTTCCCGCAGCTTTCGCTCGCGTCGGGCGCGATCAAGGGCTGGGACCGCCGCAACCAGTTCTACTTCCAGATGCTCCAGAGTCTCGCGAAGCACGCCGGCTTCGACCTCGAGCGGCCGTTTTCGCGGCTGCCCGAGCGCGTCCAGCAACTGGTGCTCTACGGCAGCGGCGACGAAAAGATCCCGTTCACGTACCTGTCGGAACGCGGCAAGCCGATGGTGCGCGAGCACACGTTCGAGGGCATCATCCCGAACCTCGAGCGCCGCTATCGCGAGACCGATTCGCTGATGGTGCGCGAGGAGCTCGCCAAGTACCTGAACTCGAAGCCGTGCCCCGAATGCGGCGGCACGCGGCTGCGGCGCGAAGCGCGCCACGTGAAAGTCGGCGATCGGCGCGGACGCGCGAGCGATCTTCGAGGTTTCGGGCCTGCCGCTCAAGGACGCGTCGGACTATTTCGGCCGCCTCACGCTCGACAGGCAAAAGCACGCGATCGCCGAGAAGATCATCAAGGAGATCGTGAGCCGGCTCGCGTTCCTGAACAACGTCGGCCTCGAATATCTGTCGCTCGACCGCTCGGCGGAGACGCTCTCCGGCGGCGAGGCGCAGCGGATCCGGCTTGCCTCGCAGATCGGCTCGGGACTGACCGGCGTGATGTACGTGCTGGACGAGCCGTCGATCGGACTGCACCAGCGCGACAACGACCGGCTGCTCTCCACGCTGAAGCACCTGCGCGACCTGGGCAACAGCGTGATCGTCGTCGAGCACGACCACGACGCGATCCAGGCGGCCGACTACATCGTCGACATGGGCCCCGGCGCAGGCGAGCACGGCGGACAGGTCGTTGCGCAGGGGACTCCCGAGGAAATCCGGATGGCCGCGCATTCGCTGACCGGCCAGTACCTCGCCGGCCATCGGCAGATTCCGATGCCGCCGCGGCGCCAGCGCGTCGACCTCGGGCGCGTGCTGACGATTACGGGGGCCACCGGCAACAACCTGCGCGAGGTGACGCTCAATCTGCCGGTCGGCCTGTTCGTCTGCGTGACCGGCGTCTCGGGCTCCGGCAAGTCGACGCTGATCAACGACACGCTCTACCACGCCGTCGCCCGCCACCTCTACGGCAGCACGACCGAGCCGGCGCCGTTCCACGAAATGCACGGGATCGAGTTCTACGACAAGGTGATCAGCGTCGACCAGAGCCCGATCGGCCGCACGCCGCGCTCGAATCCGGCGACGTACACCGGGCTCTTCACGCCGATCCGCGAGCTGTTCGCACAGGTGAAGGAAGCGCGCGAGCGCGGCTACGGGCCCGGACGCTTTTCGTTCAACGTCAAGGGCGGGCGGTGCGAAGCATGCCAGGGCGACGGTCTCATCAAGGTCGAGATGCACTTCCTGCCCGACGTCTACGTGCCGTGCGACGTCTGCCACGGCCAGCGCTACAACCGCGAGACGCTGGAGATCCGTTACAAGGACCGCAACATCCACGAAGTGCTGTCGATGACGGTCGAGCAGGCGTACGCGTTCTTCGAGCCGGTGCCGTCGGTCGCGCGCAAGCTTGCGACGCTGCTCGATGTCGGCCTCGGCTACATCACGCTCGGCCAGTCGGCGACGACGCTTGTCGGGCGGCGAGGCGCAACGGGTGAAGCTCGCGCTCGAATTGTCGAAGCGCGACACGGGGCGCACGCTCTACATTCTCGACGAGCCGACCACGGGCCTGCATTTTCACGATATCGAGATGCTGTTGACCGTGCTGCACCGGCTGCGCGATCACGGCAACACCGTTGTCGTGATCGAGCACAATCTCGACGTCGTGAAGACCGCCGACTGGATCATCGACCTCGGCCCCGAAGGCGGCGGTGGCGGCGGGCGGGTGGTCGCCGAGGGGGCGCCCGAGGAGATCGTGAAGGTCGCGGCGAGCCATACCGCCCGCTATCTGAAACCCGTGCTCGACGCGCACGCGGCGCGGCGCTCGCGCGACGTTGCGCCATCCGCGTCTTCGTCGCGAAACGGGCGGAGCGCCCGCAACCGCAAGGCATCTGGCGATCTTCTTGCGTGAAATGACGCCTGCGGCGCCGCAGATACGGATTCGGCGCCCCGATCCGCTGCGCATCGACGAAGAAGCACAGGCCGCGATGGCCGTCCAGCGGGCTGCAACGCGAGCGACGCTTCCCGGCTTGCTCGAACCGCATAGCGCCGACGAGGACCGCGCGTGGATTCGCGATGTGTTCGCGCGCATGTCGGTGTGGCTCGCCGTCGACGGCGAACGCGTCGTCGGCATCGCGTCGCGCGACGGAAATTGGTTGCACCAGCTCTACCTGGCGCCCGGCTATGCCGGCGCCGGCATCGGCAGGCGCCTGCTCGATGCGATGCTCGACGAGTCGCCGGCGCTGAAGTTGTGGACCTTCGCCCGTAACGCCGGCGCCCGCCGCTTCTACGAGCGCAATGGCTTCATCGCCGTCGAATTCGGCGACGGCAGCGGCAACGAGGAAGGTGAGGCCGATGTCTGCTACGAGCGGTCGATGCGGTCGTGAACGGACTGAGCCGCAAACCGATGCATATGCACCGGCAAGGTGCGATCCCGCGTTAACCCGTACGATAAGTGTGGTGTGGCATTCCCGCCAGTCATGTTCCGATACTGAAACAGGCCATAGACCTGCGCCGTGATTGGGTTCACAATCGCCGGCCCCCCGCGAGTTGAGGGGGTCAACGGCATCGTCTCCGGTTTCGCATTTCGTCGCACCACGCCGCTATCGCCCGGCGCCGGTGCAATGGTTTCACGTTGCTTCACTGCATGGGAGTCGGTACATGAATCTGCGCAAGTTGTTTCATTCCGGCATAGCCGCGCTCGCGACCTTGCTGTTCACGGCATCGTCGGCGCTCGCGCAGACGAAGCCCAACATCGTCGTCATCATGGGCGACGACATCGGCATGTGGAACATCGGCGCCTATCACCGCGGCATGATGGCGGGCCGCACGCCGAACCTCGACAAGATCGCCAAGGAAGGCATGCTGTTCACCGATTATTACGCCGAAGCAAGCTGCACGGCGGGTCGCGCGAACTTCATCACCGGCGAGCTGCCGATCCGCACCGGCATGACCACCGTCGGCCAGGCAGGCGCCAAGATCGGCCTCCCGGCTGAGGCGGTAACCATTGCGACGGTGCTGAAGAGCATGGGCTACGCCACGGGCCAGTTCGGCAAGAACCACCTGGGCGATCTCAACGAATTCCTGCCGACCGTGCACGGCTTCGACGAATTCTTCGGCTATCTGTATCACCTCGATGCGATGGAAGACCCGGCGCATCCCAACTACCCGCAGAACCTGCTCAACGTCGTCGGCCCGCGCAACATGGTTCACAGCTGGGCGACGAACGTCGACGACCCGACGGTGATGCCGCGCTGGGGCAAGATCGGCAAGCAGAAGATCGAGGATGCCGGCCCCCTCTATCCGAAGCGCATGGAAACGGTGGACGATGAGATCCGCGACCTCGCCATCAATTTCATGGACAAGGCCAAAAAGGACGGCAAGCCGTTCTTCGTCTGGCTCAACCCGACGCGCATGCACATCGTCACGCATCTCTCCCCGAAGTATGAAGCGATGCGTAACTCGGAGAATGGGTGGTCGGAAGAGGAAGCCGGCATGGCCCAGCTCGACGACGACGTCGGCCTCGTGATGAAGAAGCTCAAGGACATGGGCGTCGACGACAACACCATCGTTCTCTTCACCACCGACAATGGCACCGAGGTCTTCACTTGGCCCGATGGTGGTCAGACGCCATTCGCGCAGTCGAAGGGAACGGTCCTTGAAGGCGGATTCCGCGTGCCCGCGATCCTGCGTTGGCCGGGCCACGTGCCGGCGGATTCGGTGCAGAACGGCATATTCTCCGGCTTGGACTGGTTGCCCACTTTCGTGGCCCTGGCTGGCAATCCGAACATCACCGAGGAACTGCTGAAGGGCAAGACGATCGGCGACCGGACCTACAAAAACCATCTGGATGGCTACAACCAGGTGACCGCCATCACCGGCAAGGGTCCGTCCGTGCGCCACGAAATCTTCTACCTCGGCGAAAGCACGGTCGGCGCAATTCGCATCGACGACTACAAGTATCGGTTCATCGACCAGCCCCGGGGCTGGCTCGGTGAAAAGACGCACGTCGACGTACCCTATCTGATCAACCTGCGCCTCGATCCGTTCGAAAGAACGGGCTGGCCCAACGACGGGACCAAGGAAGGCGCGCAGCAATACTTCGATTGGTTCAAGTACCAATTCTGGCGCTTCGTGTTCGTTCAACAGGTGATGGGCAAGGCACTGCAGACCTTCCTCGACTACCCGCCGATGCAGCGGGGCGCGAGCTTCAATCTTGACGCTGTAAAGGCGGAGATGGCGAAAAGAATGGCTCAGGCCGAAGCCGCGGCCAAAGGCACCGGCCAGTAGTCGCAATGACCATCTACGCGGGCGACCTGCAACGGTCGCCCGTTTTTCATTGCGGCCGCTCCGGTCGACGCGGACCTGTTGTCAGTGTTGCGATCGCGGGCGCGCTGTTGCCCGACCTCGCTGCAGGGCGCGATACGAACGGCCGCTTCCATGACATTCAACGACCGCAATGGAGTGGTTACCAGACGGACAGATGTCGAATTGCCCGGAAGCGCCATTCGTGGCAGGCCGAAATCGAGATGCAGCGGACTCCGGTGACATCGAATGCCGCGGACCTCACCAGCCGAGATCAGCCCAGCTTGCTCCCAGGAAAGGGTCCGACAAGTCGCGGGCGGTCGCCTTCCGCATCGTGTCATCCTGTTTGGAACGGTATGCGCTTGCCTCTTTTGCCGCCTGCTGCGCACCCGCCGCCCGGTGTTCGGGATGGAGCCGCACATAGGCCTCGTATTCCTTCGGGCCGCCGACGTAGATCTGGTTCCTGAACGCGTCCGGATAGATGAGATACTTCTTGCCGGTGCGCTGCATCGGCCTGATCTTGCCCGGAGGGAGTCCGCCCGATTGAGGCTTGTTTTCGTCGGCCGCCGAGGCGACTGAACGGGGCCCGCTCGCGGGCGCACCTCAACAAGGCAAACGACATTCTTTGCCGGTTGATTCAGGTCAACCCGTCTTTCCGCATCTCAATGATACTTGGTGGTCGAAGGCGGCGGTTTCCCCTCGCTATGGAGAATTCGATGAGAAACGTATTGCTGGGATTCGCAATCCTGATTCTCGCTGGAATCGCGTGGGCGGCCGACACCGCCAGCCCGGCGTCGGACGCGACCCTCACCGGGAAGGTCCTCGAAGTGAAGGACGTCGACAGCTATACCTACCTGCGGCTCAAGACGAAGGAGGGCGAGACATGGGCGGCGGTGAACAAGTCGCCGGTTAAGATCGGTTCGGACGTCACGATCGGCAACGCAACGGTCATGAACAACTTCGAGAGCAAGACGCTCAACAAGAAATTCGATCGGATCGTGTTCGGAACGCTGGTGACAGCGGGCTCGAGCCCCGCGGCCGCCGCTGGCGGCAACATGGCGGCGATGCACGCCGGGATGGCGAAGCCGGTGGAGATCGAAAATATCAAGGTCGCCAGGGCCGCTGGACCCGATGCGCGCACGGTCGCGGAAGTCGCAACTCAGGGTGCCACTCTCAAGGGCAAGACTGTCGTGGTTCGCGGCAAAGTCGTGAAGTTCACGCCCGAAGTGCTCGGAAAGAACTGGGTCCATCTGCGCGACGGATCCGGTTCGGCTGCGGACGGCAGCAACGACATACTCGTGACGACGCTGGACGAGACGAAGATCGGTGATGTTGTGCTCGTGAAGGGCGTCGTGGCGACCGACCGCGATCTCGGCTCCGGCTATTCGTTCAAGGTCCTGATCGAAGAGGCGAAGCTTTCGCAGTAACGACGCGCCGGCCCATCCGGACCATTCGCTCCTGAGTTTGGATTCCGGGTGAACGATTAGACGAGCGGATATCTGCCCTTTCGGTGCGGATACCGATGACCGGGCCGGCGCGCAATAGGATTGTGCAGACATGTCGAGCTTTCAGTCCGACGACCACTCGGAGCGATCAATGAACTTCCGACCCGACACACGATGCCTTGCAGTCGCACTGAGCGCGGCTGCGTTGATCGCGGCCGTACCGGCGTCTGCCGAAATGAGCGCCGAGGAACTCGCGAAGCTCGCGCAGAATCCGGTCGGCAACCTGATCAGCCTGCCGTTCCAGAACAACACCAACCTCAACTTCGGGCCGGAGAAGGGGACGCAGAACATCCTCAACATCCAGCCGGTGATTCCGATCTCGGTGACAAGCGACTGGAACATCATCACGCGCACGATCATTCCGGTGATCTGGATGCCGGCGCTCGGGCCGGACATCGGCGCCAAGAGCGGCATCGGCGACATCAGTTTTCACCGCGTTCCTTTCGCCGGCCAATCCGGGACATTGGATCTGGGGCGTCGGGCCCGATTGTGCAGATTCCGACCAACAGCAGCGAGGAGCTCGGCAACAAGAACTGGGGGCTCGGCCCGTCGGTCGTGGTGCTGCACCTCGACCACGGCGACCCGTGGGTCTATGGCGTGCTGGTCAACAACATCTGGTCGCTGACCAGCGACAAGCAGGGCGGCTCGTACAACAACGGCCTGATCCAGCCGTTCGTCAACTACAACTTTCCAGGACGGCTTCTATCTCACCAGCGCGCCGATCCTGACCGTGGACTGGAAGGCGCACAGCAGCCAGCAGTGGACGGTGCCGCTCGGCGGCGGCGTGGGCAAGATCTTCCACTTCGGCAAGCTGCCGGTGAACACGCAGATCTCGCGCGTACTACAACGTGGTCAGGCCCGACTTACGCGGCCAACTGGCAGATCCGCGCGCAAGTGCAACTCATGTTTCCCAAATAGAACAGAAGGCGATAGACAATGAATCATGTCTAGTCGCAAGGCGATCCGTGCCGTCGGCGCTATCGTCGTTGTCGCGTGCACTCCTGCGTTGCTCGGCGGATGCGCATCGCCTCGCGTGGCGGCTCCGGCGGCGGAAGCAGCGGGATCGTGGCTTCCGAAGCATCCGCGATCCAATGTCGCGCGCGTCGGCTTCCTTACGGACTATGCGCGGCTAAGGCCATGCCAAGCGGGCGGCGGCATGCTGTGCTGGCGCAGCCCCGACGTGAATTGGAAACGCTACGACAAGGTGATGTTCGAGCGCATCCAGGTCTACATCGCACCCGGGTCGCAGAAGCCGGTCGATCCCACCGACCTCAAGATGCTGATCGACTACTTCCACGGCGTGCTCGTCAAGGCGATGCAGGGCCGAGGCTCAGGTCGTGAACGCTGCCGGGCCCGGCGTGCTTCGCGTGCGCATCGCACTCACGAGCCTCGTGCCAACCAATACGGTCGAGAGTCTCGCGGGCACGGCGGTCGCCCTATGGCTTCGTCGCAGAGATCGGTTCCGGCGCCGCGACCGGCCGGCCGGCGGGCTCGACGCCCTACCTCGGGCAGACCGGGCATGGAAGTCCAGTTCCGCGACGGCGCCACCGGCAACGTCGTCGCCGAGTGCGCCGACACCGAGATCGGCCGCAAGTACGCGGCCGACCTCAAAGCGGGCGCGCGCCGGCGCGGCCGAAGCCTGGGTCAACGGCTATCTCGATTCGTTCACGCAATGGAGCTACGCGAAGGACGCGTTCGACAAATGGGCGGCGGCGTTCGCGCAGCGATTCGCGGCGCTGCGGGGCGCCTAGACGTACATGGCCCCGATGACGGCCGGAGCCAAGATGCGTTCGAGTGAACGACGCGCGGCTCCCGCTCCGAATGGGTGCTGTGCGCGTTGCCGCAAGGCGAGGTAAGGACTCCTCGGATGAAGCCGCCGTCGCGGTTGATCCTCCGCCGGCCGCAACCGTCCCGCTTCAACGAAGAGGCGGACGCGGTCACCACGCTATTCCTCGCGGCGCGCCGCGCGACGCTGCCGGGGCTGCGCGAAGTGCATTCGGACGAGGAGACGTTCGAGTGGATGCGCAATATCGTCTTTCCCAGGCAGTCGATTCAGCTCGCCCTTCTGCGCGACGAAATCGTCGGCTTTGCCGCACGTGACGGCGCGTGGCTCACGCAACTGTGGGTCAAGCCCGGATGGACGGGTCACGGCATCGGCCAACGACTGCTCGACGTCATGGTGGAAGAGGCCACCAAGGTGACCGCCACGCTGCGCGTCTCCACGTTCCAGCGCAACGCGGGCGCGCGCCGGTTCTACGAGCGCAACGGCTTTGTCGCCGTCACGCTCGGTGACGGCGCCGGCAACGAGGAAAAGGAACCCGACGTCCTGTACGAGCGCGCACTAAAGCGACGGCGCGCGCCCGAGTGAGAGTCCGTCAGAGCGGGTGCGGTTCGGCACCGACAATCCTGCGAGTAACGCGAGCGGGACGCGCGCCCGCGCCGACGGCGACTTCAGGCGCGGCGCGGACGGCTCAGGTCCGCGGCCGCGGCATCACCGAATAGACGTCCACCGCCTCCGCCTTGCCCCTTATGGCAACGGGCCCGAGCGCCTCGACGAAGATGTTGCCGGGGAGCGTGCTGCGCGTCGCGCCATCGATCAGGATGGCGCGCCCGGCGACTTTGGTGTGCGTCTCCAGGCGCGCCGCGAGGTTGACGGTGTCGCCGATGCAGGTGTAGGTCGCGCGCTGCTGCGTGCCGGTGTAGCCGGCGACCATCTCGCCCGATGGCGATGCCGATGCCGATGCGGATCGGCGGCTTGCCCGCGGCGCTGCGCTCGAGCGTTGAACAGCTCGATCAGCTCGACCATCTCCAGCGCCGCGCGCACCGCGCGCCGGCCGGATCGGCGAGCGGCAGCGGCGCGCCGAAGATCGCCATCAGCCCGTCGCCGATCATCTGGTTGACGACGCCGCCGTGGCCGCTGATCGCGTCGAACATCAGCGTGTAGTAAGTGTTGAGCAGCTCGATCGTCTCTTCGGGCGGTTGCGATTCGACCAGCGGCGTGAAGCCGCGGATGTCGGAGAACATCACCGAGCGCTGCACGCGCTTGCCGCCGAGCGAGAACCCCGACTCCTGCAGATCCTGCGCCACCTCCGGCGTCGCGAAGCGGCGCACCAGTTCCTTCTGCTGGTCGCGCAGGCGCTTCTTCTCCAGGCTCGCGCCGATGCGCGCCTTCAGCAGCACGCGGTTGACCGGCTTCGGCAGGTAGTCCTCGGCGCCGAGCTCGATGCAGCGCACGACGTTGTCGATGCCTTCGAGCGACGAGGTGACGATCACCGGCATGTCGCGCAGCGCGAGATCGCGCGTCAGTTGCTCCAGCACCTGGAAGCCATCCATCTCCGGCATCTCGATGTCGAGCAGCATCAGGTCGAACGGCTTCGCGCCGCAGCATTTCGAGCGCCATGCGGCCGTTCTCGGCGGATGGCGACGCTGTGGCCCTGCAGCTCCAGGCTGCGCGTGAGGAGCAGCCGGTTGACCTTGTTGTCGTCGACGACGAGCAGGCGTGCGGCGCCGCTCCCCGCGTCACGCATGGCGCAGCTCCGTCAGGGCCGCGGCGACGCGCGCGTATTCGGCGGCCAGCGCGTCGAGCGGCGCGCCTCCGCCGCGCTGACCGGCGGCGAGCCCGTGAGCTCGAGCTCGCGCGCGATCGCACCGAGCGCGATCGCGCCGAAGGTGTTGCTGTTGGACTTGAGCGAATGCGCCGTGCGGCGAAAGCGTGTCGGCGTCGCCGCCGGCCTGCGCGCTGCGCGGAGTTCGTCGAGCATGGCGGCGCCTCCTGCGAGGAACGTCTCGACCAGCTCGAGCACGAACTCGGCGCCCGCGGTCGCCTCGAGCGCCTCGAACGTCGCGAGATCGATCGGCGGTCGGCGCTCATCTTGGCGCTCCTGCGCGCGCGGGCACCCGCGTTCAGCGCCTCGACCAGGCGCTCCACGCGGATCGGCTTGGTGAGGTAGTCGTCCATGCCGGCAGCGAGGCACATCTCGCGGTCGCCCTGCATCGCGTTGGCCGTCATCGCGACGATGCGCGGGCGCTCGTCCGGCTGCCAGCGCGCGCAGATCTGGCGGGACGGCTTCGAGGCCGTCCATCTCCGGCATCTGCACGTCCATCAGCACGACGTCGTAGGATCTGTCGCTGCACCGATTCGACGGCCTCGATGCCGTTCGACGCGAGGTCGGCGCGATAGCCCATCTGCTGCAGGAGCCGCAGCGCGAGCTTCTGGTTCACGACGTTGTCCTCGGCGAGCAGGATGCGCAGCGGATGGCGCGCCGCCATGCTCGGGGTCGAGCTGCGTTCCGGGCGCGGCCACCGGCGCCGCTTGCGGCGCCGACGTCGTGCGCGAGCAGCGACTACCAGCGTGTCGAACAGCTGCGACTGGCGCACCGGCTTGGCCGAGGTACGCCGCGAACAGGCCCTCGTCGGCGCCGACCTCGCGCCGGCCGAGCGAGCTGAACAGCACCAGCGGCAGGGTCGGCGCGGCGCTCGCGGATCGCGCGTGCGAGCGCCACGCCGTCCATCTCCGGCATGTGCATGTCCAGGATCGCGAGGTCGAACGCCTCGCCGCGCGTCGAGCCAGCGCAGCGCCTCGTGCGGCGACTCCGGTCGCGCGCGACGCCATCCCCCACTTCGCCGTCTGCAGGTCGAGCACGCGCCGGTTGGTCGCGTTGTCGTCGACGACGAGCACGCGCTTGCCCTGCGAGCGCGGGCTGCACGCCGATGAATTCGCGGCGCCGCGCGGCGGGCAGTTCGCCGATCGGGGCCACGATGGTGAACGAGGAACGTCGATCCCTGGCCGGGCCCGTCGCTCTGCGCCCACATCCGTGCCGCCCATCAGCTCGGCGAGACGCCTGCTGATCGCGAGCCCGAGACCGGTGCCGCCGTACTTGCGCGTCGTCGACGAATCCGCCTGCGAGAACGACTGGAAGAGCCGGCTCATCGCGTCGGCGGACAGGCCGATGCCGGTGTCGCGGACCGCGAACGTGACTTCCGACTTCGCGCTGCGGGATCGGCTTCGCGCGTCGACGGTGAGCACGACCTCGCCCTCTTCGGTGAACTTGACCGCGTTGGAGAGCAGGTTGAGCAGGATCTGCCGCAGGCGCGTGACGTCGCCGACGATCGCGAGCGGCACGTCGCCCTCGAACACGTAGGCGGTGTCGAGGTCCTTCTCGACGGCGCGCGCGGTGACCAGGTCGAGCGCCGACTCGACGCACTCGCGCAGGTCGAACGGCTGCGCCTCGATGTCCATGCGGCCCGGCTTCGATCTTCGAGAAGTCGAGGATGTCGTTGATGATCGTGAGCAGCGCGTCGCCGGAGTCGCGGATCGTGTCGACGTAGTCGCGCTGCTCGGCGTCGAGCGTCGGTGTCGAGCAGCAGCCCGCTCATGCCGATCACGGCGTTCATCGGCGTGCGGATCTCGTGGCTCATCGTCGCCAGGAACGAGCTCTTGGCCTCGTTGGCCGACTCGGCCGCGGCGCGGGCCTCCTTGCGTCTGCTTGAACAGGCGCGCGTTCTGGATCGCGATCACCGCCTGGTCGGCGAACGTCTTGAGCGAGGCGATCTCCTTGTCGCGTGAACGGCCGCACCTCGTCGCGCCGACAGAGATCGACCCCGATCGCCTTGCCCCTCCCACAGCATGGGTGCACAGACGTGCGGATACCGCAGCGTTTCTTGACGCCTTCGCGAATGTCCGGCGGCACCCGGACTCGATCACTGTAACGACGTCTGCGAAGTGAATGCGTTCGCCGCTCGATGCACACGCGCGGTCCGCCGTCCGAGCGTCGACGCCAGGGGCAGCCTCTCGACATCGCGTCATCGCCTCGTACGCCGGCCCGTGGCTGCGTCGATCGGCGACGCAGCCGTCCGTCGCCGACGACGCCAGACGCGGCTTCCGTCCGCCCGCAGAACATTCGGCTCGCCGCTCATAAGGTCTTCTCGAAGACAGGCTGCACGTCGGCGATCGACTCGCTGATCACGCGCAGGACCTCGGCGGTCGCGGTCTGCTGCTCCAGCGCCTCCTTGGTCTCGTTGAACAGCCGCGCGTTCTGGATCGCGATGACTGCCTGGTCGGCGAAGGTGCGGAGCAGCGCCTCGTCCTTGTCGGTGAACGGACTCGGTGGCTGGCGCACGACCATGATCGAGCCGATGCCGCGGTCCTCCCACACCATGGGCACCCAGGCGGCCGAGAAGCTGCCGACGGCATCGAGCGTGTCACGCGCCCACGCGCTGGATTCGGCCATTGCCCCGATGTCGCTGATCTGCACGATGCGGCGATCGTGGATAGCCCTTCCAGTGGTGCTCTTGTCCAAGGGCATTGGCAATGTGCGGGTCATCGACTTCACGATCGAGCCCGCGGATCGCCGCCGGGTGCACTAGGCCGTCGTCGCGCACGACTACGATCCCCAAGTGCTCGGTGCCGAACAGCCGCTCGCAGCTGTCGAGGATCTTCTCGAAGACCGGTGCCGTGTCTTCGACCGAGCTGCTGATCGCCTGCAGAACCTCGGCGGTGGCAGTCTGCTGTTCCAGAGCTTCCTTCGTTTCGTTGAACAGCCGCACGTTCTCGATCGCGATGACGGCCTGGTCGGCAAAGGTCTGCAGCAGCGCCAGCTGCTCGTCGCGGAACGCGCCTGGCGCCTCGCGGCACACGCCGATTGAGCCGACGACCTGGCCTTCGCGCAGCATCGGCACGGCGAAGTTGGCACGGTAGCCCGCGCCGCGCGCCTCGTTCTTCAGGGCGTAGTCCGGATCGTCGAGGACGTCGGGAATCTGGACCGGTGCCTGCTCGAGGATGGCGCGCGCGAGGATCGAGCCGCGCCCCGGCTTCATCGGGAAGGCGCTGCGCATCGCCCGCGTGGCTTCGGTCGACGCGCCATGAAACGCTGCCATGTGCACCAGCCGGCCGTCGAAGCGCGCCACTGCACCGATGTTCGCGTTGCACAGGGTCATCGCTCGCTCTGCGATCGCCTCGAACACCGGCTGCACGTCGGTCGGCGACTCGCTGATGACCCGCAGCACTTCGGCGGTCGCGGTCTGGCGTTCCAGCGCATCCTTCGTCTCGTTGAACAGCCGTGCGTTCTGGATCGCGATGACCGCTTGGTCAGCGAAGGTCTTGAGCAGCGCGAGCTCGGCCTCCGAAAACGGCCGCGGCGGCCGGCACACGATATCGATGGTGCCAATGCCGCGGCCTTCCCACGTCATCGGCGCGTTCGCGACCGAGAAGTCGCCGACTCGGCGCGCCACCTCGTGGATGTACTCAGGCAGGTCCCGCGCCGACAGCACGCTGGAACGGTGCAGCACCGAGCCTTGTCGGATCGCCATGTCGCTGATCGTGCCGGCGAGCGGGCGTGGGAAGGCATGCTCGACTTCGTCGGCAAATCCGCCGCGGTAGGCGCCGATCCGTAGCATGTCGCCGTCGACGAGACACACCGAAAGGTCGCTCGTTCCGAACAGCCGCTCGCAGCTGTCGAGGATCTTGTCGAACACGGGCTTCGGGTCGGCCATCGACCCGCTGATCACCTGGAGGACCTCGGACGTCGCGGTCTGCCGCTCGAGCGCTTCCGTCGTCTCGTGGAACAGCCGGGCGTTCTCGATCGCGACCGTCGCCTGTAGCGAGAGGCCCGTCAGGAACTCGAGCTCGGTGTCGTCGAACGGGCGGCCGCCGGTCCGCCAGACGGCCATTGCGCCCTTGACGGCCTTGCCGGCCAGGAACGGCGCCACCATCAGCCTCTCGTTCGTCTGGCGGTCGGTACCTGGGATCTGGACCGCGCGCGGATCGGCGCCGGTGTCGTTGATGAATTCGGCGCGGCCCGCCGCGAGCAGGCTGCCGATGATGCCGATACCGGACTCGATCTCGGTTGCCTTGATCGCCTCCGCAACGCCGCCGATCGCGACGATCGCCCGGAACGTCCGGCCGCCGGCGTCGGGCAGGAAGATCGCGCTGTTGTCGCCGTGCAGCAGTTCCTTCGCGTGGCGGGCGATCCGGTCCATTACCGCGCTCAAGTCGAGCGTGGCCGAGATGTCGCGCCCCACCTCGGCCAGCGCGGCCGTCTCGCGGCTGCGACGCTGCGTCTCGTCGAACAGGCGCGCATTCTCGAGCGCGATGCTCATGCTGTTGGCAAGCGTCTGCAGCAGGCGCACGTCCGACTCGCCGAACGCGTGCTCGCGCTGTGCGTAAGTCCCGATCACGCCGAACGCCTCGTCGCCCTTCAGGATCGGCACACCCAAATAGCTTTTGCCCTCGTCGGCGGTGGCCGCGTCGCCGACGGGCTTTGCGCCGAGCGCCGCCGCGCGCGCCTGGAAGTTCTCGTTGATGAGAAGCGGCTCTCGCGTGCGAATGACTTCTCCGGTCAAGCCCACCCCGAGAGGGAACGGCTCGACGGGAAAGCGCTCACCGTGCTCGAGGTAATACGGCATTGTGACCAGGTTGGTCGCTCTGTCGTGGAGCGCCAGGTAGATGTAGCCCGTGTGGAAGATTTCGGCAATCTTGTCGCCGACGAGGTCAATGATCGCCTGGAAATCGAGCTCCGCCGCGAGGCCCTTTTGCACGCTGTTGACGATTGCGAGCTCGGCATTGCGCTGCTCCGTTTCCTTGAGCAGCCGCTGCGTCTCGTCGAACAGCCGCGCGTTCTCGAGGGCCACGCTCATGCTGTTCGCGAGCGTCTGCAGCAGGCGCACGTCCGACTCGCCGAACGCGTGCTCGCGCTCGAAATCAGCCAGCACGATCAGCCCGCGCACCTGATCGCCGGCGATCAACGGTACCAGGACCTCAGATTTCTGGACCCGGGCGCCGGCCAGCAGGTAGCTGCCGTACCGCGCCATTGCCTGCGTCATGTTGTCGTTGATGACCAGGGTTTCGCGCGTGCGCAGGACATGGGCGCCGAATCCGGTGTCCTCGAGCGGCGTGGGCGCGATGGTGACCCGTTTGCCCTGCATGGTCAGGTATGGGTGGTGGATCAGGCCCGCCGGAGGATCAATGATGCGGATGCCCACGTCCGCCTGATGGAAGATCTCGCGGATCTTGTCGCCGACGGCATCGTAGATCCCCTGCATGTTGAGCTCGGCGGCGAGCGACTGCTGGACGCTGTTGATGATGGCGAGCTCGGCGGCGCGCTGCTCGCTCTCCTTGAACAGCCGCTGCGTCTCGTCGAAGAGGCGCGCGTTCTCCAGCGCGACGCCCATGCTGGCGGCAACCGTGCTCAACAGGCGCACGTCGGATTCGCCGAATGCGCTTTCGTGCTGGCAGTCCTCGATGGCAATCATGCCGAGTACACGGTCGCTGCCGACAATGGGAACGAAAACACTCGATTGAGTCCGGTCGGTTCCTGGAACCACACCGATTCCGAGCGCTTCGGCTTGGGCCGGGCTGTTCAGAACGAAAGGCCGTCGCGCCTGCATCGCCTTGACGATCGCACTGTCCGGGTCGAGCGGGGTGGGCCCCGGGCGAATTCGCACCCCGTGCTCGTAGAGGTACAGATAATGGACCAGCGCGGCTTGCTCGTCGCTCCAGCGGATGCCGATGTCGCCGGTGTGAAAGACTTCGCGCAGCTTGTCGCCGACGATGTCAACGATGGCCTGGAAGTCGAGCTTGGCTGCCATGCCTTCCTGGATGCTGTTGATCACCGCAAGCTCGGCCGCGCGCTGCTCGGTCTCCTTGAGGAGGCGTTGCGTCTCGTCGAAGAGCCGCGCGTTCTCGAGCGCGACCCCCATGCCTGCGGCGACCGTGGTCAGGAGTCGTACTTCAGCCTCGCCGAACGCGTTTTCACGCTCGTAGTCCTCGAGGTCGATCGTGCCGAGCACGCGATCACTGCCGATGATGGGTACCCTGACCATCGAAATGCTGGTGTCGGTGCCAGGGACCGCTGTCATGCCAAATGCGCCTGCTCGGCACGGCTATTCAAAATCAACGGTTGGCGGGTTCGGGAAATGGTCACCCAGGGACCACTCGGGGCCGGCGTCCCCAAAGGCAAGTCATGCAGGCGCACGCCGTGCTCGTAGACGTACAGCGGGTGAAGGCGATTGTCCTTCTCGTCATGCCAGACGATGCCGATTTCACCGGTCTTGAGTACTTCGCGCAGCTTGTCGCCGACCAGGTCGACGATCGCCTGGAAGTCGAGCTCCGCCGCCATCCCTTGCTGAATGCTGTTGATCACCGCGAGCTCGGCCGCGCGCTGCTCGGTCTCCTTCAGCAGCCGCTGCGTCTCGTCGAAGAGGCGCGCATTTTCGAGCGCGACGCTCATCGAGTTCGCGAGCGTCTGCAGCAGGCGCACGTCGGAGTCGCTGAAGGCGTGCTCGCGGTGCATATCCAGCAGATTGAGAAGACCCCGCGCGCGGTCACCCACAATCAACGGAACAAAGACGCTCGATTTCTCCAGCGCGGGTCCGAGGATGCGCGAGCCATACTTCACGATCGCATCCGGCATGTCCTCGTTGATGACCAGCGTTTCGCGCGTGCGCAGCACGTGCGCCGAAATTCCCGTGTCGCCGAAGGGTTCCGACGCAACGTCCAACCGTTGCCCGTCCTTGAAGAAGTACGGGAAATAGATCAGATTCGTGTCCGGATCGTAGATCCGAATACCGATGTCCGCGCGGTGGAAGATTTCGCGGATCTTGTCTCCGACGGCATCGTAGATGCCTTGGATGTCACGCCTGGCGGCGAGTGCCGCCTGAACGCTTTCGATGATCGCGAGCTGCGCCTGGAGCCGCGTGACCGTGTCGTCGCGCGCCCCGCGTCTTGGTGGGCGCCGGCTTGCCTTGGCGGGCGCGGGCGTCCCCGCCTTGCGGGTCGATGGGCGTCGCTTGGCAGTGCCCGCAGGCTTTTTCGTCGTCCTGCGTGTAGTCGCCGGGCGCTTCGCGGCCGGGCGCGATTTCGCAGCAGGTGCCCGCTTCGCCGTCTTTCGCCCTTTTGGGCTGCCAGCCATCGCCTCTAGCCTGTCCGGGTCGCGCTACGCCGCCAGCCAGGCGGCGAGGTCGCGCTTCAGCTTCATCATGTCGGCCTCGCGCGTGTACATCATGTGGCCGGCATCGTAGTAGTGATGCTCGACCCGCGCGAGCACGTCCGCCGGCACGTCGAGCTGCGCGAGCGACCAGTCGGTCGCGCTATACGGCGTGCCGAGGTCGTAGCGGCCGCTCGCGACCAGCACGCGCAGGTGCGGATTGCGCCGCAGCGCGCGCGACAGGTCGGGGCTCGTGCACGCGAAGCTGTTGCCCTTCTCCTCGCCGCGGTTCCAGTTCCACTGCTTGTGCGCGTCCCACGACAGCACCTCGTAGCGCGCCTGCGTGTCGACGCCCAGGCACTCGCTCATGTACGCATGCGCGGCCATCGTGTACGGGCGCGACGATCGCTTCGATGCCGGGATCGAATTCCCAGTCGCGCGAGCGGCTCGCCGCCATCGGCCCGGTGACGCGCGCCTCGAGCCGGCCGACGATCAGGCCGCGGTCGCGCAGCAGCTCGACGAAGAAGGTCTGGTCGCTGATGCGCAGGTTCTTTTCGTCGACGAGCGCCGGCGCGAGCCCCGTGAGCTCCGCGACGCGCTTCACGATGCGGCGCCGCGTCGCCTTGGTGAGCCGCGCCCCGGCGTGCAGCGCGGCCAGATACTCGTCGGCGACGAACTCTTCCGCCTCGGCGCGCGCCGCCGCGGGCGATTCGGCCAGGCGCGCCCTTGAGCTTGCCGTGGTACTGCGCGACGCACGCGAACGCGGGCAGGAACAGCGCGTACGGCAGGTCGTTGCGCGGCGCGAAGACGATGCTCTGCAGGTCCATCGCGCACGAGACGAGGATCGAGCCCCGACAGCGCGACGCCGGTGTCCTGCAGCTTGTCGGCGAGCGCCGCGGCGCGCGTCGTGCCGTAGCTCTCGCCGGCGACATAGACCGGCGAGCTCCAGCGGCGATGGCGCCCCAGCCACGTGCGGATGCATTCGGTCAGCGCCTCGACGTCGCCGTCGACGGAGAGCATCTTCTTGCGCGCGTCCTCGCTCGCGGTGATCGAATAGCCGGTGTGCGGCGGATCGACGAACACGAGGTCGAAGTGCTCGAACCACGACTCCGGGTTGTCGGTCGACCGCGTACGGCGGCGGCGGCATCGTGCCGTCCTCGCGGATGACGCACGCGCTTCGGCCCGAGCGCGCCCAGGTGCAGCCAGATCGACGCCGAGCCCGGGCCGCCGTTGAACACGAAGCACACGGGCCGCGTCGCCGGATCGGCGGAATCGAGGAAATACGACGTCGTGAACACCGCGGCTTCCGGCTCGCCGCGCTTGTCGTCCACGCCGCCGGCGACGACCGGAATGAATTCGGCGATCGACCGGTACTCGAGCGTGCGGCCCGCGAGCACGATGCTTCCCTTGCTCTTGCACGGATCGCGGGCGAGCAGCTTGTCGACCTTCTTGCGCAACCGCTTTTTCGCTTCTTCGGTCGGAGGAACGGGCGCGGGTTTGCTCATGAAGTGAAGATCTCCGGGGAATTCAAGAGCGGACGCTCGTCGCGTCGAATGCGGTGGGTTCGGGCACCTTCGTGTCTGACCCGCCCGAAAACCGAATTGCGGCGGCGCGGGCCGGAGTATTTAGGGATTGGGCGCCGCGGTCAACCCGAGGCTGAACTCGTCGCTCCGGCGCGCCGATTGCATGGGGGCGGGCTGTCAGCCAGCGGATGGGCCATTGCCGGCGAATACCAACGCCGCAACGAGTGCGCTTAGGGTATCGAAATCGCCATGCGGGAGACCCGGCTTTCGCAGCGATTGACCGCAAGCAGATGGCGGTGGCGACCCGTGGACGTCGTCACTGGGGTGGAATGCGCAGCATCTGCCCCGGGTAGATGAGATCGGGGCTCTTCAGCATCGGCTTGTTCGCCTCGAAGATTCGCATGTACTTGTTCGGGTCCCCATAGAACTGCTTGGAGATCTTGGACAGGTTGTCGCCCTTGACGACCGTGTAGTACTGCGCTTCCGGCTCGCTCTGATCGACCGTCATCCGGTCGTTTACCGCCTCGACGCCTTGCACATTTCCACAGCAGAGCACGATCTTTTCCTTCGTCGCCTGGTTATCGGCAACGCCATACACCGTCGCGGTAGCGCCATCGAAGGTGACGGTGAGTGCTGTCGCTTTCAGGCCCTGCGATTCGATGTACGCGAGAATCGCGTCCGCGGCGGCATCGTTGGCGGCCTTTGTCTTGGCCTCGGACGACGGGTCGGCCTGTGCCGCGGCCATCGCCGTCTGCGCCGTACCCTTGCCGAACAGCTTCTCGCCTGCTTCCTTGATGAAACTCAGCAATCCCATGGCTCTGCCTCCACAATCTCGAACCGGAATGCTACATCGCCGTCGTGGACAAAGGCAATCGGAAGAGCAGTGACATCGCTGCGCGCTTCGCGGCCATTCGGTTCCTCGACATCGACCAGATCGTGCAGGGTGTCGCGCGCTAACAGATTCGGATTCGCCGCGCCGACGGCGATTCCGTAGCGATCATGATCGCACCGCGCCATTGGGAGGATACGCTGGCGGCACCGAACGGTCATCGCCGGACCTGCGATCCGTGGGCTCGATACGCTCGATGTCCGGACGCGCGGCACGAGTGATCGCGGCCAGGATACCCTGCAGCAGCGCGGTCGGCGTCGGCGGGCAGCCGCGAATCTCGACATCGACCGGGATCACGTTGGCGACCCGTCCGAGCGTGGCATAGCTCTCGCCGAAGATGCCGCCGGTGCAGCCGCAATCGCCCACGGCGACGACGAGCTTCGGTTCCGGGGTCGCGTCGTACGTGCGCTTCAACGCGATTGCCATGTGCTTCGTGACGGGGCCCGTAACCAGCAGCATGTCCGCATGACGCGGGCTCGCAACGAACTTGATCCCGAGTCCTTCGATGTTGTAGTACGGGTTGCCGAGCGCATGGATCTCGAGCTCGCAGCCATTGCACGAGCCGGCGTCGATCTGCCGGATCGTCAGCGCGCGACCGAGCGTGCGCAGCACCTGCTGCTGCAAGCGAGCGACGACCGCCGTCTCGACCGCAGGCTCGGGTGGCGGCTCTGTCTTGATTCCGGTCTTCGCGATCTGGCGCAGGATGTACAACATGTTAGGGCCTGCTCAGACTATGTCCGCAAATGCGAACGGGTGGCCTGGGGCACCAATCAAGGCGCTTGACGAAGCGAAGACTGGGCGTCTTCGCGAGGAGAGCAACGCAGAGTGGCGCCCCAGGGCGCCCGTTCCCTTCGGGTTGCTGCCGAAAACGCCCATCGCTGTGTTGCAAAGTCTCGCCGGGCAGCCGGCCCGCCTTCGCCTTTACGCCTTGCGCTGAGCGCTTTCGGCGATGCAACGCGTTTGTGGACATAGTGTGAACAGGCCCTAAAGGTCGTGCCCGCTGTAGGAGAGGTTGAACGATTTGTTGATGAGCGGAAAGTCGGGAACGATGTTGCCGATCACCGCATGCTCCAGCACCGGCCAGTTCGACCACGACGGGTCGTGCGGATGACAGCGGCGGATCGATCCGCCCGCGCCGCTTTCGAGCGCGACCAAAACCGGTCCGCGCCACCCCTCGACGCAGCCCACGCCGAGCTTGAGCGCCGGAATGTCCGGCAGCGGAGAACGGATCTCACCGTCGGGCAGCGCATCGAGGATCATCCGTATGAGGCGCAGCGATTCCAGCACTTCGTCGAAGCGCACCGCGACGCGCGCCGCGACGTCGCCGTCGGTGCGGGTCGCCATGCGCGCGGCGAGCGCCTCGTAGGGAGCGACGGCGAGGTCGCAGCGCAGGTCGTATGCCTGGCCGCTTGCACGTCCGGCCATGCCGGCGAGACCCAGCCGGCGGGCGAGCTCCGGGCTCACGCGGCCACAAGTGCGGAAGCGGTCCTGCAGTCCGGCGTGCTCATCGTAAATGCCGCGCAGGACCACCAGCTCGCGTTCGAGGCGCGCGCACTCGTCGCGCATCGCCGCGGCAGGCTCGCGCTCGAGGTCCCGGGCGACGCCACCCGGCACGACGCAATCCATCAGCAACCGGTGGCCGAAAGCCGTGGTGTTCGTGCGCAACGATTCTTCCTTGAGCCGCGAGAATTGCGCGAGCCCGAACGCAAAGCCGCCGTCGTTGCCGAGGTAGCCCAGGTCGCCCAGGTGATTGGCGAGGCGTTCGCGTTCGAGCATGAGCGCGCGCAGCCACGCGGCGCGCGGCGGCGCGGCGATTCCCGCGATCGCCTCGGCCGCTTGCGCGTACGCCCATGCGTAAGCGACGGTGCTGTCGCCGGACACGCGTCCGGCAAGTCGATAGCCATCGACGAGCGCGAACGACTCGAAACGCTTTTCGATCCCCTTGTGCACGTAGGAGAGCCGCTCCTCGAGGCGCAGCACCTTTTCTCCGACGACCTGGAAGCGGAAGTGGCCGGGCTCGATGATGCCGGCGTGCACCGGGCCGACGGGTATCTCGTGCACGCCATCGCCCTCAACTCGCACGAACGGATATTCCTCCTGGCCGGGCTCCCATTTCGGCGACGCGGCGAAATCGCGCCGCAACGGATACTGGTCGATCGGCCAGCTCGCCATCCACGTCCATGGGCGCTGGTCGTCAGCGTCGCAGGCGACACCCATGAGGTCGAACGCCGCGCGCTGCATCCTGTTCGCGGCCGGAAAGATCGCCGCGACATCGGGAAAATGCGCGTCGGCGTCGGGCAGCGTGTGTTCGAGCAGCGTCAGTCCATCGCGGTCCGCGAGCGCGACCCGCACGCAGAAACCGCGCGCGCGATCGCGCTCGTCGCTCGCCCACAGCGCGACGAGCCGTCCTCCCTGCTCCCATGCGAGCCGGCACGCGGGGAGAAGCTGTCCCGAGCTTACCGGCACGCGCTGCACCGGGACGATGCCCGGCAGCGGCGCGGCGGCGAGACCGAGAGGCGTGACGTTCATGTCGACGCGCCTTTCCTATCCGATCAGCCGCGCGGCCTGGCGATACCAGTCCGCGAGGGCCGGCGGTATCCAAAGCCCCAGCATCAGCACGAGCGCGAGGTGCACGAACACCGGGATCATCGCCGGCCGCTCGGGCAGCCGCTTGCCGGAAGTTTCGCCGAACACCATCGGCTGCACCTTCGAGAATACCGCGGCGAACGCCAGGCCGAGCGCGGCGAGGAGAACCGGCGTGGCCCACGGCTGGTCGCGCATCGCCGTGGTAAGAATCAGGAACTCGCTCGCAAACACGCCGAACGGCGGCATGCCGAGAATCGCCAGCGCGCCGATGATGAGTCCCCACCCGATGACCGGGCTGATCGTGATGAGGCCGCGGATCTCGTCCATCATCTGCGTCCCGGTTTTCTGCACCGCGTGGCCCACGGCGAAAAAGATCGCCGACTTGGTGAGCGAATGCACGGTCATGTGCAGCAGGCCAGCGAAGTTGGCGATCGGACCACCCATGCCGAAAGCGAACGTGATGATCCCCATGTGCTCGATCGACGAATAGGCGAACAGGCGCTTGATGTCCTTCTGTCGGGACAGCAGGAACGCGGCCACGACGACCGACAGCAGACCGAAGCCCATCATCAGCTCCTTCGCGATCGCTGTGTGCAGCGAGCCCTCGACCAGCACCTTGCAGCGCACGACCGCGTAGAGCGCGACGTTGAGCAGCAGCCCGGACAGCACCGCCGACACCGGCGTGGGGCCTTCGGCGTGCGCGTCGGGCAGCCAGTTGTGAAGCGGCACGAGGCCGACCTTGGTGCCGTACCCCACCAGCATGAACACGAACGCGAGCGATAGCACCGTCGGCTCGAGGTCGCCTTTCACCGCGTTGAGCTCGGTCCACAGCAAGGCGCCGCCCTCGGCGCCGAGCAGTTTTTCCGCGGCGAAGAACAGAAGGATGGTGCCGAACAGCGCCTGCGCGATCCCGACGCCACACAGAATGAAATATTTCCATGCGGCTTCGAGGCTCGCCGGTGTCCGGTACAGCGACACGAGCAGCACCGTCGTCAGCGTGGCGGCCTCCATCGCGATCCACAGAATGCCCATGTTGTTGGTGAGCAGCGCCAGCAGCATCGTGAAATTGAAGAGCTGGTACATGCTGTGGTAGAGGCGCAGCTGGGCGGCGTTGAGCCGGCCGTGGTGCCGCTCGATGAGCATGTACGGCCGCGAGAAGAGCGACGTCGTGAAGCCGACGAACGCCGTGAGCGCGACGAGGAACACGTTGAACGAGTCGACGAAGAACAGCTTGTCGAGAACGAGCATCGGTCCATTGGCGATCACGCGCGCGGTCAGCGCGCCGGCGGCGATGAACGTGACAAGACTCGCCGTCACGTTGACGCTTGGCGCCTGGTCGCGGTGGCCGACGAGCGCCAACAGTGCGGCACCCGCAAGCGGCACACCAAGGACCGCGAGGATTTCGATCACTCGCGCCCTCCGTACTTCCGGTGTGTCGCGGTGCGCCCGGTCGTCGGGCGCTGCTCGGTCGCGCGGCGACGCGCGCTTCGCGCCTTGCCTGTGGCCGCCGCGCTCACTCGCCCTCCGCACTGCCGGTGTGTCGCGGTGCGCCCGGTTGTCGGGCGCTGCTCGGTCGCGCGGCGACGCGCGCTTCGCGCCTTGCCTGTGGCCGCCGCGCTCACTCGCCCTCCTTGAGCTTCTCGAGGTGCTTGAGGTCCAGGCTATCGAACTGCTCGCGGATCTGGAAGAAGAACACGCCGAGGATCAGCATCCCGACCAGCACGTCGAGCGCGATTCCGAGCTCGACCACCATCGGCATCCCGTAAGTCGCCGACGTGGCGGCGAAGAAGAGGCCGTTTTCCATCGACAGAAACCCGATCACCTGCGGAATGGCCTTGCGGCGCGTGATCATCATCAAGAACGAGAGCATCACGCTCGCCATCGCGATGCCCAGCGTCGATCGCGTAACGGTGCTCGCGAGCTGCGAGATCGGCAGCGCCAGGTTGAACGCGAAGATGACGAGCACGATGCCGATCAGCATCGTTGTCGGGATATTGATGAGCCCCTCGAACTCCCAGCGCACGTCAAGGCGCTGAATCAGCCGGTAGAGGATCCACGGCAGCAGCCCGACTTTCAGCACCAGCGTAAGTCCCGCTGACCAGTAGAGGTGTGTCTGCCCCGTGCCGTATGCCACGACGGCGGTCGATGCCGCCAGTGCGAGCCCCTGCATCGCGAACAGGTCGATCAGCGACAGCACGCGCCGCTGTGCCAGCATCGCGAACGACAGCAGCAGCAGGACCGCCGCGAAGAGGTTGATCAGCTGCGCATACAGCGGGAGATGTGCCACGACGTTCAGCTTCCGAGCAGCAGGTTCACGAGCATCGCGAGCACCGCGAGCAGGAACGCCGTGCCGAGAAACTCCGGCGCCCGGAAGATCCGCATCTTCGCCGACAGCGTCTCGATCAGCGCGAGCAGGAAGCCGCCGAGCGCGAGCTTACCAACGAGCACCGGCGCGGCGGCGAGGAGCGCGAGCCAGTCGCCGCCCGGCGCAATGCCGAAAGGGAAGAACAGCGCGAGGCCGATGCACGAGTAGTTGAAGAGCTTCAGCGCCGACGCCCATTCGATCAGCGCGAGATGGCGTGCTGAATACTCGAGCAGCATCGCCTCATGGATCATCGTGAGCTCGAGATGCGTGGCCGGATTGTCGACGGGAATGCGCGCGTTCTCGGCCAACGACACCATCGTGAACGCGACGCCGGCGAAGGCGAGGCTCGGGAAGATCGCGAGCTCCCGATGCGCGAGTGTGTCGACAATCGTCGGCAGCGACGTCGATCCCGAGATCAGGGACGCGGTAAACAGCACCATCAGCAGCGCGGGCTCGGCCAAGAAGCCGACGAACATCTCGCGGCGCGCGCCGAGCGAGCCGAACGACGTGCCGATGTCCATCGCCGCGAGGGCGATGAAGACGCGGGCGAGCGCGAACAGGCCGACCAGCGCGATCGTATCGGCCGCGCGCGCGAACGGCAGGTCGGTTGCGAGCGATGGAACGATCGCCGCCGCACAGCACATCGCGCCGAACACGACGTACGGCGTGAACCGGAACAACGGCGACGCGTTCTCCGCGACGACGGCGTCCTTCATGAACAACTTGCGGATCGTCCGGTAGGGCAGCAGCAGCGATGGCGCGCTCCGGTTCGAGAGCCATGCGCGGCACTGGCTGACCCACCCGACGAGCAGCGGGGCGAGGAGCAGCGCGAGGGCGAACTGGACGAGCTGCGACAGGAGGCCGGAGACGGTCACTCGTGCGCCCCCACGCTTGCGGCCGATGCCGCTGCGCTGCCCCCCGAGGGGGACCGATTCGCGCCTTGGGGCGGCCCGACGGCGCTCATCGGACGAAGTACAGCAGCGCCAGCAGAGTGACGAAGCTGTAGGTGAGATAGATCGAGATGCGGCCCTGCTGAATCTGCCCGACGATCCGGGCGAGGACATCGGCAGCGCGTGCCGTCGGCAGGTACAGCCAGTGCCACAGCGGATCGCTTGCCTTGAGCGAATAGCGAGGCTCGTTATCGAAGGCCGAAGGGAGGTGGCGCTCGATGCGGAAGAACGGCTCGAACACCTGGCGGACCGGCTGGCCGAAACCTTCGGCGGTGTCCTGCATCCGCGGCGTTTGCATCGGGAAGCCGCAGTCCCACGGAGGAGCCCGTCTCACGCGACCGTGGTAGTAGCGGTGCACGACCTGGATCGTCAGGAGGATGGTGCCGGCGATCACCGCGAGCACGATCAAAGGGCTGTAGCTCGAGCGGTCGGCGCTGATGGGCGCGAGCATCAACCAATTACCGCTCTCCGCGTGAATCGCGCTCGAATTGACAAGCATCGCGTTGATCGGGTCGAGCCATGCGATCACGCTGCTCGGGAAGAGGCCCAGCGCGATGCAGCCTGCGGCGAGGACCGTCAGCGCAACGCGCTCGAACCGGCCGGCATCGTGCGCGTAGGCGAGGTTCGGCTCGCGGGGCCGGCCGAGAAAGATCACGCCGTAGAACTTGACCATCACGTACGCGGCGAGTGCGACCGCCAACACCAGCGCGGCGGCGGCGAGCGGCACCAGCATGTTCACGAACGATTGCGGCAGGCTCGGCGTGAACAGGAACGCCTGCAGCAGCAGCCACTCGGAGACGAAGCCGTTCAACGGCGGCAATCCGGCGATCGCCAGCGTGCCGACGAGCGCGAGCCATGCGACCCAGGGCATCCGGTGGATGAGCCCGCCCAGCTTGCCGAGGCTGCGCTCGCGCGTCGCATGCAGCACCGAGCCTGTCGCGAGGAAGAGAAGGCTCTTGAAGACCGCGTGGTTGAGCGCGTGGTACAGCACGGCCGTCAACGTGATCGCCGCGAGCAGCGTCTTGCCGTAGGCCTTGAACAGGATCGTGAGGCCGATGCCGGCGACGATGATCCCGATGTTCTCGATAGACGAATATGCCAGCAGCCGCTTCATGTCGGTCTGCGCGGCGGCATAGATCACGCCGAAGAGCGCCGTGACGAGTCCGAGCGACAGCGCGACGGCGCCCCACCACCAGATCTGGACGTTGAGGAGATCGAACGTCACGCGCAGCATTCCGTAGATCGCCGTCTTCAGCATGACGCCGCTCATCAGGGCGGAGACGGGCGAAGGCGCGGCGGGGTGGGCCTCCGGCAGCCAGACGTGCAGCGGCAACAGGCCCGCCTTGGCGCCGAATCCCGCGAGCGCAAGGGCGAAGGCGGCGGTAGGCCACGCACCCTTCAAGATGAGCGAGCGCATCCCTCCAAACGTGTAGTCGCCGCTCCCCCTGGAGGACGCCGAAGCAAAGCAGGATCGCGATCGCGCCGACGTGTGCGATCAGCAGATACAGGAAGCCCGCGCGGCGGATTTCCGGAATGCGATGGTCGCTCGTCACGAGAAAGAACGAAGCGAGCGCCATCGACTCCCAGGCGACCATGAACAGATACGCATCGTCGGCAACGAGCACCAGCGCCATCGCCGCCAGGAAGACGTGGTATTGGAAGCACTGCAGTCCCGGCGCGGTCCCTTCGCCCGACCGGAAATACCCGGCCGAAAAGAGCGAGATCGCCGCGGCGACGGCGCCGAGCAGCAGCAGGAAGAACGCCGATAGCGCATCGATGCGCACGTGGAACGGCAGGTCGGGCAGGCCGAGCGGAAGCACTGTCGACTGCGGCGGCGGTCCGACAGCGAAGAACGACACGAGCGCGAGCGCGATGCCGATGGCAGCGCCCGCCGGAAACAACGCATGACTGATGAAGTGAATTGCACGCGGCCGGACGAGGCCGACGGCGCCGATCCCGAGCCACCCCGCGATCGCGGCGAGAACGAGTTCGAGGGTTGGCGTGCTCATCGGCGCGTGAGCAAGCGTGGGTCGTCATTCCCGCGGAGGCGGGAATCCAGTGTCGTTCGCACGTAAGTCACTGGGTCCCTGCTTTCGCGGGGACGACGGACTCTGTCATTTGACCCGCATGCCCGGCCTTGCGCCGCTGTCCGGCGAAAGCAGGAAGATTCCGGGGCCGTCGCCCGAAGCCGCGAGCACCATGCCTTCGGACAGCCCGAATTTCATCTTGCGCGGCGCGAGGTTGGCGACCATCGGCGTCAGGCGCCCGATCAGCTGCTGCCGGGTCGTAGGCGGACTTGATGCCGGCGAAGACGGTGCGATGCCGCTCTTCGCCGATGTCGAGCGTGAGCTTCAGCAGCTTGTCGGCGCCGTCGACCTGCTCGGCGTTGACGATGCGCGCGATGCGCAGATCGATCTTGGCGAAATCGTCGATCGAGATCGTGCGGCGCGTCCGCGGCTGGACTGCTGTTGCCGCCGCGGCTCCGCTCGCGGCGAGCAGCCGGAAGGGGCGCAGGGCGGCGGTCGCGGTCTTCGGCCCTTCGAGCAGCGCGTCGATCTGCTTCGGGTCGATGCGCGACATCAGGTGCTCGTAGGGCCTGATGCGTCGCCGGCCGACGTGTTCGATGTCGTGCCACCGAAGCGGCAGGGGCACAGGAAAACATCGACGCTACGCGCGTCGCCAGATCCGGCAGCACCGGCGCCAGGTAATACGTGAGTGCACGGAAAGCGTTCAGGGCATCGGAGCACACGTCCTGCAGCTCGTCTCGCCGCGCGGGATCCTTGGCAAGCTCCCACGGCTTCGCCTCGATCGAATCGCTCGTTGACCTTGTCGGCGATCCGCATGATCTCGCGCATCACCTTGCCGAATTCACGGGCTTGCGTAGATCTCGCGCGATTCCTTCGCCGCGATGCCCAGGCGATCGATCGTCGAGCCGGCTCGCTGCTTGATCGAACGCCGTCTCAGGCGAGCGAAGCGACAGCTTGCCGTCGAAATAGCTGGGTGATGAAACGGCGCCGCGCGGCTCGCGATGTTCACGTACTTGCCGATCAGATCGCTGTTGACCCGCGCGACGAAGTCGTCGGGATTGAAGTCGATGTCCTCGACCTTGTCGTTCAGCTTGGCCGCGATGTAATAGCGCAGCCATTCGGGATTGAGGCCGAGGTCGAGGTAGACGTCGGGGCTGATGCCGGTGCCGCGCGACTTCGACATCTTCTCGCCCGACGACGGTCGATGAAGCCGTGGACGAACACGTTGGTCGGCACCTTGTACGGCGCGCCGGCGAACTTCAGCATCGCCGGCCAGAACAGCGTGTGGAAGTAGACGATGTCCTTGCCGATGAAGTGGATACTGCTCGACGTCGCGGGATCCTGCAGGAACTGCGCGAAGCTCGATCGCCCTTTGCGCGCGAGGTGCGCCTTGAGGCTCGCGAGATAGCCGATCGGCGCATCGAGCCAGACGTAGAAATACTTGCCCGGCGCGTCGGGAATCGGGATGCCGAAGTACGGCGCGTCGCGCGAGATGTCCCAGTCGGCGAGCCTGTCGCCGCCGCCGTCGCTGCCCAGCCATTCCCTGACCTTGTTCAGGACCTCGGGCTGCAGCGACTGCCCGTGCGCCGGCGAGGCGGTCCATTCGCTCAGGAACGCGACGACTTCCGGCGTCGGAGAGCCGGAAGAAAAATGCTCGGACGTTCGCAGCACCGGCTTCGCGCCGGACAGCGTCGAGTACGGATTGACGAGATCGGTCGGCGCGTACGTCGAGCCGCAGTTCTCGCAGGCGTCGCCGTACTGGTCCTTCGCGCCGCACTTCGGGCACTCGCCCTTGATGTAGCGGTCGGGCAGGAACATCTCCTTGACCGGATCGTAGAACTGCTCGACCGGCTTGGCGTAGATCGACGCCTTGTGCCTTGCAGCCGCCGATAGATGTCCTGCGACAGCTCGACGTTCTCGGGCGAATCGGTCGAGTGCCAGTGGTCGAAGCTCGATGTGGAATCCGGCGAGGTGCTTGGGACGCGTGGCGGCGATCTGCGCGACGAGCCCCTGCGGCGTCGATGCCCTTCGGCTCGGCCCGCAGCATGATCGCCGCGCCGTGGGCGTCGTCGGCGCAGACGAAGTGACCTCGTTGCCCTGCATGCGCTGGAAGCGCACCCAGATGTCGGCCTGGATGTACTCCATGATGTGGCCGATGTGGAACGGGCCGTTGGCGTAGGGCAGCGCCGTGGTGACGAACAGCTTGCGGCGCGTGGCGGCCTTCACATGCCCGGAGGCGGACATCGCGGAAAACCTTGAACGCAGCAGGGAAAACGACGGATTCTAGCAAAGCGACCCTTGCGCAGCCTTCGACGCGGCCGGATTTCGCTAAAATCAAGCGCTTTCCCGCATCTCCACGAAGCAATCGACGGAGCATCACGATGGCCATCACCGAGGCCGACGTCCAGGCCCGCCTGCGCGCGCTGACCGATCCCAACACGGGCAAGGACTTCGTGAGCCGGCAAGGCGGTGAAGAAGATCAAGATCGACGGCGGCGACATCGCCGTCGACATCCAGCTCGGCTATCCCGCGAAGACGCAGCACGAGATCCTGAAGAAGCTGATCGCCGACGCGCTCGCGGCGCTGCCCGGCGCCGGGCGCGTCAACGTCGAGCATGACGCAGAAGATCACGTCGCACGCGGTGCAGCGCGGCGTGAAGCTGATCCCGGGCGTGAAGAACATCATCGCCGTCGCCAGCGGCAAGGGCGGCGTCGGCAAGTCGACCACCGCGGTCAACCTCGCGCTGGCGCTGGCCGCCGAAGGCGCGAACGTCGGCATGCTCGACGCCGACATCTACGGGCCGTCGCAGCCGACGATGCTGGGCATCGCCGGCCGGCCCGAATCGACCGACGGCAAGACGCTCGAGCCGCTCGAAGCCTACGGCCTGCAGGCGATGTCGATCGGCTTCCTGATCGACGCCGACACGCCGATGGTCTGGCGCGGGCCGATGGTGACGCAGGCGCTGGAGCAACTGCTGAAGGACACCAACTGGCGCGACCTCGACTACCTCGTCGTCGACCTGCCGCCGGGCACCGGCGACATCCAGCTGACGCTGGCGCAGAAGGTGCCGGTCACCGGCGCCGTGATCGTCACCACGCCGCAGGACATCGCGCTGCATCGACGCGCGCAAGGGCCTCAAGATGTTCGAGAAGGTCGGCGTCCCGATCGTCGGCATCGTCGAGAACATGAGCATCCACATCTGCTCGAACTGCGGCCACGCAGAGCACATCTTCGGCGAGGGCGGCGGCGAGAAGATGTGCGCCGACTACAACGTGCCGTTCCTCGGCGGGCTGCCGCTCGACATCCGCATCCGCGAGCAGACCGACTCCGGCAGGCCGACCGTGGTTGCCGACCCCGACGGCAGGATCGCGAGATCTACCGCGAGATCGCGCGCAAGACGCGCGGTGTTCGTCGCGCAGAAGGCCGAGGACTTCTCGGCGAAGTTCCCGAACATCGTCATCCAGAACACGTAGCTCGAGTTCGCCGGCGAATGAAAAACCGGGCGTCGTGCGCGCAGCCCGGCGTGGACGGCGGAATTACCTTGCCACGTGGGGGAGGCGACGTTGATCAAGTCCGACAATGGATCCGCCGCATGGCGGCGCGAGCACGGATGATCGAGCCGTTCGAGCCGGGGCAGGTGCGCGAGGCGAACGGCCACAAGATCGTCTCCTACGGCACGTCGAGCTACGGCTACGACATCCGCTGCTCCGACGAATTCAAGATCTTCACCAACATCAACTCGACCATCGTCGACCCGAAGAAGTTCGACGCCGAACTCGTTCGTCGACTTCAAGGGCGATGTCTGCATCATCCCGCCGAACTCGTTCGCGCTGGCGCGCACGGTCGAGTACTTCCGCATTCCGCGCAACGTGCTGACGATCTGCCTGGGCAAGAGCACCTACGCGCGCTGCGGCATCATCGTCAACGTCACGCCGTTCGAGCCCGAGTGGGAAGGCTACGTGACGCTCGAGTTCTCCAACACGACGCCGCTGCCGGCGAAGATCTACGCCAACGAAGGCGTCGCGCAGGTGATCTTCTTCGAGTCCGACGAGGTTTGCGAGACGTCGTACAAGGACCGCGGCGGCAAGTACCAGGGGCAGCAGGGCGTCACGCTGCCGAAGATCTAGAACCTGCCTTTACGCGAAAGGCAGCCGTGACCCGACTGGCGCAATCGAAGATCGCCTCGATCGCGATCATCGCGTTCTGTCAGGTCGCGGCGATGGCGCTCTGGTTCTCGGCGTCGGCCGTCCTTCCGGCGCTCGCCGCGGAGTTCCAGCTCTCGAACTTCTCCAAGGCGGCGCTCACGAGCGGCGTCCAGGCGGGCTTCGTCGTCGGCTGCCTCGCGAGCGCGCTCATCGGTCTTGCCGACCGGCTCGACCCGCGCCGGTTCTTCGCGGTGTCGGCGGCGATCGGGGCGGTCGCCAACGCGCTGCTCCTCGTCGTCGATCCCGCCTCGCTCGTCGCGCCGGCGTTGCGCTTCGTCACCGGCGTCTGCATGGCCGGCGTCTATCCGGTCGGCATGAAGCTCGCCTCGACGTGGGCCAAGGGCGACATGGGGCTGATGGTCGGCATCCTGGTCGGCGCGCTCACGCTCGGCTCGGCGTCGCCGCATCTGTTCAACGCGCTCGGCGGCATCGACTGGCGCGTTCCGCTGGTGATGGCGTCGGTGAGCGCGCTGGGCGCGGCCGCCCTGATCGGCCTGCGCGGGGATCGGCCCCAACCGCGCGCCGCGCGCCGCGCTTCGATCCCGCGGCACGTGCTGACCGCGTGGCGCGACGTGCCGCTGCGCCTCGCCAACCTCGGCTATCTCGGCCACATGTGGGAGCTCTATGCGATGTGGGCGTGGATCGGCGTGTTCCTCGATGCGAGCTTCGCGCTGACGCTGCCGCCCGGCGACGGCGCCGACGGCGGCGAAGCTCGCGGCGTTCGTCGACCGATCGGCGTCCGGCGCCATCGGCTGCGTGGGCGCCGGCTTCCTCGCCGACCGGCTCGGCCGCACGACGCTGACGATCGTCGCGATGGCGATCAGCGGCAGCTGCGCCGCGTCGATCGGCTTGCTCTTCGGCGGCACCGCCGTGGGCGCTCATCGCGCGTGTGCGTCGTCTGGGGCATCAGCATCGTCGCCGACTCGGCGCAGTTTTCGGCATCGATCGCCGAGCTGTCCGACAAGGCCCGCGTCGGGCACGATGCTGACGCTGCAGACGGCGCTGGGTTTCACGCTCACGCTCGTCACCATCCACCTGATGCCGTACTGGGTCGACGCGATGGGGTGGCGCTACGCGTTCGTCCCGCTGGCGATCGGGCCGGCGCTCGGCGTCCTTGCGATGGCGCGGCTGCGCGCGCATCCGCGCTCGGTCCAGCTCGCCGGCGGCCGCCGGTAGGGCCACCGTCGCTGCCGGACTATTGCCCAGGCGCCTGCCGGAATATTGCGTATGGCATCGGCGCCACCGGCGGCGTAACATCCGCAGCCGTCCCGACCAATGGAGACGGGCGGTGCTTTCCACGAGAAACCGAGGAGGAGTCCATGGCGTATCACCTCGAAGGACGGTTACTGGAAGTCTGCAACTGCCGCGTGCTGTGCCCGTGCTGGATCGGCGAGGACCCGGACTTCGGCACCTGCGACACGATCGTCGCCTGGCACTTCGACAAGGGAACGATCAACGGCGTCGACGTCTCCGACCGGACGATTGCGCTGATCGCGCACGTTCCCGGCAACATCCTTCAGGGCAACTGGAGGGCCGCGGTCTATCTCGACGAGCGGGTGACGCCGCAGCAGGAAGAGGCGATTCTCGCGCGTCTATACCGGCAAGCTGGGCGGTCCCGTCGGCGAGCTCGTCAAGCTCGTCGGCGAGGTGGTCTCCGTGGAGAAGGTTCCGGTCACGTTCACCGTGCAGGGCGGCCGCGGAACCATCAAGCTGGGCGATGCGGGATACGCCGAACTCGAGCCGTTCACCAACGCGACCGGCGCGACGACGACGCTGACGGACACCGTGTTCTCGACCGTGCCCGGTGCGCCGGTGTTCGTCGGCAAGTCGCCCGCACTACCGGTCGAAAAACGCGAAGCTCGGCATCGATCTCGACATCAAGGGGCACAACGCGCTGCAGAGCACGTTCGGTTTGACGCCTGACGTGACTCGCGATTCGGCGTGAGGCCGCCGGCGTTGGGCCGGCGGCCCGGCGGCGCGCTTCAGCATGACCACTCCGACCACCACGACGGCGGTCGCGCCGACGGTGCCTTCCGCCGAGCGTCGCAGCGTCTTCTGGGCTCTGTCTCGCTACTCGCGCATCAGCTCGTGGGGCTTGCTATGGCTGTGGAGCGCGAGCCCCTACGAGCGCTACCTCGAGCACGGCGGCTGGCTGGAGGCAGGGGCGCTGGCGGCCCTCTGCCGCGCCGTGCCGCAAGGGCGACATCGTGGTGCCTGCCGTGCTGCACGCCGCGGCGTGGGTGCTGATGATCGCGGCGATGATGCTGCCGACGGCGTTTCCGGTGCTCGCGATGTTCCGGCGAATCACCGGCGCGCCGACCCGATGCCGGCCGGCTCTCGACGCTTGTCGTGGCCGGCTTTTTCGCGGCCTGGTTCCTATTCGGGGTCGTCGCGCACCTCGCCGATGCCGGTCTGCAGTGGGCAGCAGCGCGCTACGCGTGGTTTGTCGCCAATGGCTGGCTGGTCGGCGCCGTGGTACTCGCCGCGGCCGGGCTCTTCCAGTGGAGCACGCTCAAGTATCGATGTCTCGATGCGTGCCGGACGCCTTTCGCGTTCGTCGTCGCGCGCTGGCACGGGCGTGCGCCCGCGCGCGACGCGCTATCGATCGGGTGGGACCATGGTCTTTTCTGCGTCGGTTGCTGCTGGGCGCTGATGCTCGTCATGTTCGTCGTCGGCATCGGCAGCGTGGGATGGATGCTGGCGCTCGCGGCGGTGATGGCCATCGAGAAGAACCTGCCATGGGGGCGGCGGCTGCGGACGCCGCTCGGGCTGGGGCTCCTCGGCTGGGCCGGCGCGATCGTGCTGGCGCACTCGTGAGGTGCCTTCCGTCGCACCGACCCGCCTGTGGGGCCGGTGTCGCAGCGCTGCAACGGTTCGTTGCGGGCGGCTCGCGCTTTTCATAGCCACCGGCGGCGAATCGTCCCATAATTCGCGCCTTTCCAGCTTGCCGGTGGGACGATCCCCGCGGCGGCCCGGGTCGGGTGCCGGCCCGTCGCCCGCGCGAATCTCGCCGCCCGAGGATTCGCGCTCCATGAAATTCCGCTTTCCGGTCGTCATCATCGACGAGGACTTCCGCTCCGAGAATGCCTCGGGCCTCGGCATTCGCGCGCTCGCCGCGGCGATCGAGAAGGAAGGCATGGAGGTGCTGGGCGTCACGAGCTACGGCGACCTGTCGCAGTTCGCGCAGCAGCAGTCCCGCGCGTCGGCGTTCATCCTGTCGATCGACGACGAGGAGTTCACCCCGGGGCCGGAGGTCGATCCGGCGGTGCTCAACCTGCGCAAGTTCATCGAGGAAATCCGCTTCAAGAATTCGGAGATCCCGATCTACCTCTACGGCGAAACGCGGACCTCGCGCCACATCCCGAACGACATCCTGCGCGAGCTTCACGGCTTC
Source organism: uncultured beta proteobacterium (assembly GCA_963733985.1). Lineage (GTDB taxonomy): Bacteria > Pseudomonadota > Gammaproteobacteria > Burkholderiales > Casimicrobiaceae > CAIWHR01. The sequence continues at coordinate 138,143 of CAVTFF010000017.1, read as the reverse complement.
ATCCACATGTTCGAGGACACGCCGGAGTTCGTCGCCCGGCACATCATCCGCGAAGTGAAGGCGTATCTCGATTCGCTGGCGCCGCCGTTCTTCCGCGCGCTCGTCGAGTACGCGCAGGACGGCTCGTATTCGTGGCACTGCCCGGGCCATTCCGGCGGCGTCGCGTTCCTGAAGAGCCCGGTCGGGCAGATGTTCCACCAGTTCTTCGGCGAGAACATGCTGCGCGCCGACGTCTGCAACTCGGTCGACGAGCTCGGCCAGTTGCTCGACCATTCGGGCCCCGTCGCCGCGGCCGAACGCAACGCCGCGCGGATCTTCAACGCCGACCATTGCTTCTTCGTCACCAACGGCACGTCGACGTCGAACAAGATGGTGTGGCACGCCAACGTGGCGCCGAACGACATCGTCGTCGTCGACCGCAACTGCCATGTGTCGATCCTGCACGCGATCACGATGACCGGCGCGATACCCGTGTTCCTGCCGCCGACGCGCAACCATCTCGGCATCATCGGCCCGATTCCGCTGGACGAGTTCCGGCCCGAGCGCATCGGCAAGCGCATCGAGGCGAACCCGTTCGCGCGCAGAGGCGAAGAACAGGAAGCCGCGGATCCTGTCGATCACCCAGAGCACGTACGACGGGGTCGCCTACAACGTCGAGATGCTGAAGCAGACGCTCAACGGCAGCATCGAGGTGCTCCACTTCGACGAGGCGTGGCTGCCGCACGCGGCCTTCCACGACTTCTACAAGGACATGCACGCGATCGGCAAGGACCGGCCGCGCAGCAAGGACTCGATGATCTTCGCCACGCACTCGACGCACAAGCTGCTGGCGGGGATTTCGCAGGCGTCGCAGATCATCGTGCAGGAGTCGGAGACGCGCAAGCTCGACCGCCACATCTTCAACGAGGCGTACCTGATGCACACGTCGACCTCGCCGCAGTACGCGATCATCGCGTCCTGTGACGTGTCGGCGGCGATGATGGAGCCGCCGGGTGGCACCGCGCTGGTCGAGGAGTCGATCATCGAGGCGCTCGACTTCCGGCGCGCGATGCGCAAGGTCGACGAGGAATGGGGCAAGGACTGGTGGTTCAAGGTCTGGGGTCCCGAGCGGCTCGCACCGGAAGGGATGGGCAAGCGCGACGACTGGCTGCTTCGCGCCAACGAGAAGTGGCACGGCTTTGGCAATCTCGCACCAGGCTTCAACATCCTCGACCCGATCAAGGCTACGGTGATCACGCCCGGCCTCGACGTGTCGGGCAAGTTCGCGAAGACCGGCATCCCGGCGTCGATCGTGACCAAATACCTTGCCGAGCACGGGGTGATCGTCGAGAAGACAGGGCTCTATTCGTTCTTCATCATGTTCACGATCGGCATCACCAAGGGCCGCTGGAACACGCTGGTGACCGCGCTGCAGCAGTTCAAGGACGACTACGACAAGAACCACCCGCTGTGGAAGATCCTGCCGGAGTTCGTCGCCAAGCAGCCGAAATACGAACGCGTGGGCCTGCGCGACTTGTGCCAGCAGATCCACGACATGTACAAGGCGAACGACGTCGCGCGCGTGACGACCGAGATGTACCTGTCGGACATGCAACCGGCAATGAAGCCGTCCGACGCATTCGCGTTCCTCGCGCACCGGGAGATCGACCGCGTCGAGATCGATCAGCTCGAAGGCCGCGTGACGTGCGTGCTGCTGACACCCTATCCACCGGGCATCCCATTGCTGATCCCCGGCGAGCGCTTCAACCGGACGATCGTCGAGTACCTCAAGTTCGCGCGGACGTTCAACGCGCAATTTCCGGGCTTCGACACCGACATCCACGGCCTCGTCGAGGAAGCCGACGGCGGGAGAATCCGCTACTTCATGGATTGCGTGCGGCAGCGGTAGCGGCGCGAGCTTGGAAGCAGGAGGAACGCGCGAACGGCGAGCAGGGGCCCCAAGCGTGCTAGGGTATGCGAGCAATCGGGAGCGCGTTCAGAGGCCGACACCGGGGTATCACGATTTGCTTGGCCAGCGCGGAGGCCGACCCGCGCGGAAGCGCGTGGGGATGCGACTCCGGCGAGTCGGCGCAACGAGGCCGACAGGAAAAGCGTTGCCGAAGTCTTGGCGGTGCGGAGGTCCGAGGGCGCAAGCGGCCGACCCCTCCGGATCACGAATTTCATCAATGGAGCGGAGGCCGCATCGACGTGACCCCCACCGCGACCCTCCTCAGGCGTCTCGTTCCCTTTCTCGGCTGGCCCCGAATCACACCGGCGTCGTTGCGCGCCGATCTGATCGCCGGCATCACCGTTTCGCTGGTCGCCATTCCGCAGGCGCTCGCCTACGCGCAGTTGGCCGGCGTGCCGCCGCTCTACGGGCTTTATGCAGCCTTCATCCCGTCGATGGTCGGCGTGCTGTTCGGTTCGATGCCGATCCTGTCGACGGGACCGGTGGCGATGACCTCGCTGCTGACTGCGGCGAGCGTCGGCGTCCTCGTGCCCGCCGGGGACGGACCAGTTCTATGCCTACGTGACGATGCTCGCGCTCCTGTCGGGGCTGTTCCAGCTCGGATTCGGCCTTGCGCGGGCGGGCGTCCTGCTCTCACTCGTCTCGCATCCGGTGCTGATGGGGTTCATCAACGCCGCGGCGTTGATCATCGCCCTGTCGCAGCTTCCGGCGCTGTTGGGCATCTCGACGCGGCAGTCGCAGCACCTGCTCGTCGATACGTGGAATGTCGTGTCCCGCCCCGACCTGCTGCACGAAATGTCGCTCGCGTTCGGCGTGGCCGCCATCGTCCTGCTCGTCGCGTTCCGGAAATTCGCGCCGCGACTCCCGGGCGTTCTGATCACCGTCGCCGCTCGCGACCTGGGTGAGCTACGCGCTCGGATTCGCGGGACGCGGCGGGCGCGTGGTCGGCGACATTCCAACGGGACTTGCCCCGTCTCGGCGCGCCCGACCTCGATTGGGCGGCGATCAGGGCGCTGCTGCCGGCCGCCTTCGTGCTGGCGCTGATCAGCTTCATGGAGGCGATGTCGAGCTGCAAGGTCATCGCCATCAGGAAGCGCGTGCCGTGGGACGAGAATCAGGAACTCGTCGGCCAGGGGCTCGCGAAAGTCGCGGCGGCATTCTGCCAGTCGATGCCGGTCAGCGGATCGTTCTCCCGGTCGGCGTTGAACCTGGCGTCGAACGCGAAGACCGGCGCTTCTGCGCTTTTCGCGGCCGTGGCCGTACTGCTTACGCTGCTGTTCTTCACGCCCTACCTCTATCACCTGCCGAAACCCGTCCTCGCCGCAATGATCGTGCTCGCGGTGCTGAACCTGATCGATGTGCGGGCGCTGCGCCAGGCGTGGCTCGCGAGCAAGGACGACGGGTTGGCCGCAACCGCGACATTTCTCATCACCCTCGCTTTCGCCCCGAATATCCAGAACGGCGTTCTCGCCGGCATCATCATTTCGCTCGCGGCCTTTCTCTATCGCCGCATGCGGCCGAGGGTGGCGATCGTGAGCCTGCATCCGGACGGGACGCTGCGCGATGCGGAACGCATGAACCTGCCGCCGCTGCACGAGCGCATCGGCGCGCTGCGCTTCGACGCGTCGCTGTATTTCGCCAACGCGTCGTTCTTCGAGGACGCCGTGCTGCGACTCGTGCGCGACCGGCCCCAAATCACCTACATCCTGGTTGCTGCGCACAGCATCAACGACATCGACGCCTCGGGTGTGGAGACGCTGCGCAATCTCGCGGTACGCCTGCGCCAGAGCGGTGTGACGCTGGTGTTGAGCGGCGTCAAGCGGCAGGTCCAGGACGTTCTCGAGCGAACCGGTGCGATCGACCTCCTGGGGCGGGCCAACTTCTACGGCGCGGACCAGGCCGCGATCACCGATCTGCGCTCGCGCGTCGAGCGTGGCGGCGAGTGAATCGCGCGCACAAGCCAAGCGGACAGGGCGACGCAAAGCCACGCGTCGGCGGGTGCAGCAGAAGGGGTGAAGCGGCGGAGGGCGTAAGCGACGGCGCGCGCCGCGTCGGCAATTGGCGGCGCGGCGGCGGCTTTCGCGGGCTTCTCGGCGCGGTCGCCGCGCGCCGACACCATCAGCGACGCCAGCACGCACGAAGCCATCCGCACTTCCATCGAGTCGGTGCGGGCGGGCACGACGATCGGAATCTTCGCCCCCAGCACGAGGCCGGCCGCCAGGCCGCCGGTGAGCACGGTCAGCGTGCGCAGCACCATTGCGGCGGCCTCCATCGTCGGCGCGATCAGCACGTCGGGGTGGCCCGCGACTTCGGATTTCACGCCGTTGGCGCGGGCGGCATCCGCCGAGAGCGCGCTGTCCGGCGTGAGCGGGCCGTCGACGAGGGCGCCACGGAACACGCCCTGCGCCGCCATCGATTTCAATGCCGCCGCGTCGCCGGTCGACGCGAACGCCGGGGTGACGTAATCCATCGCCGCGAGCAGCGCAACGTTGGGCGCGACGACCCCCAGGGCCAGGGCGAGCTCGATCGTATTGGCGAGGATATCCTTTTTCGCCGCGAGGTTCGGCGCGATATTGAGGAGCGCATCCGCGAGCAGGATGCCGTGCGAGCGCCCTGGAAGATCGAGGAAATACGCATGCGACAACCGGCGATCGGTGCGCAGGCCCGACTCCGGCGCTGCGACGGGTGCGAGCAGGTCACCGTCGCTCATGCTGCCCTTGATGAGCGCCGCGACCTTGCCTTCGCGCGCCAATTCGACTGCACGCAATCCGGTGGCTCGCGGCTCGTCCGCCGTGTCGACGATCGTAAGCCGCGAGATGTCGACGCCGGCCTTGGCCGCTGCGTCACGAATTCTTGCTTCCGGGCCGACCAGCAGCGGCGCGAGGTAGCCTGCAAACGCGCCCGAAAGAGCGAGTTGCAGCGAATCGCGGTCGCATGGGTAGGCAACCGCCGCCGGCAGCGGCGGCCGCATCCGGATCCTTTCCACCAGACGCTGGAAGTGCGGACGAATGGCCATGACGGGAGCGTGGCAAGCGGCTATGGCGTTGTCAACACCCCGCCGGTGAAAGGCCGACAGCGGGGCTTGCGCGCCCGACGGGCGGGGCGGATGGGGGGTCCAACACGGCGGTGTGGTCAGGAGACGCTGCCGAATGCCCTGTCGATGGCGCCCTCCGGCGCCTTGAGTCCGGCGAGTCGACAGCCCTGCGCCACGGGCCCGCCGGGGAAGATCTCGTAGAGGTGCTTGATCCCACCGCTCAAGTGGAACCTCTCGTCCAGCGCGTCGTGCAGCTCACGCTTGTTGATCGACGGCGCGTCGGCGTGACGGGCAAAGTATTCCTGCAGCGCTCGCACGGTCTGCCAGTGGTCTTCGACCAATTCCAGGTTTTCCTGCCGGGCAGCCTTGATGGCGTCGTCCGGCGTCCATTCAGCCGGCGCGTACGGGAAATGGGCGGCGTCGTGTTCGTCCATGGCTCGATCCTCCGAAATGGGCCGGGCAGGGGATCCCCGGCGCACGACAAGAGTGTGACCGCCGGCGGCCGAGCCTGCAAGCCAGCCGCGGCGCCGCCTAGACCTTTCCCTTCCACGGGACGACGAGGCGTTCGACGTAGCGCATCAGGAGGTCGAACAGGTAGGCAATGGCGCCGATCACGACGATCCCCATGATCACGATGTCGGTGCGCAGGAAGTTCGACGCGTTCAGGACCATCTGGCCGAGGCCGTGCGTCGCGGCGACCATCTCGGCGGCGACGAGCGTGGTCCAGCCGAACCCGATCGAGATGCGCATCGCGGTGAGGATCTCGGGCATCGCTCCGGGAATGATCACGTGCGCGATCACCTGCCACTTCGACGCGCCCATCGAGTACGCGGCGTGGATCTGCTCCTGCGATACCGAGCGGACGCCGGCGCGCGCGCTCATCGCCAGCGGAGCGAAGCACGCGAGATAGATGAGCAGCACCTTCGACAGCTCGTCAATGCCGAACCAGATCACGATCAGCGGCAGATACGCAAGCGGCGGCAGCGGCCGGTAGAACTCGATCGGCGGATCGAAAATGCCGCGCGCGACCCGCGAGACGCCCATGCGCGATGCCGATCGGAATCGCCGTCGCGCAGGCCGCGGCGAATGCAGTGAAGACACGGAACATCGACCAGCCGAAATGGGTGGCGAGCGGCGCGTCGGTCAGCTGTCCCATTGCCGACTCGTACAGGCGCGTGAAGACCGTCTCCGGCGTGGGCAGGAACAGCGGCGGCAACCAGCGGAAGTGGCTCGCGAGCCACCACAGCGCGAAGAGGCCCGCCATCGTGATCACGCTGATGAGGCGTGCTCCGGCCTTCACCGGGCGTCGAATAGCTGGAGGTCTTCGGCGGGGGGCCGGTGCTCGCCATCGACGTCATTCCACCAGGGCGGGTCGAGCCCCGGACTCGCGATGCAGGATCACCGCGAGAACTTCTTCCCGTACCCGAATGAAATCGGGCGACGATTTGACGGCGCGCGCGTCGCGCGTCTCGATGAAACGACGGCCGAAGTCAAGCGTGTATTCGTGCGAGATCTTGCCGGGCCGCGGCGTCATCACGACGAGGTGCGTTGCGAGGAACAGCGCCTCCTCCACCGAGTGGGTGATGAAGAAGCACATCTTGCCGGTCGCGTGCCAGACGTCGAGGATGATCTCCTGGATCGCCTCGCGCGTGAACGCGTCGAGCGCACCGAGTGGCTCGTCCATCAGCATGAGCTCCGGGTCGGAGGCGAGCGCGCGGGCAATACCGACGCGCTGCTGCATGCCGCCCGACAATTCGTAGATCGCGCGCGTAGCAAAGTCTTCGAGCCCCACGAGCGCGAGCTTTTCCTGCGCGACGCGCCTCCGCTCCGCCGGCGCGACCCCGCGCATCCGCAGGCCGAACTCGACGTTGTCGACGACGTTGAGCCAGGGCATCAGCGCGTGCTTCTGGAATACGACGCCGCGGTCGGCGCCGGGCCCGGTCACCGGCTTGCCGTCGAGCAGGATTGCGCCCTCGGTCGGCGGCAGGAAGCCGGCAATGCACGAGAGCAGCGTCGTCTTGCCGCAGCCGGACGCGCCGATCGCGACGACGAAATCGCCATCGCGCATCGTGAGGTTGACGTTGGAAAGCGCGTCGACCGTGCCGGTCTTCGTGGCGTAGCGAACGCCAAGATTGCGGATGTCGAGCGAAGGCACGCGAACCGCGTTCCTTATCCGAGAGAAAGACGCGCGGGCGGGAGTCAGCGAGCTGCTTCCGGCCGTCCGCGTGTCGCTACTTCATCGCCTGCGTGACCCATTGCGTGGTGACCGACTTGCCGTAATCCGGCACGACCGACTGCAGCCGGCCCTGGTCCTTGAGGAAATTCGCCTGTTGCGCGAGCGCCTTGGCGGCGGCCCCGTTCGCACCGCCGCCGAGCCACGCGGGTGATGCCTGGTCGCTCAGGCTCGGGAAGCCGTAGAGCGCCATCGCGGCGGCGACATCCTCGGGCTTGCCGCCGGACCATTTGGCCACGGCGGCCACCTTGTCCTTGTCGGCAGTCCAGGCCTTCGGGTTGCCACGGTAGTCGGCGTCGGCCTTGGAGAGCGCTTTCACCAGCGCCACCATGAACGCCGGGTTTTCGGCTGCGAACTTGCGCGTGACGATCAGGCCGTCGAACGTGCAGGCGCCCTGCTTGCAGATCTCGCCCGAGGTCGTCAGCACCTTGCCGGTCTTTTTCACCGTCGACAAGCACCGGATCCCAGATGAACGTGGCGTCGAGGTCGCCGCGGCTCCACGCGGCGGCGATCTCGGGCGGGCGCATGTTGAGGATCTGCACGTCGTTCGGCTTGAGCCCCGCCTTTTGCAGCGCATACAGAAGCTGGAAGTGCGACGTCGACACGAATGGCGTGCCGACCTTCTTGCCCTTGAGGTCGGCAATCGTATTGACGCCGCTGCCGTTGCGCGCGACCAGCGCTTCGGCCGCCGCGATGTCCTCGAGGATCCAGAAGAGCTCGACATCCATCCCCTGGCTGATCGCCGTGGCGACGCCCGTCGAGCCGACTTCACCCAACTGCACATCACCGGAGGCCATCGCGCGGATCACGTCGCCGCCGCCGCCGAACTGGCGCCAGTTGATCTTGTAGCCGGTCGCCTTCTCGACTTCCTGGCTCTGCTGGACCCAGCGCCACGGATTCATCATGTCCTGGTAGGCAAACGTCACCGTCTTTTGCGCCCAGGCCGGCCATGCGGCCGCGAACAACAGCGCGAGACCAAGCAGCAAACGCTTCATGATGCCCTCCGTTTCACTTCGGGACGCGTCAGATCGTCGCGAGCGTCTTGCGCAGGATGTCCGCGATCGTGTCGATGTGATGTTTTTCGGCGATCAGCGGCGGCGCGATGATCGCGGAGTCGCCGGTCGTCTTGAGATGCAGTCCGTTGTCGAAGAGCTTCTTCTGGAACGCGTGGCCGCGCGTGCCGGGGCCTCCGGCCGGATGCACGTCGATCGTTCCGAACATCCCGTAGCCACGGATATCGGCGACCACCGGCAGATCCTTGAGCGAGAAGAGCGCATCCAGGAAATACGGCGACAGCTCGCGGCCGCGCTGGAACAGCCCTTCCTTCTTGTAGATATCGAGCGTCGCGAGCCCCGCGGCGCACGGCCCCGGGTGGCCCGAGTACGTGTAACCGTGGAAGAACTCGATCGCACCCTCGGGTGCCGCCGCCATGATCGTATCGTGGATGCGCTCGGAGATCGCGACGGCGCCCATCGGCTGCGCACCGTTGGTGAGGCCCTTGGCCATCGTCATGACGTCGGGCGTCACGCCGAAGCTCTGCGCCGCGAATGCTTCGCCGGTGCGTCCGAAGCCGCAGATCACCTCGTCGAACACGAGGAGGATGCCGTGCGCGTCGCAGATCTCGCGCAGGCGCTTCAAGTATCCCTTCGGCGGAACGAGACAGCCCGTCGAGCCGGCAATCGGCTCGACGAAGCACGCGGCGATGTTCTCGGCGCCGTAGAGGTTGACCAAGCGCGCGAGGTCCTCGGCCAGCTCGACGCCGTGCGCACCCTCGCCCTTGGTGAAGAAATTCTCCTTGAGGTGCGTGTGGCGCATGTGCGCGATGCCGGGAAGTCCAGGCCCGAATTTGCGACGGTTGTTGACGAGGCCGGAGAGCGCCACACCGCCGAAATTGACGCCGTGGTAGGCGCGCTCACGCGAGATGAAGACGTTGCGGCCGCTCTGGCCGCGCGCCTGGTGGTAGGCGAGCGCGACTTTCATCGCCGTCTCGACGGCCTCCGAGCCCGAGTTCGTGAAGAAGATCCGATTGAGATCGCCGGGCGTCAGCTCGGCGACGCGGGTCGCGAGCTCGAACTGCTTCGGATGCCCGCGCAGAAACGGCGGCACGAAATCGAGCTCAAGCATCTGATTGCCGACGGCCTCGGCGATCTCCTTGCGGCCGTGACCGGCGTTGGCGCAGAAGAGGCCGGACGATGCGTCGATAAGCTTGTCGCCGCGATCGTTCCAGTAATACATCCCCTCGGCGCGGACGACCATCTTGGGATCGGCCTTGAAATCGCGGTTCGGCGTGAACGGCATCCAGTATTCGTCGAGCGAAATGCGCTTCGTCGCGGCTTGGTCGTGGATCTTCAATTCGGCGTGGCCCATGGTCTGATCTCCGGAGGCTGCGCGGCGACGCGAGTCGCTGCGGCGCAGCAATAGGTATGCTGGCAGGAAACAATAATGCTACACCTTTGCGGCCCGCCGCGTTCGGGTCGGCTCGGGCTCCGGACCCGGCGCTGGCCCGCTCATTCGTTCTCGACGCGGGGCGTGCGCTCGACCTGATGCAACGTGATCACGAGGCCGATCGTCGCGAGCAGCAGATACAGCGGCCCGAATAGCCAGAATACGAGCGGGATTGCGACGAAGAACGCGCGCGTCCCGACGGAATAGTAGTGCCCGGCCCGCGCGAGGCGATGGGCGACGTGCCGGGGGGAGAGGCCGGAATGCTTTTCGGCGTCCGGGACGTTGATCATGAACAGCACGTGGTTCAGCAGACGGATCGTCATGGCAAAGGCGAAGAACGCGACGATGAACGTCGTCAGCAGGCACATGACCTTGATGATCCATGCCTGCGGCGCGGCCGAGCCGCCGATGTTCACCGCGTGCCAGGTCTGGGAGAGGCTTTCGGCCTGTCCCGACAGCGTCAGCGTCCCGAGGATCAGCAGCACCGAGGTCGACGCCATGAACGACGCCGCCATCACGAAGTTGCGCAGCGACTGTACCGCCATCACATCCTTGTTCCGGTGCGCCATGACGTCATAGACCCAGAGCGTGCGGGCCGTCGCATTCACGCCGTGAATGGTGTAATGGGGATCGCGCCGGGCGCGCGTCCAGAGGAAAGCGTAGTAGCCGGCGATGAGAACGGTGCTCGCGGCGAACGCCATGAGGTCCGTGCCGACGCTGTCGATCCATGCCTGCATGCGATCCTTCCCGTGATTCCGAGCGGGGGGGCCTGCCATTTGGCAGCGTTGCTCCCGGCCACGGCATTATCATAGCGGTTCCGCCGCGATGGGCTGCCGGCTTCTTCCAGCCACGCCCATCGTCGAAACCCATCCGCCCGAACCACATCAGGAGCAAGCCCCATGCGCATCGGAGTCCCCAAGGAGATCAAGGTGCTGGAAAACCGGGTGGGCCTCACGCCGGGCAGCGTCCGCGAGGCGATCGCCCATGGCCACGACGTGCTGGTCGAGCACAACGCGGGGCAGGGCATCGGCATGGACGACGACGCCTACCGAAAGGCGGGCGCGCGCGTTGTTGGCACCGCGCACGAGGTCTTCGCCGGCGCCGAGATGATCGTCAAGGTCAAGGAGCCGCAGGCCCCCGAGCGCCGAATGCTCGCCAACGGTCAGATCCTGTTTACCTACCTCCACCTTGCGCCCGATCCGGACCAGGCGAAGGATCTGATTGCGAGCGGCGCGGTTTGCATCGCCTACGAAACCGTCACTTCGCCGGCCGGCGGTCTGCCGCTGCTCGCGCCGATGTCCGAAGTCGCCGGTCGCATGGCCGTGCAGGCCGGCGCGTACTACCTCGAGAAGCCGCACGGCGGCATCGGAATGCTGCTCGGCGGCGTGCCCGGCGTCGATCCGGCGAAGGTCGTGATCCTGGGCGGCGGCGTGGTCGGCTCGCACGCGTGCCACATCGCGCTCGGGATGGGCGCCGAGGTGTGGGTGCTCGATCGCAACGTCGACGTGCTGCGTGCGCTGTGGCGCCAGTTCGGCCGGCCGCTCAATACCGTGTTTTCGACGCAGGATGCAATCGAGCATCACGTGACGACGGCCGATCTCGTCATCGGCGGCGTGCTGATTCCCGGCGCGTCCGCGCCGAAGCTCGTGTCCGCGGCGCTGGTGGCGCGGATGAAGCCGGGCTCGGTGATCGTCGACGTCGCCATCGACCAGGGCGGCTGCTTCGAGACATCGCACGCGACCACGCACGCCGATCCGGTCTACGTCGTCGACGGCGTCACGCACTACTGTGTGGCCAACATGCCGGGCGGCGTGCCGCGTACTTCGACGTTCGCGCTCAACAATGCGACGTTGCCGTTCGTGCTGGCGCTCGCGGACCAGGGTTGGAAGAAGGCGCTCGCAGAAGATCCGCACCTCAAGAACGGCCTTAACATCGCATTCGGCAAAGTGACGTGCCAGCCGGTCGCCGAGGCGCTGGGTTATACGTTTTCCGACCCGGACGCATTGCTGTCGTAGGCGCTGCGAGCCGTCGTCCGGACTCCGGCGCGCGATTGCACAATTACCTCAGTCGCGCAACACTGCCGGCAGCCACAGCGCGAGCTGCGGAAACGTCGAGCACGAGCAGCAGCCCGACGATCTGCAGCACCATGAACTGCATCATGCCGGCATAGATGTCGGAGAGGTCCCATTCGGGGACGACGCCTTTCAGGAAGTAAGCGGACAGTGCCACCGGCGGCGACAGCCACGCCGTCTGCAGGCAAACGGCCACCAGCGTGCAGAACCAGACGAGGTCGATGCCGAGCTTCTGCACGAGCGGCAGCAGGATCGGCACGACGATCAGCACGATCGGCACCCATTCGAGCGGCCAGCCCAGCACGAAGATGATGCCCGAGGATCAGCAGCAGCATCAGTGTCGGCGACAGGTCGAGGCCGAGCAGCGATTCGGCGATCAGCGTCGCGCTGCCCATCCGCGAGAACACGGCGCCGAAATAGTTCGACGCGGCGACGAGCAGCAGGATCATGGACGACGTGAGCAGCGTCGAGTAGACGGCCGAGCGGAATCCCGCCCACGTCATCCGCCGGTAGAAGAGCGTCAAGAGCAGCACGGCGAACGCGCCGACCGCGCCCGCATCGGTTGGCGTCGCGATGCCGGCCAGGATCACGCCCAGCGTCGCGAAAATGACGACGACGACGGGCGCGATGCCGAGCACGAGCTCCTTCACCACCGCGCCGATCGAATCGGCGCGCTCCTCCGGCGGCAGCGCCGGGCCCGAGCGCCGGATTGAGGTAGCTCCGCACGAGCGTGTACACGATGTAGAGCAGCGACAGCAGCAGTCCGGGGATCACGGCGGCCGCGAAGAGGTCGGTCGCGGGGACGCCGACCACCGGCCCCATCACGATCAGCATTACCGACGGCGGGATCAGGATGCCGAGCGTGCCGCCGGCGGTGATCGCGCCTGCCGACGAGCCGGATGTCGTAGCCGGAGCGCTTCATCGCCGGCGCCGCCATCACGCCCAGCAGCGTGACCGACGAGCCGACGATGCCGGTGGCCGCCGCGAAGATGGTCGCCGTCATCAGCACCGCGAGATAGAGCGAGCCGCGGACCGACGCGAGCGCGAGCTGCACGCCGCGGAACAGCCGCTCCATCAGGCCGGACTGCTCGAGCAGGATACCCCATGAACAGGAAGAACGGCACCGACGCGAGCGTCGGATCGCGCATCACCGAGAAGAACTGCAGCGTCATCAGGTGCAGCGCAAGCGGGCCGAGCGACACGTAGCCGCCGATCAGCGCGACGGCGATCAGCGTGAACGCGATCGGAAAGCCGATGAAGATCGCTGACAAACAGCACGCCCAGCAACACGATGCCGAACCATTCCGGGCTCACGTCGACACCTCGCCGTCGGCGTCGCCGCCCGCCGCCGGTTCTGCCTCCAGCGGGCCGTCTTCCGGCCCGAACGCGCGCCCCGCGCCCTTGATGCACTCGGAGACGCCCTGCAGCAGCATGAGCACCGCCGTCGCAGGAATCACGAACTTGAACGGCCAGACGATCGGCAGCCAGGGGCTGGTGACGATGCGCTCGTTTTGCTGGTACGACTTCCAGAAATATTCCCAGCCCAGCCAGGCGAAAATGGCCATCGCCGGAAAGAAGAAGACGAGATAACACGCGAGATCCACGCGCGCCCGCGTGCGCCGGCGTCCAGTTGGCGTAGATAGATGTCGGTGCGGATGTGCCCGCCGCGCTGCAGCGTCCATGCCGAGCCCAGCATGAAGAACGTGCCGTACAGCATGAACGTCATGTCGTACGCCCAGGTCGTCGGCGCGTTGAAGAGGTAGCGCGCCGTCACCTCCCAGACCAGCGACAGCACCATCGGCAGCGATAAGCCAGGCGATCGCCATGCCGCAGGCGCGCACGATGGCGTCGAGCGCGCGGGTGATACGCGCGGATATCGATTGCGACGTCGACATCGGTGATTCTCCGGCCAAAGGGGACGCGACGCCGGCGGCCGTCGTGGCGACGGACCGCCGGCCCGCAGGGCGAACCGGGGTCGCGGACCTACTTCGGCGGGCGCCGCCAGGGCGGCGTTGCCGAGGTTCGAGTACAGGTCGAGGATCTTTCGTCCAGTACGGGACGACGATCTTCGCGAAATTGCGCTGCGATTCCAGCATTTCCTTGAAGAACGGGTCCTTCGCCGCATAGCGGTCGAGCACGACGTTGGTCGCGCGGACGAACTCGGGGAAGAAGTCCTTCGGCGTGTCGTGGATCGTGACCTTGAACTCGTCGCGCAGCTTCACGATGGCCTGCGCATTGCGATAGACGTTGTACGTGTACGTCTCGATCATCGACGCCATCGCCGCGGTGCGGATGATCTCCTGGAGGTCCGGCGTGAGCTTGTCCCACACGGTCTTGTTGATCAGGATCTCGCCGATGTCGGTCGACTGGTGCAGGCCCTGCAGATAGTAGTGCTTCCATACCGTCTGCAGCCCGAGGTGCATGTCGTCGGCGGGGCCGATCCACTCGGCGGCGTCGATCACGCCGCGCTGCGCCGCCGGCACGATTTCGCCGCCGGGCAGCGCGACCGCCGCCACGCCCATCTCCTTGAAGATCTCGCCGGTGATCCCGGGCGGCGAACGGTACTTCATCTTCTTGAAGTCGGCCGTGCTGTTGATCGGCGTCTTGAACCAGCCGAGCGGGTCCGGGCCCATCGGCTGGACGAAGCATCGGCTCGACGTTGACCTTGAGCACGTCGCGGTACAGCTTGCGGTAGAGCTCGTAGCCGCCGCCCTCGAAGATCCACGCGACGTGCGACATCTGGTCGAGCCCGACGCCGGCGCCCGCCATCGGGTTCGAGAACAGGCCGGCGGCCGGGATTCTTGCCCGACCAGTAGTGCGTCCACGCGTACCCGCCCTCGACGATGCCCTTGTCGACGGCGTCGAGGATCTCGAACGCCGGCACGACCGCGCCGTCGGGCAGGAATTCCATCTTCACGCGACCGGCCGACATCCGGTCGATGCGCTCGCCCATCTGCTTCAGCAGCTCGAAGTAGATCGACGCCGACGGGACGGCGGTCTGGATGCGCATCCTGAACCGGTTGCTGCGCTGGCTGCGCGGCCGCGGTGCCGCACAGGAGCGCTGCCGCGGCAAACGCGACCACGCACGTCGAAAGCCAATGCCGTTTCATGAGTCCTCCTGGGTGTGGAACGCGCCACCTGACGCGAACGGACCGCAGGTCGCATCTTCGGCGATCGCGCGGTCTGGCGAATGTAGTCAGTCGTTCAACGCTTGGCAATATTGCGCCGCAAATTTCGATAGTTGATGTCTCGAAAATCAATAAAAGCGATCGCCGCCGCGTGCAGCGCTCAGGTTCGTCGCGCGCGGCGGGTACCTGGAGAGAACGTCGCCGCGAGGGCCGCCGCTGCCTGGCGCAGCGCGAGCACATGGGAGAGCGCCATCGCGAGCGGCATGCGTGCCACCGGCGCGTGCACGGCGACACAGGCGATGATCCGGCCGGCGGCCGTCGCCACCGGCACGGCGACACAGACGAGACCCGCCAGGTATTCCTCGCTGTCGGTGGCGAAGAGCTCGCGCCGCACGCGCGTGAGCTCCGCGATGAGTCGGTGCCGCTCGACGATCGTCTGGTCTGTGTAGCGGGTGAGCGGGAGCGCGGCGACGAGCCGCCGCCGCCGCGCCGCGGGCAGCAGCGCGAGCAGCACCTTGCCGCTCGCCGTGCAGTGCAGGGGCACACGCGAGCCAGGCTGCAGCGTGACGCGCAGAGGCCACGCGCTTTCTACGCGATCGAGATAGACGACCTCGCTGCCGTCGAGCATGGTCAGGTTGCACGTCTCGCCGATGGTGGCGACGAGTTGCTGCAGGATCGCGTGCCGCGCGCCGCTGGCCGAGCCGTTGCGCAGCACGTCGAGCGCGAACCGTGAAAGCCGCGGTCCCGCGCCCACCCTCCGCGCAGCCGGCTCGCGGGCCAGCAGTCCCGCGGCCTCGAGCATTGCCAGCATCCGGTAAACCGTGGGCTTGGGCAATCCGCTGGCCGCCGTCACCTCGTGCAGCGCAACCGGCGCCTCGGCAGCAGCGACGTGCTCGAGCAGCGAAAAAGCGCGCAGGAAAGGCGACGCACGATCGGACTTGACGGCCATGGTCGGAACGCTATCTCGAAAAATGAAACGAATCAATCCAGAATCTGGGTGCCTGGCATTGCTTCCGTGGGGACGCTGTGAAAAACTTGTCGATTCGAATGCCCGGAACCGCGAGGAGATTGCGATGAACAAGCCCATCGAGATGCCAATGCCGGTCGTGGGCCGCCAGAAAATGACGCCGTCGGAGGCGTTTGTCGAAACTCTGATCGCCCATGGTGTCCGCGACGTGTTCGGCATTGTCGGCTCGGCCTACATGGACGCGCTCGACCTGTTTCCGCTCGCTGGAATCCGCTTCATCTCCGTCGCGCATGAGCAGGGTGGCGGGCACATGGCCGACGGGTACGCGCGCGTGTCGGGACGACACGGCGTCTGCATCGCGCAGAACGGACCCGGCATCACCAACTTCGTCACGTCGACGGCGGCCGCGTTCTGGGCGCATTCGCCGGTCGTCGTCGTGACGCCGGAAACCGGGAGCGGGACCATCGGCCTCGGAGGTTTCCAGGAAACCGAGCAGCTCCCGATCTTCTCGAAGATCACCAAATACCAGGCGCACGTGAACAATCGCACGCGGATGGCGGAGCTCACGAGCCGCGCATTCGACCGCGCGCTGCTGGAGCTCGGCCCCACGCAGCTCAACATCCCGCGCGACTTCTTCTATGGCGATATCGAGTGCGAGATCCCGACGCCCATCGCGATCGAGCGCGGCGCCGGGGGCGACGCGAGCCTCGCCGCGGCCGCCGATCTGCTGGCGCACGCGAAGTTTCCGGTGATTCTCTGCGGCGGCGGTGTCGTGATGGGCGAGGCGGAAGCCAACGCGATCGCGCTTGCAGAGCTCCTGCAGGCGCCGGTCGCCGTGAGCTATCTGCACAACGATGCGTTCCCGGCGACCCACGCGCTTTGGGTCGGACCGCTCGGCTATCAGGGCAGCAAGGCGGCGATGAAATTGATTGCGAAGGCCGACGTGGTGCTCGCGCTCGGCACGCGCCTCGGTCCGTTCGGCACGCTGCCGCAATACGGGATCGAATACTGGCCGCCGCACGCGAAGATCATCCAGGTCGATGCCGACGCGAAGATGCTGGGGCTCGTGAAACCGATATCGGTAGGCATCTGCGGCGACGCCAAGGCGGCCGCGCACGCGCTGTTCGAGCGGCTGACCCGCAAGACGCTCGCGTGCGTCGCCAATGCGCCGGCGCGGCTTGCCGCTGTCAAGAAGGAGAAGGCGGCGTGGAATGCCGAGCTCGACGGCTGGACGCACGAAACGGACAAATGGTCGCTCGAGGTGGCGAAGGGTTCGCACCACATGCACCCGCGGCAGATGTTGCGCGAGCTCGAGCGCGCGATGCCCGCCGGCGCGATGGTATCGACCGACATCGGCAACATCTGCTCGGTTTCGAATTCGTATCTGCGCTTCGACCGTCCGCGCTCGATGCTCGCGGCGATGAGCTTCGGCAACTGCGGCTACGCGTTCCCGACGATCATCGGCGCCAAGGTGGCGGCGCCCGACCGCGCCGGCGATCGCCTATGTCGGCGACGGCGCGTGGGGGATGAGCTTCGGCGAGCTTTCGACCTGCGTGCGCGAAAACATTCCGGTGACGGCGATCGTCTTCAACAACGGCCAGTGGGGCGCCGAGAAGAAGAACCATGTCGATTTCTACGAGAAGCGCTTCGTCGGCGTGAACCTCGATCGCCAACCGTCGTGGGCAGCCGTCGCACGCGCGATGGGTGCTGAGGGGGTGACGGTCGACACGCTCGCCGACGTCGGGCCTGCGTTGCGGGCGGCCGCCAAGGCGCAGGACGACGGCAAGACGACGGTCCTCGAAATGATGGTGACCCGCGAGCTGGGAGACCCTTTCCGCCGCGATGCGCTGGCGCTTCCGACACGCCATCTCGCCAAGTACAGGGCGACCGCGGCACGACGCTAGTCGCCCCCGCTCGTTTGCTCACGGAGAGCTCGCCGGACTAGAATCGAGCATTCGCGGCAACAGGAGCGGCCACACCGGCGTTCCTCAGTCGACGGCGGTCCGCCGCATCGCAACCTCTGGGAGTCCCCGTGCGTACCTTCATCCGCCCACGGCTGCGCTGGCTCGCACTGGCGTTCGCGCTCGGAACGCCCGTCCTCGCGTCGGCGCAGGGCGACGTCAAGCCGTTTTCCAAGGAGCAGCTCGATCAGCTGACGGCGCCGGTTGCGCTCTATCCGGACGCGCTGCTTTCGCAGGTGCTGATGGCGTCGACCTATCCTGCCGACGTCGCCGATGCCGCCAACTGGTCGCGCGCGCATTCAGACGCGAAGGGTGACGACGCGGTCAAGATGGTCGAGAACGAGCCGTGGGACCCCAGCGTGCAATCGCTGGTGGCATTTCCGCAGGTCGTAATCATGATGGGCGAGAAGCCCGACTGGGTGAAGGATCTCGGCGACGCGTTCCTCGCGCAGCCCGACGCCGTGATGGATTCGGTTCAGCGGCTGCGCGTCGCGGCGCAGAAGGCGGGCAACCTCCAATCGAATGCCGAAGTCGATGTGAAGGTCGAGAGGGCCCCGCCGCCGACGGTCGTCGTCGAGGCCGCGGCGCCGCCACCGCCGCCGCAGGTGATCGTGATCGAGCAAAGAAACCCCGAGGTGATCTACGTTCCGACCTACAACCCGACCTATGTGTACGGACCGTGGCCGTATCCCGCCTATCCGCCGTACTACATCCCGTATCCGCCCGGCTACTGGTTCTCGGCAGCCGTAGTGACAGGTATTGCCTGGGGCGTTGGGATCGGCGTGCGCAATGCGGTCTGGGGCAACTGCAACTGGTGGAATCACAGCGTCAACATCAACGTCAACCGCTACAACAACATCAACGTCAACCACCGGATCTCGAATACCAACATCAATAACGCGAATTGGAGCCACAACGTCCAGAACCGGAAGAACGTCGCTTATCGCGGCGGGGAGGCGACGCGGCAGAACCTGCAGAACAGGGCGCAGGCGGTCAACCGCGAGCAGTATCGCGGCAAGGATCTTGATCGGCAGCGTGCGCAGCAGTCGCTGCAGAACCGCGGCATGACCACGGATCGCGCGGCACTGAGCGATGCCAACCGCGGCAAGCTGCAAAGTCAGGCGCAGGGTTTCGATCGCGGCGCCGCGCAGAACCGCGCGCAGAGCTTCGATCGCAACGCGGCGCAGGATCGCGCGCAGAGCTTCGACCGTAGCTCGATGCAGAGCCGTCCTCAGACCTCCAATCAGGCGTTCCAGGGAGTCGGTGATCGACAAGCGGCGTCGGAGATCAGTCGGGGTGCGGCCAGCCGGCAGTCGATGCAACAGACGCAGCGCCCTCAGGCGCAGCAGATGCAGCGGTCGCAGGCGCAGCGCCCGCAGCCCCAGCAGATGCAGCGCTCGTCGGGTGGCGGCGCCGCGCGCGGCGGTGGCGGCGGTGGCGGAGGTGGGCGGGGTGGCGGCGGCGGACGGCGTTGACGAGGAGCGCACGGACATGACACCCAAAAGCAATTTCCCCCTGCGCTTCCTGCTGCGCGTCGCGGTGTTTGCCGCCGCGGCGGGTGCGCTCGCACCCGCGGCCGTGGCGCAAGAGATCTTTCCGACGCCGGACGCGGCGGCCGACACGTTCGTCGATGCCGTCGCCCGCCACGACGGCGATGCCCTGAAGATCGTCGTCGGCGCCGACTACAAGAAGTACCTGCCGCACGCCAACGCCGAGGATGTGACGCGCTTTCTCGAGGCGTGGGCGAAGTCGCACAAGATCGTGCGCTCGGGCGACGCGAAGGCTTACCTCGAGGTCGGCACCCATGGCTGGACAATGCCGATTCCGCTCGTCAAGACCGCGACAGGCTGGTCGTTCGACACCAGGGCGACGCCTGACGAATTGCGCGGACGGCGCATCGGCCGCAACGAGCTCGCGGCAATCGAAGTCGTGCTCGCGTATACGGACGCGCAGAAGGAATATTTTGCGAACGACCGCGATCGCAACGGCGTCAAGGACTATGCACAGAGACTCGTCTCGACGCCGGGCAAGCACGACGGCCTGTACTGGCCGACGAAAGCAGGCGCGCCCGAAAGCCCGCTCGGATCGCTGGTCGCGCAGTCGAAGCCCGGCGAGGGCTATCATGGTTATCACTACCGGATACTGACCGCGCAGGGCAATGACGCGGCGGGCGGTGCGAAGAGCTACGTCGCGAACGGCCGGATGACTGGCGGCTACGCCCTCGTAGCCTGGCCGGTGAAATGGGGCGACACGGGCGTGATGACGTTCATCGTCGATCAGTCGGGCAGCGTCTACGAAAGGGACCTCGGCCCTGACACCGGTGCGCTGGCCCATGCGATGACGGCCTTCAATCCCGATGCGAGCTGGGCGAAGGTACCGTCGAGTCGGTGAAGCATCAGCCGTCTGCGCTCGACAAGGGTTCGAGCAGATGTCGAAGATGCGCGATAAGCGTCACGCAGCGACCGGCCGCCACGGCCGCGTTCGACCCATTGCGCCATCAGCACGGACCGCGGTTGAGAACGCGGCGCAGACGCGGACAGCGAGTCACGATTGGCCAGGACCACCTCGCCCAACGAGACTTTGCGGTCAAGGCGGCGACGATCGTCCCGAATGAAGGGATACCGACATTGAATACGCCTTCCTCCGCCTCGCCGCCGGCCGTGGTTGCTGCGCTGGTCACTCGCGCCCGCGCCGCCCAGCACATCTTCGACACGTGGACGCAGGCGCAGGTCGACGAGGCGGTAACCGCCGCCGCCTGGGGGATCGTCGAGCCCTCCCGCAATCGCGCGCTGGCGGAGCTCTCCGTGCGCGATACGGGCCTCGGCGATGTCGATGACAAGATCGCGAAGAATCGCCGCAAGACGATCGGATTGTTGCGCGATCTTGCGCACGCGAAGTCCGTCGGGGTCATCCGCGAGGACCGCGAGCGCGGACTGATCGAGATCGCGCGGCCCGTCGGCGTCGTCGCCGCGATCACGCCGTCGACCAATCCCGCGGCGACGCCGGCCAACAACATCCTCAACGCGCTGAAAGGGCGCAATGCGATCATCGTCGCGCCGTCGCCGAAAGGCGCCTCGACGCTCGCGCTGCTTCTCGAATTCATGGGCGCCGAGTTCGATCGCGTCGGCGTTCCGCGCGACCTCGTCCTGGCGTTGCCGACGCCCGTGACGCGCGACGCCACGCAGGAGCTGATGCGGCAGGCCGACCTCGTCGTCGCGACAGGGTCGCAGAACAACGTCCGCGCCGCGTATTCGAGCGGCACGCCAGCGATCGGCGTCGGTGCCGGCAACGTTGCGGCAATCGTCGACGAAACGGCCGACGTCGGGGACGCCGCGGCGAAGATCGCGCGTTCGAAGATGTTCGATCATGCAACGTCCTGCTCGTCGGAGAACAGCGTGATCGCCGTGGCGGCGGTCTACGATGCGGTCGTCGCCGCGCTCGCTACGGAAGGCGGCATTCTGCTCACACCCGACGAGACGCGAGTGCTCGAGGCCGCGATGTTTCCCGAAGGCCGGCTCGCCGCGGCGGTCATCGCCCGGTCGGCCGGCGCGATCGCGGCGCACGCCGGTCTTTCGCGGCCGGAAGCGAGGACCGCGGGATTCCTGATCGTGGCGGAAGCGGACATCGGACCGGGACATCCCTTTTCCGGCGAGAAACTGTCGCCGGTGCTGGCGCTCTACCGTGCGGCGGACTTCGCCGCGGCTGCGTCGATCGCCGAGCGGTTGCTGCGCTATCAGGGCGCAGGGCATTCCGTGGGCCTGCACACGCGCGTACCCGATCGCGCGACGGAGCTCGGCCTCACGCTGCCCGTGTGCCGCGTGATCGTCAACCAGGCGCATTGCTTCGCGACTGGCGGCAGCTTCGACAACGCACTGCCGTTTTCGCTCTCCATGGGCTGCGGCACGTGGGGCCGCAACAGCATCTCCGACAACCTCAACTACCGGCACTTTCTCAATATCACGCGCGTCGTCCATCCACTGCGGTCGAGCGTGCACGAGCCGACCGACGAGGAGCTCTTCGGCGATTATCGCCGGAAGCATCGCCTGTGATTGCTGGCTTTCGGATGACGACGATCCGCAACGCAATCGACCGCAACGCCGACGTCCAGCCGGACGCGCCGTTCCTGCTCGCGCCGGAGCCGGGCATCACGATCAGCCACGCCGCGCTGCGCAATGCCGCGCGCGGGCTGGCGGCGGAGCTAGCCGCGCGGGGCATTCACCCCGGCGAAGTCGTGTCCTTCATGTTGCCGAACGGGGTGGCCGCCACGAGCGTTTTTCTGGGCGCGATGTACGGCGGCTTCGTCGTCTCGCCGGTGAGCCTCATCGCGCAGGACGCGCTGATCGAGCACGCGCTCGTCCATTCGGAAACACGGATCGTCTTCGCGGCGCCGGAGTTCGTCGACCGGCTCCGCGCAATCGTTGCGTGCACAGGAGGAAGCGTCATCGTACGACCCACGGTTCCCGATGACCTCGGTTTGACGGATGCCGGCGCACCGGCGTCCGACGTCGCGCCGGCCCCGGAATCGCCGGCGATGCTGATGTACACGTCCGGTACGACCGGCACGCCGAAAGGCGCGCTGCTCACGCACCGCAATCTCGTTTGCGCCGGCCGGTCCGTTGCCGCTGCTCATGCGCTGACGAGCGCGGACCGCGTGCTGTCCTCGCTGCCGCTGTATCACGTCAACGGGCAATGCATCGGAACCGTGTCTCCGCTGGTCTCGGGAGGCAGCATCGTGATGCCGCACCGTTTCAGCGTGTCGCAATGGTGGCTGCTCGTCGAACGCTACCGGCCGACGTGGCTGAATGTCGTGCCGACGATCATCGCGTATCTCCTAAATGGGCCGGAGCTGACCGCTGCGCAGGCGGACGCGTGCAAGGAGATCCGCTTCGCGCGCTCGGCCTCCGCGCCGCTGCCGCCCGAGCAGCACCGCGCGTTCGAGGCCCGCTTCGGCATTTCGGTGCTGGAGGCGATGGGCCTCACCGAGTCCGCGTCGGTCGCGTTCGCGAACCCGCTCACTGTTTCCGAGCGCAAGATCGGCTCGCCCGGCGTGCCGCTCGGCATGGAAGCGCGTGTCGTCGCGCCCGACGGAGTGGTGCTCGGCGATGGCGAATGCGGCGAGATCGAGTTGCGCGGTGACAACGTGATGCAGCGCTACCACAAGGACCCGGAGGCGACGGCGCGGACGCTGCGCCCTGGCGGCTGGCTCGCGACCGGCGATCTCGGCTATCGCGATGTCGACGGCTTCTATTTCATCACCGGCCGCATGAAGGAACTGATCATCAAGGGCGGGGAGAACATCGCGCCGCGGGAAATCGACGAGGCGCTGCTTTCCCATCCGGCGGTGCTCGAGGCGGCCGCGGTAGGCATTCCGGATCCGATCTACGGGCAGGAAATCCTTGCCTGCGTCGTGCTGAAGCCTGCGTGTCCATGCACCGAGGAAGAACTGCGCGCGTATTGCCTGGGCCGACTGGGACGCTACAAGACGCCGAAAGCCTTTCGCTTCGTGGCCGACCTGCCGAAGGGTCCGTCGGGCAAGGTGCAGCGGCTGAAGCTCGCCGAGCGCGTCGCATAGGCCTTGGCCCGCGCGCGGCGCTTGGCGGTATGATCTGCCAATCGCCGGACGCCGTATTCCACCCGGCGCATCGACAATGACGCACGAGACGGACCAATGCCGCGCGACCATGCTGTCGGTTCGCGTCTGGCGCGGCGATGAGCGGGGCGCGTATGCGGCCTACGTCGTGCCGCGCCGGCCCTCGCAGACCGTCCTCGACGTGGTGTCCCACATCCAGCGACGGATTGATCCGACGCTCGCCTATCGCTACGCGTGTCGCGTCGGCATGTGCGGTTCCTGTGCAATGACGGTCAACGGCCGCGCGCGCTGGACCTGCCGCACGCATGTCGAAACGGTCGCCGCCGATGGCACGCTGACGATCGGGCCGCTCGCGCACCTTCCCGTCATCCGCGACCTCGTCACCGACATGCGCGAGTTCTTCGACAAGTGGACGCGCGCCAGGGGGCAGTTCGCGCCGACGGCGACACGGCATGACGATTTCGCGCGAATCACGCCGGAATCGAAAACCCGCCGCGCGGCGGACGCCGCGATCGAATGCATCGGTTGCGGCATCTGCTACGCGAGTTGCGACGTCGTCGCATGGAATCCCGCCTATCTCGGTCCGGCCGCGCTCACCCGCGCGTGGACGCTTCACAACGATTCGCGCGACGGTGCGCGCGCGGAGCGACTCCGGGCCGTCGCAGGCGATGCGGGCTGCCACGCATGCCACACGCATCAGAGCTGCACCGAGCGCTGTCCCAAGAAACTCGCGCCGACGGCGGCGATCGCAGGGTTGAAGCGCGCGGTCGCGCGAGCGCTCGTTTCCGGGGCGCCGACGTGAGCGACTTCATCGGGGATCGCCGGTGACACCCGTCCGTGCCCAGTCGCTCCTATGGCTCGCGCAGCGGACGAGCGCCGCGCTGCTTGCGGTGTGCGTCGTCGTCCATCTCGCGACGATGATCGTCGCCGTCCGCGGCGGGCTCACGGCGGCCGAGATTCTCGCCCGCACCCGCGGCAGCGGCGCGTGGGCAACGTTCTACGGCATGTTCGTACTGGCGGCCGCAATCCATGCGCCGATCGGAGTCAGGACGGTCGTCGCCGAGATGCGGGGCGGACATCATCGGGTCGCCGACGGCATTGCGCTTCTGCTCGGCGTCCTGATCGCGGCGCTGGGCGCGCGCGCGGTCGTCGCGGTCACCGGATCATGAGCGACGCGGCGATCTCCCGCAGCAGCTGGCGAAATCGCAACCACGCCGGATGGTGGGCGTTTGCCGTGCATCGCGTCTCCGGTGTCGCGCTGGCGCTTTTCCTGCCGTTGCACTTCTGGGTCTTGTCGCAGGCGCTCGACGGCGCCGTCGCGCTCGATGCTGCTCTCGCGTGGACGGAGCAACCATTGGTCAGACTGAGCGAAGTCGGAATCGTCTTGCTCCTCGCCGCGCATTTGACCGGCGGACTGCGCCTTCTCGCGGTCGAATTCGGCGGCTGGCGCGCATCGTGGCAACCGGCGGCAATCGCCGTGGCGGCCGGGGCCGCGATGCTGTGCGCGCTCGCCTTCGCGCTCAATCTTGCATGAGCGGCGCCGGGCCGCCCCAGGCGCGAGCGTTGGAGACAGAAATGAGTACCGCAGTCACGATCACGTCCGAACGCATCGTTGAAGTCGCGCGCGATCTCTATCTTCGCGCGCTCAAGGAATTGCCGCCGGACATCAAGCGCGGCTTCGCCACGCTCGCCGAGCGGGAAACGGGCGCGACCGCGAAAGCCGTCCTCGGCACGATGATCGAGAACATTGCCGTGGCCGAGCGTGACGGCAACCTGCTCTGCCAGGATACCGGCATCCCGATCTACAACGTGACGATCGGCCGCGGCGTCGATGTCGACGGCGTAGCGCTGAAGGCCGCGATCCGCAAGGGCTGCGAGCGGGCGACGCGCGAGCATCCGCTGCGCTCGTCGATCGTCCATCCGCTGACGCGAAAGAACGAGCACACGTCGTGCGGGATCGGCGTGCCGGTGATCCACGTTGATTTCTCGGACGCGTTCGAGGGGCTGAAGATCGAAATGATCCCCAAGGGCAGCGGCTCCGAGAACAATTCGTGGCTCCGGATGGCGATTCCCGCCGACGGCGTCGATGCGATCAAGACGTTCGTCGTCGACTGCGTGCTGGCGGCCGGCGGCAAGACCTGCCCCCCGACGATCGTCGGCGTGGGCGTCGGCGGTACCGCGGACCTGTGCGTTCGTCTCGCCAAGATCGCGGCCACGCGACCCCTCGGCACGCATTCGCCCGACCCCGACGCCGCGGCGCTGGAGAAGCAGCTGTCGGAGGCGGTCAACAGGCTCGGCATCGGGCCGCAAGGCCTGGGCGGCGACGCAACGGCCTTCGCGGTCCACGTCGAGCTCGCGGCGACGCACATCACGATGAATCCCGTTGCGGTGAACATGCAGTGTCATTCGGCGCGGCGGGCGAGCGCGGTGCTGACCGCCGACAGAACCGAACACGGGTTTTGAGGAACGCCGATGTTCATCGGTCATCTGGGATTGGCGTTCGCGGCGAAGAAGGTGGCGGCCAGGCCCTCGCTCGGCACGCTGATGCTCGCGGCGCAGCTCGTCGATGGCGTCTGGCCCGTGTTCCTGCTGCTCGGCTGGGAGAAGGTCGAGATCGTCCCCGACATCACCGCGGTCACGCCGCTCCTGTTCGTTTCGTACCCGTACACGCACAGCCTCGTGGCCGGCGCGGTGTGGGCGGCGCTCTTCGCCGGCGGCTACTACGCGTTGCGCCGCGACCGCGTCGGCGCGCTGTGGCTCGTCGCGCTCGTGCTGTCGCACTGGGTATTGGATTTCGTGTCGCATCGTCCCGACCTGCCGCTGTGGCCGGGCGGTCCGAAAGTCGGACTGGGACTGTGGTACTCGCTGCCGGCGACGCTCGCCGTCGAGTTCGGGCTGTTCGCGATCGGCGCGTGGCTTTATGCGTCGGTGACGCGGGCGCGCGACCGGATGGGGAACTGGCTCCTCTGGCTGTTCGTGGCCACGCTCGGCGCGATCTACCTCGCGAGCGTTTTCGGCCCGCCGCCGCCATCGGTACAGGTTCTCGCGTGGAGCGGGTTGCTGGGCTGGGGCTTCGTCGCGTGGGCGTACTGGATCGATCGGCATCGCGAACCCGCGGCCGGATGAGCCGATCCGGCGATGGCGCACTACACGCTCACGACTCCTGCCACCGAAGCACAGGTGCGCGCGCTCGCCGTCGACGACACCGTGACGCTCGAAGGTACGCTCTACGGGCTGCGCGATGCGACGCAGATCGCGATGTTCGATCGCGGTCGTGCGATACGTTTCGATCTCGCCGGTCACGCGGTGATCCATACGGCGCCCAATGTCGAGAAGGTCGCGCCGTCGGCGGCGAACCCCGTCGGCTACGCGCCGCTCACCGTCGGTACGACGACCAGCATGCGGATGGAGCGCTTCACGCGGCCACTCATGTCCCGGTATGGCGTGCGCATCATCATCGGCAAGGGTGGCCTCGGAGTGCAATCGCTCACGGCCTTTGGCGAGCTGGGCGGCGTCTATCTCGCCGTCGTCGGCGGCGCCGCGGCGCTCGAGACCACGTGGGTCGAGGCAATCGAGGATGTCGATCTCGACGATCTCAATCCGGAAAGCCTGTGGAAGTTCCGCGTCCGCGGCTTCGGTCCGCTGCGCGTCGCGATGGACAGCCGCGGCGCAAGCCTCTACGCCGCCGTCGACGCGGAGGCGAACGCGAGGCGAGCGGCCGTGCTCGCCGGCCTCGGAGTGAAGCCGGATCGCTGAAGCCGTGCAGCCGCGGTCTGACGAGTGCGGCGCAGCAGCGGGTTGCACGCGCACACTTGTGCGCTTCGTACCTCGGCGAGCGATGTCGCCGAATCATCCGCTTGACGGGTGACAGATAGTCATTCGCATTCGCACGTGCGCGGCCGCTGCGTTGTTGCCAATTGGCCACGGCCCCTCATCGCGCTTCAGGGCGCGAGTTGACCTGCGTCAAATTGACGCAGCCGGTTTTGCCCCAAAGTCGACACGCCAATCGTGATCCTTCGGCGCGATGTAGGGCAGTGGCCGTGTCGGGAGCTCGATTTCATTGCACGACACACATATTTGCGGACGCATTCATGGACGAACCCACGGCGAAGCAATCCCGCATGCGGCAGCTGCGCGACTTCTTTTTCCGGCCCTCCACCCTTTCCCTGAGCGCAGTCGTCGCGATCGGAATGATCTCGGGCCTCGTATTCTGGGGCGGGTTCAACACCGGGATGGAGGCGACGAACCAGCTGGGATTCTGTACGTCCTGCCACGAAATGCGCGACACGGTGTACCAGGAATACAAGGAGACGATCCACTACAAGAATCGTTCCGGCGTGCGCGCGATCTGCCCCGATTGCCACGTGCCGAAGGACTGGATGCACAAGTTCGTACGCAAGGTTCAGGCAAGCAAGGAGCTCTACGGCAAGTTCGTGGCAGGGACGATCGACACGCCCGAGAAATTCGAAGCCAATCGGATGGAGCTGGCGCAAAACGTCTGGACGACGATGAAGGAGACCGATTCGCGCGAATGCCGCAACTGCCACTCCTGGGATGCGATGGATCCGCATAAGCAGAGTGTGCGGGCGCGGACGAAGATGGAGCAGGGCCAGAAGGAGGGCAAGACGTGCATCGATTGCCACAAGGGCATCGCGCACCTGTTGCCGAAGGAATACAACGAGGATCAAGAGTGACGTCCGTTCGGTTTCGAAATTTGATCAGGGAGCGAGCGTGATTTCGACAGCGCTGTGGACCGTCCTGGCTGTTGGAGCGATGGTGGGAATCTTTGCCGCGTGCGTGGTCGCCGTGGTCATTGGCGTGAGAGTGGTTGAAAACGCTGCGGCGAAACGGCGTGAAAAGCGACCTGCGTAAAGGGGGTGAGCGGATGACGCTCCCCAAATACCGGTGAGGCCAACATGAAGGCATCGGTCAGCGAGCGGCGGGCGACGATGCTCGCGGCTTTGGCGGCGGTCCTCGCGACGGTCGTGGTTTCGCCCGACGCGACTGCGCTCGACGTGCTTGCGGCGCAGACCCTCGCGCGCCAGAGCGGCTGCCTGGAATGCCACAGCGTCTACCAGAAGAAGGTCGGGCCGGCGTGGAAGGATGTAGCGGCCAAGTACCACAGCGAGCCCGATGCGGAGCAACGGTTGTACAAGCACGTCACGACGGGGCGCAAAGTCAAGTTCGACGATGGGCACGAGGAAGACCATCCGATCGTCAAGACGAGCGACCCAAGCCGGATCAAGAACCTCGTCGACTGGATTCTCGCGCTGCCCGTCGCTGCGCCCGTCGACGCCAAGGCGGCCGAGACGCTCGCGCGCCAGAGTCGTTGCCTCAAATGCCATGCAGTCGACGTCAAGAAGGTAGGGCCGGCCTGGAAGGACGTCGCCGCCAAATACCTGGGCAGCGTCGGTGCCGAGGACAAGCTCTACAAGCACGTCACCACGGGGCGCAAGGCGAAGTTCGACGACGGTCACGAGGAGAGCCACCCGATCGTCAAGACTCATGATCCCGATCGGATCAACAATCTGGTCAACTGGATCCTGTCGCTGAAATAGCGCCGCCGGGAATTGCCCGCCGAGGCGCGGAAACGGCTACCGCGACAGTTCACCCGAACGTGGATCGTTTGTCGTCACACCCTAGGCAATGCGAACGCAACTTCCTCTCAATTGCACTCACGCGCATATTGAGCTGTTGTGTCGTTAGAACACGGATCTGGATTTTCTGAAGTCGCGTCTTTCTAGTTGATCTGCGTCAAAACGTCGCACCCCCGATGGGCGGAGATTGGATCGAATGCAACCACCATCATGCGATTGCATCCGTCGGTTTCACTTGCAATCCTCCCCGCGGCCTCGGCCGCGATCGAAACGTCAGGCCACCCTGGAGAAAACAAAATGCACTTTCGCCATTCGGTCTTAATGCTTGGGCTGTCCGCAGCCAGCTTGCTTGCGATGTCTTCGCCCGCGGCGGCTGCCGACGCGGCTGCCGCCCAAGCGCTCGCCCGGCAGAGCAAGTGCTTCACGTGCCATGCCGTCGACAAGAACAAGGAAGCGACGTCGTGGACGGAGATCGCGACCAAGCTCAAGGGCGACAAGGATGCTCAAGCCAAGCTGATCAAGCATCTGACGACGGGGCCCAAAGTGAAGTTCCTCGACGGCCACGAGGAGGAGCACCCGATCATCAAGACCAAGGACCAGGACCAGATCAAGAACCTCGTCGACTGGATCCTGTCGCTCGCCAAGTAACGGTGGAGCTCGGACCTGTTTACACCGCATTCGCAGGTCATGACCGCGAACTTCGCAGTCAGCGGCAGGCAGTCAACGTTGGCGCCTTCAAGTCGGGCGGTTGCTGCACGAAGTCTTGCCGCCTCCGCGCTGGCTGCTTCCGACGAACGCCTGCGAGGAGAATGATCATGAGCCGCACACGAAACGCTCCTGGCCACGGGTCTATTTCGAGCGCAGGCAAATCGTTTGCAAGCCTGGCCGCTCTCCTCCTGACCGCATCGTTCGCGGCGGGAAACGCCGCCGCCCAGCATGCCGACCGCACCGGCAAGGAGGTGGTGGAGAGTCTGTGCATCTCCTGCCACGGCACAGGCGCCGGCGGCGCGCCGAAGATCGGCGACAAGAAGGCCTGGGCCGACCGCGAATCACAGGGCTTGACCGGCCTCACCAAGCACGCGCTCGAAGGCATCCGGCAGATGCCGCCGCACGGCGGCAACCCCGGTTTGAGCGACACCGAGATCGAGCGTGCGATCACGTACATGGTCAACCAGTCGGGCGGTCATTGGACCGAACCCATCAGTCGGACGACCAAAACGGCGGCACGCACAGGCGAGGCGATCTATCAGGCGCAGTGCTCGAAGTGCCATCAGACCGGCGTCAGCGGCGCGCCGAAAATTGGCGATCGCGCAGCGTGGATACCGCGCGTGAAGCAGGGGCTCGATGTCGTGGTCCGCTCGGCGATCAACGGGCATGGCGCCATGCCGCCGCGCGGTGGGATGGCGGACCTCACCGATCCCGAGATCCGCAGCGCGGTGATCTACATGTTCAACTACGGGACGGTGCCCGCGAAGAAATGAACTGACGCGTCGGCGACCGGCGGCCATCGGGGCTCGCCCATCGATCGCGCTGACCTCCAGCGTTAAAGCGTGAAGGTGAGCTCGGACAGCAGCACGCCGGGAAGGCGCATCGAGGCAAGCTGGCGTTCGTGGTACGTGTCGCTCGCGAGCAGGAGCTCGGTCTCGGCGGTCAGCGCCTCGAGATTCGGGCCGAACATCCGGAAGAGCGTGTCGTCGAACCGCAGCACGTCGACCGGCGCGACGATCCTGCCGTCCTCGACCCAGAACGTGGCGAAGCGCGTCATCCCGGTCATCCGGCACGCGGGTCGGTCCGAGTAATTGAGGTAGTGCAGGTTGCCCACGTAAAGGCCGGTGCCGAGTGCCGCAAGCGCGTCCTTCGCAGCGAGCGCGCCGGCGGCCATCGCGACGGATTCTGGCGCTTCCTCGCCGTTCGCGCCGTTGGTCTCCAGGGAAAACTCTCGCGAAGTGCGCGGCGATACGAGGGAGCCGACGAGCTGCCCCGCCTCGATCAGCGGCACGCGCGCCGGACGCGCGAAGCCTTCGCTCTGGAACGCGGGAGCGACACCGTCGGCCGTCGCTTCAGTGATCGTCACGCGCGGATCGAGGGTTGCCGCCTCGCTCGTCCCGTTGCGCATCCGCGTCAGGCTCGATTGCTTCGTCTCGAGCGCGCGCGCGGAGAACCCGCCCCAGCACAGCATCGAGACGATGTCCTCGACCGCTGCCGGCGTAAGGAACGCGCGGTACCTGCCCGGTGCGAGCGCCTTCGCCGGACGCGCGATGTGCGCGAGCGCGTCGCGTGCGTCGCGCATCTTCGCGGCGAGCACGCGCTCGTCCCATTCGAAGCCCGACAAGCTGCACTTCACCGCCTTGTCGGCGCGATGGTAGATGCTCCACTGCAGATTGAACGACAACGCCTCGTGCCAGTTGCGCTGGCCGAGCGAGTTCGCGAAACCGCGATAGACGGGTCCGCCGGCGTACAGGCCGACCAGATCGAGTCCGTCGGCGGCAGCGAGCACGGTGTCGATCACTTCCTCGGCCGGGGGAAGCGTCCCGCCGCGGACCTCGCGCGACGGACGGACCTCGGTCGAATAGAGCAGATGCGGGTCGTCGGCAAGATCCGGCAGCACATCGCGCAGCCCGGAGACCGCCGCCTCCAATGCGACTCGGTCGGTCTCCAGGTGGCCGGCGAGCGACACGCGGCGCGTCGCATGGCGTGCGCCGCGGACGAGCTCGATGTCGAGGTAGTGCTGCGTCACACTGCCGGGCTGCCGGACGCGGCCGCGATTCATCCGGACGAAATCGGATTTCTCGCCGGCGTGCCGGGCGAGGTACGTCTCGCCGGCCGGCGACGAGCCCGTCGAGCGCTGTCGACGAGGTCGTGGAAATACGTCTCCATCGTTTCGCGACCGACCGTCGATTCGCGCGGGGCCATCATGGAGCCTCCGAGTGAGCCGCACGCGCTTGCGACGGGGAGTCTTCGGGACGGGATGCGCGAAGCGAGGCGCAGCGAAGGGTGGGTCCCTTCGCAAGCCGAGCGACAAAGCAGGCCGCCCGAAAAGCCCCGTCCCTTCGGGCTGCTGCCAAACGCGGCGCCTGCGTCGCCGCGCTCCTCGGCATCGTAGTATTGACTACGACCTTCGTCGCGCGTCTGGCATGCATCCGCATTTGGCCCCTGCAGCGCAAACGTGTGCGGCTCACTCGGAGGCTCCTTCTCCTCCGAAGACGTCGACGCCGGTGAACACGCACGCCGGCGCCGCGTGGCCGACGCGGATCGCCTGCGACGGGCTCGCCTTTGCCGCAATACGGCGTGCCGAGCACCTGCATCGTTTCGGCGTTGCCGACGCGCGCGAGGCTGCGCCAGAAGTTCGCGCTGATGCCGCGGTAGTTCGGGTTCTTGACGACCGCGCCGAGCGTGCCGTTCTCGATCAAGCGGCCGCGCTCGCAGCCGAACTGGAACTTGTTGCGCGAGTCGTCGATCGACCACGAGCAGTTCGTTTCCATCAGCACGCCGCGCTCGATGCCGGCGATCATTTCCGTCGAGCGTCGCGGTGCCGGGCTCGAGGTTCAGGTTCGCCATGCGGTCGATCGGCGGGCGGTTCCAGCCGTCGGCGCGAGAATTCGACGTGCCGGGGAGCCCCGCGCGCGCCTGCGAGATCGCGCCGCCCAGCGGCCGCTGCAGGATCCCGTTGCGGATCAGGTGCACCTTCTCCGCCTTCGAGCCATCGTCGTCCCAGCCGTAGCTCGCGAGCTCCTCGGCTCGCGTCGGGTCGAACGTGACGTTGAGCAGGTCCGAGCCGTAGCGGTAGGTGCCGAACATGTCGGGCGTGACGAAGCTCGTGCCGGCGATAGTTGCGCTCGTCGCCCAGGATGCGGTCGAGCTCGAGCGGGTGGCCGATCGACTCGTGGATCTGCAGGATCATCTGGTCGGGCGCGAGCAGCACGTCCATCGTGCCGCGTCGGGCAGTTCGGCGCGCCGACGAGCTCGAGCGCCTCCTCGGCGATCCGTCGACCCGAGCCGACGAAGCCGAAGCGCGCGAGGACTTCGTCGCTCGCCCTGCTGGCAGATGCCGCGGTAGCCGTTGAGCGTGCGCGTCTGGGTGTCGCCGTCCGCGTGCGCGGTGACGGACAGGCCGGGGAACAGGAAACGGTAACGCTGGGTAACGTCGCCGCCCGCGCTGGTGACGAGGCGGTGCGTTGCCGTGCACACTTCCATGCCCGCTTCCCAGTCGACGATGCGCGGATCGATTGCAGCATCACGCGACTCCTGCATCAGCAGGTCGAACCACTCGCGCCGAGAACGCGCCTGGGCGTCGATCGAAGGCGACGCATACTCGCCGCGCGGCGCCGGTCGCGGCAGGCTCCGCGCGTCGAACAGCGCGCGCTTGGCGGTGGCGCGCGCCCACGACGCGGCGCGCGCAAACGCCGCTTCGATGCCCGCGGGCGACGTGTCGCCGGTGGCCGCGTAGCCGTAGCCGCCGTCGGCGTAGACGGTCGCCATTACGCCGCGGTCGCTGCAGGCGAAGGGGGGCAGCGCGACGTTCTTGCGGACCGCGTAGGTCTCGCTCGTCTCTTCGACGATCCGCAGCGACCAGAAGTCGGTGCCGCGGGCGAACGAAGCAAGCGCGGGAAGGGTCAAGCGGTCGGCATCGGGCATTCGGGTCTCGAAGTCCTGAGGAAGCGCGGGAGCCGGGATCGCCGGCGGGCGCAAAAAGGGGCGAATTATAGCAGCGGCGCGAGCGGCGAGCCGGTTCGGCCTCCGCGCCGAAAGTGTGAATCGTGATGCCGAGGGGTCGGCCTCCGAACGCGCTCCCGATGGCTCGCATTCCCAAGCAAGCTTGGGGCACCTGCTCGCCGGTCGCGCGTTCCTCCGGGCGCGAGGCGCGAGGGGAGCGAGCGATCGCGAGTCGCCGTACGCAGGTCAAGCCGTGCTACGCTACTCTCGACGGCGCGTCGAGGGGTTGGATTTACTATCCCTCAAAGCGTGGGTCTTCGACGATACGATCGAGCACGAGGCATGAAACGACAGCGACAAGCTGCGACAGCGACAAGCTGCGCGTCGTGCTGATCTTCGACATCTGGCATCCCCATTTGTCGCCCCTGGAACGCGCGCTCGTCACCGCGCTGTCGGCCGGCGTCACGGCCTTCACCGGCGGGTCGATCGGTCCAGAGTCCTGATGTGACCTCCGGTCTGATCTCGGGTCAGCAGGATCCCGTCGCGGTTGCCGAGCAGCTTTCGCGCAAAGGTCGGGTGGCCGAGGCATTGACGCTGATTGCGCCGCTCGCCGACGCTCCGGTGCCGAGTCATCGGGTGCTCTTCGTATACAGCGCGGTCCTGAAAGCGCTCGGCCGGTACGACGCCGCCCTCGTCGCCAATCGCAAGGCGACGGCGCTTTATCCGACGAGCGGCGTGGGTTGGCACAACCTCGCCGCGACTCTGGGCGACATGGGCCGCGACGCCGAGGCGAAGGCAGCCGCGGAGAAGGCGTTCGCGATGAAGCTCGACGCGCCGGAGACCTGGCTTGTCTACGCCCGCGCGCTGCGCTCGCTGCAGGAGTTCGACGCCGCGGAGGAAGCGTTTCGCAAAGTCCTGGGCCGCCGCCCCGAGTGCGTCGACGCTGCGACCGAGTTTTCGCGGCTCATCTGGATGCGAAGCGGCGACGCCCGAGCGGCGATCGGCCCACTCGACGCGGCGTTACGCGCCGGCGCGCCTGAAACGCCCTTGATCCTCGCGAGGGCGCGGATTCTCAAAGCGAGCGGAGCGGAAGGCGATCTGCGCACGATGCTCGCGGCGGCGCGGCAGCGAAACCCGGACGACGTGATGCTGTTGCTCGCATCCGCGCAGGCGGCGCTGGAGAGCGACGACGAAGAGTACGGCGCGCAGCTCGCCGCGCGCGCCGAAGCGCTCGCGCCGGACAACGTCGCGGTGAAGATCCAGCAAGTCCCGCTGCTGCTCGCCCAGGGCCGGGTCGACGAAGCGTTGCGCCGTGCCCGACGCGTGACCGAGCTCGAGCCGGACAATCAGGCTGCCTGGGGCTGGCTCGCCACGGCAGCGCGAGCAGGCGGCGACCCCCTCCACCGCTGGCTCTGCGACTACGTCGCCCTCGTGCATGTGTACGACGTCGCTGCGCCCGCGGGCTGGTCGAGCGTCGACACGTGGCTTGCCGATCTCGCCGCTGCGCTGCGGCGCTTGCATGGCCTGTCGTTTCATCCGCCGGAGCAGACCGTTCGTGGCGGCGTGCAGACCACGACGGAGCTCACGCAGCTCGACGATCCGGCGGTCAAAGGCTTCTTCGCTGCGATCGAAGCGCCGATCCGCGAATACATGTCCGCGATCGGCCGCGAGCCGGCGCATCCGCTGACGCGACGCAACACGCAGCGGCACAAGCTCAGCGGGTCGTGGTCGGTGCTGCTCAAGCCCAACGGCTTCCACGTCGACCACTTCCATCCGATGGGCTGGCTGTCATCAGCCTTCTACGTCGAGGTTCCGCGGAGCGCTCTCGACGCCGAGAACCGCGAAGGGTGGCTGCGCTTCGGCCAGCCGCCGTCCAAGACCAAGCCGACGATGGGACCGGAGCACTACACGCGGCCGAAGCCCGGACGGCTGGTGCTGTTCCCATCGTACATGTGGCATGGCACCGTGCCGTTTACGACGCCCGAGAGCCGCCTCACGATCGCCTTCGACGTCGTTCCGGCGTGAGTCACCGTTGCGCGCTCGCCTCAGAGCTTACTGCAGGCGGGTCGCGCGGATCCGATCGAGCTTGGCCGCGTACAGATCACGCTCCGTGCGCGTCGTGCTGTATTGCCACGCGAGCGAGAGCTGCTTCTTCGCCTGGTCGATTTCGCCCAGGCCCACATAGGCGGCCGCAAGCCAGAAATGGAATTCGTGGTAGTAGGGCGCGCGATCGACTTCCTTCGCAATGAGATCGCGGGCTTGCCTGTAATTGCCCTCGCGCAGCGCTTTCATGCCGCTCGCGAGGTAGCTGAAGGGCGGGTTGGGTTCCAGCTTCTCGAGCTTCGCGGCCAGAACCCTTGCTTCCGCCGTGCGCCCCAGGGCCTCGAGAACATGGACGAGGTTCGACATGACGTGCGTGTTTTCCGCGTCCTTCTGGAGCGCGTACGCGAGCACCCTTTCCGCCTCCGGCAGATTGCCGTGTCGCTGATAAACGATGCCCAGCGTGTTATACGAGCTCAGAAACCGCGGCTCCTCACCGATCGCCGCGCGCGCCCACCAGTACGCGTCGTCCAGCTGACCCGACGCGAGCGCTTCGGCTGCGCGGTTGTTCATGTACATCGCAACGATGGTCTCCTCGCTGATGGGCCGCGTTCTGAAGCCGCCGGCCAGCTCGGGCGGGAGGAAATCGACCGTCATCAGGTCGTTTCTGCGCCCGGGCCCGACCTCGGTGACCTTGTCGCCGAGCGTCAGGTTGACGTGGCCGATGAAAAACTGGATCCCGCCGCTTCGGCTCACCGTCTCGTCCGCGGTGACGCTCTGGTAGCGGATGGGAAGCTCCAGTTCCTTCGCCAGCGCGGCGGTCATGATGACGAGCGACAGGCAGTTGCCGGAACGCGCCGCGAACGCCTGCGCGGCATTGCGCGTAATGACCGAGTCGTACTCGAGCTTGAGCT
The DNA here is from genome assembly GCA_963733985.1 of uncultured beta proteobacterium. GTDB lineage: Bacteria > Pseudomonadota > Gammaproteobacteria > Burkholderiales > Casimicrobiaceae > CAIWHR01. The sequence goes on along the minus strand of CAVTFF010000017.1, from coordinate 101,561 downwards.
CGCCGCTGCTTCCGATCGCCTGGACCAGCCCCTGCCGCGTGCCCTTGCTGCGCAGCAGGGGAGCGATCTCGACGTTGAGATAGCGCTTCATTTCTTCGCTCAGCGCGAACACGTCGCCGGCGTTGATGCGCTCGGTCGGCGCGCGGAACAGCTGATCGTGGAAAAGGCCGGCGCTCGGCGTCGGCACCGGCGCCGTCGTGCACGCGGCGACGAGCATCAGGGCAAAGAGCGAGGCGGCACAGCGTTTGACTTGGGACCCCACGCCTGCGGCTGTCGCCGCTGCGCTGCCCCCCGAGGGGGACCGATTCCGGGCGCCCTGCGCGCGCAGGCGTCCTTCGGGCGGGCCGGCGGCGCTCATCTCGCTTTTCCTCTCCCGACGGCTCGCGATTCCGGGAGGACCTGGGTTTACCGGCTGATGAAATATAGTGCCCATGCGTCGGCAGATACCGGTCGCGTGAGGGCAGCAGCCCGAGATCAGGATTCGTCGGACTGGGGTCGCCGCACGCGCGCGGCTCGGGTCATTCTAGCGCCAATGCAGCCGCAACAGGCAATCGTCGTCGCCTGGGCGCCGATCGTTGATTGTGCCGACCGAGCCCCCGGTCGGATCAGGGGCGGGCGAGACCCGCGCCGCCGGCTTCGTCCAACGGGGTGTTTGCAGCGAGCGTTGCGAGCGCCGGTCCCACGACGCGGACGATCCGCCAATCCGAAAGCACCGTTGCGCCCAACGCCCGGTAGAAGTTGATCGCCGGGGCATTCCAGTCCAGGACCGCCCATTCGAAGCGGCCGCAGCCGCGGGCGACGGCAAGCGCCGCGAGCGTGCGCAATAGCGCTTGTGCACAGCCCTGGCGCCGGTGTTCGGGGCGTACGAAAAGGTCCTCGAGCCAAAGGCCCGGGCGGCCAAGAAACGTCGAGAAATTGTGGAAAAACAATGCGAACGCCGCTGGCTCAGTTCCTTTCCAGGCTAACAGCACCTCGGCCGCCGGCCGGGGCCCGAACAACGCGGTTTCGACGTCGGTCTTCGTTGCAATGCACAGATGGGCGAGTTTCTCGTAGTCGGCCAGCGCGTGAATCATTGCGTGGATCACGTCCACGTCCTCGGGCCGGGCTGACCGGATCTCGAACGCCGTGGTTGTCGGAAGCGCGCTCATGCGATCGGCCTTTCGAAGATTGATGGAGTTCGCTCCGCGTGCGCCCCTGGCGCTGCGCAGATGGCTCGGAAGCAGATCGGCTGGAATGGAGAGTCAAGGTGCCGAAGCCATGACGCCGACGGTACGCGGATCTGGCGGGCGCGGCGCTTCGGTTCCCATTGTCGACCGAACTCGGGCGGTTGCATATTGCTGCGGCGCAACATCGACGGACGTGAAGAAATCGGCGGCCGATCGACGGGCAGGCAAGCGGCGGCGGATTGTGCGATGCACATCGGCCCGATTAGCAAAATTGCAACAAATCCGGCGGCGCTGTTGTAACCGCCGCGCATTTTCGTTGCCGCCGAATTCTGCGCCGGGGTAATGTGCACTTGCTTGCGGCAACGCGAACGTCTCTCGTTTCTCGTCGCCGCATCAATTTTTCTCTGGGGGAATCTCTATGAACAGGATGCACAGGAAAAAACTGTCGCTCGCGGTCATGAACGCGCTCAACGCCGGGGTTGTCGTCGGCTTGGCGGCGCCGTTGGCCTACGCCCAGCAGACTCCGCCGGCCGAGCCACAAAAGATCGAAAAGATCGAAGTCACGGGCTCGCGCATTCCGTCGCCGACGCTCACGAGCGAAAGCCCGGTCAATGTCATCAATGCACAGGACATCAAGTACACCGGCCTCACCAACACGTCGGAAATCATCAACCAGTTGCCGCAGGCGTTCGCCGATCAGGGGAACATGCTCTCCAACGGCTCGTCGGGCACGGCGACGATCAACCTGCGCGATCTCGGTGCAAGCCGCACGCTGGTCCTGCTGAACGGCCGACGCCTGCCTGCCGGCGATCCGCGCCCCGGCGGTTGGCCGACCGACATCAATGCCATTCCGGCGCCGCTGATCCAGCGGGTCGAAATCCTGACCGGCGGCGCCTCGGCCGTGTACGGTTCCGATGCCGTCGCGGGTGTCGTGAACTTCATCATGAACGACCACTTCGAGGGCGTGCAGCTCGACTGGAACTACAACGGCTACAACCACCAGCAGCACGACGACACCGTCTCCTCGATCGTCAACCAGCGCGCTCAGACGAATCCGTCGCAGTTCCAGGTGCCCGGCAACGTGAGCCTCGACGGCCGGACGCAGGACTTCGCGATGACGCTCGGCAGCAACTTCGCGAACGGCAAGGGCAATGCCACAGTCTATTTCGAATGGCGCAATGTCGACGCTGTGCTGCAGAGCACGCGCGACTTCAGCTCCTGCGCGCTCGGTTCCACCTCGGAAGGCCTCAACTGCGGCGGCTCGTCGACCGCGTATCCGGGCCGCTTTACCGACGCCAACACCGGCGCTAACTTCACGATCGCCAACGCTGCCGGAGACCTGGCTCCCTATACCGCCGCCGCCGGCCAGTACAACTTCGGGCCGCAAAACTACTATCAGCGCCCGGACACGCGTTACCTGTTCGACGCGTTTGCGCACTACGATGCGCTGCCCAACGTTCGCGCGTACATGGAATTCCAGTTCATGGACGACACGACGACGTCGCAGATCGCGCCGAGCGGCATCTTCTTCGGTCAGCCGATCACGCTCACCGACGACAATCCGCTGCTGTCCCCCTCGTTCAAGTCGACCTTCGGCATCACCCCGGGGACGCCGGGCAACCTGTACATCGGTCGGCGCAACATCGAGGGCGGCGGGCGCCAGGAATACCTCCGCCACACCGATTACCGGTTCGTGATCGGCGCCAAGGGCACGATTCCTTACACCGACGACAAGTGGGATTACAACTTCTGGTGGCAGAACGGCAAGGTCATCCTGGCCGAGCAGTACCTGAACGATTTCAACAAGAACCGCATTACGAACGCGCTGGATGTCGTGTCGGTCAACGGGGTGCCAACGTGCCGCTCGGTCGTGAACGGCACCGACCCGAACTGCGTGCCGTACGACATCTTCCACACCGGCGGCGTCACGCAGGCCGCGCTCAACTACCTGCAGACGTCGGGGTTCCAGAACGGCGAGACCGACCAGAGCGTCGTCGGGCTCAACGTCACTTCCGACCTCGGGGCCTACGGATGGACGTTGCCCTGGGCAAAGGACGGCGTCGGCGTTGCGTTCGGTATCGAGCGCCGCGTCGAGAAGCTCACGCTCAATACCGATACGTTCTTCTCGGCCTTCGAAGGCGCGGGCCAGGGTGGACCGATCATCGGCAACAGCGGCCAATACACGGTGGTCGAGCCCTACGCCGAAGTCCGCGTGCCGATCATGCAGCGGCAGCCGTGGGCCTACGATCTGAGCGTCAGCGGCAGCTACCGTTATTCGAACTACAACACCGACCACACGACCAACTCCTACGGGCTCGGCGTCGAGTGGGCGCCGGTGAAGGAAGGAAAAGTCCGGGGCAGCTACCAGCAGGCCGTGCGCGCGGCGAACATCATCGAGCTCTTCACCCCGCAGGGGTTGAACCTGTTCTCGATGGACCACGATCCTTGCGCAGGTGGCGTCCCCGGGCAAGCGGTGCCGACGGCCACGCTGGCGCAATGCTTGCGGTCCGGGGTTCCCGCCGGCCAGTACGGCGCCCAGATCATCGACAGCCCGGCCGGCCAGTACAACTTCCTGCAGGGCGGCAACCCGACGCTGTCACCGGAAACTGCGAAGAGCTACACGGTCGGCCTGGTGCTGCAGCCGTGGAACAACTTCAGCGCGACCGTCGACTACTGGAACATCAAGGTCTCGAACCAGATCGGGCTCATTCCCCAGCCCACCATCGTCAACGACTGCGTGTTCTTCGGCACGTTCTGCGATCTCGTCCACCGCGACGCGCAGGGCACGCTCTGGCTGTCCGGCGGCGGGTCCGTGACCGCCACGAACCTGAACCTCGGCAGCGAAAAGACCGACGGCATCGACCTCACGTTGAACTACCTGTGGCCGATCAACAGCTACGGCAGCCTGGGCTTCAGCCTGGTCGGCACCTATCTCAATCAGTTCATCGTCGAGCCGATTCCGGGATCCGGGTCCTACGACTGTGCCGGCCTCTTCGGAACCACCTGCGGCACGCCGCTGCCGACGTGGCGTTCGAAGTTCTCGGTCACCTGGAACACGCCGTGGAACTTGAACGCGTATCTGGCCTGGCGCTACTTCAGCTCCGTGGACATCGATTCGAGCAGCTCGAATCCGATACTGAATGCGCCGTTCGACTCCGTCAACGGGACGCTCGGAACGCAGAACTACTTCGACCTCGCGCTCCAGTGGATGGCCACCAAGAACTTCACGGTGCGCGGCGGCGTCAACAACATGTTCGACCGCGATCCGCCCGTCATTTCATCGACGATCGCGGGCCCGCCGTTCGGCAACGGCAACACGTATCCGCAGGTCTACGACACGCTCGGCCGGAACTTCTTCCTGAACGTGACGGCGAAGTTCTGATCCGCGGACTCTCTGCAAACTCGACGGCGGGCTTCGGCTCGCCGTCTTTTTTCTGTTGTGCCGAGCTTGACTGAACTAAGGCTCGAAGCCTCCGGCGCCGCCCGTTGAAGGCGTCTGATCGCCCGTCGTGAGCGCCGTGATCAGCGCCCGCTCCGGCCGGCGAGAGCTGCGGGTGCCAGATCGTCGAAGATGAGCACGACCCGGAGCTGGTCGCTGTCGTTCCAGGCTTCGTGCTCGATGGTGTCGTCGAAGACCCATGCCCGGCCCGGAACCCACTGGCGCGTGTCGTTGCCGACCCGGAAGTCCACAGCCTTCGGGGATGATGAGCGGCAGGTGCGTGACGAGCCGCACGTTGGTGACGCCCTTGTAGGCCCCAGGATGCGCGTCTTCGGCTTGAGCAGGGAGAACATCGCCGAGGGGGTCCGCCCGCGGCTGATCGGGCTGAGGGCGCACCGGCGAGCGCCTGCATGGTCTGTCGGGCACTGCGCGGCGTTCTCCTCGATGAGCTTCCCCATCTTGAACAGATGAAAAGCGCTCCAGCGAGGCGAATTGTTCAGCTCCGCCCAACTGATTGTGCGGCACGTCCGTGCGGGTACGCGATGTGCGGGGTGAGGCCTTCTTCGGCGGCGAGGATCGCCAGGAATTCCTCCCTGATCTCGCCGGTGGCAGCCTCGATCGCCTCGAGCCATGGAAATTCCGGCGCGTTCGAAGAATTCGATCGGTGCAAGATAGCGGATAGTGATAGAGCGAGCGTACTGCGAGTAGAACCGCTTCTTCCTTCCAACCATTATGTCGACCGAGTCGCGGAACCGCTTCAAATTTTCGCCGGCGAACTGCGTGAACTGGGGCGCCAGGTATTCGTCCAGGAAGGCTCCGAGGCGCTTGTTGTATGTCTCTAACCTGCGACAGCGCCCGAGCGACCGCCGGTCTCAAGCTCGGGACGCAGCCGGTCGAGCGGCGGCGAGACGGTCGCCACCCGGCCTTGGGCGATGGCGGCCTCGTGCGTCTTCCCCTGCCGCTCGAGCAGAGAGGCGCGAAGAATCAGCGCCACGAGATCGGTCGGATCGAGGCTGAGCGCGCGCTGGATCGCTTTCTCTTCGTGTTTCTTGGTCGCTCAGATTGCGGCAGGTAAGCGCGAGATGGATCCACTGCTGCGCGTCGGAGCCATCGATATCGACGATGCGCTGGAACGCGGTGCGGGCCGACTTCATGTCGCCCTGACGGAAGGCTCGCTGGCCCGAGCGTGCGTGAGCGTCCGCATATGGCTTGGGATCGATCGCGAGAATGCGGCCCTACAGAGGCGGACCGCCTCCTCGTTCCCGTCCCGCCTGTGCTGCTCCGACGGCGGCGGCTTCGAGAGCGTCGATCTCGGCCAGTAGACCTGAACGTTCTGGACGGGTCCTTTCGCAAGGTCGTCAGATCGACCACGCGGGCTTCTGCCCGCTGTAGGCGTCGATCGCCTCGAACATGGCGGCGACGAGCGCGCGCTCCTCTTCGGTAAGCTCGGGGCGCCAGATTTCGAAGAGCAGAATCACGCGGGTCTGATCGCTGCCGTTCCAGGCTTCGTGCTCGATCGTGTCGTCGAACACCCATGCCTTGCCTTCGACCGGCGCGCGGTGTCGTTGCCGACGCGGAACCCGCAGTTCGGCGGGACGATCAACGGCAGGTGGCAGATGAGCCGCGTGTTGACGAGCCCGGAGTGGGGCGGTATCCGGGCGCCCGGGCGCAGCAGCGAGAACAGGACCGACGGCGAGCGGTTCTTCACGCGATCGAGCGGAACGTCTTCCATGACCTTCGTCGTTCGCGGGCAACGCGCTGCGTTCTCGGGCACGAGCTCGCCGTCCTTCCAGAAATAGAACGCGCCCCAATCCGGGTTGTCCGTCATCCCGCTCTGCTCCTTGCGGGGCCTGCGCGGGTCGCCCTGGATATACGGCCGAAACGCCGACTCCTGTTTCAGGACTTCGAGCAATTCGGTGCGGATGTCGGCGGTCGCGGCCTCGACCTTGTCGAGCCACGGGAAATCGCTCCGGTCGTAGAACTGGATCTGTGGAAGCTCCGGGAAGAAGTAGGTGTGCGGTTGCTGGAAATAGATCTTCTTCCTGCCGAGCAGGATGTCGAGCGACTGCCTGAAACGGGCGGCGGATCGCCCTTCCGCGAGGCCCTGGCGGAGCAGCCGGTCCTCGAGGAACGCTTCGAACTGGCCGGCGTAGCGCGCGCACGCCGCCTGGGCGCGCGACAAGCTCGTCGCGCAGTGCGGCCGGCATCTCGCTCGCCGGCGGCGCGATCCGGATCGCGAACTGGTAGAACGAAGACGCGGCGCGCTCGTCGCCGAGCTCGGCCAAGTGGTCCGCCTTGAGGATCAGCGCGCGCAGATTGCGCGGCTCGAGCGAGAGCGCCTTGTCGATCGCGGCCATGGCGGCCGCCTTGTCGTTGAGACGGCGGCAGGCATAGTTGAGGCCGAGGCAGACGGAGGCGTCGGCCGCACCCGCGGCGACGATGCGCTCGAACGACTCGCGCGCGGTGCGCGCATCGCCCCTGCGCAGCGCGTCGGCGCCGGACTCCGCGAGCGCGCGCGCATCGATGGTCGGGCTGGACATGGGGAGCGTCGAGTTCGGTTCGTGCCCGGCGGCGTCGGGTCCGACGCACGGGCTGCGGACGAAAGGATAGCAAATTCATCGGTCATTCATTCCTGCGTTGCCGTGCCCCACGTGGTCTCTCTCCCACGGACAGTCCGCTGGGAACGTTTCCGGACCGAGTGTAGGATTCACGCTGCTCCACATCGACGCCGAGGCGACACGTGTTTCTGAAAATCAAGAACCTTCTTACGGCGGCCGAGGTCGCGCGGCTCGTGGCGCTCTGCCGCGAACTCCGATTCGTCGACGGCCGGGCGTCGAATCCGGCGAACACGACCAAGGACAATCTGCAGGCCGATCAGGCGCGATCCGAAATACGCCGAATCCGTTCAGATCGTCAACGCCGCGCTCGCGCGCTCGCGCGAATTCATCGACTTCGCGATGCCCAAGCACGTCGCGCCGCCGCTGCTTGTGCCGCTACGAGCCGGGCATGAAGTACGGGGCCACGCGGACGCGGCGCTGATTCAGATCGGCAACACGCGCCTGCGGTCCGACCTTTCGTGCACGGTCTTCGTCAGTGATCCCGTCGACTTACGACGGCGGCGAGCTGTCGATCGAGGTCGGCAACCTGGCGATCCCGTTCAAGGGCGCGGCGGGCGAGGCCATCGTCTATCCCGTCGACGACGCTGCACGAGGTCGTGCCGGTGCGCTCCGGCCAGCGCCTGGTGTCGATCACGTTCATCGAAAGCTACATCGCCGACGAGCACCAGCGCACGCAGGTCTACGAGCTCAACGAAATCGCCGCGCTCGAAGGGCTCTACGATGAAATGGGAGAGCCGCGTGCGGCTCGACGTCGTGCGCCAGAATCTGATGCGCATGTGGTCGACGACCTAGGCCGTGTCGCTAGGACGGCGACATCGTTCACGATTCCGCGGCGACCGCGGTCCGCTCGCGCCCGATCGCTCGAGCCAATCCATGCCCTTGCGGATCTCCTCGCGGTTCTCGCGGCGCGAGTCGCGCAGGACTTCCGCGCGGACATTGCCGGCGTGTAGGCGTATTCGGGCGCCTTCGAGTAGCGTGTCAGCACCGGGCTGCGACCCACCTCCGACAGGTACCGGGCTCGCCGGGCAACCCGAAATGGCCGAGAATCCGGCGCCATGCTGCCGGCGACGTCCGACGAGGAATGCCTCGAAGTCCAGCGCGATCGACCCGGCCGGCGAACCGCTTCACCGCGTCGCGCTGCGTCCAGGATTCCGCGAGCCAGCTCATCGCCGCCAGTTCGCCCGATCGACAGCGCGTGCAGCGGGGCGAGAGCGCGTGCCGACGCGCGACTGCAGGCGCCGCATGCGCTCGGGACCGTGTCCGCGCAGATCGATCGGCGAATTCTGCCCGGCCAGCAGCGTCGCCAGGTACGGCTCGGCGCGCACGTTCATGTAGATCGCGCGCGATCTCTTCGCTCGCCGGCCAGGATCGGCGCGGCGAGGCGCCCGGCGCTGCTCGTCGCCTTGACGACGACGCATCGCGTGGTCGTCGTAGCCGCGGCTCCACAGCCGCATGAACATGCGCGAGCGCGAGGTCGAACTGTGCGCCGGCTCAGCAGCGAGTCGGCGTGGCCCAGCGCTCGTGGGCGTCGGCGAGCGTCCGCAGCGGCAACGGTTCGCGCAGCGACAGCACGTCGCCGGTCTCGTCGAGCAGCCGGCTCACCAGCGTCGAGCCGACGTGGCCCGGTGTGGAAGATGAAATGGACGGGCGGCCGTTGCCGACCCGGCGCGAGGCCTCGGCGACCGCGCGATGGGCAGCCACGCGCCTTGGGTGGCCGGCCCCAGGATGCGGTCGTCGAGGAAGCTCGCGGCGCGATAGGCGCGCCGCGTCGAGTCGCACGAGCAGGACCATCTCGCGGACGAGGTCGAGCTTCTGCGGATAGGCGTCGGGCGACGCGGGCAATCGCGCCAGCAGATCACGCCGCGAGCGTTGGGCGGTCGGAGCGCCAAGGGAGTCCCAAATCGCGCTGCGTCGCACTGCGCGAGAGCGAACGCCAATCCCGCTGGCGGCGGGTCGAACGGCTGGGATGCGATCGGTGGCGTTCGGCAGTACTTGAATATCCGGGGCTGACGAGAGGAGGTGGCCATGAACCTTATCACGGTTTGGCGCTTTCCTGTCGCGGTGCTCTGGCAGCTGTGCTTTCGCGGCCGCCGCCTGACGCGGCCCCGGCGACCAGCGATGGCCTCGTCGCCGTGCAATCCAGGACTCTCGACGAGGTCTACATCCGGCCGGACGCGGATCTGTCCGCCTATCGCAAGATTATCGTCGACCCGGCCCAGCCACGCTCAGGAAGAACTGGCTGAAGGACATCAATTCCACGCGGAGCGTCAGCGCTGGCTCGTTCCCGAGGATGCGCAGCGGATCACCGACGAGGCGGCGTCGAGCCTCGCACGCCGGTCATCGCCGAGTCTTCAAGGCGCGAGGCTACGAGGTCGTCGCGGCGCCAGCGCCGGGCGTGCTCCGCCTGACTCCAGCGTCACCGATCTCTTCGTCAACGCGCCGGACGTGCCGGCGCCGGGCATCCAGAGGACGTTTGTCAGGGACGGGGGACAGGCGACGCTGCAGCCTCGAGGTGCGCGACGCGGTCACCGGGACGCTCCTCGCCCGCGTCGTCGATCGCGGCACGGCACGCGAGATCCTCGCGCCTCGACACACCGGGCCGACGCAGCACGATGTTTCGAACCAGTTCTGGTTCGAAGCGCTGTACAGGCAGTGGGCCGGATACTGCGCAACGGCGCTCGAAAAGGCGCGCCTCCGGTAGACCCGCCGCGCCGGCGCGCTTGGTAGCCGGGTCCGGAGGCTCGGCGCGCACTCGCGTACCGGCGGCGTCTCCGCGGGCTCGCTTGATCCGGGAGACCTTGATGAGCCCGTTCCTGCCTTCGATCGTCAGGTTGTAGCTGCCGAGGAAGCCCTTCTCGATCGTCACTTTCATCGTCGTGCCGCTCGGGCGGGTAAGGCGAGCTCGGTGCCGTCCGCATCCAGTTGCCGCCAGATCTGGCCGTTGTCGAGGATGAAGATCGCCTTCCCGCGCGCCGTCTTGGCGAACTCGATCACAGTCGCCGTGATCTCGGTGATCCTCCTGGGCCCCGGCTCCGGGGCGGGCTTGCCGAATTCTTCCGGCTTCGCGCAGTGCCGGCTGCGGCCGCGACAGCCCGAACTCTCTCCGCGCACGCCGCCCTTTTTCCGTGCCGGCCGGCGCCGGTGCGGCGAGCGCGCTCTTGGCGCGCGCGGCGCCGCGGCGTCGTAGCACTTGAGGCGGCTGCGACGACTCCGTGATGTCGGCGCACTTGGCGATTTCGGCTCGAGCGCGTCGCGCGCGGCGTCGGCGTGGGCAGCGCCCGCCACGAGCGCCGATGGATGCAAGGACAATCAGCCAAGATTCGCATGGGGAACTCGCAGTGGTCCGGCGGGCCGTACTCGACCAGTGATGGCCCTGGCGACGTCGGAATCCTGCTCGCGCGGATCTTCGATTCGAGCTGCAGATAGCCGCGCCGCTTCACCTTGCGGCGAATGCGATCCCGCAGCACGTTGTCGCTCGTCCGTCGCGCCGATTTCGAATATCATCGGCTGCAATCAGCTCGGTTGAAGACTCGTTGCGCGTGGCGATCGGAAAGCGGCTCGTCGAGCGCGAATGAAGTCTTCAGACCGCCCGCTTCATCCGCCGGTTGTCGTGTCGAGGTCGCGCTGACGGCGTCGTAGATCGGCCAGAATTTCTTCGCCTCAGGCGAGCTGAAGCGTGGATCGACCAGGGCTTCCTCGTCCTCGCTGACCGCACGAGCGCAGCGCGTGCAGTGTCCATTCACGTCGGCCGGCCTCGCCTGCGCCCAGATCTGCGGCGCCGCGATCCGACGGCGAAGACCAGCAACACGGATGCGAGGCTCTTTATCATTGTGGCTCGCCCGGCGCGCGGAGGAGGAGGAGCTCATCTGCGCTGGACAATTGAGAATGGCGACGCGATATGATAGCAGGTTTTCCGACTGACCAGGGCCGCCGCCTTGCCGACGGGGTCGAGGCTTTTCTGGCTCCTGACGTCTTCGACGTACCGGTGTTTGAGCCGCTGCCCGAAGCAGATGCGCGCAAGGCCGCTCACAGCGGTCGTGCGCTGCAGCAATCCGACGGCGCGGCGCAATCCCGCAATTCGTTGGTGATGCCGTGCGGCGGCGCGCGGCCAATGCAGCATTTGCGTGCACCTGAAGCAAGCGCGAGGGAGAAAAGCCGCGGGCCCCGGATGAACCCGATCCAGCCTCCGGAGCAGAATATGGCGCATATGACGTGTTTCAGGATTTTTGCTTTTTCCTCGGACGCCATTAGCATCCGCCCCCTGCGCCGGGGAAAGGCCGCCCGCGAAAGAGCCTGTCCGGGCCGACGACGGGGCCGCTCCATTGCCGCTCGGGTCGCTTCCGATCTAGGCCCGCCGGTCCACCGCATTCCATCTGAATCATCCTTTGTCTGGAGACAACATGTTGAAGATGACCCGTTTGGCCGCTCTGGCCGCGGTCCTGCTCTCGCCGCCGCCCGCCGCGGTCGTTCCGCCGCGCGTGCGCAGGGACAACGCCGGCCCCGCCGCGCCGCCGCGGCGCCGGCCGAGCCCGCGGCCGCCGGCTGCACGCCGCGCCGGCCGCCAAGGCCGCCGCCAGCGGACGAGCCACCGAAGTCGTCGACAACCCCTACGGCCTCGAGGCGCTGTGGAAGGGCGGCGACATCGTCGCGCAGGATCACGCTCGGCATCCTCGCGATCATGTCGATGGGCAGCTGGTACATCATCATCACCAAGGTCTACGAGCAGGCCAAGATGGGCCGCCAGGCGCGCGCGGCGGAGAAGACGTTCTGGAAGGCGCCGTCGGTGCAGCGAGGGCGCCGCGGGCCTGAAGAAGAGCAGCCCGTTCCGCTTCATCGCCGAGACCGGGCTCGAGGCGACCGAGCAAGCACGCCGGCCTGCTCGGCAACGTCGACATGAACGACTGGATCACGATGTCGATCCAGCGCGCGATCGACAACGTGCAGAGCCGCACGCAGGACGGCCTCGCGTTCCTCGCCACCGTCGGCTCGACCGCGCCGTTCGTCGGGCTGTTCGGCACGGTGTGGGGCATCTACCACGCGCTGACCGCGATCGGCATCGCCGGCCAGGCGTCGATCGACAAGGTCGCCGGCCCCGTCGGCGAGGCGCTGATCATGACGGCGATCGGCCTTGCCGTCGCGGTGCCGGCGGTGCTCGGCTACAACTGGCTCGTCCGCCGCAACAAGACGGCGATGGAAGACGTGCGCGGCTTCGGCGCCGACCTGCACGCCGTGCTGCTCTGCCGCGCCGCAAGTCCGCTGCGAAGGCGTAAGTCATGGCGATGAACGTCGGCCCGGCCGACGGCGACGAGGACGAGGTCGTCTCGACGATCAACACGACGCCGCTGGTCGACGTGATGCTGGTGCTGCTGATCATCTTCCTGATCACGGTTCCGGTCGTGACGACCTCGATCCCGGTCCAGCTGCCGAAGGAGCGCAACGAGATCCGCGAGACCAAGCCGGAGAACATCGTGATCTCGGTCGACGAGAACGGCGGCATCTACTGGAACGACCTGCAAGATCGCAGAACACGGCGGCGCTGATCGACCGGCTGAAGAAGATCGCCGTGCTGACGCCGCAGCCCGAGGTGCAGATCCGCGGCGACGGCGGCGCGCAGCTACGACGGCGTCGGCCGCGTGATCTACGCCGTGCCAGCGCGCGGGCATCGCCAAGGTCGGCTTCATCACCGAGCCGCCGGTTCGCGGCGGCTGACGGTTCCGCCCAGCAACCCCTACGAGAGGAACAAGCCATGGCAATGAACGTGGGCTCCGCCGGCGGATCGGGCGATCCGGACGTCATGATCGACATCAACACCACGCCGCTGATCGACGTGATGCTGGTGCTGCTGGTGATGCTGATCATCACGATCCCGATCCAGCTCCATTCGGTGAACCTCAACATGCCGACCGGCAACCCGCCGCCGCCGCTGGTCCAGCCGGAAGTGGTGAAGATCGACATCGACTCCGACGAGCACGATCTACTGGAACGGCGAGGTCGTCCCGGACCGGGCCGCGCTCGAGGACAAGCTCAAGGCCGCGGCGGAGCAGGCGGTGCAGCCCGAGATTCACCTGCGTCCGGACAAGGCCGCAAAGTACGACGTCGTCGCCGGGGTGATGGCGTCGGCGCAGCGGCTCGGCCTCACCAAGATCGGCATCGTCGGCAGCGAGCAGTTCATCGAAGTAGTCGCGGGCGCGAACGTCGCGGAGCGATCGGAGTCAATCGACATGGATTTCGCACGGCAACAAAGAGACCCGACGCAGGCATGCTGATCGGGATCGCGTTCGTCGTCCTCGTGCACGCGGTCGTCATCTGGGCGCTGTTGACCGGGCTCGGGCGCGCACGGTGATCGAGGTGATCAAGAAGCCGCTGACGCGCGACGATCGTCGAGGAGATCAAGCGCGCCGCCGCCGCCCCCGCCGCCGCCGAAGAAGATCGTCGAGCCGCCGAAGGTCAAGCGCCGCTCGAAGCCTACGTTCCGCCGCCCGACATCCCGGTGCCGACGACGCAGAGGCGCCGGTGATCACCGCAGGTCGACGCCGACGCCGCCGCGTCGAGCCGCACGTGATCGCGCCGCCGGCGGTGCCGCGCGCCGCCGCCGCCGCCGAAGCCGGCGGTCCGCCAGCGGCATCCAGGCCCGACGCATCGGCGGCGACAACCCGGAATTCCCGCGCGCGGCGATCCAGGCGGGGATCGAGAAGGGCCGGTGGTCGCGCGACTCAACATCGACGAAAAGGGCAATGTGACCGACGTCATCATCACCTAGTGCGGAGCCGCCGAGGTATTTCGATCGCGCCGTGATCGACGCGCTCAAGGACCTGGAAATTCCGCGCCGAGGGCGAAAAGTACGTCGGCGAGTCGAGATCAACTTCAAGCTTGCCGACTGAGGAGGCAGTACGTCTTTGCGCAGACGGCCGCCCGCGGGCGGCCGTCTTGTCTTGTGCCCCGTCCGAAAAATCGGCGCTTCAGTCGCGCCGCAGCGCCCAGACCATCGCCGTCCAACTGCCGATGCCGAGCATCACCACGCCGGTGGCGATCTGCCCCAGCGACACGGGGTATCCGGCAACGACACGGAGGTACTCGCGCGCGGACATCGGCGTAGGCGCCGGGGAGCGCGAGCGCGATGCCCGACGCCCGCCGCCGCCCACAGCGCAGTCACGCGCCGGCTTGCGCCACGCCGGCAGCGACACCGGCGGCAGGAAGCGCCGCCATCACCCGCGCCGTGAAGCCGTCGTCGGCGAGGTAGTCGGCGCGATGGACGCGCCCGTCGGCGCGCAATGCGTGCGTCGAGCCAGCCGTCGTCGCGGTCTGCCAGGGCGGAGAGATCGATCGCTCATCATTCGTTCCGTCTACTCGGGCGCCCAGGCCGCGAGCCGCGACTTGAGCTTCTGCTTCGCGCGCAGGATGTGCGTCTTCACGGTGCCCACCGGGCAGTCGAGCACGTACGCGGCTTCCTCGTGCGACAGATCGTTATGGTAGCACTGGACGATCGCGGCGCGCTCGGCGTCCGAGAGCACCGCCATCGCGCGCTCCAGGTCGAGCTTCAGCGACGCCGCCGCGCGCGTGGTCGCCGCCATGCGCTTCGGCGGTCGCGGCACCTCGCCGTCGTCGTCCGCGACGATTCGGCGTCGCGGTCGCCCGAGCAGCTCCTCCTTGCGCTTGCGCGCGTCGGCCAGCAACGCATTGGTCGCGATCCGGTAGAGCCAGGTCGAGAACTGCGCTTCCTGGCGGAACGACTTCAGGTTGCGGTAGGCGAGCATGAACGTTTCCTGCGCGAGGTCGTCGGCGAGCGCGTGATTGCCGGCGGTGAGCCGGCGCAGCGTCGCGCGCACCGCCGACTGGTGGCGGCGCACGAGCTCCGAGAACGCATGCCGATCATCGTGGACGACGACGCGCGCGATGAGCTGCTGCATCGGTGACCGCCGCTGCCGCCATCGGGCCGCGCGGATCAGCGCGCTCGCGCCCGGCCCGCCCGGCCGCCGCCGCGGGCGTGCTCGGACGATGAGCCGGCGGTGCCGCTGCCGGCGCGGCGCGACCTGCCGATCCTCGAACCACCACAGCACGCAGATAACCGATGCCGACGAAGAGCAGCACGAGGCCGACCCTGTTCGGCGTGCCGTCGTCGAGCATCGAGAAGAAGTGACAGCGCGAGGCCGACGCCGCCATGATGACGCCCTTGCGCAGATCCGACCAGGCGGCGCGCCGGCGGATCTGCTTCGCCTGCTCGTAGAACGGCGCCGCCGACGGGGACGCCGTCAGCGCCGTGGGCGCGTTGCCTGCGAGCGCACCGAGCGCTTCGGCCGGCGGCACGACGCCTTTCTCGGCGAGCTTCAGCATCGTCTCGTTCAGCATCCGGCCTTGCGCATCCGGTACCAGAGAATCAGCGCGATCACGAGCACCGGCGACAGGAAGACGATCGCGACGATCCGCGACGACCATCCCGGCGAGCTCGCGGCTCGTTGTGGACGAAATCGTTGAACGAATCGTACTCGCGGTCTGTCCCGAAGACACCGACTGTGACACGCTTGCCGTGCCTGCCGGGGCCGACGCCCGCACCGGTGGCGGCACATCGCGTTTCGGCGTCGCGCGCCGGGTTCGGTGTCCGGCTCGCCGGCAACCGATCTTTCGACGGTGACGGTCTTCTTGCCGTTCGGCGTCGGTCTCGACCCTGACCGTTGCCTGTGCGCTGCTTGCGTCCTTCGCGTGGGTTCGCTGCCGGGCGCCGCCGGCGTCTTTGGTGCAGCGGGCGGCGCGACAGCCGGCGCGCCGGCGGCCGGGGGCGTCGATTCCTGCGCGTGGACGCGTCGTAGCGCGGGCGCGGCCACACCGCGAGGGCCAGCAGGAACGCGCCGCCGAGGACGAATCGGCGCGCGAGCCGGGCGGGTACGGCGGCAGGGACGGACGTGGGTCATGAGATCTCCCGGATGCGATCGGTTTCTCGCCATTGGATGCGCTCGGCGCGCCATTTCGGATTCAACGTCGTTTCGCGCCGATCGCCGGGCGGGACCCGGGGAGTGCATGCTATTATTCCCGAAAATGGCCGATCGGGCGCGAAATACGATGTCGACGCGCGGATTCGTGCAGTTTTGCCGCGAGCGGCGGGCGTCTGCTCGATCGACTGATTCGGGCCGAACGTCATCGTCTTGCAGCCGAATCCGCGACCTCGTACGCCGCTGGGCCGTGCCCGGCGCGCTGCCGCGCCGGACTGCCCGGCGCACGCTGTTCGCCGTCGCGGTCGCGCTATTCGCGCTGGCGTCGCCGGTCGCGGCCGCGGCCGACGACACCGGTCACGCTCAATTTCGTCAATGCCGACATCGACGCGGTCGTGAAGGCGGTCGCCGAGATCACCGGCCGCAATTTCGTCGTCGATCCGCGGGTCAAGGGCACGGTCAACATCATTTCGGCGCGGCCGGTGCCGCGAAGCCTCGTCTATCCGACGCTGCTGTCGGCGCTGCGGCTGCAGGGCTTCACCGCGGTCGAAAGCGACGGCGTCGTCAAGATCGTGCCCGAGGCCGACGCCAAGCAGCAGGGCGGCGCCGGTGCGGCGCGGGCCGGTCACGGCGGGCGGCGATCGGCTGGTCACGCAGGTCATCACGCTGCGCTACGAATCGGCGGCGCAGCTCGTCAACGTGCTGCGGCCGCTGATCACGCCGAACAACACGATCGCCGCGTATCCCGGCGAGCAACGCGCTGGTCATCACCGACTACGCCGACAACCTGCAGCGCATCGAGCGGATCATCGCGTCGCTCGACCAGCCGCCGGCGCGGCGAGCCGCTCGTCGTGCCGCTCCGCAACGCGTCGGCGATCGACCTCGTCGCGCTGCTCAACCGCCTGCTCGCGAAGCGCACCGCCGGCGCGGCGGCGGGCGCGGTCCCGATGCGCAGCAGCGCGTCGACGCTGGTCGCCGATCCGCGCTCCAACAGCGTGCTGTGCGCGCCGACAATCCGGCGCGCGTCGCGCGCGTGCGGCCGCTGATCGAGCAGCTCGACACGCCGGGCCGCGCCCGGCGGCAACATGTTCATCGTCTACCTGAAGAACGCCGAGGCGGCGCGCGTCGCGCAGACGCTGCGCGCGATGCTCACCGGCGGCGACAGGCGGTGCGCAGCGCCACGCGGGCTCGTCGGCGACGCCGGTCGTCGGCGCGATGAGCACCGCGGCGACGCCGGCGGTCGCCGACGGCGTCGCTGGCCGCGCGGCGCGCGCCCGTCGCCACGGCGGCGCCGGCGCGCGACGTCGTTCTCGGCGGGCGGCGCGACGATCCAGGCCGACCCGGCGAACAATGCGCTGATCATCATGGCGCCCGAGCCCGTCTACAACAACCTGCGCGCGATCATCGACAAGCTCGACGTGCGCCGCGCGCAGGTGTTCGTCGAGGCGCTGATCGTCGAGGTCATCGGCCGACAAGGCCGCCGAGTTCGGCATCCAGTGGCAGGCGCTCGCCGGCGCACAACACGACGCAGGCGCGCGTCATCGGCGGCACCAACTTCAGCGCCGCGCGGCAGCGGCAGCAACATCATCGACGCCGCGGTCAACCTCGGCAGCGCTCGGCGCAGGGGCTCAACCTCGGCGTCATGCAACGGCACGGTCACGATTCCCGGGCTCGGCACGATCACCAACCTCGCGCTTTCTCGCGCGCGCGCTCGAGACGCAGGTCAACGCCAACATCCTGTCGACGCCGACGCTGCTGACGCTCGACAACGAGGAGGCGCAGATCGTCGTCGGCCAGAACGTGCCGTTCGTCACCGGCCAGTACGCGACGACCGGCAGTACCGAGCACGGTGCACGCCGTTCCAGACCATCGAGCGCAGCGACGTCGGCCTCACTGCTGCGCGTGAAGCCGCAGATCACCGAGGGCGGCACGGTGCGCCTCGGATCTACCAGGAAGTCTCGCGCGTCGACGACACGCATCGTCGACGCCTGCCGGCATCATCGCTGTCAAGCGCTCGCTCGAGTCGACGGTGGTCGTCGACGACGGCCAGATCGTCGTGCTCGGCGGGCTGATCCAGGACCAGCTCACCGACGGCACCGACAAGGTGCCGCTGCTCGGCGACATCCCGGTCGCTCGGCGCGCTGTTCCGCTACGACGCACGGCATCGCGTCGAAGACCAACCTGATGGTCTTCCTCAAGCCGACCGTGCGTGCGCAGACCGCGGACGGCCGCGCGCTCACGTCGGAGCGCTACGACTACCTGCATGGGCGAGCAGCAGCGCTCGACGCCGCCCGAGCCGCGCTCGTTCTGGCACGACCCGACGCAGCCCGCAATGCCGCCCGAAGGCGTGATGCCGGGCACGCCGGCGCGCCGAGTCCCGCCGACGCCGTCCGGCGCCGTCACCCGTCGACCGGCGGATCGCCGCGGCGCGGTGCCGGAGCCTGCCGCGCCCAGCGCCCCGGGCGCGAAGCCGCTGAGGCGACCTCGCGCGGCGCCTCGATGCCGCGATGGCCGCGATCCGCTCCCGCGCTCCGCGCGCCTATGCGCAGCGCATTCCGCTACGCGTTCGCGCGCGCGCACGGCGTGCTCGCGCTCGGCGAGGAAGGCGATGCGGTCGTCGTGCTGACGCGGCCCGACGCGACGGTCGACGGCATCGCCGAGCTGAAGCGCGTGCTGCAGCGTCCGCTGCGACTGCGCGCCGTCGACGCCGAGCGCTTCGCCGCCGAGCTCGCGCGCGCGTACAACGTGGCGGGACGCGGCGGCGCGCAACTCTCGCGACGACCTCGCGCGCGAAACGCGACCTCGCCCGGCTGATGCAGGACCTGCCGCCGGCCGAGGACCTGCTCGACAGCGGCGCGCAGGCGCCGGTGATCCGCATGATCAACGCGCTGCTGCTGCAGGCGCTGCGCGAGCGCGCGTCCGACCTGCACTTCGAGCCCTACGAGGCACGCTCGGTCGTGCGCTTCCGCGTCGACGGCGTGCTGCGCGACGTGATCGAGCCGCCGCGCGCGCTGCACGCCGCGCTGGTGTCGCGGCTCAAGATCATGGCGAGCCTCGACATCGCGGAGAAGCGCCTGCCGCAGGACGGCCGCATCGCGCTGAAGCTCGGCGACAAGCAGGTCGACGTGCGCGTGTCGACGCTGCCCACCGGCCCCGGCGAGCGCGTGGTGCTGCGGCTGCTCGACAAGGATTCGGCGCAGCTCGACCTCGACGGCGCTCGGCATGAGCGACGGCGACGCTCGGCGCGGTGGACCGGCTGATCCGCGAGCCGCACGGCATCGTGCTCGTCACCGGCCCCACCGGCTCGGGCAAGACGACGACGCTGTACGCGGCGCTGTCGCGGCTGCCGCGCGGCACGCTCAACATGATGACGGTCGAGGACCCGATCGAGTACGCGCTCGACGGCGTCGGGCAGACGCAGGTCAACCCGCGCATCGAGCTCGACTTTCGCGCGCGCGCTGCGCGCGATCCTGCGCCAGGATCCGGACATCATCATGATCGGCGAGATCCGCGACCTCGAGACCGCGCAGATCGCGGTGCAGGCGTCGCTCACCGGCCACCTGGTGCTCGCGACGCTGCACACCAACGACGCGGCGAGCGCGGTGACGCGGCTCGCCGACATGGGCGTCGAGCCCTACCTGCTCGCGTCGAGCCTCCTCGGCGTGCTCGCGCAGCGGCTGGTGCGCACGCTGTGCCCCGCGTGCCGGGCGCGCGGCGGCGCCGACCGCCGGGCGAGGCGGAGCTGCTCGCCGAGCTCGGCGTGCCGGCGGCAACGCAGCTCTCCAGCGCCGGCCGGCTGCGACGAGTGCAACCACACCGGCTATCGCGGCCGCACCGGCGTCTACGAGCTGCTCGTCGTCGACGACGCCATGCGCCGCCTGATCCACGACCGCGCGCCGGAGCACGCGCTGCGCGCCGCTGCGGTCGCGCGGCGGGCATGACGCCGCTGCGGCGCGACGGCGCGCGCTGGCTCGCCGACGGCACGACGTCGCTCGCCGAGCTCGTGCGCGTCACGCGCGAGGCCTGAGCGCCACGCGCGGCCGATCCGATGCCCGCGTTCCGCTACGAGGCGGTCGACGCGCAGCGGCAAGCCGCGGCGCGGCCTCATCGACGCCGAATCGCGCGCGCCAGGTGCGCGACCAGCCTGCGCGCCGAGGGCCTCTTCCCGACGGCGATCGACGCCGCCGACGCCGCCGACGCGGCGCGGCGCGGATCGATCGCGACGCGGCTGCCGCCGGCAGCTCGTCGTCGCTCGCCACCCGCCAGCTCGCGACGCTGGCGCACTCCGGCATGCCGCTCGACCAGGCGCTCGCCGCCGTGGCCGAGCAGGCCGACGATGCCGCGCGCCGGCGCAAGTCTTCACCGCGTTGCGCGCGCACGTCGCCGCGGGCGAAACGCTCGCCGCCGCGCTCGCGCGCTGGCCGCGCACGTTCTCCGCCGCTTTATCGCGGGCTCGTCGCCGCCGGCGCCGAGACCGGCCGCCTTGCCGACGTGCTGACGCGCCTCGCCGACTACCTCGAGGCGCGCCAGGCGCTGAAGCAGAAGTTCACGCTGGCGCTGATCTATCCGGCGCTCGTCACGGTGATCGCGCTCGCGGTGATCGCGGTGCTGCTCGTCTACGTCGTGCCGCAGGTCGTCTCCGTCTACCAGCAAAGCCGGCAGACGCTGCCGTGGCTCACGCAGGCGCTGATCGCGGTCAGCGCCTTCTTCCGCGCGACGCGGCTGGCTCTGGCTCGCTGGCGTCGTGGCGCCGTCGTCGTGGCGTTTGCGGTCGCCAACCGGCGCGAGGCGTTTCGCGCGCGCGTGGCACGCGGCGCTGCTGCGCGCTGCCGGTCGCCGGCCGGCTCGTCACCGCAGTCGACACCGCGCGCTTCGCCAGCACGCTCGCGATCCTCACCGGCAGCGGCGCGCCGCTGCTGCGCGCGCTCGACGCCGCGCGCGACGTCGTCTGGGCGTTGCCGCTCAGTCGCGCGGCCGCCGCGGCGGCGGCGCTGGTGCGCGAAGGCGTGTCGCTGGCGCGCGCGCTGAAGGAGCAGGGCGTGTTTCCGCCGGTGCTCGTCCATCTCGTCGCCAACGGCGAGGCGAGCGGCCAACTGGCGCCGATGCTCGAGCGCGCCGCCGACGAGCTCGAGCGCGAGGCCGAGCGCCGCCTCACCTGGTTCGCCGCGCTGCTGCAGCCGGCGCTGATCGTCGCGATGGGCGCGATCGTGCTGGTGCTGGTGCTGGCGGTGATGCTGCCGATCGTGTCGATGAACCAGTTGATCCGCTAGTGGCCGGCGGTTGCTGCGCGGTCCGCGATTCGATGCATAATTGCCCGATGCAGAGTCCATTCTTCGGTTCCGAATCCCGTGCGGGATTCTCGCGCGCCCGCAGGCGGCTGCTTGCGCTCGCCGTCGCGTTGTGCACGCCCCTGGCCGTCCTTGCCGCGACCGAGATGCGCCCGTTGCCGCCCGATTTCGATCCGGCGCGCGACCCGGCCAAGGATCGCGACACCGCGCTGCGGATCGCGAAAGCCGCCCGCCGCAGCGTGCTGGTCGAGGTCGGCAGCGATTCGTGCATGTCGTGCCGCATGCTGGACAGTTTCTTCGCAGCGAACCCCGAGCTGAAGCACCTGCGGGACAGAAATTACGTGTGGCTCAAGGTCAATTGCTCGAAGGAGAACACGAACGAGGCGTTCCTTCGCCGTTTTCCTCCCGTCACCGGCTATCCTCACTTCTTCGTGCTGGATGCCAATGGGCGGCTCCTGCATTCGCAGAACACCGAAGGACTCGAGTCCGCGAAGGATTACGATCAGGCGGCGTTGCGCGCGTTCCTGGTCAAGTGGGCGCCGGACAAGTAGGACCTTGCCGCGTCGCGGCTCCGGCGCTGCCGCATAGAGCACGCCCATGCTGATTGCTGCGCGCCGCTGCGGCAATGCGTAGGGAACGGGTCGAGCTCCGCCCGGGCGAGCGCAGTTTCGCCAAACGCCAAAACCCCGGGCGCGCCCGTCCGGGCGGTCAGTTGTCCAGGCGCTGCGCTCGCTGCCGCGCGAGCGCCCACGCCACATGCTCGCGCACCAGCGGCGACGGTCGTCGGCGCGCGGCTTCGAGCGCGGCGATGATGTCCGCAGCACGGCGGCGCGTTGCCCAGCGCCACCGCGAGGTTGCGCAGACCAGCGCTCGTAGCCGATGCGGCGGATCGCGCTGCCGGCCATCCGCGTCTCGAACTCGCTTCGCGTCCACGCGAACAGCTCGACCAGCTCGGCGCCGTCGAGTCCGTTGCGGACGGCGAAATCGGGCTCGCGTCGACGCCTGCGCAAACCGGTTCCACGGGCAGACGAGCTGGCAGTCGTCGCAGCCGTAGATGCGATTGCCGATCAGCGGGCGCAGCTCCTGCGGGATGCTGCCGTCGTGCTCGATGGTGAGGTACGAGATGCAGCGCCGCGCGTCGAGCTCGTAAGGCGCGACGATGGCGCCGCGTCGGGCAGACGTCGATGCAGGCGCGTGCAGGTGCCGCAGTGCGCGGATTGCGGCGGCGTCGCCGGCAGCGGCAGGTCGGTGTAGATCTCGCCCAGGAAGAACCACGAGCCCGCTGTCGCGAGTCAGCAGCAGCGTGTGCTTGCCGCGCCAGCCCAGGCCCGCTCTGGCGGCGAGCGCGACCTCGAGCACCGGCGCGCTGTCGGTGAACACGCGATAGCCGAACTCGCCGACCGCCGCGCGAATGCGCTCGGCGAGTTGCGCCGAGCTCGCGCGCAGCACCTTGTGGTAGTCGCGGCCGAGCGCGTAGCGCGAGACGAACGCCTTCGTCGGATCGGCGAGCACTTCGCTACTCGATCGCGCGCCGCGCGCGGCAGGTAGTTCATGCGCGCGGTGATCACGGACGCACGTGCCGGGCACGAGCTCCGCCGGGACGCGCGCGAGTCACGCCGTGGCGTGCCATATAATCCATCGTCGCCGTGCCGGCCGGCGGCGAGCCAGTCGAGCAGGCGTACTTCCTCGGCGGCGAGATCGGTGTCGGCGATGCCGATCTGCTGGAAGCCGAGCTCGTGGCCCCATCGCACGATGTCGGCCGCGAGCGCGCTCCAATCTTGTTCGGCGCGCGATGCCAAGCGCTGTTCGGCGACGCTCATGCCTGTCAAGCGTACACCACGCCGCAGTCGCCGGAAGGTGCACACGTATTCGACCGAAATGTCCCCCGCGACCCTCAATCTTCCTGACGCCGCAGCAACCGAAGCCGCCGGTGCGCGGCTAGCGCCGGAGCTGCGTGGCGGGATGGTGATCGCCCTCGCGGGCGAACTCGGCGCCGGCAAGACGACGCTCGTGCGCGGCTGCTTGCGCGCCTTGGGTTGGACGGGTCGTGTGAAAAGCCCGACCTATACGCTGGTTGAATATTATCCGTTTTCGAGCTTATACTTCTATCACTTTGATTTTTATCGGTTCGCCGATCCAAGCGAATGGGAAACGGCGGGACTCGCCGACTGCTTCCGCAACGACGCCGCCTGCATGGTCGAATGGCCCGAGCGCGTGGGAAGCCTGCTGCCGGAGCCCGATCTGTCGCTCACCCTGACGCAACCGGCGGATGCGGCAGCGCCCGGTCGCCATTGCTGATCGAAGCGCACACGGAGGCTGGTGAGCGATGTCTGCGCGCGATGACCACGGACTCCGTCGACCGAACCGCGTAGTCTCGATCTCCCTGGGACGCCGACGCGCATTTCGCTGGCTGCTGCTTCCGGCCGCGCAACTTCTCGTCCCGTCGTCCGCATGGGCGATCGCCGCGCGGATCGCGTCGACGCGGTTGTGGCCGGCGCAGGAATACACGCGCGTGATTCTCGAAGGCGCCACGCCGATTCCGCACCATCTGACCGTGCTCCGCGACCCGCCGCGTGTCGTGCTCGACCTCGACGGTGTCGAGGCCTCGGGGGAGATCGAGCTTCTGCCTTTCCGACGTGCAATCGTCGGATCCGTACATCGCGGCAATCGAGCTCGGCCGGACGGGGACCGACACGCTGCGCATCGTGTTCGACCTCAAGACGGAAACCCGGCCGCAGCTCTTCGCGCTGCCCCCGGTCGCCGAGTTCGGGCATCGCATCGTGCTCGACCTCTATCCGCTCACGCCCCTCGATCCGCTGATGGCGCTGCTCGACGAAAGAAGCCACGTCGCCGGCGTCGACGCGAAGCCGTCCGGCGCGACGCCGGGACGCGTGGCAGAGTCGAAGCCGCAATCGCGGAAGGCCGATCGCCGCAGAATCATCGTCGCGCTCGATCCCGGCCACGGCGGCGAGGACCCGGGCGCCATCGGCCAGCGCGGCACGCTACGAAAAGAACGTCACGCTCGCGATCGCGCGAAAGCTCAAAGCGCATGAATCGACGCCGAGCCCGGCATGCGCGCGATGCTGACGCGCGACGACGACTACTTCGTGCCGCTCGCGATGCGCGTGCGCAAGGCGCGGCGCGTCGCAGGCCGACCTCTTCGTCTCGATCCACGCCGACGCGTTCCGCGAGCGCGACGGCGCGCGGCTCGTCGGTGTTCGCGCTGTCGGAGCACGGCGCGACCAGCGCGGCCGCGAAATGGCTCGCGCAGAAGGAAAACGCAGCCGACCTGATCGGCGGCGTCAACCTCGACGCGCGCGATCCGGTGCTCGCGCGGACGCTCCTCGACCTGTCGCAGACCGCACAGATCAGCGACAGCCTCAAGGTGGGCCGTCAGGTGCTGGACAGGCATCGGGACGGTCAATCCGCTGCACAAGGCCGCCGTCGAGCAGGCCGGGTTCGCGGTGCTGAAGGCGCCCGACATCCCGTCGATCCTCGTCGAGACAGCGTTCATCTCGAACCCCGACGAGGAGCTGAAGCTCCGCAGCGACCGCTACCAGGGGCGGTTCGCCGATTCGATTCACGACGGGATCAGGCGCTACTTCGCGAGCAATCCGCCGCTCGCGCGGACGAAGGCCGGGAGCGCATGAGCGGCCGGCGTCCGGAATCCGCCTAGAACTCGTACTCGACCTGCAGCCGGAAATTGGTGTCCGGCGACGCCTGCGTCACGCCGAAGAGCAAGGCGGCGTTCCAGACGATCGCTTGCCGACCCCCGGGGCCGTATTTGCCGAAGATCGCCGGCCCCAGCCGATGTTCCTGCTCGCTCGTCGGGGTGAGGTGATTCCAGCGTCCCATGTCGCCGAATCCCTGTGCGCCGAACTCGAACGCCGGCTGCAAGCGGTATTTGACCTGCCACTGGTAGCCGAAAAAGGTGCCGTCATCTTCGACGGCGCGCGTGATGTTCGTGAGCAGCGGGTTGAAGTTGAGCTGCACGCGGTCGATTTCGGTCTGGAACAGCGGACCAAAACGGAATTCGCTGCCTTCGCTGCGATCGTGCGGCAACTCGAATTCGGCGATGAATCCGACGTCGACTGGATATTGCCCGTCTCCGTGAGCTGGAACTTGTTTTCGAACTCGATCGCATCGAAACGCGATTGCGCGCCTTCGCGCTCGCCCTTCACGTAGAACTCGGTGAACCACCATTCCTTCACGCCGTAGCCGAAGCCGAGGCTTGCAGCCTGCGCAGTCGGTTCGTCTTTCCTGGTTGCGAACCCGTACTTGAAATCGAGCTCGCGCTCGCCGTACTCGACGGCGGGAACGAAAACGTAATCGGCGGGGCCTGCGAGAGCGACGCCGGCGACCGGCGCGGATAGGAGAGCGGCAAACAGGCGGGCCTTCAGGACGGGGCTCCGTTGCGCGCGGACGGTGCGCCGCCCTTGTGGATCCATTTCATGCCGGCGGCAATCAGCACCAGCACCAGAACATAGAAGAGCATCTGCATGCCCGCCGGACGCGCTTCGTAGCCGACGAGGCCGTGCAGCAGCGTGCCAACCACCGAGGTCTGCGGCAACAATCCGGACGTATCCCAGAGGGGGGTTGCGAGGCCGGGCAGAAGATCGGCCTGGATCAGGAAGCGCGCCGCCTGCGACGCCATGCCCGCGGCGAGGAACAGCACGAGCACGCCCGTTGCGGTGAAGAACCAGCGAAGCGGGATCCTCAGGAGTCCCGCATAAAGGAGGTATCCGACCGCGACGCCCGCGGCGATGCCGACGAGCCCGCCGCCGAGCATCGGCAGCGAAGCGCCGCCTTCGGACGCAGCGATGCCGTAGAGGAACAGCACGGCCTCGGAGCCTTCGCGGAGCACGGCGAGCCCGACTACGATCAGCAGCACCGAGCATTCGCGGCGGCCGTCGCGGATTTCGTCGCCGACGTGGCGGGCGCTCTTGGCGAGCGCGGCGCCGTGCGAGGCCATCCACAGGTTGTGCCAGGCGAGCATGACGACGGCGAGCCCGAGCACCGTCGCATTGAAGAGCTCCTGACCCACGCCGCTCGCCATCGACGCGATGCGCTCGGTACCGAGCGCCACGATGCCTGCGCCCGCGAGGCCGGCGAGAATTCCCGCGACGAGCCAGCGGGCGCGCCCGGGCACGGCGCGCGTCGCCGCGGCGACGATGCCGATCAGGAGCGCGGCCTCGAGCACTTCGCGAAAGACGATGATGGCGGTGGCGAACATGGCGACGTGCGCGGGCGCTATTTGGCGACGATCGTGCCCGTCGCGGTCTTCTCGTTGTATTCGCCGACGAACGGGTAGGTTCCCGGCTTGAGGGGGCCGATGAAAATCGTCGCCGTCGCCTTGCCCGCGATCACTTTCTCGCGGTTGAGCGCGTGGCTTTCGAATTCCTCCGGCGTTGCGTCCCGGTTTTCGACGACGAGCTTCACCTTCTTGCCGGCCGGCACGACGAGCTCGGCGGGCTCGAACTTGTGGTTCTCGATCACGAGCTTGAACTCGTCGTCGGCGGCGCGCGCCGGCGCGGCCAGCAGGAGGCAGAGGAGGGCAGGTGCGAGCAGGCGCGGGATCATGGCGTTTGCGGGTGCGAATAGGATTGGATCAGTACGAATGATAATGATTCGCATTTGTGTTTGCAAGCATTTTTTCAGGGACCTCGGGGGAGACCTGGTCAGCGGGCTCCGGCGAGGCAGAGCCCCCGCAGGATCCGCGCCGATTCGCCGTGTGCAGCCACGCGATGCGCGGTCAAGCAGATGCCTTGCTCGGACATGGTGGGCACTCCCGCCTGCCCGGTGCGCTGCCGGGCCGCACCGTCCCCTAGTTCGGCTTGAGCTCCGCCGGATCGAAGGCGAGCGCCTGCGCCCGCAGCGAATCGAGGAGCGCGTCCACGTTGTCGGCGCGCACGCGGTGGTGGTCGTGGCACGCGGCGTCGATCAGCCATTCGTTGATCGACGGCGCGAAGTGGTAGAGGTCGGTATAGAGATCGAGATCCTGGGTGACTTCTGCGACGCCCTGCAGGTCGATCACATGGACGTTCGGGAGCGAGCGCGTCGCTTCGAATACGTAGCGCTTGAACGCGAGCGTCACGTCGAGCTGACGCCGCTGGACGTAGTCGCCCCAGACGATGATCGAGTACGGCGGCCAGACGAGGTCGAACTCGGTTTGCGGATAGCCTTCGAGGAGGGGAAGGATGTTGCGCCCGAAGCTCACGCGCATCGCCTCGATCTCGAGCGAGGGCTGCGGAAACTGCGCATTGAGATCGCGCGGGTCGAGATGGCGCAGCACCTCGGCCCGGGCGAAGCGCTTTTGGTTCGCCCACCACCACGGCGCGACCGCGTCGGTGCGGAACCGCTCGGAGGCATCGCCTTCGACGATCCGCCACGACTTGACGAGAACTCCCCACGACAGCAGATACGGAAAGTCGTTGAACGGATTGCGGTCGTACAGGTACGTCGGCAGCGGTCCCGCGAGCGGGTGCCGCGCGTCCGGCGCCCCGCCGAACCCGGTGAAATCGAGGACCAGGATCGCGCGCTTCAACCGCCGCGCGGCGAGCGCGGTGCGCACGATCAGTCCCTGTTCGTAGCCCGTCAGCGCCGGCATCGCCACGTTGAGACCGACGCCGCCGCAGCTCGCGCCGATCGTATCGTTGCGCGTGTTCTCGACGATCGACGAACCGGTGAGCAGCGTGTCGTAGCGTGCGTTCTTGGCGAGGCCCGGCGTGATGTAGCGATGCAGCGACGTGTAATACCGCGGCGGATATCGCGTGGTGATCCGAAATTGCTGGAACGGGTCGACGTACGCGTTGAACGCGCCGACGGCGACGAGAATTGCGACGGCGACGCCCAGCGTTGCCGCGAGCCAGCGGCGCGCGCCGCGCGCAGGCATTCCTGGTGGCGGACTCGGATTCACCGCCACCTCAGAAGTTGAAGTAGAGGAAAGGCGTCACGCGCGCGAGCTGCAGCACGCATAGCGGCAGCGCCAGCGCGGTGAGCGCGCCGTTGGCCAATGTGGGCCGGAAGCGGAGCACCAGCACATTCGAATTGGCGCGGAGCCAGACGACGACGAGGCCGATCGCCGCCGGGACGAGCGTCCACGACGGCGGAATGCTCAGCATGCCGGCGAGCGTCGCCTCGACCTGCGCAAGCCAGGCCTGCGCCTGCGCGGCGGGCACGGCGTTGATCCCGGCCATCGCCCGCAGCATCGAGACTGCGTTGTCGGCCGAGGTCGCCCGGAAGAAGACCCACGATATCGTGACGAACAGGAACGTCAGCGCCCACGCGAAAGGACCGGGCAGGCGGATCCCGCGCCGCTGCCACGCACGGCAGACGATCATCGCGAGACCGTGGAGGAATCCCCAGATCACGAACGTCCATGCCGCGCCATGCCAGAGTCCGCCGAGGAGGAACGTCGCGAGCACGTTGGCCGCGGTCTTCCATTCGCCGTGCCGATTGCCGCCCAAAGGTATGTACAGGTACTCGCGCAGGAAGCGGGAGAGCGTCATGTGCCAGCGGTGCCAGAACTCGCGGATGTCGGTCGCGCGATACGGTGAATCGAAATTGATCGGCATCCGGATGTTGAACATGCGCGCCGCACCCAGCGCCATGTCGGTATAGCCCGAGAAGTCGAAATAGATCTGCATCGTGTAGGCGAGCACTGCCATCCACGCGGCGGGTGCCGACAGCGTCGCCGGCGCGCCGAAACCGGCATCCGCGATCGGCGCGAACGTATCGGCGAGCAGCACCTTTTTCATGAGCCCGATCGTCAGCAGGAACAGCCCCGATGCGAGGTTCGACGCCTGCGGCCGCTTGTTCGTGCTCTCCGCGAACTGCGGCATCATCTCGCTGTGATGAAGGATCGGGCCGGCGAGCAGGTGCGGAAAGAACGTGACGAACAGCGCGTAATTGACGAGTACCGGCTCGCGAACCTTCCGGCGATAGACGTCGACCAGGTACGCGATCTGGGTGAAGGTGAAAAAGCTGATGCCGAGCGGCAGTGCGAGATGCAGAAGGTGCGGTGTGTCATCCATCACCCGCGCCGCATTGGCGAGAAAGAAGTCGGCATACTTGAAGACGCCGAGGAGCGCGAGGTTCGCGGCGATGCCGAGCGTCAGGATCAGGCGCCCCGCGCCGCGCTGCAGCGCGCGCGCGACCGTGAAATTGACGGCGATGCTGCCGAGGATCAGCGGCAGGTGCCAGGGGTTCCACCAGCCGTAGAAGACGAGCGACGCGACGGTGAGCCACGCTTGAGCGGCGAGCGGACGTCTCCCCAGCGCAAAGAAAACGATGAGCGCCGCCGGCAGGAACCAGAGCAGATAATCGTAGCTGTTGAAGAGCATCGGCGGCAGGCGCTTCCCCGGATCGACGCGGCCCCCGGGTCTCGCGCGGCGCATATGGTAACCCGCGAAAGCGCAGCGCCCCTGCGCCGGCGCGCGCCACCACCTCGGCGCGGTGACCGAGGCGGGAGCGGCCCGTCCTGCTAGAATCGCCAGCGGTGATCCGCTTCTTCGTTCTCTTCGTCGTGCTGCAGGCCGCGCTTTTCGGCGTGGAACTGACGCCCTGGGCGCAGCAGTACTTCGTGGTCCCCTGGACCGACATGCTGGCGTCGTTCAGCGCGTGGCTCGTGAAGCTGTTCGACGCCAACGTCGTTGCCACCGGCAAGGTCCTGCGCAGCACGACCAACGGGTTTGCCGTATCGATCGAGGCCGGCTGCAACGGCGTGGAGGCGACGATCGTTCTCGTTGCCGCGATCCTCGCCTTTCCCGCGTCGTGGAAGCGGCGGCTCCTCGGGCTTGCCGCGGGCATCGTCGCGGTCCAGGGCCTGAACGTGATCCGCGTGATCAGCCTCTTCTATCTCGGGCAGTGGAACCTCGACGTGTTCGAGTGGGCGCACCTCTACGTCTGGCAGGCGTTGATCATGCTCGACGTGCTGATCGTCTGGCTGATCTGGGTGCGTACGTTGCCGCAGCGCGGGCCCGCGACGGCGATGGGATAGGCGCGGTGAGGAGCCCTCTCGCACACTTCGTCGTCAAGGTGCTCGCGTGGCTGCCGCTGGCGTTCGCGGTCTGGTACTTCGGCGCGCCGCTGCTGCTTTGGCCGGTAAAGCTGGTGCTCCAAGTCGTCACGTGGGCGGGTTTCGGCGACCTCGTGGCCGGCATCGAACAGAACGCGGCGCTGTTCACGTTCGCGACGTCGCTCAAACCCGGGGTCGCCACCGCAGCGTCGGCGCACATCACCGTCGATGTCGACGGGCTCCTCTACGCGTTTGGAATGCCGCTTTTCGCAGCGCTGGTCCTCGCCGCTCGCGAGCCGCGCTGGCCCCGCACGCTGGCGATCGGCTACGCGGCGCTCGTTCCGGTCGTCGCGTGGGGCGTCATGGCGGATTTCCTGAAGAACGTCGCGATCACGTCAGGGCCGTTTGTCGCGTCGCAGACGGGCTTCGTCGCGTGGCAGCGCGAAGCGATCGCGTTCGCGTTCCAGTTCGGCTCGCTGATTCTTCCGACGGTTGTCCCGGCCGTCGCCTGGGTGATCACCCACCGGGCATTTCTGGAGCGCCTTCGCGGCGAGTGGGGTCGGTCAACACTCGCCCGCTGACATCCTCGGGGGGCGGGCCAAAGATCGCGCTTGCACGCGCCGCAGCGCCCGCCTAGAGTAGGGGTACTCCGTCGCGCGGCCGAGTGCCGCAGAGAGAGATCGTGATGTCCGGGCAATTGCTGCAAGCCATAGAAGCGGGCGATGCCACTCACGTGCGCAAGCTCCTCGCCACGGGTGCCGACGCAAATGCGCGCAACGCCGACGGCGCCACCGCGCTGATGGTCGCGGCCCACGCGGGCCACGCCGACGTCGTGCGGGCGCTCATCGATGCCGGCGCCGACGTCCATGCCACGGACGAACTGGGTTGGGGGCCATTGATGAAGGCGGTGTACAACGGCGAGCAGGATCGCGGCTTCGCCGATGTCGTGCAGGCGCTGATCGACGCCGGCGCCGATGTCGAGGCCCGCATTGCCTACGGCATTCGTCCGCTGATGCTGGCGGCCGGTTACGGCGAAACGGCCGTCGTCGAGACGCTGTTGAAGGCGGGCGCCGACGTGCTCGCCCGCAACGACGGCGGCCTGACCGCGCTCATGATGGTGAAGGAAAAGTTCTACGTCGACGTGATCAATCTGCTGCACGAGGCCGAGCGCGATGCGGGTGTCGGCGAAGGCAGCTGCTCGACCAAGAACGCGCCGGGTTCGAACGTCGTCACGTTCCTCAAGCCGGCGGCGCGCGTTCCGAAAGAGTGAGCGACGGCGGAGCCCAGCCCGGCTAGACTACGGCGCTGACCGTGTGACCCGCCGCCTCCAGCGCGGCGATCGCCGTATTGCGCTGCGCAGCGGGAATCAGCACGTAGTCGGTGTCGAAGGTCGCGAGCGCGAAGAGCGAGACGTGAGCGGCGGCAAGTGGGCCCGTGACGCTCGCGAGAATCCCGGTCTGATCGAGCGGCAGCGGGCCCTCGAAGCGCAAAGCGCGCCAGCCCCGGCTCGCGGCGACATCGCCCGGCACTGCGGCTTCGGGGCAGACGACCGAGAGCTCGTCCGGGGTTCGCGTAATCGACCAGTAAGCCGAGGTCATCGCCCACGCGGGAAGCGCCGCGTCGGGCGCCAAGCGACAGATCGCCACCGATTCGGACATCAGCACGAGGCGGTGCCGACTGCTCCCCTTAAGGAGCGAGATCATCGCGGACTCGCCGCCTTGCGCGCGCGCTCGCGCTCGCGCAACACGCGCCGCTGCACCTTGCCGGTAGTCGTCATCGGCAGCGCGTCGATGAATTCGATCTCCTTCGGATACTCGTACGGCGCGAGAAACTTGCGCACGTGCGCGCGGATGTCTTCCTCGAGCGCCTCGGAGGGCGTGTCCCCCGCCGCCAGCACGATGAATGCCTTGACGACGTTGCCGCGCGTTTCGTCGGGCGAAGGCACGACGGCGGCATTGGCGACCGCGGGGTGGCGGACGAGGCAGTTCTCGATCTCCGAAGGCCCGATCCGATAGCCTGCAGCCTTGAACATGTCGTCGGCGCGGCCCTGGTACCAGAGATAGCCGTCCGCGTCGCGCCGCGCGAGGTCGCCGGTTCGGCACCAGTCGCCGCTGAATTTCTTTGCCGTTCCCTCCGGGTTTCCGAAGTACCCGAGAAAGAAGACCGGGTCGGGCGTGCCGTCCGGCGCGATCCGGTTTACGGCGATTTCGCCGACTTCGCCCTCCGGCACTTCGTTCCCGTCGTCGTCGATCACCGCGATCCGGTGGCCGGGGTACGGGCGGCCCATCGAGCCTGGCTTCGCCGGCCAGAGCGCCTGCGAGTTGCCGACGATGTAGTTCATCTCGGTCTGGCCGAACATTTCGTTGATCGTGACGCCGAGCGCTTCGCGCGCCCACTCGAACACCGTCGTGCCGACCGCCTCGCCCGCGCTCATGATCGTGCGCAGATCGATGTCGAAACGCTCGCGCGGACGCGGAAACGCCTTCATCATCATCTTGAGCGCGGTCGGGAACAGGAACGTGTTGCGGATCCGGTACTTCTCGATCAGCGCGCAATGCGCGTTCGGGGTCGAAGCGTCCGCGATAGCCGACGATCGGCTGGCCGAAATACAGCGCCGGCAGCAGCGCGTCCATGAGGCCGCCCGTCCACGCCCAGTCGGCGGGCGACCAGAAGAGGTCGCCGTTCCCGCGGATAGCCGTCGTGCGAATGCACGAAGCCGGGCAGGTTGCCGATGAGGCATTGCTGCGGCATCAGCGCGCCCTTGGGCGGGCCGGTCGTGCCGCTCGTGTAGACGAGGATCGCAGGGTCGGCGGCGCTCGTCACGACCGGCGCGAACCGTGACGAAGCCTTCTCGAGCGCCGTCTCGTAAGGCGTGATCGAGGCCTCGCGCGCGCCCGCCACGCCGATGACGTGCGTCAGCCCCGGGCAACGCTCGCGGATCGGCAGGAGGTTCGGCAGCGACTGCGGATCGACGAGCGCGACCTTGGCGCCGGAATGGTTGAGCCGGTATTCGAGCGCGTCGGGGCCGAACAGGAACGACAGCGGCACGCTGACCGCGCCCATCTGATAGACGGCGATGTGCGCGACGACGGTCTCGGGCCGCTGCGGGAGCACGAGCGCGACCCTGTCGCCGCGCGCGACGCCGAGCGCGGCAAGCGCATTCGACAGTCGGTTCGCCTGCTGCTGCAGATCCCAGAACGTGCAGGCGGCAGTCGCGCCCGGCCTCATCTTCCCAGTACAGCGCGAAGCGTGCTCGATCGGGCGCCCAGCGACCGCAGCACGCGTGCGCGATGTTGAATCGGGCGGGAACCTCCCAGCGGTGCGCGCGATGGATCTCGGCGTAGCGATCGGCGGCACATTGCCGGAGGCTTCAGCGTCGCGGCCACGGCGCTTCCGCTGCGGCAGGCCGGGGAGACTTGCGGCTCGACGGCGGTCCAGACCCACTCGGGCTGCTGCTCGAGCAGGCGACCGAAGCGGATCGCGTTGGTCGAGCGCGACGTCAGCACCTTGAAGCGCTTGGCCGGCTGGTACTCGGCCGCCGGAACGATGAGCGATTGCACGACGGGGTCCGTTTCGCGCTTTTTGAGCGACAGGAACAGGCCGCCGAACCTCCGTCCGTTGACCGTCGTCGCTTCGCCATCGACCGAATAGTCGGCGTCGACCGATTTCGCGCTGCTCGATCAGCTCGACGCCGACCAGCGTGTTGGCGATGACCTGCAGCCCGATCTCGGCGCGGTCGGCGGTAAGGCGCTTCATCCGCCGCACGATGCCGAGCGCCCACATCGGCTGGCCATGAGGGCGGATCGCGGCCAGCGTGCCGAGCGTCACCGCATTGGCGACGCTCATCGGCGCGAGCAGGCGGAACCCGGTCTGGCTCACGTCCTTGACTTCCCACGGGCCGCCGGGCGCCGCAAACGTTGCGAGCCGGCGCTGCGCCTGCTCGAGGCGACGGTCCGCTTCGTTGCGCGCGCGTCCGAACACCGCAAGCTCCATCGTGCCGCCGAAGCTCGTGCCCGGTGTCCAGCTCGGGGATCGGCGAGCGCTCCTCCTCGCGCAGGTAGCCCGCGATCTTGGCGAACCCGACGATGGCATCGACCGTTCCGACCGCGGACATGCGCTCGCCGCGGCGCGCGAACGGCTTGAATTCCGGATCGACCTGCGAGGCGAGCTTGGTCACCAGCGTCGAGCTGCTCGCTGCGCCGCGCGGTCTTTTCCGACAGCGGCTGACCCTTGATCTTCTGCTCGAGCACCGCGACGTTCTGCATCAGCAGCGCGTGCAGCGGTCGCGTGTCGAGGAACAGCACGCGCCCTTCGAGCGGCGACGGGCGCGCGACGGCGCAGGCCGGCGCGGCCTCCGAGGTCGACGTAGAACGACGTCACCGACGACGGCTCGAGCGTTAGCCGCAGCGGCTGGCACCATTCGTCGAGCTCGGCGGTCACCCATTCGAGATGCTGCGGCGTCATGTTGCCGGCGTTGACGAGCTGCAGGACGAGCGCGACCAGATATTCGTGCTCGATCGTCGTCGTGCCGCCGGCGGCGTCGACGACGAGCGGCGCGCGCTCGATCTGGCGCGAGCACGCGAGCGTGAAGAGCGCGTGCAGCTCCGCCCACTTCGCCGGAATCCATTGCTCGTAACGGATAGAGCCGGATCTTGGCGTCGAGGCCGAGGTGCATGATCTGCGCGCGCCAGAAGCTCGGGCAGCAGCGCCTGCCACTTGTTGCTCTGCGCATGGGTGGACATCTCGCGCGCGAACGCCGCATAGCACGATGAGGAAGCCCTGCGTCAGGTCGAACAGCGCCTGCCAGAGCTGGCTCTCGATCTTCGCGACGAGCGGCTCGCATGCTCGACGTATTGCGTGGTGAGCGCCTTGCGCAAGCCCTTTGTCTGCGCATCGACGTGAAACACCGCCTCGAGGACTGACGGGCGTCCGCCGCGCGTCGCGTTCGGACAAGTGGGAGAGCTCGGCCAGGAGCTGCCTGTTGCAGCGCGAGCGGGTCGTTCTCGGGGAACGACGCGAGCCAGCGCTCGGCCGCCTGGCGTCCGCCAGGGGATCCTTGGTGGTCTTCCGAATCCGAACATCGAGGCGCTTCCCGAAATGGCGTCTCTCAAACCGCCCGCAAGAAGCGCGCCCGCGGGCAAGCTGGTTTCGAGCGGAGAGGGCCCGAACTCCTGCGATTGCGTCGTGTGCGCGTCGACGAAACTTTCGGCAATTCCGCAAGTTGGCCCACATCTGCGCCCGACGTCGGATGATCGCCCAAAGGAGGGACACCGGCAATAGCGCTCCCTATCGATTGGCACGCATCGTGCATCGTACGGGACGTGCAGCACAGATTGCGCCTCTTGCATCCGGGCATCGTGCCGCGTGACACCGCCGCTCGGAGCGCAATGCGCGCCAGAGGGTTCGGATATATACTGTGCAGCACAGCTTGCACCCCGACAGTGACGCAAAACGCTAGGGAACGACGACGATGGGCATTCTGATCAAGGCGCCGACCCGCCGGCGCGAGCCGCCGATCGACGTCGCCGAGCCGCACGAGCCAGCGGCCGATACGCGCGGCGCCGCCGCACATCCGCGAAGTCGTGCGGATCACCGGGCTGCGGCGCGAGCAACTCTACATGTGGCAGCGCCGCTACGGCTTCCCCGCGCCGCTGCGCGACGGCTTCGGCGACCGCGTGTATCCGCCCGATCAGGTCGCGCGCCTGAAGCTCATCAAGCAGCTGCTGTCGGAGGGCTGGCGCGCGGGCGCCGTCGTTCCGCTCGCCGAATCGGCGCTGCAATCGATGCTGGGACTCACCGTCGACGACCCGGCGCCGCTGCCCGACGAGATCGAGACGGCCGTCAAGCTGCTCGGCGCAGCATCGGATCGGCGAGCTGCAGAACCACCTGTCGAAGCTGCTGGTCGGCCAGGGCCTGCGCAAGTTTCTCGAGCACGACGCTGATTCCGCTGAACGAGGCGGTGCACGAGCGCGTCGTGCGCGGCGAGATGCAGAACTTCCAGGAGCTGCGCTTCGCCGATCTCGCGCAGCGGCTGCTGCGCGACGTGACGCGGCTCGTCCGTCCGACGCGCGACGCGCGGCAGGTCCTGCTCGCGACGCCGCCCAACGATCCGAACCAGCTCGGGTCTCGCGATCCTCGAGCTCCTGCTGTTCACCGAGGGCGTCAACTGCCTCACGCTCGGCGCCGGCGTGCCGGCGCAGGAGATCGCCGGCGCCGCCGAGGCCTACAAGGTCGCGCTGGTCGTGCTGCTGTTCGATCGCGGCATCTCGGGCAAGATCGCCGGGCAGGAGATCCGCGTCGCTGCGCGGCGAGTTGCCGCCGCGATGCCGCTCGTCGTCAGCGGCCGCGCGGTGAACCTGCTCGCCAAGCCGATCGCCGATGTGCGCACGGCCGCTGACTTCAGCTCGATCATGGCAACGATGCGCGAGCTGGGGGTGCTGCCACAAACGCCCGTGACGATGCTGGGACTCATCCCTGACGCGGCGACGCGCGCATAGCTATTGCATTACGGTCGTGTCCCCCCGGGGCCGGGCGCATACAATATGCGCATGGCCCTGTCGCGCGACTCCGCTCGTCCCGCCGCATTCCGCGGGCATGTCCCGCGCTGGGTCTGGCACGCCATCGGGCTCGCGCTCGCCGCCTGCTCGGCTACGCGATCTGGCGACGGCTATCAGAGCCCGGATTTCCTGCTTGACCTGAGCGCGTTCCGGCTCTGTTGAGCGCCGTCGGCACCGCGGGCCAGCCGACGCCTACTCGAGTTCTCGATCACGGCTCGTTCAAGAAATCCTCGAGCTTGCGCCGCTGCCGCTTGGTCGGCCGGCCTGGAAATCGCGGCTGCGCTGCGTCCGCGGCGCGCCGGCGCAGCGCCTCTTCTTCCCGCGCCTCGGCGCTCGCTGCCGTTTCACGGTACAGCCTCGCGGCTTCCGTCGCATCGCCGCGGCGATCGGAAAGCGCGGTCACGGCGATTTCCCAGACGATCCCTTGCTTGCGCATCGTGATGGCGTCGCCGACGCGGACCGCTGCGCCGGCTTGACGCGCTCGCCGCCGTGCCGCGCCTGTCCCGCGTCGATCGCCTGCGCGGCGAGGCTTCGCGTCCTGTAGAACCGCGCCGCCCACAACCACTTGTCGAAGCGGACGCCGCTGGTCCGGCGCGGGCACCTCTGCCGCTTGGTGGTCAGCTCTCGGCATCATCGGGGAGTTGCGTGTACGCGCGCATCCACGCCGCGGTCGCCGCCGCCTCGGCGTAGCCTTCGGTGTCGAGCGCTTGCGCGACGCGCGCGCGGTCCTCGGGACTGCGGTTCTGCGACAGCTTGAACTTCGCGTCGATGCGCTTGACCCGCATGCGGAAGCCGACGATCGCGTTGACGCATCGCGTCGAGTCGTCGCGCGTTCGAGGCCCGGCTGCCACGGCGCGGCGCGCGGCGATTCGAAACGCTGGATCAGCGCGTCGAGCATCGCGCGCGTCTCCGCGGGATCGCGCGGCGAGCTCGAGCGTGCCGTGCGCGTGCACGACGGCGTAGTTCCACGTCGGCACGGCATGCGCGGGCTCGGCGTACCACGAAGGCGACACGTAGGCGTGCGGGCCGTGGAAGATCGCGATCGATTCG
The DNA here is from genome assembly GCA_963733985.1 of uncultured beta proteobacterium. Taxonomy (GTDB): domain Bacteria; phylum Pseudomonadota; class Gammaproteobacteria; order Burkholderiales; family Casimicrobiaceae; genus CAIWHR01. The sequence continues at coordinate 63,503 of CAVTFF010000017.1, read as the reverse complement.
GCGTCCGCGCGCATTCCCTGCATGCGGATTCGCGCGCGCGAAATGGCCGAGCAGCGTGCCGTGCGGCTCGCCGTCGGCGACTGCAGCAGCGGCACGTGCGTGACGCATCGGCTCCGGCGCGACCGGCGTCACCAGCGTGGCGAACGGATGGTCGTGCAGCAGCCGCGCGATCGCCGCGCGGTCGTGACGCGGCGAAATGCGCCGGAATGTAGAGGCTCATGGCCAGGACGTCATCGCTTCAATGGCGGACCGGATCCGGCGGCGGGAGCGTGTCGCGCGTGGCGGCAGTCGACACGGTCGGCGGCGAACAACGCGCGCGCCTCGTCGGTGACGAACGTGTAGCTGCCGGTTGCAGAACTCGCAGGTGACGCCGACCTTGCCCTTGCTCGGCGAGGATGCTTTCGACCTCGCGCGGCCGATCATCCGCAGCGCGTTCTCGACGCGCTCGCGCGAGCAACTGCACGCGAAGCGCGGCTGGCCGCAGCGCGGAACACCCGGACGTCCTCGTCGCGGAACAGCGCCGCGAGCAGCGCCTCGGTGCTCGCTCGGCGCGAACGAGGTCGCGCGGCGCGAGGCGCGTCGACGATGCGAGCCGCGATCGTCCACGTGGCGTCGTCTTCCGCGCGTCGCGCCGGGCATGCGCTGCACGAGCAGGCCGCGCACGCGATCGTTCCGTCGGCCGCGAGCACCAGCCGGCTCGCGATCTGCTCCGACGTTGCGAGATAATGCTCGATCAGTGCCGCGACCGAGCCGCTTCGAGCGCGACGATGCCCTGGTAGAGCGGACCCGCGCCCTTCGGATCGAGCGTGAGCGCGAGCCGGCCGCTGCGCGGCGCCGCCGGCGAGATCCGCGAGCGTCGCCTCGGCGGGCAGCGCGTTCGCGTGCGTCGCTCCATTGGGCCGTGGCGCGCAGGCTGAGCGCTCGCGTCGCATTCGACGACCAGCAGCCGCACCGGCCTTCGCCCTGAAGCTGCACGATCAGGCTGCCCTTGAACTTCAGCGTCGACGCGAGCAGCGTCGCACGCGGCGAGCAGTTCGGCGAGCACCCGCCGCAGTGCCGGCGGATACGGATGGCACGCCGAGGATCGTCGCGGCATGCCGTCGTCGAGGCGCGACCAGCGCGCCGCGCACGGCGGCGCCCTCGAACACGAAGCGCGTGAGCGCGTCGGCGAGCTTGACGGGTGCCACGCGTGCTGACTTCAGTGCTTGAGCGCGCACCGTGTAGAGCGTCATCGGCAGCGCCGGAATTCTTGTCGAACGTCGCGCCGGCCTCGATGCCGGCGCGCGGCGATCGCCTCGGCGGTGTTCAGCCGCGCGTACTGCGCGTGCATCGCACCGAGCGCGAACTCGCGGCCGGAGCCCGACCGCCCAGAACTGCGTGTACTCGAACACCTCGCGCATCGAGTACACGCCGAAGATGCCGTGCCCGTTGGCGATCGAGCGCGGTGATCTGCGTCGACTCGTACGGGTCGTCCTCCTCCTCCTTCGGATTGAGGAAGTGCTGCTCCTTCAGGATCGGATGCAGCTTGCGGAACGTCTCGAAGATCGCGGCCTTGTCGGAGAAGTCGAGGTCGCGTGTGCTTCGCGAGCAGGCTCTCGAACACGAGCTGGTGCGCGGCGCTGCCGCACAGCCCGATGTAGGTGCCGCTTGTAGTGGACGATCTTGTCGGACGTGCGGTCGAACTGCGGCGGACGAGCCGCGTGTCGCCGAACGTGGTGAGCGAGTCGGCGGCGATGGCGATTTCGTCGTTCTTGCGAACGACAACGAGAGTGGTCATGGGTGGCGATTCCGCGCGGACTGCGACGGCGATGGCGCGAGTGCCGTCGGAAAGCGACGCGGGACCCAAATTATACCCGCGACGACGCGCTTCCGCCGCCACGCCGGCCGGCGCCGGAAGCATCGGCACGGGCGGCAGCCGCGCGGGCGTCCCACGCGCGATTGCCCACGCCCAGAACTCGGCAACGGAGGCCGGCGCGCGGGCCCCGTGGGCAGCCGGCTGGTCGAGGAAGCGCCACGCGGCGAGCAAGCGCCGGCAGCGGCGTCGTCGGGCGAGCGGCGCCGCGTGCGTCTGCTTCGACAGCTTCTCGCCGCCTGCGCGTTGATCGCGATCGGCACGTGCAGATACGACGGCGTCGCGAGCCGAGCCGCCGCTGCAGGAGGATCTGCCGCGGCGTCGACGCGAGCAGATCGGCGCCGCGCACGACGTGCGTGACGCCTTGCAGCGCGTCGTCGACGACGACGGCGAGCTGATACGCGAAAAGCCGTCGGCGCGCCGCACGACGAAATCGCCGACGTCGCGCGCGAGGTCCTGCGCCTGCGCGCCCTGCAGGCGGTCGCGACATTCGATGCGCGGCTCGCCCACGCGCACGCGACACGCGCCACGGCGCTGCGCGCTGCCCGATCGCGGGAACGCCGTCGCGGCAGGTGCCGGGATAGACGCGCTCGCCGCCGGCGCCGGAGCGGCGCGCGCTCCAGCTCGCGCCGCGTGCAGGCGCACGCGTAGACGGGCCGCCGGCGGCGAGCTGCTCGAGCGCCGCCTCGTAGACCGCCGTGCGCTCCGACTGGCGGACGACGGCGCCGTCCCAGCGAAGCCGTAGCGCTCGAGCGTCGCGAGGATCGCGCCCTCGGCGCCGGCGCGGGTACGCGGCACGTCGACGTCCTCGATGCGCACCAGCCACTCGCCGCCGCGCCGCGCGCGCATCGCAATAGCTCGCGAGCGCGGCGACCAGCGAGCCGAAATGCAGCGGGCCGGTCGGCGACGGCGCGAAGCGGCCGCGATCGGCACGCGGCCGCGGGGACGACAACGTCGCGGTCACCGGGCGCTGGTGGGCGACAACACCGGCGCCGAGCTTCGTCGCAGCCGGCGGCGTACTGCCAATTGCGGTTGCATCGCGGTGAGCACGCCGGTCGGATACTCGGGCCGGCCGAGGCTGCCGTTGTAGCGGCCGAGCGCGCGGTAGAGATCGCCGTTCTCGATGTCGAGATAGTGGCGCAGGATCACGCAGCCGTAGCGCAGGTTGGTGCGCAGGTGGAACAGGTTGTGGTCGTCGCCGCTGCCGATCAGCTTGATCCAGAACGGCATCACCTGCATGTAGCCGCGCGCGCCGGCCGCCGACACCGCGTACTTGTGGAATGCGCTCTCGTGCTGGATCACGCCGAGCACGAGCTGCGGGTCGAGGCCGGCGCGCGTCGCCTCGTAATGGACGGTGCGCGAGGAACTCGCTCGCGCGTGCGCGCGTCGGCGATCTTGGCCGCGAGGCGCCGCGACATCTCGCTCGAGCCAGGGGCGGAACTCCGCGCGGTTGGCGTAGTCGGCCGGCACCGGTTGGTCGGCGATCGCCTGCGACAGCACGGTGACGACCGACGGCGCGAGCTGCTCCTCGACCTGCGCGCCGGCGCACGCGCCGGCAGCGGTGCGAGCGCCGAGCGCCGCCAGACGCGAGGCAGTGCCGGCGCCGGCGCAGATCATAAGTGCGTCGACAATAACGTCATGCCGCGAGCTTCCCTCGAATCCACGTTGCCGATCTCTGCCGCGGACGAACGCGGCGTTGTCCGCGACCGGACGGCCGCCGCATCGCGCCGCGCCTGGTATTCGACCTTGCCCTCCTTCAGTCCCGCGGTCGCCGATCGTGATCCGGTGCGGAATGCCGATCAGCTCCAGATCAGCAAACATCACGCCAGGACGCTCGCCGCGGTCGTCCAGCAGCACCTCGACCCCGGCGGCCTCGAGCTCGTCGTGCAGCCGGTCGGCGAGCGCTCGACCGCCTCGCTGCGCTCGTAGCCGACCGGGGCGATCGCGACGGCGAACGGCGCCAGCGGCTCCGGCCAGATGATGCCCCTCTCGTCGTGGTTCTGCTCGATCGCGGCGGCCACGACGCGGGTGACGCCGATGCCGTAGCAGCCCATCTCCATGACCTGCGACTGACCGGCGGCGTCGAGATAGGTTGCACCCATGGCGTTGCGAATAGCGCGTGCCCAGCGCGAACACGTGGCCGACTTCGATGCCGCGCAGGATGTCGAGCGTCCCCTTGCCGTCGGGCGACGGGTCGCCCGCGACGACGTTGCGGATGTCGGCCACGAGGTCCGGCTCGCGGCAGTCGCGGCCGAAATTGACGCCGCGCAGGTGGAAGTCGGGCTCGTTCGCGCCGCAGACGAAATCGGCCATCACGGCGACCGGCGCGGTCGACGATCAGCGGCAGGTCCTTCGGAATGCCGACCGGACCGAGGTAGCCCGGCTTGCAGCCGGTCGCCGCGACGATCTCGGCTTCGCTCGCCCAGCGGAACTTCGTCGAGCCCGGGTATCTTGCTCGATCTTGACTTCGTTCAGCGCGTGATCGCCGCGGATCAGCAGCATGTGCACGCGTGCCGGCTGCCCTTCGGTGTCCGCGGCGAGCATGATGCACTTCACCGTGCGCGCGAGCGGCAGGCCGAGCAGCGCGGCGACCTCCTCGCAGGTCGCCTGCCCGGGTGTCGGCACCTTCTGCATCGGCTCGGCCGGCGCGGGCCGCGACGCGCGCCGGCGCGAGCGCCTCGGCCAGCTCGACGTTGGCCGCGTAATCGGACGCGGGACACCAGGCGATCGCGTCCTCGCCCGAATCCGCGAGCACCTGGAACTCGTGCGACGCGCTGCCGCCGATCGGCCCGGTGTCCGCCGCGACGGCGCGGAACTTCGAGCCCCATCCGCGTGAAGATGCGCGCGTAGGCGTCGTACATCGCCTGGTAGACTTCGAGCATCGCCGCGCCTCGTCGACGTCGAACGAGTAGGCGTCCTTCATGATGAACTCGCGCGCGCGCATCACGCCGAAGCGCGGCCGCACCTCGTCGCGGAACTTGGTCTGGATCTGATAGAAATTGACCGGCAGCTGCTTGTAGCTTCGCAGTTCCTTGCGCGCGATGTCGGTGATCACCTCCTCGTGAGGTCGGCTGCGACGACGAAGTCGCGCTCGTGGCGGTCCTTGAGGCGCAGCAGCTCCGGGCCGTACTTGTCCCAGCGCCCCGTCTCCTGCCACAGCTCGGCCGGCTGCACCACCGGCATCAGCAGCTCGATCGCGCCGGCGCGGTTCATCTCCTCGCGCACGATCGTCTCGACCTTGCGCAGCACGCGCAGGCCCAGCGGCAGCCAGGTGTAGATGCCGGCGGCGAGCGCTTGATCATGCCCGGCGCGCAGCATCAGCTGGTGGCTGCCGACCTCGGCCTCGGCGGGCGCCTCCTTCAGCGTGGGCAGGTAATAGCGCGATACGCGCATGATTCTGTTTTTGTTGGAAAGGCGCGCATTTTACCCCGAACGCCGATTACCGCCGTATCCAGGCGATCGAAGTCGCGGTCGCGAGCGCTGCAGAGCCCTGACAAGGACGCTTACAGGGGCAGCCAGAGCCCGAAGGGCGCGTCTGCGAGCGTGGGCGATCCGACCCAGTCTCAACGCGAAACCCCACGGCGCGGAGGCTGCATGGGAATTGCTCCCCCTCGAGGGCAGCGCAGCGGCGATCGCCGCACGATACCCCGAGGACCGCGCTTCGGGGCTGTCGCTCGCGGTCACATTCCGCGTGTACCGGAAGCCCGCTCGAGTCGCCCGCGAGCCGCCGCGAGACGATGTCTAGCGAACGACGATCACCGGCAGCTTCGTGTGCGTCAGCACCTTCTGCGTCTCGCTTCCGAGCAGCAGCGCCGACACGCCGCGCCGGCCATGCGACGCCATCACGATGGCGTCGCACTTGTGCTTCTTCGCCGCTGCAAGGATCGCTTCCCAGGGCGCGGGCGCGATCGAATACGTCGTCTTGCATTCGACGCCCGCTGCGGTTGCCTTGGCGGCGACCCCGGCGAGGATCTTCTCCGCGTCCTCGGCCGCGAGCTTCGCGTACTCCTTGCGTGATACCGGTTCGTAGACGACGCCGTCGGCGTAGGCGGGCATCGGATAATCGGGCGCGGCATAGAATGCCGTCAGCTTGGCGCCCACGGCCTGCGCGAGGCCGATCGCGTGGGTCAAGGCCTTGTCCGAGAGCTTCGAGCCATCCGTTGCGACCAGCAGATTCTTGTACATCTCCGCTCCTCGAGTGGGGGATTCCTACGGTGATTTTCCGCCCTCATCTTCCCTCTCGCGTTGACCGAAATCAATGGCCTTTGCGCGCGATCAAGCGACGGGCACTTCACGATTGACCGAGTGCGCCCGTCACCTTAGATTGCGCCGGATGCCCAATGAGCCCGTGCCCATCGAATCCGCGCCGAGCGCGTCGCGCGGAACGGAGCGCTCCGCATCGGGTTCGGTGTCCGCTGACGGCCTTTGCTTCCACTGCGGCACGCCCAATCCGAAGCCCGTGCGGTGGCGCGCCGTGCTCCGCGGCGCGCCGCGCGATTTCTGCTGCGCCGGATGCCTCGCGATCGCGCAGACGATCGAGGCCGCAGGGCTCGACGCGCTTCTACGATCGCCGCACCGTTCTCGCGGACCGCCCGCACGAGGAGCGCGACGTCGGCGATGAATGGTCGCAGCTGGGACGACGCCGCGGCGCAGGCGGGGCTCGTCCGCGGCAGCGCCCGCCGGGCGCTGCGAAGTGTCGCTGCTGCTCGAAGGCATCCATTGCGGCGCGTGCGTCTGGCTGATCGAGACGTGGCTCGCGCGCCAGCCGGGCGTGGTCCAGGCAAGCGTCAATTTCGCCACCCGGCGCGCACGCGTCGTCTGGGATCCCGCGGCGACGCGGCTCTCGCAACGTGCTGCGCGCCATCGCCGCGATCGGCTATCGCGCCTACCCCTACGATCCCGCGCGCCGCGAGGCGCTGGCGCGCCGCGAATCGCGTGCGCTGCTGCTGCGCATCGCGGTCGCGCTGCTCGCGATGATGCAGGTGATGATGTTCGCGGTGCCGGCGTACATCACCGTCGACGGCGTGGAGCCCGAGCACCGGCGGCTGCTCGAATGGGCGAGCCTGTCGCTGACGCTGCCGGCGTCCTCTATTCCGCGGCGCCGTTCTTCCGCGGCGCCTGGCGCGATCTGCGGATGCCAGCGGCCGGGCATGGACGTGCCGGTCGCGCTCGGCGTCGCGGCGGCGTTCGCCGCGAGCGCCTGGGCGACGTTCGCGCGGACGGGGTGCCGTCTACTACGACTCGGTGACGATGTTCGTCGCGCTGCTGCTCGTCGCGCGCTACGTCGAGCTGGTCGCGCGACAGCGCGCCGGCGATGCCATCGAAGCGTCGCGCGCGCACGCCCGGCGACGGCGGAGCGCCTCGTCGCGTGGCCCGCGCGCCGCGACGTCGAGCCGTCGGCGCGGCATCGCTCGACGCCGGGCGACGTCGTGCTCGTGCGGCCGGGCGCACGATTCCCGCCGACGGCGAGGTCGTCGAAGGGCGCGCGAGCGTCGAGGAGGCGATGCTCACCGGCGAATCGCGGCCGCGCCAGGTCGCGCCCGGCGACGCGGTGCTCGCGGGCAGCGTCAGCTCGCGACAGCGCGCTCGTGCGTGCGCGTGACGGCCGCGGGCGAAGCGACCCGGCTTGCCGCGGTCTCGCGGCTGGTCGAGCGCGCGGCGAGCGAGCGGCCGCGCGTCGCGCGCGTCGCCGACCGTGTCGCCGCGTGGTTCGTCGGCGCGTTGCTGGCTGCTTGCCGCCGTGACGGCGCGTCGTCTGGTGGCAGCATCGATCCGTCGCGCGCGCTGGCGGTGACCTTCGCGGTGCTCGTCGTGTCCTGCCCGTGCGCGCTGTCGCTCGCCACGCCGGCGGCGCTCGCGGCCGCGGCCGGCGCGCTCGCGCGGCGGCAGGTCGTCATCGCGCGCGCCGATGCGCTCGAGACGCTGGCGCGCGTGACGCACGTCGTGCTCGACAAGACCGGCACGCTGACGCTCGGGCCGTCTGGCGCTGCCGACGTCGACGAGCTGGAGAGCCGCGCGACGCGCGACGGCGCTCGCGCTCGCCGCGGCGCTCGAGGCGCGATCGGAGCATCCGCTGGCGCGTGCCTTCCGCGCAGCCGGCGCAGGATTCGGACACGCCGTCGCGTCGAGGCGCTGCAGACGGTCCCGGGCAGCGGCGTCGAAGGCGTCGTCGCTGGCCGCACGGTGCGCCTCGGGCGCCCGGACTTCGTCGCCGCGCTGTCGGGATGCGTCGCCGCCAGCCGCGGACCTGCATCCCGATCGCCGCGCGCCACGCGGTCGCGCTCGGCGACGAGCACGGGATGGCTCGCGCTCTTCGCGCTCGGCGACACGGTGCGGCCCGGCGCGGCGGCTCTGATCGCGCGCTGCGCGCGCTGCGGCATCGTCCCGATGCTGCTCTCCGGCGATCGCGCGCGAGACGGTCGCGGCGGTCGCCTCGGCGCTCGGCATCGAGCGACGCGCGCGGCGATGCGCTTCCCGAAGACAAGCGCGCGGCCATCGCCGCGCTGCAGGCGCAGGGCGCGATCGTCGCGATGGTCGGCGACGGCATCAACGACGCGCCGTCGCTCGCGCAGGCGCAGGTGTCGATCGCGCCTCGGCAGCGCGACGCCGCTCGCGCAATGGACCGCCGACGTCGTCGTGCTCGGCGACGAATTGTCGCGCATCGCCGATGCGATCGCTGCATGCGCGCCGGACGCTCGCCGTCGTCCGCGCAGAATCTCGGTCTGGGCCTTCGCCTACAACGCGTCGCGATTCCCGCCGCGGCATTCGGCATTTGTCACGCCGCTCGCCGCCGCGATCGGCATGTCGATGTCGTCGCTGGTCGTCGTCGCCAACGCGCTGCGCGTCGCGCGCGGCAGCGTGCCGGCGACCGACGGCGACGCGCGGCAGCGCGCCGGCATAGCGTCGGCAGGCCGGCCTGAGGCGCGCGATGGACATCCTGCTTCTGCTGATTCCGCTGTCGGTCGTGCTCGTGCTCCTGATCGGCGCCGGCTTCTGGTGGTCGGTGAGAAGCGGCCAGTTCGACGATCTCGAAGGCCCCGCGCACCGGATCCTCGCCGACGACGACACGAGCGACGTCATTCCGGAGGACCGGGGCGCGGATCGCGATCCGTCGACCATTCGTACCGGTTTGACCTCGATCAATCCGGACGAACAGGGGCGCCGGTAGCATGCCGCTTTGATTCTCGTTCAGGGTGTCGGCTCCGCACCGGGGATTCGGCAGGCAAGAGGCAACCGCCGGCGCACTGCAATTCGAAAGTCGCGCCGGCGGTACGTATGCGTGGGTTGCACGGGGGTACGGAGCTGAAGCGATGAATGCCACGGCCACAGCGGCAACGTTCAACTACAAGGTCGTGCGCCAGTTCGCGGTCATGACGGTCGTCTGGGGCATCGTCGGCATGCTGGTCGGCGTGATCATCGCCGCGCAGCTCCTCTGGCCCGAGCTCAACTTCGACATTCCGTGGCTCTCCTACGGCCGCCTGCGGCCGCTGCACACCAACGCGGTGATCTTCGCGTTCGGCGGCTCGGCGCTGTTCGCGACGTCCTACTACGTCGTGCAGCGCACCTGCCAGGTGCGGCTGTTCTGCGACGGGCTCGCGGCGTTCACGTTCTGGGGCTGGCAGGCGGTCATCGTGCTCGCGGCGATCACGCTGCCGCTCGGCTTCACGACGGGCAAGGAATACGCCGAGCTCGAGTGGCCGATCGACATCCTGATCACGCTGGTCTGGGTCTCCTACGCGGTCGTGTTCTTCGGCACGATCGTCAAGCGCAAGACGCCGCACATCTACGTCGCCAACTGGTTCTTCGGCGCGTTCATCCTGACGGTCGCGCTGCTGCACATCGTCAACAGCGCCGAGATGCCGGTGACGTTCTGGCCGATGAAGTCCTACTCGGCGTACGCCGGCGTGCAGGACGCGATGGTGCAGTGGTGGTACGGCCACAACGCGGTCGGCTTCTTCCTGACCGCGGGCTTCCTCGGGATGATGTACTACTTCGTGCCGAAGCAGGCGGGCCGGCCCGATCTATTCGTACCGGCTGTCGGTCGTGCACTTCTGGGCGCTGATCTTCACCTACATGTGGGCGGGCCCGCACCACCTGCACTACACGGCGCTGCCCGACTGGACGCAATCGCTCGGCATGGTGTTCTCGCTGATCCTGCTCGCGCCGTCGTGGGGCGGCATGATCAACGGCATCATGACGCTGTCGGGTGCGTGGCACAAGCTGCGCGACGACCCGATCCTCAAGTTCCTGATCGTCTCGCTGTCGTTCTACGGCATGTCGACCTTCGAAGGGCCGATGATGTCGATCAAGACGGTGAACGCGCTGTCGCACTACACCGACTGGACGATCGGCCACGTGCACTCGGGCGCGCTCGGCTGGGTCGCGTTCATCTCGATCGGCTGCGATCTACTACCTGATCCCGCGGATGTTCGGCAAGACCGAGATGTGGTCGGTGCGCCTGATCACCGCTGCACTTCTGGATCGCGACGATCGGCGTCGTGCTCTACATCGCGGCGATGTGGATCGCCGGCGTGATGCAGGGCCTGATGTGGCGCGCGGCCAACGCCGACGGCACGCTGACCTACGCGTTCGTCGAGAGCGTCAAGGCGACCTATCCGTTCTACGCGATCCGCCTGCTCGGCGGCGTGCTGTTCCTCGCCGGCATGCTGATCATGGCCTACAACGTGTGGCGCACGATCGCCGGCGGCAAGGCGGTCGAGGCGCCGATCCCGGCCGCTGCGCGCCGGCGCACGCGTGAGAGGGCAGAGCGACGATGAAACTCAATCAGGAATCGATCGAAAAGAACATCGGCTGGATGATCGTGCTGATCGTCCTGGTGGTCAGCGTCGGCGGCCTGGTCGAGATCGTGCCGCTGTATCTTCCAGAAGTCGACGACCGAGCCGGTCGCCGGGCGTCAAGCCCTACACGCCGCTGCAGCTCGACCGGCCGCGACATCTACCTGCGCGAAGGCTGCTACAACTGCCACTCGCAGATGATCCGGCCGTTCCGCGCCGAGACCGAGCGCTACGGCCACTACTCGGTCGCCGGCGAGTTCGTCTACGACCATCCGTTCCAGTGGGGCAGCAAGCGCACCGGTCCGGACCTCGCGCGCGTCGGCGGCCGCTATTCCGACGACTGGCACCGCGCGCACCTCAACAATCCGCGCGACGTCGTGCCCGAATCGAACATGCCCGGCTATCCGTGGCTCGCGAAGACGCCGGCGGACGCCGACGACATCGAGGCGAAGATGCGCGCGCTGCGCCGCGTCGGCGTGCCGTACACCGACGACGAGATCGCCAAGGCGCCGGCCGAGCTCAAGGGCAAGACCGAGCAGGACGCGCTGATCGCGTACCTGCAGAACCTGGGCCTCGCGCTGAAGAACGCGAGGTGAGCGATGGAACGTCTACAGCATTGATCAGCGTCGCCACGACCGTGCTCTCGTTCGTCACGTTCCTCGGCATCGTCGCGTGGGCCTACAGCCGGGCGCCGCACGCGCGCGTTCGCGGAGGCGGCGAATGCGCCGTTCGCGCTGCCGGACGACGCTGACGACGCGCCGGGATCGGCGAAAACGTCAGCGGAGCGGCGGCGCATGAGCGATTTCACTTCGGGTTTCTGGAGCTGCTCGTCATCGTCGCTGACGCTCGCCTCGCATCGCCGCCTGCGCGTGCTGCTGTGGGTACCGGCAAGGTCCGCGTCGAGCGTGCCAAGGGCGCGCGCAGCCGCCGGCACGCGGGGAAAGCGGGTCGAGCTCGACCGGCCACGTCTGGGACGGGGACCTCGCCGAGTACAACAATCCGCTGCCGCGCTGGTGGATGTGGCTGTTCTACATCACGATCGTGTTCGGCTCGTCTATCTCGTCGCTCTATCCCGGGCTCGGCAGCGTTCCCGGGCTGCTGGGCTGGACGTCGACCGGCGCCGTACGCGACAGGAAAAGGCGGACGCCGACGCGACGCGCAAGCCGCTCTACGACAAATACCTCGCGATGGACCTCGCAGCAGATCGCCGCCGATCCGCAGGCGCGCGCGATGGGCGAGCGGCTGTTCCTCAACAACTGCGCGCAGTGCCACGGCTCCGATGCCGGCGGCGGCAAGCGGCTTCCCGAACCTGCGCGACAACGACTGGCTCTACGGCGGCGACCCGGACGACGATCGCACGACGATCACTAACGGCCGCATGGGCGTCATGCCGGCGCTGGGCCCCGCGCTCGGCGACGAGGGCGTGAAAGACGTCGTCGACTACGTGCGCTCGCTCTCCGGCCTTCCGCACGACTACGCTTAAGCGCGCAACTCGGCAAGCCGATGTTCGAGCAGAACTGCGCGGCGTGCCACGGCCCGGACGGCAAGGGCAACCAGGCGGTCGGCGCGCCGAACCTCACCGACAGATCTGGCTCTACGGCAGCTCCGAGGCGACGATCACCGAAGGCATCACCAAGGGCCGTCACCTCGGCATCGCCGCCGGCACACGCCGATGCCGCGCTTCAAGGACCAGCTCGGGCCGGCGCAAGATCCAGCTCCTCGCCGCGTACGTCTGGGGCCTGTCGAACAAGCCCGCCGCCAAGTGACGCGCGCCACTGCTGCGGTCATGGCGAGCCCGTGGCCGCAGCGCGCAGCGTGGACCAGCGCGCGAAAGAGGCGTGGGCCCCCGGGCGCTTTTTGCGATCGTGCGCGCATCGCGCCATACTCGTCCCGTGAACGCCAACGACTCGCCAGTTTCGCTTCAGCCCCCGCCGCCGTCCGCGCCGGCGAGGAGGTCGCGCCTCTACGAGATCCGCAAGAAGATCTATCCGCGCGCGGTGCACGGCTGGTTCGCCAACGTGGCGCTGGGCGCTGGTCTTTGCCACGCAGATCATCTTCTACGGCCTGCCGTGGCTCACGTGGAACGGGCGCCAGGCGGTGCTGTTCGACCTCGCCGCGCGCAAGTTCTACATCTTCGGCCTCGTGTTCTGGCCGCAGGACGTGATCTACCTGTCGGCGCTCCTCTGATCTGCCGCGCTATTCGCTGTTCCTGTTCACCGCGGTCGCCGGCCGGCTGTGGTGCGGCTACGCGTGCCCGCAGACCGTCTACACGGAGATCTTCCTGTGGATCGAGCGCAAGATCGAAGGCGAGCGCACCGCGCGCATGCGGCTCGACCGGCGCCGTTGTCGCTGCGAGAAGCTCGGGATCAAGGCAGCGAAGCACGCGTCTGGCTCGCGCTCGCGCTGTGGACCGGCTACACGTTCGTCGGCTATTTCTCGCCGATCCGCGACCTCGGGTGCGCGCGCGATCACCTGGAACCTCGGGCCGTGGGAAGCGTTCTGGATCCTGTTCTACGGCTTCGCGACGTACGGCAACGCCGGCTTCATGCGCGAGCAGGTCTGCAAGTACATGTGCCCGTACGCGCGCTTCCAGTCGGTGATGTTCGACCGTGACACGCTGATCATCACCTACGACAGCGAGCGCGGCGAGCCGCGCGGCGCGCGCAGCCGCAAGGCGGATCGCAAAGACGAGCAGGCCTCGGCGATTGCGTCGACTGCAACATCTGCGTGCAGGTGTGCCCGACCGGCATCGACATCCGCAAGGGGCTGCAGTACGAGTGCATCGGCTGCGCCGCGTGCATCGACGGCTGCGACCAGGTGATGGACAAGATGGGCTACCCGCAGGGGCTCATCCGCTACGCGACGGAGAACGCGCTCGCAGGGACACTACGACTCGCGCGACGATGTGGAAGCGCGTGTGGTCCGGCCGCGCACGCTCGATCTACACGAGCCTTCTCGCTGCGTCATCATCGTCGCGACCGGCGTGTCGCTCGCGCTGCGCAACCCGCTCAAGGTCGACGTCATCCGCGACCGCGGCGCGCTCGCGCGCGAAGTGTCGGACGGGCGTCGTGCAGAACGTCTACCGGCTGCAGATCATGAACACCGACGAGAAGCCGCGCGCGTTCACGATTTCGGCGACCGGCGTCGACGGGCTCGAGGTCACCGGCGTCGAGCAGCCGGTCGCGCTCGGAGCGGCGTCGACGCGGCTTGTGCCGATTATCCTGCAGGCGCGCGGCGAGGTCGCCGGCGAAGTCGACGAGGACCACCTGCGCGAAGCCCGGGAGAAAGGCCACTTGTCGCGCAAGATAGAAATCGTCGTCCAGGCCGTGGACGATGCGGGGGTCGTGCGCCGCGAGCAATCGAAGTTCTTCTTTCCGCGGTGAGACCGGCATGAACGCATCCGCGATGACAAACCTCGCCACCAAGCACCGCACGGACCGCAACGCCTGGTACCGGCAACTGTGGCCGTGGCTCCTGATCGCCGGACCGGCAATCGTGGTCGTCGCAGCGCTCACCACCGCGTGGATCGCCGCGGCGACCGACGACGGCGTGATCGCCGACGACTATTACAAGCGCGGGCTCATGATCAACAAGGAGCTCGACCGCAGCGCGCGCGCCGAGGCGATGCGGCTCGGCGCTGTGTTGTCTGTCGCGAGGGACGGTGCCGTGCGGCTTGAAATGAGCGGCCTCGGGGCGGCAGCGCCGGCCGCGGTGAAACTGACGCTCCTGCATCCGACGCGCGCCGGGAGGGATCGCGTGCTGAGGCTGACGCGCGGCGCCGACGGCGTTTACACTGGCGCCCTCGGCGCGCCGCTGCAGGGGCGCTTTCACGTGACCGTCGAAACCGATTCGTGGCGCCTTTCGAGCGCCATGACCGAGGGTGAGTTTACCGAGGTGCGGCTCGGCACGGCACGCGCCGTCGATTGACGACTGAGACCGACGGCGCGCTCGTCCGGCACGCGCGGTCAGCGATTCGAGGAGGCGACGATGGAAAGCAGCGGAAATCTGGCGCAGCGGCTGATGTGGGTGATGTGGCCGGCATTCCTTGTCGCCGCCATCGGCGAAGCAGTTTTTTTCACCGTGTTCGATCCGTTCGATCTGCATTTCTTTGGCGCGACGCTCGACCTGTCGCGCCAGGCGATCTACACAATGGGCTTTTTCGGATTCTGGGGGCTCGGCATCGCGTCGTCCGCGCTCACCGTGTTCCTCGAGCGCTCGCCATGGGAAGTGAACCGGTGCCCGCTCGATCCGCCGGATCGGCCCGAAGGGTGTCCGAAACGCGACGATTCGGCGGCCTGCTGCGGGCCGGGCGAGGTGGCCCCGCGGTGAGGCGGCAATGGACGGCGGGCTGACGGCGCGGGACGCTGCCCGCGATCCGAGCCTAGCCGCGCTGCCCGACGATCTGCTTCAGCGCGGTGGGGTCGAGCAGCTTGACGGCGCGACCCTGGACCTGGATCAGCCCTTCTTCCTGAAAGCGGGAGAAGAGGCGGCTTACCGTTTCGAGCTTGAGGCCGAGATAACTGCCGATTTCCTCGCGCGTCATCCGCAGCACGTACTCGGTCGACGAATAGCCGCGGCGCTTGTACCGATCGGCGAGCGAAAGGAGGAACACGGCGAGGCGCTCCTCGGCGCGCATGCTGCCGAGCAGCAGCATGTTGTTCTGGTCGCGCGTAATTTCCTTCGACAGCAGGCGATGAAGGTTGTGCTGCAGCGGCGGAAGACTGCGCGCCAGGTCCTCGATGCGCTCGAAGGGCAGCACGCAGACGTCGGTGTCCTCGAGTGCCACGGCCTGGCAGCCGTGGCGGTCGGTGCCGATGCCGTCAAGGCCGACGATGTCGCCCAGCATGTGGTAGCCGGAAACCTGTTCGCGGCCGTCCTCGGCCAGGACCGTCGTCTTGAGCGAGCCGATCCGGATCGCGTAGAGCGCTGTGAAGGATTCGCCGGCCCGGTAGAGCGTTTCCCCCTTCTTGAGCTTGATCCGCGCGCCGAGTACCGCATCGACCTGCTTCAGGTCTTCCGGCTCGAGCCCCATCGGAAGACAAAGCTCGCGCATGCTGCACGTCGAGCAGTGAACCTTGAGGTCGCGGATCGATATCACCGAAGCCGCAGTCCCGGGCGCCGCCGCGTGGGCGGTCGTTTGCGTCGCTTGGGAAGGCATCGGGGTGAAGGGTTTCGCTGGCAACGTCATCGAGCCGGAAGGGGCGGGCACTGGGGGCCTTTGACCTGCATCAAGATGGCGCAGTCTAAAGCGAATTCAACCATTTGAACAGGATGACCTCTGTTATGCCTGGCGGGTATATGCGCGGCGCTATCCGCGCTCGCGCACATCGCTTCCTGCAACCACGATGGCCGTGATGGCCATTTCGCCGCTGATTGGCGCATGGCTTGCCGGCATTCTGGGCGGTGCGCACTGCCTCGCGATGTGCGGCGGCTTTGTCGCGGCACTTTCCGGGGCGGGAATGCCGGCGCCGGCGCTTGGGGTGCCCCTCCTCCCCGCACGCACCCTTGCGCGGCGCGCCTTCGCCTACAACCTCGGGCGCATCACGACCTACACGCTGCTGGGTGCCATTCTCGGCGGCGCCGGTTCGCTTGCACTTTCGGCAGCGGCATGGCTGCCGCTGCAGCGAACGTTATACGTGATTGCGAACCTGTTTCTACTCGCGCTGGCCGTCGCGATCCTGTGGAACCGCGATGCGTTTGCCGTGCTGCAGCGGGCGGGCTCGCTGATGTTCGCCCGGGTCCTGCCTGCGTTCCGGGTTCTGCGCGCTCGCGAAGGCGCCACCGCACGATTTGCCTCGGGGATGGTCTGGGGCCTCGTGCCCTGCGCGCTCACCTACAGCGTGCTGCCGATTGCCGCGTTTTCCGGCGGCGCGTTGGAAGGCGGAGCCGTGATGCTCGCGTTCGGGCTCGGGACGCTTCCGAATCTGCTCGCGGCCGCATGGGTCGTCACTCGCGCGCGTCAGTGGCTCGGTTCGAGGATCGTTCGCTACGGCGCTGCGGCGCTGCTCGCGGGATTCGCGGGACTCGGCGTTTGGCGCGCGATGTACGGGCCGCTGTCGTCGGCGCACGGGGCATTCTGCTTTTAGGCGACCGATCCGGCAAACCTGTCGGGGCCGAATCGATGACCTTCCGAGGTGCCGCGTGCGAGAATCGGCCGCCATGACCGATGCCGTCGTCGAAATTCAGGATCCGCGCGTGTTTCCGGATGCCGGATCGGCCGCGCCTGCCGCGGCGAAGCTCCACGCGCTCGCCGCCGCGGCTCTCGACGCCGATACGGGCCCAGGCGCCCGAGCGCTCGATCGTGAGCTGCGCTCGGAGCTCGGGCGCTGGCTTGGCGGCGACGGTGTTGCGCTGGCTGCGATGTTCGACGCAGCCCCGTCGGTAGCAATTGCGCGGCATCTGTGGCGACAGCTCGATTCCACGTGGCGCGAGCTGACCATCGACGCGGCCGCGGATCTCGCGGTCACGGTATTTGCCGTCCCGATTGTCGTTGTGGCGGGCCGCGAGGCATCGAATGGCGAGTCGACCCTCGCTCAATGGCTCCCGGCGGAGCAGCGGATCACCGAGATCCTGCAGGACCATGGTGCGCTCTGCGGCAACCGGACCTTGTCGCTCGCCGACGCGCTGGTCGCCGCGCCGGCGATCGATATCGCGCGGCTGCCGCAGCTGCTGGCCTGGCAGCGCCTGCCCGACGCACAGGTTCCAACGCTCGTGTCGCGTCAGATCACGCCCGCACCGCTTACGCTCGTCTCGGGCAGGGAAGCGGTCCACTTGCGCTTTCTGGTGGGGTCTGCATTGGCAAGGCCCGGTGCCGATCTGTTGGTGGACGAGAGGGTCGGCGCCTGGGGATTGCCGTTGGCGCGCGAGCTTTCGCGCCAGCTCGCCTGCCCCGGGACGACGGTGCTCGCACTTCCGCGTGCTCCGGGTCGCCCATTGCCTGCCGTCTGGCAGGGTCGCATCGCGCACCGCGAAGTCGGCGCCCAGATCTTCGTGAGCAACGCGATCCGCAAGCTCCGCGCGTCGACGGGCGAGCCGGTGGCTGTGATCAGCGGCCATCGCGCTGCGGATGCGCCGCAGGGAGGCGAGTTGCGGCTGTCGCTGTCGTCGCCCTTCGAGCCGCGTGACGCCGAAGGGTTCCGGTGTCCGCTGCATCCTCTGGACCGCGTTGGCGACGTCGCGGCAATGTTGACAGGCCTTCTCGCCGATTGTCGCGTCACCGATGTCCGGGTGCTTCCCGGCGTGCATCCGGATCGGGACCCTGAGAGCGGAGGGCCGCTGCTGTTCAAGCCCGAGACGATCCGGCGGGCGGCGGCGGTTGCCGTCGTTCACTGACCAGCGCTCGGCCGCGCGGCGAAACGCTAGGCAATCGCGGGTTGCCCGAGCGCCGACTCGCGCCTTCTGACGCGCCCCGCGCCGCTTATATCCTCACGTACCTGAGGATTGCCCAGATAATCGACGCTGCCTGCGCCTGAAATCCTGACATCGAGCGTCTTGGCGGCGTTGACGAAGACTTTCCCCGCCCCGCTGACCGACACGCGGGCGTTGTCGCTCACGAGATTTGACGCGCGATAGTCGCCGGCGCCGGAAATGGATACCGCCTGGTCGCTGACACGGCCGGCGAGTTCCGCCTTCATCGCGCCGGAGCCAGCAACGGACAGTTCCTTTGCGTCGAGCCCGGCAATGGAGAGCGATGCCGCGCCGGACACCGCGACCTTGAGGACGTCGGTCTTGATGCTGTCGGACCGGATCTTGACCGCCCCCGAAGCGCGGACGCTGTCGAGCGAGCGGAACGTGACGACGACCTTCACCGGGTGCACCCCGCCGCCGAACAAGCCGGAGAGGAAGCCGCGCGAATCGTCGTTGGTGAGGGTGAGCGTGCCGTCGCGGACTGCGCCACGCACCTTCGGGAGCTGTCTTGCGGGTGCATCGACGGTGATCGCGTCGGCCGTCCCCTGCACCAGCGTCACCTCGGCCAGCCCATCGACGTCAAGCTTCGAGAACGCCTCCAGAGGGCGCGTTTCCGAGATGATCTCGCCACCGCCGCGGGCACCGGCCCGGCCGGGAAACGCCCGATCGACGACGTACCACGCCGCGGCGACGGCGATGGCAATCGCGAAGAGCAGCAGCAGGGGGAGCAACATGCGTTTCATCGTGGGCCTTTGAGGGTATCAGCCATTGGATGCAGCGACCGGCGCGCTCGGATTTCCCCCGGGGCCCGACAGTCCAAGGGATCGAGCTGCGCGGGGCCGACCGAAGGATCCGTATGGGATACGGTATACAATAATTCGGCGTGGACCAAGCGTTTGCAATGGCTGCGCCGGGAGGAGAGCATGGTCCATGAGCCGCACATCCGGGTGCTGGTCGCGAAGGTCGGACTGGACGGCCACGACCGGGGAGTGAAGGTGGTCGCGCGGACGCTGCGCGATGCGGGCATGGACGTCATCTATACCGGCCTCCACCGGACCCCGGAGGAGGTCGTCGAGGCGGCCGTGCAGGAGGACGTCGACGTCATTGGCGTATCGATTCTTTCCGGCGCCCACATGACCGTATTTCCCCGCATCCTCGACGCGCTCCGCGAACGCGGCGCCGACGACATCCTCGTGGTGGGAGGCGGTGTGATCCCAGACGCCGACGTCGCGGTGCTCAAGTCCGCCGGCGTCAAGGAGCTCATGCTGCAGGACACGCCGCCGGAGGCGATCGCCGCGATGGTGCGCAGGATCGTCGCCGAGCGCGGCCCGCGCTGAGGCGAGGGATCGCCGATGGAGCAATGGTCGTTTCCGCCGCGCTTCGACGCGGATTATCTGCCGCCCGCGGACGTGCGCTACTGGTTCCCGCGACGCGAAACGATGCCGGCTGCCGAACGCGAGGTCGCGATTGTCGAGCGGCTGCGGCAGGTGACCCGTTACGCGTGGGACAACTCGCCGTTCTATCGCCGGAAGTGGGACGACGCGGGCTTCCACCCCGATCACCTGCGATCGCTCGAGGATTTCGAGTCGCGCGTGCCGGTCATCACGAAGAACGACCTGCGCGACGCGCAGTCGCGCGTACCGCCGTTCGGCGACTATCTGTGCGTTCCGGAGCGCGAGATCTTCCACGTGCACGGAACCTCCGGGACGACCGGCCGTCCGACGGCGTTCGCGATCGGCCGCGACGACTGGAGCTCGATCGCCAACGCGCACGCACGGATCATGTGGGGAATGGGGATCCGCCCAGGCGACACCGTGTTCATCGCCGCGATCTTCAGCCTTTACATGGGCTCGTGGGGCACGCTGGCCGGTGCCGAGCGGCTGCGCTGCCAGCGCGTTCCCGTTCGGCGCAGGCGCGCCGGGCATGACGGCGCGCGCGGCGATGTGGCTCGACGCGAACAAAGCCGCGGGCGTTCTACGGCACGCCGTCGTTCGCGCTGCACCTCGCCGAAGTCGCGCGCGCGGAGGGCTACGATCCGCGCGCGTTCGGGCTCGAGGTGATGTTCTTCTCCGGCGAGCCCGGCGCATCGGTGCCAGGCGTTCGCGATCGGATCGCCGAGCGCGTACGGCGCCCGGGTGATCGACTGCGGATCGATGGCGGAGATGACGCCGTTCATGAACGTCGAGCGGCAGCGCAGAGACCGACGGCATGCTCTGCTGGCAGGACATCATCTACACCGAAGTGTGCGACCCGCAGACGTTCCATCGCGTCCGCTATGGCGAGCGCGGCACGCCGGTGTACACGCACCTCGAGCGCACGTCGCAGCCGATGATCCGCCTCGTCTCGGGCGACCTCACGCTCTGGGAGAACGGTCCTAACCCGTGCGGCCGCACGTATCCGCGGCTGCCGCAGGGCATCTTCGGCCGCATCGACGACATGTTCACGATCCGTGGCGAGAACGTCTACCCGAGCGAGGTCGACGCCGTAATGAATCAGCTCGGGGGCTACGGCGGCGAGCACCGGATCGTCATCACGCGCGACGGAGCGATGGACGAGCTCCTGATCCGCATCGAGGCGGCATCCGCGCGTGCAGGCCCGGGGCGAAATCGGACTCGCGACGTTGCGAGGCGAGGCCGCACAGAAGCTGCAGAAGATGCTCGGGCTGCGCGCGAAGGTCGAAATCGTGCCGCCGGGCACCTTCCCGCGCACCGATTTCAAGGCGCGGCGCGTGATCGACGATCGCGACGTGTTCCGCGAAATGAACGCGCGGCTCGCGAGGTGGCCGATGACGTTCGTCCCGTCCCGCGAGCTTGTGCCGGCGTGCTCGCCGGCGACCTGCGCGCGATCGCGCGGCTCCTCACGCGCGCCGAGAGACGGCGGCGACGAGTGTCGTCCGCGCTCGACGCGATCTTCCGTCACGCGGGGCGCGCGCACGTCGTGGGCATCACCGGCGTGCCCGGCAGCGGCAAGTCGACGCTGGTCGCGAAGCTCGCCGCGGCAGTGCGCGCGACGGCGCGCACGGCTCGCGATCGTCGCGGTCGATCCCTCGAGCCCTTTTTCCGGCGGCGCGATCCTGGGCGACCGCATCCGCATGGGCGATCTTGCGGGCGACGCCGGGGTGTTCGTGCGCAGCATGGCGACGCGCGGCGCGCTGGGCGGCCTCGCGCATGGCACGCTCGAGAGCGGTCGACGTGCTCGACGCCGCGGGCTTCGACATTGTGATGATCGAGACCGTCGGCGTCGGCCAGGACGAGGTCGACGTCGCGCGCGCCGCGCATACGACGGTCGTCGTGTCGGCGCCGGGACTCGGCGACGACATCCAGGCGATCAAGGCCGGCATCCTCGAGATCGCCGACATCCACGTCGTCAGCAAGTGCGACCGACCCGACGCCAACAGGACGATCGCCGACTTGAAGAAGATGCTCGCGCTCGGCCTTTCGATTGCGGCGCCCGCGCCGACGCCGCGCTGGCGAGTGCCGGTCGTCGCGACGAGCGCCGCTGCGCGGCGAGGGCATCGGCGAGCTCCTCGCCGCGATCGACGGGCACCGGGCGCATCTCGCCGAGAGCGGCGAGATCGTCGCGCGCCGGACGGCCATCAACGAGCGGCGGCTGCTGAAGGCCGGCGAGGACATCCTCCGCGCGGCGCTTCGCGCGGCACCGCGACGGCAAGGTGTCGGCGCTGCTCGACCTGCTCGACGCGCCGTGCGCTGTCCCCGCACGGCGCAGCGCGCAAGCTGCTCGCCGAACTCTCCATCGGAGGTGACCGATGAACGAACCCGTGTTCCGCGGACGCCCCGCGGTCGATCCGGACACCCGCGCGGCGCTCGAAGCGGAGGTCGACGCGTGGGAGGGCCACGAGGTCGCGAGCTTCGTCGCCCGCGCGCCCGAGCGGCAGGCGGAGTTCCGCACGCTCGGCGGCTTCCCGCTGAAGCGCACGTACACGGCGCTCGACGTCGCCGACACGCCGCTCGAGGACATCGGGCTTCCCGGCCGGTATCCCGTTCACGCGCGGGCCCGTACCCGACGATGTACCGCGGCCGCGCTGTGGACGATGCGCCAGATCGCCGGCTTCGGCACCGCCGAGGACACCAACAAGCGCTTCAAGTACCTGATCGCGCAACGGCCAGACCGGGCTGTCGACCGACTTCGACATGCCGACGCTGATGGGCTACGACAGCGACCACCCGATGAGCGAGGGCGAGGTCGGCCGCGAGGGCGTCGCGATCGACACGCTCGCCGACATGGAGCACCTGTTCGACGGCATCGACCTCGAGAACATCTCGGTGTCGATGACGATCAACCCGAGCGCGTGGATCCTGCTCGCGATGTACGTCGCGCTCGCGCGCAGGCGCGGGCTACGACCTCCACAAGCTGTCGGGGACGATCCAGGCCGACATCCTGAAGGAGTACCAGGCGCAGAAGGAATGGATCTACCCGGTCGCGCCGTCGGTGCGCATCGTGCGCGACTGCATCACGTTCTGCGCGCGCAACATGAAGCGCTACAACCCGATCAACATCTCGGGCTACCACGTCTCCGAGGCGGGCAGCTCGCCGCTCGACGAGGTCGCGTTCACGATGTGCAACCTCATCGCCTACGTCGAGGAGGTGCACGAAGACCGGCATGCACGTCGACGAGTTCGCGCCGCGGCTCGCGTTCTTCTACGTCTGCCAGGCCGACTTCTTCGAGGAGATCGCGAAGTTCCGCGCGGTGCGGCGCGTGTACGCGAAGATCATGCGCGAGCGCTTCGGCGCGAAGAACCCGGAGTCGATGCGGCTGCGCTTCCATTGCCAGACGGCCGCGGCGTCGCTGACCAAGCCGCAGTACGCAGATCAACGTCGTGCGCACCGGGCTGCAGGCGCTCGCCGCCGTGCTCGGCGGCGCGCAGAGCCTGCACACCAACGGCATGGACGAGGCGTTCGCGATCCCCACCGAGGAGGCGATGAAGATCGCGCTGCGCACGCAGCAGATCATCGCCGACGAGTCGGGCGTGCCGAGCGTCGTCGATCCGCTCGGCGGCTCGTACTTCGTCGAAAACCTGACCACGCAATACGAGCGCGAGATCTTCGAGGTTCATCGACGTACGTCGACGCGAACGGCGGCACGATCAGGCTGACCGAGGAGGGCTGGTTCCAGCGCCGCATCGCCGATTTCGCCTACGAGACGGCGCAGAAGAAGGCGAGCGGCGAGAAGCCGGTGATCGGCGTCAACAAGTACGTCGAGCCGGACGAGGAATTCGACATCGAGCTCCATCCGTACGACCCGTCGACGGCTGACGCGCCAGATCGAACGCCTTGAGCGCGTGCGGCGCGAGCGCGACGACGCGAAGGTCGATGCGCTGCTCGACGAGCTCGTCGCCGTCGCGAAGGACGAGCGGGAGAACATCATGCCGGTGACGATCGAGCTCGTCGAGGCCGGCGCGACGATGGGCGACATCGTCGAGAAGCTGAAGACGCTGTGGGGCACGTACCGCGAGAAGCCCGTCTTCTGATCGGCGACAGGCGCGGCGCGAAGGAAGCCAAGGCATCGATCGCCATGCTCGTTGATTATCTCGAGTTCTCTCCAAGCGCTACGGCACCGGACGTGGCGTCATCGGCGGCGCTGATTGGCCGAGCGTCGGCTGGCACCGGGTTGCGGCTGCGCGACTACGCCACGGTGCGCGCCGATGGCGAGTGGATACGAATCGGCTCCAACGTCTATTTCGGCGAGCGCGCGACCGTGCACATCGCCGACGGCATCCTCGGCACGGCAATCGGCGACGCGGTCACCGTCGGCCGCTACGGCCTCGTCCATGCATGCACGCTGGGCGAGGGCGTGGTCGTCGGCGAGGCGGCGTCGGTGATCGACGGCGCGGTGGTGGGACCCTATGCGGTGCTCGCCGGCGACAGCCTGGTGCCGCCGCGCAAGCACCTGCAGGGCGGATGGATCTACGCCGGCAACCCTGCCAAGCCGGTGCGGGAAGTCGACACGTGCCGAGGTCGCCGCCGTCGCAGCCGAGATCCGAGCGGGCCGGACGAGCGTGACGGTCGCGGCCAGCGCATTGCCGCCGCTGTCCGTCGCTCCGTTCGTGCCCGATTCCGATCGCCGCGGTCCGCTGCATGCGTTCGCCGGCCATTCGCCGCGCATCGTGAACGCGTTCGTCGCTCCGACGTCCGCCGTCGTCGGCAGCGTCGAAGTTTCTGACTCCGCGAGCATCTTTTTCGGCTGCGCAGTCGCGGCCGGCGGTGCACGCATCGTCGTCGGTCCGCGCACGAACGTGCAGGACAATTCGATCCTTGTCACGGATCGCGCGCGTGGCGACATCGTGATCGGGGCGGGCGTCACGATCGGGCACAACGCGCAGCTGGGCTCCGCCGCGATCGGCGACGACGCCCTTGTCGGCATGGGCTCTCGCCTCGGCGACGAGGTGGTCGTGGAAGCCGGCGCGTGCGTGGCGGCGGGCGCGTGGGTCGAGCGCGGGGCGGTCGTGAAAGCCGGGTGGATCTGGGCCGGGCGGCCCGCCCGGCCTTTCCGCGAGCTGAAGTCTGATGAGCGCAATGCTTTCGCTCGGTTCCGTGATGTTTACGTAGGCTACTCCGCGGCGTATCGCGCCGAGCCCGCGCCGAAGCGCAAAGGCGCCTAGGAGCCGCCCGCCGGCGGCGTGCCTCTCGCAGCCGGCAGCGCGAGCTGGACGCTCTGCGCCGCGTTCGCGAGATGAGCGCGCGCAAGCGCAGCAGCGCTCTCGGCATTGCGCTCGGAGATTGCGCGCAGCATCTGTTCGTGCTCGGTCCAGACCTGCTTCCGGTAGTCGCGGTGCTGCAGCACCTCGCGCATCGCACGGCGCAGGTGATTCCACAATTGGCCCATCACGTCGGTGAACAGGCGGTTGCCGGACATCTCGTAGATCAGCATGTGGAATTCCATGTCCGCGGCGATCAGCGTCGCGATCGACGCGTCGCGCACCGCGCGATGCCCCCGCGCGATCAGCGCGCGACCGCGGGCGCGATCGGCATGCCGCGCGTGCTGCGCGGCGAGCGCCGCGGCGAGCGGGTCGATCCCGAGGCGCAGCTCGTAGATCCAGCGCATGAAATCGCGGTCGAGCGGCGCGACCATCAGCCCGCGCCGGCCGGCCTCGGTCACGAACTTCTGCTGCTTGAGGAGAAGGAGCGCCTGTCCGACCGGCTGCCGCGACACCGACAGCTTCGCCGCGACGCTTTCCTGCGTGAGCCGCTCGCCGGGCTCGAGCCGGCCTTCGCAGATCGCCTCGAGGATCGCGCGGTACGCCTGCTCGACGATCGTGGGCTGCGGCGTGAGGATGTCCATGGGCGAATCGGGCGCCGGCGGCGCTTTTTGCGCAACGCGGTCCCATCCGTGAATTCTAACCGCGCATGGCCCCGCTCACGGTGCCGACAGGAACCGGATGTCGCCGTACCACGCGTCGACCGTGGCACCGGTATTGTCGGTGTCCGTCATCAGGCCGACCGCGATGAGCTTGCCCGGCTCCTCGCCGAACGCGCGCCGAAAATCGTCAACGGCGTTGCGGCGTACGGTCTGCCACGCGCCGACGCCGCCGGGACCGCTGGCCGCGACGATCATCCGGACGCGGCCGGTGTTGGGATTGGGGATCACCGCCCCGACAGGCGCCCGGTTCGCCCAGACGTAAATCAAGGTTGCGTACGGCACATCGCGGCCGGCGATAGTGTCCGCGAGAGCAAAGAACGCCCGGTCCCGCAGCGCGAGCCGCGAGCGGTCACCTTCGAATTCGAGCACGATCCTCGCGGGAGAATCTTCCCTCGAAGCGATTGCATTGTCGGCGTTGTCGATGAGGTGCGAGACCTTCCATCGCCACTCGACGATCGGCGCGCTCGCCAGGTCGAAGTGGACGTGGTAGCCCACGCCGCTCGCCGCAGCCTCTGCGCGGGCGTGGAGCACGACCGTTCCGGCGTCGTCGACCAGCTGGTATTGCGTCGGCTTCTTGCTCGCGGTGATCCGCACCGGTTCCCAACCCGGCGGCAGCGGGCCGGGTACCGCCGTGGAGAACGGCGCCACCAACGGGGCGGACTCGAGGCGCACCTGGCCGTGGACCGGCGGTGAAATGGCACACGCGGCGGCAACGAGATGGACGAGCACGGAGCGCATCGCAGCGACGCCGAAGCGGCGTTCGCGAGGGCGCCCCCTATAATCGCACTTTCGGCCCATCGTCTCTCTTCCCATGAGTCTCGACCGCGTCTCCGCCGGCAAGGACGTCCCCAACGACTGCAATGTGATCGTCGAGATCCCGATGCACGGGGACCCGATCAAGTACGAAGTCGACAAGGAAACCGGCGCGGTGTTCGTCGATCGCTTCATGTCCACGTCGATGCATTACCCGTGCAACTACGGCTACATTCCGCGCACGCTCTCCGAGGATGGCGACCCGTGCGACGTCCTGGTGCTCTCGCCGGTGCCGCTCATCACCGGCGTCGTCGTGCGCTGCCGGCCGATCGGAATGCTGAAGATGGACGATGAAGCCGGGGGCGACGCCAAGATCCTCGCGGTTCCGGTGGACAAGCTCTCGGGCCTCTATCACGGGATCCAGTCGCCGCGCGACCTGCCGGAGCTGACGACGCGGCAGATCTCGCACTTCTTCGAGCACTACAAGGATCTCGAGCCGGGCAAGTGGGTGCGGGTGTCGACGTGGGTCGGCGCTGAGGAAGCAAAAAAGGAAATCACCGATGGCGTCGCGCGCTATGACGCCGCGAATCCCAAGCCCGCGTTCTAGCGCGAGTGAGCGAGGCGGGCGAGCGGAAGCGAGCCAAGGCCCGAAGGGCGCGTCGCCGAGCGACCGAGCAGCGCCCGACAACGGAGCGCAGCGCGTCGCGTCTCCCGTGCGGAGGGCGCGGGTGAGCGAGGCGGGCGAGCGGATGCGAGCCAAGGCTCGAAGGGCGCGTCGCCGAGCGACCGAGCAGCGCCCGACGACGGAGCGCAACGCGGCGCGTTTGCCGCGCGGGGGGCCATTCTCAAGTTCGCTCGTCAACGATGCGGGTGCCTGCGATGCGGTCGTGCAGGAATTGGCGATCGCGGTCGACGAGCGCCCACAGGAAATTGAACGCGAGAAGCGGGAGCGCAAGCGGTCCGACGCCGGCGGGGCGCAGCGCGAAATAAATGGCGAGCGACCCCAGTGGGCCAATCCATGCGGCGAGATAACGGCTGAGCGCGATCTTGGCGGTGAGCGGGCCTCCGTTCTCGCGTACGACGGCAATTCGCCAGGTCCTCATCGCCAGCGTGCACCGGCGGCCCGTCCAGGACCAACCGAAGTAAAGGCCGCCAGCCGCGAACACAAGGGCAAACGAAAGGACACGGGCGGGCAGATCGGGGATGCTGAGCGCCCCCCTGCCGGGCCCCGGACCCGAAAGTGGCACGGTCAGAAATCCGACGACAAGAACCACCGCGGCAAAGAGCAGCGTTTCATAGGCAAGCGCGGCGAGACGGCGCGCGAGCGAGGCTCTAGGGCCCCTCACGTCGTCGATTTCAAAGACCGCTAAGTCGCGTCGCGGCGCGTACCGGCCGGCGGGGCATTTCGGAAGTGCTCACTTCGCCTGTGGCGGCTGTTGCGCCGGCATTGCCGGAGAGGACATTGGCGGCGGCATTGCCGGCGAGGACAGCTGCGGCGGAGGCGGCATCGGTGGCGCCGGCCTTACCGCATGATTGGGCACACCCGCCGGCTGCGTGGGGCCGCCGGGAGCTCGCTTGGTTGCGAGTTCGCGCCTCGTTTCCGGCGGAAGGCTTCGGTACTGCTCCCACTTCTGCCGCACCTCCTGCTTCTTCTCAGGCGGCAGCGTCTGCATCGTCTTGTATTGCTGGCGGGCGAGGGCGCGCTCCTGGGGCGTGAGCTCCACCCAATGTCGCATCTGCCGCTGGAGGCGCTGCTGCGCTTCCTCCGACATCTTCGGATATTGCTGCGCGATGCCGCGCCACTTCTGCTTGCGCTGCGCGTCGAGCTTGTCCCAATCGGGCGCAAGCGGGGCGAGGATCTGCTTCTCTGCGGGCGGCAGCTCGGTCCAGGAGGGGGAGCGCAACGCGACCGGCTGCGCGAGCGCGCTCGCCGGGAGTCCCGCGGCAAACGCGAGCGTCAGCACAAGGTCACGGATCAGTCTTCGTCGGACGCGTGCTTCAACCAATTCTGGAATCCCCCGTCCAGGTAGGCATCGATCGGCAGATCCGAGGACAGGATGGCGGCGTCCGTCTCCTCGATGTCGCGCATTTGCTGATACGCCTGCCATTGCTGGAAGCCAAAACCTGCCGCCAGAATGAGCGCGACACCGAGCCACAGGCGTCCGCTCGCCCAGAGGCTGCGACCCCCGCCAAGGGTGCCGTTTCCTGCGCTCGCACTGGCACCGACCAGCCGCAATTCGGGGGCCCGTTGCGGGTCGGCGAGCCGCGCCATCGCGGCCTGACGGGCGAGCTGCAGCCTGTAGGCCGTTCCGGCCTTGAGCTCCGCCGCGCCGCGATCGAGGCAAGTGGCTATTTTGTTGGCGAAATCGGTATGCTCATCCATCATTGACGTACCCCTACGGCTTGCGGCCCCCGCTGTGGCGCCTCTCCCACAGGGGAACAATTCGCGCCTCGGGACGTTCCGGGGGCGCTCACAGCGAAACCCCTTTCGCCTTCAGCATCGCGGCCAGCGCGTGCACGGCGCGCGAGCAGTGGGTCTTCACGCTCCCTTCAGAGCAACCCATTGCCGCCGCCGTTTCCGCTACATCGAGTTCTTCCCAGTAACGCAGCAAAAAGGCTTCCCGTTGACGCGCGGGCAGGCGCGAAAGGGCGTCCTCCACGACGCCCAGAATCTGCACTTGCTCAAGCTGGGCCGCGGGATCGGCCGCCAAGTTCGAGTCCGATTTTGACGGCAATGTCTCGAGCGGGTCGAAATCCTCGTCTTTTTCGTCACCTTTCCCCAGGGACGACAGGACCGTTGTCCATGTCAAACGGACCTTTCGACGACGGAAATGGTCATGGATCGTATTCTGGAGTATCCGCTGAAACAACATCGGCAGCTCGCTGAGCGGCTTTTCCGAATACTTCTCCGTCAGCTTCAGCATCGCATCCTGAACCACGTCGAGCGCCGCATCCTCGTCGCGAACGGCGAACATCGCCTGCTTGAAGGCGCGGCGCTCGACTTCCGCGAGAAATGCCGAAATTTCTTGGAGGGTGGCCAGGAGAGGGGGTCCGTCCGCGATGTTGCGCGCCATTATAGGGCCCGCAGACCGACCGTCCGTTGTGCATTGCAACCATCTTGACCATCCTCCCCAGTAAAGGTAAGGTTGTGGCGTCGGCCGGAACCGGTCGATGCTGTAGTGCAATAACGGCCGTTTGCGCCCCCTCCGGAGACGCCACAAGTGTCATCGGAGAATCCCCGGGGTGCGGCCGGAGTGGTCCCAATCGCGGCTTTCTACCCGATTCAAAGCCTTGGTGGGCGCGTCCATCCCTTTTGCGCGCCATGATGTGCTGCGGAGCCCGCGTCGCCGACGCCGGGCCTTGGTCCACCAACTCGCGTAAGGCTCTTGCCATGCAACTCACGGGCGCCGAAATCGTCATCCGCTGTCTCCAGGAAGAGGGCGTCGAGTACGTCTTCGGTTATCCAGGCGGCGCGGTCCTCAACATCTACGACGAATTCTTCAAGCAGGACAAGGTCAAGCACGTGCTTGTCCGCCACGAGCAAGGCGCAGCCCATGCTGCCGACGGCTACTCGCGGTCGAGCCAGAAAGTCGGGGTCTGTCTCGTGACGTCGGGACCCGGCGTCACCAACGCGGTGACCGGCATCGCGACCGCATACATGGACTCGATCCCGATGGTCGTGATCACCGGCCAGGTGCCGACCCACGCAATCGGGCAGGATGCGTTCCAGGAATGCGACACCGTCGGCATCACGCGGCCGTGCGTCAAGCACAATTTCCTGGTGAAGGACGTCGCCGACCTCGCGGCCACGATGAAGAAGGCGTTCTATCTCGCCGCGACCGGCCGGCCGGGCCCGGTGCTGGTCGACATCCCGAAGGACGTCACGCAGGCGAAGACCGAATTCTCGTACCCGAAGGCGATCTCGCTGCGCTCGTACAATCCGGTGACCAAGGGCCACGCGGGACAGATCAAGAAGGCGGTGCAGCTCCTGCTCGATGCAAAGCGGCCGATGATCTATGCCGGTGGCGGCGTGGTGCTGAACAACGCCGCGTCGCAGCTGACGCGCCTCGTGCGGCTGCTCGGCTATCCGTGCACGAACACGCTGATGGGTCTCGGCGGCTTCCCCGGCACCGATCCCGCAGTTCACCGGCATGCTCGGCATGCACGGAACTTACGAGTCGAACATGGCGATGCAGCACTGCGACGTGCTGATCGCGATCGGCGCGCGCTTCGACGACCGCGTCATCGGCAATCCGGCGCACTTCTTCCGAAGCCGACCGCAAGATCATCCACATCGACATCGATCCGTCGTCGATCTCCAAGCGGGTGAAGGTCGACGTGCCGATCGTCGGCTACGTCGGCGACGTGCTCGACGAAATGATCAAGCTGATCGAATCCTCGCCGCAGCGCCCGGACCCCGCCGCGTTGAAGGCGTGGTGGGCGCGAGATCAAGGACTGGCAGCGCAAGGATTGCCTCAAGTACGACTCGCAAGAGCGATCTCATCAAGCCACAGTACGTGGTCCAGAAGCTCTACGAGCTGACGAAGGGCGACGCATTCGTCACTTCCGACGTCGGCCAGCATCAGATGTGGGCCGCGCAGTACTACAAGTTCGACAAGCCGCGCCGCTGGATCAATTCCGGCGGGCTCGGCACGATGGGCTTCGGGTTGCCGGCGGCGATGGGCGTGCAAGCTCGTCAATCCGGACGCGACGGTCGTCTGCGTGACCGGCGAAGCATCGATCCAGATGTGCATCCAGGAGCTCTCGACCTGCAAGCAGTACCATCTGCCGATCAAGATCGTGAACCTGAACAACCGCTACATGGGCATGGTGCGGCAGTGGCAGGAGTTCTTCTACGGCAACCGCTACGCGGAGTCGTACATGGACGCGCTGCCTGACTTTGTGAAGCTGGCCGAGGCCTATGGCCACGTCGGCATGAAGATCGAGAAGCCCGGCGACGTCGAGGGTGCGTTGAAGCGAGGCGTTCAAGCAGAAGGACCGGCTCGTGTTCCTCGACTTCATCACCGACCAGACCGAGAACGTGTTCCCGATGGTGCCCGGCGGCAAGGGACTGACGGAGATGATCCTCGCCGAGGAATTGTGATGCGACATATCCTCTCCATCCTGGTCGAGAACGAAGCCGGCGCGCTGTCGCGGGTCTCGGGGCTCTTTTCCGCGCGCGGCTACAACATCGAGTCGCTGACGGTGGCGCCGACGGAGGACGTCACGATGTCGCGGATGACGATCGTCACCGTCGGTTCCGACGACGTGATCGAGCAGATCACGAAGCAGCTGAACAAGCTGGTCGACGTGGTCAAGGTGGTGGATCTCACCGAGGGCAACCACATCGAGCGCGAGCTGATGCTGGTCAAGGTGCGCGCGGCCGGCAAGGACCGCGAGGAGATGAAGCGCCTCGCCGACATCTTCCGCGGCAGCATTCTCGACGTCACCGACAAGAGCTACACGATCGAGCTCACCGGCACCGGCTCGAAGCTCGACGCGTTCCTGCAGGCAATCGAGCCCGGCGTGATCCTGGAGACCGTTCGCACCGGCGCATCGGGGATCGGGCGGGGCGAGAGGATATTGCGGGTCTAGCAATCGTCGCCCTCGCCGATGCAGCTACGCGTGCGGCGGGGGAGGCCACGGCCCATAGGGCGCGTCGCCGCACGAGTCGCCCGGCCGACCTTCCGGCGGCTTTGTTTCGAAACCGTGTGGAGGCCGGGACCCAGTGTCATTCGACGAAACACCCCTGGATTCCCGCCTGCCGGGAATGACCAACGAAAGGGAACGATGATGAAGGTTTACTACGAAAAGGACGCCGACCTCTCGCTCATCAAGGGCAGGAAGGTCACGATCGTCGGCTATGGTTCGCAGGGCCACGCGCACGCGCAGAATCTCAACGATTCCGGCGTCAAGGTGGTAGTCGGTCTGCGCAAGAGCGGCGCGTCGTGGGACAAGGCGAAGAAGGCCGGCCTCAAGGTCGCCGAAGTCGCCGATGCGGTGAAGGCGGCCGATGTGGTGATGATGCTGATGCCCGACGAGCACATCGCGAAGACCTACAAGAGCGAGGTCGAGCCGCACATCAAGAAAGGCGGCACGCTCGCCTTCGCGCACGGCTTCAACATCCACTATGGTCAGGTCGTCCCCCGTGCCGACCTCGACGTCGTGATGATCGCGCCGAAAGCGCCGGGACACACAGTGCGCTCCACCTACGTCGCCGGCGGCGGCGTGCCGATGCTGATCGCCGTGCATCAGGACGCGTCGAAGAAGGCGCGCGACGTCGCCCTGTCGTATGCCGCGGCGATCGGCGGTGCCCGCGCCGGCGTCATCGAAACCAACTTCCGCGAGGAGACCGAGACCGACCTCTTCGGCGAACAGACCGTGCTGTGCGGCGGCCTGGTCGAGCTGATCAAGGCAGGATACGAGACGCTGACCGAAGCCGGCTATGCGCCCGGAAATGGCATACTTCGAGTGCCTGCACGAAGTGAAGCTGATCGTCGATCTGATTTACGAGGGCGGCATCGCCAACATGAACTACTCGATCTCGAACAACGCCGAGTACGGCGAGTACGTGACCGGGCCGAAGATCATCACCGACGAGGTGAAGTGGGCGATGCGCGAAGCGCTGACCCGCATCCAGAACGGCGAGTACGCGCGGGACTTCATTCTGGAGAACCGCGCCGGCGCGCCGACGCTTCTCTCGCACCGGCGGCTCACCGCAGAGCATCCGATCGAGCAGGTGGGCGGCAAGCTCCGCTCGATGATGCCGTGGATCAAGAAGAACAAGCTCGTCGACCAGTCACGCAATTGATCGGTGCGCCCCGGCGTTGCGGCGCTCGCCGCTGCGCTGGGCAGAAAGGGCGCCCCACGGTACAACGCAGCGGGCACGACGTTGCGCAGTTCGCGACTCGGGGTGGCGCGGCGCTCATGTCGCCGCTAGGCGCTCGCTGGGTTCACCGGAAGCAAGTTACGCGCTCGAAGGAGGATTTGCATGCGGACGATGCAAAGGCAGCGGGGTTGGCTCGGTATGGTCGTTATGCTGATAGCGCTTGTCATTGTCGCGATCCTGGCCAAGGACGCTCTCAAGTCCTACGGCGCGCTGGAAGGCGTGCCGGCGGAGCCGGCGAGGCAGGGCGAACGGTCGCGCCTGCCACCGGCAGCGGTCGACGCGTCCCCGCCACCGGGGGCGACGCCGTCGTTCCAGAAGCCGATCGAGCGCGCGCGCGGCGTCGAGGCGACGGTCCAGCGGCAAGCCGACGATGCGCGCAGGCAGATCGACGGGCAGGCGCGGTAGAGTCGGAGGCGGGCAGCCACCGGCCATGACGACGCCATCCCGTCCCCGCGTCGCGGGGCAACGGCGACTCGAGGTCGATCGCATCGTGGTCCTGCAAGGCGCGCTGATCGTCATCGGGCTCCTCTTCCCGTACGTCGTCGTGCGAGGTAGCGATCAACGCGTTCCCCGGAGGCAGCGAACGCGCAGCGAAACGCATCGAATGCGCGATCGGCACCGCCGGCGTTCCGGAAACCCTGTCGGTGGAGTGAGGCGACGGGAGAGGCGCCGCGCCAGCGAAATGACACGAGTGCCGGTGCCGCCACGATTGCGCACCCCCGCGACGCGCGCGACCCGGTGACGTCCCCGAAGGCCATGTCCGAATCCTCTTACCCTCATCCAATCATCGCTCGCGAGGGTTGGCTTTACGTCGGGATCGTGCTGGCGGCCGCGGTCGGACTTTCCGCGCTGCGACTGTGGGTGCCCGCCGCGCTGGCGTGGCTTCTCGTCGCGTTCGTCGCCCAGTTCTTCCGCGACCCGCCGCGAAAGATTCCCACGCAGCCGAATGCGGTGCTGTCGCCTGCCGACGGCAGGATCGTGATGGTCGGCACGGCACACGATCCGTATCTCGATCGCGATGCGCTGAAAATCAGCGTCTTCATGAACGTGTTCAACGTCCACTCGAACCGCTCTCCGGTTGATGGGAGCGTCGCCAATGCCTGGTACCACCGCGGCAGCTTCATCAACGCCGCGCTCGACAAGGCCTCGCTCGAGAACGAGCGCAGCGCGTTGCATCTGCGTACCGCCGCGGGGGTCGACGTGACGTGCGTGCAGATCGCGGGTCTCGTCGCGCGCCGGATCCTCTGCTACGTGAAGCCCGGCGAAACGCTGTCGCGCGGGCAACGCTACGGCTTCATTCGTTTCGGCTCACGTGTCGACGTCTACCTGCCGCCGGCGGCGACGCCCAAGGTCGCCGTCGGAGAACACGTGTACGCGACCGAGACGGTTCTCGCCGAATTGTCCGCGGACTGAAGCGAAAGCGCGGACGGCGCCGCCGGGCGCCGCTGTTGCGTGTCGCGCCGGTTGTGCTACCTTTGCGCCGCCATGTCGGACTTCGATGCCCAACGCGCGCTTCGCAAGAACCGGGTCCGCCGGCGCGGTATCTACCTGCTGCCGAATCTCTTCACGACCGCGGCGCTGTTTGCGGGCTTCTACGCCATCGTGCAGGCGATGAATCTGCGTTTCGATCAGGCCGCGCTCGCGATTTTTGTCGCGATGGTCTTGGACGGTCTCGACGGGCGCGTCGCGCGACTGACCCGCACGCAGAGTGCCTTCGGCGCCGAGTACGACAGCCTCTCCGACATGGTCGCCTTCGGTGCGGCGCCGGCGCTCATCGTCTATGAATGGGCGTTGAAGGGGATGGGCAAATTGGGCTGGATTGCCGCGTTCGTCTACGTCGCGGGTGCCGCGTTGCGGCTTGCACGCTTCAATACGATGCTGGAGGTTGCCGACAAGCGCTGGTTCACCGGTATTCCCAGTCCGGCGGCTGCGGCGCTTGTCGCCGGCATGGTGTGGATCGTCGATGACAACAACATCGATCCCGCCGGGTTGCGCTGGTGGGCGTGGGCGGTCACGGTGTTCGCCGGCCTCACGATGGTGAGCAACGTGAAGTACTACAGCTTCAAGACGATCAACCTCAAGAAGAGCGTGCCTTTCCTGGCGATCTTCGTGTTTGTGCTCGTCATCGCGCTCTTGTCCTACCAGCCGGCAATCGTGCTGTTCGCCGGGTTCGTCGGCTACGCGCTCTCCGGCTATGTCGGGCTCGTCTGGACAAGGGTGCATCGCCGTGCCCCGAGGCCGCAGCCGCCGGGCTGACCCCATGACGGCTCCTTCGTCGCAAGGCCTTGCTTTGGCGGCAGATTCGCGGGTATAGTGCAAATCGAATGAACCGCATCTGCACTGCCGGCCGCTCTGCGCTCCCCGCGCCGACCTCCCTTTCGGGCGGCCTGCTGCTGCTTCTGCTGCGCCCCGCGCGCAGATAAACGACACCCTCCCTTTGCAGTACCCGTGCCTGTCGGCAGCAAGCCGGCGGGAATCCATTCACAGGCTTTGACGCTCGGGAGAGCGGACCATGACGGATCACTTGATCATTTTCGACACGACGCTGCGTGACGGCGAGCAGAGCCCGGGCGCATCGATGACCAGGGACGAGAAGATGCGCATCGCGAAGCAGTTGGAGCGCCTGCGCGTCGACATCATCGAGGCGGGATTTCCAGCCTCGTCGAACGGCGACTTCGAGGCGGTGCGCGCGATCGCCGGCGCGATTCGCGACAGCACGGTGTGCGGCCTCGCGCGGGCGAACGAGAGCGACATCCGGCGCTGCGGCGAAGCGATCGCGCCAGCCCGATCGGGGCGTGTGCACACGTTCATCGCGTCCTCGCCAATCCATATGCAGATGAAGCTCCGGATGACACCCGACCAGGTGCTCGAGCAGGCGGTGAAAGCGGTCGGCTGGGCGCGCGAATACACCGATAACGTCGAATTCTCGCCGGAGGACGCGGGCCGCTCGGAGCCGGATTTCCTGTGCCGGCTCCTCGAGGCGGTGATTGCCGCCGGCGCCCGGACAGTCAACATTCCGGACACCGTCGGCTATACGATGCCGTGGCAATTCGGCGCGCTCATCGAATCGCTGCGCGAGCGCATTCCGAATTCGGACCGGGCGGTGTGGTCGGTCCACTGCCACAACGATCTCGGGCTCGCGGTCGCCAACTCGCTGGCGGCGGTGATGCACGGCGCGCGGCAGATCGAGTGCACGATCAATGGCCTGGGCGAGCGCGCCGGGAACGCGTCGCTCGAGGAGATCGTGATGGCGGTGAAGACGCGCAAGGACGTGTTCCCCTGCGCGACCCGAATCGACACCACGCAGATCGTCGCTGCGTCGAAGCTCGTGTCGGGCATCACCGGCTTCCCCGTGCAGCCGAACAAGGCGATCGTCGGCGCCAATGCATTCGCACACGAATCCGGGATCCATCAGGACGGCGTGCTGAAGCATCGGGAGACCTACGAGATCATGCGCGCCGAGGATGTCGGCTGGAATGCGAACAAGCTCTCGCTCGGCAAGCTCTCCGGCCGCAACGCGTTCAAGACGAAGCTCGCGGAGCTCGGCATCGATCTTGGAAGCGACGAGGCGGTCAACCATGCCTTCGCGCGCTTCAAGGAGCTCGCCGACAAGAAGGGACAGGTGTTCGACGAGGACCTGCAAGCGCTCGTCTCCGACGAATCCATCACGCCGGAGAAGGAGCACTACCGCCTCGCGACGCTGAAAGTTGTGTCCGAGACCGGCGCGATGCCGCACGCCCGGGTCGCGATGATCGCCGGCGACACGGAGCTGCACGCCGAAACCACGGGCGACGGCCCGGTCGATGCGGTTTTCAAGGCGATCGAGCGGATGGTCCAGTCCAACGCGAAGATGCTGCTCTTCTCGGTCAACGCCATCACCACCGGCACCGACGCCCAGGGGGAAGTGACGGTGCGGCTCGAGCGCGACGCGCGCATCGTCAACGGCAACGGCGCCGACACCGATATCATCGTTGCTTCGGCCAAGGCGTACTTGAACGCGCTCAACAAGCTGCGCGGCAAACAGGAGCGGCTGAACCCGCAGCTGGCGGCGTGAGCCTCGAGAGGAATGCGCGAGCGGTGAGCAGGGGCCCGTCCGCGGCGTAGCGCGCGGGAATGCGACCGGGCGAATCGACGGCAGCGGCCGTTCGGCCTGGCGATGGTCATCGGCGGATCGGGGCCGCGGCCCGAGTGTAAGGGCAGGGCGGGTTGCGTGCGGATCGACGGAACCGCAGCAATCTCGCGCGGTCCGAACTGACACGGAAGCCCTCCTTCCCGCGTCCCCGCGAATTCCGGTAGAATCGTTTTTTGAAAACGACTTTCACATTCGCCGCGAGCGGGTTCGACCGTCGTTGCGGCCCCTCCCGATACAAGACGACAGCAAGGACCCGCCGATGAGCATGCCTTCCTTCGGTCCCGGGATCGAGATCACGGGCCGCATCACTCCGGAGTATGCGCAGATCCTCACTCCAGAGGCTTTCGCCTTCGCGGCCAAATTGCAGCGCGCATTCGGCGACCGGCGCGCGAAGCTGCTCGCGCGGCGGGCGCAGCGGCAAGCCGAATTCGACGCGGGCAGACTGCCCGATTTCTTGCCGGAGACGCACGCGATTCGCGAAGGCGACTGGATGTGCGCGCCGGTGCCGGCCGACATCGTCGACCGCCGCGTCGAGATCACCGGTCCGGTCGACCGCAAGATGATCATCAACGCGCTCAATTCCGGCGCGAGCGTGTTCATGGCCGACTTCGAGGACGCCAACACGCCCAGATGGGACAACAACATTCAGGGGCATATCAATCTTCGCGACGCGATCCGTCGCCGGATCGACTTCACGTCGCCCGAGGGCAAGGCGTACCGGTTGAATGAAAAGACGGCGGTGCTGTTCGTCCGGCCGCGCGGCTGGCACCTGCCCGAGAAGCACGTGCTGATCGACGGTGTGCCGATCTCGGGCGGCATCTTCGATTTCGCCCTCTACTTCTTCCACAACGCGAAGGAGCTCCTCGCGCGCGGCACGGGTCCGTACTTCTATCTGCCCAAGCTCGAAAGCCATCTGGAGGCGCGGCTCTGGAACGACATTTTCGTGATGGCGGAGAACGACCTTCGCATCCCGGAGGGATCGATCAAGGCGACCGTTCTGATCGAGACCGTCGTCGCCGCCTATGAAATGGACGAGATCCTCTACGAGCTCTCCGCGCACTCGGCAGGACTCAACTGCGGACGCTGGGACTATATCTTCTCGTGCATCAAGAAATTCCGGAACAACAAGGACTTCTGCCTCGCCGACCGTGCGCTCGTCACGATGACGACGCATTTCCTCAAGAGCTACGCAGAGCTGCTGATCAAGACATGTCATCGGCGGAACATCCATGCGATGGGCGGGATGGCGGCGCAGATCCCCGTGAAGAACGATGAAGCGGCCAACGCCGAGGCGTTCGCGAAGGTGAAAGCCGACAAGGAGCGCGAGGCGACCTACGGTCACGACGGCACGTGGGTCGCGCATCCCGGCCTGGTGCCCGTGGCAAAGGAAGCCTTCGATCGGCTGATGCCGGGCCCGAATCAGATCGCGAGCAAGAAGCGCGATGATGTGAAGGTGGGCGCGGCCGATCTCGTCAAATTCGAGCCGGAGACGCCGATCACCGAAAAGGGGCTGCGCCTCAACGTCAACGTCGCGATCCAGTACATTGGCGCCTGGCTCGCGGGGCAGGGCGCGGTTCCGATCTTCAACCTGATGGAAGACGCAGCGACGGCGGAGATTTCGCGATCGCAGGTGTGGCAATGGATTCGTTCGCCGAAGGGCAAGCTCGACGACGGCAGGAAGATCACGAAGGAAATGGTGGCGGCGATGATCCCGGAGGAGATGGTGAGGATCCGCGAGCTCCTCGGCTCCGGATTCGGTGCCGGCAGGTATGACGAAGCTGCGAAGATCTTCGCCGATCTCGTCAACAACGATACGTTCGTCGAGTTCCTGACGCTGCCCGCGTACGAGCGGATCGATTAGCTGGTGCGAGCCCGGAAGCGGGCGCGTCGCGCGCGGCTACGATCGGGCGGCACGAGTGACGCCGCCGCCACCAATCAATGTGATCTACGTCAACGTGACCGACGGTCGGTCGGCATAACCTCAAGGCGGAGGGGATCACAGGGCTTTGCGATTAGCTTGGCCTATCGTTCGAATTTGTACAATCAATTGGACGCATGGGTTGCGGCCGCGCAAGATCGGTCCATCGGCTACGTCCCAAACACCGCGCCGGTCGATCTTCCGCTCCCGCGCAGCGGAGCGGGTTCTGCAGCGTTGAATACGTCAGGAGATGCACGATGAAGACTCTCAAGGGCACCAAGACTCACGACAACCTCAAGGCCGCGTTCGCCGGCGAATCCCAGGCGAATCGCCGCTACCTGTACTTCGCCAACAAGGCCGACGTCGAGGGCCAGAACGATATCGCCGCTGTGTTTCGGTCGACGGCCGAGGGCGAGACCGGTCACGCACATGGTCACCTCGATTACCTCGCGCAAGTCGGCGACCCGGCGACCGACCTGCCGATCGGTCCGTCCCGCGCGAATCTGAAGGCCGCGATCGCCGGCGAAACGCACGAGTACACCGACATGTATCCCGGGATGGCCAAGGCTGCCCGCGGGGAGGGCTTCGACGAGATCGCCGACTGGTTCGAGACGCTCGCCAAGGCCGAACGGTCGCACGCCAACCGTTTCCAGAAGGCGCTGGACGCGCTGGCCGATTGAACGCGGTATAGCGCGGCGCGCAACGCAGGGCCGCCGAGGCCTGCGTTGCGCAAGTGCATGCCCGACGGTGCGTTACTCGCGCGTCACCCTGCGGCGAACGCCATCGCGTCGGAGCCCGCCAACTCAATCCGTCATTTGCCGGTCGATCCACGATGACTCCTCGCGAAGGCAACCTGCAGGCCCCGACCCGCCATCCCGTCGACTGGCGCGCGCCGGGGTTCTACGACGAGACCGCGCTCAACGTCGAGATGGAGCGCATTTTCGACATCTGTCACGGCTGCCGTCGCTGTGTCAGTCTCTGCCAGGCATTTCCGACGCTGTTCGATCTCGTCGACGGGAGCAAGACGATGGAGGTCGACGGCGTCGCGAAGGCGGACTACGTGAAGGTCGTCGACCAGTGTTATCTCTGCGACCTTTGCTACATGACGAAGTGCCCGTACGTGCCGCCGCATCCGTGGAACGT
The DNA here is from genome assembly GCA_963733985.1 of uncultured beta proteobacterium. Taxonomy (GTDB): domain Bacteria; phylum Pseudomonadota; class Gammaproteobacteria; order Burkholderiales; family Casimicrobiaceae; genus CAIWHR01. The sequence goes on along the minus strand of CAVTFF010000017.1, from coordinate 23,236 downwards.
CGATTTCCCGCACGTGATGCTCCGCGCGAAGGCGGTCAAGTTCCGCAAAGGCGAAACGAGCTTCCGCGATCGGCTGCTCACCAGCACCGATCGCGTCGGCAGGCTCGCGACGATTCCTGTCGTCGTGCAGATGGTCAACAAGGCCAATGCGACACCGGCGGCGCGCAAGGTGATGGACAAGGTGCTGGGAGTCGCCGCCGAGCCGAGGCTTCCCCCGTACGCGAAAGCGCCTTTTCGAAAGAGTGCCCGGACTTCGGTGGCGTGGCCCGTCCGCGATGGGGCCCGCACGCCGGGCAAGGTCGCGATCTTCTCGACGTGCTACGTCAATTACAACGAGCCCGGCATCGGGCACGATCTGATCCGGATCCTCGCCCACAACGAAATCCCGTACAAGATCGTCGAGAAGGAAGCGTGCTGCGGGATGCCGAAGCTCGAGCTCGGCGATTTCGAGACGGTCGAAAAGCAGAAGAACGTCAACATTCCGGTGCTTGCCGCGCTGGCGCGCGACGGGTATGCCATCGTGACCGCGGTGCCGTCCTGCACGCTGATGTTCAAGCAGGAGTTGCCGCTGCTGTTTTCCGAGGACGAGGACGTCCAAGCGGTCGCGGCTGCGATGTTCGACCCTTTCGAGTATCTGCTGCTGCGCGAGCGCGACGGACTCTTGAAGAAGGATTTCACGCGGCCGCTCGGCAACGTGAGCTACCATGTCCCCTGCCACGCGCGCGTGCAAAACATCGGCCAGAAAACGCGCGAGGTGCTCGAATGGGTGCCGGGATCACGTGTGACGACGGTCGAGCGCTGCGCGGGGCACGACGGCACTTACGGCGTCAAGAAGGAGTTCTACGCGGCGTCGATGAAGATCGGCAAACCCGTGTTCCGGCAAATGGCTCAGGCCGAACCGGACTACGTCAGCTCGGATTGCCCGATCGCCGGCCGTCGCATCCTGCAGGGCATCGACGAGTCGGGCGAGCCGCACCACGCCCGAAAAGAGCATCCGCTGACTCTGTTGCGGATGGCTTACGGACTGTAACGAGGGAGACGTCAATGGCACACGAAGGCTATCATGAGCCCGTCGACAGGTTGTCTGCCGCGACGATGGATTTCCATCGCGCCGTGGAGTCGCTGATCGAGGAGCTGGAGGCGGTCGACTGGTACAACCAGCGTGTCGAGGCGTGCACCGACCCCGAGTTGAGGGGGATTCTCGCGCACAACCGGGACGAGGAGATCGAGCATGCGTCGATGACCCTCGAATGGATCCGGCGGCGCAGCCCGGTTTTCGATCGGCAGCTCCGCGAGATCCTGTTCAAGGATGGGCCCATCACGGACCATCGAGGATGATCGCCATGCCTGCCATCCAGCGCCAATCACTGCTGACGCTCGAGGCCTACGCGAAAGAGCGCCCCGCGTTCCGCGCGCAGGTGCTTGCGCACAAGAAGCCACGGACCGTCCACTTGGGCGAGCACGTGACGCTGCTGTTCGAGGACGAGCTCACGATCCGCTATCAGATCCAGGAGATGCTGCGGATCGAAAAGACGTTCGAGGAGGAGGGCATTCGCGACGAGCTCGACGTCTACAATCCTCTCGTCCCGGACGGCTCGAATTTCAAGGCGACGATGCTGATCGAGTACGACAGCGTCGACGAGCGCCGCGCGGCGCTCGTCCGGTTGAAGGGAATCGAGGCCCGCACGTACGTTCAGGTGGAAGGCAAGGCGAAGGTCTACGCGCTCGCCGACGAGGATCTCGAGCGCGAGAACGAAGAAAAGACGTCGTCGATCCATTTCCTCCGCTTCGAGCTCCGGGACGAGATGATCGCGGCGCTCAAGGGCGGCGCCGCGCTCGGGATCGGCATCGATCACCCGGAGTACACGGTCGCCGTGGCGGCCGTTTCCGCCGAGACGCGCGCGGCGCTCATTGCCGATCTGCGGTAGGGCGCCTCAACCGGTAGCGGTAGTCGACCGACGGCGCCCCACGCAGCGTGGTGACGCTATTTCGGGCGCGGCGGACGAAGCCCAGCGATTCGACGAGGCACCGCGACGGAACGTTGCGGAAATCGATGTCGGCGCGTACCTCGGCGGCATCGTAAGCGCGCCACAGGTGCTCGATGACGGCAGTGCACGCCTCGCGCGCGATCCCTTGGCGCGCGAAAGCGGTGAACACGTAATAGGCGAGGAAGACGACGCGGTCTGTTCTGACCGTCGCCTCGACGAGGCCGGCGTAGACGCCGTCGCTCGTACGGCGCACCGCCCAGTTGAGCCAGAGCTCGCCTTGCGCGTAAGGGTTGGCGATGCGTTCGAAGCGCAGCTTGAGATCGTCGACGCTCACCGGCGGCTCGGCGTTGATCCAGCGGTACAGTCCGGCGTCCGCGAATCCCTCGAACATCAGCGGGGCATGTGCCGGCGTCAGCGGCTCGAGCGTGAGACGTGCCGTGACGAGCGTTCCGCCGACGAAGAGCAGCGGCGCTTTCACGGCGTCCCGAGCCGGTCGGGCCCGCGCTCGTGCGTGGCGATCCACGCGCCGGCCGCGCGCGGCGGGTACGGCTGCGGGATCTGCGCGGTCATCCGCACCACCTCGAAGTCACCGACGAGCTCGCGGGCTCGTGGCGCGTCGGCGGCTCCGAACGGCCGGCGGAGACGGGCAGCGAGGTGATCCGATCGGGCAGTGGCAAGGCGATGGAACTTCTGAGGAAGGGTTCAGAGGTTCCCTAATCGCGGAAGTTGCCGTATTGCAACGGAAAGTCCGTAATCGATTTCTTGACGAGGGCGATTGCTTCCTGCAGGTCGTCGCGCTTGCCGCCGGACACGCGCACCGCATCGCCCTGAATCGACGCCTGGACCTTCATCTTGCTGTCCTTGATGAGCCTGACGATCTTCTTCGCGAGCTCCTGCTCGACGCCCACGCGGATCGTCACCGCCTGCTTGACCTTGTTGCCGGACACCTTCTCGACGTTGCCGTACTTGAGCGAGCGGATGTCGACGCCGCGCCGCGTGAGCTTGCTGGTCACGATGTCGGTGACCTGCTTCAGCTTGAAGTCGTCGTCCGCGAAGAACGTAAGCACCTTGTCGGCGTGCTCGACGCGGGCATCGGAGCCTTTGAAGTCGAACCGCGTGGAAAGCTCCTTGTTGGCCTGGTCCACGGCGTTGCGGACCTCGACCTGGTTCACTTCGGAGACGATATCGAACGAGGGCATAGGGGCGCGGCGTCGTAGTCGGGGACGATACAGATGGAGTCTACAGGCATCGGCCGCGGCGCGGAATCGCCGGCACGCGCATCGGCTTCAGCCGAGCTCGTCGATCGAACGCGGCCAGCTTTTCTTGAGAAGCCTCGACAGCGCGCGGTCGGCGAGGACCACGCCGCCGGTCTGACAGCGCGCGCAGTAATTGCATTCATTCTCGGCGTACACGATTCTCTGAACCGGGGAAGCGCAGACGGGGCACGGCTTGCCGTAGCGCCCGTGAACCGCCATTTCCGGGCGGAACGCCGTCACGCCCTCGGGAAACGCATCGCCCGCCTGCATTCGCAATCGCTCCGTCCACTCGGTCAGCACGGCGCGCGCGGCGTCGAACAGTCCGGCGACCTCGCCGTCGGCGAGCTTGCCCGTAAGCGCGAGCGGGGAGGCTCGAGCGCGATGGAGGATCTCGTCCGAGTACGCGTTGCCGATTCCGGCGAAGAGGCGCGGATCGGTCAACGCGCGCTTCAGCGTGTGGCTTTCGCCGCGCAAGCGGAGTGCGAATGCCGTCTCGTCGCAGGTGAGCACCTCGAGGCCGCCTGGATCGAACGCGGCAAGTGCGGCTTCACCCTGCACACAATGCAACGAGGCGCGGCGTTTGGTGCCGGCTTCGGTGAAGACGAGCCGCCCTGCGGGAAAATCGAAGACGGCAAGCGTGATCCGTGCCGGCGGCTTTGCTTCGCGAGCGAGCCAGCGCAGGCGGCCCGCGATCATCAGGTGCAGCACGATAAACAGCTCGCCCTCGAGGGCGATCACGAGCCGCTTGGCGACCCGGCGCACGTCGCGCACGCGCTTGCCCTCGGCGTCGCCGATCGGGGGCACCGCGGTGCGCAGCACGAACGGATTCACAATCAGGACGCGCAGCAGCGGCGCCCCGCCGATGCGGCCCGCCAATGCATCACGGTAAAGCGTGAGATCGGGTAGCTCGGGCAAGAACGTGGCGCGGCGAGGACCGCCGCATCAGGCAGTCCCGTCGGCGACGAACTGGCCGAGTGCCGCCAGGACGGCCGCCGTCGGCCCGCTCCAATCGAGAAAGCGATGCTGACGGAAGATCCGCAGCGACGGATACCACGGCGTGCGCTCGGCATCGGGGCGCCAGCGCCAGCTCGTGTGATAGCGATCGAGCATCCACACGGGCTTCCCCATCGCGCCGGCGACGTGCGCCACCGCAGTGTCGACCGAGATCACGAGGTCGAGCTCGCCGATGATCGCCGCGGTGTCGCCGAAGTCGCGAATTTCGGCCGCAAAATCGGTGATCCGATCCGCGAGCGCGCCGAACGGTGCGCGGCTCCCCAGCGCGCCTACCTGCAGGCTCACGAACGAAGCGCCCGGTAGCGCGAGGAGCGGCGAAAGGAGCGCAGGCGGGACCGACTTGTGGTGCGACAAGGTGCCGCGGTCGCCGCGCGCGGCCCATACGAGCCCGATGCGCGGGGATGGCAGCGCGGCGAGGCGGGGGCGCCACTGCGCGACGCGGGCGGCGGGCGCGGCCAGATAAGGGATTGGCCCCGGCAGCGTCGCCGGCGTCACGGCCTGAAGGAACGCGAGCGACGGCAGCGAAACGCGCGCTGCAGGGGTAGTCTGGAGCGTGTCGACGAGTGCGGCGTCCTTGAGCAGGTGATCGCAGCCGGCAACCGTCGCGAGCACCGGAGCGAGCGGCGCCCAGTAGCCATCGGCGACGACCACCACTTCGCGCACGCGCGACCGCGCGCCCGGCAGGAAGCGCACGTACTGCACGGTATCCGAGAGGCTCCCTTCGCACAGCACCAGCAGCGTGCCATGGAGCTTTGCGCCGCTCCAGACGGGCATCTGCGGAAAGCGGCGCGCGCGCCCGTAGCGACCCTCGGGACGCTCTTCGTGGGCGCGAAAGCCGTCCTTGTAATTGCCGAGCGCGAGCAATGACGTCGCGACGCCGATGCGGGCGTCGTCGTCGTCCGGATCGAGCGTCAGTGCCTGCCGGTAGGCCGCCTCGGCAGCGCCGAGATCTCCGCACCACGCAAGAATTCGCCCCAACGTCTCCCAGTACGCGGCGGCGCCGGGGTTTTCGTTGCGCATCGCTTCGAGCGCATCGCGCGCGCCATCGAGGTCGCCTTCGATCGCCTCGGCCAGCGCTTGCCCGGAGCGCGCGGCGATGTGCGACGGCTCGATGGCAAGTGCCCTGTCGAACGCGGCGCGCGCCCGGGCCGTTTCGCCGCGCCGGTTGAACACGGCCCCGAGATGCGCCGCGGCGTCGGCGCGTCTCGGATCGAGGACAAGGGCGCGCTCGAAGGCGATGATCGCATCGGTGCGGTCGCCGACGCGGTCGAAGGCGACCCCCAGATGGTAGTGGGCGGCGGCATGTGCCGGGTCGAGTTGGATGCAGCGCTCGAGGTGAAAGATCGCGTCCTGCGCACGGCCGGCGCGGCTCAGCGCCTCGCCGAGCGAGCAGCGCGCCACGGCGCTCGCCGGGAACAGCGCCGCCAATTTTTCGAAGCGGTCGACGGCGAGCGCGGGCCGGCCGGCTTCGAGCGCTGCCGCGCCGGCTGCAGCGAGCGCGTCGGGATCTGCCGGGTGCGTCGCGAGGTGCGCCGCATAGGCGGCCTCGGCTTCGGCAAGGCGTCCTGCCTGCTGCAACCGCGATGCGTAGGCGAGCACCCCCCGATCGCCCGACGACGGAGGCTTGCCGGTGATCATCGCGCGGGCGTCCGATTCAAGCGACGAAACCTATCTTTTCGTGCGTGCCGTCGCAAAAGGGTTTGCTTCCCGAATGCCCGCAGCGACACAGCCACGTTTCATCGCGTGCGCTCACGCGGCCGTCGCACCCTTCGACGGTCAGCGGACCCCTGCATTCGAGCGGGCCGTTCGGTTGCGGCGTGATCGTCACCGTCCCGATCTTTGAAATGCCCGGCAGCCGGTCGGCGGGAAGGGTGCCGGGATGACGGAAACCGATCTTCCTGTGCGTGCCGTCGCAAAAGGGTTTGTTCTCCGACGCTCCGCATCGGCACAGAAACGCCAGCGTTTCGTGGCGGGTGCCCTGCGGCGTCGGGATCACGACGACAAAATCGCCCTGGAATACGTTCGGACCGTCCGGGCGGACCTTGACGCGCGTCGGCGTATCGGGCGCAACCGGTTCGTCGCGCGAGGGTTTGCTCGCAGTGATGAGCGTGCCGTCGGGGCGGAACAGTTTCAGCGCGCCGCTCGGGCAGCGTGCGATCGTTGCGGAGAGCGCCGCGACGCTCGCCGCATCCGGATCGACCCACGGCCGCGCATTCGGCCGAAAGACTGCGGGGGCGCCGCGCACGCATTCGGCGGCGTGCATGCAGAGACCTTCGTCCCAGGTGACGACGGCGTCCTTGCCCGCGTAACGATGCATCTTCGATTCGCGCGTCGGCATTTTCGGTATTCCGCTCCGGCGCCGGTCGCGTCGAACAGCGCAGGGCTAGAATAGCGCATTTTCCAAACGGCGCCGTCCTCGCCCCATGTCGCACATCCTGCAGGACCTTCCCGTCGGCCAGAAGGTGGGCATCGCCTTCTCCGGCGGCCTCGACACGAGCGCTGCGCTGCACTGGATGCGCGCGAAGGGAGCGATTCCGTACGCGTACACAGCGAACCTCGGCCAGCCCGATGAGCCCGATTACGACGACATTCCGCGCCGCGCACGGCAATACGGCGCTGAGGTCGCGCGCCTCGTCGATTGCCGCGCGGCGCTCGTCGCCGAAGGCATCGCCGCACTGCAGGCGGGCGCGTTCCACATCTCGACGGCGGGGTCGACGTACTTCAACACGACACCGATCGGTCGCGCGGTCACGGGGACGATGCTCGTCGTTGCCATGCGCGAGGACGACGTCCACGTCTGGGGCGACGGCAGCACGTACAAGGGCAACGACATCGAACGCTTCTACCGCTACGGCCTGCTCGCCAATCCGAACCTGCGGATCTACAAGCCGTGGCTGGACGCTGCGTTCATCGACGAGCTGGGCGGGCGCAAGGAAATGTCGGAGTACCTGAACCGCGCCGGCTTCGGCTACCGGATGAGCGCCGAGAAGGCGTACTCGACCGACTCGAACCTGCTGGGCGCGACGCACGAGGCGAAGGACCTCGAGTTCCTCGACAAGGGCATCAGGATCGTCGAGCCGATCATGGGTGTCGCGTTCTGGCGCGACGACGTGGCGATCGAGCCCGAAAAGGTTGCCGTCCGCTTCGAGGAGGGCCGCCCGGTCGCGCTCAACGGCACCGGCTTCACTGACGACGGTCGCGCTGATGCAGGAAGCCAACGCGATCGGCGGCCGCCACGGTCTCGGCATGAGCGATCAGATCGAGAACCGGATCATCGAGGCGAAGAGCCGCGGCATCTACGAGGCGCCGGGGATGGCGCTCCTGTACATCGCCTACGAGCGCCTCGTCACCGGGATCCACAACGAGGACACGATCGAGCAGTACCGCGACAGCGGCCGGCGTCTGGGCCGCCTGCTCTACCAGGGGCGCTGGTTCGACCCGCAGGCGATGATGCTGCGCGAGACTGCGCAGCGCTGGGTCGCGCGCGCGATCACCGGCGAGGTGACGCTGGAACTGCGCCGCGGCAACGACTACTCGATCCTCGACACCACGAGCCCGAACCTCACCTACAAGCCCGAGCGGCTCACGATGGAGAAGGGCGCGTCGTCGTTCACGCCGCAGGACCGCATCGGGCAGCTCACGATGCGCAACCTCGACATCGCGGACACGCGCGACAAGCTCGTCACCTACATGAAGACCGGATTGCTGCGTCCGGCGGACGAGTCGCCGCTGCCGAGGCTTACCGATGGCGACACGAAGGCAAGCTAGCGGGCCGGTCGCCCCCCGATCCGTCTGGGTGAATCGTTGCGCGGAGCGGACGGCCGCATGCGCCGACTGTCGATTGCCCGCATCTCCTTGCCCTGCGGCGCGCGGCCGCTGCTCACGCGTCGCGCCGCTAATCGATCTTTAGGCCGACCTTGCGGATCACCGGCGCCCAGGTGTCGGTCTCGCGACGGATCAGCTTTCCGAAGGCGTCCGGCGTCCCGCCGATCAGGTCGAAGCCCTGCGCGTTCATCTTCGCGACGACGTCGGGATCCTTGAGTATCGCGTTGATCTCCGCGTTGAGCTGCGCGATCACCGGCAGCGGCGTGCCCGCAGGCACCAGGATGCCGTTCCAGGCGAGCGCCTCGAAGCCGGGGTAGCCGGATTCGGCGATCGTCGGCAGGTCGGGGAGCAGCGGAAAGCGCTTTGCCGTCGTCACCGCAATCGCGCGGAGCTTGCCGGCCTGGATCTGCGGCTGCAGCGGCTGCATCACCGCGAACATCATCTGCGTCTCGCCCTGAATCGTCGCAGTGACCGCCGGCGGCGAGCCGTTGAACGGAACGTGCAGCGCGTCGAAGCCGGCGACCGATTTCAGGAGCTCCATGTTGAGGTGCGACGAGCTGCCGTTGCCGACCGACGCGTAGGCGAGCTTGCCGGGATTCGCCTTCGCGTACGCGACGAGCTCGCGCAGCGTCTTCACCGGCAGCTCACCGTTGACCGCGAGCACATTGGGCTGGCTCGTGGTGATGATCACCGGCGCGAGATCCTTCTGCACGTCGTAGGGGAGTTTCTGCAGCAGCGGACCGAACGCGAGCGGTCCGTTGAAGCCCAATAGCATCGTGTAGCCGTCGGGCGCCGCCTTGGCGACCTCCGCGGTCGCGACGGTGCCGCCGGCCGCCGGCCTGTTCTCGACGATGACCGGCTGGCCGAGGCGATCCTTGAGCTTGTCGCCGATTACGCGCGCGAGCGTGTCGAGCGAGCTCCCCGGTCCGGCGGCGACGACGAACTTGATCGGCTTGTCCGGCCACGTCTGCGCACGGGCGTCGGGCACCAATGCGGCGACCGAAAGCGCAGCGGCCGCGAGAAAGACGTCACGCCGGCGCATGGCACACCGCCTCGACGTTGTGGCCGTCCGGGTCCAGCACGAACGCGCCGTAGTAGTTCGCGTGATAGTGCGGCCGCAAACCCGGCGGGCCGTTGTCGCGGCCGCCGGCCGCCATCGCGGCCTTGTAGAACGCATCGACCTGCGCACGCGACTCGGCGCGGAATGCGACGTGGACCGCTCCTCCGCCGGGCGCGGCCTTGCCGATCCAGAAATCGGGCTTGGGCGGCACGCCGAAGCCGACGGCATCGTCGAATTCCATGATGACGGCGTAGCGGAGCGGCTCGAGCGCCGCGCGATAGAACGCCTTGCTCTTCGCGACATCGGAAACCGCAACGCCGGTGTGATCGATCATCGTTCGCTCCTCGCGTTCATGGACTCACACGGCCGCAGACGAGATATTCGAGCAGCGCCTTCTGCGCGTGCAGCCGATTTTCCGCCTCGTCCCACACGACGCTCTGCGGTCCGTCGATCACTTCGGCGGCGACTTCCTCGCCGCGGTGCGCCGGCAGGCAGTGCATGAACAGCGCGTCCGGCTTCGCCTCGCGCATCATCTCGGCGTCGACGCACCAGGCGGCGAAGTCGCGCTTGCGCGCCTCGTTCTCGGCTTCGAAGCCCATGCTGGTCCAGACGTCGGTCGTGACGAGATCCGCGCCGCGGCAGGCGTCGCATCGGATCGGCGAAGGACTCGAACCGGTGCGTCGCGTCGCTCGCCCGCACGCCCCGGATCGACTTCGTAGCCCGGCGGCGTCGAGACGTGCACGCGGAAGTCGAGGATCGCTGGCCGCCTGCAGCCAGGTGTAGCAGCATGTTGTTGGAGTCGCCGATCCAGGCGACGGTCCGGCCCCGGATCGAGCCGCGATGCTCGACGTAGGTGTAGATGTCGGCGAGGATCTGGCAGGGATGGTACTCGTTGGTGAGCCCGTTGATCACCGGCACGCGCGAATGCGCGGCGAAGCGCTCGATGATCGACTGCTCGAACGTGCGGATCATCACGACGTCGACCATCCGCGAGATCACGCGCGCGACGTCCTCGATCGGCTCGCCGCGCGACAGCTGCGTGTCGCCGCGATTCAGGTTGATCGCGATGCCGCCGAGCTGATTCATCCCGGCTTCGAACGACACGCGCGTGCGCGTCGACGCCTTCTCGAACACCATCGCCAGCGTGCGGTCGCGCAGCGGCTGATAGAGCTCGTAACGCTTGAACCGCTCCTTGATCCAGCGTGTGCGCGCGAACAGGTGGTCGAACTCCTCCTGCGAGAAATCGCGGAACTGGAGGAAATGTTTGGGTGGAGCGGGGGGCATCGGCGGGCCGAAGAATCGACTGGGAATCCTGTCGAATCAACATTTTAGCATGCCATCCCCTCGCGTTATTTCGGGGAAGGCCTCGCCTTGATTGGTGTCAAGGACGCTCCCGTCTCTTCCACGTACGCTCTGCCGGATCTTGCCCCTGTCACGATGTACTCCCATTCACCCATGACGGAACCCGCCACCGTTGTTGACGCCGCCGCAAAGCTGCGCGGATTACCGCAGCTCATCATTCGCGGCAGATGCATGTTGCCGATCGTGCAGGGCGGAATGGGTGTCGGCATTTCAGCGCATCGGCTCGCCGGTGCCGTCGCGCGCCTCGGCGGCGTCGGGACAATCGCGAGCGTCGACCTGCGCCGGCATCACGCGGACCTGATGGCAGGGAGCGCACACGCCGACAAGACAACCGTCGACGCGGCGAACGTGACGGCGCTCGACCGCGAGATTCGCGCGGCAAAGGCGATCGCGTGCGGCAACGGCATGATCGCCGTCAACGTGATGCGTGCGGTGTCGGAATATGCGGCGTACGTGCGGCAATCGTGCGAGAGCGGCGCCGACGCGATCGTCGTCGGTGCCGGGCTGCCGCTCGACCTGCCGGAGCTCGCGGCGCCGTATCCTCGCGTCGCGCTGATCCCGATTCTGTCGGATGCGCGGGGGATCGCAGCTCGTCGTCAAGAAGTGGGCGCGCAAGGGGCGCCTGCCCGATGCGATCGTCATCGAGCATCCGCGCTACGCGGGCGGTCATCTGGGCGCGGCAAAGATCGAGGACCTCTCCGACCCGCGCTTCGACTTCGAGCGCGTGCTGCCCGACGTGCTCGCGTTCTTCCGCGCCGAGGGCATCGCGGACGGCGCGATCCCGCTGATTCCCGCAGGCGGCATCAACACGCACGAGCGGATCCGCGAGCTGATCGCACTTGGCGCCGCCGCCGTGCAGATCGGCACGCCGTTCGCGGTGACCGAGGAAGGCGACGCCGACATCGAGTTCAAGCGCGTGCTGGCGGGCGCGGGACCGCAGGACATCGTCGAGTTCATGAGCGTGGCCGGGCTTCCCGCGCGCGCGGTGCGCACGCCGTGGCTCGAGACCTATCTCAAGTACCTGCCGAAGCTGCAGGCGGCCGCGCACAAGAAGCCGCGCTGCACGCTCAAGTTCGATTGCCTCTTCCAGTGCGGGCTGCGCGACGGCATCGCGAAGATCGGCCAGTTCTGCATCGACAAGCAGCTCGCCGAGGCTCTCAAGGGCAACGTCGCGAAGGGGCTTTTCTTCCGCGGCGCCGCGACGCTTCCGTTCGGCGGCGAGATACGGCCGGTCCGCGAGCTCGTCGACTATTTGCTGACAGGCCTGCGGCCGCAAATTGCGGCCGCCTGAGACTCGGGCGGGGACCGCCGCGCAGCGCCGGCAGCGCTAGTCCGGCGCGGATTCCTGCACCGAAGGCGCGGTCAGCACACGATTGCGCCCGCTGTCCTTTGCCCGATAGAGCATCCGATCGGCGACACTGACGAGGTCGGCGAACGTCTTGCCGTGCACCGGGAATTCGGCGATGCCCGCCGAAAACGTGAAACCGCCGAGGGTTTCGCCCGACCAGTCCACGCGGAGGTCCGCAAGCCGTGCCGCCAGTCCGGCAAGCGCGGTAACGGCACCCGCGGCGTCGGTGTCGGGCAGCACGACGCAGAATTCTTCGCCTCCGTAGCGACAGACGATGTCGGCGGGCCGCAGGCTCGCGCCAAGCACGTCGCCGATGCGCCGCAGCACCGTGTCTCCGGCGGGATGGCCATGGAGGTCGTTGACGCGTTTGAAGTCGTCGAGATCGACCAGCGCGAGGGCGAGGGGCGCTGCGCGCCGTGTCGCACTGCCGAGCTGTGCCGGCATCACGCTGTCGAGATAGCGTCGGTTGAAAAGATGGGTCAGCGGATCGCGCAACGCCTCCGCGGCGAGCTGCGCCTGCAGCGCCTCGACGTCGCGCATGCGCTGGGTCAGCTCGGCGTTGAGGCGCTCGAGCTGCCGGGAGAGCGTCTCGCTCTCCTGGCGCTGGCGCTCTGCGCGGTCGCGTTCGGCGCGCGCATGCGTGAGCTCGTGCTCGACTTTGAGCAGGTAATAGCGGACGCTGGCGCGGTTGCCATGCCTTCGCGTCTCGACGTCCTGCAGTCGCCGCTGATGCGTGTAGGCCTGCTCGAAGCGCTCGAGTTTGGCGTAGCGCAGCGCGGCTCGCGCGTGCGCCTTGCAAAGCGTCGGCAGATGGCCGAGCTGCCCCGCCGCGACGAGCGCGGAATCGAGTGCCGCGAACGCCGCTTCGTCGTCGGTGCCGGCATTGGCGAGCGCTGCCGCGGCCCAGCGGCAATGCACTTCGTTGAAGCCGCCCGGATAATCGTCGAGGATCGCTTGAGCGGTCGCGACGCAACGCTCGGCGTCGACGATCCGCCCGACGAGCGCATAGGTTTCGGCCGCCACCGCGCAATAGTGATTCTGCGCGACGCGTCGGGGCGCGGCGGCGATCTCCGACATCATCGCATCGACGACCTCGAGTGCGGCGTCGGGCTCGTGACTGCCGAGGAGCGCTTCGGCGAGGTTCGAGCGCGCGAACAAGAGGATCTGCGGATTGTTGAAATGCTCGAGCAGGCCGAGCGCATCCTGGGCGAGCTCGCGCGCCGGATGGTAGTCGCCGACGGTCACGAGCGCTGCGGCGAGATTGGACATCACCGTCGGAAGCTGCGGAGAGAGCTCGATCGAGCGCAGCGTCTCGAGCGCCTCGTACAGATAACGGATCGCCTCGTCGATGCGGTCGGTGTAGAAGTAGGTTGCCCCAAGCGCGTTGACGACCCAAAACTGGTCCTGCGGTGTTAGTGTCGGCCGCGATTCGGCGTAGATCGCGAGCAGGGACTCGCGCGCCGACAGCGGCGCCTGCTCGACGATCAGGAGCCGCGCGATGCCGGTACGCGCGAGCAGTTCCCCGCGGCGATCGGAAAAGCCCGCGAAGCGCTGCAATGCGCGTTCGAGCCACTCGCGCGCTTCGGCCGGGCGCGCGCTTGCGAAAAGGTGGTGGTAGCCGACCGTGAGCTCGGCCCACGCACGCGTGCGCTCGTCGGCTGGCGGCGAGGCCGTGAGCGCCGCCTCCGCGCGCGCAATGGCTGCGGCGGGATCGCGAAAGTGCGCGTCCCAGACGTGTTCGATGACGTCGGGCTTTGGTTCTGCATCAGCGTGCCCGCCATCGGCGGCCGCAGCCGGCGGAAGTGCGATCGTGCGCTGCTGCAGCGCGACGGCGTCGGTCCCGTTCATGTCATCGCCCTGCCAACGACGCGACTTCGACGGCGCCTTCGGCGTCACTCACTGCGTCCGCGCCGGAGAGGACGTGCAAGTCGACCTTTCCCTCCCGCCACGCGCGCTCGAGATCGCGCTCGACCGCCTCGAGCGTTCCGGGATCGGCCGGCGTAACGCCGTGGATGCCATAGGCGCGGTTGCGGCCGTGGATTTTGGCCATGTAGAGCGCCATGTCGGCGAGCCCGATGGCGCGCTCCCACGGCAGCGGCACGTCGTGCGGCGGCAGCGGCATCGGCACGTAGCCGACCGATGCCGTGATCGCGATTTCGGCGCCTTCGTAGAGGAAAGGCGCCACCGCGACGGCGTGCATGATCCGCATCGCAATCTCGTCCAGCGTTTCGGCGTGCGTCGCCGCGACGAAGACCAGGAACTCCTCGCCGCCCCAGCGCACGATCATGTCGGTCTCGCGCAGCGTATCGCGTAGCCGGCGCGCGACCGCGACCAGCACGGCATCGCCAGCGGCATGTCCGTAACGGTCGTTGGTTTCCTTGAAGTGGTCGAGATCGATCAGCAGCAGCGCCTGGATCGTCCGTCCATCGCCACGGCGGCGCTCCGCCTGCGCATTCCGGTCGCCGATGAAATCCTGGAAATAGCGCCGGTTGTAGAGCGTTGTCAGCGGATCGCGGCTGCTCTGGAACGAAAGCTCCTGGTTCTTCTGCCCGAGAAGGCGGTTGGTCGTGCGAAGCTTGCGATAAAGCGCCGCGACGACGACGAAAGAGACGGCGAACACGCCTGCGAGAAGCCACCAGACACGCTCCTGCAGCTTGCGAGCCCGCAGCTCGGTCGACTTCACTTCGTTCTCGCGGTTCAGCAACTCGATCTCGCGCCGGCGTTTTTCGGCTTCGTACTTTTCCTGCATTTCGAGCACGGTTCGCTGGTGCGAGACGAGCGCGATCTCGTCGTTCAGCTTTTGCTCGCGATGGTAGAGGGCGACCGCCGTCTTGAATTCACCAGCCCGCTCGAGGTACTGGCCATATTCACCGAGGAGCGAGGCGATCTCTGCCGTCGCGCCCGAGCGCTCGTACTCGGCGAGCGCCTCTTCCGTAAAGCGCTTTCCTTCCTGGGTGCGACCGAGTCCGAACAGCGCAAATCCCAGGTTCGCCTTGCTGGTCGAGGCGAGCCCGGGATCGCCGAGCGCCTTGGCAATGTCGAGCGAGCGGCGCGACAGATCCATCGCATCGCGGAAGTCTCGGCGGCGCAGCCGGATGTCGGAGAAATTGATGAGCGCGCGGCATTCGGAGATCTGCGACCGGTCGGCGCGCGCAATCGAGAGCGCCTCCTCCATCGCCGCGAGTTCGCGCTCGGGCCGCTCCAGCAGCTCGAGCGCCGCCGATTCGGCCATTCGCGCGTTGACCATCGCGTAGCGGCTGCCGGCTGCCTCGCCAAACTTGAACGCGTCGAGACTCGCAGCGAGCGCCTTGTCCCCCTGCTTGAGCGCGTAGTAGAGCACCGAAAGCTGATAGAGCGCGCTCGAGCGGCGATACGGGTTGCCGGCCTGCTCGGCGAGCGAAAGCGCTTCCTGCAACGTGTCGAGAGCCTCGTCGCGCTGACCCAGGCCGCGGGCCGTGGTGCCGATCGCCATCAACGCCTGGTGTGCCAGGAACGGGTCCGCCGATCCCTTCAGCAGCTCGCGGGCCTGCTTCGCAAGCGAATTGGCGAGCGCGGAGTCGCCTGCCGTCGCCTGGACACCGCTGCGGACCAGAAGCGCGCTGGCGGACGCCAGCGGCAGCGCGCGTACGCCGGCATCGGTTTCGAGCCTTGCGGCGAGCGAGAGGGCTTCCGCATTGCGGCCGGCGGCCACCAGAGCCTGCGCTCGCAGCAAGTCGATCGCGAAGCGCGGCTCAGCCGCCGGCTCCGCGTTTGCCCGCGACGCGAGCGGCGCGAGCACGGCGAGCGCCCGTTCGGGATGTCCCGCGGCGTAGATCTCGACCTCGAGGACGCGTCCCATCAGTTCATCAGCCGCGAGCGCGGGAGCCGCCTCGACGGCGATGAGGCCAAGAAGGATCAGGGCAGTGCGTGCCGCCGCAGCGCTGACGTTTCCTCCGGTCGATCGCTGGCGCAAGCCGGCAATGTTGGGCATGGGACGTCGTTTCTCGTCAGAGTCCGGGTGCACAAAGGCAGTTTCAGTGCCTAAGCAAACGCCATGCCCGCTCATCCGCCGCTTCGTGCTGCTGTCGACCGGCGACGATCGAACAAAAAGGGCGCTCCCAAGCGCCCTTGAATCGGAACCGCGGTGATGGCTTCAGGCCAGGGCCTTGATCGCGTGCGCGAGGCGCGACTTCGTTCTCGAGGCGGTGTTCCTGTGGACGATTCTCTTGTCGGCGATGCGGTCGATCACCGCCTGCGACGCTTTCAGCTCTTTCATCGCGGCCGCCTTGTCGCCCTTCGCGATCGCCTTGCGCACGTTCTTGACGGCAGTGCGCAGCGTCGAACGCAGGCCGGCATTTCGCTTGTTGGTCGCGGCCGCTTGGCGGGCACGCTTGCGGGCTTGGGCGCTGTTGGCCATGGGTCGAAATCCTCGGGTTCTGGAGCTACGAAAAAAGACCAAGCATAATAGCAGCTTACCGCAGGGCGCGCAAGATTCGCCTGCCTCCCTCCGCCCCCGATCGAATGTCAACTGCCCGCCTGCCTTCTCCCTCACGCCCGACCGATGAGAACGCGCTGTCCGGCGCGCGCGCGTCCCGGGACCCGCGCCGTTGAATCTGCTGCGCGCCGTCTCGACGATCAGCGGCATGACGCTGCTGTCGCGGATCAGCGGGCTCGCCCGCGAGAGCCTCAAGGCTGCGGCGTTTGGCGCCGGATTGCAGATGGATGCGTTCGAGGCGGCCTTCCGGGTACCGAACATCCTGCGCCGCCTGTTCGCCGAGGGCGCGTTCTCGCAGGCGTTCGTGCCGATCTTCGCCGAGTACCGGCGGCAGCGCGGCGAGGCGGAAACCAAGGCGCTGGTCGGGCACGTGGGCGCGCTGCTCGCGGGCGGCTTGCTCATTGTGTCGGTCCTGGGCGTGCTCGCCGCGCCGTGGCTCGTCTACGTGCTGGCCGCAGGATTCAGCGAAACGCCGGGGAAAGTCGAACTGACCGCCGAAATGATCCGGATCGTCTTCCCGTACATCCTGTTCGTCTCGCTGGTGTCGCTCGCCGGTGGCATTCTGAACGTCTATCGCCAGTTCGCGATTCCGGCGTTCACGCCGGTCCTTCTCAACCTGTCGATCATCGGCGCGGCGCTGTTTCTTGCCCCGTACTGCAATCCGCCGGTCGTGGCCCTTGCCTGGGGTGTTGCCATCGGTGGCGTCGCGCAGCTTGCGTTTCAGATCCGGCCGCTGTGGAAGATCGGGATGCTGCCACGCTGGAGCTTCGATTGGCGCGACGAGGGCGTGCGCCGCGTGCTGATCGCGATGGGGCCGGCCGTGATCGGCGTGTCGGCGGCGCAGATTTCGGCGCTCATCAACACGCAGCTCGCCGCGGCGCTCGGCAACGGTCGCATTTCGTGGATCACCTACGCGGACCGGCTGATGGAGTTTCCGAGCGCGCTCCTCGGCGTCGCGCTGGGCACCGTGCTCCTGCCTTCTCTCGCGCGGCACCATGCCGACGCCAATCCGCAGCAGTACTCGGCGCTGCTCGACTGGGGGCTGCGACTCGCCTTCCTGCTCGCGCTGCCGGCGGCGGTTGCGCTGTGGGTGCTCGCGGTGCCGCTGATCGCGACCCTCTACAAGTATGGCCATTTCTCGGTGCACGACGTCTTCGAGACGCGCGCGGCGCTTCTGGGCTACAGCGTCGGCCTGCTCGGGCTCATCCTGGTGAAGATCCTCGCGCCGGGCTTCTACGCGCGGCAGATCATGAAGACGCCGGTGAAGATCGCATTCGTCACGGTGCTCGTCTCGCAGACGCTCGCGGTGATCCTGATGCAGCGGATCGACCAGGCCGGGCTCACGCTTGCGACGTCGATCGGCGCCTGCCTCAACGCGGCGCTCCTGTTCCGGTCGCTACGCACGCGGGGCATCTATCGGCCGCAGTCGGGTTGGCTGCTGTTCGTGTCGAAGCTCGCCGTCGCGCTCGCCGCGCTGGCGGCGCTCCTGGCCTGGATTGCCGGTCCGACCACGCTGTGGCTCGAGGCGGGCTTGTGGACGAAGGTGGGGCGTCTCGCGTGGGTGTGTGCGGCGGGAGCGGGCGTGTATTTCGGCGCGCTGTGGCTGCTCGGATTCCGGCTCGCGGACTTCAATCGGCGCGAGGGTGAGCCGGGAGAGCCACTCCCCGTGTCCGACGAGATCGCGGACTAGCGGAACGGCCTCAGGCGTTGCCGCCCGGCTTGCGATAGGGACAGCGCGGTTTCACGCACTCGGCATAGAGATAGAGCGCATGCTCAGCGATCTCGAAGCCGCGATCGCGGGCGACCTTGTTCTGCCGCTTCTCGATTTCCGCGTCGTAGAACTCCTCGACGCGGCCACACTGCAGGCAGACGAGGTGATCGTGGTGGCGACCCTCGTTCAATTCGAACACTGCCTTGCCCGACTCGAAATGGTGGCGGGTGAGGAGCCCGGCCTGCTCGAACTGCGTCAGCACCCGATAGACGGTCGCGAGGCCGATGTCGAGGCCCTCGGCCAGCAACTGTCGATAGACGTCCTCGGCGGTCAGGTGACGGACCTTGGAGGCTTCGAACAGGTTGATGATCTTGAGGCGCGGCACCGTGGCCTTGAGGCCGGCATGCTTGAGGTCGTGCGTGGTCATCGTGGTGCGCTCCGGGACGTGGCGGCGATTTGGAGGCCGCGGCAACGGGACCCAAGGAGGTCGGAGTCGCGACACACCTAGCTATAATAGCGATTCCCCCCGGAAATTCTATAGGCTCGTGTCCCCCCATTCCCTGCCATCGCGCGGCGCCTTCGCCGCGGCTCGCCGTTTGTTTCTTGCCGTGATCGCCATCGCGGCGTCGCTTGTCGCCGGGTGCTCGACGATCGACACCTACGCGCCGACGCTTCGCTCGTTCGGCGTCTACAAGCTCGACGTCAATCAGGGCAACTTCCTGTCGCAGGACATGGTGGAAAAGCTCAGGGTGGGGCAGACCAAGCAGCAGGTGCGCCTGATCCTCGGCACGCCGCTGATCGTAAGCGTCTTCCGCGACGATCGCTGGGATTACACCTACGAATTCATCCGCCAGGGGCGCACCGTCGACCATCGCAATTTCTCCGTCTATTTCGCCGACGACAAGCTCGCCCGCTGGGAAGGCGACGAGATGCCGCCGTCGACCGCCGAGCTCAACCGGCAAGCTGCGGCGCTGACCTCCCACGAGGCCAAGTGGTCGAGCGAACGCTCGTGGTGGGATTCGATCCTCGACGTCTTCCGCCAGTGAGCGCCGCCGGGCCGCCCCGAACGCCCGCGCGAGCAGGGCGAAGCCAAGGCCCGAAGGGCGCGTCTGCAAGCGCGGGTGGCGGCCGACCTCGATCTGCAACGCGAACAATACAAAGGCGCGGAGGCCGCGCGAACTGGTCCCCCTCCGGGGGCAGCGCAGCGGCGAAAGACGCAAGCGTGGGGGCACAACTGTGACGTCGGTAACGCGGATCGCCGTCGCCGGCGCCGGGGGGCGGATGGGCCAGGCGGTGATCGACGCCATCCTCGCCGACTCCTCGTTTGCGCTCGCGGCAGCCCTCGATGTCGCCGATAGTCCCGCCGTGGGGCGCGACGCCGGCGAGCGCTTCGGACGGGCGACCGGCATCGTCGTTGCGAGCGACATTGACGCCGCGGCGCGCGCTGCCGACGTACTGGTCGACTTCACGCGACCCGAAGGCACGCTCGCTCATCTCGCAGCGTGCGCGCGGCACGGGACCGGCGCGGTCGTCGGCACGACGGGGCTCTCCGACGGAGAGAAGGCGACGCTCGCCGAATTCGCTCGCAAGCTTCCGATCGTCTTTGCGCCGAACATGAGCGTCGGCGTCAACGTGCTCGCGAATCTGGTCGAAACGGCGGCACGACGCCTGGGCCCGGGCTACGACATCGAGATCGTCGAGATGCATCACCGGCACAAGGTCGACGCGCCGTCGGGAACCGCGCTCTTTCTCGGCGATGCAGCGGCGCGCGGGGCCGGCCGCAAGCTCGCCCAATGCGCGGTCTACGCGCGCGAAGGCGTCACCGGCGAACGCAGGGCCGGCGCAATCGGGTTCGCGGCGCTACGCGGCGGCGACGTCGTCGGTGAGCACACGGTGATTTTCGCGGGCGCCGGGGAGCGCATCGAGCTCGCGCACAAGGCGGGTTCGCGCCAGAATTTCGCCGCCGGCGCCCTGCGCGCAGCGCAATACGTCGCGGAGCGCCGCGCCGCGGGCAGGCCGGGGCTTGCCGACATGCAGGATGTGCTGGGCTTGCGTTAGTCGTCGATGGCGTCGTCGCCGCATCCTTTCGACCTTGGCGGCAGCGTTGCGCTCGTTACGGGCAGCGGTTCGGGTCTCGGCTACGCGATTGCGCAGGGCCTCGCGCGCGCCGGTGCGCGCGTCGTGCTGAACGGCCGCAACCGCAGCAAGCTCGACGCTGCCGCTGCGGCCCTGAAGGCCGAGGGCATCGACGCGCGCGTCGCGTCCTTCGACGTAACCGACGCGGCCGCCGTGGACGAAGGCATCGCCACGGTCGCGCACGAGCAGGGACCGATCGACATTCTCGTCAACAACGCGGCGGTCAACCAGCGGCAGCCACTCGAGCAGTTCTCGCTCGCCGACTGGCGTGCGCTGCAGGCGGCCAATCTCGACGGTCCGTTCCTCGTGACGCGCGCGCTGCTGCCGGCAATGAAGGCGCGCCGCCGCGGCAAGATCGTCAATATCTGCTCGCTCGCATCCGATCTCGGACGGCCCAACATCGTCGCCTATGCCGCGAGCAAGGGCGGCTTGAGGATGCTGACGCGCGCGCTCGCGGTCGAGCTCGCGCCGTACAACGTGCAGGTCAACGGCATCGCGCCCGGGTTCTTCAAGACGGAGATGAACGCGGCGCTCATCAACGACGCGCGAATTCTCGGCTTGGGTCGAACGCCGCACGCCGGCCGGCCGCTGGGGCGAGCCCGCGGAGATCGCGGGTGCCGCCGTGTTCCTGGCCTCGCGCGCCGCCGACTATGTGACCGGGCATCTCCTGTATGTCGACGGGGGTTTTTCGGCAGCCTACTGACGCTTGGTAGCGCGCAAAGCGTTGCGTCGGTATAATTGGAAGCCTCAAAGCGGGAACGGCTGCGGGTGACGCGGACGTTCCCGCTTCGCACGTCCGGACCCCGGCGAACTGCGAGAGCGGCCGCGCCGCCCCAACCGATCGCGATTCATCATGTCTGCCTCGACCGCTGCGACAACCGCTGGCCCCAACACCTCCACGTCGCCGCTCGCGCCGTTGCCCGGTGCGCGACCGGCGATGCCGGCAATCCTCGCGCTCGCGGATGGCACGGTATTTCGCGGCGCGGCGATCGGCGCTACCGGGCATGCGGTCGGCGAAGTCGTGTTCAACACGTCGATGACGGGCTACGAAGAGATCCTGACCGACCCGTCGTACGCCGGGCAGATCGTCACGCTCACCTATCCGCACATCGGCAACGTCGGCGTGAATCCCGAGGACGTCGAGTCGCGCCGGCCCTACGCGGCCGGGCTCGTGATCCGCGACCTGCCGCGGCTTGTTTCGAGCTTCCGTGCGACCGGCGATCTTCGCGCGTATCTCGTCGGGAACAACATCGTCGGCATTGCCGACATCGACACGCGCAAGCTCACGCGGATCCTGCGCGAGCGCGGCGCGCAAAACGGTTGTCTCCTTGCCGCGGCGACGATCGCCGACGCCGATGTCGATGCGGCGTCGCGCGGGCGAAAGCCGCGCCGTCGATGGCGGGACTCGATCTCGCGAAAGTCGTGACCTGCACGGCGCCGTACGAGTGGACGGCGAGCACGTGGACGCTGGGTGAAGGCTATCGCGCACCAGAACAAGCCGCGGTTCCACGTCGTCGCCTACGACTATGGCATCAAGCACAACATCCTGCGCATGCTCGCCGTGCGCGGCTGCCGGCTTACCGTCGTCCCCGCGCAGACGCCGGCCGAAGCAGTCCTCGCGCTCAACCCCGACGGCGTCTTTCTGTCGAACGGTCCCGGCGATCCGGAGCCTTGCGACTACGCGATTCGCGCGATCCGCGCGATCGTCGACGCCGGCGTGCCGACGTTCGGCATCTGCCTCGGCCAGCAGCTTCTCGGTCTCGCCTCGGGTGCGAAAACGGTGAAGCTCAAGTTCGGCCACCACGGCGCGAACCACCCGGTGCTCGACTGCGATACCGGACACGTGCTGATCACGAGCCAGAACCACGGCTTTGCCGTCGATCCGGCGACGCTTCCCGCGACGGCGCGCATCACGCACGTTTCGCTGTTCGACGGCACGCTGCAGGGCTTCGCGCGGACCGACAAGCCGGCGTTCTGCTTCCAGGGCCATCCCGAGGCGAGCCCCGGTCCGCACGACCTCGGGTACCTGTTCGATCGGTTCGTGAAGCTGATGGAGGAGCACACGTCATGACCGTCGGAACTGCAGGGCTCTCCAGGTGAGCATCGCGCATGCCGAAACGCACCGACATCAAGTCGATCCTCATCATCGGCGCCGGCCCGATCATCATCGGGCAGGCGTGCGAGTTCGACTACTCGGGCGCGCAGGCGTGCAAGGCGCTGCGCGAGGAGGGCTACCGCGTCATCCTGGTGAACTCGAATCCGGCGACGATCATGACCGATCCCGAGATGGCCGACGTCACCTACATCGAGCCGATCACCTGGCAGATGATCGCGAAGATCATCGAGCGCGAGCGGCCCGATGCGCTGCTGCCGACGATGGGCGGGCAGACCGCGCTCAATTGCGCGCTCGACCTCGCGCGCGAGGGCGTGCTGAACAAGTTCGACGTGGAGCTGATCGGCGCCTCGAAAAAAGCGATCGACAAGGCCGAGGACCGCGAGAAGTTCAAGGCGGCGATGACGCGCATCGGCCTCGGCTCCGCCCGCTCGGGGATCGCCCACAATCTCGAGCAGGCGCTCGACGTGCAGGCCGACATCGGCTTTCCGGCCGTGATCCGTCCGTCATTCACGCTGGGCGGCACCGGCGGCGGCATCGCCTACAACAAGGACGAGTTCGTCGACATGTGCAAGCGCGGGCTCGACCTGTCGCCGACACGCGAGCTGCTGATCGAGGAATCGCTCGTCGGCTGGAAAGAATTCGAGATGGAAGTCGTCCGCGACAAGAAGGACAACTGCATCATCGTCTGCTCGATCGAGAACGTCGACCCGATGGGCGTGCACACCGGCGATTCGATCACCGTCGCGCCGGCGCAGACGCTGACCGACAAGGAATACCAGATCATGCGCGACGCCGCGATCGCGGTGCTGCGCGAGATCGGCGTCGATACCGGCGGGTCGAACGTGCAGTTCGCCGTGAATCCGGCCGATGGCCGCCTGATCGTGATCGAGATGAACCCGCGGGTGTCGCGCTCTTCCGCGCTCGCGTCGAAGGCGACCGGCTTCCC
>CAVTFF010000016.1:0-89159 GCA_963733985.1 uncultured beta proteobacterium | reverse complement strand
CGCGCACGTCGCAGTGGTTCCTCGAACGCGGGTACCATACCGCAACGATCGCCGACCTGCCGAAGCAGAAACAGGCACTCTACAATTACCAGCGAAAATCGCAGGTTTACCGCAAGAAGCTCTAGCGCAAGGAGTTCCGGATGGCACGCATGGTGCATTGTGTAAAGCTCGGTCGCGAGGCCGAGGGGCTGGACTTGCCGCCCTACCCCGGCGAGCTCGGCAAGCGGATCTACGAGAACGTGTCGAAGGAAGCGTGGGCGCAATGGCTGCGCCACCAGACGATGCTCGTCAACGAAAACCGGCTGTCGCTCGCGGATGCGCGCGCGCGGAAATGGCTCGCCGAGCAGATGGAGCAGCACTTCTTCGGCGCGGGCGCCGAGACCCCGCAGGGCTACGTCCCTCCCAAGTCGTAGGAGTTGCGATGGCCACAGCCCGAATTTCGCGCTATCCGGTGCCCGCGCTGGCGGAATTGCCGGACGACATCCGCGCGCGGATTCTCGAAGTGCAGGAGAAGGCCGGGTTCGTTCCCAACGTTTTCATGACGCTCGCCCACCGGCCCGACGAGTTCCGGGCGTTCTTCGCCTACCACGATGCGCTGATGCTGCGCGACTCCGGTCTCAGCAAGGCCGAGCGCGAGATGATCGTCGTCGCCACGTCCGGCGCCAACGACTGCCTCTACTGCATCGTCGCGCACGGCGCGATCCTGCGCGTCTATGCAAAGAACCCGTATGTCGCCGACCAGGTCGCCGCAGATTACCGGCAGGCCGACATCACGCCGCGGCAGAAAGCGATGCTCGCGTTCGCGCTGAAAGTGGCGAGGAAGGCGGCCGATGTCGTTGACGAGGACTTCGATGCGCTGCGCGCGCACGGATTTTCCGACGAGGACATCTGGGACATCGGTGCCATCGCCGCATTTTTCGCCCTGTCAAACCGGATGGCCGGCCTGATCGCGATGCGGCCCAACGACGAGTTTCACCTGCTCGGGCGCCTGCCGAGAAAGCCTTAACGCGGACGGCCGTTCCGGCCCCGGGACAATGGAGCGTCGACGTTCAACGAACGTACCGGGGGATCGGAAGCATCAATCAATTCCAATTGTTCGTTGCGACCGCCGGTTTCGCCTTCGTCGCGGTTGCGCGTCGACCGCGCCACAGCCCGCTGCGGCGCCGGAGGAAGACAAGGTCTACTTGACCGGCAGCCGCATCCCGGTGCAGGACGGCAATCGTGCCGTCGCCCAGAAGTTCTCGTTCTCCGGCTATTCCGGTGCTCCGCCGGGAATGTATCGGCCCGCGCCCGCAGATGGGCGGGGTCGATAACAGCCCACCCGGTCCCGCGCGTTTGCGGCCGGGCTTGTCTCAGGAGAACCGGGCGAACATCGCCGGGACCGCCGGGTGCTCCGCGGTCTCGATTCGGGCGGCTCGCGTTGTGACGACTTGACGCCAGCAACCCATTTCCGCGGCGGGGTCGGCTCCCAATAGAGCGTACTGTGGCGCGTCGTCGCGGGCTCCGGTAAACTCGCGTTTCGCCGCCTCGGTGGCAACAACCCGCTAGGTTTCGAACATGAATCGATCCACGTTGCTCTTCATCGCCGTCGGTGTCGTCTTCGTCGCCGGCTGCGCGTCGACCGACAAGAAACAGGCCACTGCGGATGACGACGAAAAGACCTACGTGACGGGCAGCCGGATCCCCGTGAAGGACAGGAGCGCCGTCAACTCGACGACCGACAGGAAGGCAATCGACGACATGATGCGCAGGGGCGCCACGTCTTCCGGTGGTGGCACCTGAGCATCGCTGCTAGGCGCGGCACCTGGGAACGACGAACGCCAGCAGTTGCGCGACGCTCGCATCGACATCCTGCGATTCGGTGTCGATCGCGACATCGGGGTGCTCCGGCGCTTCGTAGGGTGCGTCCACGCCCGTGAAATCCCTGAGCAGGCCGGCGCGCGCTTTCTTGTAGTGCCCTTTCGGGTCGCGACGCTCGCAGGTCGCGAGCCCCGACTTCACGTACACCTCGAAAAAGTGCCGCGACCCCGCGGCCGCGCGCGCCTTCGCGCGGTCCTCGCGATAAGGCGAAATGAAGGCGACGATGCAGACGGTGCCGGCGTCGGCGAACAAGGCCGCGACCTCGCCGATGCGGCGGATGTTCTCCTGCCGGTCCTGCGGCGAGAATCCCAGATCGGCGTTGAGGCCGCGCCGGACATTGTCTCCGTCGAGCGTATAGGCCTGCCAGCCGAGATCGGTGAGTCGGCGTTCGAGCGCCATCGCGAGCGTCGACTTGCCGGACCCGGGAAGCCCCGTGAGCCACACCACCGCACCGGCGTGACCCGTCCGTTTCGCGCGATCGCCGGCGGTGACGTGGTGGCGCACCGGAACGGTGTCGGTGCCACCTCCGGCAGCCGGCGGGACGTCGGCAATCACGTTGCGGCGTCGCCGAACGACTGCCGGCATCGGAAGTTCATGGCCGCATTTTAGCAGCGCCATCGGCGCGGGCGGATGCAAAACCAAAAAAACGGCGAGGTCGCCCTCGCCGCTGCTCACGTCGCGGCAACGATCACGCGGCGCCGTATTTCGCGAACCAAGCGAGCATCCGCTTCCACCCATCCTCGGCGTCGGCCTTGCGGTAGTTATCCGGCCGGAAATCGGCGTTGAAACCATGGTCGGCATCGGGATAGACGACGAGCTCCGACGGCGTGCCGGCCGCTTTCAGCGCGGCGAAGAACTTCTGGACCTGGTCGACCGGAATGCCCGCATCCTTGGCGCCATAGAGACCGAGCAGCGGAACCTTGATCTCGGCCGCGCGATCCATCGCCGAGCGTGGCGTGTATTCGTTCGTCTGACCTCCGACGGGCCCGTACCACGCGACCGCTGCCTTGAGCTTCGGATTGGCCGCGGCATAGATGAGCGTGGTCCGCCCGCCGCGGCAGAAGCCCGTAACGCCCATCCGGGCAACGTCGGCCTTGCCGCTCGCACGCGCGAATTCGACCGTCGCGTCGTAGTCGGAGACGAGCTCGGTATCGTACTTGCTGTTCACGATCGGTATGATTTCGGCGATGTTCGTGAACTTGGTGAGATCGGCCTTGCGCGTGTAGAGGTCCGGCACGATCGCGTAGTAGCCGGCCTTCGCGAGACGGCGGCAGACGTCTTTCATGTAGTGGTCGAGGCCGAAGATCTCGGCCGCGACGAGTACGACCGGGAACGGCCCGCCTTTGTCGGGCATCGCCCGGTAGCCGCGCAGGTTGCCCGTGTTCGTCGGGATCGAGACATCCGCGGCATCGAGTCCCTTCGTGTCGGTATTGATCTCCTGAGCCGACGCAGGGCGCGTGAGCGCCAGCGCCGCGCTCGCACCGAGCGCCGACCAGATGAAATCGCGGCGGTCGAAATCCTTTTCGGGCAGCATGCCCTTGACGTCCTGTTCGAGATCGAGCTTCATCGCTTCCTCCGCAAGGCGGCGCCCAGGCGCCGCAAACGTTGACGGTTCATTCAGGCAAACAGACGATACCGCGTCGCATTCCTGCTGTCGCGGTCAAGCGCTTTCATAGACAACCTGCCCGTCGACGAGGGTCGCGCGGACCTTGCCGGGTATTTCGAGCCCCAGGAACGGCGTGTTCTTGCCCTGGCTCTTCAGTGCCGCCGGCCCAACCGTCCAGTACGCGTCCGGATCGAATATGCAGAGGTCGGCGGGCTGACCCACGGCGAGGTGCCCTGCGTCGAGTCCGAGGATCGCCGCCGGCTGAACCGTGATCCGCGAAAGCGCCGCGGAGAGCGCCACCTTCTCCGCGGCAGCCCATTTGAGAGTCAACGAAAGCAGGAGTTCCAAACCGGTGGCGCCGGGCTCGGCCTCGGCGAACGGGAGTTGCTTCCCATCGTCATCGACCGGCGTGTGATCGGAGCACACGAGGTCGATCGTGCCGTCGGCGAGCCCGGCGCGCAGCGCCGCTCGATCCCGCGTGCTGCGCAGCGGCGGCACGAGATTGCACTGCGCGTCGAACCAGCCGATGTCGACGTCGCAAAGATGCAGATGATGAACGGCGACATCGCACGTTATCGGAAGGCGATCCTTTTTCGCCGCGCGCACCATCGCCACACCGTCTGCTGTGGAAAGGCGGCAAAGATGAACACGCACACCGGTCTCGCGCACCAGCGCGAAAATCGTCGCAAGCGCGATCGTCTCGGCCGACGTCGGGATCGCCGGCAGACCGAGGCGCGTGGCGACCTCGCCGTCGTGCGCGACGCCGCCTTTGGCGAGATGCGGATCCTGCGGCCGCAGCCAGACGCGATGCCCGAACGTTGCCGCGTATTGCATCGCCCGCAGCAGCACTTGCGTGTCGGTAAGGGGCGCCTCCGCCTGCGAGAAAGCGACGCAGCCCGCCTCCGCCAGCTCTCCCATCTCGGTCAGCTCCTCGCCCTTCAACGCGACGGTCAGCGCGCCCACCGGATACACGTGCGCGCAGTTGAGCGAACGGGCGCGATGCTTCAGCATTTCGACGAGGCCCGGCTCGTCGAGCGGCGGATCGGTGTCGGGCGGGCACGCGAGACTGGTGACGCCGCCGGCGACAGCGGCCTGCATCTCCGACTCGAGCGTCGCCTTGTATTCGAAACCGGGCTCGCGCAACCGCGCGGCAAGGTCGATGAAGCCCGGCGCGACGACGAGACCCTTGGCGTCGATCGTTCGGCTCGCGCCAAAGCCGGCGGGCGCGTCGCCGATCGCCGCGATCTTGCCGGCGGCGATGTAGACCGACGCGACGCGGTCGATTCCCTGCTTGGGATCGACGAGCCGGCCATGCCTGATCTCGATCTTCATCAGTTGCCTGCCAGCATGCTCATAACCGCCATCCGCACCGCGATGCCGAACGTCACCTGCGGCAGGATCACGCTGCGCTCGCCGTCAGCAACCGCGGAATCGATCTCGATGCCGCGATTCATCGGTCCCGGGTGCATCACGATCGCATCCGGCTTCGCGAACGCGAGCTTTTCCGGCGTCAGCCCGTAGTGCTTGAAATATTCACCGGCCGACGGAAGCAGCGCGCCCTTCATCCGCTCGTTCTGCAGGCGCAGCATCACGACGACGTCGCAGCCGCGCAAGCCGTTGCGCATGTCATGGTGCACCTGCACGCCGAGCGCCTGCACCGCAGTGGGCAGCAGCGTCTTCGGACCGACGGCGCGCACCTCGGGGGTGCCGAGCGTCGTCAAGCCATGGATCAGCGAGCGGGCGACGCGCGAATGCAGGACGTCGCCGACGACCGCCACCGTCAGCTTGCGGAAGTCGCGCTTGTAGTGGCGGATCGTGAAGAGGTCGAGGAGACCCTGCGTCGGATGCGCGTGACGGCCGTCGCCCGCGTTGACAACGTGAACGTGACTGCGTCCGGTGCGATTGAGGTGCGCGGCAATAAGGTGCGGCGCGCCCGACTGCGAGTGGCGGACGACGAACATGTCGGCGTTCATCGCGACCAGGTTGTCGACGGTGTCGAGCAGCGTCTCGCCCTTGCTCGTCGACGACACGCCGATGTTGAGATTGATGACATCGGCGGACAGCCGCTTGGCCGCGATCTCGAAGGTGGTTCGCGTGCGGGTCGAATTCTCGAAGAACAGGTTGAACACCGAGCGGCCGCGCAGCAACGGGACCTTTTTCACGTCGCGTTCGGAGATCGAGGCGAACGGCACTGCCGTGTCGAGGATGCGGACGATGACTTCCGCCGGCAGGCCCTCGAGGGTCAGCAGATGGGCGAGCCGACCGTCGGCGTCGAGCTGCGGGTTACGCACTCCCGCCCTCCCCCGCCGTCTCGGTGGAAAGTGACAGGCGGCCGTCGGCCGCGCGTGACAGCACGATCGACACGTCGCGCGCGACGGCAAGCCTGGCACCGGCGTAGGTGGCCTCGATCGGCAGTTCGCGTCCGCCGCGGTCGACGAGCACGGCAAGCTCGACCACCGCCGGGCGTCCGTAATCGAAGAGCTCGTTGACCGCGGCACGAACGCTGCGACCGGTGTAGAGCACATCGTCGACCAGCACGATCGTCGCGCCCGCGACCTCGAATGGGAGCTCCGTACGCTTGACCTCGGGCTTGAGTCCCGTACGGGCGAAGTCGTCGCGGTAGAACGAAACATCGATGTATCCGACCGCGTGCTCACCCGGAATGATCTTCGCCAGACGCTCGGCGATCCACGCGCCGCCCGAGTAGATCCCGACAAACCTGGCATCGAACGCCACGGCGCCGCGCATGCGCTCGGCAAGCGCGGCGAGCGTTTCTTCGGCGTCAGGCAGGGTCACGGTTGTCGTCTTTCGTGTTTTCGTCGAGCCAGGCCTGCAGGATCACCTGCGCGGCCACTGCGTCGCGGGCCGCCTTGCGCGCGGCGCCTCGCACGCCCGCGTCACGCAGGCTCGCGTCGGCCGCGCGCGTAGTGAACCGCTCATCGACACGCGCCACCTTCAAACCGAAGCGGCTTTCGAGCGCGCGCGCAAACCGATCCGCGTGCGCCGTCATCCGGTGTTCCGTTCCATCGGCATCTACGGGACGGCCGACGACCAGCGTCTGCGGCTTCCATTCCGCGACGAGCGCTGCAATCGCTTCGACGCCCGAGGCCTTCGCGTCGGCCGCAATGGTCGTGAGCGGATGCGCAACCCGAACGAGCGTGTTGCCGACGGCGACGCCGATCTTGCGCGTTCCGAAATCGAACGCGAGGACCGTCCCCTCGTTCGTCCTTCGTTGCGCCTCCACGCGTCACGCGTGCCCGACGTCGTCGGACAATCGCGAAAGATCGATGCCAAGCAGGCGCATCGCCGCCGGGAGCCTCCCCTCGGCGGGCGTTTCGAACATCACGCCAGGGTCCGCTTCGACGGTAAGCCACGCGTTCTGGGCAATCTCCTGCTCGAGCTGACCCGCCGACCAGCCGGCGTAGCCCAGCGACACGAGGACGTTGCGCGGGCCCTCGCCACGGGCGACCGCTTCGAGCACGTCGCGGGACGTCGTCAACCCGAGATCATCGCTGATCGCGAGCGTCGACTGCCAGTTCCCGAGCGGCCGGTGCAGCACGAAGCCGCGATCGACCTGCACCGGGCCGCCGAAATGCACGGGCGTCTCGCGCAGGACGACATCGGTCAGCGGAACGTCGATCTGCTCGAACAGCGTCGAGAGCGTCATGTCGGTCGGCTTGTTGACGACGATGCCGAGCGCGCCGTCCTTGTTGTGCTCGCAGACGTAAGTAAGCGTATGCGCGAAGTTCGGATCGGCCATGGTAGGCATGGCGATCAGGAAATGGTGTGTAAAGTTGGCGGTCCGACCACCCATGGGCGCAATTGTAAACGTCGCCTCCTGCCGGCACAATTGGCGGTCGTCTCGCCGGCCGTTGCCCTCGCGTCCATGCAACCTGCAATCTCGCCCTGCCGCGCGCACGGTGCCGCGGTTCGCGCTGCGCTCATCGTCGCCGCGGGCGCATTGCTTGCAGCGCCGGCGGGAGCGAAGCTCGTCGTGATGCACGGCTACGCCGACCTGACCAGTGCGACGCTGTGGATCCAGGCGGATACGCCGGGTGCTATCACCGTCGCCTGGCGCCCCGACGGCGAGACCGCGGAACGTCGGCTCGAGCTCGCGGCGACGCCCGACGGTGACGACGTCGTCGTCGCCCGCCTGACCGGGATGAAGCCCGGCATCGCGGCCCGCTATCGCGTGGAATCCGGCACCGATCGGCACGAAGGGACGATTCGCTCCCAGCCCTTCTGGACCAAGTCAGCGGACGCAGTACCGCTCACCATCGCGATCGGATCGTGCTTCTATCTCGCCGACCCCGATCCTCAGTGGCCTGGGCAGGATTACGGTGGCGGATATGGCATCCTCGACGCAATTGCCGCAACCAAGCCCGACCTGATGCTGTGGCTCGGCGACAATCTCTATCTGCAGCAGCCGGATATCTTCGACCCATCGTCGATGGCGATGCGTTATCGCAGGCAGCGGGCCTTCCCGCCGCTGCAATCGCTGCTGACGGCGACGTCGCATGTGGCGATCTGGGACGACCACGACTACGGACCCAACGACTCGGACGCTTCCTACGTGATGAAGGCCGAGACCCTTAAGCTCTTTCGGCGCTATTGGCCCAATCCGTCCTTCGGACTCCCCGATGTCGCGGGCGCCTTCGGCGAGGTGCGCTACGGCGATGTCCTCTTCTTCCTGCTCGACGATCGCTGGTACCGTTCGCCCGATCGCTGGCCCGATGGGCCGGACAAGACGATGTACGGCGCGCGGCAACTCGAATGGCTGAAGCAGGCGCTCGTGTCCGCGCCGCGCAACACCATCAAGATCATCGCCGGCGGAGGTCAATTCTGGAACCGCGAAAGCCGTTTCGAAGGCTGGCACGCGTTCGCCACCGAGCGGCGCGCGTTCGCGGAATGGCTGCTGGCACAGAAGATCGAGGGTTTGATCTTTCTTTCCGGCGATCGCCATTTCGGCGAGCTGCTGAAAATTGTCCGCGCCGAGGCCTATCCTCTCTACGAGTTCACATCGAGTCCGCTCACTTCGCGCGCCCCCGCCAGGATCGACGAGGTCGAAGCGACCAATCCAGACATCGTGCCGGGAACTCTGGCGCTGAAACGGCAATTCGGGCTCATCCGCGTCACGGGACCCGGCAACAATCGCGCGATCGCACTCGAAAGCTACGACACGGACGGCGTCCTGCTGTGGCGACACGAAATCGCCGCGCGCGAATTGCGGTTCCCGCGCAAGCGTTAGCGCGCACCGGATCATCGGCGATGCTTGAAGCGAGCCATTGCCGCCTCGTGCTGCTCGCATACTCGGTCGCGACGAACATCGCCGTGGCGGCGGGGACGTCTTCCGATGCCATCCAGCTCGATCCGTTCGCGCGGGCCACGAGGGGTTTCACCGGCTGTCCGGAGGCGCCACCGCCGCTCCTGACCGAGGAGCAGTTTCGGATCGTCGCCCACGAACGGGCCGAGCGCGGAACCTACTGTGCGCTCGAAGGCAAGTGCGAGCCCGGCGGCGCCTACAAGCGCGACCCTGAAGTCAACGAGCGCGTGCGCGCGGCGATCGCCGGGGACAAGCGCTTCGCAACGACATCGATCTGGGTCACGACGACCCGCCGATTTGTCACGCTGTCGGGCTGCGTGCGCTCGCGGGGGCAGCAGCGCGCGCTTGTGGCGTTCGCCCGGAAGCAGCCGGGAGTCGACCGCGTGTACGACGAGACGCACGTCGGAGTGGCGCCGGCGCGACCGAAAGCCGGAATGCCGCGCTGAACTGCCGGAAAACCTCTCGCGTTTGACCCCGGCCGACGGTCGGCGCCGTTAGCACGGCATCGTCCCCGAATGGAGGTTTCCATGCCGTCTATCACGCCCCGCGCCACGGCGTGGCTCATCGTCGTCGTCGCGCTCGCGGCCTTTGTCGTTCTCGCTTCGCCGCCGGCCGCCTCGTTTTGCGGTTTCTACGTTGGCAAAGCCGATTCCCGCCTCTTCAACGAAGCGTCGCAGGTGATCCTGGTCCGCCGCGAAGGCAAGACAGTGATCAGCATGGCCAACGACTACCGCGGCGAGCTGACCGAGTTCGCGCTGGTCGTGCCGGTGCCGCAGGTGCTCGAGCGCGGGCAGATCCACATCGGCGAGCGCAGGATCTTCGAGCGCATCGACGCCTACAGTGCGCCGCGCCTCGCCGAGTATTTCGACCCCGATCCGTGCTCGCCGAAGTATCCGCGCTCGATCGGCGCGGTGGACGCCGCCGCGCCGATGTCCGTGGCGAAGGAGGAAATCAAGCGGCGCAAGGCGCTCGGCGTCACCGTCGAGGCCGCGTATACCGTCGGCGAATACGACATCGTGATGCTGTCGGCGAAGCAATCCGACGGCCTGGAGACATGGCTCACCGAAAACGGCTACCGAATCCCCAAAGGAGCAAGCGCGGCACTGCGTCCCTACGTCCGGCAGGCGATGAAGTTCTTCGTCGCCAAGGTGAACCTGAAGGAGCAGGCGAAGACGGGAGTCGCGTATCTGCGGCCGCTCCAGTTCGCGTTCGAGTCGGATAAATTCATGCTGCCGGTACGGCTCGGCATGCTGAATGCGAAAGGGCCGCAGGATCTCGTGCTGTACGTGCTGACGCCGCAAGGCCGGGTCGAGACGACGAACTACCGGACCGTGAAAGTGCCGGCGAACATGGATCTGCCGCCATTCGTCCGCGGCGAATTCGCACCGACCTACAAGGCGCTGTTCGACGTGCAGGCGGCACGCGAGGATTTTCGTGCCATCTTCACTGAATACTTCTGGGACATGGGATGGTGTGACCCGTGCGCAGCCGACCCGCTCACACAAGACGAATTGCGGCAGGCCGGCGTCTTCTGGCTCGACCCGGCGGCGAGCGCGCGTGGCGGCGGGCAGCCGGTGATGCTGACCCGGCTGCACCTCCGCTACACGAAGGATTCTCTCCCCGAGGACCTCGTGTTCCAGGAGACCGCCGACCGGCAGAATTTCCAGGCGCGCTACGTGCTGCGTCATCCATGGCGCGGAGAGCGCAATGCCTGTGCCGAGGCGCCGGCGTATTTCGATGAAGTCGCGCGACGGGAGGAGCGCGAAGCGGCCACGCTCGCGTCACTCACTGGCGGCGACGTCAACGCGATTCGCGCGCGGATGGCGCTCGCGCCACAGGCGAAGAGCCGGTGGTGGGAGGCCCTGTGGAAGTGACGGTCGATCCAGCTGGCGCCGGGGCCGTCGGCGCGCGCGCGCCATCGCGCAGGCGCATCGGGCCGCGGCTTCCCGCGGACGCTCGGCTCTACCAGATCGCGTTCCAGGCCATTCTCCTCACCGTTGGCGTGCTCGTCCGCGATTTCACGCTCGACCCGCGGCAGATGGCGCTCGCGTTCGCGGCGGGGCTCGCAACGCAACGGCTGTGGTTGAAGGCGCTCGATCTCGAGCAAAAGGGCATGCTGTCGGCGGTCATCACTTGCCTCGGCGTGTCGCTGCTGCTGCGCGCAGACACGCTGTGGGTCCATCCGTTTGCTGCGGCTCTCGCGATCTCGTCGAAGTTCGTGCTGCGAGTCGCTCAAAAGCATGTCTTCAATCCGGCGAACCTCGGCGTCGTCGTCGCCATCGCCTTGCTGCCGGGAACATGGGTGTCTCCGGGACAGTGGGGCAGCGATGTCGCCCTCGCCGCAGGATTCGTTGCCCTCGGCGCCCTCGTCACGCAACGCGCGCGGCGGTGGGACATTTCGTGGATGTTTCTCGCAGCGTGGGCGACGCTCGTCGCGGCGCGCGTCCTCTGGCTCGGTCAGCCGTGGACGATCTTCGCCCACCAGTTCGAAAGCGGCGCACTGCTGCTCTTCGCGTTCTTCATGATCTCGGATCCGATGACGATCCCCAACCGGCGCAGCGCACGCGTCGGTTACGCGATTCTCGTCGCGCTCATCGCATTCGACTGGCAATTCGCGCTGTTCCGCACCAATGCGCTCTTGTGGGCGCTTTTTTTCGCTGCGCCGCTGGTGCCGCTCTTCGACCGCTGGTGGCCGGATGAAGCGTTCAGCTGGCGCCGATCTCCGGATCCGCGGCTTGACCGCCACGTCCGATCCGGTGGTGGATCCACAATCCCGTGACCGCAAGTGCGGCGGCGACCGCGAGTCCCGCCGGACCGGTTCCGAAGGCTTGCTGCGCGGCAACCGGGATGCCGACCGCGGCAAGGAGCGCCGCACCGAACGCGACGACATTTGAGCGGCCCCACGCCGACATCGCGCCGATCGCCGCGTAGATCAGCGCATTCGACAGAATCGCCGCGAGCGGCAGGTATAGCCAGTGCCGGCCCGACGGGTCATCGGCGAACATCCTCGACATCGGCCACAACGGCAACTCCACGTCACGCAGCGACGGCTGCGCTTCCGGCGCGAACGTCCGGACGCCCCAGCCGAGCAGCGCAAAGAGGAGTGGCATGCCGAGCCCACCGATCGCGCCGAACACGAGGATCGCGCGCTTCAACGCGATGCCTCCACGCGGGACTCGTCAACCATGCACGTAGACGCGCTGGCCCACGAAGCGATCGTGGGCGGCGACACGGAAGACGAATTCGGCGAGGTCCTGCCGACTGATGCTCGAAAGCAGTCCAACCGGCAGTGCCGGATCGGCGTGAACGCTCTTCGTCAGCGGGCCGTCGGTGAGCCGCGGCGGCTTCACGAGCGTCCAGTCGAGGCCGCTCGCCATCACGATTGCTTCCTGCCGCGCGCGATCGGCGGCGATCTCCCGAAATCGTCGATCGACGAGGGCGGAGCGGATCCGCATCGCTGCGCTCGTGTTCTCGGACAGGGCGCCAATCATCGCCCCGGTCACGCAGACGAGCCGACGGCGACCCTCGGCCTGCATCGCATCGACAATGCGCTGCGTCAGCGACGCGCAGAACGCCTCCGCGTACGGCGATCTCGGACCGAACACGCAGCAGATGCCGTCGGTCCCGCGCACGGTCGCCGAGATGTCCGGCAGCCGCTGCGGGTCACCGTGAACGACGCGGAGGCCCTCGGGCAGCGGCAGCCTGGCGCCGGCCTGCGTGCGGACGAACGCACGTACCCGCCATCCGTGTGCGAGCGCGCAGGCGACCAGCGCTTGTCCCGTCCGTCCCGTCGCGCCGAAGACGGCGAGCTCCATGGCTTCACAGCCAGCTCGGGCGCTCCGGATCCGACCGAAACGCTTCGCGGGGCCCGGAGGTCACTCTTCCTCCTGCTTGCGCGATTTCCGGAATTCGGTCGTCAGCTGCTGCTGCAGGTTCGGCGGCGCCTGCTCGTAGTGCGAAAGCTGCATCGACCACGAGCCATGACCGCCCGTCACCGATTTCAATCGCGCGGAATAGCCTTCGAGCTCGACCAGCGGCGCATGTCCGCTGATCGCGATGATGCCCGGCTGCAACCCGGTCGTGCCCGTCACCTGCCCGCGGCGCGACGACAGATCGCCGGCGATGTCGCCGGTATTCGATTCGGGGCAGATGATCTCGACGTTGACGATCGGCTCCAGCACGATCGGCCGAGCTTTCTCGATCGCATCGAGAAACGCCTTCTTGCCGGCGGCAACGAAGGCCACTTCCTTGGAGTCGACCGGATGATGTTTGCCGTCGTAGACGACGACGCGCACGTCCTGCAGCGGGAACCCGGCAACGGCACCGGTGACGAGCACCTGCTCGACGCCCTTTTGCACCGCTGGCATGAATTGGTGAGGAATCACGCCGCCCTTGGTGTGATCGACGAACTGGAACCCCTCACCGCGCGCGAGCGGCTCGATGCGCAGCGACACCTCGCCGAACTGGCCGGCGCCTCCCGTCTGTTTCTTGTGACGATGAAAGCCCTCGGCCTGCGCCGTGATCGTTTCGCGGTACGGAATCCGCGGCGGTCGCGTTTCGATCTCCAGCTTGAACTGCGATGACATCCGCTCGAGGACCGAGCGCAGGTGCAGGTCGCCCAGCGCGCGCAGGACCGTCTCGTTGGTCGACGGATCGTGCTCGACGACGAGTGTCGGATCCTCCGCCAGCATCCGGTGCAGCACGTCGGAAATCCGCTGCTCGTCGCCGCGCTTTTTCGGCGTGATCGCCACACCCTGCATCGGAACGGGGAACTCGAGCGGTCGCATGTGGATGTGGTCCTCATCGTGCGAATCGTGCAACACGCAATCGAACTCGATCTCGTCGACCTTCGCTACCGCCACGATGTCGCCAGGGACGGCGCGGTCGATCTCCGCGCTCTTGCCGCCCTGCAGCAGGAACAGGTGGCCGACCTTGAAGGGCTTGCGGCCATCGCCGATGAACAACTGCGAGTCCCTGGTCACCGTTCCCTGGTGCACGCGAAAGACCCCGAGCTTGCCTACGAAGGGGTCGACGACGACCTTGAACACGTGCCCAAGCGCGTGCTTTTTCGGGTCGGGCTCCGAGTGAAATTCGACGGTCGCGTCGCCTTCCCCCTTGTAGAACAGCGGTGGATTGCCCTCGGCAGGGTTCGGTGCGAGCTTGACCAGCACCTCGAGCAATTCGGCGACGCCTGCGCCCGTTCGGGCGGAAACGAAGCACACCGGAACGAGATGGCCTTCGCGCAGCGCCTTCTCGAACGGCGCGTGCAACTGATCAGGCGCCACCTCGCCCTGCTCGAGGTAGAGCGACATCAGGTCTTCGTCGACCTCGACCACCTGGTCGACGAGCGCGCGGTGCGCGGCGGCGACCGACGAGAAATCGGCTTCGCCCTCTGGGTTGAAAAAGCAATCGACGACGCGTTTGCCGCCGCCCGCGGGGAGGTTGATCGGCAGGCATTCCTTGCCCCACGCCGCCTGGATCGATGCCAGCACCCTCGGCAGATCGATGTTCTCCGCGTCGATCTTGTTGACGATGACGATCCGGCACAGCCTCCGCTTCGCGGTCCAGTCCATCATCCTGGAGGCGATCATCTCGGTGCCGGACTGCGCGCTGACGACGACGGCGGCAGTTTCGACGGCGTCGAGTGCACCGATTGCCTGGCCGATGAAATCGGGAAATCCGGGCGTGTCGATCAGGTGGATACGCGTGTCCTGGGTGTCGACATGGAGGATCGACGCGCGCAACGAATGTTGCCAGGCCTTTTCCAGCGGGTCGAAATCGGCGACCGTCGTGCCACGCTCGACCGTGCCCATCTCCTTGATTCCCCCGGACTTGAAGAGCAGCGCCTCGGCGAGCGTCGTCTTTCCGGACGCCCCCTGGCCCACGAGAGCAACGGTACGGATGTTTTCGGTGGCGTAATTCGCCATGCGGCTTTCCCTCCCCGGTAGCAGTTCCAGGGAATTATACCGGCGCGCCATCGCGGGCTTCGGGGAGCCCTCCGCACTGGAGGTACCCGGGCGGCGAAGCATCGTCAATCGGGCCCGGGCACCACGCCAGCACGGAAAGCGTCTCCGGCGAGCACGTTCGCCCCATGCAACGAAGCAGCGTGCCCGATGTGCGAGAGCGTCGGAACTGCCGATGCGAATTCGACGCATCGTTGCAACGTGCATTCGAAACGAAAGTACGGATCTTGGCGTCCAGCGATGTCGTTGCTGATGCAGTTCGGAACCAAGGTCGTCGAGCGCGAGTGACGGCGCTTCGACCTCAAGCACGCATAACGTCTCACGCGGATCGCTTGCGAACGATCGCTGCCAGCGGTGCGACGATGTTCGTCGACAGATTGCTGACACCCCCCTGACACGTTGCTGACGAACCGCTGACAATTCGACACATCGCGCAACATCGCCTGAAACGTGCGGCGACAATCCCGTTATCTCTTGATCTACGTCATCGAGTTGCGGGTAGCCTTCACAACAATTGGCCTTGCGTGATCGTGCTCCGATTCATCCGATGCTCGGGTGTGCGTGCGCAGGTCGCTTCGGCGTGATGCAACAACGGGGGCAATCATGCGTGGTCGCATCGAGAAATGGCTCGGACGCGGTGTCGCGTTTTCTTTGCTGCTGCTAGCTGGTGCGGCCGGCCAGGCTGGCGCGGTCCCGTCGTTTGCGCGCCAGACTGGACAGGAGTGCCCCGCGTGCCACGTGAGCTGGCCCGAGCTCACGCCGTACGGACGCTTCTTCAAGGTTACCGGCTACACCATCGGCAAGA
The DNA here is from genome assembly GCA_963733985.1 of uncultured beta proteobacterium. GTDB lineage: Bacteria > Pseudomonadota > Gammaproteobacteria > Burkholderiales > Casimicrobiaceae > CAIWHR01. The sequence continues at coordinate 73,602 of CAVTFF010000016.1, read as the reverse complement.
CCTTCTGGTCGCCCGGCGAGAAGATCAACTACGCTCCGGTCGCAGTGATGGCACAGGCATCCGTCAGCAACATCAGGAACAACAGCATGACGGACCCCGACACCGGCGACACGGGTTCGGCAATGCAGCGCCAGAACAGCCTGGTGTTTTCCGGCGGAAGCCTGTTCTTCGCGACCAAGTTCAACGATTACATGGGCATGTTCTACCAGTGGACCTACGACAACCTGGCGACCACCGCCGACGGCACGCTGGGCGGTCACAGCAGCATCGACAACACCGACATTCGCGCGGCCTACAAGTACGCGCCCGTAAACGCAGAGATCCCGGAGTGGATCGTCGGCATGACCCTCAACAACAATCCGACGGTGTCGGATCCGTGGAACAGCACGCCGGCATGGGGATTCCCGTTCACGGCGTCTCCACTGGCGCCGACGCCTGACGCCGCGACGATGATCGACGGTGGGCTCGCGCAGCAGGTGGCCGGCCTCGGTGCCTACGCTTTCTGGCAAAAATCCATCTATCTCGAGTTCGACAATTACCGGACCGCCAATGTGCTGGCCAACGCGTTTCGTCGCGGACTGCCGTACAACGAACCCGGCGGCGTGTTCGCCGTGACGAATTACAACCCGTACTGGCGTCTCGCGTACGCGCACGACTGGGGTGCCAATTCGATCATGGTCGGCACCTCCGGCATGGTCGCGAACGTCTATCCGGACAACCTCAACACGAATACGCCGACCGATCGCTTCCGCGACGTCGCCGTCGACGCCCAGTACCAGTACATCACCGACGTGCATACGGTCACCGCGCAGGCGACGTATATCTGGGAGAACCAGTCGTACAACGCGAGCTACCCGATCACGCAGGAAACGGGTGCGGGCTACGGCGCAGGACCGACGCCCTCCAATCCAACCGATTCGCTGCGGACGTTCAGGATCAAGGGTTCCTATTATTACGAAAGGAAATACGGCGCCACGCTCGGGTACTTCCAGACGACGGGCAGCGCCGACGAAGGCCTATACGGGACCACGGCCAGCGGCGATCCCAACACGCCCAACAGCAACGGCTACGTCGTCGAGCTCGATTACCTTCCACTCCAGAACGTCCGCCTGCTGTTGCAGTACACGGGCTATGGGAAGTTCAACGGGGCAAGGAACAACTACGACGGCACAGGACGCAACGCCAGCGACAACAACACGCTGTTCTTCGACGTCTGGGTCGCATTCTGACCGCGGATACGGGAGTCAAGCGATGACGAATTCGACCGCGACAGTTCTGGCATTGGTGCTCGCAGGCGTTGTTTCGCTTGCGAACGCCCAGAATCCGGCGCCAGGTGCCGTCGACCGAACTCCCGGCGAGGAACGGGCGGTCAACTTGTGCTCGACCTGCCATGGCCCGCGCGGCATCAGCACGTCGCCGGAGTTTCCGATTCTTGCCGCACAACGCCCGGCTTACCTGGTGGCGCAGATCGAGAATTTCCAGCACAAGACTCGCGAGGAAAGGGCGGCCCACGATTTCATGTATGGAATCGCCGGCAACCTGCCCGATCCCAAGCTGGTCCAAAGCATTGCCGCCTACTACGCCGCGCAGCCGCCTGCCCGCGGACGGCCCGGGGATCCCGCGCAGATCGCGATGGGCAAGAAGCTTTTCGAAACAGGGCTTCCCGATCGCGGCGTGCCGCCCTGCGCGTCCTGTCATGGCGCGAGAGCGGAAGGCGTCGCGGACTTTCCGCGTCTTGCGGGCCAGCATGCGAAGTACGTAGTCCGCCAGATTGAGTACATCCAGGGACTCGTGCGCAAGGCACCCGTAATGCACGGGATCGTCAAGGATCTCACGCCCGCCGAGATGGAAGCGATCGCGGTCTACGTGCAATCGATATAGGCCCAACGCGAGGTGCAGCCCGGCCCGCACGCCGGGATTGCCGTCGATGACGCGGATTCCCGAGGTGGCCTCGCCGGCAGGCGCCATACCCTGCGGCGTTTGGCCGCAGTTCGCACCCGCTTCCGGCCGCGTCGAGCGGAGCGCTATGTGCGCCGCGGCGCATTTGACAGGCTCGCGGTGGAATCCTAACGTCGACGGAGCGGCTCCGTTCTGACGGTGCCATCGATTCGACCCCCAAGAGGAGACCCTTCATGCGCATTGCTCTTTTCGTCCCGATCTTCGCTGCTGCCCTCGCCGCGCCCGCGTTCTGCGCTCCGGTGCTGATGTCGGGCGACTGGGCGAAGGAGGCGTGCGAGGCGTGGAACAAGGATCCGGTGCTGACCGACAATCTGGTCGAGAGCGGCTGGATGAAGAACGACAAGGGACGCGGCTTCAAGGTCATGGAGATCTACCGGTCGGATTGCGGCGACAAGCCCTCCGTCGAATTGCGTGTCGCGCTTAAGGACGGCAAGGCGATGTGCGTCTACGGGGGCGCGCCCGAGACCGCAACGCTCGACTCCGGCTCTGATTACGTCATGAAGGCCGAGACGGCGCGCTGGGTCGAGATGGGCAAGGGCGAGTACGGACCGATGAAGGCGATGATGCTGGGACGCCTCGGCTTCGACGGGCCGATGATGGAAGCGATGGGCAACATGGGCCCGTTCGAGAACTTCCTGCTGCTCGTCGGCAAGGTTCCGGGAGACACGGGCTCGTGCCCGAAGTAGCGGCGCGAGCTTGGAAGCAGGGGCCCCACGCGCGGGTAGCGTGTGGGGATGCGACCCGAGCGAGTCGACGCAAGCGGCCGACAGCACGGCTTAACGAAATCCACGAGCGGAGCGGAGGCCGCGGCGCGAGCTTGGAAGCAGGGGCCCCACGCGCGGGTAGCGCGTGGGGATGCGACCCGAGCGAGTCGACGCAAGCGGCCGACAGCACGGCCTAACGAAATCCAAGAGCGGAGCGGTGGCCGCGGCGCTAGTGCACCGTAAGAACAGCGGCGTCCCGAGCCTTCCCTACGCCGTCAGCGCCAGCATTTCCCGCAGGCTGCGGATCAACTCTTCTTCCTGATACGGCTTGCCGAGATAGAGGTCGACGCCGAGCTCCTTCGCGCGATTGCGGTGCTTCTCCGCGGTGCGCGACGTGATCATGATGATCGGGATGTGGGCGTGCTTGGGATCGCCCTTGATCGTCTTCGTGAACTCGAAACCGTCCATCCGCGGCATCTCGATGTCGAGCAGGATCACATCAGGCGCGTGATCGGCGAGCAGCTGCAACGCGTCGACGCCGTCCTTGGCGGTGATGACGTCGAAGCCTTCGCGCGTCAGCGTGCGGCTCGTGATCTTGCGCACGGTCAGCGAGTCGTCGACGACCATCACCAGCGGCGGCCCGGCGGCAGCCGCAGCCGCGCTCGCCTTCGGCGTGAGCGGCGCGAGTCGCTCGGCGTCCGGGTCGAACACCGGCACGTCGGCCCGCTGCGCGAGCTGCACCGGATTGATGATCAGCACGATCTCGCCGGTGCCAAGTACCGTCGCGCCGGCGATGCCCGACACGCGGGCCAACTGCGGCCCGATGTTCTTGACGACGACTTCCTGGTTGCCGATCATCTCGTCGACGTGCACCGCCGCGTGGCTCTGGCCGGCGCGCAGCAGCAGCACCGGGTTATAACGCCCGGTCTCCGGATTGTGGCGGGGGTCGCCCAGAAGGCGCGGCAGATAATGGAACGGGTAGCTTCGTCCCTGCCACTCGACGCGCCGTGCGACGTACAGGTTGAGCAGCACGTCCGCCTTCACCTGCTGCACTTGTTCGACCATCGGTGCGGGGAGCGCCCACAGCCTGCCGCCGGCGCGGACCAGCACCGCCTGCGCAACGGCCAGCGTGAGCGGCAGATAGAGGAGGAACGCGGTGCCCTTGCCCGGCGTCGTCGTCACCTCGACGCGCCCGCCCAGTGCCGCGATCTCCGAGCGCACGACGTCCATGCCGATGCCGCGTCCCGATACCTGGGTGACCTTGGCGGCCGTCGAAAAGCCTGGCTGGAAGATGAACTCCATCAATTGCGCGTCGGTGGGCGTCGCGTCGGCGGCGATTTTGCCCAGCGCCACCGCCCTCGCGCGAATCTGGTCGAGGTTGATGCCGGCGCCGTCGTCGGTGAGCTCGATTGCGATTTCATTGCCGACCTGACGCACGGTCAGCGCGATTTCGCCGGTCTCGGCCTTGCCGGCCTCCGCGCGCCCGCTGCGGGTCTCGATGCCGTGGTCGAGCGCGTTACGCAACAGATGCTCGAGGGGGCCGACCAGTTTCTCCAGCACGGACCGGTCGAGCTCCGTCTGCCCGCCGCGAATCTCGAGGTTCGCCCGTTTGTCGAGCTCCTTCGCCGTCCCGCGCAGAATCCGGTAGAGCCGCTCCGAAAGGCTGCCGAACGGAACCGTGCGGATCGAAAACAACTGCTGCTGCACTTCGCGCGACAGCCGCGCCTGCGCGAGCAGCGCGGCGTCGGCGTCGTCGAGGTTCTTCAACAGTGACTGCTGCACCGTCGAGACGTCGTTGACGCCCTCCGCGAGCGAGCGGGTCAATTCCTGAAAGCGCGTATAGCGATCGAATTCGAGCGGATCGAACCCTTCCGCCGCATCGCCGACCTGGCTCATCCGCGACTGGATCTGGGATTCGCCCTGGATCTCGATTTCGCGCACCTGCGAGCGCAGCCGGATGACACTGCTCGTGAGCTCGAGCAGGTTGGACTTGAGCGAACGCAGCTCGCCTTCGACACGGGCACGCGCGATCGCGACTTCACCCGCTTCGTTGACCAGGCGGTCGATCATGTCGGCGCGCACGCGCAGTTGGGCGCGCTGGCCGGTCTCGGGTTCAGCGGCCGGTGTGGCGGGCGCCCCGACTGGCGGATGCGCTGCGGCAATGGGCATTTCGATGACGGGCGCCGCTTCCTTCGCCATCGCCGACGATGGCTCGGGGAAGCAGGCGGTGCGGCCACGGGTTGCACCGACGGAATCTTCTCCTCGGCCGGCGCAGCCTCCGCGGCGGCGACCCACGGAAGCGGCACGTTGGTACGGCCCTCGCGCAGGGCGTCGAGGACGAACGCAACGCGGTCGAGATCGTCATCGAGCGCGTCGAACAGCGCAACCGTGCCCGGAGCGGAGGGAGGATTGCCTTCGAGCCGCGATTCCATCCGGTGCGTAAGCTCGCCCAGCCGCATCGCGCCCGCCATCCGCGCGCTACCCTTGAACGTGTGCAACGTCCGGCGCAACTGGCTCGCGCTTTCGTTGTCACTCGGCCGCCGCCGCCACGCCCGCAATTGCTCGCCCGCCTGCGGAAAGAGCTCGGCCGCCTCCTCGAGGAAAATTGGCAATACGTCCTGGTCGACTTCGTCGCGCACCTCGGCGAGCGAGTCCTCGAGCGGCAGGGAAACGTCGACTTCCGATGTCGCTGCGGGCGCGGGGATCATCGGCTCCGCCTTCCCGGCAGCAGCCGACGGCGGTTGCGTCGCGACAACGTGCATCGTTGCCGCGCCGATGGGGACCACCGGTGCGATTCCCGACTCCCGCGCATCGCCGGGCGCCATTGCGGATCCGCTCTCGGGCACCGAACTCAACGGCGCCGCGGCGCGCACGGGCGCTTCGTCGTGCTCGTCGCGCGCCGCGTCGCGCTCGGCTTGCGCCTCGGCGTCGGCTGCGATGGGCTCCGCCGCGGACTCCTGGCGCAGCATTTCCAGCTCGTGCTGGATATCCTGGGCTTCGACTGCGTCAGCAGACGTGAACGCCGCGCGCGCCTTGACGCGATCCACGAGCAGGCGCAGGCCCTCGACCGCGCGGGCGAGCACCGGCTGCGCGGCGCTCGGCAGCGGCGGGCCCTTTTGTTGCAACCCGAGCAGGCACTGTTCAAGCGACTTTGCCGTTGTCGCGACGAGTGGGAAGCCCCCGGTCCGATGAATGCCGCACAGCGTATGGCTCGCGCGCACCATCGCCGCCGACGGCGTCTGCTGCGTGTCGAACTGCAGAACCTCGAGCTCGCGGTCGAGCGTCGCGAGATGCTGGCTGGCTTCGTCACCCAGAATGTTGAACAGCACCGCCGACAGTTTTACGTCGCCAACCGTGATCTCCTCGGGCTCGGCAGGCGCACTCGCGGCTTCCGTCATCGCAGGTTCGGGCGCGCTTTCCGCGACGGCGGGCGTTTCGCCCACGTCGGCGAATTCGGCGCCGACTTCGGGCAATTCGATCAACGGCATCGACTCGGATGCCGAATCGGTCAACAGGCTATCTAATTCACGCTCCACGAGTTCGAGCCCATCGCGCGGGGGACTCAGTGTGGCGACCGGCGCTGGCGCAGCCACGGGTTCCGGAGCGGACGCCTCGACTTGCGGTGCTGGTGGCGTGGGTGTCAGCGCCGATTCGCGGCCGCCTGGAAGCTCGGCTTCGATCGCATTGATCGCCGCATGCAGCGGCGCAGGATCCGCAAGGACGCGTCCGGAACGCGACAGCTCGGAGACCCATTGCCGGAAACTGCGCTCCGCGACGTCGACCATCGCGAGCACCGCCGGCGTGACGACGCGATCTTCCTCGAGCAGGCGGTTGAGGATCTTTTCGACCTCGAACGCGATTTCGCCCAGCTCGGTCAGCCCGACCATCCGGCCGCTGCCCTTCAGCGTGTGGAATTGCCGGCGCACTGTGCGCAGCGCTTCGCGATCGCCGTGATTTTCCTCGAGAGTCCGCCGATGCAGGGCGACGGTATCGAGCACTTCGCCCGCTTCGGTGAGATAGATATCGAGCAACTCCGCGTCGAGATTCGTCGCGTCGGTGGCAAGCAACCGCTGCGTTTCCGCCGATATCGCAGGCGCAGGTGCTGCGCCGCCCGTTGCGGCGATCGCGGTGACCGCGGCAGCAAGCGATGCCGTGGCGCCTGCTTCTAGCTCGGAAAGCGCCGCACCGGCCTGCGCGACGAGGTCAGGGTCACCGATCAGCTCCGCGTCGTTGCGCAGGTCCTCGAGCTTCGAGCGCAGCGCGCTGCGCGCCCCGCTGTCGGTCGGCGCCGCGTGGACTTCGGCCACGAGCGAAGGGAGCGCGCTGCGCAATTCGATGACGGCGGCCTCGACCGTATCGCTCTGATCGACGTCGACGGCTCTCGGCGCTTCGCCGAGGCGTTTCGCGAGCAATGGCGCGATCAGGCGCTCACGGTCCGGACGCTGCTGCTCGACCGCTTCGACGTAGAACCCCAGGCCGGACAGCGATTCGGCGAGGAGCTCGAGCTCGTCGTTGGAAACCGGCGTTTCCGGATTCGCATAGGTCTCGATCTGCTTTTCGCAGAGCCCCAACAGCCGTTCGGCGTCGGCGAGCCCCAGCATCTTGAGGGCGCCGCGGATCTGCTGGCTGTCCTTGGCGAGCGTTCCGAGCTCGCCGCGCTTGGCGTGATCGCGGAAGAACGCGTCCAGCACCTGTTCCATGTGCCGCAGGTTCGCCTGGATCTCGCGCCCCACCTGCGCCAACAGGAGCCGTTCCTGCGCCCGTTTCGACATCTCGTCCAACATCGGCGCCGCGGCGGCCCCGGTCATCGGCCTCGCCGCTCGCGCAGCGTCGAGTCGGGCCAGCATCGCCTCGACCTGTTTCGGAAATTCCGCGGTGAGGCTTGCGTAATTCTCGAGTGCGCTTTCGGCGAGCAGCATGCCAGTCGCGTATTCCATCGCCAGCGTCTCGGGAACGGTCTGCGGCAGCTTGTTCAACCGCTCGACGAGCGACGCGGTGAGCTTCATCAGCGCGCCGTTGCCCACTTCGGCGACATGCTTGTGGACGGAGGTGAGGGTCTGCTTCAGCTTCGGGAGGTTCTCGGCACGGCCCGACGTGAACTTGAGCCACGCGTCCTTCGCCGCCGCGAGCTGATCTCGCGCTTCGCGCAGGTGCGGCTGGATGCGCACGAGATCGGCGTTCAGCACTTCCGCTGACGGGATGAGCCCGGACAGCCGGAAGCCCTTCTGCACCGCCTGGACCGACGGCGCGACCGGGGCGCTGATCGCGACGTAATAGAGGACTTCGCGCCGCAAACGGTCGGCGACTTTCGCGGAGCCTTCGACGACGCGGCGAATCTGCAGGTCGACGCGCGCGGCAAGCTGCTTTACGCCGAATCCGGTTTCGAGCCCCCGGTCCGTGAGCGCGTCCAGAAGCGCGCCGACAGTCCACCAGAAGGCCCTCAGGTTCTGCTGCGTGGTCGCCGACTCGATGCCGGCCACCGCATCGCGCATCGTCCTCGCGCCCTCGTCGTCGCCGCGCAGCCACGCGAGGAGCCCCCGCTGATACAGACGGCGCTGCTTGACCATATAGGAGGGGAGTCGCGCCGGGGGAATTACTTGCGGGGCGCCGAGCTTCGGCGCGCGAGGCGCGAGATCCGGATAGAACAGATCCGTCGGCGCGGCCGCCTTGACACCCCTCAGGCGCTGCATCGCCTCGTATTCGGGGAAAAGCTTGAGCGGAACAGGCGCCGCGCCGTTGACGAGCTCGTCCAAGAAGATCCGCAGCTTCTTGCAGCCGCGGTCGATCGTGTCGCACGCGGCCTGCGCGTCACGCGTCGGGAGCTCCTCGAGGCGCGCGAGCTGGCGCTCTATTTCGTCTGTGAACGCGGCGACGGCGTCCAGGCCGACCATCTGGATCGCGCCGGTCGCCTGGTGGATGTGCGTGCGCGCGTGCTTGAGCGACGCGACGTCCTTTCCGCTCGAGCGAAACGCGGAGAGCGACTCGAGCCCACGCGCGAGTGCCTGGTCGATCTCACCCTGCACCCAGGACAGCGGGCCAAGGTCAAAGTCGGCTGCGTTGTCGGTCGCCACGATCGTCGGATCCCATTCTCGACGCTGGAGCAAGAACCGCGCCTGCGTGCGCCATCACTGCGCGATCCATCTCACATCATCCCGTCGGAATCTGCGAAGAGCCGGCGCGAGCGCTCTCGTGCCGACCACGCGGGATGCCGCGTCAAACCTTGAAACCGGCGACGGAGCTGCGGAGCTCCGCCGCCAGCCTCGTCAGCTGGCCGATGGACACGTTGGTCTGCTTCGTGCCCTCGGTCGTCTCCTCGGTGATCTTCAGGATGCCCTGCATCCCGCGCGTCACGTCGGAGACCGACGCCGACTGCTTCTGCGTCTGGGTGGAAATGCCGCCGATCAGCTCGGCCAATTCGCGCGACACGCGACGGATCTCCTCGAGCGCCTGCCCCGCAGCGTCCGAAAGTTTCGTCCCTTCGACCACGCCGACCGTCGACTTTTCCATGGCGGCCACCGCGTCCTGCGTGTCCGCCTGAATGGTCTTCACGATCGCCTCGATCTGCTTCGTCGCCTCGCCGGAACGCTCTGCAAGGCGCTGCACTTCCTCGGCCACCACGGTAAAGCCGCGGCCGGCCTCGCCGGCGGAGGCTGCCTGGATCGCTGCGTTCAGCGCAAGCACGTTCGTCTGCTCGGTGATGTCCGAGATGAGCTCCACGATTTCGCCGATCTCGAGGGATGATTCGCCAAGCCGCTTGATCCGTTTCGAGGTGTCCTGGATCTGCGTGCGGATTTCGTTCATGCCGGCGATCTGGTTCTGCACCGCCTGCCCGCCTTTTTCGGCGGCCGCCAGCGACTGTTGCGCCACGCGGGCGGACTGGGCTGCGCTTTGCGACACTTCGTTGATCGACTGCGCCATCTGCAGCACCGACGAGGACGCCCTCTGGATTTCCTTGTTCTGCCGCTGCGATGCCTCGAACAGACGGTTGGAGATCGCCTGCGCGTCCTGGGTCGCCTTCGCCACCTGGTCGGTCGCCGAGTTGATGCCGCGTACCAGCGTACGCAACTCCTCGATCGTGAAGTTGATCGAGTCGGCGATCGCACCGGTCACATCCTCGGTCACCGACGCCTGCACGGTGAGGTCGCCGTCGGCCAGGTTTCCCATCTCGTTCAAGAGCCGCAGAATGGCTTCCTGATTCCGCTTGTTCTCGCCCTCGCTCTCGAACGCGCGGACGCGAGCGTCGTCCAGGAACACCTTGCCCAGCAGCAGGAGCGCGGCCAGTGCGAGCAGCACGAGCACGATCGCCGCCCACAGCGGCCAGCGGGCCCTGGCGCTGCCTTCGAAAGCCTCGGCAAGCTTGGTCGTGTCGTTGAGGAGCGCTTCCGATTCGTTGTTGATCCCGCGCGCGGCCTGCTTCGCGGTCACCAACCGGTTCATGTTCTGGAGAATGGCGGCGACGCCCTGATCGTAGGCGGCGAACCGCTTCTGCAGCTCGGTGAGCGTCGAACGCGCGTCGTCGTTGCGCACCCCCGACAGCCGCAACGCGTCGCTGCCCTTTAGGAGCCCGTTCAGGATGTCGCGGAACGTCCCCGCGTCCTTGCCGAGAAGGAAGGCAACCTCGGGATCGATTTCCTCGGACGACGCGAGCGTGTTGGCGTTCTTGCCGATCCGCTGCGAAAGCACGGCGAGCTGGTTCGTGTATTCGATTTCGCGCAGGCTCCCGCCGCCCTGCCCGACCTGCTGGGCCGCCTGCTGGGAGAGCTCGAGGATCGCGTTGTTGCCCAGGTTGATGTTCTCGAGACCCTTCGCAAGCGAGGTGAGGCTCTGCTGGTTGTCGATGACGCGCTCGGCATTGACGTCGACACGATCCCATTTGGTCCGGATGTCCTGCAACTGCTTGACGATGCTCTCGTCCTGCGAAACGTCGAGCGAGACGCCTCTGACCGTGCCGCCCGACTGCAGCGCCTCGAGGTCGGACTTGAACCGGTCGCGGCTGTCCTTGAGCGCGGGAAACGCCGCCGCCTGGCCCTGCGACGCGAGCGCCGTGCCGCGGGCCAAGCGCTGCGAAAGCATCTGCATTTCCGTCGCCGTCGCCGCAGCCGCCGAGCTTTGCGTCGCCGCGCGGCTGTCGAGGAAAACCATCAGCGCTGCGAGCACCAGGAACGTCACCATGATGATGCCGAGCACCTGGAACTGCTGGACGATCGGAAGATGCCCGATCACCGGCAGCTTCTTCGGCATCTTCGCCTCGGAAGTCGCCGAACGGAGCTGTTCCATGATCGACACGGACGCCAGCGGGTCGTAGGCCGGCTGCGACGCGCGGACTTGCGTCGTCGGCATGTCGAGAGCGGCGGCTGTTGCCCCGCCCCCCTTTTCGTTGCCGAACAGCTTCGGCATTTTCACGTTAAGCGCCATCTATTCCTCCATGTGGCGCACTCGCATGCGCCTGTCGCCTTGTCCGATCGCCGAGCGGGTTGGTGGAGTCAAAGCCCGACCCGCAGAAATTTGTCATCCTGGGCAAGGCGCGCGAGGTCGATCTCCTGCCACGCGCCGCCGTCAGCATCCATCCAGCGCTGGCCGTACCAACCGGGCGCATCTTCCGGCGGCGCTGCCGGGGCGAGCTCGGCCAGGTTGCGCAGGCCGAGCACGCGCTGGACGACGATTCCGGCCCTTAAGTCGCCTACGCGTGGACCGAACAGCACGAGCCGACTCTGGCCGAGGCCGCCGCCCGCGGCGACGGGGTCGTGCGCCAGGAAACCGCCGAAGTCGATTACCGTATAGAGATTGCCGCGGATGTTGGCGACGCCCAGGAACCACGGCTTCGTGAGGGGTACCGCCGCGACGGGGGGAATCGTGATCACTTCGCCCGCGTCGGCGAGCCGGATCAGCCATTGCTCCGCTCCGGTCGCGAATCCCAGGCGCGACGACTCGACCTGCGCCGCCGTCTTGCTCGCGAGGCGAGAGGCGAGCTCCTGCTGGAACGAGCGGAGGTCGAGTTTGGCGGCGCGGGCCATGCTTTCGTGGAGGCGGGTTGTTGTGCTTCAGCCGAGCGCGGCGATCTTCGCGAGCAGCTCGTCGCGGTTCACCGGCTTGACGACATAGTCGCGGGCGCCCTGGCGCATGCCCCAGATCTTGTCGGTCTCCTGGCTCTTCGACGTGCAAATGATGATCGGGATGCTGCGGGTGTCCGGGTCGCGGCTGATCGCCCGCGTGGCCTGGAACCCGTTGAGCCCAGGCATGACGACGTCCATCAGGATCACGTCCGGCTTGAGCTGCCTCGCCTTCTGGATCGCATCCTCGCCGTTGTCACTCGCGACGACCTCGAATCCCGCCTTGGTCAGCATGTCGTTCAGCACATGCCGCTCGGTCGGCGAGTCGTCGACGATGAGAATTTTCTTGATTGCCATGTCTCTGCCCTGTCTCTTGCTTTGTCCCCGACGCCGCCACGAGCGCGAGCGGACGGCACGGGCGCTACGCGGCCGCGGCGCGGTTGACGTGCGTCGCGACGGCCTTCAGCAGGCTTTCTTTGGTAAACGGCTTCGTCAGGTACTGATCGGAGCCCACCATCCGCCCGCGCGCACGATCGAACAGGCCGTCCTTGGACGACAGCATGATCACGGGGGTGGCGTGGAACTTCGAGTTCTTCTTGATGAGCGCACACGTCTGGTAGCCGTCGAGCCGCGGCATCATGATGTCGACGAACACGAGGTCGGGCTGATGATCGGCGATCTTCGCGAGCGCATCGAAGCCGTCCTCGGCGAGGATGACCGTGCAGCCGGCCTGCAGCAGGAAAATCTCGGCGCTGCGGCGGATGGTGTTTGAATCGTCGATCACCATTACCTTGACGCCCGACAGCGTATTCTGCTCCGCCAACGTATTCTCCCTCGCGCGCGCCCCGATCCTCCGGGCGCCCGAATGTGCGCCGCGATGCTACGGCAGCAAGTTTGCCACGGTGCAAGCTAACTGCCTAGAGCATAAACCTTGCCGGAATCGGCACCGGCCGCCCTTTTGCCACCAATTTGCAACACCGGAGCAAGTTTTCGGGGGTCGGCCCTGCCGCTTTGCGGCATTCCCTGCCCTGCGGCGTCGGGACCGGCACTCGGCAGCGCGGCTAAACCGCGAGGAAAACAAGGCCTTATACCCTGCGGTGGCGCGCCGACAGTTGCCCTCTCGAGCGCCCGGGGGCGAGATCGCGCCCTAGGCCGGTCGCAGCGCCTGCCCGCTTTCAGCTCGGGGGCCCGGCGGCACACCCCGGCGACTACCGGCCGAGAAACATCCGATATGCCGGATTGGCGGTTTCGTCGACGTAGTCGTAGCCCAGCCGGCCCAGAAACTCGCGGAACTCGCCCTTGTCGGAAGGCGGCACCTGCATGCCGACCAGCACGCGGCCGTAGTCGGCGCCGTGGTTGCGGTAGTGGAACAGGCTGATGTTCCAGCCGCGGCTCATGCTGTTCAGGAAGTTCATCAGCGCGCCGGGACGCTCGGGAAACTCGAAGCGGTACAGCATCTCGTTCTCCGCCGCCGGCGCGTGGCCGCCGACCAGGTGGCGCACGTGCAGCTTGGCCATCTCGTTGTCGGTCAGGTCGAGCGCTTCGATGCCGTGCGCGCCGCAATGCTCGCGAGCAGCTGCTCGCGTCTCGTGCGCGGTTGGCCACCTCGATCGCCGACGAAGACCTGCGCCTGCGCTGGCATCGGCGTAGCGGTAGTTGAATTCGGTGATCGTTGCGCTTGCCGAGCAGCCGGCAGAACTCGCGGAAGCTGCCCGGCCGCTCGGGGATGGTGACGGCGAGGATCGCCTCGCGCTGCTCGCCCACCTCGGCGCGCTCGGCGACGAAGCGCAGGCGGTCGAAGTTCATGTTGGCGCCGCAGGCGATCGGCGACCAGCGTCCGGTCGCTGCGCCCGGTGCCGCTCGACCTAGGCCTTGGCGCCGGCGATCGGCGAGCGCGCCGGCCGGCTCGAGGATCGAGCGCGTGTCCTCGAACACGTCCTTGATCGCGGCGCAGATCGCGTCGGTGTCGACCAGCACGATCTCGTCGACCAGCGCTCGCGGCACAGGCGGAAGGTCTCCTCGCCGACCTGCTTCACCGCCACGCCGTCGGCGAACAGGCCGACGTGCGCGAGCGTCACGCGCCGGCCCGCCGCGAGCGAGCGGGCCATCGCGTCGGAGTCCACCGGCTCGACGCCGATGACCTTGATCTCGGGCCGCACGCGCTTGACGTAGGCGGCGATGCCGGCGATCAGCCCGCCGCCGCCGATGGCGACGAAGATCGCGTCGATCGGGCCCTGCTGCTGGCGCAGGATCTCCATGCCGATCGTGCCCTGGCCGGCGATCACGTCGGGATCGTCGTAGGGATGCACGAAGGTCGAGCCGCGTGCTCCTTCTCCAGCGTCGAGCGCGTGCGCGTAGGCGTCGCCGTAGCGAGTCGCCGTGCAGCACGACCTCGGCGCCGCGCGCCTCGACCGCGTCGATCTTGATCTGCGGCGTGGTCACCGGCATCACGATCATCGCCTTGCAGCCGAGCTTCTGCGCCGCCAGCGCCACGCCCTGCGCGTGGTTGCCGGCCGAGGCCGCGATCACGCCGCGCGCGCGTTCCGCCGGCGGTGAGGTGCGCCATCTTGTTGTAGGCGCCGCGCAGCTTGAACGAGAACACCGGCTGCAGGTCCTCGCGCTTGAGCAGCACGCGGTTGCCCGAGCCGTCGCGACAGCGTCGGCGCCGAGCTCGAGCGGCGACTCGATGGCGACGTCGTAGACCTTGGCGGTGAGGATCTTCTGCAGATAGTCGATGGGCATGGGCAGCGGTGGCACGCGCGGCAGGAATCGTGCAGCCGGCGAGCGTAGCAGGAAAGCGGCGGCGGCGGAAACGTCAGCCTATCGCTCCGGCGGCGCGACGGGCTCGAACCGCGCGCTCGTTTTCTGCTACGCTCGATCGCCATGCCGCGTCCGTCCGCCGCCGAAACGCTCGCCGTCGTCGACATGGGCTCGAACAGCTTCCGCCTCGAGATCGGGCGCGTCGAGGGCGACCAGATCTACCGTCTCGACACCTGGCGCGAGACGCTGCGCATCGGCGCCGGTGTCGATGCGAAGGGCCGCCTGACACCGGAGGCGCGGCGCGCCGCGCTCGCCTGCCTCGCGCGCTTCGGCGAGCGGATCAAGGGCCTGCATCCCTCGGCGGTGCGGGCGGTGGCGACGAACACGTTCCGCGTCGCGACCAACGCACGGACGTTCCTGCCGCAGGCGGAGCGCGCGCTCGGCTTCCCGATCGACATCATCACCGGCCACGAGGAAGCGCGGCTCATCTACACCGGCGTCGCCCACGTGCTGCCCGCCTCGACCGAGCCGCGCCTCGTGATCGACATCGGCGGCGGCTCGACCGAGTTCATCATCGGGCGCGGGCTCGCGCCGGAACGACTCGAGTCGCTCAAGATCGGTTGCGTGGGATTGACGCAGCGGTATTTCGCCGACGGCAACCTGTCCGCGACGGCGCTCGCCGCCGCCGACACGACGGCGCGCGCCGAGATCGAGGCGATCGCCCGCGAGTTCGCGCGCGAGCACTGGCGCGACCGCGTACGCCTCCTCGGGCACTGCTCTCGCGCTGGCCGAGATTCTCGAACAGAACGGACTTTCGGCCGCCGGCATTACACGCGACGGGCTCGCGCGTCTGCGCAAGCGGATGGTCGGCGCCGGTCACGTGAGCCGCCTACAGCTCGCGGCGTTGAAGCCGGAGCGCGCGCCGGTGCTGGCGGCCGGCCTGGCGATCATGACCGCGGCGATCGTCGAACTCGACGTCGAGCGCATCAATCCGGTCGGCGGTGCGCTGCGGCTGGGCGTGCTCTACGACCTGCTCGGCCGCACCGTGCGTCGCGACGTCCGGGTCGCGACCATCGAGCAGTTCATCACCCGCTACCGGATCGATCGCGAGCATGCGACGCGCGTTGCGGAGGTTGCGGTTTCGCTCTTCGAGAAGGCCCGGCCGAACCGGGACCCCGCCTCGGTCCAGCGCCTGCAGTGGGCAGCGCTGCTGCACGAAACGGGATTCTCGGTTTCGCACACAGGATTTCACAAGCACGGCGCGTACATTCTGCACAATGCGGACATGCCGGGGTTTTCCGCCGGCGAGCAACAGGACCTCGCGAACCTCGTCCTCGGGTGCCGCGGCAGTCTCTCGAAGATGGCGCCGCTGCTCGGAAGCGCCGCGTTCCGCGCGCAGCTCCTCGCATTGCGACTCGCGGTCCTTCTGCACCACGCGCGACGGCCGATCGACCGGCCCCGCGTAGTGCTGATGGTCACGCCGCGGATCCGCTTCGACGTGTCGGCACGCTGGTTGAAATCGCACCCGCTGACCGCGCACTTGCTCGCGCGGGAACGAAGCGAATGGACGGCGATGGGTTTTGCGTGGCGAAAGGCGCGGTGACTGCATGCACCATGAGGCGTCCTTTCAACGCGACACTCCTGAGCATGGACATGCCGCGGCGACCTGCCGGCTCGATTCGTCCCCTGACTATGCGCCGCTACGCGCCGGGCACGGGAGGCGACGCATTGAGCACTGCGCGGCGTCGCTGCACGGTCGTTCGATCAGCGGCGCCGGTGCACGAGCGCGTCGCGCGTGCGGCGGCTCGCGAACAGAATGAGGTAATCGGTTATTCGAGCGTCGGCGGAGAGCCGCGCGAGCTCGCTCTCGTAGACCTCTTTAACTTCGTCGATCGGCCGGGACGTTTCCCGAGCCAGCGCTTCGATTGCGTTGCGGCTCATTTCTTCGTGGTCGTTGTCGCTGTAGAGTTGGCCCACCTGTTTCTCCGCTCCGTGATAGCGACCCTCGCTCGTGCAAGCCCCTGCACGCCGATCTTAATGGAATTGGGCCATGGAAATTGTCATCTTTCGGCAACATTCGAAGGCATTTCCTGCCGGCGAATCCCAGCATCAATTCCATCAGCTGTTTACGTAACGCAATTCATCCTTCATCGCATGTTGCGTTAAGACGCCGGCGCGTTTGGCCGCGAGCGGGGATCACGGGACGTAACGGCGTGCTCGGCAGCGCAGCCGCGGAAGCGACGCGGAGCATCCCCCACGGCAACGCGCGGGTCAGACGAAATCCGGTCCGATCACCACGCGCAGGACCACCGCGGACGAACCGCCGCGGTCGCGATTCGTGAGCCACCAGACGGCGCCCTTCTTGACCGACCAGAACGCTTCCTCGCCCGACAGGAGGAACGACGCGACCGCGCCCAATGTCGGCTGATGACCGACGATCAGGGCTGCCTCGCGCGCGTCGGGCCAGTTGGCCGCCGCGAGCACGGTGGAAACCGATGCGCCGGGGCCGATCTCATCCATCGTCTTGAACTTGCGCTTGAGCGCGAGCGCGGTCTGCTGCGCGCGGTCGGCGGGCGAGACGAGGATGCGTGCGGTATCAGGCAGGTGACGATCGAGCCACGCGCCCACTCGCTCCGCCTGCTTGACGCCTTTCGCGGTGAGCCGGCGCCCGAGATCCGGCTCGCCGGGCTCGGCTTCCGCATGTCGCCAGAGCACAAGATCCACGGCTAGTCCGTTTCCTCGGCTTCGCGCATCCGCGCGAGCAGCTCCGATTGCGCCGAGTGCGGCTGCGCGCGCCCCCGCGGTTTCGATTTTTCCCACGCACCATCGGAACCGAGCATCCACGAATCACGGCTGTCGGCGAGGTAGGCGAACAGCCCCTCGTCGACGACGCGGCGCATGAGCTCGGGATCGCGAACCGGGAAGGCGACCTCGATGCGGCGGAACAGGTTGCGGCCCATCCAGTCGGCCGAGGAGAGCCACACGTCGGCATCGCCGTCGTTTTCGAAATACCAGACCCGGTGATGCTCGAGGAACCGGCCGAGGACCGAGCGCACGCGAATGTTCTCGGACAGCCCCGGCACGCCCGGGCGCAGCGCACACGCGCCGCGAACGATGAGATCGATGCCCACGCCCGCCTGCGACGCCGCGTAGAGCGCCCGGATCACGCCCTCCTCGAGCAGCGCATTCATCTTGGCGACGATGCGCGCCGGCTTGCCCTCGCGCGCATGCTTCGTCTCGCGCTTGATCATGTCGACGACCCGCCGGTGCATCGTAAACGGTGCGAGCAGCAGCTGCTTCATCCGCCCCGCCTTGGCGAGGCTCGTGATGTGCATGAATACTTCGTTGACATCGGCGCAGATCGTCGGATCCGCGGTGAGCAATCCGAAGTCCGTGTACAGCCGCGTCGTGCGTGGATGGTAATTGCCGGTGCCGAGATGGGCGTACGGCCGCAGCCGCATGACGCCATTGGCGTCGCGTTCGCGCCGGATGAGGAGCGCCAGCTTGGCGTGGGTCTTCAATCCGAACACGCCATAGACGACCTGCGCCCCGGCCTGCTCGAGCCGCTCGGCCCAATTGATGTTCGCTTCCTCGTCGAAGCGCGCCATCAGCTCGACTACGACCGTCACTTCCTTGCCGCGGCGCGCCGCCTCGATCAGCGCTTCCATCAGCACCGAGTTGACGCCGGTGCGATAGACGGTCTGCTTGACGGCGACGACGTCGGGATCGTCGGCGGCGCAGCGGATGAACTCGACCACCGGCTCGAACGATTGGTAAGGATGATGGAGAAGAATGTCGTGCGCGCGGATCGCGGCGAGGATGCCCGGCTGATCGCGCAGACGATCCGGGAGTCCGGGAACGAACGGCGGATAAGTGAGCGCGTCGACATCGACCTGATCGATCAGCGACGCGAGGCGGGCGATGTTGACCGGCCCGTCGCAACGGTAGAGGTCGGATTCGGTAAGCTCGAACTGCTGGAGCAGGAACTGCGCGATCGGCGCCGGACAGTTCTCGGCCACTTCGAGCCGCACCGCCGAGCCGAATTGCCGGTGGGGCAACTCGCCCTGCAGCGCCTGGCGCAGGTTCTTCACTTCCTCCTCGTCGATCCATAGGTCGGCGTCGCGCGTCACCCGAAACTGCGCGTAATTGACGACGTCGCGGCCGGGAAAGAGATCGGCAAGATGGGCATGGATCACCGATGAGAGCATCACGAAGGCGTTGTCCTGGCCGGTCACGTCGCGCGGCAGCCGGATGATGCGCGGCAGGACGCGAGGCGCCTTCACGATCGCGATCGCCGTATCGCGGCCGAACGCGTCATGCCCCGACAGCTCGATCACGAAGTTCAAGCTCTTGTTGACGACCTGCGGGAAGGGATGCGCGGGATCGAGCCCGATCGGAGTCAGCAGCGGGCGCACCTCCTGCTGGAAGTAGCTCGCTGCCCATGCCCGTTCTGCCGCGGTGAACTCGGTGCGGCGCACGAGGCGCACGCCCGACCGCTCCAGCGCCGGGAGCACCTCGTCATTCAGCACGCGGTATTGCTCGACGATGAGCGAACGCGCCTCGTCGCCAATGCGTCCGAACAGCACCCGCGCGTCCTGCAAGGTCATCCCCAGCGGCGGGACTTTGGCGCGCAGCTGTTCCTTCACGCCGGCGACACGGATCTCGAAAAACTCGTCCAGGTTGCTGCCCAGGATGCAGAGAAACCGCAACCGCTCTAGCAGCGGAACGTCCGGGTCTTTGGCGAGCGAGAGGACGCGACGATTGAACGCGAGCAGCGAGAGCTCGCGATTGATCGGCGCCGATTCCGGTCCCGGCGAAGGAGCGCGCATGGCGGATGACACGGCCGCCGGCGGCGTCGCCGTCGTTGCCGCAGTTGCGGCGGCGGCAGGCGCAGATGAAGTCGCTGCCGCAGGCGGTCTGGCGGATTGGGTGTCCATGAGGATGGCGGCAGGGCGTGACAGCAATGTTACGGGTTGGCCGCCCGCACATTCTACAAGGCCGGCCCGAACCTTGCGAACGCGGCGGTGGTCCGCCTCCCCCTGACGGCAGACGCGCCTGGGCGCTCAGGCGGCGGCTTCGAGCGCGAGCCAGATACAGCGGCCCTTCGATTCACCGTCCAAAGCGGCGAGATAATCGCGATGCGCGGCAAGCTCCTCCGCGCAGGGTTCGAGCACCTTGATCGGCCCAATCGCGGCCGCGCGGCCCGGGCCCATTCCCGCGACGTCCTCGCCGTCGATCCGCGGCGGCACCGCCCCCAGATCGATCGTCAGCGATTCCTGCCCGCGCGTCATCGCAAGCCAGACCTCGGCCAGGAGCTGCGCGTCGAGCAGCGCGCCATGCAGCGTGCGATGCGCGTTGTCGATCCCGAACCGCTCGCACAGGGCATCGAGGCCGTTGCGCTTGCCGGGGAACATTTCGCGGGCGAGGCCGAGTGTGTCGGTGAGCTTCGCGTAAAGACTGCCGCACGCCTGGTGCCCGGCCAGGGCAAGCTCGAAGTCGAGGAACGCGATGTCGAACGGAGCGTTGTGGATGATCCATTCGGCGCCGCGTGCGAAATCGAGGAATTCGGCGGCGATGTCGCGGAATTTCGGCTTGCCTCTCAAGTCGTCCCACGTCTTGCCGTGAACTTCCGTCGCTCCGAAGTCGATCTCCCGCTCGGGATCGACGAAGAACTGGACCGTGCGACCCGTCGGACGGCGGTTGACCACCTCGAGGCCGGCAAGCTCGATGATTCGATGCCCCTGCAGGGGATCGAGGCCCGTCGTCTCGGTGTCGAGGATGATCTGACGCATCGGTTCCGGATTTCAGATGTCAGTTGTCAGAAATACCCGGTATACACGATAGCCAGCGGGCAGCCGATCATCAGTTGCACGATCGCCTTGTCTGACTTCCGACATCTGTCATCTGAAATCTGTTACTTCCGGTAACGCTGGATCGTCGCCTGGATCTCGGCGATCGCGCGCTCGATCTCGTCGTCGGAGAGGTCGCGCTGCGCGCCCTTGCGGTCGGTCAGCGTCAGCGTGCGGTCGATCTGCGTCTGGAATTCGCCGAGCCCCAGCGTTTCGGTGATCGTCGTCGACGGCTCGTCGGTCAGCGTCTCGGGGCCCCAGCGCACGACGATCGCGGACAGGTTGTCGCCATCGGGGCCACCGCGCTTCTCCGCCTCGCGCATCATCTGCGGCGCCGACTTGAGGATTGGCGTCGACGTGAGCCACGTCGCGATCTCCTCCTTCGTCATCACGCTCCACAGACCGTCGGTGCACATGACGATCATGTCGCCGTTGCGCAGCGGCGTGCGCTTGCACAAGTCGATCACCGGATCGACGAGGCCGCCCAGGCAGCTGAAGATCTTGTTGCGGTCGGGATGTTCGGCGACATCGTCGGCGCCGATGATTCCCTGGTCGACCAGATACTGGACCTTCGAATGGTCCTTCGTCTGCGCCGATGAGCCGCCCTGCCGGTAGAGGTAGAGCCGCGAATCGCCGACGTGCGCCCAGTACGCGTGGCCCGCCTGCACGATGCACGCGACGCACGTCGTGCGCGGCGTCTCCAGCATCGAGAACTGGTTGGCGTACGACCCGAGCGCGGCGTGCGCGCGCAGCATCGTGTCCTGCAGGAACTTGAGCGGGTTCTTGAGGATCGGCTTCGCCTCCTGCTGGAAGCGCTCGATGAACAGCCGCACCGCGATCTGCGCGGCGATCTCGCCACCGGCGTGCCCACCCATGCCGTCCGCGACGACGAGCAGCAGCGTGTCGCGGCTATACGTGTACGCGATCCGGTCCTGATTGACCTTGCGTGAACCCTTGCGGGACTCCTGGAAGATCGTGAAGCGCATCGAACGGGGATCTCGGGTGGCGCGTGCCGCGCGTCAGGCGCCGATCTCGGTGAACAGCTTGCGCTTGAGGTTGCCGAAGAAGGTGAGCTTGCGCTTCTTCGGCGGGATGTCGCGGATCGCCTTTTGCAGCGCGAACACCGATTGCGGCCGCTCGAGCGGATCGAGACGCAGGCACCAGTCGATCACCTCGAGCACGTTATCGGAGTACTGGCCCGACCAGATCTTCTTCGCCGATACGAGGTGGTCTTCCTGCACCCGGGCGTCGGCCGCCTGCGGCGCGAACGCGGCGAGGCAGGCGAACATGCTCGCGCCGACGCCGTAGACATCGGTCCACGGGCCGAGGCGATCGGGCTCGCGATATTGCTCCGGCGCCGCAAAACCCGGCGTGTACATCGGCGCGAGCTTCGGGCGCGTTGGTGGTGAGCGTCTGCCGCGCGGCGCCGAAGTCCAGCAATACCGGGCTGCCGTCGGTGCGCAGATAGATGTTGGCCGGCTTGATGTCGAGATGCAGGAGCTTGTGCGTGTGCACCTCGCGCAGTCCGTTCAGCAGGTGCATGAACACGTGGCGCACGAGCCGCTCGGACATCTGGTCCTGCCGCATCTGGATCTGCTGCTGCAGCGTGCGGCCGCGCTCGTAGCGCATCACCATGTAGACCGTCTCGTTGGCGCGGAAGAAATTGAGCACGCGCACGACGTTCGGATGGTTGATCTTCGCGAGGGCGCGGCCCTCTTCGAAGAAGCACTTCATCCCGTACCTGAACGACGTCAGGTTCTCCGCCGACGAGGCACGCACGATGTCGCCCTCGGTCCGCAGCACGAGCGAGGACGGCAGGTATTCCTTGATCGCGACCGGCGCGCCGGTCTCGTCGAACGCACGGTAGACGATCGAAAAACCGCCGCGGCTGATCTGCCGATCGATCCGGTAGTTCAGGAGCTGGTAGCCCCCGGTCAGGGCTTGATTGGTGACCGGCATGGGCGCGGATGTTAGATGTTATCCGAGGAAAACGCTCGCAATTCATGTGCCAGCATCGTCAAGCCGGCTTGCGCCACCCAGGGATAACGCATACATTCTCGGCAACCCGGGAGCTAAAGTAAAGCCGGAAAACGTGCATAAACGCTCGCAAAAACACACGATGATTCTCAGCATGACCGGCTTCGCGGCAGTTGCCGCTGATCTGCCTGGTGTTTCGCTCTCGGTCGACCTGCGTTCGGTCAACCATCGCTATCTGGACCTTCAGGTTCGGCTCCCCGATGAGCTGCGCGGGCTCGAATCGTCGCTGCGCGAACGAATCGGCGCCGAATTGCGCCGGGGCAAGGTCGAATGCCGCATTTCCCTCAATCGCACGGCTCCCGGCGCAGCAATGCTCGCCGTCGATGCCGCGCGCGTCGAACAGCTCGCGAAGGCAGCAGCCGACGTGGAGCGGCATGCACCGGGGGCGGCGCCGCTCTCGGTCGCCGAGATCCTGCGCTGGCCGGGCGTTCTCGCCGAACCCACGGTGCCTCCCGAAGAGCTTGCCGCGCGGGCCCTCGAGCTCGTCGGCAAGGCACTCTCCGACCTTGCGGCGTCGCGTGAGCGCGAAGGCGCGAAGCTCGCGCAAGCCCTGGAGGATCGCTGCGCGGCGATCGAGGTGCAGGTCGCGCGCGTCACGCCGCGCATTCCCGCGCTGCATTCGGCGTATGTCGAAAAGCTGGGTGCGCGGCTCCGCGAAGCGGGCCTCGACCCCGACCAGGACCGGCTGAAGCAGGAGCTCGCGCTCTTCGCCACCAAGATCGACGTCGCCGAGGAAGTCGAGCGACTCGCGACGCACGTTGCCGAAGTGCGGCGCGTGCTTTGCGCCGGAGGCAGCGCCGGCAAGCGGCTCGACTTTCTGATGCAGGAGCTGCACCGCGAAGCGAACACGCTGGGATCGAAATCGGTGGATGCCGAGCTCTCGCAGGCCTCGCTCGAATTGAAGGTGCTGATCGAGCAGATGCGCGAGCAAGTGCAGAACCTTGAGTAGCGACGCGAGCGGCGGAAAGGGGCGCTGCGCCGCGATGCGAGCGAGCACGACGGCGAGAGGTCCGACGTTCGGCGATTCGCGTGCCGCGGCGGTGCGGAAGCCCCCATCGGCTCCGCGGCCGACGGAGAAGCATGACGCAAAGAAATGACCGACGGGAAGGCCGCCACAATGAGTGACGGCGCAACCAGAGCGCCCCCCGCCTCGGGCTGCCTGTTCGTGCTCGCCGCGCCGTCCGGTGGTGGCAAGACGAGCCTCGTCGCCGCGTTGCTCGAGCGCGAGCCGGGAATACGCCTGTCGGTGTCCTATACGACGCGTGCCCCGCGGCCCGGCGAGGATGATGGTGTCCACTATCATTTCGTCGACGAGGCGCGCTTCATGGCGCACAAGGCCGCGGGCGAGTTCCTCGAACACGCCTATGTGCACGGCCACTGGTACGCGACGTCGGCGACGTGGCTTCGCGAGCAGGTCGCAGCAGGGGCGCGACGTGCTGCTCGAGATCGACTGGCAGGGCGCGGCACAGGTCCGCAAGCTCATCCCGGATGCGGTGCTCGTCTTCATCCTGCCGCCATCGCTCTCGTCATTGCGCGAGCGGCTGGAAAAACGGGGCCAGGACAGCGCCGAGGTGATCGTCCGCCGGCTGGACGCAGCGCGCGAAGAGATGCGCCACTGTGGCGACTTCGATTATGTTATTATGAATCAGGAGTTTGCGAGGGCCGTCGACGATCTGTCCGCGATCGTCCGCGCAGCCCGCCTGACCGCGGCGCGGCAACTGGTGCGGCACGCGCAGTTGCTCGCCCGGTTGCTCGAACATTGAAGAGGTTGAAATGGCACGCATCACGATCGAAGACTGTCTCGCCAAGATTCCGAACCGCTTCGAGCTGACGCTCGCGGCGACCAACCGCGCACGCCAGATTTCCGCCGGCAGCTCGCCGCTGGTGGAAACCGACCGCGACAAGCCGACCGTCGTTGCGCTGCGCGAAATCGCAGCCGGCAAGGTCGGGATCGAAATGCTGCTCAAAGGGCAGTCGTGATCGACCCCGGCATCTAACGGCGCCTAACCGTCCAGATGTCTAGGAGCCTGTCAGGCTTACTGTCACGCATGCGACGGTGGCGAGTTGGGCGCAGTTCAAGGCGCGTGCCCGAAGGCATACCGGGAGTATGGCGAGGGCGCGCAACACAGAAATGCGCCCAAATCGCCCCATCCCTTCGGGTTGCTGCCAAAAGGCGGCGCGTCGTTGCAAGCGCTTGCGATATTCCCGATATGGCTGGCTCGCGCTAGCATCCATGTTTTTGGCCCAGCAACGCATACGGAGAGAAGCCGAAGGCTCCTAGCATGTCGGAAATCGCGGAGTTCACCCGACACCTCGGCAATTACCTGCCGCCGCCTGACATCGCGCTCGTCGAGCGCGCGTGGCAATTCTCGGACTCGGCCCACCGCGGCCAATTCCGCAAGTCCGGCGAGCCCTACATCACGCATCCGCTGGCGGTCGCGAGCATCCTGTCGCAGTGGCGCCTGGACGCGCAGGGGCTTGCCGCCGCCCTCCTTCACGACGTGATGGAGGACACCGCGATCACCAAGGCCGAGATCGAATCGTCGTTCGGCAAGCCCGTCGCCGACATGGTCGACGGCGTCTCGAAGCTGGACCAGATCGAGTTCGACTCGCGCGAGGACGCGCAGGCCGAGAGCTTCCGCAAGATGCTGCTCGCGATGGCGCAGGACATCCGCGTCATCCTGATCAAACTCGCCGACCGGCTCCACAACATGCGCACGTTGGACGCGATGGCGCCGGCGCACCGCCGCCGGATCGCGCGCGAGACGCTCGACATCTACGCGCCGATTGCGAACCGTCTGGGCCTGAACGCGCTCTACCTCGAGCTCCAGGACCTCGCATTCAAGCATCTGAACCCCATGCGCTACCGGATCCTCGCCGGCGCGATCAAAGCAGCGCGCGGCAACCGGCGCGAGGTGATGAACCGGCTGCTCGACGTGATTCGCGGCGGTTTCGTCAAGGCAGGGATCACGGCCGCCGTGACGGGCCGCGAGAAGACGATCTACTCGGTGTACAAGAAGATGCGCGAAAAGCGCTACACGTTCTCGCAGGTGTTCGACATCTACGGCGTGCGCGTGCTCGTCCCCGATCCCGACCGCCTGCTACGCGGCACTCGGCGTGCTGCACGCGCTCTACAAGCCGATCCCGGGCAAGTTCAAGGATTACATCGCGATCCCGAAGGCCAACGGCTACCAGTCGCTGCACACGACGCTGTTCGGGCCGTTCGGGACGCCGCTCGAGGCGCAGATCCGCACGCACGACATGCACCGGATCGCCGAGGCCGGTGTCGCCGCGCACTGGCTCTACAAGTCCGGCGATGCGCTCGATCTGGCCGAGGCGCAGCGCGAGACGCATCGCTGGCTGCAGAGCCTGCTCGAGATCGGCTCCGAATCGCGCGACTCGAAGGAGTTTCTCGAGAACATCAAGGGTGACCTCTTTCCCGAAGAGATCTACGTGTTCACGCCGAAAGGCAAGATCATGGCGCTGCCGCGCGGTGCGACCGCCGTCGATTTTGCCTATGCGGTGCACACCGACATCGGTCACCACTGCGTGGCGGCGCGAATCAATTACGAACTCCTGCCGCTGCGCACCGAGTTGAAGAACGGCGATCACGTCGAGATCCTGACCTCGCCGACGGCGCGACCCAATCCGTCGTGGCTCTCGTTTGTCGGCACCGGCAAGGCACGCTCGCGGATCCGCCACTTCCTCAAAGGCTTGCAGCAGAAGGAATCGGCGAGCCTCGGCGAGCGCCTCCTGTCGCAAGCGCTCGCAACGCTCAAGGTCGCCCCGGAGTCGATCACCTGGGAGCGCTGGGAAGCGCTGCAAAAGGAATACGGCGCGAAAAGCCAGCTCGAGATCCTGGCCGACATCGGCCTCGGCAAGCGGCTGTCGTTCGTCGTCGCGCAGGCGCTGACGCGTCCGGTGGGCAAGGCCGGCGACGACGCAGCGGCGCTCGCGGCGCCGTCGGCGGCCAAACCGTCGGCGCTGACGTTGCGCGGCGTCGAGGGTGTGGCGATCCAGTACGCGAAATGCTGCCGGCCGATTCCCGGTGACGCGGTTGTCGGCCAGTTCCGCAAGGGCCAGGGGCTGCTTGTCCACACACGCGACTGCGTGACGCTGCGAAAAGCAAGGCCGGACGTCGAGCAGCTGGTCGACGTCGAATGGGCGAACGACGTCCAGGGCGAATTCGACGCCGGCGTGCGCCTCATTGCATCCGATCGCCGCGGGTTGCTTGCCGACGTCGCGACGGCGATTGCCGACGCCGCCGCGAACATCGACAACGTCTCGATGGAAAAGCCCGACGGCTCCTCGATGATCGCGATGTTCTTCAGCGTGCAGGTGCGCGACCGTAGCCACCTGGCGCACGTGATTCGCGCTATCAAGCGCGTGACCGACGTCCGGCGCATTCACCGCGCGCGGACGTAGCGCTCTCAGCGGTCGAGCGCGGCGCCAACGATGCGCCGGGCCTCGCTTACGATGGCCTGCAGGTGGCGCGCGTCGACGAAGCTCTCCGCGTAGATCTTGTAGATGTTTTCGGTGCCCGAGGGCCGCGCCGCGAACCACCCGCGCGCGGTCTCGACCTTGAGCCCGCCGATCGCGGCGCCATTGCCCGGCGCGCGCGTCAGCCGTGCGGTGATCGGATCGCCCGCAAGCGTCGGCGCGGTGATCGCGTCGGGCGCGAGCCTGCCGAGCCGCGCCTTTTCCTCGGGAGTTGCTTGCGCGTCGATCCGCGTATAGAGCGGCGCACCGAATTCGGCGGTCAGATCGCGATAACGCGCTCCGGGATCCTCGCCGGTCCGGGCGGTGATCTCGGCGGCGAGCAGATTCATGATGAGACCATCCTTGTCGGTGGTCCACACGGTGCCGTCGCGGCGAAGGAAGCTCGCGCCGGCGCTCTCCTCGCCGCCGAAGCAGCATGTGCCGTCGTGGAGCCCTGGCGCGAACCATTTGAACCCGACCGGCGCCTCGAAGAGCCGACGGCCAAGCTTGGCGACGACGCGATCGATCAGCCGGCTGCTGACCAGTGTCTTGCCGACGACTGCGTCCGCCGGCCACTGCGGCCGATGCGTCAGCAGATACCGGATCGCGACCGCGAGGTAGTGATTCGGGTTCATCAGGCCCGCCGACGGCGTGACGATTCCGTGCCGATCGGCATCGGGGTCGTTCGCGAACGCGACACGGTAGCGATCCTTGAGTCCGACAAGCCCCGCCATTGCATAGGGACTGGAACAGTCCATCCGGATCCTTCCGTCGTGGTCGACCGTCATGAACGAGAACGTCGGGTCGACCCGCGGATTGACGATGTCGATGTCGAGGCCATAGATCCTGTTGATCGGCTCCCAATAGGCGACCGCCGCGCCGCCGAGCGGATCGACGGCGAGCTTCAGGCCCGCCGCCCGGATCGCCTCCATGTCAACGACGTTCGCCAGATCGTCGACATAAGGCCGGACCAGATCCTGCGCCCGCGTAGTCGGCGCCCTGGCAGCCACCGCGTAGGGTACGCGCCTCACCCCCGCATTGCCGGCACGCAGCAATTCGTTCGCCCGATCCTCGATCGCGCGCGTGACGTCGGTGTCGGCGGGGCCGCCGTTGGGGGGGTTGTACTTGAAGCCGCCGTCTTCCGGCGGATTGTGCGATGGCGTAACGACGATCCCGTCGGCAAGATGATCGCTGCGCCGCCGGTTGTGGACGAGAATCGCCCGCGAGATCACCGGCGTCGGCGTGACGCCGTCGTCGCGCTGGATGATCGTTTCGACTCCGTTGGCCGCGAGCACTTCGAGCGCCGTGCGCTCCGCCGGAGCCGAGAGCGCATGCGTGTCCTTGCCGATGTAGAGCGGACCGTCGGTCCCGTTGCGCTTGCGATGGTCGCAGATCGCCTGCGCGATCGCGGCAATGTGCATCTCGGTGAACGAGCCCGAAAGCGGCGTGCCGCGATGGCCGCTCGTACCGAAGATGACCCATTGACCAGGATCGTCGAGATCGGGGCGACGCGCGAAGTACTCGCCCACGAGCGCGGCGGGATCGATCAGAATGTCTTTCGGCGCGGGCTTGCCGGCAAGCGGCGAGATCGCCATGCGGTTCCCACCTTCGAGGCGTCGGCAACAACGAGCCTTAGCGGCGGGAATCGATCACAAGCGTCGCCGCGGCGGATACGCTCATCGTACGCCGAGGGTCACGCTGATTGGAACACCACCGTTATTGGATAGTGCGGGAGTCCTGGAAAGCCAGGCGCCCGGTGCGAGCGCGCACGGCCAAGGCACTAGTAGACGACGGACTCGGAGATCTGCAGCGGCCAGGGATAGCTGCCGGGAGCGAGTCCGGCCGCGAGGTAGAAGCGATAGCTCAACTGCAGCAACGTATCGCGCCCGGAATAGGCCTGGTTCACGGCGCCGCCATCCGGGCCGATTTCGACGGCGTTGCCGAGACCGGTAATCGTAGCGCGTTCAAACAGCCGCATCCGCGGATCGAAACTTACCGAAAATCCCTTGCGCTCGTTGCTCTGGGCGCGAAGTTGAGTGGCCGCTTGTGCGTCGACATAGCCGCGGGCGACATCTTCCGGCGTGACGGTCAGCGTCTGGGCCTGGCGCACGACGTCGAGCCGATGATACGGAAGCACGGTTGCCGAAAATGTGATCGCTGAATACGCGGATGCCGCAAGCGACGTTGCCGGCTGGAGGGACGATGCGAGCAGCACCGCCAAGGCGAGGCGAAGCAGCGTTTGCTGCAGATGCAGGCCGCGCGCGATCTGGGGCGCGCTCAGGTAGCCTGCGCTGACGAGGGCGTCGCCGAGGCGCCGTCCCGACTGTTGCTGCTGCCGAAGGGCATCCTGAAGCTGCTCGGGAGTAATCGCGCCGATCGCGATCAGCAGATTGCCGAGCTGCAGCGGGCCGGCGTGCTCGCCGCCGCCTCTACCAAGGCGCTTCTGGAACGCGAGCACCAAACGCAACTCGGAGGCCGTTAGCCACGCGTTGCGAACGAGCACTTCGCCCAGCCGCAAACCCGATTCCGACTGATCAGCGAGCGCCTGCTCGAGTTGCGCGCGCGTAAGCCGTCCAGCCTTGACAAGCAATTCGCCGATCGGCTCGCGGGGGCCGGCGGCCGCCGCCAGAACGTCGTTCGTGCCAACCCACTGCGCCGAGATTTCCTCGATGAACCGCCGGTCCTCCGAATCGAGATCGAGCGTGCGGATCAACTCGGTCGCGATCTCCTTCGGCATGACTCGCCGCGCGCGTGATCGGTTGCTGAAGTGGTGGGTCCGTAACCGTCGCATCGTCTTCATCCTGTATTCGACAGGACGCTTGCTCCGGCCGCGCTCTGTCCTCTGATCGTTTTTCGCAAGAACCATGCCCTTGGCGAACGCGCAGGCGATGACCGTCGGCATTCGACGCAGCAGGCTTTCACCGAGACACTTCGGTCCCTGACCTCGCGGGACGCGAATGAGCGCAATTCGTCACTGCCATCGCGGATAGGTCTGTCGTGAAGATGCGACCCAAAAAGCCCCCTTGCCGTAGCACGGGTACTGGCACGTCCCTTGCTCAGTAGGTTCGGTGAGGGGCGAAAGTCGGTATCTAGACTTTGGGGCCCCGACCAGAAGTCATTGATAAACAAGCAAAAGGACTTTGATCATGATGAACCGCTCGATTCTCAGCGCGGCAATTGCCGCCACTTTGATGCTGCCGGTCGGGGCTGCGCAAGCGGCCACTGCCGGGCCTTCGAATTTCAATGTCACCGCGACGCTCGCAAATTTCTGCACGGTGTCCGCCGCCAACGTTCCGTTCGGCGTGGTGAACGCCGGCGCTGCCGCGACCAATACGGCGAACAGCGTGACGCTGACCTGCAACAAGGGTGCAACGGTGACCGCCGTTGCTCTCAACAACGGCTCGAACGCATCCGGCACGCAAAAGCGGATGAAGGACGCGGTGAGCGGCGATTTCCTCAACTACGCAATCGACGTTCCGACGGGCGCGACATTCAACTCGTGCCCCGCCGCGGGCGCCGGTCCGGAGTGGAATGCAACGAACACGATCGCGGCTACGCCGCTGTTCACGGTGACCGGTGGGCCGAAGCTCATCAACCTCTGTGCGTCGATTCCCAGTGGACAGTTTCCGTCGGCCGGTAGCTACTCGGATACGGTCCAGGTCACGGCGACCTATAACTGACCTGGCCAGCGCCGCGGGCTCGAACGGCAATGCGCCGTGCGGGCCCTCCGGGCTATTTTCCAGGTGTTGCCATGAGGAGCGGATCGGCATCGGTCCGGACGGCGTCCGGGTGCGTGGGCATTGCCGTGCGGGTGAGCGCGGCGGCGCTGGCCATCGCGCTGGCGCTGCCATCCGGCGCGCGCGCGGCCACAGCCGGCCCATCGAACTTCAACGTGACCGTCACCATCGCCAACTTCTGCACGGTGTCCGCGACCAACGTGGCCTTTGGCGCCGTCAACGCGGGCGCCGCGTATGCGAATACGTCGAGCAGCGTCAGATTGACCTGCAACAAGGGAGCCAGCGTAACATCGGTCGCCCTCAACAATGGATCGAACGCGCTCGGCACGATCAAACGGATGCGGCGCGGCGCCGAGCGGCTGCAATACCATATCGACGTGCCGACGGGCCCGGCCTTCAATACGTGCCCGGCGCCGGGCGCCGGTCCGGAATGGAACGCCACGAACACGATTTCGGCAACGCCGCTGTTCACGACGACCGGCGGAATGAAGCTCATCACGCTCTGCGCGTCGATCCCTGCGGGGCAGTATCCGCTGGCCGGCAACTACACCGACACCGTTCGGGTAACGGCGACCTACAACTGAAATGACGGCGCAAGGAAACGGCGGGATGAGAGCGTGCCTTCGCGCCGCAGCCGCGGCGGCATTGCTCGTCCTGTCACTGCAAAGTACCGCGGCGACGTTCGGCCTCACGCCGATGCGGGTGGAACTGTCGGCCGCCTCGCCCACCGCGATCGTCACCGTCAACAACGGCGGCGACGCGCCCGTCACGATCCAGGTTCAGGCGTACACGTGGACGCAGCCTGAAGGCCAGGACGTCTACGAGGAAACGCGCGGGTTCATCGTGAGCCCGCCCATCTTCACGATTGCGCCGGGCGCCGCGCAGATTCTGCGGGTCGCGCTGCGCGGCAAGCCGCCAACCGAGGTCGAGCAGGCGTATCGGCTGATTTTCCGCGAAGTTCCCCCGCCCGAGGAGGCCGCGACCGACCGCGCGCTGTTTCGCATCGCCCTCAACATGAACATCCCGATGTTCGTCGCGCCCACGGGCGCCACGATTGCCCCGAAGCCGGCGTGGAGCCTCGATGGCGGCGCCGATGCGTCGTGGCGGCTTTCCATCGTCAATGACGGAACGGGAAACCTGCGGCTTGCAGGACTGACGGTGAGCCAAGGCGAAAGCAAGCTCGCCGAACAGGACGTATTCGTCGTGTTGCCAGGATCGAAGCGGTACATCGTGCTGCCCAAGGAGCGGGTCAAACCCGGACAACCGTTGCGCGTGGAAGCGCAGAGCAATGGCGGCCGCGTTGATCTCGCCCTGCCCGTTGCGAAGCCCTAGTGGCGCCCGTCGTGCACTCGCCGCGATCTCCCTGGCGACGTGTCTTCCCGCTACGGCGTTCGCCGTCTCCGACACCCCTTCGCGAAGTTCCGAAGCGCCGCTCATGGTCGCGCTCGCTAGCGAGATCGCGGTCCTGGCGATCACGGTCAACGGCGGCCCCGAGCCGGGCGTCGCCTACGTCGTCCGGGACCCGAAAGGGCTGATGGTCGATACCGGAACGCTTGGAAGGTTGAAGCTCACATGGCGTGATTCCGATGTCGTGTCGCTGGAAGGCCGTTCGTATGTGCCGCTGCGAACGATGCGCGGCATACGCGCCTCCATTGCAGAGGAAGCGCAGCGCCTCGATTTCGACATCGATCCCGATCTGCTGCCGGCCGCGCGCCTGCATTACGGGCTGCCGGCGCCGCAACTGCCACAGACGCCGGCGTGGGGTGGCTTCCTCAACTACACGGTCTACGGCCAGAGCGGGAGCGGGCAGCCCTTCGTCAACGGCTTTGCAGATTCCATTGCCGGCGCGTTCGAAGCAGTTGCCTTCGGTCCCGCAGGAACGTTCGGCGCAAGCTTCATCGCAAACTCGACGGCGGCGACCCAAGCCGGCGCCGACAATGTCGTCCTGCTCGACGCCGGCTGGCGCTGGGACGATCCTGCCAAGCTCACCACGCTCATCGCCGGCGACGCGATCACCGCGCCCGGCTGGTGGGGCCGCGCGACGCGCTTCGGCGGCGTGCAATACAGCTCCAACTACGCGTTGCAACCGGGCTACGTAACCTACCCTTTGCTCACTGTATCCGGTGTATCGACGGTGCCCACTGCCGCCGAAATCTATGCGAACAACGTCCGCATGGGCACGCAGAGCGTCCCCGCCGGTCCGTTTTCGATCACCAACGTTCCCGCGCTCAATGGTGCCGGCGAACTGCAGGTCGTCGTCACGAACGCCTTCGGCCAGCAACAGGTGATTACCCAGCCGTTTTACGTGACAAGCCAGCTCCTGAAGCCAGGATTGAGCGAGTTCTCGTTCTCCGCCGGCTCCGAGCGATACAACTATGGACTGCGCACCGCCGATTACCGCGGTTTCATCGGATCGGCTTTCTATCGCTACGGCATCAGCGACACGCTCACGGCGCAGGTGCGCGCCGAGGGCGACAACACCGTCCGCGGTGCCGGCGTCGGCGCCGATTACGTCGTCGGCTACCTCGGCGTACTGAGTGCCGGAGTCGCAGCCAGCAGCTCGAGCGGCAATGCCGCCGGCACCAACGGCACGGGCGAGCGGTTCCTCCTCGGCTTCAGCCGCCAGGCGTATCTCGCGAGCTTTGCGATCACCTCGACGTGGGCAACGCCGCGCTACCGGGAAATCGGCGACACCACGCTCCAGGAGTCGCAGCTCACGCGGGCGACCTTCAACGTCGCGCTCCCGGGCGAAGCCGGGGCCCTGGCGGTCGCGTGGAGCGGGCAACGCCTTCGAGATTCGTCTCCGCCGGATCCTTCCGGGATTTCCAGAAGTGGATCGCTCAATATCTACACGGCGACGTATTCGGTCGGCCTCGGCCGGTTCGGGTACCTCACGCTCTCGGCGTCCAAATCGCAGGGCCTTTCCAGCCAGACGCAGCTTCTGGCGCTCTATACGCTGCCCTTCGGCACCACCAACACCGGGCCCGCCGATACCACGCTCACGCTGGGCGGGCAACGCACGCGCGGCGACGGCCAGTCGAATTCCTACGGCACGCTCGACCTGCAGCATCCGGTACCGGTCGGAACAGGATGGGGCTATTACGCCCACGCGCAGACGGACGACAACTACACCGCCGGGGCTTCCTATTGGGGAAACTACGGTCGCTATTCGGTCGACGCGTCGCACGTGAACGGCGTGGATGCGGTGCGCGCCGCGATTGCGGGAGGCATCGGTCTCGTCGGTGGGCACGCGTTCCTGGCACCGCCGATCGACCAGAGCTTTGCGCTCGTCTCCGTCGGCGACGTCGCCGGCGCGCGCGTGCTGCAGGAGAATATCGAGGTCGGCCGCACCGGCGCCGACGGCACGCTGATCCTGCCGCGACTGCCGTCGTATACGCCAGTCAACGTCTCCATCGATCCGACGACCATTCCGCTCGACGCCAGCGTCGGTCAGACGGTGCAGAAGGTCGTCACGCTCAACCGGACCGGGATTGTCGTGACGTTCGAATCGCACCGCGAAAGGAACGCGCTGATCCGGCTGGTCCTTCCCGATGGCTCGCCGCTGCCCGCCGGCGCAGTCGCGCGCGTCGCGGGCAGGGCTGAGCCCTATCCGGTGGCGATGGGCGGCGAGGTCTACATCACGAATCTCGCCGATCGCCAGGACATCGACATCGTGTATCGCGGTCAGTCGTGCCATATCACCGTCGCACTCGCCAAGGACGCGCCACCAGTCGCCGACCTCGGCCCGTTTGTCTGCGCGTTGCGCGAAGGCGGTGGAGAAAGCCCATGAAACGTCCATTTCGCGCCCGACCGCACGGCAACCTACGCTCAGTGCTCGTGTGGCTGGCTCTGTCGTTCACGACCTCCGCATACGCCGTCCACACCTGTACGGTCGGCGTCGGCAACCTGACTTTCGGCGCCTACAGCGGGGTCCAGACGACGTCGTCGGCAACGATGACGATCACCTGCACGATCACGAGCAACGGCTCCGACAACGTCGCCTTCACCGCAACCTTGTCGACGGGTGCGGGCAGCTACGTACAGCGACGTTTGACGCATGTCGGGGCGCCGCCGGACACGCTCCCCTACAACCTGTACCTCGACACCGTTCCCGCGATCCTCAACACCAACGTATGGGGCGACGGGTCCGGCGGCACCGTTACCGCGAGTGGATCGATGAAGCTCCAACAGATCGTTGCACCGACGCGTACGGTGACGTTCACCGTCGCCGGTGCCATGGCGCCGGTTGCGACACTGCCGACCGCAGGAACTTACCAGGACATCATCGCCGCGACGCTAACCTACAACTGAACCGTGCGCCCCGTGCAGTCCCGCCTCGCACACGTGGCGCGGTCACCACGACGGCTCGCGCTCCGGGGTCGAGGTGATCTTGTGGATCGTGAGGTCGGTGCCGTTGAATTCCTCTTCGGGATCGAGCCGCAATCCGACGAGCTTTTGCAGCGCGCTGTAGACGACGAGGGCGCCGGCAACCGCGATCAGCACGCCGGCGAGCGTCCCGATCAGTTGCGCGAAGAACGCCACGCCACCCAGTCCGCCCAGCGCCTTCGTTCCGAAGATGCCGGCGGCGAGGCCGCCCCACGCGCCGCAAACGCCGTGCAACGGCCACACGCCAAGCACATCGTCGATCTTCCAGCGATTTTGCGTCGCCGTGAACAGGAACACGAACAGCGCGCCGGCGACGCCACCAGTCGCGAGCGCGCCCAGCGGATGCATGACGTCCGATCCCGCGCAGATCGCGACCAGCCCGGCGAGGGGCCCGTTGTGGACGAAGCCCGGGTCGTTGCGGCCGGCGACGAGCGCCGCGATCGTCCCTCCCGCCATGGCGAGCAGCGAATTCACCGCGACGAGCCCCGAGATCTTGTCGATCGTCTGCGCGCTCATCACGTTGAAACCGAACCAGCCGACCGAGAGAATCCATGCGCCGAGCGCCAGGAACGGAATCGACGACGGCGGATGTGCGGCGATCGCGCCCTCCTTGGTATAACGACCGCGTCGTGCGCCCAGCATCAGCACGGCGACGAGGCCAATCCAGCCGCCGACCGCGTGGACGACGACGCTGCCGGCGAAATCGTGGAATTCCGCGCCGAACGTCGCGCCGAGCCAGGCCTGGAAGCCGAAGTGCCGGTTCCACGCGATCCCCTCGAAGAACGGGTAGACGAAACCGACGAGCAGGAAGGTCGCCGCAAGCTGCGGATTGAAGCGCGCGCGCTCGGCGATGCCGCCGGAGACGATCGCCGGGATCGCCGCCGCGAACGTCAGCAGGAAGAAGAACTTCACGAGTCCGTAGCCGCTCTTCTGGGCAAGCGTTTCGGCGCCGGTGAAGAACGTGACCCCGTAGGCGATCGCATAGCCGATGAAGAAGTACGCGATCGTCGATACCGCGAAGTCGACGATGATCTTCACGAGAGCATTCACCTGATTCTTCTTGCGCACGGTGCCGAGCTCGAGAAACGCGAACCCGGCGTGCATCGCGAGCACCATCACGGCGCCCATCAGGATGAACAGCGTGTCGCTGCTCGATTTCAACGTTTCCATGGCTCCCTCCCTGGAGGTTGCGCCGCGGAGGGCGCAGGAATTGAACGGCGGGGATCGGATCCCCGCCCTCATTGACCGGAAAAGCGCCAGGCGTGACCGCTCTTAGCGTGGAGGCTCGGCCGGCGGCGCGTACCACTTCGCCTTGGGCACGACCTTCGCATCGGCGGGATCGCCGAAATAGTGCGGCGACATGATCTGCACGCCGTGCTCGTTGAACACGTCCTGCACGTTGGCGTGGAGGTTCGACTGGACTTCGGCGCGCGGCCGCGGCTCGGTCGCAGCCGCCTGGCAGACGAGACGGTATTCGACGTAGAAATCGGACAGCGCCGTCTGGAACACGCGCGGCGCCGGTTCGGCCAGGATTCCCTGCGTGCGGGTCGCGGCCTCGATCAGCATCGCGTGCACCTGCCGCCACGGCGCGTCATAGCCGATCGTCGCCGTGCAATCGACGACGAAGCCCGCGCCCTTGACGGCGCGCGAATAGTTCTTCGTCACCGACGACAGAATGAGCGAGTTCGGCATCGTGAGCTCCTCGCCCATTCCGGTGCGGATCCGCGATCGTGAACATGCCCATCTCGACGAGCGTTCCTTCGTGGTCGCCGATGCGGACGTATTCGCCGGGACGAAACGTCCGCGTGTACATGAGGATCATCCCGCTCGCCGCCTGGCCGACGATGCCCGGACGCGCCGACCGAGACCATGAGGCCGATCAGCACCGAAAGTCCCTTGAACGCATCGCTGTCCGACCCTGGAATGTACGGATAGGCCATCACGAGCGCGAACACCCAGACAGCTATCGTCGCGAGCCGCCGCGTCGGCCGCGCGGAGTCGGCGTCGAGCCAGCTGACGCTCACCCGGCCCGACTGCACGCCGTCGAAGAACGACCCCAGCAGGCCGTTGAACCAGCTGGCGATCACGAAGACCACAGCGACAACGAGCAAATTGGGTACGGCCCCGGCGATCGCCCCCAGCATTCCCGTCGCGGTGTCGATCAGGAACGTATTGAGCTGCTCGCCCCAGGGCCGCGTGAACGGGAAGCGGGAGAGCACGAAGCCGATCCACTCGTAGGTGACGAGCAGCACGAAGCCCCAGAAGCCGACCCGCAGCGCCCGCGCAACGACGCGGATCGTCCGCTCGCGCTGGAGGATTTCCGCGCCGCCGATCTTGATCTGACCGGCGGTCGCCTCGGCGAGCGCCACCATTCGCCGGGTGACGAAATCGCCCAGATGGCGAAGCAGCCACAGGACGAGCAGATAGACGATCGTCGCTCCACCGGCCCAGAGCAGGTTTGCGAGCATCCGCCGCCCGCTGCGCGCCTCCTGCGTTTCGCCGATCGCCCGCGTCAGCGCCTGCGCGGCATCCTGCGTGAGACTGTCGAGTGTTTGTCCGAGCAGCGGATCGACGTCGCCGGCGGTGAGAACGAATGCGAGCGCGCCGTCGACCTTGATCACCTTACCCTGTGGAATGTCCTCGACGCTGACCTTGCCTGGTCCGCCACGATCGAGCGCTGCGTAGACTCGCTGATTCGCATTGTCTGCGCGCTGGTCCGGCGAGATGCCCATGAATTCCGCCCGGAACGTGACGACCGGACGATTGAAGACGACGAGCGTGCCTGCGTGCAGCCGTTCCGCGGCGCGCGTCTTCGCCGTTGCGACCTTGACTACGGCGGACGTCGTCTGCGGCGCGTCCGCAATGTCTGCCGCCGCGGCGACTCCGCTGATGGCCAGAACCAACGCGACGACGATCGATCGCCCTCGCAGTCGCACGCCATGCGCCGCGTTCCGGGCCAACCGTTGCAATTTCATGACGGGGCCGCGGTCGTTCCGAACCTTCGCCGCCCCGGCGCGAGCGCGCTAGACCGCTTGCTTGGCAAAGACCTGCTGGAGTTCGCCTGCCTGGTACATCTCGCGCAGAATGTCGCAACCGCCGACGAATTCGCCGTTCACGTAGAGCTGCGGGATCGTCGGCCAGTTTGCGTACTCCTTGATCCCCTGGCGGATCGCGTCGTCGGCAAGCACGTTGACGGCAAGATAATCGTTGACGCCGCTGCGCTTCAGGATCTCGACGACCGTCGCCGAAAACCCGCATTGCGGAAATTGCGGCGTGCCCTTCATGTACAGCACGACGCGATTCGACTTGACCTGGTCGCGGATGGTGTCCTGGACGCTCATGGGGATGCTCCGTTGATCGATGCTTGACGCATATTGTACCGAATTGGCGTCGCCTTCGTCGATTTCAAGCAATCCGCAAGAGTGTGCCCCGACGTCCGCGGTCGTACGGGCGCGGGCGGTCGGGCGGAACGCGTCAGGCACTCTTTCGCCCAGGCCTTTGCAATCGCGCCGCGGGGCCGCCTGTCGCGCTCATTCCTTGACTGCGCCGGTCAAGCCCGAAACGTAGTATTCGACGAAGAACGAGTAGAGCACTGCGACCGGCAGCGACCCCAGCAGCGCGCCCGCCATCAGCGAGCCCCAGTGGTAGACGTCGCCCTCGACCAACTCAGTCACCACGGCCACCGGCACCGTCTTGACCTCGGAGGACGAGATGAACGTGAGCGCGTAGATGAACTCGTTCCAGGACAGGGTGAACGCGAAGATGCCGGCGGAAATGAGCCCCGGCACCGCGAGCGGGAGGATGATCTTCACGAGAATCTGCAGGCGTGAGGCGCCGTCGATCAGCGCGCATTCCTCGAGCTCGAGCGGGATCGACTTGAAGTAGCCCATCAGCAGCCACGTGCAGAACGGGACGAGGAACGTGGGATAGGTGAGGATCAGCGCGAGACGCGTGTCGAAGAGGCCGAGCTTGTAGATGATCGTCGCGAGCGGGATGAACAGGATCGACGGCGGCACCAGGTACGCAAGGAAGATGCTCATCCCGACATAACGCGAGCCCCGGAACCGCAGACGCTCGATCGCGTAGGCGGCGAGCACGCTCGCGACGAGCGACAGCGCGGTCGCGACCACGGAGATGAGAATCGTGTTCCACAGCCAGGCCGGATAATCGGTGTCGAACAGCAATTTCTTGATGTGCGCGAGCGTCGGGTTCTTCACCCAGAACGGATTCCCCTCGCGCGAAAGCAGCTCCGCGTCCGGCTTGAAGGTCGTGACGGCCATCCAGTAGAACGGGAACAGCAGCACCAACAGGAACGCGCCCAGTGGAACGTACACGGTGACGATGCGGCGCGGCAGCGAGACGAGATAGCTCATCCCTCCGGAGTCGACGACGTCGGGCGCAGCGATCTGGTTGGTCACTTGTCGGTCCCGCCTTGCTGCCATGCCCGACGCTGCAGGCCGAAATACGAGACCATGATCGCCGCGAGCAGGAACGGCACCATGGCGGTCGCGATCGCCGCGCCTTCGCCCAGGCTGCCTCCGGGAATCGCGCGCTGGAACGACAGCGTCGCCATCAGGTGCGTCGCGTTGAGGGGCCCGCCCCGCGTCAGCACGTAGATCAGCTGGAAGTCGGTGAACGTGAACAGCACCGAGAACGTCATCACCACTGCGATGATCGGCGTCAGAAGCGGCAGCGTCACATAACGGAACTGCTGCCAGTCGGACGCGCCGTCCAGGCTCGCGGCCTCGTAGTACGACGGCGAGATCGTCTGCAGGCCCGCGAGCAGCGTGATGGCGACAAAAGGTACGCCGCGCCAGATGTTGGCAGCGATCGTCGAGAACCGGGCCATCCACGGGTCGCCAAGGAAGTTGATGTACTGATCGATGAGGCCCAGCCGCTCGAGGGTCCAGCTGATGATCGAGAACTGCGAATCGTAGATCCACCAGAACGCGATCGCGGAGAGCGCCGTGGGCACGATAAACGGGAGCAGCACGATGGCGCGGAAGAAGCCCTTCCATGGCAAATGCTTGTTGAGCAGCAGCGCGAGCCAGAGGCCGAGCCCGAACTTGATGACGCTCGCGACGGTCGTGTAGAAGATCGTGTTGAAGAGCGCGAGGCGAGTGACCTCGTCGCCCCAGAGGAACTCGTAGTTCTCGAGTCCGATCCACGTGCCGCCGCGGCCGATCTTGGTGTCGGTGAATCCGAGCCAGGTGCCGAGGCCGAGCGGATACGTAAGGAACAGCAGCA
This sequence comes from uncultured beta proteobacterium, assembly GCA_963733985.1. Classification (GTDB taxonomy): domain Bacteria; phylum Pseudomonadota; class Gammaproteobacteria; order Burkholderiales; family Casimicrobiaceae; genus CAIWHR01. The sequence continues at coordinate 33,394 of CAVTFF010000016.1, read as the reverse complement.
ACAGCGCCGCCGCCGGCAGCATGAACAGCGTCCCGAGGACGGCGCGGTTGTCGAGGGCGCGCGTGAGTGCGCTGGAGCGGGAGGCCAAAGGTGGGTTACCGTGTCGCCACAAGACTGCGCATCGTCATTGCACAACGGGTAGTAGTCAGCCGGTCGCGCGGATTAAGCGTCACCGGGAGGCGACGCTTAAATCCGCGCAGGTATGACGGCGGCTGCGCCGCCGTCATACCTTGTAATAGCGTTCCGCCCGCTTCTGCGCCCGCTCCGCCGCTTCCTTCGGCGTCTTGCTGCCCGACGCGGCCTCGGCGACCATGTTGACGACGATGAAATCCGCGAGCGCTCCCGCCGATGCGTATCCCATCTTGCCGGCATACCCGGACGGAATCATGTTCACCATCGAATTGCGGTATGGCGTGTGCTTCGGGTCCGACGTCCAGATCGGATTCTTCTCGTAATAGCGCAGCGCGGGCGTCACGTAGCCGATCGACGACTGCGACCCACGGGTCCATCTGCTCAGGTTCCATCATGAAGCGGAGGAATTCCTTCGCCGCCTTCGGGTACTTGCTGTACTTGAAGATCATCTGGTTGAAGAAGAGCTGGAACTCGGTCGGATGCCCGACGGGGCCGATCGGCATGTTGGCGTGGTTGATGTCGGCCGCCATCTCCTTGACCTTCGGGTCGGTCGAGTTCTTCGCGGCGTAGTAGATCGAGATCCCGTTGTTGGTGACGAACAGCTGGCCGTCGAGAAACGCCTTGTTGTTGTTCGGATCGAGCCAGGATAGCGTGCCGGGTACGAAGTTCGGATAGAGCTCCTTCGCGTATTCGAGCGCTTTCAGCGTCTCCGGACTGTCGATGACGACCTTGTTGTCCTTGTCGACGAGCTTGCCGCCGAAAGCCCAGACGAGCCACTGGCACCATGTGTTCGCGTCGCCGGTTGCGTTCCCCAGCGCCATCCCGGCCGGCGTGCCCTTCTCTTTCAGCGCCTTGCACATCTTGAGGAAGCCGTCGGTATCCTTGGGGAACGCATCGAACCCGGCGGCCTTGAGCGCGCTCTCGCGGTAGACCATGCAGACGCCGGCCACGCCGAGGGGGACGCCGATCCACTTCTTGCCGTCCGGCTTGAGATAAGGATTGCAGACGGGATACCAGCCACCGACTTGCTGCCGAGATAGTTGCAGACGTCGGTGACGTCGACCAGCTTCTCCGGATAGAGATTCGCATCGTCGTTGGTCGACAGGATGATGTCCGGGCCGGCGCCGGTGTTCGCCGCAACCGCCGCTTTCGGGCGCACGTCTTCCCACCCTTCGTTGTCGACGCGCACGTCGATCCCGTACTTCGCGGTGAATTTCTTGACATTGACCATGTATTGGTCGATGTCGCCCTGGACGAACCGGCTCCAGCGCAGGACGCGAAGCTTCGCGCCCTTCTCGGGCGAACTGCTCCACTGGGCATTCGCATTCTTGACCCAGATGAACGGACCCACCGCTGCGCTAGCCGCGACAGCACCCGTCGTTTGCAGGAATTTGCGACGCTTCATGTGACTCATGGACCCCTCCTCGGTTGTGGGCGTTTTGCTCTGTTGGCGCCCGATGGAAAGCTTCAGGCGACGAGCCGCTTGCCGCTCGCCGCGTCGAAAACGTGCGCCCGCGCGAGATCGGGCGCGAGATGGATTCGGTCGCCGGGATGGCAATCGGCGCGATCGCGGATGGTCGCCGTCACCTCCTGGCCATTGAAGCGGCAGTAGAGCTGCGTGTCCGCGCCGGTTGGCTCCACGACGATGACCTCGACGGGAACGCCCGTTGCACCGAGCGCGAAATGCTCGGGACGAATGCCGTAGAGCACCGGCTGCCCCGTCGTCCGCCCGCGCACCGCGGGGCAACGGCAACGCCGCAGCCGCCGCCGAATTCGATCTGCGCGGCGTCGCCGCCCGCGCGGGCGGTGCCGGGAATCATGTTCATCGCCGGCGAGCCGATGAAGCCGGCGACGAAGGTGTTGGCGGGCCGGTCGTAGAGCTCGAGCGGGCCGCCCGTCTGCTCGACGACGCCGTCGCGCATCACGACGATCTTGTCGGCCATCGTCATCGCCTCGATCTGGTCGTGGGTGACGTAGATCGATGTCGTCTTGAGCCGCTGGTGCAGCTCCTTGATCTCGGTGCGCATCTGCACGCGGAGCTTCGCATCGAGGTTGCTGACAGCGGCTCGTCGAACAGGAACACCTGCGGGTCGCGCACGATCGCGCGGCCCATCGCGACGCGCTGCCGCTGACCGCCGGAGAGCTGGCGCGGATAGCGGTCGAGGTACGGGACGAGGCCGAGGATGTCGGCGGCCTTTTGCACGCGCTGACCGATCTCGTCCTTCGACTGCTTCGCGAGCAGCAGCGCGAACGACATGTTGTCGCGCACCGTCATGTGCGGATAGAGCGCGTAGTTCTGGAACACCATCGCGATGTCGCGCTCCTTGGGCGGCATCGCGATTGACGACCTTGCCGCCGATCGCGATTTCGCCCTCCGAGATCTCCTCGAGCCCGGCGATCATCCGCAGCAGCGTGGACTTGCCGCACCCGGAGGGGCCGACCAGCACGCAGAACTCGCCGTCGGCGATGTCGATGTCCACGCCGCGGATCACGTGCGTCGACCCGAAGTGCTTGTGCACCTCGCGGATGACGACGCCGGCCATGCCCTCGCTCCTCAGGGCTTGCGCGAGCCGGCCACGACGACGTAGTCCGGCCGGCCCGTCCTGATCCAGGTGACGATATTCTGCGCGGCCTTGCGTCGCAGCTCGCGCTCCGCCTCGACCGAATAGAACGCGGCATGCGGCGTCAGGATGACACGCGGGATGACCGAGCAGATGCGAGCCGGCCGGCACCGGCTCCACCGGCAGCACGTCGAGGGCGAGGCCCGCGAGCGTGCCGCGCTCGAGCGCTGCAAGCGCGGCATCGATGTCGACCACCGCGCCGCGCGCCGTATTGACGAGGTAGCTGCCGGGCTTCATAACGCCGAGCACTCCAGCGTCGACCATTCCGCGCGTCTCCGCCGTCGAGCGGCACGTGCAGCGAGACGACGTCGCTCTGCGCGAACACGTCGGTGAGGCTCGCCCGCCCGACGTACGCCGGAAAATCGCCGTCGATGATGTAGGGGTCGCAAGCGATCACGCGCCGGAACACGTTGCGCCCGACGTGCGCCATTCGCTTGCCGATGCGGCCGAGGCCCGACGATGCCGAGCGTCATGTCGCCGGCGCGCCGGAGCTCGCCCGACGACAGGTAATGCCACCTGCCGGCGTGGATGTCGCGGTGGTAGGCGACGACGTTGCGCATCAGCGCGAGCGCCAGCGCGAGCGCATGCGTCGCGACTTCGCCGACGCCGTAGTCGGGCGAATTGGCGACCCAGACGCCGTGCTTCGCGCAGGCCTCGGTGTCCACGGTGTCGAATCCCGCGCCGATCCGGCTCACGATGCCGACGCGTGGCAGCCCGGCGACGACACGCTCGGTGATCGGCGCGTATTGCAGCAGGATCCCGGCGCAATCGCGTGCGGCTGCGATCACCTCGTCCTCGGTCTTGCATTGCGCGACGGCAAACTCGATGCCGGCCGCGGCGAACAGGTCGCGCTCGAGCCTCACGTCGGGGAACTCGTTGTCGGAGAAAAGGACCTTCGGCATGAGGGATCGGTTGGACCAACCCGCGTCGCCGCGCCACGGTACGTGCGCAGCCGACATCGGTCAAGTGGCCCAACCGGATCATCCACCAGCAGCTATAATCGGCGCCCCCGCGCGAGCCCGGGCAACGTCTCGCCGCGCACCCGAGGCCAACCACTGAGTCGGCGATGACCAAGCTTCTGCAAACCACGATCGCGGGCAGCCTCCCGAAGCCCTCTTGGCTCGCCGAACCCGGGCAACTGTGGGCGCCGTGGCGGCTCGAAGGCGACGCGCTCGCCGAGGGCAAGCGCGACGCGGTGCGCCTGGTGCTCGCCGACCAGGAGCGGGCGGGCATCGACATCGTGAGCGACGGCGAGCAGACGCGGCGCCATTTCGTCACCACCTTCATCGAGGCGCTGGACGGCGTCGATTTCGCGCACAAGAGGACCGTGCGCATCCGCAACCGCTACGATGCCGACGTCCCGGTCGTCGTCGGCCCGGTGGCACGCCGGCAGCCGGTGTTCGCCGACGACGCCGCGTTTCTGCGCGGCGCGACGCAGCGCAAGGCCAAATTCACGTTGCCCGGCCCGATGACGATGGTCGACACGCTCTACGACGCCCATTACCGGAGCCGCGAAAAGCTTGCCTTGGCATTCGCCGAGATCCTGAACGACGAGGCCCGGGCGATCGAGGCCGCCGGCATCGACGTGATCCAGTTCGACGAGCCGGCGTTCAACGTCTATTTCGACGAGGTCCGCGACTGGGGGATCGCGACCCTCGAGCGCGCGGCCCGGGGACTCCGGTGCGCGACGGCCGTCCACATCTGCTACGGCTACGGGATAAAGGCCAACGTCGACTGGAAGAAGACGCTGGGGTCCGAATGGCGGCAATACGAGCAGACGTTTCCGCTGCTCGCGCGCTCGGCGATCCGTCAGGTCTCGCTCGAATGCGCGAATTCGCATGTCCCGATCGAACTTCTCGGCCTTCTCCCCGGCAAGGACGTCCTGGTCGGCGCGGTCGACGTGGCAACCGACCGGATCGAGTCGCCGGAGGAGGTGGCGGCGACGATCCGGTCGGCGCTGCCTTTCGTTCCGGCCGATCGCCTCTACCCCTGCACCAATTGCGGGATGGTCCCGCTGTCCCGCGACGTGGCCCGCGGGAAGCTCGTCGCGCTGGGCGCCGGGGCGGCCATCGTACGCGCGGAGCTTTGATCCGGGGGGTGGGCCACCGGCCGGCTTCCAGCGCTGTCCGGCCGCCGGGCGTTGCGGATTTGGTCCGCCTCTGGCTGCCTCCCGGCGGAACCGCCAAATAGTACTGGCGCCCGGGCGGGTTCCTGTGTATCCTCCTGCAAGTGTTTTAGTTTCAAGGCACTAAGTACGCTCTGTTCGACCGCTTTGCAGTCGTTCGCCGTTCTTTCCTTGAGATCGAAACATTGGCCGGGACCTCGGTCCCGATAATCTTTTTGTTCTTAAGGAAAAACAGCAATGGCAACTGGAACTGTGAAATGGTTTAACGACGCCAAGGGCTTCGGCTTCATCACTCCCGATGGCGGCGGCGAAGACCTGTTCGCGCACTTCTCGGCGATCAACATGCCGGGGTTCAAGACTCTGAAGGAAGGCCAGAAGGTCCAGTTCGAAGTCACGACCGGCCCGAAGGGCAAGCAGGCGAGCAACATCCAGGCGGCGTAATCCGCTGACGCGAATTCGCAGCAAGAGAGGCCGGGCGATGCCCGGCCTTTTTTCTGGGGACGCCCCACGTGCGATGAACGAGCATGATCTCTCCGAGCTCGAGCGAGCCGCGGCCTCCGGAGACGCCGCGGCAATGACGACTCTCGGCTCGCGGTTGTTGACGGGCGACGACGGATCGTTCGCTCCGCAGAAGGGCGCGGACTGGCTCGCTCGCGCGGCGGATCAAGGCAATGGCGAGGCTTGCGCGCTGACGGCGGTTCTGGCGGGGGCCGGCGTGTGCCGCCCGCAAAGCTGGGACGCAGCCCTCGATTCCCTGCAGCGATCGGCGGAGCTCGGATGGGAACCCGCGCGGGCGCAGCTTGCGCTGCTGGCGACCAATCGACGTCCCGTCCACCCGGAAAACGACCCGCCGGGGAGCGGCGCCGACCACTGGCGACGGCTGCGACAGGCGATCGATGTCGACGCATGGACTGCCGCTCCACCACGGGAGGCGCTTTCGGAGGCGCCGCGGATCCGCAGGATCGAAAACTTCGCCTCCGAGGCGGTCTGCGCCTGGATGATCGAACGCGCGCGGGGCAAGCTCGGTCGGGCGCGCACCTACGATATCGAGACCGGCGAGGGCATCGTCGAAAGCTCGCGAACCAACAGCGAAACCGACTTCAACATCGTCGAAAGCGATCTGGTCCTCATCTTGCTCCGGGCGAGGATCGCCGCGGCCACGGGCCTGCCGCCGGCCGTGATGGAGCTGACAAAGGTCCTCCACTACGCCGTCGGCCAGCGTTTTGCCCCCCATTACGATTTCATCGATCCCGCCACCAGCGGCCTTTCCCGCGAAGTCGAAGCGCGCGGCCAGCGGCTTGCGACGCTTCTCGTCTATCTGAACGACGACTACGAAGGCGGCGAGACAGACTTTCCCGCGATCGGCCTGCGCCACCGCGGGCATCGGGGCGATGCGCTGCTCTTTGCCAACGTCGATCTCGCCGGAAATCCCGACCGGCGGACGCTCCATGCCGGGCTACCCCCGACGCGCGGGGAAAAGTGGCTGCTGTCGCAGTGGATCCGCGACCGCACGCCGGCGGGGCGAACCTAGGACGCGAGGTCGCGTTCCAAATCGCTTCGAGCGCGGCAAAACGTTACCGTCGGCCGCGCTCACGAGCCGGCCGAAGCCGCCTCGACGACGGCGAGCGCCGTCAGGTTGACGAGCCGTCGGACGGTGGCCGAGGGCGTTGCGATCAGCACCGGCTTGCGCGCACCCAGCAGTATCGGGCCGATCGTGATCGCCCTCTCCGCCGGTGATCTTCAGCAGGTTGAACGAGATGTTGGCGGCATCGAGGTTCGGCATGATCAGCAGGTTTGCCTCGCCTTTCAGCTTCGAATCGGGGAGCACGCGGCTGCGAATCGCTTCCGAGAGCGCGGCGTCGCCGTGCATCTCGCCGTCCATCTCGAGCTCGGGCTCGCGCGCGGCGAGCAAGCGTCGCGCCTCGCGCATCTTGCGCGCCGAGCGCGAGTCGTCACTGCCGAAATTCGAGTGCGACAGCAGCGCCACTTTCGGCACGAGACCGAAGCGACGCACGCCGATCGGCCGCGAGCTGCGCGATCTCGGCCAGCTGCTCGGCAGACGGATCTGCGGTTCACGTAGGTGTCGCAGATGAACACGCTGCGGTTTGGGCAGCAGGAGGCCGTTCATCGCCGCGAACACCGGCGCGTCGGAACGCTGGCCGATGACATCGGCGACGTGGCGCAGGTGCGCCTGGTACTTGCCGACGGTGCCGCACAGCACCGCGTCGCATTCGCCCATCTGCAGCAGCAGCGCCGCCGATCAGCGACGGCTTGCGCAGCACGGCCTCCTTCGCATCCTCCGGCGATATGCCGTTGCGTCCCATCAACTGGTAGTAGAGCTGCCAGGCCGCCTTGTAGCGCGCGTCGCTGTTGATGTTGACGAGCTCGAAGTCGCGGCCCGGCGCGAGCCGCAGCCCGAACTTCGCGATGCGCGCGGCAATGACCTCCGGCCGGCCGATCAGCATCGGCTTCGCCAAGCCCTCGTCGACGACGACCTGCACCGCCCGCAGCACGCGCTCCTCCTCGCCTTCGGCGTAGCAAACGCGCTTGCTGGCCCGCTTGGCGCCGCTCGAACACCGGCTTCATGATGAGGCCGGAGTGGTAGATGAACTGCGAGCAGCCGGTTCGCGGTAGGCGTCGAAGTCGGCGATCGGCCGGGTTGCGACGCCGCTTTCCATCGCCGCCTTCGCGACGGCCGAAGCGGCACCTTGACCATGAGCCGCGGATCGAACGGCTTCGGAATCAGGTATTCGGGCCCGAACGAAAGCGATTCGCCTGAATACGCCTGGGCGACGATGTCGGATTGCTCGGCGTGCGCGAGCTCGGCGATCGCGCGCATGCACGCGAGCTTCATCTCCTCGGTGATCGTCGTCGCGCCGACGTCGAGCGCGCCGCGGAAGATGAACGGGAAGCACAGCACGTTGTTCACCTGGTTCGGATAGTCGGACCGTCCGGTCGCCGATGATCGCGTCGGGCCGTACCGCCTTCGCGACCTCGGGCCGGATCTCGGGCTCGGGGTTCGCGAGCGCGAGGATCAGCGGGTCGCTCCGCCATCGCCTTGACCATGTCCTCGGTCAGCACCCGCGGGCCGGAAAGCCCGAGAAAGATGTCGGCGCCGCGAATCGCGTCGGCGAGCGTGCGCGCCTTCGTGTCCCGCGCATAGCGCGCCTTGTTCTCTTCCATCGGCGCATCGCGCGCCGGCGTAGATGCACGCCCTTGCTGTCGCAGGCGATGACGTTTTCGCGCTTCAGTCCGACCCGCACCATGCAGATCGAGGCAGGCGATCGCCGCGGCGCCGGCGCCCGAGCACACCAGCTTGACCTTGGCGATGTCCTTGCCGACGACCTTGAGCCCGTTGAGGATCGCCGCCCCGGCGACGATCGCGGTGCCGTGCTGGTCGTCGTGGAACACCGGGATCTTCATCCGCTCGCGGAGCTTGCGCTCGATGTAGAAGCAGTCGGGCGCCTTGATGTCCTCGAGGTTGATGCCGCCGAACGTCGGCTCGAGCCGCGCGATCGTCTTCGACCATCTTCTTCCGGGTCGGTCTCGGCGAGCTCGATGTCGAAGACGTCGATGCCCGAGAATTTCTTGAACAGGCAGGCCTTGCCTTCCATCACCGGCTTGCCGGCCAGCGGCCCGATGTTGCCAAGGCCCAGCACGGCCGTGCCGTTGGTGACGACGGCGACGAGATTGCCGCGCGAGGTGAGCGAGCGCGCCTCGGCCGGATCGCGCGGCGATCGCGTCGCAGGCCGCGGCCACACCCGGCGAATAGGCGAGCGCGAGGTCGCGCTGGTTGATCAGCGCCTTCGTCGGAGTCACCGAAATCTTGCCGGCCGTCGGCAGGCGGTGATATTCGAGGGCGGCGGTGCGCAGCTGCTCATCCATCTGGGTCCTCCTCCGGCTCGCGACGGGCCGGTACGGGATCGATTCTACTGCGGCCGGAAACATCGACCGGATTCGGCTCCCAAGGACGGGCGCGCCCCGCAGAAAAAACGGAAAGCAATCCTTGCTGGTGTTGTCGTGCCTGGGGCACACCCGCCTTGCGCTGACGGGACGGCACATGTGTCCCGCGTCGGCTTGGCCGGCGGTCAAGACGCCCGGTGCGGAGTCACGACGTCCGTCTGGGCGTCGATGTTGTTGAGCGCTTCGTTCAGCATCGACTGCGCGCGCTCGGTATTGCCTGCGGCGAGCTGATCCTTGACGTCGACGATCAACTGGCGGAGCTGCTGCTTGTAGGCCTCGGCCCGCTCGAGCTCGCGCACGAGTCGCGCGATTTCGTCGACCAATCCCTGCTCCTCGCGATCCGCTGCCATGACGGTTCCTGGGAAACGCCAATCCTCTGCTCGCTGGAATGTCCGCGAACGAGGCTCAGAGCGTGCCATTCTATTCCTCCGGGCGGCGCGGGAACACGTGGACGATCGCGGCTTCCGAGCTGCGTGCGTTGTTCGCGCGCATTCCCGGAGCTAAGATGGATTCGGGCCCGACCCTTGGTTCATGCCGTATCACGATCTGCAGACCCCATGGACATTCGCGATGGATTCGCCGGGGCCGTCGGCAATACGCCGCTGATCCGGCTTGCGCATCCGAGCCAGGAGACCGGCTCCGAGATCCTCGCCAAAGCGGAGTTCCTGAATCCGGGCGGCTCGGTCAAGGACCGCGCCGCGCTCTACATCATCCAGGACGCCGAACTCCGTGGCGCGCTCAAGCCCGGCGGAACGGTCGTCGAAGGCACGGCCGGCAACACGGGCATCGGCCTCGCGCATCTCTGCGCTGCGCGCGGCTATCGCTGCGTCATCTACATTCCCGAAACGCAGTCGCGGGAGAAGATGGACCTGCTGCGGGTGCTTGGCGCCGACGTGCGCGCCGTTCGGGCGGTGCCGTACAGCGATCCTGACAACTACGTCAAGCTCGCCGGCCGCGCCGCGGCCGAGATGCACAACGCCGTCTGGGCCAATCAGTTCGACAATGTGATCAACCGCGCGGCGCATTACGAGACCACCGGGCCGGAAATCTGGCGCGACACGGAGGGGCGCGTCGACGCGTTCGTCTGCGCGACCGGGACCGGCGGGACGCTCGCCGGCGTCGCTCGCTATCTGAAGGAACGGCGGCCGTCGACGCGGATCGTGCTCGCCGATCCGATGGGCAGTTCGTTATATCAATATGTGAAGACGGGCGAGCTCAAGTCGGAGGGCAGCTCGATCACCGAGGGCATCGGATCGAGCCGGGTGACCGCGAACCTCGAAGGCACGCCGATCGACGACGCCGTTCGAGTCCCCGACCAGGAATGTGTCGCGACGGTCTACGATCTGCTACGGCGCGAAGGGTTATTCGTCGGCGGCTCTACCGGAATCAATGTCGCCGCGGCCGTGCGCGTCGCTCGCGACATGGGTCCCGGCCACACGATCGTCACGCTGCTCGCCGATCGCGGATCGCTCTATCTCGGGCGCTTGTTCAACCCGACGTTCCTCGCGAGCAAGGGCCTACATCCCGGCTGACGAATCCACGCTCGCCGCGCGCTCGGGATTTGGCGGCAAACCTTGATCACCAAGGACGGTTCGCGGGCGTATATTGGACGGCCCGGGCGGGAACTTTGAGCCCGGAACCGCACCGAATATCGTTGGCGAGCCGGTCTTTCGTTCCGCCGCCGCCACGAAGGCGGTTTCGCGTGGCATGTTGCGAACGAAATGGCGCTGGAGGTGAATGATGCAATTGCGAATTGGCGACGAAGCGCCGGACTTCACGGCGGAAACGACGATGGGGAAGATCCGGTTCCACGAATGGATCGGCGACGGCTGGGCGATCCTGTTCTCGCATCCCAAGGATTTCACTCCGGTCTGCACTACGGAGCTGGGCTACATGGCCGGTCTCAAACCGGAATTCGATAAGCGTAACTGCAAAATCATCGGCCTCTCGGTCGATCCGGTCACCGACCATGAGAAGTGGGCGAAGGACATCGAGGAGACGCAGGGACACGCGGTGAATTACCCGCTGATCGGCGATGCGGACCTCGCCGTGGCAAAGCTCTACGACATGATCCATCCCAACGCCAGCGGCGCGGCGAAGGATCGCACTGCGACCGACAATGCGACGGTACGCTCGGTGTTCATCATCGGTCCGGACAAGAAGATCAAGGCAATGCTCACGTATCCGATGAGCACCGGCCGCAATTTCGACGAAGTGCTGCGGATGCTCGACTCGATGCAGCTGACGGCGAAGTACAAGGTGGCGACGCCGGTCAACTGGAAGCAGGGCCAGGATGTCATCATCGGCGGGTCGGTCCCGGACAGCGAAGCGAAGCAGCTGTTTCCGGACGGCTGGCGGGCGCCGAAGCCGTATATACGCTACGTGCCGCAACCGCGCAGATAGTACGCGAACCGCAAGGCGGTTTTGCGGCTGGCGGGGCAAGTGCGGCAGTGAGCTACGCACTTCAAAAGGCTTGCCGTCCGAAGGGACGTGCAAGCCTTTTCACGTCGACAATTTCCTTGCTGGCGCTGTCGACTTGCCGAGTCGAAACAGCTGATCTGAAATGCGCGCCGTGTCCGCTAAGTATGGCCGGCACGGTCCCCTCTATGTCTTCGTCTCCGTGTCCCTCATTGATGCGCGAATCAATAGCGCCGTCAGGATCGCGTGCAGTACGACCGCCGGCCAGAGCAGCACACCGTTGGATCCGCCGGTAACGCCGAGGTAGGCAAGATACAGCGCTACGGCCGCGCCGTAGATCAGCATGCCGGCTCGCGGCGGCCCGGGCCAGCAGGCGATGCCCAGGCCGACGAGCGCGATGCCGGCGACGCGCGCAACCTGCAGCGCCACGCCGGCGAGTTCCTCACCAAGCAGCAATCGCCCGACGAGCCCCGGAACGATCAGCAGCGCCACACCGGTCGCGGCTTCGGCCACAGCGGCGAACACAAGCACCTTCTTCATCGCGTCGGCAAGCCCTAATCTTTCGCGCGGGCCATCGCCTCCGCCATTTCCTGGAGCTTCTTGCGATCGGCATCGCTGTAGCGTTCCGGCTCGAGTTTGAAGGTGACCCTGTCGATCTTGCCGGTGAACTTGAACGGAACATCGTAGCGATACTCGACGAGCGCGAGCGGCGTGCGCGTGTCCTGGCCGATATCGAAGGTCTCATCCTCCGGAAACGTGATCGGCGTCGAGTGCTCCATCGAGTTCCTGGCCACTTCCTTGCCGTCCACCGACAGCACACCGGTCCCGCCCTTGCCCAGACCAGGAGCCTCGGGCTTGTAGTCGAAGACGATCGTGTGCTTGCCGGCTTTCAGCTCGGGTCCGGCCCACACCGTGCGCTTGAGGTCGAGCAGGTTGTAGAGGAACACCACCTTGCCCCGGCGAACGCCCGCCACGCCCTTGCTCAGGAAGAGTCCGTAGCCGCCGAAACGACCGCCGTCGGTGACGATCATGCCTTCCGCGCCGCCTTTCGGGATCTCGACCTCGGCAGTGATCGTGTATGCCTTGTTCAGGATGTTCGGGGCGCCGCTGCCGGGCACGCTGATCGGTTCTCCCGAGTAGATGAAGACCTTTCGTCCCCCCGTGAGGTTCGGTTTCGGCGCGTTCCACCGGGTGAGCGTCGTATTGTCGAGCGGCAGCACGTCGTGCTTCTTCGCCTCGGCGTAGAACAGGTCCTGCATCTGCTTGAGTTTCTCCGGCATGCTCGCGGCCAGGTCGTTGGCTTCGGTGGCGTCCCCCGACTGCAGATCACCGACGTTGTAGAGCTCCCAGTTGTACCCGGTGATCACGTCCGGCGCCGGCTTCGTGGAGAGTACCCACGGCAGCGTCGCCGGGGTCGTCGCCGCGAGCCAGCCGTCGTGGTAGATGGCGCGGTTGCCGAGCATCTCGAAGTATTGCGTGGTGTGCCGGCTGGGCGCGTTGGCGTTCGCCTTGTCCCACGTGTACACCATGCTCACGCCGTCCATCGGGCGCTGCTTGATGCCGTCGAGCGTATCGGGCACCGGGATGCCGGTCGCTTCGAGGATCGTGGGAGCGATGTCGATGAGATGGTGAAACTGGCGGCGGATGCCACCCGCGTCGTTGACGTGGCCGGGCCACGATATGGCCATGCCCTGGGCGGTGCCGCCGTAGTGCGACGCCACCTGCTTCATCCACTTGAACGGCGTGTCCATCGCCCACGCCCAGGCAGCGGCGAAGTGCGGAAAGGTTCGCTCGGACCCCCAGAACGGGTACCACAGGAACTGGGCCTTGACCGGCACTTCGACGCCATTGAACGTGGTGAACTCGTTCGGCGTGCCGTTGAGCATGCCCTCGGCGCTCGCGCCGTTGTCGCCGGCGATGTAGATGATCAGCGTGTTGTCGAGCTCCCCCATGTCCTCGACCGCCTGGATCACGCGGCCGATCTCGTGGTCGGTATAGGCGAGGTAGGCACCGAAGACGTCGGCCTGCTTGATGAACAGCTTCTTTTCCTCCCAGCCGAGGGAATCCCATTCCGGCAGATCCTTCGGCCACGGGGTCAGCTGCGCGTTGGGAGGCATGATGCCCAGCCGCTTCTGATTGGCGAAGATGGTCTCGCGCACCTTGTTCCAGCCGCCGTCGAACAGATGCATGTCGCTCACCTTCTTGATCCACTCCGGCGTCGGGTGATGCGGCGAGTGCGTGCCGCCCGGCACGTAATAGACGAGGAACGGCTTGTCGGGCGCGATCTCCTTCAGCTCCTTCATGTAATGAATCGCCTCGTCGGCCATGGCGGTCGTCAGGTTCCAGCCCGGATGGCCCTGGAAGGGGAAGATGGCCGTGGTGTTGCGGAACAGGTTCGGCTGCCACTGGCTGGTGTCGCCGCCGACGAAGCCGTAGAAGTACTCGAAGCCCATGCCGTTCGGCCACTGCTCGAAGGGCCCGGCCGAAGTCGCCTGATAGAAGGGCGTGTTGTGATCCTTGCCGAACCACGAGGTCGCGTAGCCGTTGTCCTTCAGGATGGCGCCGATGGTGCCGTTCTCCTTCCGGATGACGGAGTCGTAGCCCGGAAATCCCGTCGCGATCTCGCCCACCACGCCGAAGCCGGCGACATGGTGATTGCGCCCCGTAATCAACGCCGCGCGCGACGGCGAGCACAGCGACGTCGAATGGAAATTCGTGTACCGCAGCCCGCTCTTCGCGATGCGATCCATCGCCGGAGTCGGGACGACGCCGCCGAACGTGCTCGGCGCACCGAACCCGCTGTCGTCGGTCATGATCAGCAGCACGTTGGGCGCGCCCTTCGGTGGGACGACGCGGGGCGCCCACCACTGCTTCGACTCCGAGGCCTTTTCCTTGATCACCCCGCCGAACTTCGGATCGGGCGGCGGAAGCTGCTTGCCATCGAGGGTCGTGGTGGCGCTGGGGGAACCCAACTCGCCGGTGACCTGTTGGGCCGAGGCCGATCCCAGGCACGCGGCGACCGCGGCCACTGACGTCAATAGCTTGGACATATGGCGTGCATTCATTACGTCTCCTCCTCCGACCGGCAGTCGCAACAAGCGATTGTTTGGTGCTTCGACGCCCGACCAGACCATCCAAATCAACATTCGCGGCATTTTGCGCCGCGTCCGACCGAGATTCTAAATACAGCCTGAGGCGCGTGGGTATCTTTTTGTTCAGACGCAACGTCTTGCAGGAGCGGCATCGACCTGTCATTGCTCGCGGTCCTTGCGATGGCTTAGCCATCTTGCCCCTCGACGCGTGGCCGTGACGGCTCGCTGCCGCGGTCTCGCACCGATTGTCTGGGAGAGCGAGGCCGGATTCGATCATCGCCCACCTCGAGCTACTGCTCGACGCCAGAGTGCCCGAGGTCCGGCAGACCGACCACCGGAAAATAGCCGCCCGCCTCCCAGCGAACCCACCATTGGCCAGTCGCCGCGTGCGTCGCCGCATCGGCGAAGCGATATTCGTAGAGCGTGGCGCGCACGTATTTCGGGGGATGATCAGGGAAGGGATTGGCGGCGAGCAACGAAAGCACCGGCCGGCTGTTCTCCAGGAGCCGCACGAGGAAGTTGCTGAACCAAGGAGCGTCCGCAGGGTCGCCCAGTGCAGCGAACCACATCTGCCAGTCGAGCCGGGGCTGATGTGGAATATTCCAAGGGGGCCGACGCGATATCGATCCCGGCTTGTCGCGAAATTCATATTCGCGCCATTGCTGTCCGTCGTTGGAGCCCTCGACGACGATTTCGGGACGCGTGGTCGTCATCACGGCAAATAGCCCATAGGAGTTGACGACGAGGAACGGCGCAATCGCACGGGTCAGCGTGTCCGCCACCGGAAGTCCCGCACCGGAGAAGAGTCGCCAGATCCGGTTTACTCCGACCGGCACTACCGTCAGGGCGAGGATCGCCGCGATTGTCGATGCCGTTCGACCAGCGCGCGGCGTCAGCGCGGCAATGCGCGCCGCAAGCCGCGTGGGGAGCACGTTTCGCAGCGCCGCGTCATCGAACAGGAACAGGCACAGCAGCATCGTCAGCAGATTGAAGAAATTGTAGTTGCCGGTCAGCGCAATCAAGCTCTGGAAGCCCAGGACGCACCAGGCCGCCACCGCGCGCAAACGGCGTGGCGCAAATATGAAGAACACGACGCCGACTTCGACGATGAGCGTCGCCGCGGTTACGCCTGCGAGGATCCAATGCGGCAGATGGGCGGCGTACCACGCGAGCGGTGTCGGCAGCGGCTGCGTCTCGAAGTGATACTCGAGCGCGGTCAGGTTGCGCCAGGTCTGGTCGCCGGAAAGGAGCTTCGCCGCGCCCGCCATGAACAGATAGCGGAAGAGCAACCAGCGGTAGAGCCAGACCACGATGCGGGAGCCGCCGGTGAGAAAGATCGCCAGGGATCCGACCTCCAGAAGCAGCAGGTCCCACTGGTACGTCATGAAAACCTGGCCGGCGTAGACGTACGAGAGGTAGAGCGCGAAGAGACCGACAAGCGCCGCTCGAACCGCGATTCCCGACATCACGAGCACGGCGAGCGCCATGCCCGCAGCCGTGCCTGCGACCAAGGCGGTGTCGCTCGCGTCGAGCCAGAACAGCGTCGGCATGATTCGATAGCCAGCGATGCCGAAGTACTCGTGCGCCCCCTGCAGGAAGCGTTCGAGCGGCAGCACGCCAGCGCTGCCGACCAGTCCGAGAATCTGGACGGCGAGCGAGGCGAAGGCAGCGAAATAGACGATGCCCAGTCCGCGAAGGAACAGCCAACCCACCGCGTCGTATTGATCCGGCTCGAGCGCGGCACCCCACAACAGCTTCGTCAGCACGCTCAACAGACCGCGGCGACGGGCGAAGAACGCGTAGGCCCATTCCGCCATGGCCGCGAACCCTGGAACGTGGGCGTACATCCACCACCAACCTCGCCGCCCCGGCGCGTAGGACAGGACGCGGTACGTCGCCGCAGCGCCCGAGTACACGTGGCCGTCTCCCTCGACGAACTGGATCGCGCGGCGGAAGGCGTCCAGGGTGATATCGGGATAGTCTTGCGCGGCGTCCTGGTAGGAGCGATAGACGACGCGCGCCCCGGTCAGACGTTCCCAATACGTCACCCACCTCTTGCAGATTCCGCAATCACCGTCGTAGATCAATGTGGGGCGCAACGGAACTGCCGACGCGGTAGGATGCATGGTCGAACGCGACGCCCTTCAAAAGGCTCGTGCGACAACAATGGTACGGGATCTTGCAGTGTCGGCGCGTTCAGCAGAAGTTCGACCCTCGCACCGAAGCGGCATCGGGATGAATGACGGCAACCGGCAAAGTAGGTGGCAACGCCGACCGTCTGTCCATGGCCGTTCAGCGACTATCGCCCTTCAGGTTTGACGGCCTCAGGTCTAAAGGGCGGGATGCATCGCGCCTGCAATGGTGTCATTCCCGAAACTGGACGGCCAGCATTTCCCCTCGCGCGCACGTCTCGCCTCCCGCGCTCAGCGAGAGGGATACCCGCACCTTGCGTCCTTCGATGCCACGCAGCTGACCCTTGATGACGAGTTCCACACCGATCGGCGTCGGGCGGAGAAAGTCCACTTTCAACGACGCCGTGACGAATCGCATGAACTCACCGCCGTCGCCCATCTCTCGGCCTGCCGCCCGATAGGCGAAGGCCGCCGCCGATGCCGTTCCATGACAATCCAGGAGGGATGCAACCATCCCCCCGAAGACATGGTCGGGCACTCCACCGCTGAACTCGGGGCGCACCGTGAACCGCGCAATGGTCTCCTGACCTTCCCAGTAGCTCTTCAGGTGATGACCATGCGGGTTGCTCTTTCCGCATCCGTAACAGTGGCTGAACTTGTCCGGATAGTAGTCCTGGAACGCAGTTGGCACATTGAACTCCCGAGAGGGACGTCAAGACCCCTTGAACGATCCCGATTCTCGCGTGGAGCCGTTGGTGTGAGTCGGGCTGGAACGGCGTGACTGGCGAATTGCCGATCGCAGTTTGCCTCGGCCTCAACCGGCCGAACGTGGCCGATGCGCTCCGCCAGGCGGTGATGCTGAAAGCGAAAATCGTTGAAGGCGTCCGCGGCCCGCTCCGTCCTCAGGTCCTGGATGCCGACGGCGCCGGAGGCGTCATCGGCTAGTTCACTCGGTGAGGATCTGCTGCGTCGTGTTGTCGACAATGACGGGGCTCTCCATGTACACGACCTGCGGAGGGGCACCGTACTTCTCGGTGACGAAGGCCCGCCAGGCGTCGTTGTACAGGGCGTCAGCAGCCGGCCGGGACTGCCAGAGATAGACGCCGCCGGCGGTCATTCCGTCCTCCGACAGCACGTAGTACTTTCGGATCAGCCCCGGCTGCGACTGGTACCGCGGCGCAGTGCTCTGGAAGATGGCCTTGGCCTCATCGACCGTCAGGCGATGCGGCAGTCGGAACGTTGCGATGGCGGTAATCATTCGGCTCTCCTCCGAAGGCCCCGAGTCTTGAGTTGTTGCTCCACCTTTGCCGACACGGCCATTGCCAAGCTCCACCAATTCCAATTACATCAAAATTACACCAACGAAAAAGGCCTGCGATCCGAGGGACGCACAAGCCATTGTTTTGCTGGTGGCCAAGGGCGGAATTGAACCACCGACACAAGGATTTTCAGTCCTCTGCTCTACCAACTGAGCTACTTGGCCAAGACTGTAATTATATCAAGGCTCGGCGGCTCGCCGTGGCCAAAAAGAGGTCGGGTGAGAGCACGGTCGGATCAGTCGGCGAGAAATGTCTGCAGCTCCGCCAGCGTTTGTTCCGGCGCCTCCTCGGCGAGGTAGTGGCCTGACGGCAACGCTCCACCGCGCACATCGCTCGCAACGCTCCGCCAATCTGCGACCGGATCGAACAGTCGGTGCACGACGCCCTTGTCACCCCACAGCACAAGCAGCGGGCATGTGACCCGCTTGTCCGCGTCATCCGCATCGTGGTCGAGGTCGATCGACGCCGCGGCGCGATAGTCTTCGCAGGTTGCATGAATGGTTGCGGGATCGCTGAAGCAGCGTTCGTATTCGGCGAGCGCCTGCGCGTCGAATTGCACGCTTCCGCTCGACCAGCCGCGGATCTTCTTGCGCAGGTAGTAGATCGGATCTGCACCGATCAGCCGCTCGGGCAAGTCGAAGGGCTGGATCAGGAAGAACCAATGGTAGTAAGCCGTCGCGAACGCCTTGTCGGTCCTGCCGTACATGATCCGCGTCGGCGAGATGTCGAGCACGGCGACGCGCTCGACCGCGGCAGGGTGGTCGAGGCAGAGCCGGTGAGCGACGCGCCCCCCGCGATCGTGGCCGGCGAGACGAAACCGCGGAAAGCCAAGCCTACGCATCACTTCGACCTGATCGGCCGCCATCGCGCGCTTCGAATAGTTGACGTGGTTGTCCCCGCCCGCGGGCTTCGACGAGTCGCCGTAGCCGCGCAAATCGGTGCACACGACGGTGTAGCGCTGCGCGAGTCGCAGTGCCACCCTGTGCCACATCGCATGCGTCTGCGGATATCCGTGCAGCAGGAGCAGCGGCGGACCGCTGCCGCCGACGATGCAATGGATTTCGGCACCGGACGTCGCGATGCGCCGGACCTCGAAGCCGGGAAAGAGCTTGGCGTCCGCGGTGTTCATACGTTCAATGGTCGGCCTCTACCACTTTAAGTGAAGTTCGGTGGCCGGACCAACGGCCGACCTCCATCGCTCGGCGACGCGCCCTTCGGGCCCTGGCTCGCTCACGCTCGCCCGCCTCCCTAAGTCGACCTTCGCGCCGGACTGCTTCACCACGTTCGCCCATTTGACGACCCCGGTCTTCACCGCAGCAGAGAGCTCGTCGGGAGAGCTCTCGACCGGCTCCGCGCCCAGACCGATCAGCTTTCCCTCACGTCGGACATATTGAGGATGCGACGCGCCGTTGCCCGACGAAGCGAACGTGTACATGCCGGGATTCGCCTTACTGAGGGCGATCAATTCCTGCACGTTCTTCGCCGGGACCGAAGGATTCCACTACCGGCATGTTCGGAACGTGCGGGATCAGTGTGATCGGTCCGAAATGATCGGCTTCGATGGCTAGGCCTGCGCTTTGGCGATGCCTGCGAGCATCGCGAGCGCGACACCCAGGGACAACGTGGCGATGCGTCTCATGCTTCCTCCAGAATGATTCCGGTGTGTCTCACTGCCTTGCCCACCCGATCCCCTCCCGCGCAGAGGGAAGTCTCAGGCGACTATTGCTTCGACCCGACCGGCATCGATCCCGACTGACTGTGCCGCACCGACCAGGTCGCGCCACGTCGTATCGTCGAGCGCCACACCGTTCGCGAGCCGAGCTGCGCGCGTGCGCCGCTCGACCTCGCCCGGAGCAAGTACCGGCTGTCCCGCGACGGCCGGCGGCGACGCTTTGACCCAATCGACCAGACGCTTCGCTTCGACGGCCACGGCGCCGCTTTTGTCGTACGCCGCCGGCGCGATGTAGATCGACAACATGTTGTTGCGCAGGACCGTGTCCGCGGGATCCGAGCTCCTGCCCGTCGTCACCGCGCCGGCAAGAAGGTCGGTCAGCATCGACAGCCCCGAGCCCTTGTGTGCGCCGATCGTCAGCAGCGCCCCGCCGTCGTAGAAATCCTTCGGATCCGTCGTCGGTTTGCCGTGCTTGTCGACGATCCACCCATCCGGCACGTGCTCGCCTCTGTTCGACGCGACCATCAGCTTGCCCTCGGCGACGGTGGAGGTCGTGATGTCGAGGATCGCCGGCGGGCCACCCGCAAGCGGAACGCCGATCGCCATCGGGTTGGTCGACAGGCGCCGGTCCGAGCCGCCGAACGGGGCGACGCGTTGCGCGCCCGACGTGTTGAGAAAGTGCAGCGACACCTGGCCCGCCGCCGCCGCCATCTCCGCCCAGTCGCCGAGACGTCCGAGATGCCCGCAGTTGCGCAGGCCGATCATCGCGATGCCGGACTCTGCCGCTTTCGCGATGCCGAGCTTGGCCGCGAATTCTCCGATGACCTGGCCGAAGCCGCGATTGCCGTCGATGATGGCGATCGTCGTCGCTTTCGAAGACGATCGTCGGGGACGTATTGGGCCGCAGCCAGCCCATGCGTACCCATTCGAGGTACTTGCCGACGCGCAGCACGCCGTGCGAGTCGTGCCCGACGAGATTGGAATCGACGAGACGCTGCGCGATCGTCTGCGCTTCCGCGGTGCTGCTGCCGCCGGCGCACATGATCGCGGCGACGAGGTCGACGAGCTTGGCGGCCGCGATCGTGCGCATCAGGAGCCTGTCGGGCTTGCTGGATCAGTGAATCTCGGGATCCCGAGTGGGCGCGGTTCCTTCGAGGAAATCGAAATCGCAGCCCTGGTCGGCTTGCCCAATATGCTGCTGGTACAGGGCGCCAAAACCGCGCGCGTAATGCGGCGGCGGCGGCTTCCACGCGGCGCGGCGGCGAGCGAGCTCGGTGTCCGTCACCTTGAGTTGCAGCTTGCGCGCCGTTACGTCGAGCTCGATCAGGTCGCCATCGCGCACGAGGGCGAGCGGGCCGCCGACGAACGACTCCGGCGCGACGTGCAAGACGCAGGCGCCGTAGCTCGTGCCGCTCATCCGGGCGTCGGAGACGCGGACCATGTCGCGCACGCCCTGCGCCAGCAGCTTCTTCGGGATCGGCAGCTGCCCCCACTCCGGCATGCCGGGCGCACCCTGCGGACCCGCATGCTTCAGGACCAGCACGGAATCCGCGGTGACGGACAGCGCCGGATCGTCGATGCGTGCCGCCATGTCGTTGTAATCGGCGAACACGACTGCGGGACCCGTGTGGCGCAGGAGCTGCGGTTCCGCAGCCGCCGGCTTGATTACGGCGCCGTCGGGCGCGAGATTGCCGCGCAGCACGGCGAGGCTGTCGCCTGCGACGAGCGCCGCTTCGCGCGGCAGGATCACGCCGCGATCGAACACCTCCGCGCCCGCGATGTTCTCGCCGAGCGTCCGGCCGTTGACGGTGCGCGCGTCGAGCTCGAGCAGGTCGCGGATCTCGTTCAGAAGCGCGCGCAGGCCACCCGCGTAGAAGAAATCCTCCATCAGGAACTTGCCGGCCGGGCGGATGTTGGCGATCAACGGCGTCGTGCGCGCCAGCGCGTCGAACCGATCGAGCGTAAGCGGGATGCCGGCGCGCCGCGCGAGCGCGACCATGTGCACGACTGCATTGGTCGAGCCGCCGAGCGCGAGGATCGTCGTGATCGCATTGTCGATGCTGCGCGCGGTGACGATATCGCGCGGCTTCAGGTCCTCCCACACCATGTCGACGATGCGCCGGCCGGTTTCGGTCGCCATTCGCGCGTGACGCGCATCGGCGGCGGGAATGGAAACGGCCCCCGGCAGCGTGAAACCCAGCGCCTCGCTCGCGGAGGTCATCGTCGAGGCGGTGCCCATCGTCATGCAATGGCCGGGCGAACGGGCGATGCCGTCCTCGATGCCGAGCCACTCCTCGTCGCTCAGGTTCCCGGCGCGCTTCTCGGCCCAGTATTTCCAGACGTCCGATCCGCTGCCGAGCTTCTGGTCTCGCCAGTGGCCGGACAGCATCGGACCGGCAGGCATGAAGATCGCCGGCAGGTTCATGCTGATCGCGCCCATCAGCAGCGCCGGTGTCGTCTTGTCGCAACCGCCCATCAGCACGCAGCCGTCGACGGGGTACGAGCGCAGTAGCTCCTCGGTCTCCATGGCGAGAAGATTGCGATAGAGCATCGTCGTCGGCTTCTGGAAGACTTCGGCGAGCGCAATTGCCGGCATTTCGAGCGGGAAGCCGCCCGCCTGCAGCACACCGCGCTTAATCTCCTCGGCGCGCTGCCGGAAATGCGAGTGGCAGGCGTTGATGTCGCTCCAGGTGTTGACGACCGCGATGACGGGCTTGCCGAGATAGTCGGCGCGCGAATAGCCCATCTGCGCCGTGCGCGAGTGGTGGCCGAACGAGCGCATGTCGGCAACGCCGAACCAGCGGTGCGAACGCAGCTCCTCGGGTTTCTTGCGCGCAGGCATGCGACGGTCTCGGGATCTCTCGCGCGCAGCGAGTTCATCGTCGCGCGCGGGTCTCTCGGTAAGATGACGAAACGCTCCGCCGAATTATACCGGCCGATCTTGCGCATCCGCCCGCCGGGCCGGCGGCGCGCTATATTGACGGCAGCCGGGAACTCGCCGCCGTGTTTCGCGTCTTCCCCCGAGAGAGGTGCGGCAATCGCCATTTCTCCCGCCGGACGCGGCGGCTCTGGCGCTGCGGAACGCCTCTCACCGGAGGTCGCCATGCCGATCGGTTACGGAACCATGCCCCGCGCCACCGCGCTCGCGGCGTTTGGAATTCTCCTTTCCTGCGGACTGGTTCTTGGTGCGGACGCGGCAACTGCCGCCGACGCACCCAAGAAGGGCGCGGCCAGTGCAGCGACCGCGGTCGGCACGCCGGACGCGGAGCAGTTCTTCCGGTCGTTCGTCAAGGTGCAGACGCGCGCGGTACCCGACGCGCGCACCGCCGCTGCGCTCGGTGAGGAACGCGAAGGAACGGGCATCGTCATCGGCGACGACGGACTGATTCTGACGATCGGCTATCTGATCGTCGAGGCCGACGACGTGAAGGTCGTCGACAGCAAGGGACGTGCGCTGCCGGCGCGCGTCGTCGGCTACGACCACGCAAGCGGTCTCGGGCTCGTGCGCGCCGTGGTGCCGCTCGATGCCGCGCCGATGCCGCTCGGCGAATCGGGCAAGCTGGCCCTGCACGAACCCGTGATGATCGTCAATCACGAGGGTGCGGCCGATGTCACGCTCGCGTACGTCGTGGCGATGCGTCCCTTCACCGGCAACTGGGAATACCTGCTTGATCAGGCGATCTTCACGGCGCCGCCGACGGCGAACTGGAGCGGGGCGGCGCTCGTCAACCGCGACCTCAAGCTCGTCGGCGTCGGCTCGCTCATCGTGCGCGAGGCGAGCGCCGGCGACACGAGGCTGCCGGGCAACATGTTCGTGCCGATCGACGCGCTGAAGCCCATCCTCGACGATCTCGTCAAGAGCGGCCACCGTGCCGGACCGCCTCGGCCCTGGCTGGGGATTTCCGCCGACGAGGTGCAGGGGCGGCTGATCGTGGCACGCGTCTCCCCCGACGGCCCCGGCGATCAGGCGGGCATCCAGGTCGGCGACATCATTCTGGGCGTCGGCCGCGACGGTGTGCGAACGCAAGCCGAGTTCTATCGCAAGGTGTGGAGCCGAGGGAGCGCCGGCACCGACATTCCGCTGCGCGTGTTGCAGGGGATCGACGTGAGGGATCTGACCGTCCACTCGATCGACCGCGTCGATTATTTCCGGCCGCGGACGACATATTAAGCACTCGGTTTGTCGTCCCCGCGGAGGCGGGGACCCAGTGTCGCTTGTTTGTGGAGCCGAGAAGTCGTACGAACGACGCTGGATTCCCGCCTTCGCGGGAATGACGATGAGCGGCCGAGCCACGAGCGTGGGGGCACGCCCATGGGCGGCTCTCGTACAATGCGGGACCTTTGCCTGGCGACCCGCGGCCCCGCATTCACCGCCTCCTCATGTTCCTCTACGCCGTCACGATCTTCATCAGCGCGTTCCTGTTGTTCCTTGTCCAGCCGGTGATGGCAAAGCAGATCCTGCCGTGGTTCGGAGGCTCGGCGGCCGTGTGGACGACCTGCCTCGTGTTCTTCCAGACGACGCTCCTCGCCGGCTATGCGTACTCGGACTTGGCGATCCATCGGCTGACGCCACGAGTTCAGGTCAGGCTGCACATCGTGCTGTTGCTGGTCTCGTTCGTCGTGCTGCCGATCGTTCCCGGCGCGCGCTGGAAACCCACCGGCGCCGAGGATCCGCTGTGGCTGATCCTGGGCCTGCTCGCCGCGACCATCGGCCTGCCGTACTTCCTGTTGTCGACGACGAGCCCGCTGGTGCAGGCATGGTTCGCGCGAGCCCGCGGTGGCGCGAGCCCGTATCGGCTCTTTGCGTTGTCGAATCTCGCCTCGATGCTGGCGCTCGTCGGCTATCCGTTCCTGCTCGAGCCGTGGGTGCCGACACGCATGCAAGCCATCGGATGGTCGATCGCCTATGCGCTGTTCGTCGGGTTGTGCGCAGCCGCGGGCGTTGCGAGCGTCAGACGATTGCGCGCACCGGAGGTCTTGCCGCTCCAGGCAGCTCGCGGGGCTGCCGGTGGGGGTACAGCCCTCGGCGAAGCTCCTCCGGTCGCGGCGCGACAGTTTCTCTGGTGCACGCTCGCGGCGACGGGCTCGCTGTTGCTGCTTTCCGTGTCGAACCACATCACGCAGAACATCGCGTCGGTCCCGCTGCTTTGGATCGCGCCGCTCGCGATCTACCTCCTGACCTTCATCCTGTGCTTCGACGCGTCGGGCTGGTATCGGCGCGACATCTTCCTGGCGATGCTCGCCGCGGGCCTCGGCGTCATGGCATGGACGCTCGCCGACTCGGACCTGACGCACGAGCTTGCAATCCAGATCGGCGTCTTTTGCGGCGGACTTTTCCTCGCCTGCATGTTCTGTCACGGCGAGCTCGTGCGGTTGAAGCCGGCACCGAAATACCTGACGCGGTTCTATCTGATGATCTCGCTCGGGGGTGCCGGCGGCTCGGTGCTGGTCGGGCTCATCGCGCCACTCGTGCTTCCCGCCCATTTCGAATTGGCAGGGGGGCTCGTCCTGTGCGCGCTGCTGCTGCTGTGGCAGGTGCGTCGGGATCACGTCGTCTTCGGGGTGCTGGGGCTCGTTGCCGCCGTCGCCACCGTCGCCTGCGGCGTCTGGTCGATACGGCAATTCTACGAAGACGTGATCGTCTCGACCCGCAACTTCTATGGCGTGTTGCGCGTCACCGAGTGGGGCTCCGACGAGGCAAACCACCGCCGGTCGCTTACGCACGGGACGATCCTGCACGGCACGCAGTTCCTGGCCCCTGACCTGCGGCGGAGGCCGACCACCTACTACACGGCGACGTCCGGCATCGGCAGACTCCTCGAGGCATTGCACCCGCGCAGGGATCCGATTCGGGTGGGCGTGATCGGCCTCGGCACCGGGACGATCGCGACCTACGGCAGCAAAAGCGACGTCTACCGGTTCTACGACATCAATCCGGATGTCATCACGATCGCGCAGCGTGACTTCACGTTTCTCGGTGACAGCGATGCGACGATCGAGCTTGCGCTCGGCGACGCGCGTCTGTCACTCGAGCGCGAGCCCCCGCAGAACTTCGACGTGCTGGCAGTCGACGCCTTCTCCAGCGATGCCATTCCCGTGCATCTGATCACGTCCGAAGCCGTCGCCATCTACCAGCGGCACCTCAAGCCGGGCGGCGTGATCGCATTTCACGTAACGAATCGCTACCTCGACCTCGTCCCCGTCGTCGAAGCCCTGGGAGAGGCGCATGGGCTTGCTGCGCTCCACATCCGCGACGATACCAAGGATGGCATGACGAGCATCAGCGATTGGGTGCTGCTGTCGGACAATGCGAGCCTTTTCAAGCGGCCCGAGCTTGCCGAATTTGCGACCCCGATCACGAAACGGCCGGACTGGCGGCTGTGGACGGACGACTTCAACAATCTGGTTCAGGTGTTGAGGTAGCGGAAACATCGCCTCCGCATCGGCGGCGAGCGCGCGGGCTACAATAGCCGCATGCATTTTAGCGGCGACTCGCCAGGCGCGGAACACGATGCCGCGCCCTACCGCGCCCTCGTGCATCCCGCGGGCGCCCGCCACATCGAGGCGCTCGATCAGCGCGCGCTGCCGCACGCGGTCGTCAGCGTCAAGATCGCGAGCGTCGACACTGCCGCCCTCGCAATTCGCAAGATGTGGGTGCGCGGAGCGCCGCTGATCGGCGCGGTCGGCGCCTACGGCCTCGCGCTCTCGCTCGATCGCGATCCGAGCGACGCTGCGCTGGCAAAAGCCCATGCCGCGCTCGACGCGACTCGACCGACGGCCGCCAACCTGCGCTGGGCGCTTGACCGCGTTCGCGCCGCCGTTCTCGCGCTGCCAGCGGACGCGCGCGCCGACGCCGCGTGGCGCGAAGCCGATACGATCGCGGAGGAAGACCAGCACATCAATCATGCGATCGGGGTCCATGGCCTCGCATTGCTGCGCGAGATCGCGGGTCGCCGACCCGGGCCCGGTTCGCGTGATGACCCATTGCAACGCGGGCGCGCTGGCGACGTGCGGTTGGGGAACGGCCACCGCGCCGCTGTTCCTCGCGCACGCTGCGGGGTTGCCGCTGCACGTCTGGGTGAGCGAGACCCGGCCGAGGCTGCAGGGTGCCAACCTCACGGCCTGGGAGCTGGATCGCCGCGGCATTCCGCACACGCTCTTCGCCGACGCCGCCGGCGCGCTGCTGATGGCGCGCGGGGAAGTCGACGCCGTCATCGTCGGCGCCGACCGTGTCGCCGCGAACGGCGACGTCTGCAACAAGATCGGCACCTACGAAAAAGCGCTTGCGGCGCGCGACAATGCCGTGCCGTTCTATGTCGCGCTGCCTTCGCCAACGCTCGATCCCAAGCTCGCCGGCGGCGACGCAATTCCAATCGAGGTGCGCGGGCCGGACGAAGTCCTCGCCATCACCGGGCGCGACGGCTACGGACAGACGACGACGGTCGCGATCGCGCCGGCCGGTACGCGCGCGGTCAACTACGCATTCGACGTGACGCCGGCGCGGCTCGTGACGGGGCTCGTCACCGAACGAGGCATCGCCCGCGCCGACGAAAGCGCCCTGCGCGCGCTGTTTCCGGAGCTTTACGCATGAGCGTGAGCGCGCCGCCGACCGAGCGCGCATTGCGCGAAGCGGTCGTCGCGACGGCGCTTTCCATGAATGCGCAGGGCATCAATCGCGGCAAATCGGGCAATGTCAGCGCCCGCTTCTCGGATGGCCGTTTCGACGGCTTCCTCATTACGCCGTCGGGGATGCCCTACGCCGACACGACGCCCGACGACATCGTGGCGATGACGGCGGACGGCGAAGCGCGAGGCGTGCGGCTGCCGTCATCCGAGTGGCGATTCCATCGCGACATCTATCGCGCGCGTGCCGACGCCGGTGCAATCGTCCACACGCACGCGCCGTTCGCAACGACGCTCGCGTGCCTGCGTTGGGCGATTCCGGCTTTTCACTACATGGTCGCGGTCGCCGGCGGAAGGAATATCCGCTGCGCGCCGTACGCGACGTTCGGAACGCAGGCGCTGTCCGACTACGCAGTTGCGGCCCTCGAAGGCCGCAACGCCTGCCTGCTCGCGAACCACGGAATGATCGCGATCGGCGCGTCGCTGCCGGCCGCGCTCGCGCTCGCCGTCGAAGTCGAAACGCTCGCGGAGATGTATTGGCGTGCCCGCCAGCACGGCGAGCCGCACGTCTTGTCCGATGAAGAAATGAACGTTGTGCTCGACAAGTTCAAGACCTACGGGCAGCCGGAGTGACGCTTTGCGCCTCTGGTCGCGCATATTCGCTGCCGCAGAAACCGACATACCGGCCGAGGCTGGCCGGACCCACAGCCGCCTGAATCCGGCGGACCCTTTCCCCCGGGTCTGCGCAGCGCCCACTTCTGAATCGAAAAACTCCTTTCCCGACCGGCGGTTATGCCAGCGGCATGTGCGTGTGGCATAACTCCACCCGCGGTATCGCTCTCCGGGCCCATGACCGTCCGGAGCAATGGCATGGGCCTTGCAGCGGTCACCCCGCTCAGGGAGACAACAATGACATTTCCTATTCCGGTCTTGCGCCGGGCTGCCGGCGTTGTAGCCGTCGCCGTCCTTTTCGGGGCCACCCCGGCGGCTTTTGCGCACCACGTGAACGCGTCGAAATCTGCGACGACCGCTCTTCGCGAAGGCGCACCTGTCGTCATCGAGGGGCAGCTTTCGATTCTCGAGTTCGTCCACGGCAGCGGATACGAGCGAATCTACGCGCTCGTTGCAAGCGACGGTACGGCGACCAGACTCGCCTTCAACCAGAGTGCCGGTGGATTGCGCCAAGGTATGCGCTTGGCCGTGACTGGACATGCGTCGCGCGGCGCACTCATCGTCGAATCCCAGCGCACCGTCGGTCAGCGCTCGATCGCCGCTGCCCCGACACCGACGACGGTCGAGGGCACGATGCAACTGCTGCACGCTGACTATTTCGAAGACGGCCAGAGCCGCTTCATCTGGACGCTGCAGCAGGACAACGGCGATCAGCGCGAAGTCGACTTCGCGATCGTGCCAACCGATCTCAAATCGGGAATGCGTGTTTCCGTCACGGGCCGGCCCAACGCGACCGGCATTGCGCCCGATTCCATCGCGGTAATAGCTGAAGCGCCGGTGCGGGACGCGGCGGCGACGACGGACGTGACCGCGACGGCGAGCACGGCATCCGTGCTCGTGATCCTGCTCGCCTTCCAGCCGACGCCACCGAACACCGGTATCTATACGCCGTTCTGGGGTCAAGCGAACGTTCAGCCGGTGGTGTTCACCGGCGCGAACAGCGTGGCGAACTACTGGTCGGAAGCGTCGTTCGGCAAGCAGACGCTCACGGGCACCGTCACGCCGTGGCTCACCGCGAGCTTTCCGACGCCGACGACGTGCGATTACTCCGGCATTGCGACCGAGGCGCGACGGGTCGCCCAACTCAATGGCTACGCCCTCGCGAGCTATCAGAAGTTCGTATATATATTCACGCACGTGGCGGCCTGCGGCTGGTCGGGCCTGGGCGAAGTGCCTGGCACGCAGGCGTGGAGCAACGAATACAACACGCTGGGCGTCATCGGCCACGAGATCGGCCACACGTTCGGGCTCGGCCACGCCAATTCGCTGCCGTGCAACGGCGTGACGATCGCAACGAACTGTCCGCTAAACCGGCCGGAGTACGGCGATCCGTGGGACATCATGGGCAACCAGAGCTCGCGTCATGTCAACGCGTGGCAGAAGAACGACATGGGCTGGGTACCCGATGCCGCTGTCGCGACGCACAAGGTCGGGACCGCAGCGTACACGCTATCACCGCTCGAAACGCCCGGCGGCGCGCTGTATGCGGTGCAGGTTCCCGCGGCAATGCATCGGACCTATTGGATCGAGTATCGCACCGCGACCGGATTCGATGCCGGGATGCCTGCAACCGCAACCAATGGCGCGATCGTCCACCTCGGCGGACTCATGCACATGAGCGATCGCAGCGAGTACGGCTGCTGGGACACGTGCTTTCTCGATATGGCGCCGTCGACAGCGACAATGGCCGACGGCACGCTAGCAGTCGGAAGCGCATTCACCGATCAGATGACGGGCGTCACCATCAATGCGCTGTCGATCGGCGCCGGCGGGCTGACGATTTCGGTTGCGAGCCCGCCGACGGCGCTCGATCTCGGGCTTTACCGGAAGAACTCGCCCAGCAGCGGGGCGCCGGTCAACCAGTTCCTGCTCGATGACGGATACGACCACGTCGTCGATAAAAAAGTCACCTTCGGCGGTGTTGCGGGCGACATCCCGCTCGCCGGGTATCTCGGCGTCGACGGATTGAGCAGCCTCGTCATCTATCGCAACGGGATGTGGAACATCGACACGAATCGGGACGGCGTCGTGGATAAGGCCGTTGGATTCGGCGGCGTCGCGAGCGACATTCCGCTGATCGGGGACCTCAGCGGCGACCACGTGGACGATCTCATCATTTACCGCAACGGAACATGGTTCGTCGATCAATTCCTAAACGGCACCGCCGACAAGATCTTCTATTTCGGAGGCGCCCCTGGAGACATTCCGCTGGTGGGCGATGTGGATGGCGACGGCTTTAACGATCTTGTCATCTATCGCAACGGAAAGTGGTTTGCCTCCACTGCCCGGAATGGCGTCGCCAACCAGGTCTATTTTTTCGGTGGAATGGCGCAGGACAAACCCGCCCTGTTCGACTGGGACGGTGACGGCAAGGCCGATCTATGCATTTTCCGCAACGGCATCTGGTACGTGAGCACAAAACGAGATGGCGTCGCAAAGGTGGTGTTCGGCTTTGGCGCGGCCGGCGACATACCGCTTACGGGCAAGTTCTACTGAGATCACGCGATCTCGCTGCCTCCACGGACGCTACGGTCGACCCAGAGGCATTCGCGTCCCCGCAAAAGCAGAACGCCCAGCCGGTGGGGGCTGGGCGTTGGGTGGTGGGGTGCCTGACGATGACCTACTTTCGCATGGGAATCCACACTATCATCGGCGTGCCGCCGTTTCACGGTCCTGTTCGGGATGGGAAGGCGTGGTTCCAACGGGCTATGGTCGTCAGGCGTTGAGGGGGAGCAGCGGGCAGGGGACGGCGGAGGGCCGGTCCTGCGCGCGGCGGGGGAAGAAGTAAGGGGTTGGATCGGTGCGCCAGCACCGTAGCGCCGCTAGCGCTCACGGTTATGGGGTCAAGCCGCACGGGCCATTAGTACCGGTTAGCTTAACGCGTTACCGCGCTTCCACATCCGGCCTATCAACGTGGTGGTCTGCCACGACCCTTCAGGGGGATCAAGTCCCCGGGAGATCTCATCTTCAGGCACGTTTCCCGCTTAGATGCTTTCAGCGGTTATCGCTTCCGCACATAGCTACCCGGCAATGCGACTGGCGTCACAACCGGTACACCAGCGGTGCGTCCACTCCGGTCCTCTCGTACTAGGAGCAGCCCCCGTCAAATCTCCAGCGCCCACGGCAGATAGGGACCAAACTGTCTCACGACGTTTTGAACCCAGCTCACGTACCACTTTAAATGGCGAACAGCCATACCCTTGGGACCGGCTACAGCCCCAGGATGTGATGAGCCGACATCGAGGTGCCAAACACCGCCGTCGATATGAACTCTTGGGCGGTATCAGCCTGTTATCCCCGGCGTACCTTTTATCCGTTGAGCGATGGCCCTTCCATACAGAACCACCGGATCACTATGTCCTGCTTTCGCACCTGCTCGCCTTGTCAGGCTCGCAGTCAAGCTGCCTTGTGCCATTGCACTATCAGTACGATGTCCGACCGTACCTAGGCAACCTTCGAGCTCCTCCGTTACTCTTTGGGAGGAGACCGCCCCAGTCAAACTGCCTACCATGCACGGTCCCCGCTCCAGATCATGGAGCCAGGTTAGAACCGCAATGACACCAGGCTGGTATTTCAACGTTGCCTCCACGCCATCTAGCGACAGCGCTTCAAAGGCTCCCAGCTATCCTACACAGGTCCCATCACAGTCCAATGCAAAGCTACAGTAAAGGTGCACGGGGTCTTTCCGTCTTGCCGCGGGGAGATTGCATCTTCACAAACACTTCAACTTCGCTGAGTCTCAGGAGGAGACAGTGTGGCCATCGTTACGCCATTCGTGCAGGTCGGAACTTACCCGACAAGGAATTTCGCTACCTTAGGACCGTTATAGTTACGGCCGCCGTTTACCGGGGCTTCAATCAAGAGCTCGCACCCCATCATTTAACCTTCCGGCACCGGGCAGGCGTCACACCCTATACGTCGACTCGTCGTCTTGGCAGAGTGCTGTGTTTTTGTTAAACAGTCGCAGCCACCATTTCTCTGCGGCCCCTCTCGGCTCCAGCTGTACGCCTTCACCTACCAGGGGCGCACCTTATCCCGAAGTTACGGTGCTAATTTGCCGAGTTCCTTCTCCTGAGTTCTCTCAAGCGCCTTAGAATATTCATCCTGCCCACCTGTGTCGGTTTGCGGTACGGTCAACCAGCAACTGAAGCTTAGAGGCTTTTCCTGGAAGCAGGGTATCGCGCACTTCAGGTGAGCAAGCCCACCCTCGTCATCACGCCTCGGCTAAGATCCCCGGATTTGCCAAAGGACCACGCCTACACGCTTCAACCGGGACGTCCAACACCCGGCCGCGCTAACCTTCTCCGTCCCCCCATCGCATCACTGGTCGGTGCGGGAATATTGACCCGCTTCCCATCGGCTACGACTCTCGTCCTCACCTTAGGGGCCGACTCACCCTGCGCCGATGAACGTGGCGCAGGAAACCTTGGGCTTTCGGCGAGCGGGCCTTTCACCCGCTTTATCGCTACTCATGTCAGCATTCGCACTTCCGATACCTCCAGCAGCCCTTACGAGCCACCTTCACCGGCCTACGGAACGCTCTCCTACCATCCAGGAGTCAGATGTCAGATGTCGGATGTCAGGCACGTCGCTTCGACTGCCTGCACACTCCGTTAAGCATCTTCGCTATCGCTTCATACTCGTCACGCCAGCGCCGCCAATCGGCCGCACTCACGTAGTCGAGGTCCAGGGCATAGCGCAGCCAGACTCGCATTTCATCCGCCGAACCAATCGCCATCTGCAAATAGCGACGTAGCTCGGCTTGCGAGTTTCCGGGCCTTACCCATGCCTTCGGCGATATTCGCGCATATCGACTTACTCGCCCGGCGCAACTGATCGGCCAGGCCGAACTGCTCGACGGACGGAAACACCAAGCTCACCCGATGCAACTCGAGCAACACGGCGTACGCGCGTTTGAAGACTTCCAGACTTTCAAATTTCAGCAGAGCCATCCCGCACCCTACTGACCTCTGTCATCTGACATCTGAAATCTGACTCCTGAATCCACAGCTTCGGTGCGCAGTTTGAGCCCCGTTACATCTTCCGCGCAGGACGACTCGACCAGTGAGCTATTACGCTTTCTTTAAATGATGGCTGCTTCTAAGCCAACATCCTGGCTGTCTGAGCCTTCCCACCTCGTTTCCCACTTAACTGCGTCTTGGGGACCTTAGCTGGTGGTCTGGGTTGTTTCCCTCTCGACGCCGAACGTTAGCACCCGACGTCTGTCTCCCAGGCTCGCACTCAACGGTATTCGGAGTTTGCTATGGCGCGGTAAGTCACAATGACCCCCGCCACCATGACAGTGCTCTACCCCCGTCGGTGATACCTGAGGCACTACCTAAATAGTTTTCGGAGAGAACCAGCTATTTCCGGATTTGTTTAGCCTTTCACCCCTACCCACAGCTCATCCCCTACCTTTTCAACGGGAGTGGGTTCGGCCCTCCAGTGAGTGTTACCCCACCTTCAGCCTGGCCATGGGTAGATCATCCGGTTTCGGGTCTACGCCTACCAACTCAAGCGCCCTGTTCGGACTCGCTTTCGCTGCGCCTCCCCTATTCGGTTAAG
>CAVTFF010000015.1:0-128249 GCA_963733985.1 uncultured beta proteobacterium | reverse complement strand
AGATCACGCTGCTCGAAGCCGGGCAGCGCGTCGAGAAGGTCGAGAGCTGGCAGGATCCTGCGAACGCGCCGGTGCGCCTTTATTACGTCGGCTGGTCGTCGTCGACGGGTCAGGCCGACTCGGCGCTGCGGCCGCTTCTGTACGGCGACTCGTGGCCGCCGAAGCTCTTCAACACCGCCTACTACAAGAATCCTCAGGTCGACGCCGACATCAAGGGCGCGCTGCTCACCACGAACAGTGCCGAAAAGGCCAAGCTCTACAAGGACGCGCAGGAGACGATCTACAAGGACGCGCCGTGGGCGCCGCTGGTCACCGAGAAGCTCCTGTCGGCGAAGAACAAGAAGCTCACCGGCGTGTACACGATGCCCGACGGCTCGTTCAACTTCACGGAAGTCGATCTCAAATAGCATGGAATGCGGCGGCGTTCCAACAGGACTCCGCCGCGCCGCTTCTGCGTCCCAAGGCCGCGTTCGCGCCCGATGCTCCAGTACATCGCCAAGCGCCTCCTCGGCCTGCTGCCGACGCTGTTCCTGGTCGGCTTGCTGATTTTCCTTTTCGTGCACCTCCTGCCCGGAGACCCGGCGCGGCTGGCGGCAGGTCCCGACGCGAAT
Source organism: uncultured beta proteobacterium (assembly GCA_963733985.1). Classification (GTDB taxonomy): domain Bacteria; phylum Pseudomonadota; class Gammaproteobacteria; order Burkholderiales; family Casimicrobiaceae; genus CAIWHR01. Next base: position 127,638 of record CAVTFF010000015.1, on the reverse strand, counting down.
CCCGAGACCGTCGAACTGGTGCGCAAGGATCTCGGCCTCGATCGCTCGCTGCCGCAGCAGTTCTCCCGCTTCGTCCGGGGCGTCTTCCACTGGGATTTCGGCGCGTCGCTGCGGACCAAGCGCCCGGTCGCGACCGAGATCGGCGAGCGGTTCATGCCGACGTTCTGGCTCACCGTGTGGAGCATGGGCTGGTCGGTGCTGTTCGGCATGACGGTCGGCATCCTGTCGGCGGTATGGCGAAATCGCTGGCCGGACCGCCTCGGCATGACGCTCGCCGTGTCGGGCATTTCGTTTCCCGCGTTCGCGCTCGGCATGGTGCTGATGCAGATCTTTTCCGTGCAGCTCGGCTGGCTGCCGACTGTCGGCGCCGACAGCTGGCGCCATTACATCCTGCCTTCGCTCACGCTCGGCGCGGCCGTTGCCGCGATCATGGCGCGCTTCACGCGCTCGTCGTTCGTCGATATCCTCGGCGACGATTACATCCGCACCGCGCGCGCGAAAGGGCTCGCCGAATCGACGGTCGTCGTCAAACACGGGTTGCGCAACGCGCTGATCCCCGTCGTCACGATGATGGGGCTGCAGTTCGGCTTCCTGCTGGGCGGCTCGATCGTCGTCGAGGTCGTGTTCAACTGGCCGGGGCTAGGCCGCCTCCTCGTCGATGCCGTCGACATGCGCGACTACCCGGTGATCCAGGCGCTGGTGCTGCTGTTCTCGCTCGAGTTCATCCTGATCAACCTGATCGTCGACGTGTTGTACGGCCTGATCAACCCGACGATTCGATACCGGTAATGCTTGATCCCACCGTCGAGTCCGCCGTCGAGACCGTCGCCGCCGAGAGCGTCCGCACGCCCTGGTCCGAGTTCTGGCGCAAGTTCAGGAGGCAGCCGGTCGCGCTCGTCGCCGGCGCGTTCGTGCTCGCGCTCGTCATCGTTGCGGTGCTGGCGCCCTGGATCGTTCCGTACGACGCGGAAAACTTCTTCGACTACGACAGCCTGAACGCGTCGCCGTCGCTGAAGCATCTGTTCGGGGTCGACTCGCTCGGGCGCGACATCTACAGCCGGATACTGATGGGCGCGCGGATCTCGCTCGCCGCGGGATTCATCTCGGTCGCCGTCGGCGCGATCGTCGGCACCGCGCTCGGTCTCGTTGCAGGCTATTACGAGGGGTGGGCCGACCGCGTGATCATGCGCCTGTCCGATGTCCTCTTCGCGTTCCCCGGCATCCTCCTCGCGATCGGCATCGTGGCGATTCTCGGCGGCGGGATGGCCAACGTCATCATTGCGGTTGCGATCTTCAGCGTTCCGACATTCGCGCGGCTCGTGCGCGGCAACACGCTGGCGTTGAAGCATCTTACGTACGTCGAGGCCGCGCGCAGCATCGGCGCCTCCGATGCCACGATCATCGCCCGCCACGTCTTTCCGGGCACCGTCTCCGCGGTTGTCGTCTACTTTTCGCTGCGCATCGGCACGTCGATCATCACGGCAGCGAGCCTGTCGTTCCTCGGCCTCGGTGCGCAGCCGCCCACGCCCGAGTGGGGCGCGATGCTGAACAGCGCACGCTCCGACATGATGACGGCGCCACATGTCGCGCTCTTCCCAGCGCTCGCCATCTTCGTCACCGTGCTCGCGTTCAACTTGCTGGGCGACGGCTTGCGCGACGCACTCGATCCGAAGATTGAGCAGCGGTAGGCGCGTCGAGCAAGCGATGAGCGCGCCACCGCGGATCGGCGCCCTTCCCACCGGCCCGCGCGGCACGGTTGCCGACGTTGCCGGTGTGACGGTCGGCCACTGCACGCTCGCAGCTGGCGACACGCAGACCGGCGTCACCGTCATCCGTCCGCACGCGGGCGATCCCTTTCTCGACAAGGTTCCCGCAGCGGCCGTCGTCATCAACGGCTTCGGCAAGAGCGCCGGAATCCTGCAGGTGAGCGAACTGGGCGTGATCGAAACGCCGATCGCGCTCACTAACACATTTGCGGTGGGCACGGTGGCGACAGCGCAGATTTTCGCCGCAATTGCCGCACACCCGGGCATTGCGCGCACGACGACGTCGGTGAACCCGCTCGTATTCGAGTGCAGCGATGCGTTCCTCTCCGACATGCAGGCGCTTTCGGTCACCGGGACTCATTACGCCCAGGCGCTCGCGGCATCGGCCGTGGAGTTTGCGCGTGGCTCGGTCGGCGCCGGACGCGGCATGAGCTGTTTCGGGCTCAAGGGAGGCATCGGCACGGCGTCCCGCGTGGTCCGGATCGACAACGACGACACGACGATGGGAGCGCTTGTGCTCGCGAATTTCGGCCGCACCGAGAGCTTGACGCTCGCGGGCCGACGGATCGGCCCGACAATCGCGCACCGCCTCGCGAACCAGCACCCACAGCGCGACCACGGCTCGATCATCGTCGTGCTCGCGACCGACGCGCCCCTCGATCACAGGCAATTGCGGCGCGTAGCGATGCGCGCCGCCGCAGGCATCGGACGAACGGGCTCGTACTACGGACACGGCAGCGGCGACATAGCGATCGCATTTTCGACCGCGTATACGATTCCCCATGCGCCTGCGACGACCGTGCTCTCGCAGGAGGTCCTGATCGAACCGTTGTTGGAAGGACTGTTCGACGCCGCCGCCGAGGTGACCGAAGCGGCGATCGTCGATGCCCTGTTCGCGGCGACGACGGTGACCGGATTCGAGGGCCACACGCGCTACGCACTGCGGGACGTCGCGCCGGACTGGTCAGAGATCTCGCCTTGACGCCGCGGATCGTCGCGCATTGTCGTGCGGGCTTCGAGGCGGAGGCGGCAGCCGACCTCACCCGGATCGCGCGCGCCGCCGAAACCGGCATCGACGTCGAGGCGCCGTCGGGCCGCGGCTTGGTCGTCGGCACGCCGCAGGCGTTCGATTCGCAACGCTGGCCACGCGCGCTCGAAGCGCTGCCGCCGGTCTTCGTACGGTCGCTGTTCTTCGGCACCGGGCCGCACGCGTTGTTCGACCCCGTAACGACGAAAGGCCGACCGGATCGCGTCGCGCCGCTCGTCGCGTTGCTCGACGCGTTTCGCACCGACTTCGCGTTGCCGGGTGCGCCGCACCGCGCGCGCGGCCATCTTTCATTCTGCGAGCTGCGGCTCGAAACGCCTGACACGAACGACGGCAAGGAAGTATCGGGACTATGCCGCGCGATCGAGCGACCGCTGGCAGAGGCGCTGCGCGAGCGCAGCGCGCTCGTGGCAACCGACACGGGTACGGCGCCGAAACACCTGCCCGCGCTGCACGTCCTTTTCAGCGACGGCGCGCACGTTCATGTCGGCGCGAGCTTCCCCCCTTGGGGCAGCGCATGGCCGATGGGCATTCCGCGTCTCAGGATGCCGCGGGGCGCGCCGTCCCGCTCCGCGCTGAAGCTCGCGGAAGCGCTCGTCACGTTCCTTGGCGACCGCGAGCTCGACCTCCTGCACGCGGGCATGCGTGCCGTCGACCTGGGCGCCGCGCCCGGCGGATGGTCGTGGCAGCTCGCGCAGCGCGGATTGCGGGTATTGGCCGTCGATAACGGCCCGTTGAAAGGCGAGGTTGCCGACGATCCGCTGGTCACGCACTTGCGGACCGACGGCTACTCTTACGCACCGCGCAAGCCGGTAGAGTGGCTGGTCTGCGACATCGTCGACTCGCCTTCTCGCATCGCGACGCTGGTCGCGCGATGGATCGGCCAGGGCTATGCGCGGCGGGCGATCTTCAATCTCAAGCTGCCGATGAGAAAGCGATACGACGAGACGCTGCGCTGCGAATCGATCATCCACGAAGCGCTGCAGCGCGCACACGTTAGGCACGCGCTCGTCCTGCGCCAGCTCTACCACGACAGGGAGGAAGTCAGTGGATTCATCGAACGATTGAATTGATCGATGACGCGTCTCCCGACGTAACCGTCGCTTCGAGTCATTACGGCTGGGCGAGACGCGCTTCGGCGGCGGCGAGCATCGTCTTGAACCGCGGATGATCGCGGACGGGATCGAGATCAGGATCGGTTTTCACCCAGTTCAGGACTTCGATCGGCATTGTTTCGAACCTCGGGCCAAGCATGTCGAGCGCGGCATCGAAATCGCGCAAATCGGTGATCAGGCTGCACGCGAAGTTGTAGCGCAGGTTTGCATTGTCCGGATCGAACAGGAGCGCGCGCTCGGCCCATTCCTTCGCGCGCTCCGCCTCGCCCAGCGCGGCGAGCGCCCCGACGGCGAACCCCAATGCCGAACCATTATCGGGCTCGGCGGCAACGATCCTCTCGCAGCGCTCGAGTGCCCTTCGCGCCGCGCGCCGGGCACCCTCCTTGTCGCCGATCGCGGTGTGGCAACTGACGAGCATGCCGGCCGCCGAGTAGTCGGTTTCCACGGTCGTGGTCGCCTTCTCGAAATGGACAATCGCTTTATCGAACTGGCGCAGCACGTAATACAATTGCCCTGCAGCGCGATTCACATCATAGGACTCGGGGTCCAGACGAAGGGCGATCTCGATTTCGCTGAGCGCTTCGTCAAAGCGTGCATTTTGCCTCAGGACCTGCGATTTCGCGGAGTGCGCCTCCGCCAGATTCCAATCAAGCTCGAGCGCCCTCTCGGCAGCGGCGAGGCCGTCGTCCCCCTCCCTCCCGAAGAAAAAGCGCAGGCTGATCTGCGCGCTGGCCATCAACGCCCAAGGCCGTGCGTAGTTCGGATCGATCTCGATCGCGCGACGACACAGTCGGATGATCGCTTCGCTGCGGCGGGCATTGCCGAAGTTGCCGGTGATGCTGTATTGGCGCGCCATCAGATAGAGCTTGTAAGCCTCGGGGTTGGTCGTCCCGCGTTGCTCAATCGCCTTTTTCTCCTCGGGCATGAGCTTCAGCTTCAAGGCCGCCACGATCGCCTGCGAGATTTCGTCCTGCAGCGCGAAGATGTCGTTCAAGTCGCGATCGTAGCGTTCGGCCCAGATGTGTCCGCCCGTCGCTCCGTCAATCAGTTGCGCGGTGATCCGCACGCGGCCCCCTGCCTTGCGGACGCTGCCCTCGAGCAGATGGCTGACATTGAGCTGCCGTGCAATCTGCGGCGCGTCGACATGCTTGCCCTTGAACGTGAAGGCGGTGTTTCGCGCGGTGACCCAAAGCGCGGAGACCTTGGAGAGATCGGTGATGATGTCTTCGCTGATGCCATCCGAGAAATACTCCTGCTCCGGGTCGCCACTCATGTTGGAGAAGGGCAGAACACAGATGGACAGTCGGTTCGACGCTCCCGTTCCGGTCTCCTCGCGCTCCGTACGTCCGGTCGAATGCACGGCGAACACGCGCACCGGGCGCTCGATGTTCTTTACCGTGTGAAGGCCGAGGTCCTCGAAGGCGCACGACGCCTTTCCCGCCACCTGGTCGCGGACCGTGAGCGAGACCGCGATGCCGCCTACGGGCGCGAGCGCCTGCAAACGCGCGGCGACGTTGACACCTTCGCCATAGATGTCGTCGCCCTCGACGATGACATCGCCGAGATTGATGCCGATGCGGTAGCGAATGCGCCTGGCTTCGGCGCACTCCGGCTCGGCGCGCGCCGTCGCTTCCTGGATCGCCAATGCGCAGTTGACGGCAGCGACGACGCTCCCGAATTCGACGAGTGCGCCGTCGCCCATGAGCTTGACAATGCGCCCGCCCTGAGCGGCGACGCAGGGATCGAAGATCCGGCTTCGATTGAGTTTCAGCCGTTCGAGCGTTCCGGCCTCGTCGGCCTCCATCAAGCCGCTGTAGTCGGCAACATCGGCCGAAAGTATCGCGGTCAGTCTGCGTTGCATCAGTCGGATTCCGAATGTCGATCTGCTACGTTGTGGGGTCTCGTGCGTCGAGGCCTCTCGATCGCCTGGAACCGAGTATTGGACGTTCGTTCGGGCGCGTCAACCGCCGGCGCAGAGCGACAGGTGGCCACCTGCCGGGTTCGGAGCCGGAAATCACGAGTCATTGCCCGCGTGCCTGCCGACGAGCGTGTCAGGCCTGCTCGACGATGATGCCTAGCCGCACATACGTCGGCCGCAACAGCGCCGCGAGCGCCGGCAGACGCCGCCAGAACCAGAACGCCGCTGCTGCGCAGACAAGACCGTTGATCGCCAAGGTCGCCGGGACGCCGATTCCCCTCGCCACTGCGCCGGCGGCGAGGTTGCCGACGGGCGCGGTTCCCAGGAATGCCAGCGTGTAGAAGCCCGCGACGCGGCCGCGCATCCGATCGTCGACGACCGTCTGGATGATCGTGTTGGCGGAAGCGGCGGCGAGGATCACGCCGCCACCAACCAGCGCCAGCAGCACGAGTGCGATCGGTAACACCGTGAGATACGCGAACGACGCGAGCGCGACGCCGCTCACCGCCGCAGCTCCGGCGATGACGCGGCCCAATCCGCGGATCGTGTGCCGGCTCGCGAGATACATCGTGCTCGCAAGCGCGCCCGCACCTGCAGCGGAAAGCAGGAAACCCAGCGTGTGCGCGCCGCCACCGAAGATCTCGGCGGCGTAGACCGGCATCAGCGATGCGTACGGCGTGATCGTCCAGGCAGCGATGGCGACGAGGATGAGCAGCGCGCGCACGGGCGCGAAGCCGAACGCATAGTGCGCGCCCTCCTTCCAGCTCGCCCAGAAGCCGCCGCGCGCAGGCTCCGGCATCGTCGCGTGCGGCCAGGAGAGGCGCGAGATCGCGACGATCACCGCGACGAACGACAATGCATTGAGGGCGAAGCAGACGGCTTCGCTCACCACGGCGAGCAGGAGCCCCGCCAGCGCCGGTCCGACGACACGCGCGCCGTTGACCATGAACGAATTGAGCGCGATCGCGTTCGGCAGGTCGGCGCGGTCGTCGACCAGATGAACGTACAGCGACTGCCGCAGCGGAATGTCGAACGCGGATACGATGCCGAGCCACAGCGCGCACGCAACCAGGTGCCAGACCGCGAGATGCCCGAGCGCGGCCAGCGCGGCGAGGGCAACGGCTTGCGCGAGAAGGAGTGTTTGCGTCACGAACAGCGCGCGGCGGCGATTGACGCGGTCGGCGAGCACGCCCGCGAACGGTCCGAACGCGAGGATCCCGGCATTCGAGCAGAACGCGATGACGCCAAGCAGGAAGGCCGAGCCGGTCAGCCGCCACGTGACCCAGCCCATCGCCACCTGCTGCAGCCAGGTGCCGATCATCGACAGGCTCTGTCCGACGAAAAAGCGCCGGAAATTGGCGTGCCGCAACGCGCGAAACGTGTGCGACAGCGACAGCGGCATCGGGGAATTCTTAGCCGGACAGCCGGGCGAGCTGGACCTTCAGCTTGTCGTGCGTCGCCGCGCGCTCCGCAAGCCGCGCACGCTCCTGCGCCACGACATCGGCCGGCGCACGGGAGACGAAGCGCTCGTTGCCGAGCTTCGCGCTCGACTTCGCGATCTCGCCCTCGAGCCGTGCGATTTCCTTCGCGATGCGCTCGCGTTCGGCGGCCGGATCGACCTTGACGTCGAGCATGATGCGCAACGTATCGAAGACCTGGACCGGCGCGCTCGAATGCGGGAACTCGTCGACGATTTCCACTTCGGTGAGTCTTGCCAGCGCGGCGAGATACGGCAGCAACGCGCCGGCGCCGACTCCGGAGATATCACCGGCGATCATCGCACCGACGCGCTCGCCGGGCGACAAGCCCATTTCGCTGCGCAGCGACCGGCACGAATCGGTCAGCGCTTTCAGTGTCGCGATCTGTGTCGTCGCGACCGGATCTCGCTTCTGCATGTCCGGGATCGGATAACGCTGCACCGATATCGTCTCGCCGTGCTTGTCCGCAAGCGGCGCCACCGATTGCCACAGTTCCTCGGTGATGAAGGGAATGATCGGATGCGCCAAGCGCAGCACGACCTCGAGCACCCGCACCAATGTTCGCCGCGTTCCACGCTGCGAAACCGCATCACCGCGGCGCGAGATCGACCTTCGCCAACTCCACGTACCAATCGCAATACTCGTTCCAGACGAACTCGTAGATCGCCTTGGCGGCGAGGTCGAACCGGTAATCGGCGAGCTGCCGGTTGACCTCCTCTTCGGCGCCCTGCAGCTCGGCGATGATCCAGCGATCCGCAATCGACAGCGTCGGCGGGTTGGTTTCGTCCTGCCCGCAATCCTTGCCCTCTACGTTCATCAGCACGAAGCGCGTCGCATTCCAGAGCTTGTTGCAGAAGTTGCGATAGCCCTCGCAACGGCTGAGATCGAAGTTGAGCGTGCGGCCGTAGGTGGCGAGGCTCGCGAACGTGAACCGCAGCGCGTCGGCGCCGAAGGCGGGAATGCCGTTCGGGAACTGCTTCCTCGTGCGCTTCGCGATCGATTCCGCCTGCCGCGGATCCATGAGGTTGCTCGTGCGCTCGGTGACAAGCGCCTCGATGCTGGTGCCTTCGATGAGGTCGATCGGGTCGAGGACGTTGCCCTTCGACTTCGACATCTTCTGGCCTTCCTCGTCGCGCACGATCGCGTTGATGTAGACGGTGCGAAACGGGACTTCGCCGGTGAAATAGGTCGTCGCCATGATCATCCGCGCGACCCAGAAGAAGATGATGTCGAAGCCGGTGACGAGCACCGACGATGGGAGGAACGTGCGCAAGTACTCGTTCGCGGCGTCAGCCTTGGGCTCGCCGATCCAGCCGAGCGTCGAGTGGCACCACAGCGCCGAGGAGAACCACGTGTCGAGCACGTCGGGGTCCTGCACGAAGGTGGCCGGCTCGCGACCGAGCTTCATGCGCGCCTTCGCGCGCGCCGCTCCCTCGTCGTGAGCAACGTAGATGTTGCCCGCCTCGTCGTACCACGCGGGGATCCGGTGGCCCCACCAGAGCTGCCGCGAAATGCACCAGTCCTGGATGTTGTTGATCCAGTGCAGATAAGTCGACAACCACTCCCCCGGCACGAATTCGACCTTGCCGATGTCTCCGGTTCGCGGACTCTTCAATCCGTCGCCAACGGCGGCGAGGCATAGTTCCTGGATCGTCCTGCTCGGGCGGAACGGATGTGTCGTCGGTGCCGGCGTCGTCATCGCGACGAACCACTGATCGGTCAGCATCGGCTCGACGATTTCGCCGGTGCGACCGCAACGCGGGATGATCATCTTGTGCGGCTTCACGGTGACGACGAGCCCTTGCGCTTCGAGGTCGGCGAGCACCGCTTTGCGCGCCGCATAGCGATCAAGGCCGCGATATTTCGGCGGCGCGTTGTCGTTGATCGTTGCGTCGAGCGCGAAGATCGGAATCGGTGCGAGGCCATGCCGCTGTCCGATCGCCCAGTCGTTGAAATCATGGGCCGGCGTGATCTTCACGCAACCCGTGCCGAAGGCCTTGTCCACGTACGAATCCGCGATCACCGGAATCGTGCGGCCGGCGAGCGGCAGCATCACTTCCTTGCCGACGAGCTCCCGATAGCGCTCGTCATCGGGATTGACCGCGACGGCGACGTCGCCCAGCATCGTCTCCGGCCGCGTCGTCGCCACCATGACGTCGCCTTTGCCGTCGACGCGCGGATAGCGAAGCTCCCAGATCTTCCCCTGCTCTTCCTCGCTTTCGACCTCGAGGTCGGACACCGCGGTGCCAAGCGTGGGGTCCCAGTTGACGAGCCGCTTGCCGCGGTAGATGAGTCCGTCGTCGTAGAGCCGGACGAAGGTTTCGAGCACCGCGGCCGACAAGCCCTCGTCCATCGTGAAGCGCTCGCGCGACCAGTCGCCCGACGTGCCGAGCCTTCGCATCTGGTTGGTGATCGTCGAGCCCGATTCCTGCTTCCATTTCCACACGCGTTCGACAAAGCGCTCGCGGCCGAGCTCGTGCCGCGAGCTTCCCTCGGCCTTCAACTGATTCTCGACGACGATCTGCGTGGCGATGCCGGCATGGTCGGTGCCGAGCTGCCAGAGCGTGTTGTCGCCCTGCATCCGGTGCCAGCGGATCAGCACGTCCATCAGCGTGTGCTGGAATGCGTGGCCCATGTGCAGCGTGCCGGTGACGTTGGGCGGCGGAAGCTGGATGCAATACGGTCGTGCGCCCGCCTTCCAAGTGGGCTTGAAATAACCGCGCGCTTCCCAGAGCGGGTACCACTTCGCTTCTATCGCGTGCGGGTCGAAGCTTTTGGGGAGTTCCATAAGGCAAAACGGCGGCCGGGCGACCCGCCGGCCATGCAAAACTGGGAATTATAGCGAACGGCGCCTATGCGGCCGGCCCGGGAGGCGATGCCGGGAATGGAATCGCGCTATATTTTTCGGCGGCAGGCACCGGCACCGATGCGCCAACCATTGGCAAGTGCAGCGGCGACATCGAGACGGCAGGCGCGCCACGCAGGATCACGTCGGCGAGCATATGCGCAGCCCCGATGCGCCGTTCTGCGCGTCGCGTCGTTGCCCGGCATCGTGCAGCACCGGCTACAGCTCTCGCCCCATCACCTGCGCGACGCCGCGCAACTGCTCCATTAACGCGGCGAATTCGGCGGGAGTAAGCGCCTGGTCGGCGTCGCACCACGCGTCTTTCGGATTCGGATGGATCTCGATCAGCAGTCCGTCGGCGCCGGCCGCGACGGCGGCGAGTGACAATGCCGGCACCATCCACGCCTTGCCGCCGGCGTGCGATGGATCGACGATCACTGGCAGGTGCGTCTCGCGCTTCAGCACGGGGATCGCAGTGACGTCGAGCACGTTACGGTACGCGGTCTCGAATGTGCGAATGCCGCGCTCGCAGAAGATGATGTTGTGGTTGCCGCCGGCGGCGATGTATTCGCCCGCCATCAGCCATTCGCTGATCGTCGCGCTCATCCCGCGCTTGAGGATAACCGGCGTCGTCACTTCGCCGACCGCTTTCAGCAGATCGAAATTCTGCATGTTGCGAGTTCCGATCTGGATCACATCGACGCCGTGCTCGAGAAACGCGTCGAGCATCCGGACGTCCATGAGCTCGGTGACCACGGGCAGCCGATGGCGCCCGGCCGCATCCTTCAGGAGCTTCAGGCCGTCGATCCCCTTGCCCTGGAACGCATAGGGTGACGTGCGCGGCTTGAACGCACCACCACGCATCAGCCGGGCGCCGCCCGCGGCGACGCCATCTGCGGCGGCGGCCATCTGCGGCGCGGTCTCGACCGAGCATGGACCGGCAATGACCTGCACGGTGCTGCCACCGATCGGCACGCCGCCGGCCGCGATCACGGTGTTGGTCTTGTGCCATTCGCGCGCGACGAGCTTGTAGGGCTTCACGATGTGCATCGACTTTTCGACGCCTGGCATCGGATCGAACATTTCCGGATCGAGGACGCGCTCGTCGCCGACGGCGCCGATCAGCGTCCGTTCGGTGCCACGCGAGACATGCACGCCGAGGCCGTGCGCGCGGATCTTGGCTTCGACGGCGGCGATCGCTGCATCGTCGGCGTCGGGCTGCATCACGATGATCATGGGGTTCTCCTGAACCAAAAAAATCGGGCGGCCCTTGGTGGAGCCGCCCGACGTTTGCTGAAATTCCCGCTGTTGCTAAGGTCGAACGCGGCCCCGGGTCGGCGCCCAGAAATAGAACGCAAACGCATAGGCGCAGGCCGCGACTCCGCGAAGGGGCGAGCACAGCGCCGGCGCATTCAGGACCATGAAGGGCAGTCTAGCATGGAAAGACGATCGTCGGGCGAGCGGGCAACGCGCGCGTTCAGCGCTCCTCTTGCCGCCACTTCTCGATTTCGCGCTCGATCGCCTCGGCGACGTACGCGCGAAGGAGCGTGCCGACGTGCTGGTTGATCGTCGCGACCAGGTCGGCGCTTGCGCGATCGACGATCGGCTGCAATCGCGCCGTCAGCTGCTGCTGCATTCCGGTGTCGGTGAAGATGTCGATTCGCTGCAGGACCTGCATCCGGACCTCTTCGGCAAGCGCCGCCCAGCGCGCCGGATCATCGGCGGGGCCTGCGGCGACCCCGGAAGCTCCGACCTCGACCGGCGCGGCGAGTTCGTCTGGCGGAACCGGGACTCCCGGGCTCACGGCGCGGTCGGCGAGCGGCGCGGGCGAAACCTCGAGCTCCTCGTCGAACGCAGCCTCCGCCGACGCCGGTGCAAACGCAACCGACGGCATTCCCAGCATCGCCTCGAAAGCATAGTCCCCCGTGGGCGCGACCGCAGGTTGCGCAGACGGACCGGGTGCCATTCCGGCGAGGGTTGCGGCCGCACTTGGTGCCGCAGCCGATGCCGCCAGCGGCGGGACAACAGGTAGCGGCACTGCGCCGGAGTCAAGAGCGACTGGCGGGATCTCCACGGGAGCCGTATCCGGGGCTGGTCGCAGCGTCGCCGGCGGAACGACCGCAATCGAATCCGGGGCCGGTCCCGTGATACTTGCTTCGCCGAGCTCGCCTTCGAGCCACCGCGAGACCTCGCCGCCCTCCTCGACCAGCGGCTGGATCGATACCGCATCGACATACGCGACCGCGTCGGTCAGCTCGGGCACGTCGTCTGCGGAGCTCGGCTGTGGGGACGCCTGCGCGACCGCGCGCGGCCACGCGGAAGCGAGGGTCTCCTGTGCCGCCGCGGGCACCTCGTCGGTGAGCTCTGGGATGTCCTCTGGAGGTAAGTCGCGCGCCCGATTCCGGCGCATCAGCGCATCCGCCTGTTCCAGCAGCTCGCGCGCGGTCGGCATCAGTGTCTCGCGTCGGGATGACACCGGGCAGCGAGGATATTGGCGGATGCCATGAACAAAGTCACTCCTTGGAGCCTGACGCTACACGCGTTCCGAAAGATTGTGCGGCCGCACTTCGTAGCCCCGCGCCTTGTAGAACTTCCATCGCTCGCGGCCGGCGGTCGCGTCGTCCTCTTCGAGGCCGACGATTTCGGCCAGGCGCTCGAACCGCGAAAAGAACGGCGGCGGCGACGAATGCAAATTGATCAGAACCGCGGCGGGCCCCTCATGCGAGAGCGCGTGGTCAACCAGCACCGGCGTGTCGCGGGCCACGGGCTGTCGAGACGGCAATGCGGAACGAAGCCGGTCGCCGGCCACTGCCAGAGAAAACGGTCGAGCTCGGCCGTGGTCGCCGGATCGGGCGTGAGCACGCGAACGCTGCCGTGCTGGGCCCAGGCTTTGACGACCAGTCGCGCGGTGACCTCGAAGCGGTCTGCGCAATGCGTATAGAAGTCGATCGTCGTCATCGTTTGGGCCCGATCGCTCGTCAGCCCGCCGCCGGCGACTCCTGGGCAAGGAGCCAGCGTCGTGAGCAGCGGGACCGGCCGGCCGGTCGCGCCCTTGTCCTTCCCCTCCTTCCAGGCCACGCCGGCGATGTCGAGATGCGCCCACTGGAACTTTTTCGCGAACCTCGACAGGAAGCATGCCGCCGTGATGCTGCCGCCGGCACGCCCGGCGATGTTCGCGAAGTCGGCGAAGTTGCTGTTGAGACCCTCCTGGTAATCCTCCCAGAGCGGCAGCTGCCAGCCGCGGTCGTAGGCATCGTCGCCGGCCGCGATGCAGCGCGCGGGCGAGCGCGTCGTTGTTGCTGAACACGCCGCACGCGACGTGTCCGAGGGCTATCACCATCGCGCCGGTCAACGTCGCGATGTCGACGACGGCCTCGGGCTCGTAGCGCTCGGCATACGTGAGCGCGTCGGCAAGAATCAGCCGACCCTCGGCATCGGTGTTCAGGATCTCGACCGTCTGCCCCGACATGCTGGTCACGACGTCGCCGGGCTTCGTCGCGCGGCCCGACGGCATGTTCTCGCACGCGGCGACCAATCCGATCACGTTGATCTTCGCCCTCAGCTCGGCGACCGCGCGGAGCGTGCCGAGTACCGACGCCGCGCCGCACATGTCGAACTTCATCTGGTCCATGTCGTGGCCGGGCTTCAACGAAATGCCGCCGCTGTCGAACGTGATGCCCTTGCCTACCAGCACCAGCGGCTTTTGCTTCCGGGCGCTGCCGTGATATTCCATGACGATGAACCGCGGCGGCTCCTCGGTGCCGGCGGCAACCGACAGGAACGATCCCATCCCGAGCTCCTCGATCTCCTTGCGTTCGAGGACAGTCGCTTTGATGTCGGGAAATGTCTTCGCGAGCTCCAGCGCCTGCTCGCCCAGGTATTTCGGCGTACAGACGTTAGCGGGAAGGTTGCCGAGGTCGCGCGCGAGCTCCATCCCGTGGGCAATCGCGAGGCCGCGCGCCGCTGCCGCCTCGCCGTCGGTCAGGTCCGAGCGTTGGGGAACAGAAAGCGTGAGCTTGCGCAGCGGGCGCCGCACCTCGGCCTTCTCGCTTTTCATCCGGTCGAAGCGGTACACCGCCTCCATCGCGACGACGACCGCATGCTCGACGCGCCAGGCAACCTCGCGGCGCTTTACCTTTTCCTCGGTAAGGTAGATCACCGCCTCGTAGGAGCCGGTTTCGTTCAGCAGCTTGACTGCCGATTTCACCGCCGAGCGGAATTCCCTGTCGCGGAAATCGCGCTCCTTGCCGAGCCCGACCAAAAGCACGCGATCGGCGAGCGTTCCGCGCACGTTGTGCAGCAGAAGCGTAGCGCCGAGCTTGCCCTCCATGTCGCCGCGGCGGATGATCTCGCTGACATAACCGTTCGACGCACGGTCGATCAGCTCTGCCGACAGCGAAAGCTTGCGGTTGTCGAACACACCGACGACGACGCATGCGCTCCGCTGCTTCTCGGGGCTACCACTTTTTATGGTAAATTCCATGCCCTCCCCCGTCTCCCAGGTTCTGTTTCTTTGCCGTAGTACGGCCTCGGCGGCATTATTGGCAAAACAGGCCGAAAAAGTCAAAATTCTCCCGCTGTCATGATTTTTAGGCGCAGCCTGGTGCGGGAAATGACAGCCACGGCCGTCGGCCTGTTCGTGGTCCTGCTGGCAATACTGTTCACCAATCTGGTGCTGAAGCTGCTGGCGCGGGCCGCTGGCGGAGCCATTGCGCCCGACGGCGTTCTGGCCCTCCTGGGCTTCGGCGCGATGTTCTACCTCAATATCCTGCTGTCGGTGACGGTCTTCCTGACTGTCCTGCTCACGCTTTCCCGATGGTACCGGGACAGCGAAATGGTCGTCTGGTTTACCTCGGGACAAAGCCTCGCCCAGTGCATTCGCCCGATCCTGTGGTTTGCCGCGCCGTTTCTTGTCGCGATCGTCGCGTTGTCGCTGTTCCTGTCGCCCTGGGCCGAGCAGCGGCGGATCGAATTCGAGCGCCAGCTCGAGTCCCGCGACGAAGTGGCGCTCATCACGCCCGGGCTGTTCCGCGAATTCCGGCGCGCCAATCTCGTCGTTTTCGTCGAAAGCATCAACACGCTGAACGGCACGATCCGCAATATCTTCCTGCACTCGGTCGACGAGGGTAAGGACGTCACAACGGTCGCGCGCGAGGGATCGTTGCAGGAGGCTCCGAACGGCGACCGCTTCATCGTGCTCAAAGACGGGCGGCGCTACGAAGGCAAGCCGGGCACCGCCGAATACCGCGTGGTCGAGTTCGAGAAGCTCGGGCGGCGGATCGAGCCCGCGGAGCTCCGCAACCTCCCCACGTCGACCAAGGCGATCCCAACTCCGGCACTGGTCGTCGCAAGCGGCCGCGTCGAGCGCGCCGAACTCTTCTGGCGCCTCTCGGTGCCGATATCGGCGGTCGTGCTGACGCTGCTCGCGGTGCCGCTCTCCTATGTCAACCCCCGGATGGGCCGCTCGTTCAACCTGTTCGCGGCCGGGTTCCTGTACATGCTCTACAGCAACTGTCTCAACATCGTGCAGAGCTTCATTGCGCAGGGAAAGCTCGACTTCTGGCCGGGGCTCGCGCTCCCGCACGTGATCGCCGTTGGCGTCGTCGTGCTGTTGTTCAGCCATCAGCTCGCGCTGTTCGCCCGCTTCCGGCGCCCGGCGAATGGAGAGGCGGGTGCATGAGACATCCTGTGTCAACCCTCTGCTGGGTTGAGGTTCAGCGCGGCCCGGTGGCGCGCGGGATCGTAAGCACAGCGATCGGTCCAGATTCGCCACAACACGCGGGTCCAGGCGCGGGCCAGGATCCGGACGGCGTGCGGGTGATCGCAACCGCGAGCGCGAGCGGCGAGGTAGAACTGGGCGGCCCATTGGGAGGTGTGGCGCGAGTTGTCGGCGAAGCAGGTAAGAGCACGCCGCAAGCGATGATTACAAGCCCAGCGGAAGGCCACGCTGCGGCTCTTGCCCGACTGGTAGGTCAATGGGGCCACCCCGGCCTCGGCGGCCAGTTGCGCGTCATTGGGGAAGCGCTCGCGCACGTCGCCCAACTCGGCGAGGATCTGTGCGGCGCAGACCTGGCCGGCGCGCGGCAGCGACATGATGATCTGCCCGTCGGGCAACTCGGCTACCGTGTGCGCGATACGCGCGGTGAGTTGGGTGATCTGATCGACCAGGGTGGTCAAGCTTGCGGCGAGCGCTTGCACGAGGGTGCGCTTGGCATCGGTTTCGAGTTCCTCGGCGTGGCCGAGCGGAGCGGCACGCAGGCGTTCGAGCAACGCGGCGGGGCTGCGCCGGCCGCAGGAGCGGTGCTGGGCGAGGAACGCGGCCAGGCGTCTTTCCCCGCATCGAGCGGTGCTGGCTGGGGTCGGATAGCGCTGCACGAAGGCCAAGGCGATGGGCGAATCGATTTCCGCGAACACCGCCGCCGCGCCGGGCCAGAACGACTCCAGCAGACTGCGCAGCTGATTGGCGAGCTGCACGCGGGTGGCCACCAGGTCATCGCGCCCACGCACCAGCGCCCGCAGGGCGCGAAGGGCATCGGAGTGTGGCCGCAAGGGATGGAAGCGGGTGCCGTCGGTGCGCAGCAGGTCGGCCAGCAGATACGCCTCCGAGGCATCGCTCTTGGCGCCGTGGCTGCGATAGCGCGGCCGCGTGGCCTTGACGAGGTTGGGGTGGATAGGCACGACCGGGTAGCCGGCTTCGACCAAGGTGTCGACCAGCAGTCCCGACGGACGCTCGATGGCAATGGGCAACTGCGCCGGCGTGGGCGCGCAGTGGCGCAGTCGCGCGAGCAGATCGCGCAAACCGGCTGCGTCGTGGGTCACTTCGAACTGCGCGCGCACGGTCGCGGTTTCATCGAGAATGCACAGCGCGTGGTTGCGCGCGGCCCAGTCCAGTCCTGCGAACAAGCAAGTCATAGACAACCTCCGGCAAGTGGGAGTAAGACTTGCCCCGCCGCAAGCCCACGCGGGTCGCTCATTGATCGGCGCTCCGGCTCACACACCCTGGCGCTACATCCTGTAACCCGTCTGGGTCTTGCGGCACCTCGTGCGCTGCGGGTCTCATGCGGGCCTTCACGAGGCCAGCACCACAGGCAGTCGACACGAGGGCGCGCAAGTCGGATCGCCACCGCAGCACCTCTGCGTGGTCGCGTCAACCTACAGGTTACCCAATGAGCACCGTCGGGGCGCCCCAAGGTGCGAATAGCACGGCCTCCGCGACGTTGTGCCCGACGCATTACAGCGCGGGGTCGGCCGCCACCGGTGCTCGCAGACGCACCCTTCGGGCCTTGACGTCGCCGCCCTGCTCGCGCGGGCGTCTATCGGGGGGCAGCGGAGCGGCATTCGCGGTAAGGGTGGTGGCACACATGAGCACCGCCGGGCCGCCCCAAGGTGCGAATTGCTCCCCCTCGGGGGGCAGCGCAGCGGCGAGAGCCGCAAGCGTGGGGGCACACAGGTGAAGACCCTGACGCGCTACATCGGCCGCGAACTGCTTGCGGCGATCCTCTTCATCTTCGTCGCGCTGGTGATGCTGTTCGCGTTCTTCGACCTCATACATGAGCTGGGCGACGTGGGTCGCGGCGGTTATACGCTGTCCACCGCGCTGATCTTCGTCGCGCTGCAGCTTCCTTCGCGCGCCTACGAGCTCTTCCCAGTCGCCGCACTGATCGGCACGCTGTTCGCGATGGCGCAGCTCGTCGCGAACTCGGAATACACTGTGATGCGCGCGTCCGGCGCATCGCTCGCACAGACGATGTGGGCGCTGATGCGTATCGGGATCCCGCTCGCCCTCGTCACATTTCTCGCCGGCGAATACGTAGCACCCCCTGCCGAGCGGCTCGCGCAGCAGCTCCGGCGGCCGGCGCAGAGCGAAGGAATCCGCATCGTGGCCCAGCAGTTCCAGTCCGGATTCTGGTTCAAGCAGGACCTGGCGTTCGCCAACATCAGGAGCGTGCTCGCCGACATGACGCTCCTCGGCGTGCGGATCTACGAATTCGACCGCGACTTGCGCCTCATCGCCGTGCGCGTCGCCGAATCCGGCACCTTCACGGGCAACGGCCAGTGGCGTCTTTCGAACGTCAAGACCACGGAGCTTTCGTTCAGCGGCGCGAAGCTCACCAAGGCAGACACCTGGACATGGGACACGGTGCTAAAGCCGTCGCTGCTCACCGTCTATCAGGTTGCGCCGGAACGGCTCGAGCTCAACACGCTCTACGACAACATCCGCGTGCTGGGCGGGCAGAAGACCTCGCGCTTCGAGATCGCATTCTGGAACAAGGTGTTCTACCCGGCCGCCGTCGTCGTCATGATGATCCTGGCGCTGCCGTTCGCCTACCTGCAGCGCCGGACCGGCGGCATCGGCTTGCGGATTTTCATCGGCACGATGCTGGGCCTCGCGTTCTTCCTCCTCGGCCGCCTTTTCTCGTACCTTGGCGTGCTGAACGACTGGCCACCGCTTTTTTCGGCGACCTTTCCGCTGGCCATGTTCATCGGAATTGCGCTGGGAATGCTCTACTGGCTCGAGCGGCGCTGACGCGCTGCACGGCCGACCTCCGCCACGTCAACGACGTTCGAGGCGGTAAATGCGCGACTCGCCGTAGCCCTTGGCGAGCGCCAGGCGGCCGACGTATTCGAGCGCGTAGCGGTCCTGGCCCGTCGCCGCGAGCGTCGCGGCAAAGGCCTCGCTCACATAGACCATGCCCGGCGGCGTGACCGGCTCGATCCGCGCGGCCCGGGTGACGTCGGCCCCGAAATAGCTGTCGCGGCCCATCACCGGATCGAATGCGCGGAACACGGGTCCGGCATGGAGCGCGATGCGGATCTGGCTCGACGCGGGCAGCTTGGCGGCGGTCCAGTCGACGGCGAGCATTCTCGCAAGGAGCTGCAGCGCGAACTCGGCCGCGTCACCCTGGGACTCGTACACGAGATACATCCCGTCGCCCCAGGTCTTCGCCTCCAGCGGCTTGATCGCCGACGCCTCGATCGCGTCGGCGCCGATCTTGAGAAATTGCGACTGGAAGAGCGGCGCGTACGCATCGTGGAGCCGGCTGTAGCCGGCGAAGTCGGCGAACAGCAGTGACTTGATCGAGCGCGGCGGGTGGGCGAGGTCCGCCGGCAGCGCTGCCTCGCGCGCAATGGGCGGCGTGGACGATGCTGTGGCCGGCGCTGGCGTCGCGAGGGTCGATTCGTCGAGCTTCGCGCGGACACGCAACGCGCGCAGGTCGATCACCCGTGGCGGACCGACCCGCCGCTGCCAGCGCTCGAACGATGCGAGCGTGCCGCCGACGCGCCCCGCGACCGTAGAGTCGATCACGCACAGCAGCGCGGGGGTGGTCTGGAGCTGCGCGGCGCGCAGCATCGAAAAGCCTTCGACGAGCTTCGCCGCATGCTCGTACAACACGTCGTCGCCGAGATACGCTTCTTCGGTAGCCATGATTACGCGCGCCGCGCGGGACAGCGCGCGGTCGAACCGCGCAACCCAGCCTTCACCGCCCGGCGCCACGCTGGTGCGCACGAAGTCCTGCCGGTCGAACGGAAGCACGATGTTCATTTCGGCGCCGACGTCTTGCGCCTCCTCGATGCAGATCAGGTCGGCGCCGCACGCGGCCGACGCGTAGAGGATCGGCGCGTGCAGCCGCGCGAGCTGCTCGCGCAGCGCGGCGGCCACCGCCGGTTCGAGTGCCGCCGGGAACCGCGGCGCACTTCTGTCGGGGGCGTCGATCATGTGGCCAGCGAACGCAAGCACGTCGGCGGCCGGCAGCAATTTCAGCATGTCGCGCGCTTCGGGGATTGCGCGCGCAAGGAGGTTCAACTGCCGCCGCATCGATGCGACGCTGCCGGCACCGCCGGGAGCCTGCGCATAGGCTGTCGCGTAATGTTCCGTCGCACGATCGGCCCGCTCCAAAAGAAGCTCCGCCTCGCCCGC
This sequence comes from uncultured beta proteobacterium, assembly GCA_963733985.1. Taxonomy (GTDB): domain Bacteria; phylum Pseudomonadota; class Gammaproteobacteria; order Burkholderiales; family Casimicrobiaceae; genus CAIWHR01. Next base: position 107,552 of record CAVTFF010000015.1, on the reverse strand, counting down.
CGTGGCGTGGTCCCAGCTGTTCCATGGCACGGCCTTCGCGGCGAGTCGCGACAGAACCTCGCGCGCGAGATCGCGCGCCGCGGCACGCTCGCCCAGTAGCATCGATAACGTCGCCGCATTGATGCCCGGGAAGGGATCGTGCTGCAACGCGTAGGCCGCGAGGTATTCGCCGCGAGCGCGTTCGGCGAACTCTGCCGTGCCTGCATTGCCGTTCGACCAAGCGAAGCGATCCTTCCACAACCGGCCGCGCAGGCTCAGGATCTCCGTCAGGAGCGCTGGATCCTCCGTCGTTGCCCGGGCCCTTTCGAGCAACGCCTGCGCTTCGTGCGTCGCGCCGGCGCGCGCATGCGCTTGGGCCCCGAGGTAGATGAGCGCGGCGTCGCCGTCGAATTTCGACGCGTCTTCGCGGAATGCGTCGCACGCATCCCACGGCGCGCCGCGCTCCAGGTGATTGCGAATGCGTGCGTACGCGGCAGTAACTTCAGTTTCGTCCATTCGCCCTCTCGTCGTCCCCACGGACGGGGGGACCCAGTGTCGCTCGCGGTGAACCGACCGGATTCCCGCGTGCGCCGGAACGACGACACTAATGGCGGGCCCGCTGTTCCTCCGCGATCGACTCGCGCAATCGGCTCGTGCTGATCAGGCGGCGCATGTCGGGGGGCAACGCGTCGAGGATGGCCGCGGCCTCCGACAGCTGGGCAGCCTTCTGCCCGGTTCCAGCGAGCGCCGCAGCGTAGATTGCCTGAGCCAATTCGAAGCGCTGCGTGGCGCTGTCGTTCCCGGCTCGCTTGTAGAGGTCGCGATGGAAATTCAGCACCGGCTCGATGATCCTCTGCGCCTCGGCCGTCTTGCCGAGCCGCGCGGTGATCATGGCCGCGAGCGTCTCCTCTACGGCGGCATCGCGTTCCTCGAACAACGTGCGCTTTGGAACCCTGCGCAACGCTTCCTGCGCCTTTTTTATTTCGACGTCCGCTGCGGCGTAATCCTTCAGCTCGTACGACGCGAACGCCTGCGTCCGGTAGGCGACATCCAGCATCCGGTCCCGGTCGAGCTCCTGCTGCGGCCCGGGCGGCTTTAACTGCTCGATGCGCCGCGCCGACGCTCGCGCAGTATCGCGGACCTCGGCATAGTTTCCGGCGGCGAGTGGAAGCGCGTAGGCGCCGAAGCCGATGCCTGTCGTCGGAAAGCCATAGTAGCGTAGCAATTCCGGGAGCATCGAGCGGGCAAACGAATCGACGGGCATGTCTCGGGTGGCGATTTCGATCAGCCTTCCGTTGACCGCGAGCGTCGTCGCGGCGGCTTCACGGTTGCCGGCATCGGCTTGTAGTAACGTGAGGTAGCCGGCCGACATCGCCAGCGCCGAAGAGATGAAGCCGGCCGCCTTCGCGTGCGGCTCGACCGCGAGCGCCGCGCGCCACTGCGCCTGGCTGTCGCGGATCTGCCCCAGATTCCACAGCGCGAACGCAGCGGTCATCCGGCTGCTCGCGAGATTGTTCCATGCAATCTGGTTGCCGGGGTCGAGCACGAGGAACGCTTCCCAGTCGCGCCGGCCCTGCTCCGCCAGCTCCAACCCCTTGCGAGTGTGCAGATCGAGCATGTCCGCGGTGCCCAGCGATTCGACGAGCAGGGCGCGAGCACGCAGCGCGGGCATGTGGCCGGGACGCCGTTCCAGCACCTGTCCGGCAACGCGTATCGCGTCCTCGCCAACGCGTCGGGTCTCTTCGGCTCGGCCGAGTGCTTGCAGGGCGTTGACCTCCCACGCGGACGCTTCCGCGTAGGCCGCTGCCGATGGAAGGTCGTCGAGCTTGAGGCCGTCGATACTGCGGAAAGCGTCGCGCGCCCCTTCCAGTGTCTTGACCGCAGCCTCCTCGTCGTTCGTGTTCTGCTGCACGAAACCGAGATAGACGAGCGCGCCGCCGTAGGCCCGACGTACGGCAACGGACGGATTCGCACCGGCGGCCAACGGCTGCAGAACGCTCACCGCCTGCTCGGCGAGCTGTCGTGCTTCCGTACGCTTGTTCCGGCTGTCGAGGACGCGCGCCTGTGCCGTCAGCCCGACGCCCAGCCCGATCGCCGTCGCTTCCGACGCGTCGCCCCCGCGATGGAGCTTGTTCAGCGCGCCGAGCGCGTCGGACAGGGCCCGATCGGCTTCGTCGAGCTGGGACTGATATCGAAGCACCATGCCGTAGCGCACGAGCGCGAGCGCGCGGTTGCGGTCGGTTAGGGCAGTACGAAGCTCCGGCGGAAGCGCGGCATAATAATCGACGGCGCGCTTCGACAGCGCCGCGACGATGTCGAGCCGTCCGACGGGCTCGAGCTCGAGATAGAAGTCGTCGAGCAGGTAGACGATCAGCTTCTCCGCTTCGCCACGTGCGGACTCGGCCATCGCGCGGGTCTCTTTCGCCTTTAGCTCGGCTTCCTGCGCGCGCTTCATGCTCACGTAGCCGAAGACGGCGCCGCCCAGGGCCGCCACGGCAAGCACCGCGCACACCGCCGCGATCTTGCGCGCGCGCACTAGCGCCGCGCGCGTGGCGCGCTCGCGCTCGCGTTGTGCCTCGAGCTTGCGCTCCGCTTCGTCGCGCGCCTCGCGCTCGTGGCGCAGGTCGCGGCTCGCGGCGACGACGCTGCACAGCACGTCGTGGGTAAGCTCGACCCGGCGCAGGTCGAGTCTCTCTTCGATCCGCAGCAGACGCCGGTTGACCAGCGCCGCCAATGCTCCCGTCGACGCGCCCGCTGCGGCGAAAGCCTTCACCACGCGCTCCTCGGCCAGGCTTTCGCGAAAGCCCGACTCGGTAAGCATCTCGTCTTCGATGAACTTGCGCACGCCGGCGGGCTGATCGGCCAGCGTTCGCTCGTAGAATTCGCTCAGGATCGTGTCGCGCGACCCCGCGAGCAGGCCGGCGGAGATCTCGGTGTCGCCCCGCGTGACGCGAGCGTTGTTGAGCTCGCGGCAGATGAGGGAGAGCAGCGAAGGCTCGACCTCGGCATTGCGCAGCTCCGAGCCGCCGGCGACGAAACGCACGATCGCCTCGGCCACCTCTTCGTTGACGAGCTTTCCGCCGGGCTTCATCACTGCGGCGAGCGCCTGGGCCCCAGTCATCCGGGCAAGCCGCATCCGGTTCTGCGTGATCGAGGGCATGATGCCCTTCACGCCTTCGAGATGCGCGAGGTAATCCTCGCGCAGCGCGATGATGATCCGATAGTCGCTGCGGGTGAAATCGAACCGCTCGACGACGGTGTCGTCGTGTTCCATCCGCGCTTCGAGCTCCTTCGGCGCGCGGTTCTCGACGAGATCGGCGAGATCCTCGAGGAACTGCGCCGCACGCTTGCGGCCGAAGTCGTCGTTCTGCGCCAGCGTGAAGATTTCCTCGAACTGGTCGAAGATCAGCAGCGGCAGCAGGGTCTTACCGGATTCATCGTGGAGGATATCGCCGCGGTGGTGGAGAAACTCCCAGAGCGACTCGCCCTCGACCGCCACACCGGCCTGGGTCCAGTGGCCGGAGCCCTGCGTCGCACGAAAGATCGCCTGCTTGATCTGCTCGGACGGCGACGGCGAGTCGGGTGAGTAGTCGAGGCGCACGTAGACCGGGCAGTAGCCCTCGGGCCGCAGCCGGGGCACGATCCCGGCGCGCAGGATCGAGGTCTTGCCAAGCCCGGATTGCCCGAAGAGGATCGTGAGGAGCTTCCGCTGAACGCGGCGGGCGAGCTCGGCGACTTCCTCCTCGCGGCCGTAGAAATAGCCACGCGTCTCCTCGGTGAACGAATCGAGGCCGAGCCACGGGTGCTGCGGGTCGACGGCCGGTGACGCGCGCGGGTCTTCGCCGTGTCGCTGCACGTCGTCGTTCATTCGGTTTGCATGTCTGCCATGAGGCGCGACGGCGCCCACGCGACGAAGCGGTGGCGACGTCCTTCAGCACTCATGGATGGCGGGCCGAAAGCAGATCCTGCAGCCGGCGCGCGAACTCTGGCGTGACTTCGCCGCCTGGGAGCCGCGAGAAATGCACCGCCTTGAACCTCTCCGGTACCTGCGCGTCACCACCGCTCGTATCGTCGATGACGACCGGCAGGACGAAAAGCGCGCCGTCGGCGATGTTGCGGGCACGGTCGATCGCGTAGCTCCACTCGCGTCGGAAGTAGCCTTCGAGCCGGCGCTCGGTCGCGGCCGAGACGATGGGAATGAAATAGGAGCAGCGGGCGATGTTGCGCTGGATCTTGCGGTCGTAGTCGTCCCCGCCCTCGAGACGCTCCAGGTCGAACCAGGTCCGCACGCCGGCGGCGTCGAGCCCTGCCTTGAGCTTCTGGACGGCAGGCAGATCCTCGCGCGCGTAGCTGATGAAGACGGCCCGATCCGGCATCTCGCGCTCGGGGGGCAGAAACCGCTGTGGCGCGGCTCCGAGCTCGATCACGTCGGCCGACTTGTTGCGCGTCACCCAGCGCCGGTGCAGCTCGTCGACGAACTTTTCGGCACCGCTGTAGACGCGCGTGCGCACGCTGACTTGCTGGAGGAAGCCCATCAAGCGTCCATCGCTGCCCGAATGGTTGTCCGCCAGCACTTCGCCCACGTCGCGCGGATCGGAGAGGCGGTGGCGCTTGGCCATGCGCAGGAAGAGTCGCGCGAGCCAGTTCGTGAAGCTGCTCCCGATGAAGAGCAGATGATTGTGCTCGAGCTCGTGGAAGAGCTTCTCCGGCGTCAGATGTTCGCTTTGCAGCGCACAGATGAACTCCAGCGTGTCCTCGTCCGACATGACGTACGTCGGCGATGCCGAGAGGCGGCCGAGCAGGTGGTAGACGACGGGGCGCTGGAGCCTGTCGCGCTCGGTCGCGAGGTCGGCGACCCGATTGGGCGAATACGCGATGACCTCCGTCGATTGTGCCCCCTGGAATCGCTCGCCGTTGATCGCCTGCTCGAGCAACGGATCGAAGGTCGTCGTCACGAAAAGATCGAAGTCCGTGATTTGGGCAAGCTGCCGGAGTGCCTGCGGGGGTGCGAAATTCGCGTCGCGGAAGATGCTGCGCACCCGCGTGTAGGCCTCCTCGCGGCGGCCGTGCGACCCCAGAAACCAGCACACGACGTCGTTGAGCGTGCATGGGTGCGGCAGTCGTGCCGTGTCGACGTTGAGCTTGACCGCCAGCTTCTCGGCCACCCATTCGTACAGAAGGCGCGGCCCGCTTTCGGTTTCGACCTTGAGGAGCTCCGGGCCGATTATGGGAATGACCCGTCGCTCCTCGATGAAGTTGAGCAGATCCTCCCACGCATCGTCATCGAGCGTGGCGAGCTGGGGCTGTAACGGCAACGGGTCGCTCATGGTTTGCCCCTTTCGTGGGGCAGGGATACCGGCTCAGTTTCGGTCGGGGCGCGGCTTGGTGCGCGGCAACCAAGTGTCCACGATTCCCCAATCCCGGTCAAACGCCGGGATTGCCACAGTTCGGCGCCGAAAAAAATCCCGGCGCTCGACCGGGACTTCTTGTTGTGTCGACGGCCTTGGTCGGGCGCTACGCCGCCGGCACGATGCTCGCGACCTTCTTCTTGTCCTTGCCTTTCGTCACGAACTCGACCTTGCCCGTCACGAGCGCAAACAACGTGTGATCCTTACCGATGCCAACGTTGACGCCGGGATGGATGACCGTTCCGCGTTGGCGGACGATGATGCTTCCCGCGGGAATCGTCTCTCCGCCGTACGCCTTGACGCCAAGACGCTTGGATTCCGAGTCGCGGCCGTTTCTCGAGCTGCCGCCCGCCTTTTTGTGTGCCATCGTATGTCTCCCTCAGCCGACGATGCTGTCGATCTTGAGCTCGGTATAGCCCTGCCGGTGCCCTTGCGACCGATGATAGTTCTTGCGTCGGCGCATCTTGAATATGGTGACCTTGTCGCCGCGACCGTGCGCAACGACGGTCGCCTTTACCGCCGCGCCGGCGACGATGGGCTGACCCAAACGGACGCTCTCGCCCTCCCCGATCATCAGCACCTGATCGAGCACGACTTCCGCGCCAACGTCCGCCGGTATCTGTTCTACCTTGAGTTTTTCGCCGGGAGCAACCTTGTATTGCTTGCCGCCGGTTTTTATCACCGCGTACATGGATGGACTCCGTTTCTATCGGCAAGCCGGCATCTCGCTGGACGATCAGCGCGCGGTTCGCCGCGATTCCCGCGCCTATCGCGGAAAGCCTTGAATTATAACCGATTAGCCTGGGCGCGGTCAAAGCGGCCGATTCGACCGGTTTCCCCGGGCGTTGCCGCAGCCGACGGCGCGCGGCCCACCATTCGGACGTTTGCGCCACCGCAATAGCGGCGAGCGTGCTTCGGTTACAATTCCGCCCGATTCGACGATCTCGCGCCCCGACTGCGCGCCCCAGAAAATGATACCCACCGCCGCCCGACGTGCCGCTCTGCTTGCGCACGCCGTTCCGTGGCCCACAATCGCCTCCGTGCCGACTGAACCGCTCAAAGCCGTCCTTGCCGCCGACCGCGCGGAGGTCGACAAGGTGCTCCGTGCGAGCCTCGATTCCGACGTCGCGCTGATCCGCCAGATTGCCGACTACATCATCGGCGGCGGCGGGAAGCGGCTGCGCCCGGCGCTGGTTCTGCTCGGAGCACGCGCTTGCGGCTACTGCGGTGAGCACCATTACACGTTGGCCGCGGTGGTCGAGATGATCCACACTGCGACGCTGCTGCATGACGACGTCGTCGACGAGTCGAAACTGCGGCGCGGCCACGCGACCGCCAACGCCACGTTCGGCAACGCCCCGTCGGTGCTGGTCGGCGACTTCCTCTACTCGCGCGCGTTTCAGCTGATGGTCGACGTGGGATCGATGCGGGTGATGGACATCGTCTCCCACGCGACCAATGTGATTGCCGAGGGCGAGGTATTGCAACTCATGAATTCCGGCAACCCGGACCTCGACGAGACGGCTTACCTGGGCGTCATCCAGCGAAAGACGGCAAAGCTCTTCGAGGCCGCGGCACAACTGGGCGCGGTCATGGGTGACGCGAGGGAAGATCGCGAACAGGCGCTCGCGCGTTACGGGATGGATCTCGGCACGGCGTTCCAGCTGGTCGACGACGTCCTCGATTATTCCGGAGACCTCGCCGAAATCGGCAAGAACCTGGGCGACGATCTGGCCGAAGGCAAGATGACGCTGCCGCTGATCCGCGCGATGGCCGTCGGCAACCGCAACGATGCCGAACTGATCCGCAACGCGATCAGCAACGGCGGACTGACGGAGTTCCGGCCGGTGGTCGATGTGCTCGTTCGCACCGGCGCGCTCGATTACGCGCGCTGGCGCGCCCAAGAGCACAGTGATGCCGCCGCCGCGGCGATCGCCGATCTCCCGGACTCGCCCGACCGCGAAAGTCTGCTAGAATTGGCGTCCTTCGCAGCCCGCCGCACGTATTGAAATCCATGCGTCGGAAGGGTTGCGGGTCCGCGTAACACCGCCGTACTCCCGCCGCGGATCGCAGCACTGCCGTGCCGCCCACGGCCATTCGGGGTGTAGCTTAGCCTGGTAGAGCGCTACGTTCGGGACGTAGAGGTCGGAGGTTCAAATCCTCTCACCCCGACCAGGTTTCCAGTCTTCCGTTTCTCCGCTCGTTTCTCCGGGACACTCTTTACCTTTCCGCAGGGCGGTCCCGGAATCAGCCGCCGGCGGCGCGAAGGCGGCGTGGTTCAAGGACACCGAAGGCAACACGCTCGCGATCATTCAGAACGCGTAACCAGCGCCTTCTGCGCCTTGAGGGAGCGCGCGAGCAGACGCGGCGCGCCCATGCGTTCCGTCCACGAGGCAAACGCGTTGGTGGGCCCGAGCCAGCGCAGTTCGTCGACGTTGCGAAAGAGCGCCGCGTCGGTTCGCAGCGTCGCAAGTCTCTTGAACTGAAGCGCGAGCTCGCGGCGCTCGCCGAGCAGCTCCGGCGGGAAGCTCTCGATCGCGCCGTAGCGGTTCAGGAGCCGCGATGCCGTGACCGTGCCGATCCCCGAAATGCCCGGATAGCCGTCGGCCGCGTCGCCGACGAGGGCAAGAAGATCGGCGATCAGCGTCGGCTCCACGCCGAATTTTTGGCGAACGCCGTCGGCGTCGATGATCTTCCTGGCGCGGCGGTCCACCTGCACCACGCGGTCGCCGCGGACCGACTGCGCCAGATCCTTGTCGACGGTCCAGATGCAAACCTTCTCGACGCGCTGATCTTTCGAAGCGATCCGTGCCGCCGAGGCCAGTGCGTCGTCGGCTTCGAGCTCGACCATCGGCCAGACGACGACGCCCATCGCGGCGAGCGCCTGCTCCAGCGGGTGGAACTGCGCGAACAGTGCCGGCTCGATGCCGTCGCCCGTCTTGTAACCCGCCCATAGATCGTTGCGAAACGACTCGATGACGTGATCGGTCGCAACGCCGAGGTGCGTGGCGCCCTTCTCGAGCATCTGGAGCACGGTCTGCAGCACGCCGATCACCGCGCCGAACGGGCTGTCCTTCCCCTTGTTAAAGCGACGCAGGCCGTGGAAGTGCCGGAACAGCTCGTAGGTGCCGTCGACGACATGAACGATCATGCGGCATTATGCGTCACCGCCCGTGCGAAAGCAGCTGGCGCAATCACGTTCAAAGCCGACTGCGAAGTACGATCGCGATCGTGCTTCGCGTTCCTGATCGTACGACGTCGAGGCGCATGACGCTTCCGTCGGGGCGCATCCTGAAGAGCTCGCGCGCATCCGAGAGAGTCAGCGAGGCCGCAGGCACTCCGTCGATGGCGGTGATGATGTCGCCGACCGCGAGCCCCGCCTCATTCGCCGCACCGCCGTCGGCAACGTCGGCAATCGTGAAACCGCGCTCGCCGAGATTGATCCACATCCCGGACTTGTCGAACGTCCCGGCATCGACGGGCGGCGGTTCGATCGGCTTCAAGTACATCATCTGGCGCGCATAATCGAACGTGACGACGAAGCGCTTGAGGAAGCCGCTGCCGACGTTGCCTTCGTAATTCGCGTCGCTGAATGAACCCGCCTTCGCCGTCGACAAGCTCGCTACAGGATTGGCAACCGTCACCGTGCCCAGCGTCAGTGCCTTGCCGCGCACGACGTGCGATTTGACCGGCCCGCCGACGCCCCAACCGTCGACGACAAGCACGCCGTCGGGATAGGTGTCGCGCAGGCGCGCGCGCTCGACGAAGGGCGTGGTCAGGCTCGACTTCCGTTCGCGAACCGGTGTCGATGGCGAAGCGCCCGGGCAAGTCACCGAAGCGGCCTTCGACCTGCGGTACGTGATCGTAGAAGAGGAAGTGGATCGGCGTACCGGCATCCTTCGGATCGAAGCCTGCGGGGTCGATGATCGTCATCGTGCCTGCGCCATAATCGATGCGCACGGCGAAGCGGCGGAAGAACTCGAAGCCGATCATGCCGCCTACCTCGAAGCCCTCGGTTTCCCGCGACGCGAAATCGAGGGTGAACGCGGTCTGGTCGTACATTCGCATGCCGCCGACGGCGATCTCGCGAACTTTCGCATAACCGTTCGTCTCGATCTTTTCGCCGGCGCCGGCCGAAGGGGCAGAGCCCTGCGATTCGAGCCCGAGCGCTGCGACCGTCGCGGGCGTCAGGATCGTGTGCCCGCCGGTGTCGACGATGAACGGGAACGGTCCCTTGCCGTTGACCATCGCATCGACGTAGATGTGGTTGTTCGCGAGGCGGATCGGCACGGTCGTCTCGACCGCGCCGCCATCGATGGCCGCGCCTGTGGGCACTTCGACCGGGCGCGAATACGCAGACAGCGGACGCGCGGGGCCGATGTCGAGACGCGTCAGCTTCATCGTCTGGAGTCCGGCGGGGCCCGTCCCGCTGTCGACGGTCACCGTGTGCGCCACCGTCATGCCGTGCTGGCGTGCGAAATCGCGGTAGCGGGTCGTGATCGTCAGGAACTGCTGCTGCTCGTCGACGCGGATCAGAAGAATCGTCGTGGCATCGAACCACGCATCGAACGCTTTGCCACCACGCGGCGTGACGACCAGACGATACGCCGCGACACCGTCGATCGTCTCGCGGCCCTTGAAGTCGATGGCGGCTCCGCCACGATCGGCGCGCCACCACAGGTTCGCGTTTCGATAGGCTTCGTTGACGGCAACCGCGAGGCGGTCGCCGCCGTCCTGCGGCGTATACGCGCCCGAGATGTCCTGCATCCAGGGCATGCGGCCATCGTAACCCGACGCGCCACGCATCGGGTCGATGTCATAGCGGTCGACATACACGCCGCTCGCTCGGTCGCTCACGCTGCTGGTCACACCGGTTAGCCCCTGCCCCGAATACGCGAAGCGCATATCGAATGTGCCCCGCTTGCCGTCGTCGCCGACCGCTGCGCGATTCGCCGCAAGCAAGTCCTTGGCGCTGGTGATCGAGGTCAGGGCTGCGACCGGCGCTGAAAATGCGGCGCAAGCCATCAGCAGCGGGGCAATCTGAAAGGTCAAAGGACGACAGAGTACGGGCCACATCGGTTTCCTTGGCAAGGTCGGAGTTGCGTAGCCTAGCGACGGCGTTGTCCCGTCGTCTTGAACGAAATTCACACGCGGGAGGATAAAATGCATCTTCCGAATTCCGTTTCGCCGCCTCGCGCGCCAGCCGCACGCTTCCAGCCACATGATCCGTACGCACCACGCGCCGAACGAAGTCCTCCCGCGGCATAAGCATGCCGAGGCATTTGCGGCGCTCGTGCTCTCCGGACACTATGCCGAAGCCGGCGACACGGGGCGCCATCGCGTCGAGCCGAGCGATGTCCTGATCCATCAGCCGTTCGAGAGTCATATCGACCGTTTCGATGGCGAAGGCGCCGACGTGCTGGTCATCCCCTTACCGGGGGTCTGGAGCGGCCCGCTGCTTGCCGGAGTCCCCGATCCGGACATGGTCATGCGCACCGCCGAGCGCGACATCACGGCCGCCGCCAGGCTGATCGCGAGTGAAATGGTGGCCAAGCCGCACGCGGCCAGCGACTGGCCGGATCTGCTCGCGCAGGAGCTGCGCAGCAATCCGGGAATGGCCATGCGGGCATGGGCCGATCGAATGGGGCTGCATCCGGGGAGCATCAGCCGCGGCTTTCGCCAGGTGTTCGGGCTCACGCCCGCCGCATTCAGGCTGATCGCGCGCACGCACCGTGCGATCGCCGCCATCCGGCTCTCGCGCTCGCCGTTATGCGAAATCGCCGACCGAATCGGGCTTCGCGGACCAGGCGCACATGAGCCGCGCGGTCGGCAAGCTGGCCGGGATGCCGCCCGCGCAATTGCGCCAGCGACTGAAGGTTACATCGACTCTCAACCCTTGAGGCCACTCATCACGACGGCCTGGACCACCCAACGCTGAAGCGTGATGAAGATGACGAGGATGGGCAGGATGCTCATCACGGCGGCGGCCGTAAGGAGGTTGTATTCGATGAAGTACATGTTGGTGAAGCTCATGAGGCCCATCGTGACCACCTTCATCTGGGGACTGTTGATCACCACCATCGGCCAGAAGAACTCGTTCCAGCTCCACAGGAACTTGATGATCAGCAAGGTGGCAGTGGCCGGCTTGACCGACGGCAGGATTACAAGGAAGAAGATCCGGAGCTCGCTCGCGCCGTCGATGCGAGCGGCGTCGATGTAGTCGTTGGGAATCGTCTCGATTGCCTGCCGCATCAGGAAGACGCCGAAGACGCTGACGAGATCCGGCGCCACGATGCCCGCGTAGGTGTCGAGCAACCCCAGATCGTTCATCCAGACGTACAGCGGTACCACGACCGATTGGAAGGGGACCATCAGGATGCCGACGACGGCGAGAAAGAAGAAGTCGCGCCCGGGGAACTGATACTTTGCAAAGCCGAACCCCGCGAGTGACGAGACCACCACGCTGCTCACGGCGGCGATCGACGCGACGATGGTGCTGTTGAGCAGGTAGCGCAGGAAGGGCTCGCGCTTGAAGACTTCGACGTAATTGCTGAGGTTGAGCCAGTGGTCGGGGGCGATCTGGAGCGGCACGCGCTGGATCTCCGGGGCGGTCTTCAACGACGTGACCGCCATCCAGAAAAACGGGAAGAAGACGACGATCGCCCCGCAGGCGACCGCGAGCATGACGAGCCAGCGGATGTGCACGCGCGTGCTGCCGCGCGTTTCGCGCGACGCCGATTCGATCGATGGCGCGATGGCGTTCATGTCGTCGCGGAGACTGGAGGGCTACTTCAGTACTCGACGGGTCTTCGGAAGAATCGCCATTGCAGCAAGGTCACGACCATCAGCGTGATGAAGACGAAGACCGCGATGACCGAGGCATCGCCGAAGCGGAAGAATCTGAAGGCCGTGTCGTAAAGCAGCATGATGATGGTCTGACTCGCGCCGGCGGGCCCGCCCTGCGTCGTGGCGTACACCTGATCGAAGATCTTGAAATTGAAGATGAGCTCGAGAATGCAGACCATGATGATTTGCGCGTTGAGCAGCGGCAGCGTGATGTACCGCAATCGTTGGACGGCACTGGCGCCGTCGACGTTGGCCGCCTCGTAATACTCCTGCGGGATCGATTGAAGCGCGGCCAGGAAGATCATCGTGTCGAAGCCGATGCGGACCCAGACGCTCACGGCGGCGATGGCAGGTCGCACCTCGGCCAGGCTCTGCAGCCACTTCTGCGGCGGAATGCCGACGAACGACAGGGCATAGTTCAGGAAGCCGTAGACCGGGTCATAGATCCATTGCCAGATGAGCGCGGCGGCGACCAGCGAAGTGGCGAAGGGCAGGAAGTACATCGAAGCCCACACGTTGCGCCACTTGAGATTGGTGATCCGGTTGAGCCCGAGTGCCACGGCGAGTGCGAGGACGACCGTCATCGGCACGGAGAACAACAGGAGTTGGACGGTGTTGCCGACGGCGCCCCAGAACGTGGAGTCGGTGAGGACCTTTTGATAAAGGCGCAGGCCCACGAACTCCTTCGCTCCGCCCGGGGCGATCTTGTAGAACGAATACATGATCGACTGCGCGAGCGGCAGGAGGAAGACCGAACCGAAGAACAGCAACGCCGGGAGCACGAACAGGAACCCCGCACGTTTCCGGCGATCGAGGTAATTCCTGGGGAACGCGATGCGAAGCCACTGGCGCATGGTATCGGCGTGCACCCACCGCCGGTGCCCGTGTATCGGGCTACCAGAGGTGATTTCTTGGACCGATGGGAAGACTAGTCCTTGAGGATGCGGTCCATCTTGGCGGCGGCCTCGTCCAGCAAGGGCTTCGGCTGCCCTTTGCCGAATAGAACGCCGACGATGGCTTCACCGAAGGCAGTCGCCAACTCGTTCGATTTCGGGTGGAAGTACGTTGGCGGTACCTGCTGGGCGAGCATGTCTTTCGTGGACTGATAGTCGGGCCGCGACTTCACGTAGGCGCTATCGAGATTCACCGTCCACACGGGGAGTATCCCCTGCAGTTGATGGTGGTCCATGTCGTCCTTGGCATTGCTGATGAACCTCATGAACTCCCACGCCACTTGCTTGTTCGGGCTGTTCTTGTACACGAGGTCCGTCCACGGGAACAGGGCACCCGCGCCGGGGCAAACCTTTTCGCAGGGCAGGGCGTAAACCTTGAAGTTCACGTCGGGCGCGTTCTTCTTGAGCCAGCCGAAGAACCAGGACTCGCGGAAGATGACGGCGGCGCGTTTCTGGCCGAATGCATCTTCGGGATTGCCGAACGCGAGGCTCGCCACCTTGTCCTTGTTGACGAGATCGCCGAAGAACGTGAGCGCCGCCACCATCTGCGGGCTGTTGGCATAACCCGCGGCCTTGTCCAGATCCGGGCTCAGCATCCGCGCGCCCCAGGCGTGGGCGAACGGGAGGAACTTGTCCGTGATCCCCACCGGAGCACCCTTGCTGCGGAGCGCGAAGCCGACCTGCGTCGGCTCACCGCCCTTGGGGTCGGCAATCGTCAGCTTCTTCAGGTCCGCCAGCCAAATGTCGAAGGTCTTGGGTGGATCGTCCGGATTGAGGCCGGCCTTCTTGAACATGTCGACGTTGATGTACATCTGCTGGAAGTTGCCGTGCTCGATGGGGATCCCGTAGCGCACGCCCTTCCACTTGCCGACTTCGACCATGTACTTCGGCAGATTCTCGTCGTAGATCTTCGCGAGATCGGCGGGCATCTTGTCGCAGAAATCGTACTGGCCGCACCATTGGTGCGTCATCCCCATGAAAATGTCGGGCGCGCTGCTCTTCGCCATGAGGGCCGCCAGATACTTGGCCTCGTATCCCTGATACGGGATGGTGACCACCTCGACCTCGTAGCCGGACTTCTTGGCGAATTCTTTCCCTTTGGCCTCGTACCACTTGTTGAAGTCAGGGTTCTGATCCCAGTGGGTCCAGAGGATCAGCTTCTTCTGCTGTGCGAAGGAAACATTTGGCGTTGCAACAGCGACCATCACCGCCGCCAGCGACACGACCATCCACCATCCACTTCGTTTCATGACTCCTCCCATATTCCTTCGACGCGCCGGAATGCAGCGTTTAGCAGGTCAGATTTTGCTTGTCAAGGAAGGCGATCGCCGTCCAGCCCAGATGAACGTGAGGGCTTCCGAAGCCACGCTCTCTTGCCATTTGCAGCTCCTAAGCAGGGCGACGGTTTCTCCTTGAGTTCCGTTTGTGACGGGGCGGGAAAGTCAAGTCCTGTCACCCCGACCAGGTTCGACGCCGCCGCCGCAACGATCCCCGCCGCGGCGCTTTTCTCGTTCCGGCGCGTCACGCTCCGGCCCCGCACGCGATGCCATAATGCGAGGCGGCCGCTAGATTCGGAGGTGCCAGCCGGCAGCCCGCACGTGCCAACCAACCAAGAGGAGAAAAGATGCTTCGTGCGATTGTTGCCGCCGTTGTGATCGGAGTGTCCTCGCTCGCAATCGGGCAGACGCTTACGCTGAACGACGTGAAGGCGAAAGGCGGAAATCAGTTGACGGCGGAAGATGTAGCGCAATTGCTGCCGGGCGCAAAGGTTGTGAGCCGCACCAACACCGGCAGCACCCGCTCATGGGAAAACAAGGCGGACGGCACACTTGTCGCCTCTTCGGATAACAGAGGCAATCCGCAATACCACGGCGCAGCCACCGCGAGCGGTACGTGGCGATTGAGCGACAAAGGTGCCTACTGCGTCACGATCGCCTGGCAACGTGTGGAAGAAAAGTGGTGCAGATTCATCTTCAAGACAGGGGACAAGTACTACGGCGTCAACAAGCTCGAGGACGGCGCGGCGGCGTTCGAGCTCGATTTCCAGAAATAGGTCGGCACCGGCATTGCAACGCCGGCTCGCGCCTGCGGGCTGGATTGGTGATCCACGCTCGGGCGAATTCGATCACCGCATCATCGGCAGCTTAAGGCCCTGCTCGCGCGCAACCTCTGTCGCCTTCGCATAACCTGCGTCCGCGTGGCGCATGACGCCGGAGGCCGGGTCGTTCCACAGCACGCGCTCGATCCGCCTGGCCGCAGCGTCGGTGCCGTCGCAGACGATGACGACGCCCGCGTGCTGCGAATAGCCCATGCCCACGCCGCCGCCATGATGGAACGACACCCACGTTGCGCCGCTCGCGGTGTTGAGGAGCGCATTGAGGAGCGGCCAGTCGGACACCGCGTCGGAGCCGTCGGCCATTGCCTCGGTTTCGCGATTGGGTGAGGCGACGCTGCCGGTGTCGAGATGATCGCGACCGATGACGATCGGCGCTTTCGAGCTCGCCGGTCTTCACCATGTCGTTGAAAGCGAGCCCGGCGCGATGCCGCTCGCCCAGGCCCAGCCAGCAGATGCGCGCCGGCAGCCCCTGGAACGCGATCCGCTCGCGCGCCATGTCGAGCCAGCGATGCACGTGCGCGTTGTCCGGAAACAGTTCCTTGACCTTGCGATCGGTTCGATAGATGTCCTCGGGATCGCCGGACAGCGCCACCCAGCGGAACGGCCCTTTCCCCTCGCAGAACAGAGGACGAATGTACGCGGGGACGAAGCCTGGAAACGCGAACGCCTCGGTCACGCCTTCGTCGCAGGCGACCTGCCGGATGTTGTTGCCGTAGTCGAACGTCGGCACGCCCTGCCGGTGGAACGCGAGCATCGCCTCGACGTGCGCCTTGATCGATTGCTTCGCCGTCGTGACGAGGGCCGGATGCTGCGCGGGATCGTCTTGTGCCGCTTTCCATCGCTCGATCGTCCAGCCCGCGGGCAGGTAGCCGTGGACGAGATCGTGCGCCGATGTCTGATCGGTCACCATGTCGGGCCGCACGTCGCGGCGAACGAGCTCGGGGAGGACCTCGGCGGCATTCCCGAGCAACCCTACCGACACCGGCTGCCGCTTCGCGCACGCGTCACGCAGGATCGCGAGCGCGTCATCGAGATCCTGCGCTTGCCGATCGAGATAGCGTGTCGACAAGCGCATGTCGATGCGGCTTTGCTGGCACTCGATCGCCAGCATCGACGCGCCGGCCATCGTCGCCGCGAGGGGCTGCGCACCGCCCATGCCACCGAGCCCCGCGGTCAGGATCCACCTGTCGGAGAGCACGCCGCCGCAATGCTGGCGGCCGGCTTCGGCGAACGTCTCGAAGGTCCCCTGAACGATGCCCTGGCTGCCGATGTAGATCCACGAACCGGCGGTCATCTGTCCGAACATCATCAGGCCCTTGCGGTCGAGCTCGTTGAAATGGTCCCACGTCGCCCATTTCGGGACGAGATTCGAGTTCGCGATCAGCACGCGCGGCGCATCGGTGTGCGTCCTGAACACGCCGACCGGCTTGCCGGACTGGATCAGCAGCGATTCGTCGTCGTCCAATTCGCGCAATGCCGCGATGATCGCGTCGAAGCATTCCCAGTTCCGGGCCGCGCGACCGATGCCGCCGTAGACGACCAGCTCCTTCGGGTTTTCGGCAACTTCGGGATCGAGATTGTTCTGGATCATCCGCAGCGGCGCTTCGGTGAGCCACGATTTCGCCGTCCGTTGCGTGCCGCGCGGCGCGCGAATCAGGCGGTTGGCAAAGCGGGTGCCGGCGCGTGCCGTTAGGAGTCGATTCGGGTCGTCACGATGCATGGAGTCCTCCGGTGGAGCGTCCTTGGCGGCGTAGAGTGATTGTCGCGCAGCCGGCCCGGCGCGTCACGCCGCAACGCCCATCAGCTCCGATCGAGCAGCGGGCCGGCATAAGGCGCAAAGTCCCCGGCCTCGACGCGGATCCGGATCGCCTCGATGTCCGGTGCAAATGCGCGATCACGGCCCCAGAATGCGACGTCGGCCCGGATCATCGCCATTGCGGCGGCGAGCTTGGGTGACGTTGTCAGCGGCGCGCGGAGCTCGACGCCCTGCGCTGCAGCAATCAGCTCGATCGCGACAATGCGTGCCGTATTCTCCGCCATCGGCGTCAGGCGGCGTGCGGCAAACGTCGCCATGCTGACGTGGTCCTCCTGGTTCGCGGAGGTCGGCAGCGAATCCACCGATGCCGGGTGTGCGAGCGACTTGTTCTCGGAGGCGAGCGCGGCTGCGGTGACCTGCGCGATCATGAAGCCGGAGTTGACGCCGCCATCCTCGACCAGGAACGGCGGCAGGCCCGAGAGGTTCGTGTCCATCAGCAGCGCGATGCGCCGCTCCGACAGCGCACCGATCTCGGCGATTGCAAGGGCGATATTGTCCGCGGCGAAGGCGACAGGCTCGCCATGGAAGTTGCCTCCGGAGACGATCTCGTCAGCGTCCGCGAACACGAGCGGATTGTCGGACACGGCGTTCGCTTCGGTCACCAGCACTTCGGCCGCGTGCCGCAGCTGATCGAGGCACGCCCCCATCACCTGCGGCTGGCAGCGGACGCTGTAGGGATCCTGCACACGGTGACAATCCTTGTGCGATTCGCGGATCCTGCTGCCGGCGAGGAGGCCGCGGCTGATCGCGGCGGCATCGGCCTGCCCGCGGTGGCCGCGAACCGACTGGATCCGCGCGTCGAACGGCGTGTCGCTGCCGAGGCACGCGTCGACGGTGAGCGCGCCCGCGACGAACGCTGCGGCCATCGCGCGCTCGGCGGCGAACAGTCCGGCGAGCCCGAGCGCCGTCGATACCTGCGTGCCATTGAGCAGCGCCAGGCCTTCCTTCGGACCGAGGACGACGGGCTTCAATCCCGCCTGCGCCAGCGCTTCCCGCGCGGAAAGCGAACGTCCCGCAATCTTCGCTTCACCCTCGCCGATCAACACCGCCGACAGATGCGCGAGCGGCGCGAGATCGCCCGAGGCACCGACAGATCCTTGCGACGGTATGCACGGCACCACGCCCGAGTTGACGAGCGCGACGAGCGCCTCGATCACGCTCCAGCGCACGCCCGAGTAGCCGCGTGCGAGCGACGCCGCTTTCAATGCGATCGTAAGCCGCACGACGGCGTCGTCGAACAGTGACCCCGTGCCCGCCGAATGCGACAGCACCAGCGAACGCTGCAATTCCGCGAGACGCGCATCGTCGATCCGCGTGCGCGCGAGAAGGCCGAAGCCGGTGTTGACGCCGTAAACCGTGTGGCCTGCGGCGAGGATGCGATTCACCGTCTCTGCGGCCGCATCGACGCCGGATTTCGCTTCCGGATTGACGGCTAGCACGTGTGGCGCCGTCCACAGGCGACGCAGGTCGGCGAGCGACAGCTTGCCGGGGTCGAGGGCGACGGGAGTCATGGCGAAAGCGCAAAGAGCTCTCGAAGCATTGTGCCCCAGATTGCGTCAGTGCCGCCATGCGCTGCTTCTACGCGCCTTGTGCAGAACGGTGCTTCGTCGCATGTCGTGACGCGAACGCCGCGCATCGAGCAAGACGGACGCAGCACTACCCCCGCCTGGCTCATGGCAGGCTTAGCGAAGTGCTCCAGGTCTGCAACCGACGGGCGCCCAATCGACGAATGCGCCCTCCGCCGCCAGATCAAATTCCGCCACGCGCGTACGAATGCACGAGGGGGAAGAACGGGTATTGGATGTAAGCGTTGGTCACCGGGTTGTACCAGAGCTGGTGCGCGACGATCGAGCCGGGGGCGCCGTTGTGGACGATGCGAATGCCTCCCCGGGTTGCGCCGCCGATGGCAACGCCGTTCGCTTTGACGATCTGGACGCTCGCGCCAGCGGCGAGAGTGAACGGATCGGATCCAACCAGTGACCCGGATTCGTCGAAGTAAAGGATCGATCCCTGGACGCCTCCGCTCGTCTGGGACGACGCCACGTTCGATATTGCAATGAAGTCGCTGTAGCCGTTGACCGACCAGCGGGCGGACGCCAGCGTCGTCAGCATGACGCGAACCGCGCAGTCGTGCGGTCCGGTCGGCGGAAAGGCGTTGTCGTAGACGCGGAGTGTCACGGGCCGCGCGCCGCCCGAGGAGATGAATGTCTCGCGGCCCGATTGGAGGTCCGCATTCTCTGGTTGGATGGATGGAGTGTCGAACCAGCGGTGGGTCGTCGTGATGGGGGTCGTCCCGTCGGACTCGTACATGCCGGCCGCATTGGTGCATTCGTTGTCCGTGGATTCGCGCTTCCCGTTCGGGCTCCACACCTCGACCGCGTACGACTGGTTCGGCTCGGCGCGGAAGACGAACCAGGCCTCGAGGTTCGTCGGCGTCAAATGGTCGATGTAAGTCGTCCCGTCCGCGAAGATGGGGCGGGCGGTGGCCGCCGTGTCGTTGCCATAGAGTCCCGCGCTGCAAACGCCCGACGGCAGCGCGCCTGCGATCGCCACCAATGCAATCCAGCACTGTACGCAGCTTTTCATGGATTCTCCTTTCCGTGTTGTTGGGTCAGCCCGCAAGCCCTCGCGAAAATGATGCTCCGCAGTCTCGCACGGCGCAACGCCGGCGGGCCTTCGCCCGGCAAGGAATGTCCACTGCCGCTGTATCGCGGAAACGTCGACGCTGTCCGACGCAGAGCCGCGTGCGGCCTTTATAATCGCAATGATGTCCACGCATGCCGCCATGCCTGACGCTCCGCTTTCGGCGCACACGCCGATGATGCAGCAATATTTCCGCGCGAAGGCCGAGCATCCCGACAAGCTGCTGTTCTACCGCATGGGCGACTTCTACGAGCTGTTCTACGAAGACGCCAAGCGGGCGGCCCGATTGCTCGACATCACGTTGACGGCGCGCGGGCAATCGGCGGGCGCAGCGATTCCGATGGCCGGCGTGCCGTTTCACGCGGTCGACGGCTATCTCGCCCGGCTGATGAAGCTGGGCGAGTCGGTCGCGATCTGTGAACAGATTGGCGACCCTGCGACCAGCAAGGGCCCGGTCGAGCGCAAGGTGTTGCGCGTGGTCACGCCGGGCACCGTGACCGATGCGGGCTTGCTCGACGCGAAGCGCGACAGTCTACTCGTCGCGTTCAATCCGGGGAAATACCGGACCGGTCTCGCCTGGCTCAACCTTGCGTCGGGACGCTTCACGTTGGCGGAGGTGCCGCCATCCGAAGCCGCTTCGACGCTGGAACGGCTGGACGTCGCAGAGTTGCTATTGCCTGACGAGGTGCCATCGCCGCTCGCGGGGAGTCCGACGCCGACGCGTACGCTGCCCGCATGGCAGTTTGACTCCGCAGCGGCGGTGCGCGCCCTCGCGAAGCACTTCGGGATGCGCGACCTCGCGGCGTTCGGCGTCGAGGATCGCGATCTTGCCATCGGCGCAGCCGGCGCACTGTTCGGCTACGCCGCGTCGACACAGCGGTCGGCGCTCCCCCATATCCGCGAGCTCGGCGTCGAGAGCACGAGCGAGTATCTGCTGCTCGACGCCGCGACGCGGCGCAACCTCGAGATCACGGAAACGCTGCGCGGCGAGCCTTCGCCGACGTTGTTGTCGCTGCTCGACGGTTGCGGCACAGCGGCGGGGAGCCGGGTGCTGCGCCATTGGCTCACGCATCCGCTGCGTTCGCAGGAGGCGGCGGCGGCGCGGCACGGCGCCGTCGCGCAGTGGACGGCGGACGCCGCGGCGCGCCGCGCGCTGCTTAATGAACTCGCGACGACCGTCGACGTCGAGCGCATCGCGGCGCGCGTCGCGCTCGCGTCGGCGCGACCGCGCGACCTGGCGGGACTGCGCGATACGCTCTCACGATTGCCGGCAATTCGCGCGCTGCTCGGCACCGCCGATGCGGCACTCGTCATTTCGCTTGCCGGCGATCTTTCGGTCGATCCGAAATGGCGAGAACTTCTCGGGCGTGCGATTGCAGCCGAGCCCGCCGTGCAGGTTCGCGACGGCGGTGTCATCGCTGCGGGCCACGACACCGAGCTGGACGAGCTGCGCTCGATCCACAACCACTCCGGGGAGTTCCTCGTTGCGCTCGAAGCGCGCGAGCGGGAGCGCACCGGCATCGCGAACCTCAAGGTGGAATACAACCGTGTCCACGGCTTCTACATCGAGGTCACGAACGCGAATGCGCAAAAGGTCCCCGACGATTATCGACGGCGGCAAACGCTCAAGAACGCCGAGCGTTACATCACGCCGGAGCTCAAGACCTTCGAGGACAAGGCGCTGTCCGCGCAGGAGCGCGCGCTCGCGCGCGAAAAATTGCTCTTCGACGCATTGCTCGCCGATCTTTCGCCCGCAATTCCGGCGCTGCAGAAGGCGGCCGTGGCGCTCGCCACCCTCGACGTGCTCGCGAGTCTCGCCGAGCGCGCGGAAGCGCTCGATTTCACCCAACCTGTTTTTGTCCCGGCGACCGGCATCAGGATCCGCGGCGGACGCCACCCCGTCGTCGAACGACAGGTCGACGAATTCATTCCCAACGATCTCGACCTGCGCCCCGATCGGCGCCTCCTCATCATCACCGGCCCCAACATGGGAGGCAAGTCCACGTACATGCGACAAACGGCCGTGATCGCGCTTCTGGCCTACTGCGGCTCGTTCGTGCCCGCGGGTAGCGCTGTGATCGGCCCGCTCGACGCGATCCACACGCGGATCGGCGCAGCGGACGACCTCGCCGGCGGGCGCTCGACGTTCATGGTCGAGATGACGGAAGCAGCGACGATCCTGCACCGCGCCACGCAGCAAAGCCTCGTGCTGATCGATGAGATCGGGCGCGGCACATCGACGTTCGACGGTCTCGCACTCGCGTGGGCGATCGCGCACCAGCTCGCGGAAAAGAATCGGAGCCTCGCGCTGTTCGCCACACACTATTTCGAGCTGACCGCGTTGCCCGCGGAAATCGAGGGCTGCGCCAACCTGCATTTCGACGCCGTTGAGCACGCCAACGGAATCGTATTCCTCCATGCTGCCGAGGAAGGTCCGGCAAACCGCAGCTACGGACTCCAGGTGGCGAGGCTCGCCGGCGTGCCGGCCGAGGCGATCCGGCGCGCAAAGAGCTATCTCTTGCGACTCGACAAGTTCAACGCCGGAGCGACCGCGCAGGCCGATCTCTTCGCGCCGATCGGCGTGACGACGGATGGTTCCGAACCTCCTATGTCAGCGTTGACCGACGCCGACGCGATCACCTCGCATCTCGCGAACCTCGACCCGGATGCGATGACGCCGCGCGATGCCCTGGCGGCGCTTTACGAACTGCACAAGTTACTCAAGCGATCCTAGGTCGAATCACGCCAGCGGGCGACACGCACCATGCTTCCGTCGTTTCCGCGGAGGCGGGAACCCAGCGTCTTTCGACACGGTGTCCAACGTCACCGGGCCCCCTGCCTCGGCGGGGGCGACGTCGATTATCACCGCGCGTTCAGTGATGGTGATGCCCCCCCGCGCCGTGCACATGCCCATGCTCGACCTCCTCGGCGGTTGCTGCGCGCACGTCGAGGATCCGGCAATCGAAGCGCAAACGCTTGCCTGCCCACGGATGATTGCCGTCGAGCACGACCTTGCCCTCGGCAATGTCGGTGACGGTGAACACGACGGTGCTTTCAGCCTCGTCGTCGGGGTTGGCGAACGCCTCGAACTGCATGCCGACCTCGACTTCGGGCGGCAACCTGTCCGCCGTTTCGACCTTGACGAGCTGCGGATCGTAGTCTCCGAACCCATCGGCCGGCTCGACATCGACCGATATCGCATCGCCGATCTTCTTGAGGTTGAGCGCTTCCTCGAGCTTCGGCAGCATTCCGGAGTGTCCGCCGTGCAAATACGTGATGGGCTCGTCGGTCGCTTCGAGCAACGTGCCCTCGGAGTCGTAGAGCTCGAACGTGAGCGTTACGACGGTGTTCGCAAAAATGTTCATCGGGGCTCCGCGAGGAAGGGAGAGCACTGCGCCGGACGGCAAGTGGCGCCGTTTGGGGGGAATGGGGCGCACCGCAGTATCCTGTCATTGTAGCCGAGCGTCGCGATGCCCTCGCCGCGTCGCTATAATCGGCGCATGCCTGTCGCGACGTCGCCCCGAGCATCGATCGCGACCCCTCCGATATTTCCCGGTACAGAGGGCGCCGCTGGATTCGTCCGCAGCCACTGGCAGAAGACGGCGTTGCTCGTTCGCGGCGCATTTCCCGGGTTTGCCGGCGTCTTCACGGCAACGGAGCTCACCGCTCTTGCGTTGCGCGACGATGTCGAGGCGCGGCTCGTAATCCGCGACGGTGCCCGCTGGTCGCTCGTGCACGGACCGTTCCGCCGCTCCGACTTTCGCGCGCTACCGCCGCGCGACTGGACGCTGCTCGTGCAGGGGGTGAACCTGCACTCGACCGCTGCCGACGCGCTGTTGCGGCGCTTCGCATTCCTGCCCTTCGCCCGCCTCGACGATCTGATGGTGAGCCTCGCCGCGCCAGGCGGCGGCGTCGGACCGCACTTCGATTCGTACGACGTGTTCCTGCTGCAGGGCAGCGGGCGGCGGCGCTGGAGATACGGGCGGCAACCCGATCTTGCATTGAAGCGCGGTCTGCCCCTCAAGATTCTCCGCCGTTTCGTTCCCGAGCACGATCACGTGCTCGCCCCGGGCGATCTGCTCTACCTGCCGCCCGATTACGCGCACGACGGCACTGCCATCGACGTATGCACGACGTATTCGATCGGATTCCGCGCCCCCAGCGCGAACGAGCTGGCCGTCGCGTTCCTCGATTTCCTTCGCGATCGCATGGACCTCGCCGGACGCTACGCGGATCCTGACCTGCGGGCCACGCGTGAACCGGCGAAAATCGCTGTCGCCATGCAGCGCCGATGCGCCGAAATGCTGGGTTCGGTCCGCTGGGATCGCGCGACGGTTGGGGACTTTCTCGGTTGCTGGTTGTCGGAGCCGAAGCCCGCCGTATTCTTCGACCCGCCGGCCCGCGCCCTGTCGCGAACGGCGTTTCTTGCACGCACCCGCAGGCACGGCGTGCGGCTGGACCCGCGCACGCAACTGCTCTACGATGACCGGGCGTTGTTCATCAACGGCGCGGCGCAGCGGTGGCCGGCGAGGGGCGCAGCGGCGATGCGCGGGCTTGCGAACGCGCGCGTGCTTGCTCCGCGAACGGCAGGCGCCGCGGGCCGCGACGCCGCTGCCCTGCTTTACGATTGGTATCGTCATGGCTATCTCCACGCAAACACCGGGTGATGCGAACACCCCGCCGGCGCCGCGGCAGGAAATGCTCGCCACCGTCTCGGCGCAGGTCGCCGCGCTCGACGAGCTGGTCGGTCTCGCCCAGCATTCGATCCGCGTGTTTGACTACGATCTTTCCGAGATGGGCTGGAACTCCCCCGCCCGCGCGGATAAGCTCGGGCAATTCCTGCGTCGATCACGCACCTCGAAGCTCGAGATCATCGTGCACGACACGCGTTGGCTCGAAACATCGTGCCCGCGTCTAGCCGCACTGCTGAAATCGTTCAGCGACCGGATCACGATCTACAAGACCGGTCCCGAAGCCAAAGGCGCGTCGGACCCCCTGGTGATCGTCGACGGACGACACTTCCTCCATCGCTTTCACTTCGAGCAGCCGCGCGCGGCGCTGGCGATCGAGGAGCCGCATCTTGCGCGTCCGCTCATCAATCGGCTCGACGAAATCTGGGCGACAGGCGAGCCGGGGCTCACCGGGACGGTTCTTGGCCTCTGAAAATGTGCTCGCACACGCTCGATGTTTGGTTGCGACGCACAATCCCTTTGAATCGACAGGTTTTTGTGTTAGCATTCACCGTCGATTGCCTTGTCGTTTCAGGCCCGCCGCAGAGGAACATCTCCCGAATGACGATGCCCGGATTGGCGGCAACCGATCCGTTCCAACATCAATCCAACATCACCGATACTCGTCGAAGGAAACGAACCATGAACAAGTCGCTCATCCTCGTCGCTGTCGCCGCGCTCGCACTGGCTGCGTGCAGCAAGCAAGAACCTGCCCCGGCCCCGAAGCCGGCTGCACCCGCAGCCGCCCCGGCGCCCGCCCCTGCTCCCGCACCGTCTGGCGATGCGATGAAGCCCGCGGAGCCCGCGAAGGATGCGGCCGCTCCGGCTGCACCGGCAATGGCGCCCGCGGCGCCGGCAGCCGAGGAAAAGAAGGAAGAACCGAAGAAGTAAGCCTTACCCCGCGTTCGACGAAACGGGCCGGCATGCCGGCCCGTTTTGCTTTTTGCGGCCCCCGCGTCGGTCTCGAAGCTGGCGCGCGCCGCGATCGCTCCCTTGCGCGCGACCGGCTACAGCGGTGCGCCGATGCGCTGCGCCACCTCGCGGTAATGATCGATCACCGTGCCGAGATCGCGTCGGAAGCGGTCCTTGTCCATCTTTTCCCCGGTTTTCGCGTCCCATAACCGGCACCCGTCGGGCGTGAACTCGTCGCCCAGCACGAGCGGCGCGGCGGGGTCCTCGGTTGGATGCCCGAACTCGAGCTTGTAGTCGACGAGATCCATCCCGGCGTCGGTGAACATCGGCTTCAACACCCCGTTGACCTTGTGCGTGAGCCTGCGCATCTCCGCGATGTCCTCTGCCGTCGCCCAGCCGAGCACGCGAATGTGATCGTCGTTGCACAGCGGGTCGTGCAGCGCGTCGCTCTTGAAGAAGAACTCGAAGATCGGCTCGGCCAACCGCGTGCCTTCGGCGATCCCGTAACGCTTCGCCATCGAACCCGCGCAGACGTTGCGCACCACGCATTCGACCGGGATCATCTTGAGCGCCTTGACCAGCGACTCGCGCTCGTTCAGCACGCGGACGAAATGCGTGGCCACGCCGGCCGCCGCGAGCTTGCCCATCACGTAGGCGTTGATCTTGTTGTTGGTCTCGCCCTTCTGCTCGAGCTTTGCGAGCTTCGCCCCGTCGAACGCCGAAACGTCGTCGCGATAATGCATGATGAGCCGATGCGGGTCGTCCGTCGCGTAGACGGTCTTCGCCTTGCCCTTGTAGAGCTCCTGCCGCTTTTCCATGGACTCTCCTCGTTCTTCCTTCAAAGTTCGCGCCAGCCGAAGCCGTCGTCCTGGCCGGCAATGCCGATCCAGTCCTGCGCGCATCCGAGCGCGCCCGCGAGTGCCGCGCGCGCGAGATCGGGCGTGTTGTTCTCTTTCGACAGGTGCGCCGCGACGATGTGGACGAGCCGCGACGAGTCGATGCGCGCGAGCAGCTGCGCCGCGGCCTCGTTGCACAGATGCCCGAAGCGCCCGGCGATGCGCTGCTTGAGCGATGCCGGATAGCTGCCGCTTTCGAGCATCGCGACATCGTGATTGCATTCGAGGACCAGCGCGTCGCACCCTGACAGGCACGCCTCGACATGCGGCGTCGACACGCCGAGATCGGTCAGAATGCCCAGCCGATGGACCCCGTCGCCGATCGCGTATTGCACCGGCTCGCGCGCATCGTGCGGAACGGGAATGGGCACGATCTCGAGCGCGCCGATCGCGAACGTGTCGTGGCTGTCGAAGCCGTAGACGTGCGCCATCCCCTCGAAGCGCTCCGACACCTCGGCGAGCGTCCCGAACGTCGCCCATACCGGAGTTGCATGGCGCGCGGCGAACGCCGCAACGCCGCCGACATGGTCCGCATGCTCATGAGTGACGAGGATCGCGGTCAGGTCGTCAGGGGCCAGGCCGCACCGTGCGAGTCGCCCCTCGGTGTCGCGAACGCCGAAACCGCAGTCGATCAGGATCCGGGTCGTGCCGGCTTCGACGACGAGGCCGTTGCCTGCGCTGCCGCTGCCCAGGGAGGCGAAGCGCAAAGGGGCGCTCCGTGCGCTACTTGAGCTGGTCCTTGAGCAGCGAGAGGATCTTCTCGCCGTTCGCGCTCTTGTCGGGCGCGCCGTTTGGATCCTGCACCGTGACGATGCTGCGCGGGTCGGACTGCGCGACGGTGATACGGTACTGCTCGGGCTTTTCGGTCTTGTCCTTCCAGAACATCAGCTTCGAGAGGACGCCCTCCTGCTTCGTTTCGACCTCGGGGTTGGCGTAGCGAACGTAGTAGAAGCCCTTCGAGCGATCCCGATCGACGACGGTGAAGCCGATGCGGTCGAGCGCCAGGCCGACCCGACGCCAGGCGCGGTCGAATCCGTCGTCGACGATCAGCTGCGTTAACGCCGTCAGGCGCCTTCTGCAGCAGCGCGCGCTCGGGCGCTGCGGTGGCGCTCGCTCCGCCGGCCTTCGCCGTCTGCGTCGTCTGCGGCTCGGGGGCTCCAAAACGTCACCATCATCCGACCCAGCCATTCGGCGTCGAGCCCGGGATTCGGGAGGCATCAGCCCCCAGGCGAAGCCCGACGGGGCTCCAGTGTTCTCGGTCTTCGTCGGTACCTGTTCCATGATGCGGCTCGAAATGTAGATCTCGACGGTGCCGGGCTCGGTGCCGCGCTCGATCCGCGTGTGGTACTTCTCGCGCTTGTACGTCGTGTAGAACACGTCGAGATACTTGCCGATCGTGCTGCGGAGGAAATCCTGCGGAATCTCGGCGCGGTTCTCGGCCCAGTCCGTTTCCATGACGCCGGCGGTCGGCTGCTCGTTCGCGAGCACGAAGCCGTTCTCGAGCCAGAATTGGCGGGCGACGGTCCAGGCATTCTCCGGCGTCGTCTTGACGACGAGCCAGCGCTCGTTGCCGCTCTTCATGATCTTCGCGTCGGCGACGCTGTTCTGCGCGATCGTGTCGCCTCCCTTGGGCCGCGTCGCGTCGCGCGCGGCGATGCCCGACGCGGTCGCCGAGTTGTAGCGGTCGTCGTACTGCGGCGCCTTCAGCTCCGGCGGCAGCTCGAGCGCACGGCGCCGACGACGTGGACTTGTAGTCGATCTTCTTGCCGATCGAGGTCGACTCGCAACCGGAAAGGGCAAGGGCGCCGAGCGCGATCGCGGCGATCGCGGCGCAGCACGAGCGGAAGTTTCATCGTATCCATGCGCAAAACCTTTGTGGTCACGCGAGAGCGCCGGCAGTTGCGCAGCGCGTCGCGGACGGTCTCGTGGTGATGGGGTGAAAGGGGAACCAGCGGCAATCGCAGCGCGTTCTTGATGAGGCCCATGGCGGAGAGCGCCCATTTCACCGGAATCGGATTCGCCTCGACGAACAGCCGCCGATGCAGCGGCAGCAACCGGTCGTTGCACGCGCGGGCGCGGGCGAGATCCCCGGCGAGCGCTGCCGTACACATCTCTGCCATAAGCCTGGGCGCGACATTGGCGGTTACCGAGATCACGCCGTGGCCACCGATCAGCATCAGCGGCAATCCGGCGATGTCGTCGCCGCTGTAGACGGCGAAATCGTGCCGGTCCGCCGCGCGAAGCGCCGCGATGAGCTCGCTGCCGCGACCTAGATCGGCCGTCGCATCCTTGATGCCGACAATGCCAGGCACCTGCGACAGCCGCAGCGTCGTCTCGTTCGCGAGATCGGCGACCGTCCGCCCGGGCACGTTGTAGAGGATCATCGGCAGGTCCACGCGCTTCGGCGACGGCGCGGAAATGGCGGTACAGGCCCTCCTGCGTGGGCTTGTTGTAGTACGGCACGACCGAAAGACAGCTCGCTGCGCCGGCCTTCTTCGCATACGCAGTCAGGGCGATCGCTTCCTTCGTTGAATTGGCGCCGGTGCCGGCGATTATCGGCAGACGCCCGCGTGCGGCGTCCACGGCCGTCTTGATGAGCAGGCAGTGTTCGTCGAAGTCGACGGTCGGCGATTCGCCGGTGGTGCCGACGATGACGATCCCGGCCGTGCCGTTGACGACGTGAAGATCGATCAGCTTGGCGAGCGCGGCGAGATCGAGCGCTCCGCCGTCCTGCATCGGTGTCGCGATCGCGACGATGCTGCCGGTCAACATGGAGGAAAGTCGGGGAAAAGAGCGATTTTACCGCATTCGACCAGCCCCTACCGGTGCGGTTCAGTCGGGGGCGACGAGCGGCGGCAGCTCGGGCGGCCATGCACGCGCCGGACCGATCGCAGCGAGCCGCTCCACGACTACATCGTGTCCCGGCGCCGCCGACCCGCCCTTGCTCGAAGGCGACGACGATCAGTGCGTTACCGACACGATGCAGGAGCTCGTTGCGGGCGCAGCAGAAAATCGGGGTTTGACGGGCGGCCATATGCCTCGTTGCCCTCGCGCGAAGGTCTCGTAGAGCAGGATCCCGTCGGCTGCCAGCGCGGCGAGCAAATGCGGAAACAGCGGCCGATGGAGGTAGTTGACGACCACAACCGCATCGAAGCGTTCGCCGGGAAGCGGCCAGGCGCCGCTTTCCAGGTCTACGACGCGTGTCTCGACGCCCGCGACCTCGGCAAGCGCGGCCAGCGCTGCGGCATCGCGATCGATCGCCAGCACGCGGCAGCCGCGAGCGGCGAAAAGGCGCGCGTGCCGGCCGCGGCCGCAGGCGACGTCGAGCACCCGCGCGCCGTGCGGCACGAGTGGCGCGAAGCGCGTGATCCACGCAGAGGGCGCCAGAGCGTTTGGCGGCGGCTCAGCCACAGTCATTTTCGCGTCCGCCGCGACCCGCGGGTCGCGGCCTCGAGACCGACTTCACGGGCCGCTTCGTCAGCAAGCCACCCGACGAAGGCGGCGACATCGGCGCGGTCCGCCGCATGCGGCGCGATGACGGCGTAATAGCCGCGCGCCGAGTCGTAACGCTTCGGAAACGGCGCGACGAGGCGGCCATCGCGCAGGTGCGAGGCGACGAGAGGCACTCGGCCGAGCGCGACGCCCTGGCCCCCGACCGCTGCCTGGATCAGCTGATCGTAGAGCTTGAAGCGCAGCGAGCCTGCCGGCTTCAAACCGAGCTGCCCGTTCGAGCCGAGCCACACGCTCCAGTCGAGCCAAGGCGTGCGTCCGTCCGGATCGTCGAGATGCAGGAGCACGTGATGCGCGAGATCCGCCGGTCGCGCGAGTGGGGTCGCCCGCTGCCGCAGGAGCTTGGGGCTTGCGACGGGCATCATTCGCTCGCCGAAGAGGCGTACCGATCCTTCCGGCGCCTTCGCATCGGGCAAGTAGCGGATTGCGACATCGACCTCGCCGCGCGACAGGTCCACCAGGCGATCGTCGGCCGAAATGTAGACATCGGCCTCGGGATGGCGCGCACGAAACGTCGCGAGCCGCGGAATGATCCACAGCGACGCGAACGACACGGTGGTCGACAGCGTGAGCCCCGGTGCGCGTGTTGCGCCGCGTACCGTCTGCGCCGCGACGGCGAGCCCGTTGAGCACCGCGGTGACGTCGCGATGGAATGCGGCGCCCGCTGGGGTGAGCACGAGCGCCCGATGCCGGCGCAGGAACAGCGGGGCACCGAGCGCTTCCTCGAGCGCAGCCACCTGCCGCGACAGCGCCGATTGGGTGAGGAAGAGCTCCTCGGCGGCACGGGTGAACGACAACAACCGTCCCGCGGCCTCGAAGCCCCGGAGGAAGTCGAGCGAAGGCAATCGGCGCAGCGCTTCAAGCATGCATCAGATTCATGCAAGTCATTCGCAAAGACCGTTTGAGCGCGGCCCGCGGGCGACAGGCAGAATTCGCTCATCGTCATAGCAAATCCGGCGAACCGCGCCAGGCCGCAGCATATCACCCGGCACGGCGCTCTTGGATGCATTGTACGCATAATTTGGAGGACTGGCGATGGCCTGCGACGGAAACACGAAAGTCTGGGAGCTTGCCGCCCGCGAGATCCTGCGCCTCGACGGCGCGCGCGGAACGACGGTGCGCGTGACGCGCGGCACGTTGTGGCTCACGCTGGAGAACGACCCGCGCGACATCGTGCTGACCACGGGCGACTCCTTCACCATCGACCGCGGCGGACTCACGGTAATCGAGGCGCAGGGCAATGCCACGTATGCGCGCAAGCCTGGTACGTCGACGCGGCGAGAATCATTCCGCGCCCCGCGGGCGTGCGCGAGCGGGTCGCAGCGTTAATCAGGTCGGCGGGCGCCGCCGGTTTCGAGCGCCGATGGGCGCCCTATTACTGAAGTCGAGCCGATGTTCCTGCCCTGCCGGGGATGACGATCGTCAACGGAAGCGCCGAACCATGATCGTGGCAAGGACGAGGAGCGCCGACAGCACGGCGAGCACGGCCCGATCCAGCGTCGGAACTCCGGTCGTCGGCACCGGAAGGCGCCGCTGGACCGATCGAGCCCGTCTGGCCGGCATAGTTGGTCGGAGAGTTCTTCCGCCCCCGAACGGCACGAGCTCCGCATCGGCAGGCCCTATACGTGAAGCGGACGCGGCGTAGTTGAGGGTTCCGCCGCCGGGGAACGACGGCGCCGGAACGATGTACGCGCGACGATTCCCAGATTCGCGAAACCCTGTGTTGCGATCAGCACGCGCTTGGCGGCCGTCAGGCTGTTCGGCAAGTCGATCGGGAACGTGTATGTCCGGCGGTCATGCCTGGACGCTGGTCACGCATGCCCCGCGAGGGCTTGGTCCGTTGAAGCGGAGCTGCAGCTCGATGAATTGCACGCTGCCGTCGGGACTCGAGTAGACTCGTCGATCACGACGGTTGATGCGCTCGACCGGCCAGGTCGACTTGCGATTGCGAGCGCGCTCGCGACGACCATCGCGGCGCGTTCGCCGCTCGACGCTTTTGCGTCTCGCATCGTGATTGTCTCCCCTTGGCGCGGATGTCGCGGGGTAACCCCGCCGGTTTGGCGAGACGAACACCGCCGGCTGCGATTCCGTGCGCGAGCGCGAGCCCAGGCGCCACGCCGGTCGTCAGGCCTTCGCGAACGTGATCTCGCCGCCGGTGGCGCCGACTTTCACCGTATCGCCTGCCGCGTAAGCACCGGAGAGAATCTCCTTGGCGAGCGGATTCTCGATCTGCTGCTGGATCGCGCGCTTCAGCGGTCGTGCGCCGTAGACCGGATCGAAGCCCGCCGCGGCGACGACCTTGAGCGCCGCGTCGCGTGACCGCGAGCTTGATCTCGAGCTTCGCAAGCCGCGCTTCCAGCGCCTTCAACTGGATCCGCGCGATGTCGGCGATCTGCGCTTCGCCGAGCGGCTGGAAGACGACGATCTCGTCGATCCGATTGACGAACTCGGGCCGGAAGTGTCCCTTCACTTCCGCCATCACGGCGATCTTGATCAGCGCCTGATCCGAGCCTTCGTCGGCCATTTGCTGGATCCTGTGCGATCCCAGGTTCGACGTCATCACGATCACCGTGTTCTTGAAATCGACGGTACGCCCCTGCCCGTCGGTCATCCGGCCGTCGTCCAGCACCTGCAGGAGCACGTTGAACACGTCGGGGTGCGCCTTCTCCACTTCATCGAGGAGGATCACGCTGTAAGGCTTGCGGCGAACGGCCTCCGTCAGATAGCCGCCTTCCTCGTAGCCGACGTAGCCCGGCGGCGCGCCGATCAGGCGCGCGACCGAATGCCGCTCCTGGAATTCCGACATGTCGATGCGGATCAGATGCTGCTCGCTGTCGAACATGAACTCGGCGAGCGCCTTGCAGAGCTCGGTCTTGCCCACGCCCGTCGGGCCGAGGAACAGGAACGAGCCATAGGGACGATTGGGGTCGGCGAGACCCGAGCGCGAGCGGCGGATCGCGTCGGCGACGAGCCGCACCGCCTCGTCCTGGCCGACGACCCGCTTGTGCAGCGCGTCTTCCATGTGCAGCAGCTTGTCGCGTTCGCCCTGCATCATCTTCGATACCGGAATGCCCGTCGCGCGCGAGACGACCTCGGCGATCTCCTCGGCGCCGACCTGCGTGCGCAATAGCTTCGGTTTGGCCTTCCCTTCCGCCTTGTCCGCCTTCTTGAGTTGCGCCTCGAGCTGCGGCAGCTTGCCGTACTGGAGCTCGCTCATCTTCTGCCAGTCGCCCTTGCGCCGCGCCTCTTCCATCTGGAGCTTGATCTTGTCGATCTCCTCCTTGATGTGCTGCGTGCCGGCGACCTGCGCCTTCTCCGCCTGCCACACCTCGTCCAGATCCGCGTATTCGCGCTCGAGGCGCTTGATCTCGTCCTCGATCGAGGCGAGCCGCTTCTTCGAGGCTTCGTCCTTCTCCTTCTTCACTGCCTCGCGCTCGATCTTCAGCTGGATCATCCGGCGGTCGAGCCGGTCCATCGCCTCCGGCTTGGAGTCGATCTCCATCTTGATCCGCGCCGCGGCCTCGTCGATCAGGTCGATCGCCTTGTCGGGCAGGAAGCGGTCGGTGATGTAGCGGTGCGAGAGCTCCGCCGCGGCGACGATCGCCGGGTCGGTGATCTCGACGCCGTGGTGGATTTCGTAGCGCTCCTGCAACCCGCGCAGGATCGCGATCGTCGATTCGACGCTCGGCTCGTCGACCAGCACTTTCTGGAAGCGGCGCTCGAGCGCGGCGTCCTTCTCGACGTACTTGCGATACTCGTCGAGCGTCGTTGCGCCGACGCAGTGGAGCTCGCCGCGGGCGAGCGCGGGCTTCAGCATGTTGCCGGCGTCGATCGCGCCCTCGGCCTTGCCGGCGCCGACCATCGTATGCAGCTCGTCGATGAAGACGATCGTCTTGCCCGCGTCGGCGGCAATGTCCTTCAGCACCGCCTTCAGACGCTCCTCGAATTCGCCGCGATACTTGGCGCCGGCGAGCAGCGCCGCCATGTCGAGCGAGAGCACGCGCTTTCCCTTGAGCGTCTCGGGCACTTCGCCGTTGACGATGCGCTGCGCGAGTCCTTCGACGATCGCGGTCTTGCCGACGCCGGGCTCGCCGATCAGCACCGGATTGTTCTTCGTCCGCCGCTGCAGGATCTGGATCGTGCGCCGGATTTCGTCGTCGCGACCGATGACCGGATCGAGCTTGCCTTCGCGGGCGCGCTCGGTAAGATCGATCGTGTATTTCTTCAGCGCCTCGCGCTGGCCCTCGGCTTCCTGCGTATCGATGCCGGCGCCGCCGCGCACGGCTTCGATCGCCGTCTCGAGCGCTTTGCGCGTGAGTCCGTTGTCCTTCAACAGGCGGCCCGTCTCGCCCTTGTCGTCGGCGAGAGCGAGCAGGAAAAGCTCGCTCGCGATGAACTGGTCGCCGCGCTTGACGGCGTCCTTGTCGGTCAGGTTGAGCAGGTTGCCGAGGTCGCGCGATACCGTGATCTCGCCGCCCTGCCCTTCGACCTTCGGCAGGCGCTGGATCGCCTTGGCGAGTCCCGTCCTGACCTTCGGCACGGCGACGCCGGCGCGGGCGAGGAGCGAGGCCGTACCGCCGTCCTCCTGATTGAGGAGCGCTGCCAGCAGATGCTGTGGCTCGATGAAGCCGTTGTCGTTCCCGAGCGCCATGCTCTGCGCATCGGCCAGCGCCTGCTGGAACTTGGTCGTGAGCTTGTCAAATCGCATGATCGGGTCCCGAGAGCTTGTCAAAGACTACAACCGAGATGGGGTCTTGGACCGTGAATTCAAGCGCGCCGGCATCGCTCCTCCCTTGACAGCGAACATGGCCGGATATCCGGCCGCCCCACGACGCTCTCGACGGCCGGGCGCCGCAGGCGCAATAATGGCCCGCCATGCCCGCCTCTCGTCACGCGGTGCTCGATCCGCCGACCGCAGCGCGGCCTCGTCCCACGGCGCGCCGGCGCGGCCGGCGGATGACTCCGCTCGCCCGTGATCTCGTCGTCGTCCTCGCGATCAAGGCGGCGGCGCTCGTTCTTTTGTGGTTCGCCTTTTTCCGCGCGCCCGCCGCGCCGGACATGGTAGTGGATCCGGGGCAGGTTGCCGATCGCGTCCTCGCCTCGAAGGCCGCGCATGCCGAGCCCTGACGTCGTCGACCTGTCGCGGCTGCAGTTCGCAGCGACGGCGCTCTATCACTTCCTGTTCGTTCCGCTGACGCTGGGATTGTCGTGGATCCTCGTCATCATGGAATCCGTCTACGTGATGACCGGCAAGGAGATCTACCGCGACATGACGCGGTTCTGGGGAAAGCTCTTCGGCATCAACTTCGTGATGGGTGTCGCGACCGGGCTCACGCTGGAGTTCCAGTTCGGGACCAACTGGGCCTATTACTCGCATTATGTCGGCGACATCTTCGGCGCACCGCTCGCGATCGAGGGGTTGATGGCGTTCTTCCTCGAGTCGACGTTCGTCGGGATGTTCTTCTTCGGCTGGAACAGACTCGGCAAGGTCCAGCATCTGCTGGTGACGTTCCTGGTCGCGCTGGGGTCGAACCTGTCCGCGGTGTGGATCCTCATCGCCAATGCGTGGATGCAGAACCCCGTCGGCGCGGAGTTCAACGTCGAGACGATGCGGATGGAGCTCACGAGCTTCTACGATCTCCTGTTCAACCCGGTTGCCGGCGCCAAGTTTGTCCACACCGTTGCGGCAGGCTACGTCGCGGCATCGCTGTTCGTGCTCGGCATCTCGTCGTACTACCTGCTGCGCGGGCGCGACCCCTCGTTCGCGATCCGCTCGTTCGCCGTCGCCGCCGGCTTCGGGCTCGCGTCGGCGATCTCGGTCATCGTGCTGGGCGACGAGTCCGGGTACACGGCCGGCGAAGTGCAGAGGGTGAAGCTCGCCGCGATCGAGGCCGAGTGGGACACCGAAAAGCCGCCTGCAGCGTTCACGGTGTTCGGATTTCCCGATACGGCGGCCGAGAAGACGCATTTCGCGCTGAAGATCCCGTGGGTGATGGGCGTGATTGCGACCCGTTCGCTCGACATGCCGGTCACCGGCATCAAGGACTTGAAGCGCGAGCACGAGGCACGCATCCGCAACGGGATGAAGGCTTACGCCGCCCTCACGCAGGTCAAGGCGGGCGACCGCTCGCCTGCGGCGATGGCCGAGCTGACCAAGCTCAAACCCGACCTGGGCTACGGCCTGCTGCTCAAGAAATACGCGCCCAATGTCATCGACGCCACGCCGGAGCAGATCCGCGCCGCCGTCGACGACACCATTCCCAACGTCGGATGGCTGTTCTGGTCGTTCCGGATCATGGTCGGGCTCGGCCTGTGGTTCCTGTTCCTCTTCACTGCCGCCTTCGTCGTGCTCGCGCGCCGCCACCTCGCCGACAACCGCTGGCTCATGCACGCCGCACTATGGAGCATTCCGCTGCCATGGATCGCGGCGGAACTCGGCTGGATCGTCGCCGAATACGGGCGCCAGCCGTGGTCGATCAGCGAGGTACTGCCTACCTACCTTTCCGTGTCGTCCGTCACCGTGGGTCAGGTGTGGTTCAGCCTCGCCGGGTTCGTCGCGTTCTACACGGGATTGCTCGTCGTCGAGCTCTATCTGATGTTCAAGTACGCGCGCCTCGGCCCATCGTCTCTCGCGACCGGCCGCTACCATTTCGAGGCCGGGTCGACAGCATTGACGGGGGCCGTGTGATCTACGTCTTCGACTATGCGACGCTGAAGCTGATCTGGTGGCTCTTCGTCGGCGTGCTGCTCGTCGGCTTCGCGATCATGGACGGGATGGATCTCGGCATCGGCACGCTGCTGCCTTTCGTAGGACGGAACGACGACGAGCGCCGCGTCGTCCTGAACAGCATCGGACCGCACTGGGAAGGCAACCAGGTCTGGTTCATCACCGCGGGCGGCGCGACGTTTGCGGCGTGGCCGCTCGTCTACGCGACCGCGTTCTCCGGTTTTTACATT
Source organism: uncultured beta proteobacterium (assembly GCA_963733985.1). Taxonomy (GTDB): domain Bacteria; phylum Pseudomonadota; class Gammaproteobacteria; order Burkholderiales; family Casimicrobiaceae; genus CAIWHR01. Next base: position 70,786 of record CAVTFF010000015.1, on the reverse strand, counting down.
GCGTTGATCCTGACGCTGTTTGCGCTCTTTTTGCGCCCGGTCGGTTTCGACTACCGCAGCAAAGTGCCCGATCCGCGCTGGCGCAGCGCGTGGGACTGGGGCATCTTCGTGGGCGGCACCGTGCCCGCGCTCGTCTTCGGAGTCGCCTTCGGAAATCTGCTGCTCGGAGTCCCGTTCCATTTCGATGAGGATCTGCGTGTCTATTACACAGGATCGTTCATCGATCTCCTCAATCCGTTCGGACTTCTCGCCGGCGCGGTGAGCGTCGCGATGCTGACCATGCATGGCGCGATCTATCTGCAGCTGCGCACCCAGGGCCCTGTTCAGCGGCGCGCGATCATCGCCGCCCGCGTTGCCGGCGCGCTCTTCATCGTCGCATTCGCGGGCGCCGGCGTCTGGATCGCGAACGGCATTGACGGCTATGCGATAACGTCGATGCCGCCGCGCGACACCGCCTTCGTTCCGCTCGCCAAGGCGGTCGCGCACAGGCACTCGGGGTGGCTGCACGACCATGTGCTCTATCCCTGGACGATCGTTGCTCCGGTTGCGGGCCTGGCCGGCGCCCTGTTGGCACTGCTGGCTTCATCGACTCGCCGCGCGATGCTCGCCTTTGCGTTGTCGTCGGCGAGCGTCGCTTCCGTGGTGCTGACCGCCGGATTCGCGCTCTTCCCGTTCATCATGCCGTCGTCGGCCGATCTCCGGAGCAGCCTGACAGTCTGGGATTCGGTGTCGAGCCACCGCACGCTGCAGATCATGTTCTGGGTGGTCCTCCTTTTCCTGCCGCTGATCGCCGCTTACACGGCCTGGGCCTATCGCGTGATGCGTGGCAAGATCACCGAGCGTCAGGTGCGCGAGGGCGGACCCGCGCTTTATTGACGGAGAGGATGCGCCCGTGTGGTACTTCGCATGGATACTGGGAGTCGGGGCTGCGCTCGCGTTCGGCATCATCAACGTGATGTGGCTCGAAGCGTCGTACACGTTCGGCGAACTGGACGAGAGCCGGATCAGTGAGCGCTTCGGCGAGGACACGAGCGGCGGCGCCTAGAACCTATCCCGAAATGGGCTGTGCGGCCCGATCGCTTTGTCGTGCCCTCGCATTCTCGGGCCGCTCGCCGGGATTTGAGACAGGTTCTACCGGCGCCGAATCCACGGGCAGTCGCCCCCGACCGGCTACTGACCGACGATCTGCGGCTTAAGCGAGCCGAGGATCGTCAGCAGATCGCCCTGTTCCTTGTCAGGAACCTTGAACTTGTTGAGCGACTTCTGCAGGTCCTCGACCAGCGCGCCGAACTGTGCGTCGGTGATATGCATGCCTCGGTGCGCCTCGGGCATGCTGCGGCCGGTATAGGTGCACGGACCGCCGGTGGCGCTGCAGATCTGTTCGACCAGCAGCCGCTTCAGGCGCGGAATGTCGGTGCGCGCGAAAAAGGCATTGATTCGGTTGTCGGCCGCGACGTTCGCGACGAAGTCGTCGACCACCGCGGTGATCGCGGGCTGGCCACCGAGACGATCGTACAGCGACTTCTGCGGCGTCGGCGCCATGGACTGGCATGCCGCGAGCGCGATCGACAGCAGGAACGGCAGGGCGAAGCGGGACAAGCGGGCGGGCATCGAATCCTCCTTGACAAGGGACGCGGCCAATGCGGCTGCCCCTCCCTATACGCGGAATCGGCAGCGGCGGATGCGCGCTGCCCGCGGAACGGCAGGGTGATAACATCCATTGCATCCTCGGAAACCGTGTTCCGGTTCAGAGTGAACGATGCCCTCCGATCCGCAGTCCCCCGCTCCTGCCGACCCGTCGCAGCCGCCACCGCCTGAGGCAGCCTCGCTGCGGCAAGTCGCCGCCGCCGTGTTCTGGAGCTTCTTCGGCGTCCGCAAGGGCCAGCACATGAAGGAAGACACCACGACGATCAAGCTCCATCACGTGATCATCGTCGGCCTTTTCTCCGGTCTCGTTTTCGTGCTGGCGTTGGTTGCGCTGGTGATGTTCATCACGCATGGGACGTGAACGATTTCGCACGGCCCTCCCCTACAGCGGTCGAGGACTGGCCATGCGCCTTCGTGCTTTGATCTTCGCTTTGACCGCAGCCGGCGCGGGACCCCTTATCGCACAGCCCGCCCCGGCCCCGGGGCAGACGGCGCCGATTCCTTTGCCGTCCGCAGCCGCCGTGACGCCGCCCGCACCGATGTCGTCGGCCGGCGAATCGGTCTACGCGGCGGCGAAGCCCCGCCTGCTGCAGATTCGAACGCTGGTCGAAACCGCCGACCGGCAATCGTCGATCGGGTCCGGGCTCCTCGTCACCGCCGATGGTCTCGCGCTCACGAACTACCACGTCGTCTCGCAGTATGCGCTGGAGCCCTCGACCTACCGGCTCGAGTACGCCGCCCCTGACGGCTCGCGGGGGCCGCTCAAGCTGCAGGCAATCGATGTCGTCAACGATCTCGCCGTCGTGCAACTGGACAAGCCAGCGGCGGCGTTCTTCGAGTTCGACCCGCGCGCGCTCGCGGGCACGCTGCCCAAGGGCGAACGTTTGTTCGCAATGGGCAACCCGCTCGACCTCGGGTTCACCATCGTCGAAGGTACCTACAACGGGCTCGTCGATTACAGCTACAACGAGCAGATCCACTTTTCGGGCGCGCTCAATCCCGGGATGAGCGGCGGGCCGACGGTGACCGTCGACGGGCGCGTCGCCGGCATCAACGTCGCGAAGCAGACGCGCGGCGAGCTCGTGAGCTTCCTCGTCCCGGTGGAATACGCGGTGGCTCTGATCGAGCGCGCGCGCAAGAACGCGCCGCTGACGCCTGCCGACGCGCGTACGGAAATCACGCGCCAGCTCACCGCCTGGCAGGCAGCTCTGTTCCAGGCGGTCGGCGACAAGGGATTCCGCCCTTCGACGTTCGGCCCGTATCGGGCGCCGGAGAGCGCCGTGCCGTGGCTCAACTGCTGGGCGCGAACCAACGCCGACGCGACACCCAAGCCCCGCGCACTCGTCAGCACGACCAATTGCAGCTCGCGCACGTCACTCTTCATCGCCGGCGACCTCCAGACCGGCCAGGTCGAATTCACGCACTCGCTCGTGAAGAGCGTGGACTTGAACCCGTTCCAGTTCGCGGCATTCCTTTCGCAGCAGATGCAGCCCGCGTGGCTCGGCAACTGGGGCAAGAAGCGGCTGACGCAGCAACGCTGTCACGAAAATTTCCTGACGTTCACCGGCGACACCGATCGGCCGCTGCTGCGCGCCGTCTGGTGCGCGAGAGCCTATCGCGACTTCGACGGCCTCTACGACGTCTCGGTGACCGCCGTCACCGAGGACCGCGACCGCGAGGCGCTGGTGTCGCGTCTCAACATGCGTGGCATCACCTACGACAACGCGCTCGCGCTCGGCCGCCGCTTCCTGGGCGCGATCGACTGGGCTCCCGGCGGCACCCGCACGGCGGGCGCGAAATGATCTGGGTCGAGATCCTGTCCCGGCACCGCGACGTCGTCGCGCGGCATCGGTGCGAGGGCGCCGAGATCCATATCGGACGCGGCTACGACAACGACGTGATCCTCGACGATCCGTTCGTGGCGCCGCGGCATCTGCGCGTGTACCGCGGCGAGGATGGAAAATGGATCGCCGAAGATCTCGGCAGCGCGAACGGGTTGTTTGCCAGCGAGGGCGGGGACCGGGTGCCGCGACTCGTTGTCGACGGCGATCAACCGCTGCGCATCGGCCGCACGCATCTGCGCATTCGCGAGGCGAGCCATCAGGTTGCCGCCGAACGCGCAATGGTGCCGGTGGGACGGAGCTGGCCGCGAGCGCTCGGCCTCGCGGGCGCGCTAATCGCGCTCGAGCTCGTTTCCGTGTGGCTCGCCGAGACCACTGAGCCGCAGGCGTCGCGCTACCTGCTGCCGGTGCTGCTGCTGGTCGTGTTGCTGCTCGCCTGGACCTCGGTCTGGGCCGTGCTGTCGCGGATCTTTGCCGGCCAGGCGCGCTTCGAGCGCCACCTCGTCATCGCACTCACGATGCTGCTCGCGTTCTCCGTTTACGAGGAGGCCTGCGACATCGGCGCTTTCGCGCTCTCGTGGCGCGTGCTTGCCGACTATTCGTATATCGGAGCGTGGGCGCTGATTGCCACGCTGTGCTTCCTGCACCTGCGCGAAATCGGGCCGGCGCATCTGAAGCTCAAGGCAGGTGTCGTCGGCGGCCTCGCAGTGGCCGTGATCGGCGCCCAAACACTGGCGCAATCCGAGATGCGCGCCTGGATGACGCAGCAGTCGTACTTGCGCGACTTGAAGCCGCCGATGATGCGCATCGCGCCTCCACAGACCGATGCCGCATTCTTCGCCGATGCCAAGGGCTTGAAATCGAAGCTCGACCGCGCGCGCAAGGAAGAGCCGCCCGCGAGCGACCTTCTCTCGGGCTTCGATTCCGATGAGTAAGCGACGCGGGCGAGCGCTGGCGAGACAACGACACCTGCGCGGGCAGGGCGAAGCCAAGGCGCGAAGGGCGCGTCTGCGAGCGCGGGTGGCGGCCGACCCCAAGCGGCAGCGCGCAGAGCGCAGTAGTGCGCAGACCGCGCCGAAGAGCGCGTCGCCGAGCGAGCGAGAGCGCCCGACAACCGGGCGCATCGCGAATTGACCGGCAGTGCGGAGGGCGCGTGAGCCCCCCGATCGCCGCCACAAGGGGAACCCGGCGTGCTCGAGCATCCCGCGATTACGACGTTTCTGTTCACCGACATCGAGGGCAGCACGTCGCTGTGGGAACGCGAGCCCGGACGGATGCAGCCTGCGCTCGCGCGCCACGACGCGATCGCCCGCGCCGCAGTGGAGAACCATCGCGGCGCGGTCGTGAAGACCAGCGGCGATGGCATCCACGCGGCGTTCGGAGACCCTCTCGACGCTGTTCGCGCCGTCCTCGAACTGCAGCAGGCGCTTGCCGATCCCGACGCGACCGGGGGCGTCACCCTGCGCGTGCGCTGCGGATTGCATGCCGGCGCGGTCGAGCGTCGCGACAACGACTTCTTCGGAAGCGCGGTCAATCGCGCGGCACGCATCATGCGCGCGGCGCACGGCGGGCAAGTGTTGGTCTCGCAGGCGGTTGCCGTGCTGATAGGCGAACGGTTGCCCACCGGGGTCGAGCTGCGCGATCTGGGGACGATCCGACTGCGCGATCTCGCTCACCCCGAGCATGTCTACCAGGTCTTGCACCCGAGTCTGCGCCAGGACTTCCCTGCGTTGCGCTCGCTCGAAGCGACGCCCAACAACCTGCCGCAGCAGGTGACTTCGTTCATCGGGCGCGAGCGCGAGGTTGCCGAAGTGAAGGTATTGCTCGCGACGACGCGGCTCTTGACGCTGCTCGGCGTGGGCGGTCTCGGAAAGACGCGTCTTTCGCTGCAGGTCGCCGCCGATGTCATGGACGACTATCCGGACGGCGTGTGGTTCGTGGAGTTGGCGGCGATCGCGAACGAGCACATGGTTGCGCAGGCAGTCGCAACGATCCTCGGTGTCAAGGAGGAAGCCGGGCGTCCGGTGTCGGAGGCCGTGATGAAGGCGGTCAAGGGCCGACGACTATTGCTGGTTCTCGACAATTGCGAGCATCTCGCTCACCGCCTGTGCCGACCTCGCCAAGCCAGTTGCTGCAGGCGAGCCCGCACCTCAACATCCTGGCGTCGAGCCGCGAGCCGCTGCATGTCTCGGGCGAGACGAATTATCCGATTCCGGCGCTCGCCGTCCCCGATGTCGCGCCAGACCATCGCCCCCGAAGCGCTGATGCAGTTCGAAGCGGTGCAGCTGTTCACCGAGCGGGCGATCGCAGCGCAGCCGGCCTTTCGCGTCACCGACAAGAATGCCCCGGCCGTGGCCGAAATCTGTCGACACCTGGACGGTATCCCATTGGCGATCGAGCTCGCCGCGGCGCGCCTGCGTGCCCTTTCGCTGGAAAAGATCGCTGAGCGCCTGACGGACCGTTTCCGTCTGTTGACAGGCGGCCACAGAACCGCGTTGCCGCGGCAGCAGACGCTTGCGTGCGCTGATCGACTGGAGCTACGACCTTTTGACCGAGAAGGAGAGAACCCTTTTCCGCCGCCTTGCGGTGTTCGCCGGCGGCTGGACGCTGGAGGCAGCGGAAGCCGTGGGCGCGAGCGGCGAGATCGCCGAAGCCGAGGTGCTCGACCTGCTGGCCCACCTCGTCGAGAAATCGCTGGTCGTGCTGGAGGCCGAAAAGGAGCGCTATGCGATGCTGGAAACCGTGCGCCAATACGCACAGGAGCGGCTCATGGAAACCGAGGAGGAGGACGGTGCCCGCAAGCGCCATCTCGACTTCTATCTGGGCCTTGCCGAAAGGGCGGGTGCAGGACTCGCAGGGGCCGAACAGGCAAGCTGGCTCAGACAGCTCGACATCGACCGCGAAAACCTCCTTTCAATCCACGCGTGGTGCCTGGGTAAGCCGGACCGCGTCGAGAGCGACTATCGCTTGGTCCATGCCATCAAGCTCTACTGGTTCATGCGCGGCTTCCTCAACCTCGGACATCGAGTGACCGTTGAGGCGGTCGCGACTCCGTCTTCGCAGGCGCAAAGCCCCGGACGGTGCCGGGCGTTATGGGTCGCAGGTCAAATCTGCAGCTACACCGGCCGATATGAAGAAGCCCGGCAGTATTTGCAGGAGAGCCTGGCGATTGCGCGCCATCACGACGACCGACGCATGATCGCCAACGTGCGCAACTACCTCGCACTAGCTGCACTCGGGCTCGGAGACCGGGTCGGCGCGCAGCTTCATTGCGAAGAGGCGCTCGCTCTTGCTCGCGAATCGGGCAGCCGGCGCGAGATTGCGGTCGCATCGAATGGACTTGCGCAGTTGAGCCGCCTGGACGGCAACCTCGATCGCGCCGAAATGCTTTACGAAGAGGCGGTCGCGCTGGCCCACGAGCTTTCCGATCGCGAATTCGCCGCGATCGGGATTCTCGGATTGACGATGGTTGCGATCGGCCGCGGTTCGATCGAACGCGCCCACGAACTACTGGGGGAAGTGCTCACCATCGCTAATGCGACCGGTTCGAAACCGGCCGGGCAAAGTGCACTCGAGGTCGCAGTGGGGCTCGCAGCCGCGCAGGGCGACTGGGAGCGTTCCGCCCGCCTGTACGGCGCAGCCGAGGCGCAAACGCCTCGCACGGGAATCCGACGCGATCCCGCAGACGAGGCGTTTCTGCAACCACTGCTCACAAGGGCTCGGGCAGCGCTCGGCGACGCCCGGTTCAGTGCAGCCGAAGCATCGGGGCGCGAACTATCTTTCGAAGCGGCAACGGGAGAAGTTCGCGCTTGGCTCGCGGGCAACGACTGATCGTTAACGGACCGGCATCAACTGATCATCCAGGGATCGAGCGTATCGCAGAAAGCCTTGCTCCCGGTCGACCGGCGCACGGTGACGCCGTATTCGTACCACCGCCCCGGAACATGGTGTTCAAACTTGATCGTCAGCGTCTTGCCGTTTCCGGGAACGGACGCGTCCTTGAACTCGTCGAACGGGTCGCTCTTGATGAAGAGTCCGAACTTGTACGACTCGCGGGAAAATTCATAACCTTCCGTAGCCAGCATCCAGGTGATCTTCTTCTCACCCGAGTCCGCCGTTCTCAGATCGAGATCCGGAATCGCGTCGGGCTTGCATACGCCGCCGGTGGCACTAATTGTTACGTTGACCGTGCATTCCTTGCCCGTGCACTGGAGTCTCTGCCTGTCTCCCCCATCGAGCGGATGATGCGCCGCGCAACCGATCAGCACCGTCCCCACAAACGCCGCCAGCAATACCGTTCCGGTTCGCATTGATGTTCTCCCCTTGTTTGCGAAGCAAATTGAGGCGCATCTACGTGCCCGATCGTTATCGCAACGCGATGGCTCCTCCTGGCTCCATCGGGCCCGCGCCAGAAACATCGACCTGCCGTTCTGTAGCTGACGGCTCGTTGCGTACACATTTTTGATCGTACACGGCGCTCGCGTTTGACGCAAATACGTATGCGCCCCCCGAGGAAAGGCACGACCTCGGGGGAAATGCGCTAATGTGCCCTTCTTGCGCTTCACATCAATACGGGACAAGGGTCACCGCTCGCCGGAGCTCTTCCTCCGTAGTTAACACATCCGGACACAGTCGCAGCCATTCTCCCCGCGCGTCGGTGACGATCCCGCGCCGCTCGAGCGCATCGGCCCAGGCTCGCGCTTCGCGACGGCGGACGACGACAAACGCGCCGCGATCGTTCGTGCCTCCGCATGCCACAATGCCTCGCTCTTCGAGCAGCGCGACCAGCCGTTGCTGAAGGCGCAACGAGTGCTCGCGCAGCCGCCCGACACCGGCCCCCTCCGTGAACACCTGCCCGGCGCGTGCCTGGTAGAACGGCAGGATTGCCGGCGTCGATTCCATCCATCCATCGCCGCCTTCCGCATAGCGGGGCGGGTCGGGTCGCTCGTACTCGAATGGCGACGCCTTTGCGAACCAGCCGGTATCGAGCGTGCGCAATCCGGAGTCGAGATGGCGCGGATGCACGTAGAGAAAGCACGCGCCGGGCCCGCCGCGCAGGTACTTATAGCTGCCACCGACGGCAAAATCGACGTCGAGCGCGGCGATGTCGATCGGAAACACGCCAAGCGAATGATAGACGTCGAGCAGCAAGCGGGCACCGACAGAGCGTGCCCTCCCGACGATCGCCGGCAGCTCGGGAAGGATCTGGCCCGTCTGAAACATCACGTGCGAAACGACGACGAGGTCCGTTGCGGGCGTGATTGCGGCGAGCATGTCCTCTGCAGCAAAGGCGCCGTCATCGCGTGCCTCGACGAAGGACACAGCGATCCGGCCGCGTCGCACGTATTCGCGCAGAATGAGATCAAGCGAATCGAATTCGCCGCGTGTGGCTACCACGCGAGCCGTGGTGTCGTACGTGTTCAGGACCGCGCGCAGGCCTTGTCCGGCGCTTGTCTTCGGCACGATGCAATCGACGCGCGACGCACCGAGCAGCGCCGCGAGACGTGCTCGATGCGCGGCGATTTCCGCGTTCCAGGCCTCCCACGCGTTGCCCATTTGCCCGTACCACGCGGCCAATCCTTCGTGAACATCGTCCTCCATTGCGTCGAGCGGGCGCCCAAGCGAATGATTGGCGAGATAGATACGGTCACGATTGGCGGCGAGCACCCGCGAGAACAGTGGTGCGATGTGCGCACGCACGGCGTCCTCGTTCAGCGGACCGGGACCGAGCGCGGCGAGCGCTGTTTCGATGCGGCCGATCGAGCCCCGCCTACTGCTCATCTCGTGCCGATCACCGTACGCACATCGATCAGCTCGGGAAAGAACGTGTGCTCGAGCGCGCGTTTCAGGAAACCGACGCCGGAGGAACCGCCGGTGCCGGTCTTGTACCCGATGATGCGCTCGACGGTCTTCAGGTGCCGGAAGCGCCAGAGCTGAAACGCCTCCTCGACATCGACCAGCTTCTCCGCCATCTCATAGGCGTCCCACCACGTCTCGGGATCATCGTAGATCGTCTTGAACACGGGCACGAGATCGGGATTGCGCACGTGGGGCTGTGCCCAGTCTCGCTCGACGCACGCGTTCGGCACCGGCAATCCGCGCCGGGCGAGGTGGCGCAGGTACTCGTCGTAGAGGCTGGGGATATGCAGGAGCCGTGACAGCTCGGCGTGCATTGCCGCGTCGTAGCGAAACACGTCGAGTGTGGTCGCCTGCTTGTTGCCGAGCAGGAACTCGACGGCGCGGTATTGCGCCGACTGAAACCCGGAAGCGCTGCCCAGCGTCGGCCGGAACGCCTCGTACTCCGAAGGCGTCAGCGTCTCGAGGACGGCCCACTGTTCGAAGAGCTGCTTCTGGATCAGCTTGACCCGGGCGAGGATCTTGAAGCAGGCATCCAGCCGATCTGCGCACACGAACGCGATCGCGGCTTTGAGCTCGTGGATCATCAGCTTCAGCCACAATTCGGACGTCTGGTGCTGGATGATGAACAACATTTCGTCGTGCCGCGGCGGCGAGTCCACAGTTCCCGACAGCGGCGTTTGGGCCGCGAGCAGCTGGTCGAGCCGCAAATAGCCCGCATACGTCAAGCGATTCGTGAGATCGGTGACGATTCCGGGCTCGAGGTCGCGGTGAGTCATGGGGTCAGATTCGGCCATCCGGAATCATGGATGCGTTCGCGGATCGTAGCGCAAAAAAGCCGGGGCTGGCTCCCCTTTCACCCGAGCTGCCGGATCACTTCGAGCGGCGGATGGCGGACGGTGTCGCGCGTGCCAAGCCATCCGGCGAGCGTCACCGTGATCGCGCCTGCCCCGACGCCATAGAGCCACACCAGCGCGCTGGGCGCGAACGGGATCTGGAAAACGCGATCCGCCAGGAAATAGCCGGTCGCGGTGGCGCCCGCGGCCGCGAGAAGGCCAGCGAGCGCGCCCAGAACAAGGAATTCGGCGACCTGCGCAGTGGTCAACTGCGCTTTCGATGCACCGAGCGTGCGCAGGATCGCCGCGTCGAACTTGCGCTCGTCCTGTGTCGCCGCGATCGCGGCCTGCAGCACCAGCAGCCCCCCGAGGAGCGTAAACAGGAACACGAACTCGACCGCCTTGGCGACCTGTTCGATGATCGTCTGGATCTGGTGAATGATTTCTCCGACGTCGATCGCGAGGACGTTCGGATACTGCTGGACCAGCGCTGCGAGCCAGGCGCCGGACTGCGGGCCCGGGGGCACGCGTACCGCGCCCATGAACGTCTGCGGCATTGCCTCGAGCGCCCCCGGCGCGAACAGCGTGAAGAAGTTCGGGCGGAAGCTGTCCCAATCGACCTTGCGCAGGCTCGTGATCTCCGCCGTCACCGACATGCCGGCGATGTCCCACGTCAGCATATCGCCGAGTTTCAACTTGAGCGATTCGGCGATGCCCTCCTCCATCGAAATGCCGGCCGCGATACCGGTCGCACCGTCGAACCAGCGACCCGCAACGACACGGTTGGTCGTTGGCAACGACGAGGCGAAGGACAGGTTGAACTCGCGCTCGGCGAGCCGCCGCGCCCGCGTATCGGCGTACTGCGTCGTATCGAGCTGCCTGCCGTTCACCGCCGTGAGCCGGCCCCGGATCATCGGATAAAGGACCGTCTCGGTGCCGGTCGCGGCCTTCATCGCCGCCCGCACTCCGTCGACCTGGTCGGGCAGCACGTTGATGACGAAGGTGTTCGGCGCATCGGGCGGCAGGCTCGCGCGCCAGTTCTGCATCAGGTCGCCACGTACGACGGTGAGGAGCAGCAACGCCATCAGGCCGAGCGCAAGCGCCCCGATCTGCAGGCTCGAGGCGAGCGGACGCCGGCGCAGGTTCGCGAGCCCGAAGCGCCACGTGACCCCGCGCTGCGGCAGCCGCTTCAGCACGACGATCAGCATCCAGGCGGACAGCGCTGCAACGGCGAGCAGCGCCCGCGATACCGCCGACCATGATCGCGCCGGTCTTCGCGTCCTGCGCCTGCCAGCCGATCAGCAGCGCGATGACGGCCGCGCCCAGCAGATACGCGAGAATGCCCCCGGGCCGCGGGCCGCGGCAGGTCGCGCCGCAAGACGCGCATCGGCGGCACGCCGGCGAGCGCGACGAGCGGCGGCAATGCGAATCCCAGCAGCAGGAACACGCCGGTCGCGAATGCCGCCACCGCCGGCAACGGCGCGGGCGCCGGGAGATCCCCGGCTGCGATCGAGCCCAGCAGCGTCACGAGAAGCTGCTGACCGAGGAGCGCCAGCACGATGCCCACGACGCTCGCGGCAAGCCCAAGCAACGCGAATTGCAGTACGAACAGCACGAGCGTCTGGCGTCGCGACGCGCCGAAACAGCGGAGCATCGCGGCAGTGTCGAGGTGGCGTCGAAGGTAGCGCGATGCGGCGAGCGCGACCGCAACCGCGGCCAGCAGCACGGCAACGAGTGCGGAGAGCCCGAGGAATTGCTCGGCGCGATCGAGCGTCTGGCGAACCTCGGGCCGCAGGTCGCGAATATTTTCCATCCGCTGGCCCGGCTGCAATTCCGCCTGCAGCCACTTGCGATACGGATCGAGCGAGTCGCGCTGCGAAAGATCGGCGACCAGCAGCCGCCACGTGCGCGGTTGCCGGGCTGCAGCAGATTCGTCGCCGGCACGTCGTCGAGGTTGAGCAGGAGGCGCGGTCCGATCGCGAGGAGTCCGCTCGCGACTTCGGGTTCCTGCTGCACGATCGCACGTGACCTTGAGCGTCGCTTCGCCGACGGCGATCGTGTCGCCGACCCCAGCGCCAAGGCGCGCGGCGAGCCGGGCGTCGGGCCAGGCTTCGCCCGCGCTGCGGAATGCCCGTGGCGCGCACGCCGTCGGGCGCGTCGGCGGCGACCAGCAGGATCGCGCCGCGCAGCGGATAGCCGGCGCCGACGGCCTTGACGTCGGCCAGCACCGCGCCCGCTTTCGGCACCGGCGCCGGCGCGTTGCACCATGCTGTTGAATCGGAGCGCCGGCGATGCGGCGAGTCCGCGTCGCTGCGCCTCGTCGGCGAGCGTCTTCGGCAACGGACGATCGCCGGACACCATCACGTCGGCGCCGAGCAGCAGGTTCGCCTGGCGCGCAGCGCCGCCTTTCACCCGATCGGCGAAGAAGCCGACGGTGCCCACGCTCGCGACGGCGAGCGACGAGCGCCGCGATCAGCACGCGCAGCTCGCCCGCGCGCCAGTCGCGCGCAGCATCCGCAACGCAAGCGCGGAGCGAGTTCACTGACGCCGTGCTTCAGTCCGGCTGCACGGCGTCGATCCGCTCGTCGCCGACGAGGCGGCCCGCGGCAAGCGACAACCGCCGCGCGCAGCGCGCCGCGAGACCGACGTCGTGCGTGACGAGCACCAGCGTCGTGCCGCGCTCGCGATTCAAGCGGAACATCAGGTCGGCGACTTCGACGCCCGTTGCGCTATCGAGATTGCCGGTCGGCTCGTCGGCCATCAGCAGCTTCGGCTCGCCGGCGAACGCGCGCGCGATCGCCACGCGCTGCTGCTCGCCGCCGGAAAGCTGCCTCGGATAGTGCGTCGTCGCGCGGCGAGGCCGACGCGATCGAGCCAGTCGCTTCGCGCTTGGCCATCGCGTCCGTCGGCGCCCGCGAGCTCGAGCGGCAGCATCACGTTTTCGAGCGCGGTCAGCGCCGGCAGCAGCTGGAACGACTGGAATACGAACCCGAGCAACCGCTGGCGCAGCGCCGCACGCTGATCCTCGTCCAGCGCCGACAGCGCGACGCCGTCGAGCCAGACGTCGCCCGACGTCGGCCGATCGAGGCCGGCGAGCAGCCCGAGCAGCGTCGTCTTGCCGGAGCCGGACGCGCCGACGATCGCGACGGCGGCGCCGGGCGTCGACGTCGAAGCTCACGTCATCGAGGATCGTCAGCGGCGCATCGCCGCTCGTGACGATCTTGGTCAGTCGACGCGCGCGGAGGATGGGTTCAGCCATGGGATGAATCGCTGGCGGGCAGAAGGAGTTCGCGGGCGTGAACCGCCGTTGCCCACACTGGGCCACGTCTCCCGGACCGCAACGGAGAGAGACCCGCGGAATTCAAATACGTTCGGAATCCCCGGACGGCATTGCTCCGCTCGCCGAAAACGAATACGGAATGCGGTCGGTGTCGGGCGGCAGGCGCCAGTGGTCCGGCGACTCGTACGCATACGCGCGGTCGGGCAGGTTCAAGAGCGACGCGGCCGTCGCGCCGATGTTCTGGACGCCGTGCCACACGCCCGGCGGCACGACGATCAGCATTGGCCGCGCGGACCCGCAGCGGAACACGTTGAGGCGCGACTCCGTGGGCGACCCGGCGCGCGCGTCAAAGAGCACGATCTTGAGTTGGCCCCGGTTCGCGAAAAGGCGATCGGTCGCGCTCTGATGCACATGCCACGCCGAGATGGCGAGCGGTTCGATCACCACCTGAAAGACTTGCGCGATCCCTGTCGGAGCCAGGTGCCAGTCGTCACGCCAGACTTCCGTCAGGCTGCCGTTATCCTTGAGCACATTGCGGACTTCGCGAACCACGACACCTTCGATCAACGGCTGCAGCACCTGCCAGTCGCTCGTGATGCTTTGTGCATCGCGGGCCGCACCCGGGTAGCGCGCCGTCCTGCGGAGCAAGCTCGTTCTTCGGTATCGGCGCGGACAGCGGAGCATTCATCGGGGTGGCTCGGCGGAGGGATCCGGATCGACGCGATGTGGGGACGGCGAGACGTCCGGAGCCGGGCCGACCACATCGGCGAGGCCCCGGCGACGATACAACTCGCGAATGACCGCTCCCCGTTCGGGCAGGAAGCCCCACCGACGAGGAAATTTATAATAGCAGTATACGATTTCCGGATCGATGCCGATCGTCTGCGCGAGGCGTCCGATCCCGCGCTGCAGCAAGGCGCGGAGCAGCAGCCGGGCGCGAAAAATCCGCAGGTGCGTGGGTTGCGGATGGAGCCATGCGTCGGTGAGCCGCTGCTCGCGATAGCCGGGCTCCTCGCACATCGCCCGCCACACGGCGGCATGCTCGCGCCACTGCCGTTCCGAATAGACGTTGCGACGCGTCGTTGCCGAGATGACGAGCGCCGTCACTGCCGGCGTTGCGATGAAAGTCGCGCCGGCCTTGCGCGCCCGCCACAGCCAGTCCCGGGTCGGGTACGTGTAAACGCGATCGCGATGGCGCAATCGCCCGATCTTCGACACAAGGCCGCGCCGGAATAGCCAGGTGCTCGCGTTCGGATGGACGATCGGGTCCCAGGTGCCGTCAGGAAACGACGCGTTGACACGCCAGCGCCCGTCCGGATCCGACTCGAGTTGCATCGTGAACGTGAGGTCGGCGCCGGTGCGCTCGAGCGTGGCGAGCGCTCGGGCGAGGTGATCCGGGAACCAGAAATCGTCGTGATTGAGAAGCGCGATGTAACGGCCGCGTGCGAGCTCGATGCCAGCGTTCGTCGGGCCCGACTGATCGCCGATGCGCGGGTCGAGATTCACGAACCGGATGCGTTCGTCCAGAAACGCCGCGACGACCTCCGCGGTGTCATCGGTGCAGCCGTCGCCGACCACGAGAAGCTCCCAATCGTTCCACGTCTGCGCGATAACCGAACGAATCACGTCGCCGACGATGTTGCTCCGATCGAACGTTGCGATGATGACCGTGACCGTCGGTGCCGGGTGCGAAGACTCGAGGTCGCAGAGCGGAGGTGCGGAAATCGGCGTCGGCATGGTGCCGCGATTCTACGCCGACCGCCGCCTGATCCCGGTTCGGCCAAAGGGCTTCCGAAGCTCTACAATTGAAGCTCTGGCATCGATACATCACCACGAACTCGTCCGTAACGACATGCCGTCGCGCCGCCTCGCGCTCGCCGTTCTCGCGCTCGCTGCCCTGCTCGCCACCGGGGCGCCCATCGCCGGCACCGCCGACGAACCGGCGCCGGCGCTGCTCGTCGTCGGCGATTCGATTTCTGCGGGATACGGGCTGCCCGCGGGCGACGGGCTGGGTCGACCTGCTTGGCGACGCGGATCGAGCGCGGACGCTATCCGCGTGCACGTCGTCAATGCGACGATCTCCGGCGACACGACCGCCGGCGGACGGGCACGGCTGCCGGCGCTCATGCGCGAGCTTCATGCCGTCGATCGTGATCATCGAGCTCGGCGGCAACGACGGCTTGCGCGGCGGCAACCTCGACGCGACGCGCGCGAATCTCGACGCGATGGTCGCGGCCGTGCAAGGCGCGCGCGCGAAGCCGCTGATCGTCGGCGATGAAGCTGCCGCCGAACTACGGCGCCGCTTACGCGCGCAACTTCGAGGCACTGTTTGCGACGTCGCCAAGGCGCGCCGCGCGCCGCTCGTGCCGTATCTGTTCGAGGGCTTCGGCGACGATCTCGACGCATGTTCCAGCCGGATCGCATTCATCCGACGGCCGCCGCGCAGGCGAAGATCCTCGACAACGTCTGGCCCGCGTTGGAGCCCCTGCTCGCCGCACGCCGCGATGAGCGGCGTGAGCATCGCGTCCGAATCGCCGCGGGCCGCCGCGACCTGCACGCGCCGTGCGCGAGGTCAGCGCCGAGGAGCTTCGCGCTATCCCGACCGGATCGACGTTCGCAGCCCGGCCGAGTACGCCGATGACCACATCCCCGGCGCGGACAACCATGCCGGTGCTCGACGACGCGGAGCGCGCGCGCATCGGCACGCTGCATGCGCAGATATCGCGCGTTCGCTGCACGAAGCGTCCGGCGCGGCGCTGGTCGCGCGCAACATCGCGGCAATGCTCGAGACGACGTTTGCGACGAAGCCGCGCGACTGGGCGCCGCTCGTCTACTGCTGGCGCGGCGGGCAGCGCAGCCGCTCGCTCGCGCACATGCTGAACGAAATCGGCTGGCGCGCGGTTCAACTCGACGGCGGCTATCGCGCGTTTCGGCGGCACGTCGTCGCGATGCTCGCGGCGCTGCCGGCGCGATTCCGGTTTCGCGTCATCTGCGGGCTTACCGGCTCGGGCAAGTGCCGGCTCCTCGACGCGCTTGCCGTCGAAGGCGGCAAGTGCTCGATCTCGAAGCGCTCGCGCAACATCGCGGATCGCTGCTGGGCGACCTCCCGGATGAAGCGCAGCCGTCGCAGAAATGCGTTCGAGAGCCAGCTCGCGGCGCGCTCGAGCGCCTCGATCCGTCGCGTCCCGTCTTCGTCGAATCGGAAAGCCAGAAGATCGGCGCCGTCCAGCTGCCCGAAGCGCTGCTCTCCGCGATGCGCGCCGCCGACTGCATCCGCATCGACACGCCGGCGCCGCTGCGCGTGGCCTGCTCGAAGGCGAATACGCGCACTATCTGCGCCGATCCCTCCACGCTGACTGCGCGGCTCGCCCATCTCGCGCCCCTGCACGGCTAGAAGACGATCGAGCGCTGGAACGCCGCCGCCAAAGCCGGCGACTGGGACGCGCTCGTCGGCGAATTGCTCGAGCCGCCACTACGACCCGACCTACAGCCGCGCGATCGAGCGCAATTTCACGCGCATCGCCGAGGCCATCGTCGTCGACGCCGACGGACATTGGCGAAGACGCCTTCCGCGGCGCTCGCACACGAGGTCGACGCGAGGATTCGGTCGACGCTCCCGGGCCCTCGCACGCCGGCATGGCGTGAGGTCGACGATGCCCGATTTCCGTTACCGGATCGTCAACGTCTTTGCCGAGTCGCCGCTCGCCGGAAATCCGCTTGTGCGTGTTCGAGGATGCCCGCGGCCTCGACGAAGCGACGATGCAAGCGCTCGCGCTGCAGTTCAACCTGTCGGAGACGACGTTCGTGCTGCCGTCCTCCGCCGCAACGGCGCGCGTGCGGATCTTCACGCCGTCGTTCGAAATGCCGTTCGCCGGCCATCCGACGCTCGGTACCGCGCACGTCGTGCGGTCTCTCACTGCCGGCGGCGACGCGGTAACGCTTGAAATGCTCGCCGGCGTCATTCCCGTCACGGCGCAAGGCGATGTGTGGACGCTCGCTGCGAATGCTCCAAGGTATCGCGCCGTCGCGGCGACCCGTGCCGACCTCGCGGCGATGCTCGGAATCCTCGAAACGGACGTCGCCCCCGATCCCGCGGCGCCGCCCTGTGGGTGGACACGGGATCCGAACAGCTCGTGATCCCCCTTGCCTCGACCGATGCCGTCGCGCGCACGGCCCCGCGCGTTGCCCTTCTGCAGGCGCACGGCAGCAATGGCGATCCGG
Organism: uncultured beta proteobacterium; assembly: GCA_963733985.1. Classification (GTDB taxonomy): domain Bacteria; phylum Pseudomonadota; class Gammaproteobacteria; order Burkholderiales; family Casimicrobiaceae; genus CAIWHR01. The sequence goes on along the minus strand of CAVTFF010000015.1, from coordinate 53,105 downwards.
GCGATGGCGTACGTCTGGTGCAAAGACTCGTCTGACGGCAAGGCCGACGGCGCGCAAGCGGTCGTCGCACGCTTCTTCTTCCCCAAGCAAGGCGCCGCGATCGAGGATCCCGGCACCGGCTCGGCCTGCGCGAACCTCGGCGGCTGGCTGATCGCGACCGGCGCGCCGTTGCCGCAGCGCTTCGCCATTGCGCAGGGCGACCGAGTCGGCCGCCCGTGCCGGCTCGGGCTCGAAGTGACCGCCGAGCGGAAAATTCTCGTCTCCGGCCGCGTGATCGAACTGGGCCGCGGCACGGTCACGCTCTAGACCGCATGACCGATTCGACGGTCACCACGTACGCGCGGCTGCGTCAGCCCGGTGCAGCGGCCTCCGCATCCCACGCCGCGAGGAACTCCCGCCAGTGCGGCGCGCCGACAGCTGCGATTTTCTCGCGCGCCATCGCGGTCTCCCTTGCGTATTCTCCGGCCGCGTATTCGCCGCGCAGCAGCCGGAAGCGGAGATAGAGCAGGTACGTGTTCATCACGTCGGTCTCGCAATAGCGGCGGACCTCGTCGATCTTTCCCGCGCGAACCGCGGCATGGACGGCGCTGCCGTCCATGCCGAGCTTGCCCGGGAAACCGGCGAGCCGCGCCATCACGTCGAGCCCGGCGTAGGCGCGAGGCTGGTACATTGCGAGCACGTCCATGAGGTCCAGGTGCCGTGTGTGATAGCGGCCAAGATAGCTGTTGTACCTGAAGTCCTTGTCGTCGTCGCCCCAGTCCCAGTATTTCGCCGCGGTGACGCCGTGGATGAGTGCACGGTGATTCAGCACCGGAAGATCGAAGCCGCCGCCGTTCCACGACACGAGCTGCGGAGTGTGGCGATCGATGAGATCGTAGAAGCGCCGGATCAGCTCGGGCTCGGAATCCTCCGCCGCGCCGACCGAGGCGACCTTGAGACCGCCGGCATCGCGCAGCACGCAGGCGATCGCCACGATCTTCTGGTAGACGAGCGGCAGGAACTCGGCGCCCGTCTGCGCGCGCCGCTGCTGCGTGATCCAGTCCAGAACCGCGTCGTCGGGGAGCTCCGCGGGCACGGCATGGATGCGCCGCAGTCCCGCGAGGTCAGGAATCGTTTCGATGTCGAAGGCGAGTATCGGTGTCATGCGCCCATTCGCGATCAGGAAAGCCGGCTGCCGCCGAAAGCCCGCAGCGGCGGATCAATCGGGAAACACGCCGGTCGAAAGATAACGGTCGCCGCGATCGCAGACGACAAACACGATCGTCGCGTGCTCGACCTCGCGCGCGATTCGCAGCGCCACGGCGCAGGCGCCGCCGGATGAGACGCCGCCGAAGATGCCCTCCTCCGCCGCGAGCCGCCGTGTCATTCCTTCCGCTTCCGCCTGCGAAACCTGCTCGACGCGATCCACGCGCCGGCGATCGAAGATCTTCGGCAGGTAAGCCTCGGGCCACTTCCGGATCCCGGGGATCTGCGAGCCTTCCTCCGGCTGCGCGCCGACGATCGTGATCGCCGCATTCTTTTCCTTCAGGAATCGCGACACGCCCATGATCGTGCCAGTCGTTCCCATCGCCGAAACGAAGTGTGTGATCGCGCCGTTGGTATCGCGCCAGATCTCGGGTCCGGTACCGCGATAGTGCGCAAGGGGATTGTCGGGATTCGCGAACTGGTCGAGGATGATTCCTTCGCCGTTCCCGCGCATGCGTTCCGCGGTATCGCGCGCCTGCTCCATCCCGCCGGATTTCGCCGTCAGCACCAGGTCGGCGCCGAAAGCTCGCATCGACTGGCGGCGCTCGAGCGACTGGTTGTCGGGCATCACCAGGATCATCCGGTAGCCCTTGATCGCCGCGGCCATCGCGAGCGCGATCCCCGTGTTGCCGGATGTCGCCTCGATCAACGTATCGCCGGGCTTGATGTCGCCGCGCCTCTCGGCCTCGATGATCATCGACAGCGCCGCGCGATCCTTCACCGACCCGCCCGGATTGTTGCCTTCGAGCTTGCCGAGAATCACGTTCGACGTCACGCCCGGCAGCCTTTGCAGACGGACGAGCGGTGTATTGCCGACGGTTGATTCGAGCGTTGGGTACATGCGGAGACGCTGAACTGGCGGCCATTGTAGCGGACCGGATCGACGGGCTTGCTCGATGCCCGAATGCGCGCACTGCGGCGTCGATCACCTGGCCCCGCACGGCGGCAGGGGCAAGAAAGGAGCCCCGCCGTGTGGGAGGGGCCCGAGCATTTCGACGATCGGATGCGGCTATTTCTTCGTCGCGTCGTCCTTCGCGGGCTTCGAGCTCGCTGCCTTCTCGTCCTTCGACGTGTCCTTCGCCGCTTTCACGTCCTTCTCCTTGGCTGCCTTTTCTTCCTTCGCAGCCTTGGCCTTGGCCTCCTTCTCTTCCTTTGCAGCCTTATCCTTCGCGGCTTTCTCCTCCTTGCTCTTCTCTGTCGTGGCCTTGCCGTTGGCCCCCTTCGATGGCTGGGTGTCCTTCGTCTTGTCGGCGCCGGTCTTCGCGGCGTCCTTGTCCTTCATCGCGTCGCTCTTCGCAGCGACGGGAGGCGTGGGCGCGGCAGGCGCCTTGGCGGATTCGACTTTCGCAGGGGCAGCCGGCGCTGCCGGGGCGGCCATCGGAGCAGCAGGGGCCCTGGCAGCCTTTGCCGGGGCCGGAGGAGATGCCGGCGCAGCAGGAGCGGTCTTGGCGGCAGGTGTGGACGGCCCGCTGACGCTGATCTCACCCTTGAGCTTGCCGAATTCCCCTTCCTTGATCCCCTTGACCTTCATGATGTCCTCAGGGATCTTGAAAGGACCGTTCGCATTGCGATAGTCGATGATGGCCTGTGCCTTGACGGGACCGATCCCCGGCAACGCGTCGAGCTCTTCCTTGCTGGCCGTGTTGATGTTGACTGCCGCGAGCGCGACTGCGGAAAACAACAGCGCGGCGGCCAAAAGAAGAAGCCGCTTCATGAAAGCTCCGTGGTCGAATTGAGCGGGTCCGCCGCCGTCGATTCCGGCGCAATGCACCGGCGCGTGGAAGTAACGCGGCGTGGATGGTACGGGTTGACCCGCCTTCGAGCAAGCGGCGCGGCGCGTCGGTCCGGCGAGACCAAGGCAATGAGCCCGGGTGTCGGCCGCCAATGGACCGGCGCAGACACAGTTGCGGTGCGGTGCGGTGCGGTGCGGTTGCGGTTGCGGTTGCGGTGTGCGGTTGCGGTTGCCGTTGCGTTGTGCGGTTGCGCACGGGCCGCCCGCAAATTCGCCCTGGATCGAATGCAGCGGACGTGTGCCGGCGCCGAGATGGTCTCGGCGCCGGCGACGCCCGCGTTCGAACGGAAGAATGCGCTACGGCTTGATTGCTCCCGCTGCCGCCTCGCGCTTTGCGGAAGCGCCGGGCTGCGCACCGGCGCGCGCCGAGCGGCGGACTCCGCCGCCGCCTTTCGGATCCGACGCCGGCGAGTCCTTGACGGTCGTGGGCCCGGTGACTGCGAGCTCGGGCTTGAGCTTCTCGAAGCGCTTGGCACCGATGCCTTTCACGTCCTTCAGTTCCTCGACCGACTTGAACGGACCGTGAGCCTTGCGGTGGTCGAGAATCGCCTGCGCTTTTGCGGGGCCGATACCGGGCAGCGCGACGAGCTCGTCCTTGGTGGCCGTGTTGATGTTGGTTGTGGCGAGCGCGATTCCCGAGCATACCCAAAGCCCGAGCGCCAACAGCAGTCGTTGCATGATGTCCTCCATCGTGAGTGAGTGGGTACGGCGGATCGAAGGTCAGGCGTTCCCGCTTGACCCCCCGCCGCACGTCACCCACGTTACGCGGAGGAAACAGACGCCGAAATCAGCCGTTCGACGTAGCGCGGCACGCCCTCGGCGACCGACAGCATCGGCGCGCGATAACCCGCGGAGCGCAAGCGAGTGAGGTCGGCCTGCGTGTAACTCTGGTATTTTCCGACGAGCGCGGGCGGAAACGGAACGTAGGTGATCGCGCCGTCACGCACGAGATCGGCAAGCGATAGCGGCTCCTCGCCGCCGGCCTTGCGGAGCGCGTTGATGGTCGCCGCAGCAACGTCGTTGTACGTCGTCGCCGCGCCGCTGCCGAGATTGAATATGCCGCTTCTCTCCGGGCGGTCGAGAAAGTCGAGATTCACCTTGACGACATCCTCGATCGAGACGAAATCGCGGCGCTGCTCGCCCGCGGCGTAGCCGCCGGAGCCCTCGAACAGCCGGACGCGGCCGTCGCTCCTGTACTGACTGCAGAAATGGAACACGACGGAAGCCATCCGCTCCTTGTGCTGCTCCCGCGGGCCGTAGACGTTGAAATAGCGGAATCCCGCGATCTGCGCCGTGCGCTCGGGGAGCATCCGCCGCACGTATTGATCGAACAGGAATTTCGAGTAGCCATAGATGTTGAGCGGCGCCTCGCACGCGCGTTCCTCGCGGAAGGCGCCGCCGCCGCCGTACACCGACGCGCTCGACGCATAGAGGAACGGGACATCGTTGTCCTGGCACCATTCGACGAGCGCGACCGAGTACCGGTAGTTGTTCCGCATCATGTACCGGCCATCGGTCTCCATCGTGTCGGAGCAGGCCCCCTGATGCAGCACCGCCGTGATGTCGTCGTCGAAATCGTCGTCGACGAGGCGCTCAAGGAACTCGTCCTTGTCGACGTAATCCGCGATCTCGCAATCGACGAGGTTGCAGAACTTATCGGCATGCGCGAGGTTGTCAACGGCGAGAATGTCCGTCTCGCCGCGATCGTTGAGCGCGCGAACCAGATTGGCGCCGACAAAACCTGCGGCTCCGGTAACGACGATGTACATGTCAGGCGTCAGGCGATCAGGGATCAGAATACAGAAACGGCCTTGCTACCGCCGCGTTCACAGCTCGAGGTCGATGCGTCCGACGTTGGTGACGACGAACGGCACGCGCGGCGCGACCGCGCAAAGAAGTTCGTAACCGACGGTGGCCGCGGCGCTCGCGACGTCGTCGACGGGCAATCCTTCACCCCAGAGCACGACCGGGCTGCCGATCGTCGCTTCCGGCACGTCGGTCAGATCGACGGTGATCATGTCCATCGACACGCGTCCGGCAATGCGCGCCTTCTTGCCGCAGACCAGCACCGGCGTGCCATTCGGCGCGTGTCGCGGGTACCCGTCCGCATAGCCGCACGCGACCACACCGATCCGGTGCGCCCGCGATGCAGTATAGACGGCGCCATAGCCGACGCTGTCGTTGGGCCGGAGATCCTGCAGCGCGATGATCTCGGAACGCAGCGTCATCACCGGCCGCACGCCGATCATCTCGGCTGTGTCGTAGGGAAATGGCGTCGCGCCGTAAAGCATGATCCCGGGGCGTACGATGTCGCCGCCGACTTCGTTGTAGCGCACAATGCCAGCCGAATTCGCAATGGACCGCGGATACGGCAACCCCTTGCACGCGGCGTCGAACGCAGCGACCTGTTCCTTGACGCCATCCTCCTCGTCCGCGCGGGGCAGGTGCGCCATCAGCCGCAGCGCGGCGACCGAGTCGCAGTGCGTAAGGCGCTCGATGATTCCCGGCACATCAGCGGCGCGGAATCCCAGCCGGTTCATCCCGACGTTGATCTTGACGAACACTTCGAGCGGCCGCGCAAGGTGCGCATGCTCGAGCAGGCGGACCTGTTCGGCGTGGTGAATGACGATGCCCAGTCGCTTGGCCGCGATGTCCGGCAACTCGGCGGCGGCGAAGAATCCTTCGAGCAGCAGAATGCGGCGAGTGTAGTGCGATGCTCGCAGCGCAATCGCTGCGTCGAGTTCGAGCAATGCGAGGCCGTCGGCATCGACGAGCGCCGGGAGCACGCGAACGAGGCCGTGCCCATAAGCGTTGGCCTTGACGACCGCCAGCACCTGCGTCTTCGGCGCGGACTTCCGGACCTGCGCCAAATTCGCGCGCAGCGCGGAGAGATTCAACTGAGCATAGAGCGGGCGGGCCATGGCGGCCAGGGCGGGAGTCGGGATTCCGATTCCGGGACATATTCAGGTGGATGGCGCCTCGTCGCGGAACGCAAGCGCCGCGATCGCCGCAACTCCCCCGACTCTCGCAATCGTGGTATAAAGCGCGGGCTGCGGCAGCCCAGATAGAATTATACCCAATGCCTGCAGCGCACACTCGCGCACGCCGCGGCGAAGCCCGCGTGTCACGGAGGACAATGAAGGCCGGCTTTTACACGATCATGGCGGCGCAGTTCTTCAGCTCGCTCGCCGACAACGCGCTGCTGATCGCTGCAATCGCCCTGCTGCGCGACCTGGCCGAGCCCGCCTGGATGACGCCGGCGCTCAAGATGTCTTCGTTGTGTCCTACGTCGTGCTGGCGCCGCTCGTCGGCGCGTTCGCCGACTCGATGCCCAAAGGACGCGTGATGCTGTTCACCAATGGCCTCAAGGTCGTCGGCTGCACGCTGATGCTGTTCTCGCTCCACCCGCTCGCTCGCCTATGCGATCGTCGGCCTCGGCGCCGCGGCGTATTCGCCAGCCAAGTACGGGATCCTGACCGAGCTTCTGCCGCCGCACCAACTCGTCATCGCCAATGGCTGGATCGAAGGCACGACCGTCGGCTCGATCATCCTCGGCATCGCTGCTCGGCGGCGACGCTGATCAGGCCCAAGGTGTCGACCGGCGCTGCTCGGCTTCGACATGCCCGTGATCGATACCGGCATCGACACGCCGCCCGAAGCGGCGATCGCCGTGATCATGGTCGCCTACGTCATCGCCGCCGTCTTCAACTGGTTCATTCCCGACACCGGCGTCGACCACCGCATGGTCAACACGCAATCCGTTCTTCCTGATCCGCGAGTTCGCCCACTGCGTCTCGCTGCTGTGGCGCGACCGGCTTGGCCAGATCTCGCTTGCGACCACGACGCTCTTCTGGGGCGCCGGCGCGACGCTGCAGTTCATCGTCATCGAGTGGGCATCGCGGGCGCTGGGGCTCGACTCTCAAAGGCGTCAACCTACATGATGGGCGTCGTCGCCGTCGGCATCGCGATCGGCGCCATCGCAGCAGCCCGCTTCGTCTCGCTGCGCGGCTCGCTCAAAGTCCTTCCGGTTGGCGTCGCCATGGGTCTCATCGTCATGGGCATGGTCTTCGTCACCCAGCTGCCGCTGGCCGTCTTCTTGATGGTGGCTGTCGGCGCGTGCGCCGGATTCTTCGTGGTTCCGATGAATGCGCTGCTCCAGCATCGCGGCCACGTGCTGATGGGCGCGGGCCATTCGATCGCCGTCCAGAATTTCAACGAGAACATCGGCATTCTCGTGATGGTCGGCCTCTATGCGGCGATGGTGAAACTCAATCTGTCCGTCTACGCCGCAATCATTCTCTTCGGACTTTTCGTCCTCGCGACGATGGCGCTCGTCATTCTGCGCCATCGCGCGAACCAGGCGCGGCAGGATGCGCTGCACTTGATCGGTGCCAGCCCCGCGGCGGTCGACCAGGGCGCGCAGCAGAATTAGGCCTCGCCCGGAGGGGGTCAAAGCACGAGGGGTTTGTCGGGAAGCTCGTTGGGCCCCGCGCGACCCGCGCGCGGATAGTGTTGCGCGAGCAGTGCGTTGATTGCGGCGATCCCCGCCAGCGCGCCGTCCGCAAAGCGACTGCTCTTGAACGCTTCCTCCATCTTCCGGCAGACGGATTCCCATGCGCCCGCTCCGACCCGGCCGTGGATGCCTCGATCGGAGACGATCTCGACGGCGTGGTCGGCGAGCAGCACGTAGACGAGGACGCCGCAGTTCTCCTCGGTATCCCAGACGCGCGCGTCGCCGAAGACTTCGAGCGCGCGCTCTCGCGGCGTCAGGCGGCGAAGCACGCGCGCGAGCGGTATCGATGCCTCGATGACGAAGCGCACCTGACCACGGTGGGCCTTCTCGCCCTCGGCGATCGCTGCCCCGATCTTTTCGAGCGCCGCAGGCGGGAACGCGCGGCGGGCGCTCCCGTGATCCGTCGCGAGATGACGGAGGAAACGCAATGGCTTTTGCAAGGACGGCGTCGTATCGTTGCGTGTCATCTATGGCCTGCCCTAGTCCCAGCTACCCGAAGCGCCGCCACCCCCGAACGTACCGCCTCCCCCTGACCAGCCCCCGCCGCCACCCGACCACCCGCCGCCGGACCAGCCCCCACCCGTGGGAAATCCGATGCCGCCGCGCCGCCCCGCCAAGGCCATCCCGGATCCCGTGAAGATCATGACGACGAAGCCGACGATCGCCGCGATAAGAGCGATCGCGATCGAGCTCGCCACGAGCCACGCGGCAGCGCCGACGATTCCTGCGCCGATGGTCGAGCCGACCAGCCTGCCGAAAATGGCGCGCAGGACGCCGCCGACAATCGGGACGACGATGAAGAGGATCAGCAGCAGCGTGCCGAAATCGAACCCGCCGCGCGAGGACCGGTGGACATTGCTCGCCGTTCGCTCCGGCAACGGTTTGCCTTCGGAGACGACGTCGATGATCCGATCGACGCCGGCATTGATTCCGGCGGCGAACTTGCCGTCGCGAAACAGAGGCGCGACGCTCTCCGCGATGATGCGACGCGAGGTGGCGTCGGTCAGCGTCCCCTCGAGTCCGTAACCCACCTCGATCCGCATCTTCTTGTCGTTCTTCGCGATCAGGAACAGCGCGCCGTTGTCCCTGCCCTTGCGGCCGATCTGCCACTTTTCGGCCACCCGGATCGAATACGCCTCGATCGGCTCCGGTTGCGTCGTCGGCACGATCAGCACCGCGAGCTGATTCGTCGTCCGCGCCTCCCAGTCGGCGAGCTTCGCCTCAAGCGACTGCCTTTCGGGCGGTGACAGCGTTTGCGTGAGATCGGTGACGTGGGCGGCGAGCGGCGGAATCGGCAGCAGACCGTCCGTGCCCGCCTCCCACGCCTGCGCCCGCAACGTCGTCGCGCAGAGCGCGAGCACGATTGCGCCAAGCGCGACGACCGCGTGCGCCGCGCAACGTCCAGCCAGAGCGAATGAGCTCACCGAACCTTCCGTTGTCGAGGGATCTTTGACAAGGTGCGCGCGCGGGCGCGTGCACGGCGTCGGCACTCGGATTCGGCCGCGTTCAGTAACCCTTCTTGAGGAGGTCCGTTCCGGGCTCCGGCACCGGTGTCGCCTTGGTGTCGGCAGAGGTCGAAGTCTTTGCGGGCGCCGGGGCGGGCTGCGCCCCCGGCGTCTTGCCGAAATCGACCTTGGGCGGCGCGCTGATCGCCGCTTCGTTCTCGACGGTGAAGTTGGGTTTGGTGTCCATCTTGAACAGCATCGCCGTAAGGTTCGTCGGGAACGTCCGCACCGTCGTGTTGTATTCCTGCACTGTCTTGATGTAGCGATTGCGCGCGACCGCGATTCGGTTCTCGGTGCCCTCGAGCTGCGACTGCAGATCGCGGAACAGCGCATCGGACTTCAATTGCGGGTAATTCTCGACCACGACCATCAGCCGCGACAGTGCGCCCGTCAGCTCGCTTTGCGCCTTGACGAATTTCTGGAATGCAACGGGATCGTTGACGAGCTCCGGTGTGGCCTTGATCCCGGCAACGTTGGCACGCGCGTTCGTCACTTCGGTCAGCACCGTCTGCTCCTGTGCGGCATAGCCTTTGACGGTGTTGACGAGGTTCGGCACGAGGTCGGCACGGCGCTGATACTGGTTCAGCACTTCCGACCAGGCGGCCTTGATGCCTTCGTCCTGCCGCTGCAGGTCGTTGTAGCCGCAGCCTGCGAGCGCGAGCGTCGCGACAACGGCAAGAAAGGCGGCGAGTCTGCGGATCATGGTTCCTCCGAACGGGATGGCGGATTCGGGGGATAGTACCCCCACGCTTGCGGCCATTGCGGCGCTGCCCCCAGAGGGGGAGCAATTCGCGCTTTGGGGCGGCCCGGCGGCGCGAATGTGTGCCCCCACGCTTGCGGCTATCGCCGCGGCGCTGCCCCCAGAGGGGGAGCAATTCGCGCCTTGGGGCGGCCCGGCGGCGCGAAAACTGCCGCGGGAGAGAAGATGGGGCCGACCGGATCGCGTACAAGCGCCCAGGCGACGAACGGGAGCCGCCGCCCTCAGTTCCTGCCGACGCGGACGCCTTGCGCAGCGGTGCTCGTCGTCTGCAACGTTCGCCGAGCAAGCAGCAGATCTTCCCACGCCTTCGCCTTGTCGGGCAAATTGCGCAGCAGGTACGCGGGGTGGTAGGTGACGACCAGCGGCACGCCCTGGTAGCGGTGCACACGGCCCCGCAGGCTCGCGATCGTCGCGTCGACGTCGAGTAGCGTCGTCGCCGCGCTCTTTCCGAGCGCGACGATGATTTTTGGCTGGATCAGCACAATCTGCCGGTCGAGATAAGGCCGGCAGGCTTCCGCTTCGCGCGGTTCCGGCGTCCGGTTGCCGGGTGGTCGGCATTTGAGCACGTTCGCAATATAGACGTTGGCGCCCCGCGCGAGCGTGAGTGCTGCCAGCATATTGTCGAGAAGCCTTCCCGCCTGTCCGACGAACGGCTCGCCCTTGGCGTCCTCCTCCGCGCCCGGCGCTTCGCCGACAAAAAGCCACTCGGCGTGGACGTCGCCGACGCCCGGGACGCTCCGGTTGCGAGTACGGCACAACGCGCATTCGGTGCATGCCTCCACGTCGGCGGCAAAATCCTCCCATCCGAGCTTCGAGATGCGCGCGCTGCGAGTATCGCCGGTGTCCGAAACCGCCGCTCCTGCAGCGCGCTCAACGGCAGCGGATCCGGTCTCCGGCGGATCGACCACTGCCGCCACGCCGTCAGCGACGCCGATTCTGGATCGTCGCCGCCACACGGGCGCGAGGCCAAGCTCGATCAGGATATCGTCGCGGGTCGGCATTGGGACGATGGAAGCGCGGCCCTGCTTCACCGGCGAGGCGGCAGCGCTTCGGGCGCGAGCGAGCGGCGCATGACGAGCGCGTCCTCGCGCGGCGCATCGGCGGTTCGTCCCGGATAGTAATCGTCGCGCCGGCCAACCGCGGCGAAGCCTTCCGCCTCGTAGAGCGCGATCGCCACCACGTTGGAGCGGCGGACTTCGAGGAAGATCTGCTCGGCGTGGAAACGCCGCGCGTCGTCGATGAATCGTCGCAACAACTGGCGCCCGAACCCCTGGCGGCGCGCGTCGGGAACAACGGATAGGTTGAGGATCTGCGCTTCTCCGGGGGCGAGCATCAACACGCCATACGCAACGATCCGCCCTTCGCGCTCGCCGACGCTCGCGCAGTAGCCGGCCGCGAGCGCGTCGCGAAAGTTGCCCGGCGTCCAGGGGGCCAGGTGGATCTGCGCTTCGAGTGCCGCGACGTACGCGACATCGCCTTCGCGCAGCGGACGCCATTCGGGCTCCAGCCGCGGAACGTAGCGGGGAAGCGTGGCCACGGGGGTAACCGTCAGAGTCGAAGTCCGGCGCCGCGTTCGGCGGTCGTCAACGCGACGCGATGGCGCACGTAGAACGGCAGCGCCGCGCCGGAGGATACGCCTTCGCCGGCCGCGAGCCGCGGCAACGCGAGCAGGCCGACGTCCTGCGCTGTCGGACCCACAAACGGATCGATGTCGGCAAGGTCCACGTCTTGCGCAAGCTTCGGATACGCGGCGAACCCGTTGCCGGCGCCGCGCCACGTGCGCGGCGCCGCGGACCCGATTTTCGACGGAGCCCGTACGTTCGCGGGGGGCAGCACGGCCGGCGCCGCGACCTCGTGCCATCGCGTGCCGTCATGAACGTGGGCCGCGACATACACTTCACGCATTCGCGCATCGATGCAGGCGATGACGTTGGTCCACCCGTGGAGTCGCAACGCCGCCTGCGCCAGTGCTTCCAGAGTCGGCACGGCCACAACGGGAAGATCCGCGCCGAGCGCCAGCCCCTGGATCACCCCGCAGCCGATGCGAATGCCGGTGAACGATCCGGGGCCGGCGCCGAACGCGAGCGCATCGAGCCCGGCAAGCTCCAGTCCGGCTTCCGCCAGCGCCGAACGGACCATCGGCAGCAGCCGTTCCGAGTGCGCGTGGCCGACGCTCTCTTCCCGCTGGCACCACGCGTGCCCGTCGCCGACGGCGACACTGCACGACTCGGTCGACGTATCAATCGCGAGGATCCGCATGGAGCGAATTCTACTACTCGACCCCCTGCGCGCGCCGGGACCTCAGGGCAGTCGCGCTCGCGAAATCCGAACCGACGGCCGGATGCGCACGCGACGTACAATATCCTGTTCCGCTTCGATGATCTCACCCGTGTCCGCTTCGGCAAACCAACCCCCGGATAACGCGCAAGTCGAGATCGCCTCGCTCGACCAGGAAGGTCGCGGGGTCACGCGCATCGAGGGCAAGGCGGTATTCGTCGAGGGCGCTCTCCCGGGCGAACGAGTGACGATCGCAACGCAGAAGCGCAAGCCGACCTACGAAATCGCGCGCGTCCAAGAGATCTTCAAGGCGAGCCCGGCGCGCGTCGATCCGCGCTGCCCGCATTTCGGGATTTGCGGTGGCTGCACGCTGCAGCACCTGGATGCGGCCGCGCAGGTGGCGGCGAAGCAGCGCACGCTCGAGGATGCGCTGTGGCATCTGGCCCGCGTGCGTCCAGCGCAGCTCTTGCCCGCGATCTACGGCCCCGCGTGGGGCTACCGCCACCGCGCCCGACTGTCGGTCAGGCACGTCGCGAAAAAGGGCGGCGTGCTGGTCGGGTTCCATGAAAAGAAGTCGAGCTACGTCGCCGACATGACGTCGTGCGCGATACTGCCGCCCAAGGTTTCGGCGCTGCTGCCGGCGCTGCGCGCGCTGATCGGCACGCTGACGATCCGCGACCGGCTGCCGCAGATCGAGCTCGCGATGGGCGATGGCAGACCGGCCGCCGGCAGCGATCCGGAGCCCGCGTGCGTGTTGGTGCTGCGCATTCTCGCGCCGCTCGCACCCGCGGACGAGGAGGCCCTGGTCGCCTTCGCCGACCGCCATCGCGTCCAGTTCTATGTGCAGCCGGGCGGCCCGGAGACGGCGCGGCCGTTCCATCCGGCGGAGCCGCGGCTCGCCTATACGCTCCCGGAATTCGATCTTGCGTTTCCCTATGCGCCCACCGAGTTCACGCAGGTCAACCCGGCAATCAATCGCGCGCTGGTGCGGCGCGCGCTGGCTCTGCTCGACCCGCAGCCAACCGACCGGATCGTCGATTTCTTCTGTGGCATCGGCAATTTCACGCTGCCGATCGCACGCTCCGGCGCAACGGTCGTTGGCATCGAGGGGAGCGCCGCGCTCGTCCGTCGCGCGGAGGAGACCGCGAAGCTGAACGGACTCGCCGACCGAGCAATGTTCCGCGTGGCCAATCTGTTCGCCGCGACCTCCGAAAGCATCGAAGCACTCGGCCCCCCCGACAAGGTTCTGCTCGACCCGCCGCGCGAAGGCGCAATCGCCGTCGTCAAGGCGCTGCCGGGCGATGGTGCCCCAAGCCGCATCGTCTACGTTTCGTGCAGCCCGGCAACGCTCGCGCGCGATTCCGCGGTGCTCGTCCACGACCACGGCTACGTACTCGCCGGCGCCGGCGTCATCAACATGTTTCCGCATACCGCGCACGTCGAATCGATTGCCCTGTTCGAACGCTGAGCGATAGGCACACTACGAGGAGCGAGCCACGGTTGCCAACTAGGGCCTGTTCACGCTATGGACACAAACGCGTTGCACCGCCGAAAACGCGCAGCGCAAGGCGCAAAGGCGAAGGCGGGCCGGCTGCCCGGCGAGCCTTTGCAACACAGCGATGGGCGTTTTCGGCAGCAACCCGAAGGGAACGGGCGTCCTGGGGCGCCACTCGGTGTTGTCCTCCTCGCGAAGACGCCCGGTCTTCGCTTCGTCGGCCGCCTTGATTGGCGCCCCAGGCTACCCGTTCGCGCATGCGCCCATAGCGTGAACAGGGCCCTAGGCACGGCAAGCAATCGGGCCCCGCGCAGCCCGTTGGGCTCGTTCTAGTCGTCGATGTCGCCTTCGTCCATCCACGCGAGCTGGATCGCCTCGAGGATCTTTTCGCCGCTGTGCTTGGGGTCGTCGGCAAACCCCGGCAGCTCGAGCACCCATTGCCGGAGCTCGGTGAAGACGACGCGTTTCGGATCGACGTCGGGGTGCGCAGCGGCGAGCGCGATGGCGATCTCGCGGGTATCGGTCCATTTCATCGTCAGCGCTTCTCCTTGGCGTAGTTGATCGTATAGCGCGGGATCTCGACGACGAGCTTCTCGTCATCGACGATCGCCTGACACGAAAGGCGCGACTGAGGCGTCAGTCCCCATGCGCGGTCGAGCAGGTCGTCCTCGTCCTCGGAGGACGGCGAGAGCGAATTCCCGCCCTCACGCACGATCACGTGACACGTCGTGCAGGCGCACGACTTCTCGCACGCGTGCTCGATCTCGATGCCATGGTTCAGCAGGTTGTCGCAAATCGAGACGCCCTTTTCGGCATCGAATGTCGCGCCATCGGGGCAGGTCTCGGGGTGCGGGAGGACGATGATCTGCGGCATTGCTCAGGTCAGCGCATCGACCTTGCGGCCGGTGAGCGCGCGCGCGACGCTGCGATCCATCCGGCGTGCGGCGAATTCCGTGGTCGCCTGGTTCAGCGCCGCGGTCGCGCCTGCAAGCGCGCGATGGTCGGTCCCGTCGCGACAACGAACGACTTCCGCGATGGCGGCATCGATCGCGGCGCGCTCCTCGACGGACAAGAGCTCGCCGTCCGCGGCGAGCGCATTGCGCGTCGCGGCCAAGATCTGGTCGGCTTCGACCTGCGCTTCGGCGAGCGCTCGCGCCGCCATGTCGTCGGCGGCGTGCGCGAACGATTCCTGCAGCATCCGTGCGATCTCGCCGTCGGAGAGACCGTAGGAGGGCTTGACGACGATGGCCGCCTCGATGCCCGACGTCACCTCGCATGCCGACACCGAAAGCAGCCCATCGGCATCGACCTGGAACGTGACGCGGATGCGCGCCGCTCCGGCCGTCATCGGCGGAATGCCGCGCAGCTCGAAGCGGGCGAGCGAGCGGCAGTCGGCGACCTTCTCGCGCTCGCCCTGGACGACATGGATCGCTATCGCCGTCTGACCGTCCTTGAACGTCGTGAACTCCTGCGCGCGCGTCACCGGAATCGTCGCGTTGCGGGGGACGATCTTTTCGGTGAGGCCACCCATCGTCTCGAGGCCGAGCGAGAGCGGAATGACGTCGAGCAGCAGCCAGTCGTCGCCCGTGCCGGCAGTGGCGCGATTGCCCGCGAGCACGTTGGCCTGAATGGCGGCGCCCAGCGCCACGACCTGATCGGGATCGAGGTTGGTGAGTGGCGGCTGGCCGAAGAAATCGCCGACGGCCTTCTGAACCTGCGGCATCCGCGTTGCGCCGCCGACCATCACCACGCCCTTGATGTCGGCCGGCGTCAATCCTGCGTCGCGCAGCGCGCGTTTCACGGGAGAGAGCGTCTTGGCGACGAGATGCGCCGTGATCGCCGTGAACGTGTCGACCGGGAGCGCGACGTCTACCTCTCCGCCGTTCGCAAGCGTCGCCACGATCGGCGCCGAAGCGTGAATCGTCACGTTCTCCTTCGCCTCGCGAGCCTTCACCATCAGCAGGCGCGTGTCCTTCGGCGACAGCGGCGGGAGGTTCGCGGCTTCGATGACCCAGCAATAGACGCGGTGATCGAAGTCGTCGCCGCCGAGCGCCGAGTCGCCGTTGGTGGCGAGCACTTCGAAGACGCCCTTCGACAAGCGGAGGATCGAGATGTCGAAGGTGCCTCCGCCGAGGTCATACACGGCGTAGGTGCCTTCGGAAGCGTTGTCGAGACCGTAGGCGATCGCCGCAGCCGTCGGCTCGTTCAGCAGGCGGAGCACGTTCAATCCGGCGAGCTTGGCCGCGTCCTTGGTCGCCTGCCGCTGGGCGTCGTCGAAGTAGGCGGGCACCGTGACGACCGCTCCCGCAAGCTCGCCGCCGAGACTCGCCTCGGCGCGGACCCGAAGCGCACGGAGGATCTCGGCCGACACTTCAACCGGGCTCTTTACACCGCCGCGCGTCGCAATCTTGACCATACCCGGCTCGTCGACGAAGCGGTACGGGAAACGCCGCGCGTCGCTCAGGTCGGCAAGGCCGCGGCCCATCAACCGCTTCACCGACACGATCGTGTTCTGCGGATCGTGCGCCTGCAGCGCCTGCGCCCTGTAGCCGACATCGACGCCGTTTTCGCCGTAGCGGACGATCGACGGCAACAACGGGTGGCCGTTCTCGTCTGGGAGCACGACAGGGATGCTGTTGCGTACGGTCGCGACGAGCGAATTGGTCGTGCCGAGGTCGATGCCGACGGCAAGCTTGCGCTCGTGCGGCGCCGGCGATGCGTCGGGCTCGGCGATCTGGAGCAGTGCCATCAGTCGAGGATGTCGGCGTGCATGTCGGCGATGTCCGCAGCGAGCTTCGCGAGAAACCGGAACTCGCGCACGTGAACGCGCGCCGCGTCCCAGGCGCCCTCACCGTCGAGCAGCACGGCGATCCGCTGCTCGACGGCCGCCGCGTCCGCACGAACATCGGCGAGCAGCGCCGCAAGCGCCGCCGCGTCCCGCTCCGCGAGCGCGGCTGCCGCGGCTTCGCGCCGATCGAGCTGTCGTTCGAGAAAGTCGACCGGCAGCGCCGTCTCGTTCTCGGCGAAGGCTTCGACGCCGTGGAGCGAGAGGAGGTACTGGGCTCTTGCCACCGGATCTTTCAGCGCGCGGTACGCCTCGTTGACGCGTGCTGACGATTGCAGCGCCAGACGCTGCGCGACCTCGGTGTCCGCCGTGTGGCGGTCAGGATGAACTTCGCTTTGCAGCGCACGGTACGCACGATCGAGCGTCGCGGCATCGAAGCGGAAGCGCACCGGGAGGCCGAAGAGCTCGAAATGGTTTCGCGAGAAATCGATCACGGGCGTAGAAAATTCGTCTTCGGTAAGGTCGCCCGTCCCGGCGAAGGTGCGTGGCTCTGCGCTAGACGTTAAAGCTCTCTCCGCATCCGCACGCATCCTTCACGTTCGGGTTGTTGAACTTGAAGCCCTCGTTCAACCCCTCGCGCGCGAAATCGAGCTCCATGCCGTCAAGGTAAGGCAGGCTCTTCGGGTCCACGACGACGGTGATGCCATGGCTTTCGAACCGCAGGTCCTCGGGGCGGATGTCGTCGGCGTATTCGAGCTTGTAGGCAAGACCTGAGCAGCCGGACGTGCGCACGCCAAGCCGCAGGCCGACACCCTTTCCGCGGCGGCTAAGGTTTTTTGCGACATGCTTCGCCGCCGTTTCGGTCAGTGTGATGCTCATGATGAGTCTTGCGTCGTCGGTTGAACGAGGTCAGTCAAGCGGCGTCAGTCCGCTGCCTGCGGCTGCGCGATCGGGGCACACGCGTCGCCTTCGGCGGAGACGGTCTCGCTTGCCCCATGCTTCTTACGATAGTCGGCGACCGCGGCCTTGATCGCGTCTTCGGCGAGAATCGAGCAGTGGATCTTCACCGGCGGCAACGCGAGTTCCTCGGCGATCTGCGTATTCCTGATCGAAGTCGCCTCGTCGAGCGTCTTGCCCTTCACCCACTCGGTGACGAGCGAGGACGATGCGATTGCCGAGCCGCAGCCGTAGGTCTTGAACTTCGCGTCCTCGATCCGGCCGTCCGGGCCGACGCGAATCTGCAGCTTCATCACGTCGCCGCACGCCGGTGCGCCGACCATCCCCGTGCCCACGCCTTCGGCGTCCTTGGCGAACGAGCCGACGTTGCGCGGATTTTCGTAGTGGTCGAGTACCTTGTTGCTGTATGCCATGGTTCCACTCCAAGTTGGTACTGTTCACTTCGTCCGAATTGAGCGGCGACCTGGCGCCGCTTGAATTCGGACAGTTAGGCGTCGCCGAGCGCTACTTCCGGCGACGTCTAACACCGGCGTGAACTCAATTCGCGTGCGCCAACGTCAATGGGCGGCCCACACAACCGAATTGAGGTCCACGCCCTCTTTGTACATCTCCCACAGCGGACTCAACTCGCGCAGTTTCCCGACTTTGCGCTTGATCAAGTCCACGGTGAAATCGATCTCCTCTTCCGTCGTGAAGCGCCCGATGGTGAAGCGGATCGAGCTGTGCGCGAGCTCGTCGCTCCGGCCGAGCGCACGCAACACGTACGACGGCTCGAGGGACGCCGACGTGCACGCGGAGCCGGACGACACCGCGACGTCCTTGATCGCCATGATCAAACTTTCGCCCTCGACGAAGTTGAAGCTGATGTTGAGGTTGTGCGGGACGCGCCGCTCCATGTCGCCATTGATGTAAACCTCCTCGATCTCCGTCAGCCCCTTTGCCAACTTGTCGCGCAACATCCGGATCCGCTCGCCCTCGGTCGCCATTTCCAGCTTCGCGAGTCGGAAGGCTTCTCCCATCCCCACGATCTGGTGCGTGGGCAGCGTGCCCGAACGCATCCCGCGCTCATGGCCGCCGCCGTGCATCTGCGCCTCGATGCGCACGCGCGGCTTGCGCCGCACGAACAGCGCGCCCACGCCCTTCGGCCCATACGTCTTGTGCGCCGAGAACGACATCAGGTCGACCTTGAGCTTCGAGAGGTCGAGCGGCATCTTGCCGGTCGCCTGCGCCGCATCGACGTGGAAGATGATCCCGCGCGCGCGGCAAAGCTCGCCGATCGCCGCGATGTCCTGGATCACGCCGATCTCGTTGTTGACCGCCATCACCGAGACGATAATCGTATCGGGGCGCAGCGCCGCCTCGAGCTGCGCCGGGTCAAGAAGTCCGTTCGGCAGGACGCCAAGGTACGTGACCTCGAAGCCCTCCCGCTCCAGCTCGCGCATCGTGTCGAGCGTCGCCTTGTGCTCGGTCACGACGGTAACCAGGTGCTTGCCCCTGTCCTTGTAGAAGTGCGCGGCACCCTTGAGCGCGAGGTTGATCGACTCCGTCGCCCCGGACGTCCAGACGATTTCCTTCGGATCGCAGTTGACCAACGCGGCAACGTGGTCGCGCGCCTCTTCCACGGCCTTCTCTGCTTCCCAGCCGAACGCATGCGAACGCGACGCCGGATTGCCGAACTGCCCGGTGAGGAAGGGAATCATCTTCTGCGCGACGCGCGGGTCGACCGGCGTCGTTGCCGAGTAGTCGAGGTAGATCGGTAGCTTCATTTCGTCGTTCCGTCGGGGATCAGGCAACCGGGGCAGGTTCGGGCTTGCGCGCCGACGGCGGCGGCTGCCGGTGATCGTGCATCACCGTCGCACCCGCCTTGTCCTGCTGCGCCACGAGCTGGGCGAGCGTCACCGAGCGCAGATAGACGAAGATATGGGCGTTGAGATTCGCCCACAGCTCGTGCGTCATGCATCGCTGCCCGTCGTCCTGGCAGCTCTCGCGACCGGCACATTGCGTTGCGTCGATCGGTTCATCGACGGCGAGAATGACGTCGGCCACCGATACGGAATCGGCAGGTCGCGCCAGGTGATAACCGCCGCCCGGACCGCGCACGCTGTCCACCAGTCCCGCGCGGCGCAGTTTGCCGAACAGCTGTTCGAGATACGAAAGCGAAATCTTCTGGCGTTCCGATACGCCCGCGAGCGTAACGGGACCCCTGGTCCCGTGCAGTGCCACGTCGATCATCGCCGTGACGGCAAATCGTCCTTTGGTGGTAAGGCGCATAGTCAATCACCCGTTCGGTTGAAGTCTCGATTCGCGCCGCCTCGTGCGGCGCCTCGATAGTTGATCCCTCGATTTCGCCCTCTCAGGAGGATTTTATTATACCCGAGTAGTTTAGTCAACTAAAAGCCTGAGTAGTTCACTCGATCATTTGATTAAGCCGTTTCGGGTCAAAACCCTCGGCGGTGGCCCGGGCGTCCGCGCACTCGACGCCTTCCTGCCGCAGCTGAGTGATCAACCGTTCAAGCCGGGCATCGCTTTCTGCAACGTGGTCGATCAGGCGGTGAATCGCCTGAACCATCGGATCGTTCATATCCGATGAGATGGCATAGGCAGAGAAGCCCATCTTTGTAGCATGGTCTTCTCGGCGTACTGCCTCGTCGCCCATCAAGATCCTCGCCGGTATTCCCACTGCGGTTGCCCCAGGCGGAACATCGCGCACCACGACGGCATTTGAGCCTATCTTGGCGCCATCTCCTACTAAAATCGGCCCAAGAACCTTGGCGCCGGCCCCGATGACAACGCCCCTTCCCAACGTCGGATGGCGCTTGCCCTTGTTCCACGAGGTGCCGCCCAACGTAACGCCGTGATACAGCGTGCAGTCGTCGTGGATTTCCGCCGTCTCGCCGATCACGATTCCCATCCCATGATCGATGAACACGCGTCGCCCGATCGTTGCGCCCGGATGAATTTCGATGCCGGTTAACCAGCGCCCCCAGTGGGAAAGCCACCGCGCGAGCCAGCGCCACCCCCATCGCCAAAGTCGGTTCGAAACCATCCGGTGCCAGATGAGCGCATGGAGCCCCGGATAGCAGGTCAGCACCTCCCAACGGGTCCGCGCCGCGGGGTCCCGGTCGAACACAACGGCAATGTCTTCACGCAAACGGGCAAACATCGAGGAATTCTCGCATTTCCGACTCCAGCACTCAACTATTGGGGCGGACGCTCATTGATCAAGCGCAACTCAAGCTTTGTTCGAGCACCGATGCCCCAATGATTGCGGCCCCCAACGACCTGCGGCTGATGTTGATGTGCGTATCGCACTGCTCATGTTGCTGCCGTTCCTGTCGCTGTGGCTCGTCCGCATGCCGGGATGAGCATTTCGGCCGGCGCCGGATCGCCGCCTACCGAAGCAGGACAGCTGCCACGACCAGTCCGGCGGTCACAATCCCGAACAGCACCATGTAAGCGATGTACAGCGTGAACGACCGCGCCACGATGCCGATCCACGATCCGCGGTAGACGGCGCGCAGCGACCAGAGCATGTAGATCACCGCCCACAGGGCCAGAAGCGTACGCAGCGACGAGACGGGGATCGCCATCGCGACGATGCCGACGAGGAACAGGAACGTGTGGTTGTGCGCCGCGAAGACGAAGTGCTCGCCATAGAGCCGCGGGCGATTCGGGTAGCGCCTCCGGCGGCCGAGATAGACGATCTTCAGTAACGCGGCGAACGCCGGAAGCAGCAGGAACATCGCATACGGGCCGTAGCGCAGCATGCCGTCGGTGAGTTGGGCGATCCTGTCTCTGCTCGAAAGCCGGTTGAAATGCGCGATGCGCTGCCTGAGGCCCGGAACGGCGTCCTCGGCGCTGCCGAAGTCGATGTCGACCTTTGCGTCACGCTCCTCTGCCGCGCCGGGCCCTCCTGCCGGATCCGGCTTTTTCGCTGCGCTCGCCTTGCCGGGCGGCGAAGTCGGCGCTACCACCTCGTCGAGCTTGACGATATTGAGGCTTCCAAACTCGATCCCGATCCGCAGCACCGCAAACAGGAGCAGGCTTGCGACGAGGAAGAGCCGCGCCGGCCGGATATAGCGGCGGCGGCGGCCCGCAAGAAACTCCCGCGTCAGGAACCCAGGCCGAAAAAGAAGCGCGCCGATCGTTTTCCACAGGCGGCCGTCCAGCGCGACGTACCGACCGGCCGCCTCGCGCATGAACTCGCGCAGCGTCGGCAGCGTCCGTTTCGTCTCCTGTCCGCACGCGGGGCAGTACGCGCCGGGGGCCGTGGCGCCGCAATTGCGACAGGCCGGCTCGACGCCACCATCGGGCATGGCGGAAGCGATCGGCGCCGCCGCGGCAGGCAGCGTCGATCTGCGGGCGAGGAGCGGCCAGCGCGGCATCACCCGGACCTTTCCCGCCCGACGAACTGGTCGATGCGCGCCAGGATTCCGCGCAGAATGTTGACTTCCTCCTTCTCGAGCGCCGCGCGCGCGAACAGACGCTTCAATCGCGGCAGCAGTCGCCGCGGCATCCGGGGATCGAGGAATCGCATTGCGACCAACGTCCGGCTCGCATGCGTATAGAGCGCCGCGAGTTCGTCGGCTGTCGCGGGTTTGAATCGCGGTGCGCGCCACACGTCGCCGCCGACCACGGCGAGACGCAACTCGTACGCCGCCACCTGCACAGCGGCCGCCAGATTGAGCGACCGGTATTCGGGATTCGCGGGAATCGTCGCGACGATCGTGCACCGCGCGAGCTCCTCGTTCGACAGACCGGACATTTCGGTCCCGAAGACGAGGGCAACATCTCCGTGCGCCGCATGCGCGGCCACCTCGATCGCAGCGGCGCGGACGGGCATCACGCGGCCCGCGAACGCACGCGGCCGCGCCGACAAGCCCACGGTCATCACGCATCCCGCGAGTGCATCCTCGAGGGTCGCGACCACCCGCGTCGCCTCGAGCACCGGCCTCGCGCCGGACGCGAGCGCCACTGCTTCCGGATCAGGGAACCGCTTGGGGGCAACGAGCACGAGCCGGCCGAGGCCCATCGTCGACATCGCGCGTGCCGCGGCACCGATGTTCCCCGGATGGCTGGGGGCGACAAGGACAATGCGGGTTCGCGAGAGGCGTGTGGAATCGGGAGTCATTGCCGGCAAGCGGGAGCCGCGCGGCGAGGCGGCAAGCCGCCCGCGGTTACAATAGGCTATTCGTTCTTTGCCTACCGCGAGCAAGCCGCGACGGCGGCCCGGCGCGGCACAATCGAACCATGCACCCGACGCTCACCATCGCGGTCAAGGCGGCGCGCCGCGCCGGCAACGTGATCAACCGCGGGGCACGCGACCTCGACCTCCTCACGGTAACGTCCAAGGGGCCGAAGGATTTCGTGAGCGAAGTGGATCGCGAAGCCGAAAAGCAGATCGTCGAGACGCTGCTCGGTGCATATCCGGACCATGCGATTCTAGCAGAGGAAGGCACGGCCAAAGGGGCCAACGCCGCTGCGGAAAACGTCTGGATCATCGATCCTCTCGACGGGACGACGAACTTTCTCCATGGATTCCCGCAGTACTGCGTGTCGATCGCGCTGTCGCATCGCGGCCAGATCACGCAGGGAGTGATCTACGACCCCTGCCGCAACGATCTTTTCACCGCCACGCGGGGACGCGGCGCATTCCTGAACGATCGTCGAATGCGCGTCTCGCGGCGGCATCATCTGCGCGATTGCCTGATCGGGACCGGCTTCCCTTTCCGCGACGGCAGCTACCTCGACACCTACCTCAAGATGATGAAGACGATGATCGAACAGACCGCGGGCCTGCGCCGGCCCGGTGCCGCGGCGCTCGATCTCGCCTATGTCGCCGCAGGCTTCTACGACGGATTCTGGGAGGTGGGGCTCAACCCGTGGGACGTTGCTGCGGGGAGCCTTCTCGTCCAGGAAGCGGGCGGACTCATTGGCGACCTGTCCGGGGAGGGCGACTATCTGCACGGCGGGCAGGTGATCGCGGCGAATCCGAAGATTTTCGCCCAAATGGTCTCTGCGCTCGCGCCTTTCCGGCGGGAGCTGACCCGGGCCCGGCCGCCAGCGCCCGTCGAGCCGGCCCCCTGATAGCGACGGGCGCTCCGCGTGGCGCCGCGGTGCGCGGCAACTCGTCGGCGCCAGAAGTTGCACGATCGCGCCGTTAAGATACCATGACAAATCAAAGGTCTCCGAAAAGTAGGATCTGATGCCATTGGCATCGAACCTGCTGACCCGGCTCGGCCCACATCCCCTGCGGGAGTCACGAATGGAGCGCCGCTTCGGCACCATCGAATCGATAGCCCTGTCCTCGCCTGGGCGCATCACCCTCGCGTTCCTGGGCGGACTATTGCTCGTTGCGGGAATGCTGCAGAGCGCACGCGCCGAAACGGTCTATGCGCTGCGCGTGCGGCTGCATCCGGACGTTGCGGCGCCGGGAACACTCCCGCCGCAGATGCAGGCGCGATTGGAAGCGCTCGCCGGGACGACGCTGACACTCACCGGCACCACGCGCACGGGCGGGCTCGAGCTGGCCCTGGCAGAACCACGCGAGGCCGCGGACTTGAAGTCCGCGCTGCGGGCACTGCGCGAGGATCGGTCGGTACTGTGGGCCGAACCCGCCGTTACGCACGGCTCTGCGCAGACGATGCGCAAGCGAAAAGCGGCCAGGAGGAACATCGACCCGATACCGGGGCCGGCGAGCGACAGGGGCAGCAAGCTGATGGTGCGTCTGGCGGGCGGCGTCGCGCCCGATTGGTCGGCATTGTTGCCGCAGTTTTCCGACGCGATCGGTGTGCCGGTTGCCGCTGAGCGCAGGATCGGCAACGTGTGGGTGCTGCGTCTCGCGCAGGCGCAAACCGCCGAGCGGCTTGCCGATCTCGCGGCGCAACTGCAAACCCTTTCGAGCGTCCGGTATGCGGACCCGGTGCTGCGCAAATACCCACGGTTCGTGCCCAACGATCCGATGTATCCAAAGCAATGGGCGCTTTGGGACCCGCTCGCGGGCGTCAACATTTCGCCGGCGTGGGACCTCCAGCTCGGGCGGGCGCCGGTCAGCACGACGGTCGCCGTGATCGACACCGGGATCGTGCCGCACGAAGACCTCGTGAACCGGATCGTCGGCGGCTACGACTTCATTTCGGATCCCGACAATGCGCGCGACGGCAGCGGCCGCGACCCCAATCCGCGGGACGAAGGCGACTGGAAGGACGATGGCGCGTGCGGCGGCTTTGCGGCCCGCCCAGTTCCTGGCACGGGACGTTCGTGACCGGGATCATCGCCGCCGACTCGAACGACGGCGTCGGGATTGCCGGCATGGATCTCTTCGCGCAGATCGTCCCGGTTCGCGTCCTCGGCCAATGCGGCGGCACCGACGAGGACGTCTTCGAAGGAATGCTGTGGGCATCGGGCGTCCTGATCGACGGCGCGCCGCCGAATCCGTATCCCGCGAAGGTGATCAACATGAGCCTGGGCGGCCTCGGCGACTGCGCGAATGCAGTGCAGGAAGCGATCGACGACGCGCTCGCGCAAGGCGCGGTGATCGTCGTTGCGGCGGGCAACGAAACCGACGACGCGGCGAACTTTTCCCCAGCCAACTGCAGCGGCGTGATCACCGTGGGCGCGATCAACCGATCGGGCGATCGCGCCTTCTATTCGAACTTCGGCCGCCGCATCGACATTTCCGCACCAGGCGGCGACGGCGATTTCACAGACTGGATCCTGTCGCTGTCGAACGATGGCATGACCGTGCCGGCGGGCGCCGCCTATGCCTATGAAATCGGGACGAGCGCCGCCGCACCGCATGTTGCCGGCGCGGCGTCGATGATGCTGGCGCGCAACCCGACGCTTACGCCCGGCCGCGTTCTGTCGATCCTGCAAGGCACGGCGCGCGATTTTCCATCGACGTCGAGCTGCACGAGCGGCGGCCTGTGCGGCGCGGGACTGCTCGACGCGGGGCTGGCTGTCGCGAGCACGATCCCGGGGGATGTCGCGGCGCCCGCTGGGACTACGCCCATCATCGAGTACTACCGCTTCGACCTTGATCACTACTACATCGCCGACGCGAGCGAGACCGAGGCAATCGATGCCAACCCGGCTTCGGCGAACCAGCGGACAGGCCTCTTCTTCTTTGCGTGGACGGACCCCACGCGGGCGCCGCCCGGCGCGCAGCCGGTTTGCAAGTTCTACGGCGGCGCCGCGTCGCTGATCGACTCGTTCTTCTTCACGGCGTCGCCCAGCGAATGCAGCTTCGTCGCCGCCAACTCGGACGGCACGTGGACGCTCGTGGATCCCGCCGCGTTCTACGTTCTTCCCGCCGACGCGGACGGCAACTGCGCCGCGGGGACGGTGCCCGTTTACCGGTTCGACAACAACCGCCGCGACTTCAATCAGCGGCACTCGATCGACCTGACGGTGAAGCGGGCGATGATCAATCGCGCATGGGTCCCCGACGGCGCGGGGAAGAACGGCGTCGCGTTCTGCTCGCCGATCTGACGGAACCGCAAAGGTACGTCGGCGGCCGGCGGAGCGATCCGTCGGCCGTTCGCATCTTGCGGCGCCGCTACGGTGCGCTGTTGATGTCGCTCGCCGCGGGTTCCGCAGTCGCGACGGCAGTCGGTGCGCCGACCGCCCATTCCTTCAGCAGCGCATAGCCGACGGCGAGCAGCACGGGCCCGAGAAATACGCCGATGAATCCGAAAGCGAAGGCACCGCCCAGCACGCCCAGCAGCACCAGGATGAACGGCAGGGCGCTGCCGCGACTGATGATCAGCGGCTTGACGAAGTTGTCGACGCTCGATACGACGAGCGCGCCCCAGGCGAACAGAAAGATCCCCCAGCCGGTGTCGCCGTGGACGATGAGCCAGATCCCGGCGGGGATCCAGACGAGCGGCGGACCGATCGGCACCGGCGACAGGAAGAAAGTGACGAGACCCAGCAGCGGCGCTGCCTTGATTCCGGCGAACCAGAGGCCGATCGCCATCAGACAGCCCTGCGCAAGCGCTGTGCCGAGGATGCCGAGGACCACGCCGCGGACGGTCGTTGCGGCGACGAAGGCGAGCCCGCGCCCGCGCTCGCCCGCGATGCGGCCCACGCCCGCCTGCACCCGCTCGACCAGCGCGTCGCCATCGCGAAAGAAGAAGAATGCGATGAAGATCGACAGCGCGAGCTGAAGGATTCCGCCGAGCACCGTTGCCCCGCTCGCGACCAGCAATTTCCTCGCCGGCTCGAAGTACTTGCGCGCTTCGCCCAGCAGACTCGCGGTGTCATGCGCGAAACTTCCCCACGTCGCCGCTGCGCGCTCGCCGATGA
This sequence comes from uncultured beta proteobacterium, assembly GCA_963733985.1. Taxonomy (GTDB): domain Bacteria; phylum Pseudomonadota; class Gammaproteobacteria; order Burkholderiales; family Casimicrobiaceae; genus CAIWHR01. The sequence goes on along the minus strand of CAVTFF010000015.1, from coordinate 26,470 downwards.
GCGGAAGGCCCGCGACCCAGCTCGGCGGCTCGGGCGGTCCCTCGCGCACCAGCTCCTGCACCCAATCGGTGACGTTGGCGGCATTGTCGGCGATCGTCACCCCGACGATTACGAAAGGAGCGAGCACGGTGACCGCAATGAGCAGCACCATCACCAGCGCGGCGACCGCCGCTCGACCGCCGAGCCAAAGACGCGTGCGCAGGAACAGCGGCCAGATCGTCGCGCACAGGATCGCCGCCCACACGATCGCGGTGAGGAACGGCTGCAGCACGAGGAAGCATCCGACGATGAGGATCGCCAGGACGACGAGCGTCAGCGTGCGGTCGATGTGAAGGGCGGGTCTCATTGTTCGTCGTTCCCGGCACGGCCGCGCCGTTCGTGGGCGCAGTTTGCCACAGCCGGTCGGAAGCGGGGCAGTTTGCCGTCTGCGCGCCCGGCACCGGCATCGGCCCCGGCCGGCACACGGCGACTTCGGCGTCCGCACCGCCAGCCGCGGCAACCCCAAGTCCTCGTGCGGCTAACGCCGGTTCTGTTCGCGCTGCGCTTTCCGCCGCAGGATCTCGGCACGGAACTCGGCGAATTGCTTGCGAGTCTCGGCTTCGAGCACCGCGGTCCCGATGAGCGGCGGTATCCAGTGCCCCGATATGAATCGGCCGTGATTGGTGATCCGGGTCGCGTGGCCCTCGGCGGCGAGGCGCGTCGTGAAGGCCGACGCCTTCATGTCGCCGCGGACGAGTTTCGAGCGAATCTCCTTCTGCGGCACGAATTCGATCTCGCGCACGTTGTCGAACTTGAACTCGAATGGACCGAATGCAAGACGACTCGTCTGCTCAACTTCGATCCTGTCCTCCCCGCGATGGACGATCCGGCTCATGGCCACGTTGGAGACGAATTCGCTCATGTGGTCGTAGTCGGTCAGCACGTCCCAGGCCTCCTGTGGTGTGGCCTCGACGACGAGGTCGACGTCGACGTAGATCGCCTCTCCGTCACGCTGGATCGCAACGGCAACATCCTGCGAATCCAGCGGAGCGCCTCGTGCGGCGAGAAATCATTGCCAGGGCAATCGTGAACAGGAAGGGATAACCCGCAGTCGGCATGGCGGAAAGGCAGGCGAAGATGGATTATTACCCGCGCCGGCCCTGCGGCCCGCATTTTTGGGTGGCGACCATCTCGATGTTCGACGCGTCCTGTGCACCAACGTTCCCGGGAACGACGCGCCGTCCGGCGTGATTTTCGCAGACGCGAGTTTCGGCGGGCGGCTCGAATGTCCCGGTGGAACATCATGGTCGATTGCCGCACCCGCGTGCGATGAACACGCGTAACCCGCATGCGGACTGGCGTGCTGCCGTCTATGCCGGGATCGTGGCAGGCGTCCTCGCCACGGTCGTCCAGGTTGGCCTGTGGTTGCTCATGACGGACGCGCTGCCGACGATCCTTCTCAGGGACGCGCGCTTCGCCGCCGCAATTGTGCTGGGGCGCAGGGTGCTACCGCCGCCCGCAAGCTTCGATGCGTGGGTGATGGTTGTTGCGACGTTCGTGCACTTCGCGCTGTCGATCGCCTACGGCTTGATGCTGTCCGCGCTCATTGCACGTCTGCGGACGCTTTCATCGCTGCTTGCGGGAGCCGCTTTCGGCCTCTGCCTGTATGTGATCAACATGTACGGCTTCACGACGGTCTTCCCGTGGTTCGAGGACTCCCGCGACGCGATCAGCGCCGCCGCGCACGTGGCATTCGGATTGGTCGCAGCCGCCACTTATCGGGCGCTCGTGTACCGGCGCTCGCTGCGTTCGCACCCCGCCGACGCTGGACGCCGACAGAGCAAGGAGACCTTGAGTGACGACTGTTGACCGCTCCGCCGGAGAAGCGCACATTGCTCGAGCCACGAGGCGGCTCCTCGAGACGAGCCGATGACAGTTCATTTCGCCGGCACGTGTTCGACACGCCGAGGCGGATATCGGCAGCGTCGTGCTCCGGTATGTTCGTCCGGGGCGCCGAGTCAAATATCAGGGCGTGTGCGCCGCCGGGCGAAGAATGATCGGCTAGCGGGCCGCCCCACAACGCTACGCGACGGATGGGCAAGCGATTCTCGGTGACGCTGCTACCTGCGCTGCACGGCGATTGCATCTGGATCGAGTACGGCGAAGACGGCGACACCCATTACGTGCTCGTCGATGGCGGCCCGGTCGCCGCATTCCCCGCGCTGCGGGCGCACATCGAAGCGATACCGCAAGAACGCCGCGAGGTGGAGCTCCTTGTCGTCACCCATATCGACGCCGATCACATCGACGGAGTCGTCAAGCTGCTGCGCCATCCAGAGGTGGGGCTCAAGTATCGCGAAGTCTGGTTCAACGGCTGGCCGCAGCTCTCGCGCCCGCTGTCCGGCGTGTCGACGACGCGGGCCGGTGATGGTGTTTTGGAACGCGGGCCGGTGAGCGGAGCGTACCTCAACCTGTTGCTGATTCGCGGCGGGGGCGACTGCAACGACCGCTTTCAGGGCGGCGCCGCGCTCGTTCCCGACGACGGCCCGCTGCCGCGCGCCCGTCTGCCCGGCGGCTTGGAGCTCACCCTCCTCTCGCCGACAGTCGAGAAGTTGAAGGCCCTGCGCAGTGCCTGGCTCAAGGTTTTTGACGCGCTTGGCGGCACGCCTGGTGACGAAGGTTTCATCGGCACGCGCCTCGACAAAGACAAGCGCTTCCGCGACGACACCCCGATCCCGGCTTTGGCAGCCGGTTTGGACGAAGCAGCCGATGCGGCAACCGCGCTCGACGCCGCGGTCGCGAACGGATCGAGCCTCGCCTTCGTGGCCGAGTATGAAGGGCGGCGCTGCGCGTTTCTCGGCGACGCGCACGCGCCCGTGATCCAGCAGGCGCTCGGCCGCCTCGCGCGGGAGCGCGGTGAGGAGCCCCTGCGCCTCGACGCCGTGAAGGTTTCGCACCATGGCTCCGACGGCAACACGACGACGCTGCTGCTCCAGAAAATGGCCTGCCACAACTATCTCGTGTCCACCAATGGCAGCGTGTTTTCGCACCCCGACGAAGCCGCGATCGCTCGCATCGTCAAGCACGCCGCGCCGGCGCGGTTGATCTTCAACTACCGCTCCGAGCGCAATCGCGTATGGGATGACCCGGACCGCAAGCGTCAATGGAACTATGAGGCCGTTTATCCCGCCGAAGGGCAGTTCGGCATCGCAGTCGACCTGCTTTAGCGGGCCTGCATGACGAGCATCGAGGACGCCCAGGTACGGTCGCCGCGCTGCATCCGATGCATCGCGCGGCGAGTCTTCCACAGCGCCGTATCGATGGCGCGTTCTTTGAAGAGTTTACGGTAGAAGAGCCGCGCGTGAATGTCCGCGAAGTCATCGCGCACACCCCAGCGAAAGCCGACCACGGCCGGGATGCCTTGCTGCACCGCCTCGAAGGCGAAGCCGGCGTTGGCGCTGTTGCAGCTCGACAGATAAACGAGCTTGCTGTGGCGCAGATAGGGCGCGAGCTCGTTGATTCGAACGGCAACGGGCTCGGTCGCGCCGGAAACGATGAGCGACGCCAGCGCCGGGTTTTCGGGAGCGTGATACGAGTGCCCGGCGTAGTGCACGACGTCCCAGGGCTCGGACTCCCGCAGGGCATCGAGCAGTCGTTCTTTAGTCAGCGGAGCAGCGTCATCGACTCCGACGACCCGTGGCTCGTCGAAGCCGAGCTGGCGCGAGACCCGGCTGAACAGCCGGCGCACTTCCTCGCACTCCTTGCGCAGGTGAGGCAGAGGCAAGAACCGGATCGGCGCGAGGCCCTCGCCGAGCTCCACCGCGCCTGAGGCGTCGGAACACAAGATCAGGCAGCGCAAGGGCCGCGGTGGACCCTCGAAAAGCTGGGCGTTCGCACCGACGGCGCTGGCGATGCTGCGCACCAGCGGTGCGTGGATCATCCACGGCTCGGGCAGATTCTCGAGCGGCGTCAGGATGGCTTCGAGCGCGATCTCGTAAAAGACGTCGGCGACTGCGAACGACACGCGGGTGTTCGCAATGCCTTCTGCCGATTCGATGCCAGCGCTCAGCTCCTGCCGGAAGACGTCGTTCTGCTCGAGGAAGCAGTCAACGATGTTCTTGCCGAGCTCACGCCAGATAACCGGAAACTCGTCCGTCTGCTCGTCGCGGAGCGAGCGCGCGATCGTCTTCAGAAGCCCCACGCTCGACTGCATGACGTTGAGACGGCCGCGGCGGTCGAAATCGAAACCGGTTCCGTGCAGCTCGTAGGTCCAACCGGTCGGATCGGCGCCGATGACGACGTCGAGCCGGCGCGGCGCGGCATCCGCCGCGCGCACCTGCTGCAGCAGAATGGCCGGCAGCTCCGCGTCGACGCCAAAGAGGATCGGAGAGGAGGCGATGCCCGCCAGCCGCTGTTGCAGCGCATTCGTGATGGCCGGCGCGATGAGCGCGATCGGCGCTGGCGAGATCGCTCGCGCGTGCTCGCAGAACGCGATCCCGCCGTCGGCCAGCGCGGGGGATGCCGAATCCGGCGCCAGCGAGAGCGCCGAGGCGATGAAGTCGAAGGGCATCTCGCGAGCCATGTCGCGAATGATCCTGAGCGCCGACTTCTCGTTCTTTTGCGTGATCATCGTGATGTCGTCCGCCGCCTCGAATGTCGGGGCGAGCAGGTCGGCCAAGTTCCGCTCCTGGTCCCCCATCACGAGAAGAACCTTCTTGGTCATTACGTCCCCGCGCCCGGAAACCGAAGCACGAACTCGGTGCGCCGATCCGGCGTCGCCGTCGCTTCGAACGTGCCGTGGTGCGCCTGCATGAACTCGTCGATCAGCGGCTTTGCAATCGCCAGGTCGGCGCGCGTGCGCGACCATTCCCGCGCGGCTTCCTCGCCATCGCTCGCCGGCGCCATGAATCCGCGCAGGCGGACCTCCACTGTGCCGTCGCGCGCCGCGAGCACCGCCTCCACCGGCGTCGTCTCGGGCGCGTAGCGCAAGAGCTCCGAGAGCAGCGTCTCGAAGATCGTGCCGATCTGAAAGTGGTCGCCGCGCACGGACGGAAGCGCGCCGTCACCTTCGACCGTCACCCGAACGCGGTCGGATTCCGCGAGGCTGGCCGCGATCGCCTCCAACTCGGCGCGCAGGCTCAGGTTGGACAGCTCCGACGGCTGCGGGCGCGCCTTGGGATTGAACATCGCGAGCTTGGAGTAACCATGCCGCACACGCCCCAGCAGACGCAGAACCTTGTCGACCCGGCGCCGCTCATCGCTCGAAACCGTGCTCCTGCTGATCGTCTGAAGCGGGTCTCCCGGGACGTGCGTGCGAACGAGGTTCTCGAGCTCGCAGATCGCGAGCGCGAGCGGCGAGCTCGTCTCCACCGCCACCTCGTAGGCGGCTTTTTCGAGGAGCTCCAACTCGACGGTGCGCCGCATCGCCAAGGTGTCGTGGGCGATGAAGATCGAGCCTGTGAGTCCCGTGGGGAAATCCTGGCGCGAGACGAAGACGGGAACGGTGGCCACGGCGCTGGCCGGCTTGCCTTTATCGGCATCGCCCACGCGCCGCATCACGAACTCACCGAGGTCGCCCGGCGCGCATCCGATCAGGCGGCTCCGTACGCTTGGATCCTCGAACAGGCGGTCGAAGTCGCCCCTGATCTGATGGGCGTGCTTGAATCCGAGCAGCCGCGCAGCAGCTGGGTTGGTGCGCCGGATTCGCAGCTCCCCGTCGGTGACGAAGACCGGATCCGCAGCGTTTTCGAAGCACTGGGTCAGGATATAGAGCTCGCTGATGCGATGCATCAGCCCACCCACTTCTTGCGCGACCTCCTTGAGCGCCGCGCATTCATCGGCAGCGAAAGCGCTTTCGCGCGTGTCTTCGACGTTGATGATCCAGCGAACTCTCCTCGCCGTCCCCGAAGATGGGCACGCACAGCTCCGAACGCACCTCCGCGGACTCCACGCCGCGACGGTAGTCCGGGTCCTTCAGCACATCCGCCACATTCTGCACGGCGCCGGTCTTGACCACCCGCCCCAGGATGCCGACGTCGATAGGCTGCGTGTAGTCGTCGGGGAGCCGGATCCGCTTGCGCTCGATCCAGTCCTGTGCGAGCAGGTGCACGCTGCCCGCGGTCCGGTCGACGCGCAGGATCGAGACGTGAGCCCACTCAAAATTCCTCACAAGCTTCTTCGCAAGTGTCTCGCACGCGTCGCGCACGGTGCTGCAACCGTTCAGTGCCTTCAGCAGGTCGAGGCGCCCCGCCATCGACAATTTTTCCTCGAAGCTCAGCGCCTGAAGCACCGTGGCGTCGATGGGCAGCTCCTCGAATACCTTTCGTTGCTCCTCGGTAAACCCGTCGAGCGCGCGGCTCATCAGCGTGACGGAGCCGAGCACGTCTCCGCCGCGCCGCACATCGCGGCGCAGACTGCTCTTGATGCCGTCGCGAATGAGGTTTTGCACCCCCGGGTCTCCGCGATAGGACCTCCACAAAGTCTGTTCCATCAATTTCTCGATGTCGGGTACGATCTTCGCCCCTTCGTCCATCAGCCACGCCTGCTGCGCGGGATTCAGGGAATACCAGCGCTTTGTCCCGATCTCCCCCTCGTGACCGTAAGTGAAGAACGCGTTCACGTGCGCCTTGTCGCGGCTGAAGCGCGACACGCTCATGCGGTCGAAGTCGAATGCGGTTTTCAACGCCACGGCGAGCCCTGACATGAGCGGCTCCACTTCGCTGACCTCGCGATTGAGATCGTGGATGCGGTTGGCAAGCTGCTGCTGTCCGACATCGCGGAACAACCCGAGGGCTCCGACGATCTCGCCGTGTCGGTTGGGGACGGGTAAGACCGGTGATTTCCAGCAACACCGGCTTATTGTTGGCGCGGCGCCCCTCCACGCAGTAGTTGCCGATCAGGCCGTGGCGCCGGTTGTCGAGCTGCCGACGAAGGATCGCGCGCGCGGTCTCGTCCGGGAACATCGATTCCAGCTTGAGGCCGGCGATGCTCTCCAGGCCGAACATCCGAAGCGCCGCGGGATTCGCGTACTGGACGTTCCGCTCGAGGTCGGTGACCACGACGCCGATGCGCGACCCCTCGAACACGCTCTGCCGCCCGTCGGCGAGTTGCGCCAAACGGATCATTGTGGTGCTGAGCTCGCCGAGCTCGCTGAGGTCGCGGTCGGTCGGCGCTGCGGGACCTGGCGTACTGATACCTGTCATGAGGGCCTCCCGGAACTTCCCGGATCAATGCCAGCCGATTGTAGCTCACAATCGGGACCGAATTGCTCGTTCCTCTCCCGGGGGCCGGTCGATCCGATGTGATGCTTCAATAATCCAACGTCGCCGCGACAGGCCATGCGTCACGCAGGGAAAACGTAGTCGACATAGATTTTGCCCGCGAAAAAATTCTGCGGCAGTTTTTGGAGTTGTTTGCGGGCCTCGGGACTCGCAGGTGCTTTGCCGTCGACGGCGATCCAGTCGCTCCGCACGAGCTTGTCGCCGATCTGTTCCTCCAGCGCTTCCATCAGGGCAATCCGCGGCACCTCGGTCTTCTTCTTGAGACTTCCGTAGGTGCGCTTGGCGCTGGGATAGCCGGTTTCCGTCGAGCACATGGCAGCGCAAGATTCGGGCATCGCGCCGACTGCCGGAATCGGCGTTGCGTTGGTGCTGCCGTGGTGTCCCACCTTGTAGAAGTCGATGCTCCCCAGGATCTCGCGCGCACGCGCGGAGATCCCCGGATCCTTGCCCTTCACGGCTCGCCCGTAAAGCCAGTACGCCCAATTCCCCCACTGGGCATCGCCGACGAACAGCAGTTTCTTGCCGCGGCAGGTGAACAAGACGACCAGGCTTTGGTTGTTCAAGGTGCCGTCGACGAGATCGGCCGCGGCCGCCAGCGCATCGGGCTGCACGGCATGCAAAGCCTTTTCCATGTCCCGGAATCCCGGCCACGGGCGAAAGGCTTCGGCGGGATAGTCGCTCGCGCTGGCCGGCCAATCGAGATCGAAGGGCCTGAAGGTGTCGGTGTCGGTCAGCCCCCCGACCGACAGCGCAGCGAGATACTGCTCGGTCTTGTTGTCGCTCGCCGCGAAATCGCCGGCCGAATCCTTCGGCGAGGGCCCGAGGATCTCGGCGGTGATCGCGCCTTGCAGCACCGCTGGAAGCGCCGGCTGTTCACCCGCCTCGTAGTAGTAAACCGGCGGATGATTGCTGAATCCTTTCGTGACCAGATCCAGGGCCTTTTCATTGCCGGAGGAGCCTGCGACACCGAATCCGACGCCGAGCGCGTTCTCGACTTTCGCGAGCGCCTGCGTGGCGGCGGGGTCCTCGCCTGCTGCGAGCCGGAGCTGGAGCTGGAGGCGCAGGTGACTTGCCAACGTCGAAAGCTGCGCCTTGAACTTCAGCGACGATGCATCGCCCGGATCCAGCCGATTCGTGATCCAGACGGCCCCGACCTCGAACTGCGCGAACTCGTCGTACTGGGTTGCGAAGCCGGAGAGGTGATCGGCGTGGTAGTGGGTGACGATGACGAGCGCCAGCTTGCGCTGGGTCACGGCGATCAGGTCGGCCACGCAGTCGGGCATGCTCTTGATGTTGCCCGCATGGACGCCACAGTCGATGAGGATGTGCTGAGGTCCGGCGCTCTGGGTCGGCACCGTAAGCAGGAAGAAATCACCGAAGCCGACGCGGTACATTCGCACCCGCAGCCCGTTGCCTGGACTCGCGCCACCCGCCGATCCGCGCCGCGATGACGATGTCTTTGCCGTCTTGCGCGATCGGGCGGGTTGTTTCTTCGCGGGCGCTGCGCGCGTACGTCCTTTCGGTTTGGATCTTGCACCGCCGGTGACCTTGCGCGACCGGACCGGTTTCTTCTTCGCCGTGGTGCCCGCGCGCCGTTTCGTCTTTGACTTCGTGCGGGCGGTCTTGCGCGCTGCAGCTCGAGTTGCCATGCTCACATCCCCTGATGGACGAGACCGAAATTGACCTGAAAATGCCGGTCGTCGTCGGTGTCGCCATTCATGAGTCCCATCGCCAGCATGTAGCTTCGCTGCCTTGCCTCGCGCTGCTTCCCTTGATCGCCGGCGAGAACCTTGTGGATCGCGAAACGGACTTTCGGAGGGCCATAGCGGCCGTAGGCATCCCGTTCGGGCGCCGAGACGATGAGGGTCACGCCGCCGCGCAGCGGAAACGATCCCGCTTGGGGAAAGGCGGGTTCGAATGGAACCCAGCGCGTCTGCACGAGCTCGACCACCATGTCGATGCGCAGTCGGCCATCCGGAGTGACCCTGAACACTTGGTGGAACGACGGAGCGTAGGGCTTTGCATCCGGAGGAAGGCCCGGATCGGTTTCGAACCCCAACCGCACTGCGTTCTTCCATGCATACCGTCGGAGGATTTCGCCATTGAGATCCTTCTGGGCCTTCGTGAGTCCGCCGGGATTGCCGAAGACGAGCTCGCGTTCTTCCGGTTGCCCGCTCTTCGGATCGACGATATCGGCGATGACGGGCGGCAACGCATCCTCGACTGGTCGCGCGGTCCACTCGGGCACGCGCGTCCAGCCGAGCGCATCCTCCGAAAAGAACGTCGCGGATTCCGGGTAGATGCCACGCGCCCGAAATCCCTGCATGAGCGCCTGCCGGATGCCCCGATCGTCTTCGGGCTTTAGATCGACACTTGCGGTGATGAGCGCGCGCAGATAGTCGCCGAACGTGATATCGACCGGTGGACAGTAGTCGAGTGCTCGGGCACACAGTTGGAAGAACTCGTTCGCCGTCGTCGATGCGGTCTCGGCCAGCAGGTCGGCAAGCGAGGCGGGAAGCTCCGCCGGATCGATCTGGCCGCCACCAGCGCGGAAAATTCGGAAGAGATCGGCCGCGGCGCGCAAATACGTCGAGAAGTACGCATCGAACACGGCCGCGACCAGAATCGAGCCGCGGAAGTGAGGATCGTTGACCCGCGTCTGCATCGCCGTCGGATCCGGCGGCACGCCGAGCGCTGAACGGAGGCCGCGACCCATGCCGGATGCCTCGCCGAACTGCTGCGCCAACTCCACCAGCGGATTGCGGGAACCCATCTCGCCGACGATGCGCGATGGTGCGACGGTCCCCTGCGTGCCTCCCGCCGTTCGTCCGTCCACAGGGGCTGCATCGGGCTTGAGCTCGAACTGGTACAAGCGGCCGCCGGTCTTGCGGATCGTATCGAGCAGGGCCTCCTTGTGGGAAAAATGGAGGAACAGCGCAGTCAAATCGGCAAAGGCTTCGTGAAACGCGAGCACGTCGGGATTCGTGGGCTCGGTGAAATACGTCCGGATGCCGTCGATCACCGCGTGGGTCACCTCGTGCGCGATGATGTCGTGCGAAAGACAGGTGAAGACGCGCTGTCCCGGCAGGTTATTGCCCTGGTTGGATTCCGCTGCGCGAAAGTAGCCGAACAGGATGCCCTGCGCCTCGCGGCTGTAGAACGCATTGGCCTGGACCATCGCGTGTGGAAAGAGCTTGAGCACCCAGATGTCGTCGAGTTTGCGATCGGCATCGACGCCGGCACCTTTCTTGACCGCCACGGGGCGGTCGGCGCGCCGCCAATGGATCGTTCGACCGAGCGCAGCCTCGAACTTCTCGACCGTTTCGGAGGCAACCGCATACACCATTTGCTGGTGGAAGCGCGGATCTGATTCCGACGGGTCGAGGCCGCCGCGCGCGAGGATCCGGTAGTCGTTGAGGTCGACCGGTGGGTAGTAGCGCTGATTGGCCCCGTCGTAGTCGATGACGGCGAAGCGGCGTCCGACCGGCCCCGGCTTCAGGCTCCGCTCCCAGCGAATTCGCACCGACATCACGTTGCCGACGTAATTTCCGGCGCTCGGATCCAGCGCGTAAACCTTGAGCGTCCGGGTCGAGGGCTCGGGAATCTTCATCCAGGGGGGCTGGCCCAAGACCGCGTGCGGCGGAGCAACGCGCGCGGAACGGCGCGACGACACTGGCGGCCGATCCTGTTTCGTCATTGCGCTCTTCGAAACGCGGAGGCCCTGCCTGTGCCCGGATGAACGATCGGAAGCTCTGTTGGACATGGCCCACCTTTTCTGCCGGTCCGTGTCGGCCCGGACTCAGCGCTGTCGCGGAACTATCGACACTCTGTCGCCGTTCCGCCTGCCATTTCAAGCCCCGAGCAGCTCCGGTGCGTAGCGCCGCAGCCGCGAGTCCACCAACCCGCCACCGTGGCGCGTCAGGACGTCCATTTCGTCGTCGGACAGGGCTCGGAGGTTGGTATCGATCGCGGAGGCGAAGGCCGCATCGCCCGCCTGGATCTCGCCTTCCTTGCTGTCAATCGAAAACCACAGCGGCTTCGGGCCGGTACCTGCCAGGTAGCGATGTTGCAGCCGGTCGAACTCCAACCCGCGGATCTGTTCCATCATGATCCCGAGGCTCGCTTTCAGGACGATCGCGCCGGAATCCGTCGGCCGTTCGTCGATCGCGAACGGTTTGCCGCCATCGCTGACGATCACGTAGTCCAGCGCGGCCCGCGCGCGCACGACCGGATTGACGCCCATGTTGTCGTACACGCCGCCGTCAGTAAGTGTCACATACTCGACAGTACCCGCTCGCGCGTAGACATCGGACTGCAGACGCAGTGGCGGGAACACCGGCGGGAATGCAGACGACGCCGCGACCGCGCGGCTCACCTTGAAATCCGGCGCAGGGACGACGCCAAGTTCATAGTCCCCCATTTCCGCGGCAAGCCCCCCACCAGTCACGAAGAAGAACATGTTGCCGGTCGCAAGATTGGTCGCGTTGAGGTACAGCCGGGGGCCCGCCGCAAGATCGTTCAGCGTCGCATCATGAAACAGGTCGTGGTCATACGTGCCGGCGAGCTTTTCGAGGCGCGTTTCGAATGGGTCGAGCATTCCTCCGATGACGGAAGCCACGGCGATGGAGCGCGTGCGCAGGTACTTGTCCAGACGCTCGAGCTTGTCTGCCTGGTTCCAGTTGGCGGCGACGAAGGCGCCCGCGATGCTGCCACCGCTGACGCAGCTCAATAGGTCGACCTTGTCGAGCAACCCGGCCGACTGAAGTTTGCGCATGACACCGAGATGGAACGCCGCGGCGCGAAATCCTCCTCCCGACATTGCGAGGCCGATCCGCTTCTTCGCACCGCCGATTTCCATGACCATACGCCGCCCTCTGCTTCAGTGCCCGATCTGCGGAGCGCCGATTCGGCACAGCGCGCGCATGACCGGCCGTCCAGTTCAATGGAAAAGCATGCCCCCCAAGTAGCGTGTAGTAGACAACTTCGCGCGGCTGGACGCAAGCCGAAAATTCACGCTCGATCGCAGACACTGCTGCGCTGCGAGCTACGCAATCCCGACCATCTGCCTGCCTGACCGCCTTGGGAGAGCATTTACAAGAGGCGGTCGCGAGATCCGACCGAACGGAGCTCAAGCATTCTCTCGGCCGGTTCCCCCATAAGCGGTTACAGCAAACGTCGTGCATCGTTCGTGTGCGGACCTCGATTGGACGCACTCCGGGAGGGCGCGATGCCCTCCGACCTCCCCGATGGCTACGGCGTCGCGTGCGGCCCCACCACTTCGCGCCGGAACTGCGCGAGCTTCGCCTTGACCCGCGCGGCGTTGTCGCTGCCCATCCGCATCAAGATCTTCTGCCCGGCCGACCGTTGCTCCAGGTCTGGGTCGGCGTACTCGTAGAGCACCTTGGGCTGAATCAACTTGATCGGTCCCTGCACGGCAGGTGCCGCCAGCATGTCGTCGATCGCCTCGACCAGCCGGTCGTTGAAATTGCCACTGGGGTATCCGAGCTCGCGATACGCCTGCTGAAACAGCGGGTAGAACCGCATGTAGAGCGTCGCCAAGGCTTTCGCATCGACGGACTCGGCCACCTGAACATACGGCGCATAGCGCGCAGCGTTGTCGGCGCCGATCGATGCGCCGTCACCACTCCCTGCCGTTGCGAACCGCCCGGGTACCGGCTTTACAGGCACGAGTCGAGTCGCAACGGAGCGGCGCGGAAGGTTGTCGACCGTTGCGACGATGCGGCGGATCACATCGTCGCGCCGGAGGATCTTGTCGAGTCCATTGCCCGGGAAAACTCCGGCAATCCCATCAAGCAGCGCCGCGTCACTCTCCTGTAGCGACGGCAGAGGCATCTCTCCCGCTTGCGGTGGGGCGTTCTCGATCGGATAGCGGACTCCGGGGGGTGCCTCCGTCGATGGCGTCGCTCGCGCTGGTGCAGATTCGGTCGGAAGCAAGACGGCCGGCGGCGGCGGGCGGCGCGACCAGAAGTAGAACGCTGCCGCGCCCGCAATGACGAGCGCTGCCACGACGATGGGCCAGATGGGCACCCTCCTTGACGCCGGGCTCAGGCGCTGCGGATCGCCTTCGAACAGTTGCGGCGGCTCGGGGCCCAGCATGGGTTCGACCGGCAAGCTGTCGGGGTGGACGTGCGCTTCGACCATGACAGACTCCTTCAACGGGTAGCAGGACTTCGACCGGGAAGTCGCAATTCAGTTGCCTCCCATCCACGTTTGGGAAAAGGTGGCCGGACCGATAGGTCCTCCTAGCAGTAACAGGGCGCCCGCGCGCTTGGCATGCCCGTCTGCAACCTTCACGCCCACGGGAATCATCTCGCCCGTGAATTCAAGGCGCACGCTCGGACTGCCACGAATGCACCCGTCCGCTATATGGCCGGCAGTCCTCTGCTCTTAAGCAGGACGCTCACTCCGTTCCGGCAAAATAACGCAGCGCGCGAAGGCTTGGAAGCAAGAAATACGCGCCGCCCCGCACGGTTACGAATTGAGGCAGCCCCAAAACACGACGGCGCAAGCCCTTGGCCTGGGGCACCGTGAAATTGCTCGTGATCGGGCACCCTGGTGTGGGCTCGCGATTGCCGAGCAGTGGATCACTCTCGTCGGTCAATCCGGAGAACTTGGTGTTGGTCGTCCACGCGTTCTGCAGGAACTCGAATTGGCGCGAGATGTTCGCGTTGAGGCAGATGAAGTGCAATCCTCGTTCGGGATCGTCCGGCAATGCCGGCGCGAGCGCGTTCTCGGGCAAAAGCTCAGGTCCGTATTCGCGCCCGCGCCGCAGAATGCGATGGAAGCGAACCGGGGACATCAGGTCGTCTCGAAATCCGCTTGGACCAAAGCCGAGCATCGTGACCAGCTTTGCGAGTCCGGTCGGGCGTCCCGGGTAATCGGTATTGCGCGGATTCTGGCGCCGCACATGCGCCCCGAAAGGGCAACCCGTGCCCATCGGATCGTCGGCGAACGTGAACTGATTCTGACGAATTTGGTCGGGGTCGGGTCCGATTCCGGGGATCGGCTGTGCCGTCATCGGCACCAACGGATCGCCTGCCCTCGTGCGACCCACGAATGCCGCACCCAGCTTGTCGGCATCCGCGAAATTGGCGTCCGCCTGCCCGTAGACGAACTGCCAGAAACTGCGGACATCCTGCCGCAACTGGCGCATCACGAGATACGTTCCATTGCGCCCGATATCCTTCTTCTCGGGAGCATCTTCCGCACTGAGTAACCCGTTCGCACCGGCAGAACCAGCGTCGATCAACGGCCGGTCGGTGTACTTGTCGTACTCGTTGGGGTAGCCGAGCAAGAACTCCCCGAGCGCGACCACGTTGGTGTAATCGAGTTGCGGGCGGGTCACGTCACGTTGCCGCTCCCAATCGATCTGCGGCTGGCTGATCCCGTCGGCGAAACCGAAAGGTTCGATTCCGTCCAGATCCGCTGTCCCGAGCCAACGCTGCTCGTCGAATGCGGCCTTCCATGTGTTCCCTCTGGTGCTTTGCATGAAGCCCTGGAGACCGCCTGCCTCGGCGAAGAACATCACCATGAGATGCGGCACGCTTGTCGAATAGCCCCATTCCCACTGCGACGGATCGTTGTGGCCCACATCGCCCAGGCGACGAGCCCGATTCTCCTCGCCCATCCCCGTCAAGAATTCCGGAGAGAATCCCGCCAGAACCGAGCGCGATACGCCAAGCGCCCCGAGGCCGGCGGCAGTTAGCGCGACTTGCATTGCGTTGGAAGGCGGCGGCGTCATCGCGACGGCACTGGTGATCGGCGCGTTCCGCAACCAGGCTCGCGCGGCTGCAACCTCCTTCACGCGCAGGTGAACATACGCGGCCTCCTTCATCTTGCCGTATCCGAAGCGGACCAGGCCTTGCACATCACCATAATCGATTTCGTTCGGCTTCATAGGAGGGCCGCCCACTCGCGCGTTTCCTGTTCGCTCATCGACAATGACTCCACGCCCTCGCGAATGCGGCGATTCCTTTCCAAGTCGATCGCCGTCAAACCTGGGTAGGCCTTGTACCAGACCAGCGAGGGTAGCGTGTGGCGGCGCAGGAAGTTCCTGTACTTCTGCTCGTCCGCGCATCCGTCGCGTACCAGCCAATTGGTTCGGGGATAGCCGATGGCGTTGCAAAAGATGGCGTTGAGGCCAAAGCCTGCTTTGTTGATGAAATCGTCCATGTAGCTCTCGACCGTGCCGTCGTAATTGCTGAAGAACACCCCCCGTTTCCTGCCATCGAGCAACACCCAGCGCGCGAAGTGGATCGTTCGTATGCGCCCCAAGCGGCCGGGCCTCACCAGGTGCCGCGCCGCATAGTCGACCGTCGCGAGAATGCCAACCAGCGTAAGAAGCCGGACGAAGCCGGGTTTGCGACTTGCCATCGCATTGAATTGATTCGTGACCTCGCGATCCTCCGCTGCCGCCAGCGCGTCCGAATAGGCTTGGTCCACCCGCGAACAGAGCTCGGGATCGGTTTTCTCCATGCGCCGGAGCAGAACCACGAAGATCGGTGCGGCAACGACGAGCAAGGGCAGGGCAAGCAAGAAAAGCAGCGGAACACCGATCAAGTGCAATGCATTCCGGATCCGCCAGCCCATGGGAGTCGGATCCTCGTCGGACAAAGTCAGGCGTCCCGCAGATTTCTCCGCAGCGACGAACTCTCGCACTTTCGACAGAATTTCTCGCGGCGGAACTTCTGCGAGAGTGGGCACGTGATCCTGCAAATACGCCTCGATCGCTCCCTTCAACGCCGCTTCTTCGCGAACGCGGCGCACCGTTCGCCCGCGCCGATTCACATACTTCGCGATGGCCGGGGAACTGTGGCTCTTCATCCATCCAGCGAGATCGGCAGCGCCGTCAAAACCCTTGCAACACGAAAAGACGGAACGCAATCCCGGCCCTGCCCGCCTCGCCAACTCTTCGAGAAAGTCACTGGAATCGCCATCGACGTCGCCCAGGAACGCGAGATATACGGGATAGGTAAGCACAGGCATGCCATAGACCTGGACGTCCTCAACGGTCTTGTCGTCCAGAACGACGAATCGCGCGAAATGCAACGCATCGAATCGAGCGAATGGGATCAGCGCGTTCTCGGCATTCACCCGCCCGGGCGCGTCGTTCATGGATGCGAGCAGCGTGCGCAGCTCCGCCTCGCGCTGCGGATCGATCGGCGCCAGGACCATGAAGCTCGACTGCGGGGTCATCGCGCGTTACTCGAAGACCTCGTCCCCATTCGGCTCGTAATGGGGCACTCCGTTCATCGTATGCCGCAGATTCGAGAGCTCGGCATACATCCGCCGCCGTGCACGGCTTTGGTTACCCAACGGACGATGCTCTGGAATGCAGTGCCACGGATTGTAGGAAAGGCGCTTCGCAAACGCCATTTGGGCCGGCGGAATTGAACGTCTGCCGGGGAATGCGCAGCGTGGCCACCGATATGCGCGGAGACAGCTTTTCCGGCCAGAGGACGGCGTTGTTCTCGATGGGCATGAGATGCGGATCGGTCTGCAGTTGCAGGCGAACGTCGAACTCGACGTCCTCATCGGCAAGCGTGGCCACCATCGCGTCGCGCAAATAGTCGTCCGGCGGCCGAAAAGGCAGCCGCGGTATCGGAGTCCGCTTCTTCCTTTTCGGCCACATCGAATACTGCATCGCCTGGCCCTCGCCGAGAAGATAGGGAACGCAGCTGAAATACGGGGCTTCGAACGGGCTGCTCTGCGTCTTGATCCAGAGCCCCTGCATGATGAAGTCGAGTACGTGCGAACGATGGAAGTTGAGAAAATAGAATATCGATGCGTTCTTCACGCTTTCGATCTGCAACTGCGCATTCGCCTCGGTATCCGGCGTTACGAAGGTCGGAGTTGAAACGCCGAACATGTCCTGCGTCGATTTCTCCTCGTCCATCAGCTTCGGCCCGGGTACACCCATCAACTTGACGCTGATGCTCATGAAGCCGACATCGTCGATGTCGGGCGTGACGTAAGGCCCGGGACCGGAAAAGCGCACCCACGCCCGGAACGTGCGCGGCTGCGCGTAGATGCCGTGGCGCAGATTCGCGGGCAGCCCGTCGTGAACGATGAACTCCCCTCGCACGATGCCGTGCGTCTTCGTGTTTCCCCCTCGCTCGAACCCGCCGGGCTTCCACAAGTTGCGCATCTGCGTTTGGAAGCTCGAGATGATGGACTCCAGGTGCGCCTCTTCATCCGGCATCACTTTTTCCTCGGCGATTTTCAAATGCTCGTCCGGGCGCCTCTTGTTGATCAACGCGGTAGTCAAGGTCGCGATGGGATCGCGAAGCAGGGCATCGAACGCCGGCCGGAAAAAGGGATCGAACCGGCGTTCGAGATGCACGAAGGACAGCGACGCATCGGCCAGCCAGTTCAGAAATGCCGAGCCGGTATCGGCCGGCGGGACTGGGCGACTCGTGTTCGAATCCACGGGTTCCTTGAATCGAGAATCGTGGCTAGGTCATCGGACGATCGCCGTGCAGCGCTAGAACTGCAGGGCGAAGTTGATGAGGCGTTTCCTGTCCCAGTAGACGACTCCAAGGTAGCAGCCCGGCGCAATCAGCCGGATTTCATCGCGGATCCAGTGCGCGACGAGCGATGTTTCGGAATAGTCGAGCACGATGCACTCCTTGCCGTCCAGCCAGCTTGCCCCCTTGTAGACCTTCGCGATGATGGCCTTGAGCCCCAAGAGGAGGATTCGGTTCGTGAGCACCCCGTTCTTTGCATCGAACACCTTGCCCTGCCACGCGAAGTGGTTGATCAATTCGGCAATTTCGGTGGTGAATTTCGTGCCGGGGGCGACGATGGCGGTTCCCTTCGCTTCGCCATTGGGGATCTCGCCCGCCGGGCTCTTGGTGAACAGCTCGTCGAGCTGGGCTTGTGACATGTTCAGCAACGTCTGCGCATCGTAGGTCATTGCAGTGTCCTATCAGCAGTGCGTCGGTGGGCGCTGGCATGCGAGACGCTGATACCGCTTCATAAAAGAGCGATGGGCATTGCCGGACTTGTGCGCGTTACCGCCACGCAACGAGGTGTCACGCGCAGAGTCGCAGCAGCACATCACGAACTCTAACAACTACGCCCCGTCGTCGTAGCATACAACGTGCAAGACGACTGTCAAGAAGACTACCGGGACTGCTCGCCGCCGTTGCGCGGCACCCGGACGCCCGAAGGTCACACCGCACCTCAATCCGACGCGCACTTCAAAACGGCTGCGCAAATTGCGGTCGAGTTGGTCTCTCGATCTGCCGCTGCCGCCTAGAAGTCTCCGGGGAGAAATCGAGTCGAACCCCGTTTGTAGCCCACTACTTGAAATTACCGGGCAAGCGGTTCAGCATTCAACAAGCCAACGGCATCAAGCGGCAAGTGGCGAGAGCGCGGGAATACGCCTCCGGAGAACGCGACGGTCTCGCCGAGAAGGCGTTGTTGCGGGAACAGATGCCCCGAGGAAATAACTCGCGAGCGTCGCAGGATCAACGCGCCGGCAATTGCGAATCACGCACGGAAATCGCGGTGCACCGCGATGCGCCGTAAGAGCCGCAACGTCGAAGCGTGCGAGTGTCATCGGCTGCCGTTCGCTGGCGAGCAGCATCGAACTGGTGGAGAACTTGGCGTCAGCCAAACGACTCTCGATCGCTGAAGTGGGCAATTCAGAACCCTTTCGACTGCCTTAGGGGATCAAGCGATGAAGATCGGCCGATTGCCCGTCTCGATACTGTTCCCGACCCTTGTTGTCCTGGTCCTCGCATGTTGCGCCACATTTCCGCTGGCCCCCTCCTGCGGACAGGGCTCCGGACATGTCATGGATGAAGCATTGTGTGTGGGCAGGCGCGCGGAAAGCTTCCCGGCGGCCGACGAGGACTATTTCCGCGATATGGACTACGGGGCAACCAAGGACCCCAAGCAAATTGCTGCCGCACTGGACCCGTACGTGCCGGGGATCGCGCCCGAGGCAGCGGTGTCCGCCGTGGTGAAGGGTCGCAACAACTGGATCGTCTGGAGCGGCGGCAACGATCGTCTTTGGGACGTACTTTCCGTTCAGAGTGCCGGCATCCTCGATTTCCTCAAGATCCTGTCAAACCACCCGAGCCTCGACTACAGCCGCGATACGCGTTGGCGTTATCTGGGGCTCGTCAACGAGCCGTGTTTCGAGAAGGGATCTGGACCGCGCAAGGACCGCTATGGCCTGTGGCTCGATGTTCGTCGTGACGATTGTCCTCCGGACCCGTTCGAGAACGAAGCCAAATACCCTGGCGTCAGGATCGGCGCTCGCGGCAAGAATATGCCCCTGGGCTCCTATTACGGATACGCCACCGGGATCGTGGGACTCCGCCTCTTGCCGAATCCCGACTTTGACGAGGCGGCGGCGAAACGATGGGATCCGGAGCGCTATTACACCGATCCGAGTTACTACAACGACAAGAACCTCGTGAAGCCGTATCGCGTCGGGATGTCGTGCGGGTTCTGCCACGTCGGACCGAACCCGAGCAACCCACCCAAGGATCCGGAACATCCGAAGTGGGAGAACCTCAATTCCAATCCCGGGGCCCAATATTTCTGGGTCGATCGGATCTTCGTCTGGAAAGTGGACGAATCGAGCTTCGCGTACCAGCTCTTCCACACGTCGCGTCCCGGTGCGCTCGACACTTCATTCGTCTCCACCGATTACATGAACAACCCGCGCACCATGAATTCGGTATACAGCCTTGGCGCGCGCATGGCGATCGCCAGGAAATGGGGCGAGGAAAAGCTCGCGGGGGGCGAGCTCGACAACGAGCATCTCAACAGGTTCGTACCACCGGGCAGCCCGCTGGCTCGATTCTATGAGGCGCCGAATACGGTATGGACGCCGCGGGTCCTCAAGGACGGCTCCGATTCCGTCGGCGCCCTGGGCGCGTTGAATCGCGTGTTCGTCAACATCGGCTTGTTCAGCGAGGAATGGCTGGAGCATTTCCGGCCCTTTATTGGCGGGACCAAGTTCACGCCGTTCGAGATTGCCGTCGCACGAAGGAATTCGAGCTACTGGAACGCCACCGAGGTTCAGACGCCGGACGTCGCGCTCTTTTTCCTCGCAACGGCCAAACCCGACTATCTGAAGGATGCGCCAGGAGGCCGTGCGTACCTTTCCGCAGGCGCGGCGGAACTGGAACGCGGGAAGGTGGTGTTTGCCGAGCGCTGTGCTCGCTGCCACTCGAGCAAGCTGCCCGAGCAGGCATCTCGCTTTTTCCGCGCGGATGCCTGCGCCGGACCCAATTACCTCAAATGCTGGAACGACTATTGGGCCTGGACGAAGACCAGCGAATTCAAGAGCGCGATGAGCGCGATCACGTTATCGGAGAGCTTCCTCAAGGATAACTATCTGTCGACCGACCTGCGCGTACCCGTGACTTTGCTGGAGACCAACGCCTGCTCATCGCTCGCAACCAATGCGCTGGCAGGCGACATCTGGGATAACTTCTCATCGAGCACCTACAAGAGCCTGCCCTCGGTTGGAACGATTACGGTCCACCATCCGATCACCGGCGAGCCACGCAAATACGAAATGCCGGCGGGCGGCCGCGGATACATTCGTCCGCCGTCGCTCATCAGTCTCTGGTCATCGGCCCCGTTTCTGCTCAACAATTCGCTCGGAGATTTCTACTGGAGCGGATCGGTCGAGGATCGGATGAAATCCTTCGACGGCGGCATCGAGCAACTCCTCTGGCCCGCGAAACGACGAGGCGAACGAATGTACATGACCGCTTCCGGCAAGGCGCATCCCGGGGAGATCCACGTGACGTCTGCGACGTCGTACTTGCGCGTTCCGAAAGGCTACCTTCCCGACTTCCTGCAGCCGCTGGTCGGGCCGTTGAGCTATGCCCAGCCCTGGCTATTCAGCGAAGGCGGGATCGAGCTCGGCCCGATTCCGAAGGGGACGCCGATCAATCTCCTGTCCAACATCGATCTCGAGCAAAGGGGCAAAGTTCTCGACGTGCTCACCAAAGCGAAGCGCGATCTCAAGTCTCTCCCGCGCGGCGCAACTGACGACGAGGCGCGCAAGGCGTTTGCAGATCTCGTCGAGCCGCTCCTTGCAGTCAGCAAGTGCCCGGATTTCGTCGTCAATCGTGGCCACTATTTCGGCACCGACTATTTCGCCGAAGAAGCCGGCTTGAGCGACGCCGACAAGCGCGCCCTGATCGCATTTCTGAAGACATTCTAAGGCGCTTGGGCGGCTGGGTAGCGGGCTCGACGGTGGGGATGTGGCCGGGCGCCAACGCTGCGAGTCACCACGTAGTGAGCTACCCTGATCTGTGCAGCGCATGGTAATCGCCCGCGCGATCGCAGCCCTACACGACACCCCACGGCAACCATCGTGACCACGCCGCGCCGCGCCCGACCTCTGCCCCCTACAGGCACGATCCGACGCCGCGTCCTGCGGCTGGGCGCGGCTGGCCTCGCGGCGGCGGGCGCGCTCGCAAGCGGATGCGCATCACGGTTCGACTCGCGGGACGAGTCGGCGTCCTCGGCAGCAGTGAATTGCACGCCCGCCGAGCGAGACGACGCGTTCGATTACGTCGTCGTCGGTTCGGGGGCGGGCGGCGGCCCCTTGGCGGCGAATCTCGCTTTGGCCGGGTTCCGGGTGTTACTGCTCGAGGCCGGCGGCGACGAGGAATTCTACGACTACGAAGTCCCGGCCTTCCACGCCCGCGCCTCCGAGGACCCGCGCATCGCCTGGAATTTCTTCGTGCGTCACTACGCGGATGACGCGCAACAGAACCGGGACAGCAAATTCCGCGCTGCGCAGAACGGCGTCCTCTACCCACGTTGCGCGACGCTCGGCGGGTGCACCGCGCACAACGCGATGATCCTGATCTATCCACACAATAGCGACTGGGACCACATCGCCGAGGTCACCGGCGATGCTTCCTGGGGCAGCGACAACATGCGGCGCTACTTCGAGCGCCTGGAACGCTGCGAATATCTTCCGCTGACGGATGCGGACAGCCGGCACGGCGCGAGCGGATGGCTCAACACAAATGTCGCAAATCCGATGCTCGTCGTCCGCGATGGATTCGTGCAGACAATCGGCGTCGCCGCGCTAGCGGAATCCCTCAACGGGGGCGGGATCGCGACCGCATGGAGCCGGCTCAAGATCGGGCTCGACCCCAACGGCTGGCAGTTCGTCCAGCAGAATGCTGAAGGTGTCTGCCTGACGCCGCTCACCACGCATCGGGGCCGTCGCGTCGGCAGCCGCGAGTACATCAAGAGAGTCGAGCGTTCCTGCGCCAACCGACTCGTCGTCAGGACCCACGCGCTCGTCACCCGAATTCTGCTCGATGGCGCAAATCGCGCCACCGGCGTCGAATACCTCTCCGGCGCGCACCTGTACCGCGCCGACCCCCTCGCCCGCCCGGACGAGGCGACCCAGCCGGCGAGCGTCATCGCCACACGCGAAGTCATTCTCTGCGCCGGCGTCTTCAATACACCGCAGATCCTGATGTTGTCCGGCATCGGACCCCGCGAACAACTCGAACGCCACGGAATCCCGGTGCGAGTCGACTTGCCGGGCGTGGGCGAAAACATGCAGGACCGCTACGAGATTTCGGTGGTCACCAGGATGACGGGCGACTTTTCGCTGATGAAAGGGATGAAGCTCCGGCCTCCATTGCCCGGCGAAGAGCCCGACAACTCATTTCGCGAGTGGCTGGCCGGCAAGGGACCCTACACGACCAATGGCGCGGTGACGTCAATGGTGAAGCGCTCCCTGCCCTCCCGTCCGGATCCGGACCTGTTCATTTTCGGCCTCCTCGGGTCGTTCGAAGGCTACTTTCCCGGCTACTCGGGATACATCGCGCAGCAGAGCGACCTCTTCACCTGGGTCATTCTCAAAGCTCATACCCGCAACACTTCGGGGCGCGTGACGCTGCGGTCGAACGATCCAAGCGACGTGCCGGAAATCAACTTCCACTATTTCCCGAGCGGAGAGGAAGCCGGTGACGATCTGTCGGCCCTGGTGGAAGGCGTGGAGACTGCACGCCGCATCAACGGTCGATGCCAGGCAATCATCGCCGAAGAGATCCTTCCCGGCGGCCTGCAACCACGGAGCGGATTCGTCCGTTCATCAAGGACAATGCGTGGGGACACCATGCCTGCGGCACGTGCCGGATGGGCCCGGCCGGCGACCGTATGGCGGTTGTGGATGGCGGTTCAGGGTTTACGGCACGCGCGGCCTCCGCGTCGTCGATGCGTCGGTGTTTCCCAGAATCCCGGGTTTCTTTATCGTGTCCGCGGTGTACATGGTGAGCGAAAAGGCGCGTGACGTCATCGTGGAGGACGCAAATTCCCGATGATCGTCGCGGGTCTTGCCACAACGAGAGCCGCCTCTCGTTGCGCTTGCTCTTCCCGTTCCTGTCGATCGCCGCGCTTGCTGTGGCGGGCTGTGCCGGCCCCGCGCCGGACGACCTTGAGGCATGCGCGCGGATGGCCGCGCGTGGCATGCGTCCGGTCGCCGACCAGCGTACCGAGCGGTTTCTCGGCAAGGTGACCGAAAGCACCGCGCGCTGCCGAGGAGGCGACAGGGCGACGATGTTTGCGGCCGAGCCATGGGTCGACTGGCAGAACTATTGGGCGGCGGGCGACGTGACGAGCCGCGCGCCCGCCTCGGCGCGGAGCAGCGGTCCCCTTGATCCGAACACTCGAGGCATCGACGGCGCGCTGCTCGATCTCGAATATCAGCGGGTGGAGCTGATCAAGTTCAATCTGTTCGACAACAGCGGCACCTATGCGGAATACGTGCGCGGGCGCGACGGCGTGCCCGGACCCGCGCTCAAGGTGTGGGACGCGATGCGCTCCCGCCGCAGGATCCGAACTATGCGCCGTGGGCGGGACGGCACGCAGCTGTGCACGGGCGAGCTGATCCGCTTTCGCAACCTCACCGGTATCTGCAACGACATCCGCAACCCGCTGATGGGATCGACCGGGCAGCCGTTCGCGCGCAACGTTCAGTTCGAGTCCACCTTTCCCGAGCTCGGCAACGACGAGCTCGCCAGGAACCGGCACGGCGGCCGGCTGGGCCTGCTCCAGCCCGATCCGCAGGTGATCAGCCGCAAGCTGTTCACGCGCGAGCAATCCCAGCCGGACAAGTGCAACGAGGGTCGCGGCCTGCCGGGCCACTCCGCCGACGCCAACTGCGACTACAAGAAGGCGCCGTTCTTCAACGTGCTCGCGGCATTCTGGATCCAGTTCATGACGCACGACTGGTTCTCACATCTGAGCGAAGGCCACAACGAGCCAGAACTCATGCCCATCGGCTGCGCCAGCCAGCGGGTCGGCAACGTCGAGAGGCCGCTCACGCCGGAGCGCTTCGCGCGCTCGGCTGCCGCGCCGGAGATCGCATGGACAAGGCTATGTCGCGCAGGACGGCGACCGCCGACGTTCACCGACGGGGCAGCACGTACCCGGCCCGCGCCTTCAAGACGACCGAGAACACCGTCACCGCGTGGTGGGACGCCTCCCAGCTCTATGGCTACGACGAAGCTTCGCGCCGGCGCGTCAAGCGCGATCCCGACGACCGCGCCAAGCTGCTGTTGGTCCCGTCGCCGGCGGACGGGCGCCGGCGATCGGCTCGGCTACCTGCCGCTGTTCGATGCAGCCGATCCGATCAATCCGGATTGGTCGGGCAGGAAGCGGCCGCCTTTCCCGACAACTGGTCGATCGGCATGAGCTTCTACCACAACGTCTTCGCGCGCGAGCATAACGTCTTCGTCGATGCTTTCCGCGCCAGAGCCGCGGCGACGCCGGACGCCGACTGCGGATTGCGCGATCCCGCAACCCGGGCACGATCATCCGCTACCGGGACGTCACCGCCGACGAGCTGTTCGAGATCGCGCGGCTGGTCATTGCCGCGGAGATCGCCAAGATCCACACCATCGAATGGACGCCGCAGCTCCTCTACGACGAACCGCTGTACCTCGGCATGAACTCGAACTGGTCGGGCTCTCTCGAAGACGACGCGGTCGCCGCTGCGCTGAAGCGTCTGCTGGAGAGTTCGCGAGTCCAGCGACGCTGCAAGCGGAACGCGTGGTCTTCGGTGCTCGCGTCCGGGCCGGGCATCTTCGGGCTGGGCAACCGGCGCATCGCCAGCCCGATGCGTTCGGAAGTGACGCCAACCGCGTGGACCTCTGGAGCCTGGACAACGCTGACGATGTGAACGGCGGCACCAACCATTTCGGATCGCCGTTCAACTTTCCCGAGGATTTCACCACCGTCTACCGGCTGCATGCGCTGGTTCCCGATCTGATCGAGTACCGGGACTTCGGCGCACCCGAACGCCATCCGCAACAAGATCCCGGTCGTGGAGACGTTCCGCGGCAAGGCGACCGATGCCATGCACAAGCGCGGGCTGGCGAACTGGGCGCTGTCGATGGGACGGCAGCGGCTGGGCCTGCTACCTGCGGAATCATCCGCAGTTCCTGCAGAACCTGCCGATGCCTCGCTTGCATACGGCCACGACAGATCGACGTCGCGGCGCTCGATCTCATCCGCGATCGGGAGCGCGGCGTACCGCGTTTCAACGAATTCCGGCGGCAGTACGGACTGCGGCAACTGACGAGCTTCGACGATTTCGTCGACCAGCGGTTGGCCGAGGACTCGCCGAGCGCCGGGAACAGGAACGACTGGTGGAGGCGATGCGCGAAGTCTACGGCCAACACCGGTGCGACGCCTCGAAGATCATCACCGACGCGCAGCTCGACGAGACGGCAGGCCGATCAACGACTGCCTGGGGCATCCCGACGGCAGCATGGTCGACAACATCGAGGACGTCGACACGTTGTCGGCTTCCTTGCGGAATCGACGCGGCCGCATGGTTTCGCCATCTCCGAAACCCAGTTTCAGGTCTTCATCCTGAACGCGTCCAGGCGGCTGTTCAGCGACCGCTTCTTCACTTCGAGCTTCCGGCCCGAGTTCTATACCAGCTTAGGGATCGACTGGGTGACGAACAACGGTCCCACGGGAACGCATGGAAAGAGGCGGACCGAACGGCCACAAGCGAGGTATCGCCGCTCAAGCGCATTTTGCTTCGCACCATCCCCGAGCTTAAGCCGGAGTTGGAGCACGTGATCAACGTTTTCGATCCGTGGGCGCGCGACCGCGGCGAATATTACGACCTCAGCTGGAAGCCGCGGCCGGGCGCGGAGTCGGATCCGTCGTTC
>CAVTFF010000014.1:0-104837 GCA_963733985.1 uncultured beta proteobacterium | reverse complement strand
CGGCGCGATTGTGCGGCGAGGCGCAGGGCGGACAGGTCCTCATCGACCGAAGAACGCGCGCCGCGCTCGACGACGGCGCCAAGGTAGTTCCCGTCGGCCCGCTGACCCTCAAAGGCTACGCGCAGCCGGTGCAAGCGTTCCGGCTCGAAGCTCTCGATTCTGCGCATTGATCCGATCACTCACGAACCTCGTCCGATGGATACGACCCGCCTCGCCACTGCGATCGCCCGCCAATGGGACGCCGAGATCGTCCCGCAACTCGTCGACTACGTCCGCATCCCCGCGAAGTCGCCGCATTTCGATCCCGACGTGGCAGACGAACGGCCACATCGAGCGCGTGATCCGCCTCGCCGAGGCGTGGGCGCAGCGCGCAGCCGGTGCGCGGGCTCGACGGTCGAGATCGTGCGCCTGCCGGGCGCACGCCGGTGCTGTTCTTCGAGGTGCCCGGCAGGCCGGGGCGCTCGCACGGTGCTGCTGTACGGACACCTCGACAAGCAGCCGGAGATGATCGGCTGGCGCGAGGATGGCGGCCCGTGGGAGCCGCTGATCGAGGACGGCAAGCTCTACGGCCGCGGCGGCGCCGACGACGGCTATGCGATGTTCGCGTCGCTCGTCGGCGATCGGCGCGCTTGCACGCGGAGGGCATGCCGCATGCGCGCTGCGTCGGCATGATCGAGACCTGCGAGGAGAGCGGCAGTTACGATCTGCCCGCGTATCTCGAGCGCTGGCGCCGCGGATGGGCGATGTCGATTTCGTCGTCGGACTCGATTCGGGCTGCGGCGACTACGAGCGGCTGTGGATGACGACGTCGCTGCGCGGCCTGGCCGCCGGCACGCTGACGGTCGACGTGCTGACCGAAGGCGTCCATTCGGGCGACGCGAGCGGCGTCGTGCCGTCGTCGTTTCGCATCGCGCGCAAGTTGCTCGACCGGCTCGAGGATGCGGCCACCGGCCGGATCCTGCCGTCGGCGTTCCACGCGCCGATCCCTGCGGAGCGCGTCGAGCAGGCGCGCGCTGCCGCGGCGATCCTCGGCGAGATCGTGTTCCGCAAGTATCCGTTCGCCGGCGACACGCAGCCGATGGTCGCGCGACGCGCCGAGGCGTTGCTGAACCGCACGTGGCGGCCCGCGCTGTCGATCATCGGCGCCGACGGCCTGCCGGCGATCGCCGATGCGGGCAACGTGCTGCGGCCGCGAACCGTCGCTCAAGCTTTCGCTGCGACTGCCGCCGACGATCGACGGCGACACGCGCGACGCGGCGATTGAAGTCGCTGCTCGAAGCCGATCCGCCGCATGGCGCGAGCGTGCACGTTCGACGCCGGACCAGGGCGCGACCGGCTGGAATGCGCCTCCGACGCAGCCGTGGCTCGCCCAGGCGCTCGACGATGCGTCGCGCGCGTTCTACGGCAAGCCGGTCGCCGCGATGGGCGAGGGCGGCACGATTCCGTTCATGGCGATGCTCGGCAAGCACTTTCCCGACGCGCAGTTCCTGATCACCGGCGTGCTCGGTCCGAAGTCGAACGCGCACGGGCCCAACGAGTTCCTGCACATTCCGTACGCGAAGAAGCTCACTGCGTGCGTGGCGCGACGTGCTCGCCGCGCACGCCGCGCGCTAGATCGGTCCGGCATGCGCCGGCGGCTTCGCGGGCAAGGCCGCGAGCACGTGAGCGTGCCGGCCGCGTGCGCGGCGCGAGGAGCAGCCGCGTGACGTCGGCGTCGAACGCCGGCGCGCGGCGGCGCTTCGATGAGCCGGCCGAGCTCGCCGTCGTCGCGCGCGGTGCCGAGCCAGCACCAGTCGCGAATCACGTGCACGTCGGTGCGCTCGCCGAACGGCGCGCGCTCGCGGATCGCGGCGAGGCCCGGAAGGGCCACCGCGGAATCGCGAGCGGCGCGAGCGCGGCGGCAAGCCGCGCGTGATGCGCGTCCGCCGACTCCGCGCCGACGCACGCGCCAGCGCAGCGCCGCAGCTGGCGCGCGAAGCAGGGGCCGGCGCGCTTTTCCAAGCCCAGCGCCTTCCAGCACAGCCTGTGCTGCGGCGGCGAGTTCGCGCAGCGTCTCGCGCGCCTGTCGCGCGCGACGCGAACGGGCCGTAGTGTCCGGCGAGGAGGCCGGGCTCGACGCCCGCGGCGGGGACGAAGCGCGGCGGCCCCGGCTCGGCCGGCAATTCGAGCACGCCGGATTCGGCCTTGCGCCGCAGCGCGTGGTTGTGCGCGGGCAGCAGCGACTTGACCAGCGCCGCCTCGCGCAGCAGCGCGCCGAGCTCGCCGGCCGTCTCCTCGAACTCGATCCGCCGGATCTCTGCCGACAGCCGCAGGTCGGTCGCGACTCGCCAATCCGACGAGAAATGCGCGCCGACGCGCTCGCGCAGGTTGACGCTCTTGCCGATGTAGAGCGGCAGCGCGTTGAGCCCGTAGAAGAGATAGACGCCGGGCGCTTCCGGGCAGCGCGTCGATCGCGTCGGGCGCGAGTTGCGGCGGCAGGCTGGGCGTCCGCAGCACCCGTTTGCCGCGGCGTCGATCGCCTCGGGCGCGAGATCGCGGTAGAGCGCCTGCACGAACGCCCACAGCGCGCGCGCATCGCCCAGCGCGCGATGGCGGTCGGCGACCGCCAGCGCGTGGCGCGCGATCAGCGCGTCGAGGCCGTGGCCCTGCGCTTCCGGGAAGAGCCGCCGCGACAGGCGCACCGTGCACAGCACGCGCGCGGTGAACGACCGCTCGAGCCGCGCGAACGCGTGCTTGAGGAAGCCGTAGTCGAAGCGCGCGTTGTGGGCGACGAACATGCGCCCGCCGAGCATCGGCCGCGACCTCGGCGGCGACGGCGGCGAACGTCGGCGCGCCGCGGACCATCGCGTCGGTGATGCCGGTCAGCGCCTGGATCGCCGGCGGGATCGGCACGCCCGGGTTCGACGAGCGTGCTCCACTCGGTCACTGCGGCGGCGCGGCCCGGTCCGGTCGTCGTCGACGCGCACGATGCCGATCTCGGTGATCCGATCGCTCGGCCGCGGTGTGCCGGTGGTCTCGAGGTCGACGAAGGCGAAGGCGGGGGCGAAGAGGCGCATGGGCGAACGGCGAGGCGCGGCGGTCAGCCGGCTCGCGCCGTATTCGCCAAGGGGCTTGACGCCCGAACGTTCGTTCGCTATTCTACCCTCGATGTCGAACGATCGTTCCTACCTCGGCGTCGCTGCAGGACTACTACGCCGAGCATCGCGCGCTGCCGTCGTACGCGTCGATCGGCAGCCTGCTCGGGCTGCAAGTCGAAGTCGTCGGTCGCGGCGCTGGTCGCGCGGCTTGAAGCTCGCCGGCTTCATCGATTCGACGCCCGACCGGCGCCTCGCGCCGACGAAGCGTTTCTTCGCGCGCCCGCTCGCCGAATCGCCGGTCCACGCGGGTCTGCCCAATCCGGTCGACGACGCGCCGCCGACGCGCTGACGATCGACGACTACCTGATCGAGCGCCCGTCGCAGACGGTGCTGATCCGCGTCAAGGGCGATTCGATGATCGACGCCGGCATCCTCGAAGGCGATCTCGTCGTCGTCGAGAAAGCCGCGGCGGCGCAAGCGGGCGACATCGTCGTCGCGATCGTCGACGGCCAGTTCACGCTGAAGCGCCTCGACCTCGAGCGCGGCCGTTTCGTCCTCAAGCCCGAGAACAAGGCCTATCCGGTCATCCGTCCCGAAGGTCCGCTCGAGATCTTCGGCGTGATGGTCGGGCTCGTCCGCAAGGTCTGACGCGGGGTCTGCGCTTCGATCCACACGCCAACGGGTGCCCGTTCGCCGTATGATCGCGCGATGGCCGCGCGCCCCAAGCTCGCGATCGTCCTGTCCGGCGGCGGTGCGCGCGCCGCCTACCAGGCCGGCGTCCTGCAGGCGATCGCGGGCTGGCTCCCTCCAGGCGCGCCCAGTCCCTTCGCGATCGTCTGCGGCACGTCGGCGGGCGCGATCAATGCCGCGGCGATCGCCGCGGGCGCCCGGGACTTCCCTGCCGCAACGGCGCGGCTCGCCAAGGTGTGGTCCCGGATCCATGCGGATCATGTCTATCGCACCGATGCCTGGCGCCTCGTCGGATCGGGAGCGCGGTGGCTCGTCTCGTTCATTCCGGCATGGCGGCATCGCCGCCCGGCAAGCCTGCTCGACAACGCGCCGCTCGCCGCATTTCTGAAGCAAACCATTCCCTTTGCGGACGCGCAGGCAGCCATTGACGCCGGCGCGCTGGAGTCGCTCGCAATCACGGCGACGAGCTACCGCAGCGGAATGGCCGTGACGTTCTGCCAGACGCGCCCCGGCGTGGAATTGTGGCAGCGCTCGCAGCGGATCGGCGTTCCCGCGGTGATCGGCGCGCCTCACCTGTTCGCGTCGAGCGCGATTCCGTTCGTGTTTCCTCCCGCGGCGGTCGACGGCGAATACTTCGGCGACGGGGCGCTGCGGCAGGTCGCACCGACGGGGCCCGCGCTGCATCTCGGGGCGGATCGCATCCTGGTGATCGGCGTCGCGCGAACTACGGTGCATCCCGACGCCAGCAACGGTCCGGCGCCGCCATCGATGGCGCAGATCGGGGGTCAGGTCCTGGCGAGCATCTTCACCGACGCTCTCGGCACCGACCTGGAGAAGGTCCGCCTCGTCAACACCGCAGTGCGTCAGATCCCCCCGGATCGCCTGTCGGCGAGCCCGATCCCACTGCGCGACGTTGGTCTCGCGCTCGTCACGCCGAGCGTGGCGCTCGAGGAGATTGCGCTGGCGCACGCGTCCGAGCTGCCCTGGACGATCCGGACGCTGCTAAGCGCAGTCGGCGGAATGCGCCCCGGAGGAGGGACGCTGCTCTCGTATCTGCTGTTCGCGCCTGGATTCTGCAGGGCATTGCTGGAGCTCGGCCGGACCGACGCGCAGGCGAAGCGCGCCGACATCGAATCCGTGCTGGCCGGTGCACCCTGCGCCGTGCTCGACAGCGCTCAGAGTCTCGTCACTTCGACCAGGCAATCGTAGAACGTCGCGGCGCGGCCCAGGTCGGTCAGCGCCTGGCTCGTGACGGCGTTCGCGTTGTCGCCGTCGCCGCGAGAGCTTTTTCCACCAGATCGACGGCGCGACGACGACACCCGGGCGCGCGCGGTCGGTGACCCGCGCGCGTGCCGTGAAGCTGCCGCGATCGTTGAAGACGCGCACGGGCGTCGCCGGTCGCGATGCCGCGCGCGGCGGCATCCGCCGGATTGATGTCGAGCGTCGGCGCCCTTCTCCGCGGACGGAACGCCGGCAGGTTGGCGAACGACGAATTGAGGAAGTTGCGCGCCGGCGGCGAGATGAACGCGAGCGGATAGCGCGCGGCGAGCGCCGGGTTGCTCGCGGCCGACTCGCGCGGCGGGACGAACGCGGGCAGCGGATCGTGGCCCTGCGCGGCGAGCGCTGGCCGAATAGAACTCGCACTTGCCCGACGGCGTCGGGAAATTGCCGCTGCGCGAACGGCGCGTAGGCCGCCGGCACGCGCGAGCCGCTGAAAGCCCTTCGCCTTGAGCGTGTCCCAGTCGATGCCGGCCGCGCGCGGGTCGCGTCGGTTCGAAACGCCTGGCGCGCGAGGTCGTCGTCGCTGTCGCGGAAGCACGGCTCGGTCGAAGCCCATCCGCGCGCGCGAGCAGGCGGAACACCTCGGTGTTGGGCATGCGCCTCGCCGAGCGGCGCGATCGCCGGATTGTTCGCGAGCGCGTACAGGTGGCCGTACGAGCTGTGGATGTCGATCTGCTCGAGCTGCGTCGTCGCCGGCAGCAGGATGTCGGCGTAGTCGGCGGTGTCGGTCTGGAAGATCTCGTGGACGACGCAGAACAGGTCCTCGCGCGCGAAGCCCGCGGTGACCTTCGCCGATTCGGGCGCCACGGCGACGGGGTTCGAGTTGTAGACGTAGATCGCGCGGATCGGCGGATCGCCGCGCGTCGATGCAGCGCGTCGCCGATCGCGCTCATGTTGATCGTGCGCGGCGTGCCGCGGATCAGGTCGGGCCGCTCGAGCGCCGCGGTATCGACCGGGATAGGTGCCCGACGACGACAGCAGCGCGCCGCCCGCGGGATCGCGCCACGCGCCGACGAGCGCCGGCAGGCACGCGACCGCGCGCACCGCGTTGCCGCCGCCGGCGTGGCGCTGCATCCCGTAGTTGAGGCGGATGGCCGCCGGCTTGATCGTGCCGTAGTCGCGCGCGAGCTCGATCACCTGCTCCGGCGGCGATGCCGCAGATCGCGGCGACGCGCTCGGGCGGATATTCGGCGCGCGCGCGCGGCGAGCGCGTCGAAGCCGACCGTGTAGCGGTCGATGTAATCGCGGTCGACGAGCCCCTCGTCGATCAGCACGTGCATCATCGCCGAGCGCGAGCGCGGCGTCGGTGCCGGGCAGCAGCGCGATGTGCTCGTGGCACTTCTCGGCGGTCGCGCTGCGGTAGGGATCGATCGCGACGAGCTTCGCGCCGCGGCGCTTCGCCTCCTGCGCGCGCGTCCAGAAGTGCAGGTTCGACGACGATCGGATTGCTGCCCCAGATCAGGATCAGCCGGCTGTTCGACGAACTGCTCGACGTCGGTGCCCATCGCCGCGCCGATCACCGCCGCCCAGCCCGGCC
Source organism: uncultured beta proteobacterium (assembly GCA_963733985.1). Taxonomy (GTDB): domain Bacteria; phylum Pseudomonadota; class Gammaproteobacteria; order Burkholderiales; family Casimicrobiaceae; genus CAIWHR01. Next base: position 98,252 of record CAVTFF010000014.1, on the reverse strand, counting down.
TTGCCGGCCGTCGCGCAGATCGTCCGGTCGAGCAGCGACGCGCCGAGCCGATGGAAGAAGCGCCGGTCCATCGAGCCGACTGCAGCAGCCCCATCGTGCCGCATAGCTGTAGGGGACGATCGCCTGCGGCCCGTCCGGCGACGCGGCGATCGCGCGCGAACGCGTCGGCGATCGTGTCGAGCGCCTCGTCCCAGCCGATGCGCGTCGAAGCGGCCTTCGCCCTTGCGCCCGACGCGCCGCATCGGGATGGAGCACGCGCTCGGTCGAATACGTGCGATCGAGGTAGCGCGCGACCTTCGTGCACAGCGTGCCGCCGGTCGGCGGATGATCCGGCGCGCCGCGAATCTCGACCGCGCGGCCGTTCTCGACGGTGACGAGCATCGCGCAGGTGTCCGGGCAGTCGTGCGGGCAGGCGCCGCGACATGACGCGGCGAAGCGTGGAGTCGGGCATCGGACGCGGGCGTGCGGAAGGGCGATCAGCGGCGCCAGACCAAATGGTCGCCGCCGGTCGCGTGACGCCGCATTCGACTTCGCTGCCGCGACTACCGCGGCAGCCGGGCCATGCGCTATCCGCGATTGAATGTCCTCCGAGCCCCTGCAACCGTGCTTCATCGCGTTGCGTTCCCCGATGGCGCGCGCGTTCCGGCGCTCGGGCCTGGGCACGTGGCGATGGGCGAACAACGCGACGCGCGCGGCCAGGAGAGCGGCCGCGCTGCGCTCGGGCATCGATCTCGGCATGACGCTCGTCGACACCGCGGAGATGTACGGCGACGGCGGGGCGGAGGAGGTCGTCGCGCAGCGCGATCGCCGGACGTCGCGACGAGGTGTTCGTCGTGAGCAAGGTGTATCCGCACAACGCCGGCCGAAAAAGCGCGATCGCTGCCTGCGAGCGCAGCCTGCGCGGCTTGCGCACCGATCGCCTGGATCTCTATCTGCTGCATTGGCGCGGCCGCATTCCGCTTGCCGAAACCGTCGATGCGTTCGAGCGTCTGCGCGCGCGACGGCAAGATCGTGCGCTGGGGCGTGTCGAATTTCGACGTGGACGACATGCGCGAGCTCTTCGCGCTGCCCGACGGGCCGCGCGTTGCGCGACGAACCAGGTGCTCTATCACCTGGGCGAGCGCGGCATCGAGTGGGAGCTCCTGCCGTGGATGCGCGAGCATGCGCATGCCGGTGATGGCGTATTCGCCGCTCGGGCAGGGCGCGCTGCTCGCGCGAAACCGCAAGCTCGTCGGAAATCGCGAAAGGCATCGGCGCGACGCCGCCGCGCAGTGGCGCTCGCATGGCTGCTGCGGCGCCCCGGCGTGATCGCGATTCCCGAAAGTCGCCGATCCCGACCACGTGCGCGCGAATCGTGCGGCCGCCGTGCTCGCACTCGATGAAGCGACATTTGCGCGCCTCGATGCGGCGTTTCCGCCGCCCGCGGGCCCGACGCCTCTGGCCGTCATCTGATCCGGCAGCAACTGCGCCGCGCGATTCTCGCGCCGGTGGATTCTGTTCTGTACATGGGGGGCTGCTCGGCGCTTGCGCCGATGGCGAAGTCTTGTAATAACAATGCGATGGAAAATGATTGGCCACGTCGGTCGGGGCGATGGCACGGTTGCTGCTTAGCTTCTAGTGAGTCTCCGCGGAACGCCGCGGAAAAAAGGAGGAGGCAGCCGTGGATTACACGTATTACGACTACCTTGAACTGCCGCCCGGCGCAAGCTCGGCACGGATCGAAGCGGCATATGCGCAACTCCTGCAGCGCTTCGGTTACGGCGACACCGAGTCGGGTGAGGATCTTGGCAGCCTCGTACGCATGATTCACGCAGCCTACGAGGTGCTGTCGAATGCCGACGCGCGCCGTCGTTATGACGCGCAACTCGATCAGGAAGCGGCGATGGCCGACGCCGAGCTCAAAGCGGCGCTCGACCAGCAGTCGAAGTGGGCGCCGCGTCACTCCCAGGACGTGCCGGCGCCGCTGCAAAGCGTGCTGCGCGCGCTCGCCGCCTGATCCAACCCGCGCCAGATTTCACGGTCGCCGGGATATTCATACTGCAAACAGCGATGCGGTCGGCGGCCGTCTTTTTCTCGAAACGCCACGCGATCCGCGCGGGCCAGGGCTCGCGCAGCGCGGAGGCGAAATCGCGCCGTTCCTCGGTGGCAATTCCACGCGCGGATCGGCGCGCGGAATTGCGGCCCGCGCGTGCCGCTTTGTCGCAGGCACGCATCCGCACTCGCGTCGCGCATCGTCCGCAAACGCGCGCACGGCCGACGTTGCTCGTTCCGCGCGGCTTCCTGCCGCTGCGCATTCACTGATCGTTCCTCCTCATTGCCAGCGCACGACGCCGCTGCGCCGCGCGCCACCGCGTCATCGACTCCGCTCGTTCTGCATCGCCGCGATGTCGGATGATCGTCTCGCGGTCGATGTATGGCCATTCGCGTGCACAGGCACTTTGCGTCGCGGCGCCGCCGCGAGAACGCTGGCAAAGATCTTGCTCTGTAGTGGGGAGGAATCATTGCTTCGCGCCTCGCGCGACAAGCGCAGCGCCATCAAGGAGGATTCGACGTGGAAAAGTGCATGAGCTGCCAGTATTACGATCGCAAGCACGCGAAGCCGCAGACGGGCGGAGTACCGCAGTGGGGCCAGTGCCGGCGCTCCTCCCCGATGCTGAATCCCGTCAACGCGAAGTCGTACATGATCGAAGGCGTCTGGCCGACGGTTCGCGACGACGACTGGTGCGGCGAATGGAAAATGCTGGCGCGCCGCGTCGACGGCCGCATCGCCGAGGCGCTCAACGCGCCATTGATCAGCGCCCAATCGGTGTCGCCGCCGCCGCGCGTCAACAGGTTGACGACGATGACGCCTGCGGTGGCGCCGGCCATTACGCCCGTGCTATCCCCGTCTGCGGCGGGAGCGGGGCGTTCGGGCAACGACTGACGCAACCGCTCTAGGCGCCTTCGACGGCGATCATGCTCATTCGCGCTGCCCCGGCGCGCTTGGTGCGCGCGGCCGCGTATTCGGGCGAGGTGTAGAAGCGCCTAACCGCTGCGCTGTCCGGAAATTCGAGGATGACGATGCGGTGCGGCTGCCACGTGCCTTCCAGTACCGCCGTCGCGCCGCCGCGCGCGAGATAGCGTCCGCCGTATTTTTCGACGGCGGGTTTGGCGAGTTTCTTGTATTCCTCGTAGCCCGCGGGATCGGTGACCTCGGAATCGACCACAATGTAAGCGGCCATCGCATCGTCCTCCGTTCACATCTCTGTTACAGTCTGCGGCCTGCGGGACGAGAAGGCAATCCGACGATGCCCGCAATGCATCGATCCGATGCCGCAGCTACCCGAATCCATCCAGAGCGCGTTCGCGGCCGGCGCGATCGTCGTCACGCCCAACCGGCGCCTCGCGCGAGCGCTGATCGCGCTCTACGATGCTGCGCAGCGAAGCGCAGGGCGCAAAGCGTGGCCGGCCGGGAACGCGCTGCCCTGGGACGCGTGGCTGCATAACCTCTGGCAGGACGCGCTCGCAGCTGGTGTCAGCGGCAATCTTGCGCGCCTGCAATCGCCGCTACAGGCAAGCCACGCCTGGAGCCGGCTCGTCGACACGTACGCGTCGCCGTTGATCGACGCGCGTGGCGCGGCGGCGCTCGCTTCCGATGCGTGGAGGCTCGCCCATGCGTGGGGAGCGGGCGGTGCGAGTTGGCGGGGCTGGGCCGACACACAAGGCGAGGGCGACGATCCCGCCTCGTTCGCGCGTTGGGCCGACCACTATTCGGCGCTGCTGTCGCGCACTGGTGCAATCGACGCCGCGCAATTGCCCGATCGGCTCGGCGCATGGGCTGCGCGCGTTCCCGGTTGGCGCGGCGCGCAGATCGTCGTCGCGGGTTTCGTCGAGCTGTCGGCGCAGCAGCAGCGCCTGCTTGCGGCGCTCACCGCCGCAGGTGCGCGCATCGAGCGGGTCGATACGCTGCCCGACGTGCGCATGCGGATTTGGCGCGCGACCGGCCTCACTCCGCGCGACGAGCTCGTGGGCGCTCTTGCGTGGGCGCGCGCCCGGGCGTGCTCGGATCCGGGTGCCACGATTGGCGTCGCTGTCATCGACCTCGCGTCACGGCGCGCCGAGGTGCGCGCGCTAGCTGACGACATTCTGTGTCCAGCGCTGCAGTGGCCGGGGCACGAGGAAGCGGCGCGGCCCTACAATCTGTCGCTCGGCAGTACGCTGGGCGACGCGCCTCTCGTTGCCGCCGCGCTCGACCTGATCGGGCTCGCGAGCGCACCGCTGCCGATGGCGCGCGCGGCGGCGCTGCTGCGCTCGCCGTACGTTTCCGGCGCTCCCGATGCGTGGATGCGTCGGGCACAGCTCGAAGTCGACTGGCTCGAGCAGGGTCGCCGCACGGTATCGCTTGCCGAGGTCATCGCGGCGCTGACCGATGTCGACGGGTCGCTTGCGCGGCGGTGGCGGCAGGCGTACGCAGCGCAACGACTGCCGGCCAGCGCTTCGCCGCGGGCGTGGGCCGAGGCATGGCGCGCCTGGCTCGAGGCGGCGGGATGGCCCGGCGAGCGCGCGCTTTCGAGCAACGAGTACCAGGTGCGCGGGGCATGGGATGACGCGCTCGCCCAGTTTGCGACGCTGGGCACGGTGGCGGCGCGACTTTCGCGCGCCGAAGCGCTCGCTGCGCTGCGCGCGCAACTCTCCGCTGCAGTATTTCAACCCGAGTCCGCTGCAGCCCCGATCCAGATCCTCGGCGCTCTTGAAGCCGCCGGATTGCCGTTCGACGCACTGTGGGTCGCGGGCCTCGCGGCCGAATCGTGGCCGCCGCCGCCCAGGCCCAATCCCCTGCTTCCGCTCGCATGGCAGCGCGAGCGCAACGTCCCGCGCGCCACCGCCGCGCGTGAGCTCGCGTACGCGCGGGCGCTGACCGAGCAATTCATGCGCGCGGCAGGCGACGTCGTCTTCTCGCATGCGGCGAGTGCGGATGATCATCCGCGCTCGCCGTCGTCCTTGCTGCCCGATGGCGCCATCGTCGATGTGGCGTCCGCCACGCTCGGCGCCGATACCGCGGGTGCGCAGTTCGGCGCCGCGCCGACGCTCGATGCGATTCCCGACGACCGCGCGCCTGTCCTCCCTGTCGGGAGCCGGGCTCCTGGCGGCGCGCGCTTGATCGAAGCGCAAAGCGATTGTCCGTTCAAGGCCGTTGCCGGGTGCCGCCTCGCCGCCGAGGCGTGGCCCGAACCGATCGATGGGTTGTCGGCGATCGAACGCGGCACACTGCTCCATGCGGCATTCGCGGCCTTCTGGCGCGACATTGGCGACCAGAGGACCCTCGCGGCGCTCGATCCCGGCGCCCTCGCCGGAAAGGTCGAAGCGGCGGTCACGGCCGCCCGGCAAGCGCTTCCCTCGGCGCGCTGGCGGGCGCTCTCGGCGCTGGTCGCTACGGGCGAGTCGACACGTCTGACGAAAGTCGTCAATGGATGGATCGCCGCGCACGAACGCATGCGGCCGCCGTTTTGCGTCAAGGAAGTCGAAGCATCCGCCGCTTTGACGCTGCAGGGGCTCGCGTTTCGCCTCCGCCTCGACCGCGTCGACGTGCTGGCCGATGGCGGCGCCGTCATCATCGACTACAAGTCGGGGCGCACGACGGCGCCCGACGGCTGGTTCGAACCGCGTCCGCAGGCGCCGCAGCTCGCGCTGTACGCGTTGGCGCGCCGCGCCACGGTACCGACGCAACCCGTGCGTGCGGTGGTCTACGCGCAATTGAAGCCTGGCGAGATCAAGGCACAGGGGCTTGCCGCGGATGCCGAGGCGTGGCCCGGCTTGAAGCTGCCCCGGAATCTCAGGCGTGCCGGTGTCGCCGATTGGTCCGCCGTCCTGGAGCGCTGGGCAGATTCCATTGGCGCGCTCGCCGCGGAAATTGCCGCCGGGGAAGCGACGGTGACTCCGCGGGATATCGGCACGACCTGCAAGCAGTGCGGCCGACAGGCGCTTTGCCGGATCGGCGCCCGGCGCGTCGGCGAAAGCGAAGACGCCGATGGATGAGGCGACTGCGCCCGCGGCTCGAGATGCCGCCGACGGTGCTGCCCGCGATCGCGCACTCGACGTCACGCGGTCGTTTCTCGTGCAGGCACCCGCCGGCTCGGGCAAGACCGAGCTTCTGATCCAGCGGTTCCTCGCGCTCCTCGCGCGCGTGGATCGGCCGGAGCGCATCGTCGCGATCACCTTCACGCGCAAGGCGGCGGGTGAGATGCGCGAACGGATCGTTCGTGCGTTGCGCGATGCCGGAGCGGAGACCCCTTGCGCGTCGCCACACGCGATGCGCACGCGCGAGCTCGCGCAGGCGGCGCTTGCACAGGACGCGCGCCATGGCTGGCAGTTGCTGCTCCACCCGGCACGGCTCGCCATGTGGACGATCGACGCGTTATGCGCCGGCCTCGCGCAGCAGGCGCCGCTTTCGACGCGACTGGGGGCTGCACCGCGCTACGAGGAATATGCAGATGCGCTGTACGTGGAAGCGGCGCGCGACGCCCTTGCCGCCGCCGATGCCGAAGACCCGCACTGGCGATGCGTGCTTGCTTATCTCGACAACGACGCCGGCGCGACGGTGCGGCTTCTGGCCGATCTGCTGCACAAGCGCGATCAATGGTTGCGCGAGCTCGACTACGGCGACGCCGATCGCTACCGCGCTGCGCTGGAAGCAACGCTCGCCGCGGAGATCGAAGGCGAGGCGGGCGAAATCGCCGCAGCATTTCCCGCACCGCTCGCTCGAGCGCTCGTCCCGCACCAGCGCTACGCGGCGGCCAATCTTGCAGCCGACCCCGCGACTGCCGATCTCGGTCGACGGCTCGCCGCATGCGCGGACACGGGCGGGCTGCCGCCTGCGACGGTAGCCGCGCGGGACGACTGGTGCGCGCTGGCGTCGTGGCTCCTCGTCGGCCACAAGCCGCGGTTTCGCGTCGGACTCACGTCGAGCGGCGGCTTTCCGGCGAAGGGATCGGGCTCGGGGGCCGCAGAGCGCGTGCGGCGAAGCGAAGACATGGCCGCGTTGCTGCGCGACCTTGCGGCGGTGCCCGCGCTCGCGAGCACGCTCGATGTCGCCCGCCGTCTGCCCCGGCCGCGCTACGAGGACGACGCCTGGACGTTCGTCGCCGCGCTCCTCTCGGTGCTCCCTCGCCTTGCCGCGCAATTGACGCTCACGTTTCGCAATCGAGGCACCATCGATTTCGCGCAGGGCACGATTGCGGCGCTCGAGGCGCTGGGAAGGGAGGACGCGCCATCGGACGTGCTGCTGAAGCTCGATCTTCGAATCGAGCATCTGCTGCTCGACGAATTTCAGGACACCTCGTTCACGCAGCTAGCGCTGATCCGGCAGCTCACCGCAGGCTGGCAAGAGGGTGACGGGCGAACGCTCTTCGCCGTCGGCGACCCGATGCAGTCGATCTACCGATTCCGCGAGGCGGAAGTGCGCGTGTTCGTCGAAGCCCAGGAAGAAGGAAAGATCGGCGACGTGCGAGTCGAAGGCCTCACCCTGTCGCGCAACTTCCGCGCGCAGGCGGGATTGGTCGCGTGGGTGAATGGCGTCTTTCCGCGCGTGATGGGGCCGCGCAGCGATCCTTGGCGGGGCGCCGTTGCCTTCGCGCAGGCGATGCCGGTCGATCCGGCGCTGCCGGGGCCCGCGGCCACTCTCGATATCAAATGCAACGCGGAAGCCGAAGCCAGCGCCGTGGTCGAGCGCATTCGCGCGGCGGAGAGCGAAGAATCGCCGTCCGTCGCGGTGCTCGTTCGCGCCCGCGCGCATCTCGACTGCGTGCTGCCGGCGCTGCGCGAGGCCGGCATCGCGTTCACGGCAATCGACCTCGACGCGCTCGGGGAGCGTCAGGCGGTGCAGGATCTCGTCTCGCTCACGCACGCACTCTCGCAGCCAGCCGACCGGCTCGCTTGGCTTGCGGTACTGCGTGCACCCTGGTGCGGGCTCACGCTGCCCGACCTCTTCGCAGTCGTGGCGGCCGCCGATGCGTCGCCGTCTCGTTCCGTGGCTTCGCTGCTGGATCGTCCGGACGTCGTCACGGCAATGTCCTCCGATGCGCGTGCGCGCTTTGCGAGGATCGCTGCATGCCTTCATCCGGCCATTTCGGCCCGCGGGCGCGCGACGCTCGCAGCCCGCGTACGCGGCGCGTGGCTCGCGTTGGGCGGTCCCGCTACGCTTGACGAGGCAGTCGACCTGGCCGCCGCCGAGCGGTATCTGGCGCTGGTCGCCGAACACGAGGCGGCAGGCGAGATCGCCGAATGGGATGCGTTCATGTCGGCGCTCGCCGTGCTGCGCGCAGCGCCGGATGCCGTTCCAGCGGGATCGGTCCAGGTGATGACGCTCCACCGCGCGAAAGGACTCGAATTCGACACGGTCATCATGCCGGGCCTCTCGCGTCCGCCCACGCGCACCGACGTTTCATTGTTGCGCTGGCGCCGCAGGCGGCGCGGCCTCTTGCTGGCCCCGGTCGGCGCCAAAGGCGGCGAGCGCGATCCCGTCTACGAATACCTCAAGTTTCTCGAGGTGGAGGAGGAATCTGCGGAATTGTCGCGCCTGCTCTATGTCGGCTGCACGCGTGCCAAACGGCGGCTGCACCTGGTAGCGACGTCGCAGGCGCTAGCGGAGGGCGGCATGCCGTCCAGGTGGAAGCCGCCGCCTGCGGGATCGCCGCTCGCGCAACTTTGGGAGGCACTCGGCGAATCGATCCCGTTGCCCGAAACGGGCGTTGACGTCGTCCCTCCATCGTCTGCGCGTGCGCCGATGCTGAAGCGCTTGCCGGCGACGTGGAAAGCGCCGGCCCCCGAGCCCGGTGTGCCGGTGGTCCCGACGAGCGCGATCGCCGCGATCGAGGCGCTGTCCTTCGACTGGGCCCGCGAGACGGCCAAGCACGTCGGCGTGGTCGCGCACCGGATGTTCGCCGAAATGGCGCGCGACGGCGCCGCGGCGTGGAATGCGGAACGAATCGCGACGGCAGGACCGCAGATTCGCGCAGCGCTCGTCGGCGAAGGCCTTGACGAGCGTGACTCCGACGCAGCGCTGGCACAGGTTCAGACGGCGATGCGAAATGCGCTCGACGACGCGCGGGGGCGCTGGCTCTTCGCGCCCGATCACACCGATGCGACGAGCGAATGGGCGCTCGCGGGCCGGGAGGGGGACGCGATCGCCCACGTGACGCTCGACCGCACGTTCGTCGCCGATGGCGTGCGCTGGATCGTCGATTTCAAGACGGGCACCCACGAGGGCGCCGACGTCGAGGCGTTCCTCGATCGGGAGGTCGACCGCTATCGCGGACAACTGGAGCGCTACGCACGATTGGTCGCCGCTCTCGACGCGCGGCCGATTCGGCTGGGGCTTTATTACCCGCTGCTGCGCGGCTGGCGGGAATGGGCGTATCGCGCCAGCGATGCAGCAGAGCGGCGGGAACTCCGCTAAAATTCATGGTTTTGACCGAGGCAAGACCGTGCGGGTTTTTCGAGGCTTGCCGGCCGAAGCGGACCAGAGCGTCGCGCTGACGATCGGCAATTTCGACGGCGTCCATCGCGGCCATCAGGCGATGCTCTCCCGGCTCATCGAAGCCGCGGAGGACCTCGCGCTGCCCCCTGCGGTCATGACGTTCGAGCCTCATCCCCGCGAATTCTTCGCCCACGAATCGGCGCCGCCGCGGCTATCGTCGCTGCGTGCGAAGCTGGAACGCTTCGCCGATCTCGGGGTGGACCGCGTGTACGTCGCCCGTTTCGACGCGAGGCTTGCCGCGCTTACACCGGACGTATTCATCGGCGATGTGCTCGTGCGCCGCCTCGGGGCGCGCTGGCTCCTCGTCGGCGAGGATTTCCGCTTCGGAAAGGGGAGGAGCGGCGACCTGAGTACGCTGCGCGCCGCCGCGCGCGTGTTCAGCGTCGAGGCGATGCGCACCGTGGGTGTGGAAGGCGAGCGCGCATCGTCGAGCGCGGTTCGCCGCGCCCTTGCCGAGGGTAATCTCGGGCACGCCGAGGCGCTGCTCGGCCGCCCTTTTGCGGTCGGCGGCCGCATCGCCCACGGGGCCAAGCTCGGGCGCAACCTGGGGTTTCCGACGGCGAATCTCCGGCTCAAGCGCAAGCCACCGGTCTCGGGTGTATTTGCGGTGCGGGTCCACGGTCTCGACGGGGCTCCCCATTCCGGTGTGGCGAGCGTGGGCGTGCGTCCGACCGTGGCTGCCGCTGGCGAACCGCTGCTCGAAGTGTTCATCCTCGATTTCGACGCTCTGATCTACGGCCGCCGTGTCGTCGTCGAATTCCTGCACAAGCTTCGCGACGAGGAACGCTATCCGGACCTCGAGTCGCTCGCGCGCCAGATCGAAAGCGACGTCGCGCAGGCGCGCGGCTTCTTCACCCGCCACGCTCCGGCAGCGTCCAGCGTCGCCGGACACTAGTCGCACCCCTCGCCCAAACCGCGACGATCCACGCCACCAACTTTGCGCATGCCCGACGACCCGAAAACCGATTACAAGAAGACGCTGAATCTTCCCGACACGCCGTTCCCGATGCGCGGCGATCTCGCGCGGCGCGAGCCGGGCTGGGTGAAGGAATGGCAGGAGCGCAAGGTGTACGAGGCGATCCGCGCGGCGTCGCGGGGACGGCCGCGCTTCGTGCTGCATGACGGCCCGCCGTATGCAAACGGCGATCTTCACATCGGCCATGCCGTCAACAAGATCCTGAAGGACATCGTCGTCAAGAGTCGCACGATGGCGGGATTCGACGCGCCGTACGTGCCGGGCTGGGACTGCCACGGGATGCCCATCGAGGTGCAGATCGAAAAGACACACGGCAAGCACCTGGCCGTTGCGGACACGCAGCGGCTCGCCCGCGCCTACGCGAGCGAGCAGATCGCGAGACAGAAGAAGGATTTTCGCCGGCTGGGGGTGCTGGGCGACTGGGATCATCCGTATACGACGATGGCCTACAAGAGCGAAGCGGACGAGATCCGCACGCTCGGCCAGATCCTGCAAAAGGGCTATCTCTATCGCGGTCTCAAGCCCGTCAACTGGTGCTTCGACTGCGGCAGCGCATTGGCCGAAGCGGAGGTCGAGTACGAGGACCGGCAGGACATCGCAGTCGACGTCGGCTTTCCGCTCACCGATCCGAAGGAGCGCGAGAAGCTCGCTCGCGCGTTCGGTCTGACACGCGCACCCGAGGGTCCGATCGGCACGGTGATCTGGACCACGACACCGTGGACGATTCCATCCAACCAGGCGCTGAACGCGCATCCGGACTTCACCTACGCGCTCGTGAAAACGCCGCGCGGCCATCTGGTGCTCGCGCAGGACCTCGTCGAATCGTCGCTCAAGCGGTTCAAGCTCGAAGGCAGCGTGGTGGCGACCGCGAAAGGCGCGGCCCTCGAGCACATCGCGTTCCGCCATCCGTTCTATGATCGCGCGTCGCCGGTGTACCTCGGTGAGTACGTGACACTCGAGCAGGGGACCGGCATGGTCCACAGCTCGCCTGCGTACGGCGTGGACGACTTCATCTCCTGCCGCCGCTACGGAATGAAGGACGAGGATATCCTCAACCCGGTGCAGGGAGACGGCAGGTTCGCGCCGGACCTGCCGTACTTCGGCGGGCAGTCGGTCTGGGACGCGAACCCCAAGATCGTCGAAAAGATCCGCGAGGCGGGTCATTTGCTGCATTCGGAAAAGATCACGCACAGCTACATGTTCTGCTGGCGCCACAAGACGCCGGTGATCTACCGGGCGACGACCCAATGGTTCGCCGGGATGGACGACGTGCCGGGCTACCGCGGCACGAAGCCCGCGGAAACGCTGCGCACGACGGCGCTGCGCGGCATCGACAACACGCGCTTCTATCCGAGCTGGGGCAAGTCGCGGCTCTACGCGATGATCGCCAACCGGCCCGACTGGACGTTGTCGCGGCAGCGTTCGTGGGGCGTGCCGCTGCCGCTGTTCGTGGACAAGGAGACCGAAGAGCTCCATCCCGATACGGCAGCCCTGCTGGAGCTGGCGGCGACCAAGGTCGAGCGCGGCGGCATCGAGACCTGGTTCGAGGCGACGCACGAGGACTTCGGCGTTGACCCGGCGAAGTATCGCAAGCTCAGCGACACGCTCGACGTCTGGTTCGACTCCGGCTCGACGCATCAGACGGTGATGGGCGGACCGGAGGGGCGGAAGACCGGCGCCGGCTCGCATCCGCGGGAGACGGGCTTTCCGGCGGACCTCTATCTCGAAGGCTCCGATCAGCACCGCGGCTGGTTCCATTCGTCACTGCTCGTGTCGTGCATGAGGAATGGCGTGCCGCCGTACAGGGCGCTGCTGACGCACGGATTCGCCGTCGACGGCGAGGGCCGCAAGATGTCGAAGTCGAAGGGCAACGTCGTCGCGCCGCAGAAGGTATCCGACACGCTAGGCGCAGAGGTCTTGCGGCTGTGGACCGGCGCCACCGACTACTCGGGCGATCTCTCGATCTCCGACGAGATCCTGAAGCGCGTCGTCGAGGGTTATCGGCGCATGCGCAACACGCTGCGCTTCCTGCTGGCGAACACCAGCGATTTCGATCCGGGAAGCGACGCCATACCGGTCGGCGAGCTGCTGGAGCTCGATCGCTATGCGCTCGCGCAAGTGCGCGTGCTGGCCGATGCCTGCCGGGCCGATTACGACCGCTACGAATTCCACCTCGTCGTCCAGCGGCTGCAGACGTATTGCTCGGAAGATCTCGGCGGCTTCTACCTCGACGTCCTCAAGGACCGCCTGTACACGGCAGCGACGCAAAGCCGCGCTCGCCGGTCGGCGCAAACCGCGCTGCAGCACATCCGCGACACGCTGCTCGGCCTGATGGCCCCGATCCTGTCGTTCACCGCCGAGGAAGCCTGGCGCATCGTGCATCCCGAGGATCCGACGATCTTCGTGCGCACCTTCGCCGATGCGCTGCCGGACGTGCCCGACGCTGCCGCGCTGTTGACCAAGTGGCCGCGCATCCTCGCGGTGCGCGCCGCGGTGCTGAAAGAGCTCGAAGCGCTGCGGCAGGAAGGTCGCATCGGCTCCTCGCTGCAGGCCGAGGTGACGATTTCGGCGCCGGACGCCGAATACGCGGCGCTTGCGACATTGGGCGACGACCTCCGCTTCGTGCTGATCACGTCGGCCGCCCGGATCGAGCGCGCCGAGCCCGGCGGGGCGCTCGCAATCGCCGTCAACCCGAGCGCCGCAGAGAAATGCGAGCGCTGCTGGCATTACCGCGCCGACGTCGGCGCCGATCCCGCCCATCCGGCACTGTGCGGGCGCTGCGTGACGAACCTCTTCGGCGCCGGCGAGCCGCGGCGCATTGCGTAGGTGCCGCGGGAGCGGGGTGGCGCATTGAATTCGATCGAAGATGCCCGCTGGTGGCGGTGGCTTCTCGTCAGCGCGGCGGTGATCTTCGCCGACGCCGGGTCGAAGGCCGCGATGATCGCCGCGTTTCGCCCGGGCGAGGAACGCGCGTTCACGAACTTTTTCAGCCTCGTGCTGACGTACAACACGGGTGCGGCGTTCAGCTTCCTCGCCGGCGCGGACGGCTGGCAGCGGTGGTTCTTCGCCGCGATCGCGATCGCCGCCGCCGTGCTGATCGTGTGGCTCCTAAGACGCGGCGGCGACGCGATCCATTGCCTTGGCCTCGCGTTGATCCTCGGCGGCGCGCTCGGCAATCTCTGGGACCGGCTGACGTTGGGGAAGGTCGTGGATTTCCTGCTTTTTCACTACGATCGCTGGGCGTATCCGGCGTTCAACGTCGCCGACAGCGCGATCACCCTCGGCGCGGCGTTGCTGATCCTCGACAGCTTCCGGAGGCGGCGGCCGCACGGCGGCCTGCCGGAAGGGAAGGAGAAGGGAGCGTGACGATGGACGTGCTGCTCGCCAATCCGCGAGGCTTCTGCGCCGGCGTCGATCGCGCGATCGCGATCGTCCTGCAGGCGCTCGCGCAATTCGGCGCGCCGATTTACGTACGCCACGAAGTGGTCCATAACAAGTTCGTCGTCGACGACCTGCGGGCCAAGGGTGCAGTGTTCGTCGACGAGCTCGACGAAGTCCCCGCCGGGGGCACTGTCGTGTTCTCCGCGCACGGCGTCGCGAAGGCTGTTCGCGCCGAGGCCGATGCGCGCGGACTCACCGTGTTCGACGCCACGTGCCCGCTCGTGACCAAAGTCCACGCCGAGGTTGGCCGGATGCGCGATCACGGACGCGAAATCGTGATGATCGGTCATCGGGGCCATCCCGAAGTCGAGGGCACGATGGGTCAGTGCGATGGCGGCATCCATCTCGTCGAATCGGTGCCGGACGTCGCGCGGCTCGCCGTCGGCGACCGGGCGAACCTCGCTTACGTGACGCAGACGACGCTGTCGGTCGATGACGCCGCCGACATCATCGCTGCGCTGAAGGAGCGCTTTCCGGGAATCATCGGCCCGAAGAAGGACGACATCTGCTACGCGACGCAGAACCGCCAGGATGCGGTGAAATTCATGGCGCCGCACGTGGACGTCGTGATCGTCGTCGGGAGCCCCAACAGCTCCAATTCGAACCGTCTGCGCGAGGTGGCCGCGAACCGAGGCATCGCCGCGTACATGGTCGACCGCGCGGATCAGCTCCGAGCCGAATGGGTTGCCGGCAAGGCGCGCGTCGGCGTAACGGCAGGCGCCTCGGCGCCGGAGGTGCTGGTTCGGGAAGTCGTTGCGCGTCTTAAGTCGCTCGGAGCGGCGAGCGTCCGGGAGCTCCCGGGCGCGTCCGAGCACATCGTGTTCCCGCTGCCCAAAGGACTCTCCGCACCCCACGAAGCGTCCGACTGATCCGCGCGCTTGCGCTGGCAGTCCTATCGCGCGAAAGGCGGCCGGGCGAGCGAAGCGGTCAGCCGACCGGCGCGAAATCGTAGAGCTCGAACCCGGGCCCCTGTTCGACAAGCTTCAGCAGGACGGCGAACCCCGTCTCGCTCCCACGGCGCAGCGACACGCCCTGTTCGACCTGGAACGATCCGGCAGGCACCAGCATCTGCGGTGGCGGCGCCTCCGGACCGGGGGCGCCACGGTCCTCGGGCAGCACGACGACGGGTGCAAGGCTTCCTTCCGGCGCATTTTCGGCGGCGGCGGCTGCGGCCTCGGGACTGTCCGACAGAAGCTCGCAGCCGAACTCGAGACCGGCGCCTTTGAGCGTGTTGCGGAACCAGCGCACCATCGCCACCTGCAGTCCGGAGCGGCCCTCGACGCGCAGCGCGATCAGGTCGCCAATGCGCAATGCCGGCGGATTGGAATCGACCTGGCGCAGCGCGTAGCCGGCCGGCGTGTGGTTGATCACCTGGCAACCCGTCATCGGCGGCAGGCCCGTCGGCGCCTGCGTGATGCCTGCATGCACGCCCCGGCTGTACTGCCAGACGCCGGAAAGGCCCGCGCACATCACCACGCGCGCACGAGACGGCAGCCGGTTGAACTGCCGCGCCGGGGGAATCGCCCATTGGCGGAGCAAGCGCTTGAGCAGCGCCACGTACTGGAGCCGCGAGGCGGCGTCCCGGCCGATTCCCGCCGGAACATCGGCGCCAGCCTCGAGCGCCCGCAACTGCTCCTGGATCTGGAAGGCGAGATCGAACGTCAACAGAAAGATCTTGCTGCCGTCGATCGAGCCGCCCTTGTTCGCCGAGAACGGCGGGAAATCGTGGCCGACCGGGATGATGGCCACCGCCTTCGCCATCCGGTGCACCGGCGCGACGTCGGTGAGCTTGGCCCAGTGGCAGAACTCCTGCAGATAGCGCACCACGGTATTGAGCTGGCCGGGAAGGAACCCGTAGGGATTCGCGAGCGCGAGCAGCAGCGCCTGCAAGTAGACGCGCTCGGGCGTCATTTCCGGCTGGTCGTGCGCGATCGCGTGCTGGTGCAGCGCGCGCTCGCGGGAAAACGCGTAGATCGAATGGGCATCGAGCCATGTCTTCGGCGGGACGGGCGAATACGACAGATAGCTGTTGATCAGAATGCGCGCTGTGCACTGCAATGTGCGGTGGATCAGCGCGACGAGCAGCCGATTTCCCCCGAGCAGGATCCGCCTTTCCGACTCGTGGACAAGCAGGCGCTTGTAGGCGACCGACAGCTCGTGCGCGAGCCCGAGAGCGGCCTTTGCTGCTTCCAGGGCTTCGCCGGACAACGGGTGCGATGCCTTGGAGAATTGCTTTTCGAGAAGCGGCCAGAGCGTGGTCGCGGTGGTCCAGTAGCGTTCCGCGAGTTCGAGCCTGCGCGAATCGCTCATCGTGACGCGATTGATCGCCGCCAGCGAGTCGCCGATGACGCGGGCGGCGTCAACGGGGTCGCGCGTGAGCAGGTCGTCGAGCCAGGGAAACACCTTGGCCGGTCGCGTTTCCGGTGGATTCGCCGGACGTGGGTCGAGCGGAGGAAGGCTTAGCGTTAACGGCATCGTGACAGCGGGCGAGGCGACGGCGATTGTGGGGGGAGCCTCGGTTATAACCCGGCTCGCCCCGACGGGACAAGCAAGTTTCTGGCCACGGAATCCCTACGACCTGACACGCGATTGGCCAACGGGTCGGGTTATTCGCCCAGGAAGCGGACGACGGGATCGATCTGGTCGGCTGACAAGAGCATCGGGGCGTGACCGATCCCGGTAAATTCGATCACCCGCGGCTTGGGCCCACGGGCCGCCATCTGTGCCGCCGTGGCCGCCGACAGGAGATCCGACTGCGCACCGCGGAGGACGAGTGTCGGGCAGCGGATGCGGTCCCACAGGCCCCAGAGGTCAGGCGGTGCCGCGGCGGCGGTCCTGAAGGGCACGGCGATCCCCGGATCGTAGGCGAGGCCCCAGCGACCATCCTGGCGCTGCCGCACGTTGGTCCGTGTCACGTAGTCCCACTCCGCGTCGGTCAGCGGGCCAAATGGCGCCGAGACCGTCCTGATGTACTGCACGATTTCGGCGTAGCTCGCAAACGTCGGATCGAGCCCGAAATAGCCGCGGATGCGCTCGAGGGCGGCTGGCTCGATGGTTGGCCCGACGTCGTTGACGACGAGGCGGGCGATCGGGCTGCCGGGCTGCCCGGCGATCGCGATGCCGAGGAGTCCGCCCATCGAAGTGCCGACCCAGGCGATGCGTTCCGCGCCGCTGCGGGCGACGAGCGCGGTCAGCGTCGTAAGGTAGGTCGGAAACACGTAATCGTTCGGGTCGGCAAGCCAGTCGCTATTTCCGCGGCCGGGCATGTCGACCGCAATGACCCGATGCGTCGGGGAGAGTGCTCTCGCAAGCGAATCGAAATCGCGGCCGTTACGGCCAACGCCGTGAACGCAGACGACGACCCGATCGTTCGCGGGATCGCCCCAGTCGTAATAGACGACGCGATGAAAGCCGTGCGGCGACAGGCTCTGCAGCTGGCATTCGCGGCATTCGCTCGACATTTTCGTGGGCATCGGTTATCCGGAGAGGCGGCCCATCGTCGGGGAATTTCCGTGCGCAGTCAACGCAAGGCGTCTGCCGGGCTTACTGTTGCGCATGCTCGTGGGATGAGCCTCGCCAAGTCGCCTCATTCGATGGAAAATGACGCTGTCGCAAGAAAGGAGATGACGGAGATGATCCCCATGATCGGCCGCGTGGGAGTTCTGGCGCTTGCATTGGCGTGCGCAGTGGGGGTGCTATCGGGTTGCGCGCCGGAGGCCTGGAACAACGTCCAGGCGACCGGCTACGACGCGTTCCTCAACAAGATCGCCACGTCGTGCAGCCCGCTGATGATCGGATCGCGCGACATGAGCTTCAAGATCCTGCACAACGACAGCAGCGACGACAGCAATTACAACTACTTCCTCGACCTCACCTCGCAGCTCTACTACGGCCGCACGTCGCCCGAGGCGTACCGCAGCGGGATCTCGGGGTTCCTGGGTGGCGGTGCCGACACGACGCGTTCGCTCGACTGCATCATGGCGAACCTGCGCGAACAGCGTGCGAAGAGCGGCGGCGCGCCGCCGGCCGCGCCGAAGCTCGTCTACTGATCGATGTCGGAGAGTGCGCGCAGCGTCCGATCGAGGATCAGCAACATCGCCGCTGTCGCGCCCCAGATGTAGCGCTCACCGTAAGGAATCGCCCAGAAATCGCGGCGGAGCGCGCCAAGCATGCGGAAATGCCGCTGCTGGTGCGCGGGATCGAGCAGAAACGCAAGCGGCACTTCGAACACGTCGGCCACTTCGATGGGGTCGGGCGCGAGCGTGAAGGGCGGCTCGACCCAGCCCACGACGGGCGTGACCCGATATCCGGTCACCGTTTCATAGTCGGCGAGATGGCCGAGTACCGAAACCTGGGCCGAGGGCAATCCCACTTCTTCGGTCGCCTCGCGCAGCGCCGCCGCGTCGGCGGAGGCGTCGTCGGGCTCGACCCGCCCGCCCGGAAAGCTGATCTGTCCCGGATGGTCGGGCAGGTTGTCGCTGCGCTGTGTCAGCAGGACCTGCAGACCCTCGAGACGGTTGACGAGCGGGACCAGCACCGCGGCGGGCTTCGGTGCACCTTCGCGGCCGGGCAGCCGAAAGCCGTCGGACAGGTTCTTTGCCGACGGCGGCGCAGGGCGGGAAAGTGCCTCAACCAGCCAATCGCGCTGGGCCGGTGGCGGGAGGCGGAACAGCGGCAGCGGCATCGCAAGGGGACGATTCGCGCGTGCGAACCGCATCGCCGATTATAGCGCCCGCGTTCTCTCGCTGCCGTCGCAGCGGCTCCTGCCGAGCGCGCATCAGAATGCGAGCTTGCCGCCGATCACGACGGGATGGAGCCCGCACTCCTTGTGCTCCGGCTGTTCCCACCACCAGCGGCCGGCGCGGATGTCCTCGCCCGGCACGACGGCGCGCGTGCACGGCGCGCAGCCGATCGACGGATAGCCGCGGTCATGCAGCGCGTTGTAGGGGACGTCGTTCGCGCGAAGGTAGCGCCAGACATCGTCGTGGCTCCAGTCAGCGAGCGGATTGAACTTGGGCAGGTCGTGGACCGCGTCGAATTCCTCAATCGCGATTGCCGAGCGCGTGACCGATTGCGATCGGCGCAAGCCCGTGATCCACGCACCTTTGGCCATCAGTGCGCGCTTCAACGGCTCGGTCTTGCGAACCGCGCAGCAACCCTTGCGCAGCTCGACGCTCGCATGGAACGCGTTGACGCCGTTCTCACGCACGAAGTTCTGCACGAGCCGCGTATCGGGCGCGTAGACGTCGATCGGCAGCCCGTAGCGCTCGCGCGTGCGGTCGATGAGCGCATGCGTCTCTTCGGGCAGCCGACCGGTATCGAGGGTGAACACCCGGATCGGCAGAGCGTGCTTCGCGATGAGGTCGATCACCACCATGTCCTCGGCACCGAAGCTCGACGCGAATGCTGCCGGCGCATGCCGCGCCGCGATCGTGCGCAGCAAAGTGACGGCTTCCTCGACCCGCGCATCGAGCGCGATATCGTCCCGCGCCGCGGATGCCGTCGCGGTGCGCCGCCGAAACCAGGGTTGCGGCGTGCGCGACGTCGACGTGTAGACGCTCGCGAAATCGTCGAGGCTCGCAAGCGCCTCCGTCGCGTCGCGATCGGCACGAAGCGCGAACGCATCGAAGCCGCACTCGGACAGCGCGAAGAGCTGGTCGCGCAGCACGTCGCCGACGGCGCGCAGCTCGCCGTCGAAGCCGTAGCGGTCGCGGAGCAGCCGGGCGATCGAATAGCCGCGACCATCGGTGAACCTCGGAAAGTCGATCGCGATCACCGGCAGCGCAGCGACATCGTCCGCGAGCGCGGCCGGATCGTCCGCAGGTGCAATCCAGACGCCGACGTCGCCGCGGGCGAGGAGGGGGGCGCGCTCGGCGCACCACAACGCCAACGGGACGATCGCCGGCGCGCCGGCAGGCACGTCGACGAGCGACGCGGCGTCGCGCAGCAGGGTCCAACGGTCGGCGACGAGCGCCCTGTCCTTAATGAGTTGCGGCATACACGCGTTCCTTGAAGGGGTCGAGGCCGAGTCGGCGCACGGTGTCGATGAAGTGCTCGTCGGGGTGCCGGCGCTCGACGTAGACCTCGATGAGCCGGGCGATGACCTCTGGCATTTCGGCGGCGGCGAACGAAGGACCGATCACCTTGCCAAGCGACGCGTCGTTGCCCTGGGCGCCGCCGACCGAGACCTGGTACCACTCCTCGCCGTTCTTGTCGACGCCCAGGATGCCGATGTTCCCGACGTGATGATGGCCGCAGGCATTCATGCAGCCGGAGATGTTGAGCTCGAGTCCGCCGAGATCGTGCACGTAATCGAGATCGTCGAAGCGCCTCTGGATCGCTTCCGCAATGGGAATCGATTTGGCGTTGGCGAGCGAGCAGAAATCACCGCCGGGGCAACAGACGATGTCGGTAAGAAGCCCGATATTGGGCGTGGCGAGCCCGAGTGCCTTGAACTTCGTCCACAGCGCGTGGAGGTCGGATTGGACGACGTCGGCGAGCACGAGGTTCTGCTCGTGCGTGACGCGAACCTCGTCGAAGCTGTACTGATCCGCGAGCGCAGCGATCGCTTCCATTTCGCTCGCCGTGACGTCTCCTGGCGGCGTGCCGGTCCGCTTCAGCGACAGTGTGACGATCGCATAGCCGCCGCGCTTGTGCGCGCGGACGTTGCGCTCGACCCAGCGCGCAAACGGCCGGCTGTCGGCGACCGCAGCGCGGTGGGCGACGCTGTCGCGCGTGAAATCGCGATAGGGCGGGTCGGCGAAGTGTCCCGCGAGGCGGGCAATCTCCTCGCGCGGGACGGTGCCGGGGCCGTCGCGCAACTGCTCCCATTCCGCCTCGACCTGGCGCGTGAATTCCGCCGGCGTCAATTCCTTGACCAGAATCTTGATGCGCGCCCTGTAGAGGTTGTCGCGACGGCCGTGGCGGTTGTAGACGCGCAGGATCGCATCGAAGTAGTTGAGAAGTTCCCCCGCCGGAAGGAAGTCGCGGATCACATGCCCGATCACCGGCGTGCGGCCCTGGCCGCCGCCGACCATGATCCGAAAGCCGGTCCTGCCGGCCTCGTTGCGCACCGCCTGCGCTCCGATGTCGTGGACCAGCGCCGCCGTGCGGTCCACGCTGGCGCCGGTGACGGCGATCTTGAACTTGCGCGGCAGGAACGCGAACTCCGGGTTCAGCGTCGACCACTGGCGAATCAGTTCGGACCAGGGCCGTGGGTCGATCAACTCGTCAGCCGCAACGCCGGCCAAGGGGTCGCTTGTCACGTTGCGCACGCAATTGCCGGACGTCTGGATCGCAGGCATACCAACCGTCGCGAGCAGGGCCAGGACGTCGGGCACCTGCTCGAGCCGGGGCCAATTGAGCTGGAGATTCTGTCGCGTCGTGAAGTGGCCGTATCCCCTGTCATACTGGCGCGCGATGCGTGCGAGCGTGGGCAGCTGCGTCGTCGAGAGGAGACCGTAGGGAATCGCAATCCGAAGCATCGGCGCATGCTTCTGGATGTAGAGACCGTTCTGCAGGCGCAGCGGCCGGAATTCGTCCTCCGTCAGCTGACCGGCGAGGAAGCGCCGCGTCTGGTCGCGGAATTGCGCCACCCGGCGCTGGACTAATGCACTGTCGAATTCGTCGTATCGGTACATGCGGCGCGGCCTCGCTTATGAGCGAGTGGCCAGCGTACCGGGGCAACGCTATAATCAGAAAGAATATCGAGTCATGAAGTAGGTCCGACCGGCTATATCTTTTAACTTGGCGACCATGAGCCTTCGATCGAATACCGTTTCCGCTGCGCCCGCAATCATCCTGTTTGCGCATGGCGCCCGCGACGCACGCTGGACGGAGCCGTTTGTGCAGGTTGCCGAGCGAGTCCGCCGCGGAGCACCAGACTTGCGCATCGAGCTTGCGTATCTCGAGTTTCTCGCACCGGATTTGCGCGAGGCCGCGCGTCGTCTGGCGGGCCAGGGCGCGACGTCGATTCGCGTCGTGCCGCTGTTCTTCGGACGCGGGGGCCATCTGCGGGAGGCGGTGCCCAAGTTGATCGCGGAAACCGCGAAGGACATGCCAGCCGTCGCCTTCGAACTAGGCGACGCTGCAGGGGAGGATAGCTTCGTGATCGAGGCAATCGCCGCGTTTTGCCTGCGGGCCGCAGGGGTCGAACCGGCTCTGACCGGGCAAGCGTCTTAAGGCTGTCCTGCTGCGGCGCGCAATGCGCGGCGAATTGTAAGATTTGAGCAAGGAACTGGCGCGGACCGGCAGAACCTTCCAACCCTCAGCAGTGCTGGCCGGTGGGCGATTCGCCAGGCGTGCGGCTCCCGCCGGGGGCCAAAGACCCGTCAGTGCGGGGTCCCGGAGATCCGATCGTCGCGCGACGGCGTGTGCAGCGCGAGCCGCGCAACCACTGCAACCGCGCCGAGCAGGAACGCCCACAGAAGCAACAAACCGAAAGTGTGGAGTCCGATCAGCAGAACTCCCTCAGCAGAGCGCAGAACACCGGGTCGTTCCAGCAGCTCGACGCCCGACTGCGCGAAATCCGCGTATACCGCGTACAGCGCGACCCAGCAAATGACGCTGAAGATCAACGCCGCAATCGCCGCGTAGTTGATTTCACCTTTCACCGTCGTCTTCATCGTTTGCCTCGCGTGTTGGTTATCCGAGCGCCGTATCACGACGGCTCCGAATCCCGGGCTTGCAGCCATTTCGCCGCTGCAACCGCCAATCGATACGCAGAAAACGTGCCAGTGAGACGAGAGGAGAGGTGCTGGATGGGCGCCTGAAGCAGCTCGGCTACCTCTTGCGCCCGTTGGTCCGGAAGCCCGGACCAAGAGGGCGAGATGAAAAGGCTGCCACTTACGGGGGCGTTCAGTTGATTTTACATAATATAAATTATACGACATGCGGCGCGCAGCGAAACGCCCACGTCTGAGTCGGATCAGTCGCCGCCGCCGTTCGGCCCTTCAGCCATTTTGCGAATCCTTGCGGAACCTCGGATTCCCCGACGATCCAATACAGAAAGCCCCCTCGTATCGATTCATCGCGATCTGCGTCGTGCGATTCGCGGAGGATCGCAGCGAGCCCAAAGGTCTCATGACATCAAAGGAGAATCCCGTGCCACTCGCGCAAGAAGATCAGTCCCTTCATCGGGTCCGCGATAGCGAGGCCGAAGACGCAGCGAAGTTCTCGACGTCGACCTTCCGTGCGCACGCATCGTCGCCGTGACCCGGCATACCGAAGCCGGAAAGGAAGTCAGGCGATGCGCTCCAGATGAAGAAGCTCGATATTGCCAAGCTCCGGGGCCCCACACGGCAGGCAGTGGACCCACTTGGGCGAGACGGCCCGGGAAAACGTACGCGCGGCCGCGATTATTCGCGGACCATTTGCAGCGCTTGCTCTACTCGTTCGGCCGATATTATCTTAGTATTTTCAATCAATTGTTTTGGTTTGTTGAGAGTTGGGATTAAGAACTGCCTGAAACCCAATTTTGCCGCCTCGCGGATCCGGTCCTGTCCTCGCTGGACCGGGCGGATTTCGCCCGCCAAGCCGACTTCGCCGAAGACGAGCGTCTTCGCGGGCAACGGCCGGCCCGTCAGCGACGAGTGGATCGCGAGCAGGATGGCAAGATCGGCCGCCGGCTCGTTGATCCTGACGCCACCCACCGCATTGACGAAAACGTCGTAGCCGCCCGTCTCGACACCGCCGTGTCGATGCAGCACGGCGAGCAGCAGCGCCAGTCGTTGCGGATCCAGGCCAACCGACAGCCGCCGCGGATTTCCGCCCTGGATCGGGTCGACGAGCGCCTGGATCTCGACCAGCAACGGCCGCGTGCCCTCGAGCGTGGCAACGATGGCCGTTCCCGGAACCGACAGCGCGTGCTGCGACAGGAACAGCGCCGAGGGATTGGCCACGCCCTTCAAGCCGCGCTCGGTCATCGCGAAGACGCCGAGCTCGTTGGCGGCGCCGAAGCGATTCTTGATGGCGCGCACCAGACGGAAGCTCGAATGCGGTCGCCCTCGAAATAGAGAACGGTGTCGACGATGTGCTCCAGCACGCGCGGACCGGCGATCGCACCCTCCTTGGTCACGTGACCGACGAAAATGACGACGATGCCGCGCTGCTTGGCGAGGCGCGTGAGCTGCGCGGCGCACTCGCGAACCTGCGGCGACGCTGCCGGGCGCCGAGGTCAGCGCCTCGGTGTACGCGGTCTGGATCGAGTCGATGACGACGACTTCGGGAGAGGTCGATCCGATCGTCGCAATGATCGCCTCGAGCTGAACCTCGGCCAGCAGCGAAACCGGCGCGTTGACGAGGCCGAGGCGCTGCGCGCGCAATGCGACCTGCTCTGCCGATTCCTCGCCGGTGACATAGAGGGCGGACTTGGCAGCCCCGATCGCTGCCATCGCCTGAAGCAGCAGCGTCGACTTGCCGATCCCGGGGTCGCCGCCGAGCAGGATGACGCCCCCGGGCACGAGCCCGCCGCCCAGCACGCGGTCGAATTCCTCGACGCCGGTGGCGAACCGCGAGCTCCCTTTGGCCTCGATGCTCGCGAGTGCGCGGACTGGGCTCGCTTTCCCCGAGACGGTTTGAAAGCGCGTCGCCGCGGGGGCGGCGACGGTCTCGACCAACGTATTCCACGCGCCGCAATGGGGACACTGGCCCTGCCATTTCGGGCTTTGGCCGCCGCATTCGGTGCAAGCGAAAACGGTCCTGGTTTTGGCCACTTGCCGACCGCGGCGCGCTAGCGCAGCTCGTCCGGCGTGACGACCGCCGTGCCGAGCTTGCCGACCACGACGCCTGCCGCCTGATTCGCGAGGCGGACTGCGGCCGGCAGATCCGCGCCGGCGCCCATCAGCACGCCGAGCGTCGCGATCACCGTGTCGCCAGCGCCGGAAACGTCGTAGACCTCCCGCGCCACGGCCGGGATGTGGTCGGCGCCTTGTGCGGTGTAGAGACTCATGCCCTCCTCCGAGCGCGTCACGAGCAGGGCGTCGAGACCGAGCTCGGCGCGTAACGTTTGTGCTTTGACTGCCATCTCGTATTCGTCGCGCCAGCGGCCGGCGATGTCGCGAAATTCGCTTCGGTTGGGCGTCACGAGCGTCGCGCCCCGATACTTGGTCCAGTCCTCGCCTTTCGGGTCGACCAGCACCGGCTTGCCGGCGCCGCGCGCGCGCCCAATCATCGTCGCGATGTGGGCGAGCCCGCCCTTGCCGTAGTCGGACAGCACGACAACGTCGGAGTCGGCGAGCAGCCGCTCGTAGTCGGCGAGCTTGCCGGCCAGCACCTCGTGCGACGGTGCGGTTTCGAAATCGATGCGCAGCAGCTGCTGCTGGCGGCCGATCACGCGGAGCTTCACCGTCGTCGCGAGCGCGGGGTCGCGGTGGAACGACGTGCGGACCGCATCGGCGACGAGCAACCGCTCGAGCGCCGCGCCCGCCTCGTCCTCGCCGGTCACCGACAGCAACGTCACCTGCGCGCCGAGCGCCGAGGCATTGCGCGCCACGTTGGCAGCGCCACCGGGACGCTCTTCGCTCCGCACGATCTTCACGACCGGTACGGGCGCCTCGGGCGAAATTCGCTCGACATCGCCGAACCAATAGCGATCGAGCATGACGTCGCCCACCACCAGCACGCGCGTGCGCGAGACACGGTCCGCCCAGGTCGAGAAGCGCGTGCTCTCGTCCCTCATCTCAACGGCGCCCGATCGCGAAATACTCAAGACCGGCCGCGCGAACCGCCGCGGGATCGTAGAGGTTGCGCCCGTCGAAGAGCAGAGGCTCCTTCAACGCGCGCCGGACCGCGTCGAAATCGGGGCTCCTGAATTCCTTCCACTCGGTGACGACCGCCAAGGCGTCGGCTCCCGCCAGCGCGGCCATCGGCGAAGCGGCGTATGAAAGCGCGGGTACGGTGCCGAACGCGCGCTTCGCTTCGGGCATCGCCACCGGGTCGTAGGCGACGACCCGCGCCCCGCGCGCTGCGAGGGCGGCGACGATTGCGCGCGACGGTGCCTCGCGCATGTCGTCGGTGTTGGGCTTGAACGCGAGCCCCCACAGCGCAAACGTCCGGCCGGCAAGATCGTCGGAGAGCCGGGCGACGATCTTCTCGACGAGCCGCAACTTTTGCGCTTCGTTTGCGGCTTCGACGGCCTCGAGGATCTTCAGCGGGCGGCGGTACTGGCTCGCCGTATGCCGCAGCGCCTTGACGTCCTTCGGGAAGCAGCTTCCGCCGTAGCCGACGCCCGGATATAGAAACTGGTAGCCGATGCGCGGGTCGGAGCCGATGCCCTGGCGCACGTGCTCGATGTCGGCGCCAAGGTCGTCGGCCAGATTGGCGAGCTCGTTCATGAACGATATTCGCGTCGCCAGCATCGCGTTGGCCGCGTACTTGGTGAGTTCCGCCGAGCGCACATCCATCACCAGCAGCCGCTCGTGATTGCGCATGAACGGCGCGTAGACCGCGCGCATCGCGGCGATCGCGCGTTCGTCGTCGGCGCCGATCACCACCCGGTCGGGGCGCATGAAATCGTCGACCGCGGCGCCCTCCTTCAGGAATTCCGGATTGGAGACGACGGCGAACGGAATGACGGCAGACCGCGAGGTGAGCTCACGTTCGATCGCGTCGCGGACGCGATCCGCGGTGCCGACCGGCACCGTCGATTTGTCGACGACGATCTTGAAGTCGGTCATCCTCCTGCCGATCGCGCGGGCGGCGGTCAGCACGTATTGCATGTCCGCGGAGCCGTCCTCATCGGGCGGCGTGCCAACGGCGATGAACTGCAACGCGCCATGCGCGACGGCAGCGTCGATATCGGTGGTGAAATGCAGCCGGCCCGCGGCGACGTTGCGTCGGACCAATGCTTCGAGCCCCGGTTCGTGGATCGGAACGCCGCCCCGTTCGAGGATGTCGATCTTGGCCGCGTCGACGTCGAGGCAGAGCACGTCGTTGCCGACTTCGGCCATGCACGTTCCGGTGACGAGCCCGACGTAACCCGTCCCGATCATCGTGATCTTCATGGCGCAAGCCCCAGCGACGCGTTGATCGACGCGAGCGCGGCAACCGGATCGGTCGCTTGCGTGATCGGCCGTCCGATGACCAGATAGTCGGCGCCGTTCGCGATTGCCGCCTCGGGCGTGATGGTCCGCGCCTGGTCGTCTTGTGCGCTGCCGGCGGGCCGGATGCCGGGCGTCACCAGCTTGAACGCAGGTCCAAGGGCCGACCGCAGCGCCGGCGCTTCGACGGCCGAGCAAACCACGCCGTCGAGACCGCAGCCGGCGGCGAGGCGCGCGAGATTCAGCGCCCGCTCAGCCGCCGTCCCGGAGACCCCCATCGCGCGGAGATCGGCGTCGGCGAGGCTCGTCAGCACGGTGACTGCGACCAGCAGCGGCGGGGGCCCGCCCTCCTCCGCCGCAGCGGTCGCGACGGCTTCGCGCGCGGACTCGAGCATCGCCCGGCCGCCCGCCGCGTGGACGTTCAGCATCCAGACGCCGAGCCGCGTCGCCGCCGCGCAGGCTTGCGCGACCGTGTTGGGGATGTCGTGGAACTTGAGATCGAGAAAGACGCGAAAGCCGCGCTCGATCATCCAGCGCACGGGTTCCGGTCCTGCGGTAACGAAGAGCTCCTTGCCGACCTTGAGCGCACAGGCCGCGGGGTCGAGGCGATCTGCAAGCGCCAGCGCACGCATCGGGTCGGCGAAATCGAGCGCCACGATGATCCTTGGCGCCGGCACCGGAGGCTTTTTATCAGACATAGCCATCGGGCGTTTCGGTGCGTCGCGGCGAATACGTTTCCCATTTGCCGCAGCCGGGGCAGCGCCAGTAATACTGCTTCGCGCGAAAGCCGCACTGGTCGCACTTGTACATGCCGAGACGCTTGATGTGCGCGCCGACGAGCTGCTTGACGAGCTCCAGGTCGTGGCGCCGATCGGCGGGCGCCGACAGAAGCTGGGCTTCGAGCAGCCGATCGAGGCCGAGGAGCGTGGGATTTCGGGCGAGTTCGTCCTTGATGAGCTCGCCTGCCGCCGCCGCGCCTTCTTCTGCGAGCGTCAGAGCGAACACGGCGTTCAGAAGGTCGAGCGAAGGATATTGCTGCTGGTAGGCGCGCAGCACCCGCAACCCTTGGGCGACGTTGCCCGTCTTCCGGTACGCATCCGCGAGCCGCTCGGCGACGAGGGCAAGGAACGCGGGATTCTGCGTTTCGATCCGCTGCCAGGCGGCGATCGCTGCGGCCAGGTCCCCCTGCTGTGCTTCGATGTCGCCCTGCAGCATCGTCGCCCGCGCGCAAGCCCGGTATTCGGCGAGCGCTTCGTCGACATGCTTGCGTGCGCCCGCGAAATCCGAATTGAGGAGCGCCGCCTGCGCCAGTTCGCAGCAATAGTGGGCGATCTCCTTGAAGTAGGGCTGCTTCGCGAGCGCCTCCATCCGCCGGGTGACGCTGATCGCTTTGCGCCAATCCTTCTCCTGCTCGTAGATCGACAGCAGGAACCCGAGCGAGGGATGCTCGAACGGGGATCCTTCCAGCTTCGTGAACAACTCCTCCGCGCGATCGAGGAGTCCCGCCCGATGGAAGTCCTGCGCAAGCTCGAATACCGCAGCCTGCCGCTTGTCCGCTGGCAGGTCGGACCGGTCGAGCAGGTTCTGGTGCATCCTGATCGCCCGATCGATTTCACCCTGCCGCCGGAAGAGGCTCCCCAGCGCGAAGTGTAGATCGACGGTCTGCGGATCGACCTTCACCACCTCGATGAACGACTCGATGGCCTTGTCCGGCTGCTCGTTCAGCAGGAAGTTGAGGCCGCGGAAATACGACAGCGGCAAAGCGCGCGACTCGCGCAGCAAATGGCTGATGTCGATGCGCGCCGCGATCCACCCCAGCGCGAAAAAGACCGCGGGGATCGGCAGCAGCCACCACAGCTCGAAATCCGGGGACACGTGAGATCGGCGTCTTGCGGGATCAGTGCGCGAGGCGCTCGGATCAGCGCCACGCGTCAGGCATTGTCGATGGGGCGATCGCCTTTGCCGCGGGCGTTCGGGGGGGTATCGCGAGGACGTTCGGCGCGGCGCATCCGATTCAACTCGCGCTTCAGCCGCGCCGTGCGCATCGCGCCGGCGGCGAGGCCCGCGGCGACGCCGACGGCGAATGCGATCAGCACGACGAAAATCAGCGGCGCCTGCCAGCTCCACCACTGGTAGAACTTGAGCGTCACCAGATCGGAGTTCTGCAGCGACAGAAAGAGGAGTGCGAGGAACAGCACGGTGCCGACGATCCAGCGCAGGATTTGCATTTAGGGGCTCCACCGCTGCGCCGGACGCGCCCTCGCGCAGGCGTCATGGCTTCGCCGCGGCCTCCGAGCCGTCGTGCTCATTTCGCTAGTCCGCGGGGTCGGCCGCCGCGCGCGCTCGGGGACGCGCCCTTCGGGCCTGGGCTTCGCCCCGCTCGCGCCCGCGTCCCGCTCATGGCGGCCTCCGCGCTGTCGGTGGCTCTCGTTGCGAGGCAGCGTCGGCCGCGCGCAATCGCTCGCGGACGCGCCCTTCGGGCCTGGGCTTCGCCCCGCTCGCTCATGCGCCCTTGAAATCGACCCGCTCGCGCAGTTCCTTGCCGGCCTTGAAGTGCGGGACATGCTTTTCCGGCACCTGCACCTTGTCACCCGATTTGGGGTTGCGCCCGGTGCGCGGCGGCCGGTAATTGAGGCCGAAGCTGCCGAACCCGCGGATCTCGATGCGCTCTCCCTTCGCCAGGCTTTCGGCCATGGCGTCGAGGATCATCTTGACGGCGAGCTCGGCATCCTTTGCGACCAGCTGCGGGAACTGCGCCGCAAGGCGGTCGATCAGCTCCGATTTGGTCATCACGCGCTTCCGCTTACTCGTTGGTCTTGTTGTCCATCTTCGCGCGAAGGAGCGCACCGAGATTGGTGGTGCCGGTGGTCGCGCCCGCGGCGTCAGCCTTGACGTTCTGTATCGCCTCGGTTTCCTCGGCGTGGTCCTTGGCCTTGATCGAGAGGTTGATCGAGCGGTTCTTGCGATCGAT
The DNA here is from genome assembly GCA_963733985.1 of uncultured beta proteobacterium. Lineage (GTDB taxonomy): Bacteria > Pseudomonadota > Gammaproteobacteria > Burkholderiales > Casimicrobiaceae > CAIWHR01. The sequence continues at coordinate 68,313 of CAVTFF010000014.1, read as the reverse complement.
GTTGATGATCATCGCCGTCACCGGGTCGCCCTCCTTCAGATGCGTCCGGATGTCCTCGACGCGGTCGCGGGCGACTTCGGATGCGCGCAGGTAGCCCTCGACTTCGCCGTCGAGCGCGATCACCGCGCCCTTGCCGTCGAGTGAGCGCACGGTGCCTTTCACCACGTTGCCCTTATCGTGGGTCGCCACGTAGTTGGAGAACGGATCGCCGTCCAGCTGCTTGATGCCGAGCGAAATGCGCTCGCGCTCGACGTCGATCGCGAGTACGACCGCCTCGACTTCCGCACCCTTCTTGTAGTCGCGCACCGCCGCTTCGCCGGGGAGCGTCCACGAAAGATCCGACAGGTGGACGAGGCCGTCGATGCCGCCGGGCAGGCCCACGAACACGCCGAAGTCGGTAATCGACTTGATCTGCCCCTTCACGCGGTCGCCCTTCTTGTGGTTGGCGGCGAACTCGTCCCAAGGGTTCGGCATGCATTGCTTCATGCCGAGCGAGATGCGGCGGCGGTCCTCGTCGATCTCCAGAATCATCACTTCGACCTCGTCGCCCAGCTGCACGACCTTGGTCGGATGGATGTTCTTGTTGGTCCAGTCCATTTCGGACACGTGGACCAGGCCCTCGATGCCGGACTCGATCTCGACGAACGCGCCGTAATCGGTGATGTTGGTGACCTTGCCGAAGAGACGCGTGCCCGTCGGGTAACGGCGCGACAGGCCGACCCAAGGGTCTTCGCCCAACTGCTTCATGCCGAGCGACACGCGATTCTTTTCCTGATCGAACTTCAATATCTTCGCCGTCACTTCGTCGCCGACCGACAGGACTTCGGACGGATGCTTGACACGGCGCCACGCGAGGTCGGTGATGTGCAGCAACCCGTCGATGCCGCCGAGATCCACGAACGCGCCGTAGTCGGTGATGTTCTTGACGATGCCCTTGACGGTCGCGCCTTCCTGCAGCGTCGACAGGAGCTTCTCGCGCTCCTCGCCCAGGCTCGCCTCGAGCACGGCGCGGCGCGAGACGACGACGTTGTTGCGCTTGCGATCGAGCTTGATGACCTTGAACTCGAGCGCCTTGTTCTCGTAGGGCGAGGTGTCCTTGACCGGCCGGATGTCGACGAGCGAGCCGGGCAGGAACGCGCGGATGCCGTTGACCATTACGGTGAGTCCGCCCTTGACCTTGCCGGTGACCTGGCCGGTGACGATCGTGCCCTGCTCCATCGCGGCTTCGAGATCGTGCCAGGCCTTGAGCCGCTTCGCCTTGTCGCGCGACAGCTTGGTTTCTCCGTAGCCGTCCTCGAGGCTCTCGATCGCGACGGTGACGAAATCACCGGGCTTGACTTCGACTTCGCCTCGATCGTTCTTGAATTCCTCGATCGGGATAAAGCTCTCGGATTTGAGGCCGGCGTTGACGACGACGATGTTGTAGTCGACGCGGACGACTTCGGCGGTAATGAGTTCTCCCTGGCGCATTTCCTGCCGGGCGAGGGATTCTTCGAACAGTGCAGCGAAATTTTCCGGGGGAGTGGTGGACATGCTCTGCGTGGCAATAGCCATTGGGGTTGGATCCTTCTGTCGGTAATTAACCGCTTCGTCGCGAGAACCCTGTGTCTCGCCGAAGCGGGCTCGTTGTCGATATCCGCCCGGAAACGCCGGCCAAAGCACTCCCCGAACGACCTCTTGCACTCGCACAGCCCGCGGCACCCGGTTGCGAAGGCGCCGGTCTTGCCGGGACGTCTAACCTGCGCTCGACGCGCGGAGCCTGTACTGCTCGAGCACAAAGCGGATCGCCGCGTCGATCGTCATGTTCGTGGTATCCAGGATCACGGCATCGGCCGCCGGCTTGAGCGGGGCTGCCGCCCGGCCCGCGTCACGCGCGTCGCGTTCCCGGATATCGCGCAAAAGACTATCCAGTGTAACCGAGATTCCTTTTTCGATCAACTGCTTATGCCGGCGGCGCGCCCGCTCCTCGGCGCTCGCGGTGACAAAGACCTTTACCGGAGCCTCCGGAAATACCACCGTGCCCATGTCGCGGCCATCGGCGACGAGCCCCGGCGGGCGCCGGAACGCGCGCTGGCGGACGAGAAGCGCTCTTCGCACGGCCGGGTGCACCGCCACGCGGGAAGCCGCTGCGCTCACCGCCTCGCCGCGGATCGCTTCGGTCACGTCGCGTCCGTCGAGCAGGATGCTGCCGTTGCGGAACACCGCATCGAGACCCGCTGCGATCGGCGCCAGTTCCGCCTCGGCGTCGAGGGGGATGGCGGTCTCCAGCGCCCGGAGCGCGACCAGCCGGTAGAGCGACCCGCTATCGAGAAGGTGAAATCCGAGCGCGTCCGCGACGCCTGCCGCGACGGTTCCCTTGCCCGAGGCCGCGGGCCCGTCGACGGCAATGACCGGAACAGGGGGCATGCGCTGCGGTTACGCGGGGTCGCGGTCCCGCGCGATCGCGCGGAACGCGGCGAAATATTCGGGAAACGTCTTGCGAACGCAATCGGGATCGTTGATGCGGACCGGGACGCCCCCCAATGCGGCAAGCGAAAAGCACATCGCCATCCGATGGTCGTCGTAGGTGTCGATCGTCGCGGGACGCAGCATCGCCGGCGGAACGATCCGCAGATTGTCGGCGCCTGCCTCGACCGTCGCGCCGAGCTTGGCGAGCTCGCTTGCCATCGCCGCAATGCGATCGGTCTCCTTGACGCGCCAGCTTCCGATGCCGGTGAGCGTCGTCGGGCCGCGCGCGAACAATGCGACGATCGCAAGCGTCATCGCGGCGTCGGGGATCGCGAGGCAGTCGACGACGGTGCCGGTGAGCGCACGCCCCGCGCGAGCTTCGATCCAGTCGTCGCCGTAGCGGAGGTCGCCGCCCATGCACGAAAGAACGTCGGCGACCGCCACGTCGCCCTGAATCGACTTCCGCCCCACGCCGGTCACCCGCACCGGGCCGCCGCCGATGACCCCGGCGGCGAGAAAATACGACGCTGCCGACGCGTCGCCTTCGACGTGGAGCGCGCCGGGACTCGCGTAGCGTGCGCCGGCCGGCACCCGAAACGTGCGCCACTCGTCCCGTTCGACCGTCACGCCGAAGCGCGCCATCAGATTCGTCGTGATCGCGACATACGGTCGGGAAATCAGCTCGCCGACAACATCGACCGTCATCGCACGGTGCGTTCGCGCAGCAATCTGCGGCAGCGCCATCACCAACGCCGAGATGAACTGGCTCGATACGTCCCCCCGAACGCTCACGCGGTCGGGCGTCGCGTTCGCCACGGCGCGGACGGGCCCAATCATCAGCGGCGGAAATCCCTCCTGGCCCAGATAGCGGATGGCGGCGCCAAGCGCGCGCAGCGCGTCGACTAGATCGCCAATCGGCCGCTCATGCATCCTTGATGCGCCACGAAGTTCGTAATCGCCGCCTTCGAGCGCCAGCACCGCGGTCAGCGGCCGGAATGCCGTTCCCGCATTCCCCAGGCTCAGCCGTGCCGACTTTTTCGGGAACGCGCCCCCGACACCATGGACGATGCATTCGCCCATGGCTCCAGTCGGATCGATGCGCACGCCAAGCGCGACCAGCGCCTCTCGCATCCGGTCGACGTCGTCGGCGTCGAGAAGGCCCGAGAGGCGGGTGTCACCGGTTGCGAGCGCGGAAAGCAGCAACGTCCGGTTGGAGATCGATTTGGAGCCAGGCAGCTCGACGCTGCCTGCCGCGTGGTCGATCGGAGCGAGGTCGAGGAAATCGCGCGCCGACGCGGCGGCGCCAGTCATCGGCGTGCCTCGGCGCTTGCCGCCGCGCTGCCCCCGGACGTGGAGCCATTACGTCGGCAAACGGGCGCAGTGCATTTTTTGCCTTGCAGATCGAAGTGGCCCACGGCCCGCGCTTGCCGACGCGCCGTTCGAGCCCTGAGCTCACCCTGCTCGCGTGGGCGTCGTTCGGGCGGCCCGGCAGCGCTCATAGCGGGTCGACGGATCAGGGCTCGCGCGCCCCGTCCGCGGGCTCTTGATTCGCGGCCGCGCTGCGCTGCGAATCCCAACCGCGCCGGGCAGCCCGCGCACGGGCGAACATCGCTTCGAGCGCCGCGCCGCTGCCCGCCTCCACCATGGCGGTGACGCGATCGAGCTGCGCGCGAAACGCCGCAAATTCGGCGAGCAGTGCCGCGCGGTTCGCGAGCGCGATATCGCGCCACATTTCCGGCGAGCTCGCCGCGATGCGCGTGAAATCGCGAAAGCCGCTCGCCGCGAAACGGAACAGGTCCTCGGCGTCCGGGCGCGCGGCGAGCTCGTCGACGAACACGAACGCAAGCAGATGCGGCAGGTGCGAGACGGCGGCGAAGATCCGGTCATGCGCGACAGCGTCCAGCGTCCGTATTCGAGCACCGCACGTCTGCCACGCGGCCGCCACCGTCGCGATTGCGAGCGGATCGGTTTCCGCGAGCGGCGTCAGCACGACGTTGCGTCCGGCGAAAAGCGTCGAGAACGCCGCGGCGGCGCCCGAATGTTCGGTGCCGGCAACTGGGTGGCCCGGCACGAAACGCGGCAGGACGGGCCCCAGCGCCTCGCGTGCCGCGGCGATCACATCCTGTTTCGTGCTGCCCGCGTCGGTGACGATCGTGTGCGGCCCGAAATGGGGCGCCATCGCGCGCAGCAGCGCTGGATACTGCGCGACCGGGGCGGCCAGGAGCACCAGATCGGCCGCGGTCACCTCGGCCGCCCAGTCACCGTCGAGCGGCACGAAGCGATCGACGATCCCGAGGTTCACGGCTTCCTCGAGATTCATTCGGCCGCGGCCGACGCCGACCACGGTACCCGTGCAGCCGGCCGCCTTCTGCGCCAGCGCGAACGAGCCGCCGATCAAGCCGACGCCGACGACGACGAGCTTGTCGATCCGGTGCGGCGGGGTGTTCACGCGAGGGGCGCGCGACGCGTCAGCCTGCGAGCGCAGCTGCGAGCGCGCCGAGAAAGCGGCTGTTTTCCGCCGGCAGGCCGATCGTCACGCGCAGCCATTCGGGCAGCGCGTAATTGGCGACCGGCCTCACGATCACGCCCTGCTCGAGCAAGTGCTGATAGACGCGGCCCGCGTCGCCGACTTTGACCAGGATGAAATTGGCGTGCGAGGGGAGCCCACGTGAGCCCCAGCGCGGCGAAGCCTTCCTCCAGCGCGCGCATGCCCTCGCGGTTGAGCCGCCGGCTCTCGTCGACGTACGCAACGTCGGCAAGCGCAGCAACCGCAGCGGCCTGCGCCAGCCCATTGACGTTGAACGGTTGCCGTACCCGATTCAGCATCCCGGCGACCTTCGCGTGCATGACTCCGTAGCCGACGCGCAGCGCGGCGAGCCCGTAGGCCTTCGAAAACGTCCGCGTCACCACGAGGTTGGGATGGCGGCCGATCCATTCGGCGCTCTCCGTCTGGTGCACCGGGTCGAGATAGTCATGGTAGGCCTCGTCGAGGACGACGATCACTTCGTCGCCGACGCCGTCGAGGAAGGCCTCGATCGCGGCCGGCGGAAGCCACGTGCCCGTCGGATTGTTCGGGTTCGCGATGAAGACCACCCGGGTAGTCGCCGTGATTGCGGCCCGCATCGCGGGCAGATCGTGGCCGAAGTGCCGCGCCGCGATCTCGATACCCGTTGCGCCCCGCGCCTGCGTCGCAAGTGGATAGACAGCGAACGCGTGCCGCGAGTAGACGGCATGATCGCCCGGCCGCAGAAACGCCTGTGTCACCAGCTCGAGCACGTCGTTCGAGCCATTGCCCAACACGATCTGGTCGGCCGCCACTCGGTGGCGCGTCGCGAGCGCGGCCTTCAATTCGAATCCGTTGCCGTCGGGGTAGCGCGAACAATCGTCGATTGCAGCGGCGATCGCGGCGCGCACCCCGGGACCGGGGCCACGCGGATTCTCGTTCGAGGCAAGCTTCACGATGTCGCGTTCGGCGAGGCCGAACTCGCGCGCCAGTTCGGCCGTCGGCTTGCCGGGAAGATAGGGCGCAATCTTGCGGACGTATTCCGGCGCCTGCATCGAGGGGTCGCGATGATGGACCGCAGACAGAGTGGCGTTCATCTCATTCCTAATAAACTGCTGCAGGATACGATCCTAACAATTTGAGAAACGGGGCTTTTTCTCGTAACTCGGCGAGGGTGGCAGCAACCGGCGGATCGTCTTGGTGACCGACAAGATCGACAAAGAAGAGGTATTCCCACAGCCCGGTGCGGGCAGGCCGGGATTCGAGGCGCGACATGCTGACGCCGTGCTTGGCAATCGGTTCGAGCAGGCCGTAAACCGCGCCCGGGCGATTCGGCGCCGACATCACGAGCGAGGTTTCGTCGCGCCCCGAGGCGGGCACCGCCTGGCTCCCCAGCACCCAGAAGCGGGTGGTGTTGTTGGGCTCGTCCTCGATGTGAGGGACCAGGACGCCCAGCCCGTAGATCGCGGCCGCGATTTCGCCGGCGATCGCCGCCGCACCCGGCTCGGAAGCCGCCATCCGGGCGGCTTCGGCATTGCTGGCGACGGCGACGCGAGCCGCCTGCGGCAGGTGACGAGCGAGCCACTGCACGCACTGGGCAAGCGACTGCGCATGCGAGTAGACACGCGTCACTTCCTCGATCGTCGCCGCATTCGACAGCAGGTTCTGGCGAATGCGCAGCCGGATCTCGCCGCAGATGGAGAGCGGCGTCTGGCACATGAGATCGAGCGTGCGGCCGACCGCCCCTTCGGTCGAGTTCTCGACCGGGACCACCGCGTAGTCGGCCTGGCCGGCCTCCGCGGCACGAAAGACCTCGTCGATCGTCGCACACGACTCGGGCTGGACAAAGCGTCCGAAGTGCTTGGCGACGGCCGCGTGCGAGAACGTTCCGGCGGGCCCCAGATAGGCGATGCGCAGCGGCTGCTCGAGCGCAAGGCACGCCGACATCACCTGCCGGAAGACCCCGGCGACCGCCTCATCCGATAACGGTCCTCGGTTTGCCGCCTGGAGCCGCGAGAGGACCTGCGCCTCGCGCTCGGGACGGTAGGCCGCCCCGCCGGATTTCAGCGCGCCAATCGCCTGAGCATGCGTGGCGCGCGCATTGAGTGCGGCTAGGAGCTCCTGGTCGATCGCGTCGATGGCAGCGCGGTGTTGGGCGAGTTCCGGCTCGCGGTCATCGGCGGAAGGCGTGGCTTCTGGCATGGGCGGTGGACGGATCGATCGCGCGCGGACCGGAGCGCCGCGTCACTCCTCTTCGTCTTCGCGCTCGACCACGCGCTCGAGGCCGGCGAGCTTCTCGCCCTCGCCAAGATTGATGAGCGTGACGCCCTGCGTCGAGCGGCTCATTTCGCGGATCGACTTGACCCGGGTGCGGATCAGCACGCCGCCGGTGGAGATCAGCATTACCTCATCGTCGGGGCGCACCAGCGCGGCGGCGACAACGGTGCCGTTGCGCGCGGTCTGCTGGATCGCGATCATGCCCTTCGTACCGCGGCCATGGCGCGTGTATTCGACGATCGGCGTGCGCTTGCCGTACCCGTTTTCGGTCGCGGTGAGCACCGACTGGTCCTCGTCTTCGGCGACCAGCATCGAGATCACGCGCTGGCCCCTGTCGAGCATCATCCCGCGCACGCCGTGCGCGACGCGGCCCATCGGCCGCACGTCGTTTTCGTCGAAGCGCACGGCCTTCCCCCCGGAGGAGAACAGCATCACGTCGTGCGTGCCGTCGGTCAGCGCGGCGCCGATGAGCGCGTCGCCGTCGGTGAGATCGACGGCGATGATGCCTGACGCGCGCGGCCGCGAAAATTCCGACAGCGGCGTCTTCTTGACCGTGCCGAACGCGGTCGCCATGAATACGAATTGCGTGTCGGTGAATTCCTTGACCGGCAGGATCGCGGTGATCTTCTCGTTCTCGGTGAGCGGCACCAGATTGACGATCGGCTTGCCGCGGGCGGCGCGCGTGCCCTGCGGCACGTTGTACACCTTGAGCCAGTAGACGCGGCCGCGATTGGAAAAGCACAGGATGTAATCGTGAGTGTTGGCGATGAAGAGGCGATCGATGAAGTCGTCTTCCTTGGTCGCCGTCGCCTGCTTGCCGCGGCCACCGCGCTTCTGTGCCCGATATTCGTCGAGCGGCTGCGCCTTCATGTAGCCGCCGTGGGATAGCGTCACGACCATGTCGGCCGGCGCGATCAGGTCCTCGAGCGACAGATCGGCGCCCTGCGCGACGATCTCGGAGCGGCGCGCGTCGCCGAACTGGTCGCGGATCGCGGCGAGCTCGTCGTGGATCAGCGTCGTGACTCGCGCGGGCTTCGCGAGGATGTCGATCAGATCGACGATCTGCGCCATGACGTCGCGGTATTCGCCGAAGATCTTGTCCTGCTCGAGGCCGGTCAGCCGCTGCAGTCGCAATTCGAGGATCGCCTGCGCCTGCGCGTCGGAGAGCTTGTAGCCGTTCGCTCGCTCCTGCCAGCCGAACTCGAGCGGCAGACCTTCGGGACGCGCGGCGTCGGCCGCTGCGCGCTTCAGCATGTCCTCGACCAGCTGCGAACGCCAGGTCTTGCCCATCAGCGCGATCTTCGCGTCGGAAGGCGCCGGCGCGGCCTTGATGAGCGCGATGATCTCGTCGACGTTCGAGAGCGCGACCGCGAGTCCTTCCAGGATGTGGCCTCGCTCGCGAGCCCTCCGCAATTCGTAGCGTGTGCGCCGGACGATGACCTCGCGCCGGTGCTGGAGGAAGAACTCGAGAAACTGCTTGAGATCGAGAAGGCGGGGCTGGCCGTCGACCAGCGCCACCATGTTCATCCCGAAGCTGTCCTGCAGCTGCGTCAGCTTGAACAGGTTGTTCTGGACGATCTCGGCGACTTCGCCGCGCTTCAGCTCGATCACCACGCGCATCCCGGACTTGTCCGACTCGTCGCGCAGGTCCGATATGCCCTCGAGCTTCTTGTCGCGCACCAGCTCGCCGATGCGGATCAGCAGGTTTGCCTTGTTGACCTGATAGGGGATCTCGTCGACGATGATCGCCTGCCGCTCCCCCTTGCCGATGTCCTCCACGTGCGTGCGGGCCCGAATCACCACCCGGCCGCGTCCCGTCCGGTAGCCCTCGCGAACGCCTTCGGTTCCGTAGATGATCCCCGCAGTCGGAAAATCCGGCGCCGGAACGATCTCGATCAGTTCGTCGAGCGTGAGCCCGGGGTTCGCGAGCAGCGCGAGGCACGCGTTCACGACTTCGGTCAGGTTGTGCGGCGGAATGTTGGTCGCCATTCCCACCGCGATGCCCGACGACCCGTTGACGAGCAGGTTGGGCAGCCGCGACGGCAGCACCGTCGGCTCCTGCTCCTTGCCGTCGTAATTCGGGACGAAATCGACGGTTTCCTTGTCGATGTCGGCGGTGAGCTCGTTGGCGATCTTCTGCAGCCGGCACTCGGTGTAGCGCATCGCCGCCGCGTTGTCGCCATCGACCGACCCGAAATTGCCCTGACCGTCGATCAGCGGGTAGCGCAGCGAAAACTCCTGCGCCATCCGCACCAGCGTGTCGTAGATCGCCATATCGCCGTGCGGATGGTATTTCCCCATCACGTCGCCCACGACGCGCGCGCATTTGACGTACGGTCGGTTGAAGACGATGTTGGCCTCGTGCATCGCGAACAGTACGCGGCGATGGACCGGCTTCAACCCGTCGCGGACATCCGGCAGCGCACGCCCCACGATCACGCTCATCGCGTAATCGAGGTAGGAATGCCGCATTTCGGCTTCCAGGCTTACCGGCAGGGTCTCTTTGGCAAACTGCTCCATGGGCGGGGATTTCTTTCCTGAACGGCGTTACTTGACAGTCGTTGGGGATTCGGGGTGCTCTCGGGCAAGACACCCGTGCCGCGAACCCCGCCGCCGGCGGCGTTATCAGTGGTGGATGACGCCCGCCGCAACCGGAAGTCGATAGCGGAGGTTCTTGAAAACGCATCATTTTATCACGTCGTTGCATTGCCGCGACACTCGCCCGGTCGCTGTTGTCTAAACCCCACTTTCTTTTGCACGCCCGAAGACCCCTGTGCTATAGTTTTTGTGGAAATAAACGATTCGGCGCGTCACCGCCCTCGGCGGCTCCTCGGGGCGACGCGGGAATTTTCCGGGTTTGCAGAAAAACTTCTTCAATACCAAAGCCAAAGGGGTGAAACAATGACTCGTCGTCTCGTTACCGGCGCGCTCGTCGGTCTGGTTGCCGCGATGTTTTCCGCCGGCGCAGCCGCCGAACCGGGAAATGAAAAGGGCGGTTATGTTACGTCCGGAACGCTTCCACCCGCGACCAACATCGTCCGGAACAGCAACTTCGGCAACCCTAAGATCGGCAATCTTTGTGTCCGCACCGGGTACTGGGCGCCGAGCATGGCGATCATCGAATGCGATCCCGACCTCGTCCCGAAGCCGCCGCCGGCCCCCGCCGTAGCACCGCCGCCTCCTCCGCCGCCGCCCCCGCCGCCGCCCCCGCCGCCCGGCGTGCAGAAGATCACGCTGGCCTCGAAGGCGCTGTTCGACTTCGACAAGGCCGTGTTGAAGCCCGAAGGCAAGGCGGCGATCGACAGCGAGATCATTTCGAAGCTTGCAGGCGTCCAGAAGCTCGAGCTGGTGCTCGTCACTGGCCATACGGACCCGATCGGCACGCAAGCGTACAACCAGAAGCTCTCGGAACGCCGTGCTGACGCTGTCCGCGACTACCTCGTGTCGAAGGGCATCGCCAAGGACAAGATCGAGACGCTTGGCATGGGCAAGACGCAGCCGGTCCCGGGTGTCGTGTGCAAGCAGAAGAACATGAAGGAACTGATTGCTTGCTACGCGCCGGATCGCCGCGTCGAAGTGGAAGTCAAGGGCGAGGTCGTCAAGAAGTAACCCGCGCCCGCCCAAAAAGCCCCGCCGTTGCGCGGGGCTTTTTTTCGTCCGTCCGGCAAGCTAAACGCATAGACTGGCGCTCTTTCACCATGCGACCCGTCGATCTCCGTCTCGATGCCGGCTGGATCGTCCCGATCGAGCCGCCCGGCGCACTCATCGGTCACGCGTTGATCGCGGACGGCGGACGCCTCGTCGCCGTCGTGCCGGCAGCCGATGCGGACCGCGACTTCGCGCCCCGCACGCACGTCGAGTTACCTGCCCATGCGCTGTTGCCAGGTCTCGTCAATGCGCATACGCACGCGGCGATGAGCCTGTTTCGCGGCATCGCCGACGATGTGCCGCTCGACGTCTGGCTCGAGCGACACATCTGGCCGCGCGAGGCGCAATTCGTCGCTCCGGATTTCGTCTACGACGGCGCACGGCTCGCGGCAGCGGAGATGCTCCGCGGCGGCGTCACCTGCTGCAACGACATGTACTTTTTCCCGGATGCGAGCGCACGGGCCTTCGTCGAGGCCGGTATACGGGCGATGCTGGGCCTGCCGATCCTCGATTTTCCGACGCCGTACGCGGCGGACCCGGACGGCTACCTGCAGCAAGGGCTCGCAGTGCGCGACACGTGGAAGCACGAAGCGCGGCTAATGTTTGCGCTGGCGCCGCATGCGCCGTACACGGTTGGTGACGCAACCTGGGAGCGTATCGTCACCTATGCGCGGCAGCTCGACCTTCCTGTCCAGACGCACATCGCCGAGACCGCGCTCGAGATCGCGCAAAGCCGCGCGCGGTACGGCAAGTCGCCGCTCGCGCGCCTGCACGCGTTGGGTGCGACGGGGCCCGGTTTCATTGCGATCCATGGTGTCCATCTAGGCCCCGACGACATCGAGTTGCTCGCCACCCACGGCGGCCACGTCGTCCATTGCCCGGCGTCCAACATGAAGCTCGGCAGCGGGATTGCGCCGATCGGCTTGCTGCAGCGCCGCGGCATCAACGTTGCGCTCGGCACCGACGGCGCGGCGTCGAACAACCGGCTCGACCTCTTTGGCGAAATGCGCCTTGCCGCGCTGCTCGCCAAGGTCGCGACAGGCGACGCGGCGGCGCTGCCGGCGGCGCAGATCCTCGCGAGCGCGACGCTCGGCGGCGCGCGCGCGCTCGGGCTTGATCGCGAGATCGGTTCGCTCGTTCCCGGCAAGGCCGCCGACGTCGTGGCCGTCGATTTCTCCGGCCTCGACGCGGTGCCCTGCTACGATCCGATTTCGCACGTCGTCCACGCGATCGGCCGCGAATCGGTAACCGACGTATGGATCGAGGGACAGCGGGTCGTTGCGAGCCGCGCTTTGACGACGCTGGACGAAGCGGCTATCGTGACCCGCGCCCGCCTCTGGCAGGAACGCCTGCAATGACTGCCTCCTCCACATCCGCTGCTGCGAAACCCGCCAACGTCGATCCCGGCGAGCTCGCCAAGTTCGCATCGCTTGCCCATCACTGGTGGGATCCCGACAGCGCGATGTTCGGCCCGCTGCATCGAATCAATCCGCTGCGGCTCGATTGGCTCGATCGCGTCACCGGCGGTCTCGCCGGCAAGAAGATCGTCGATGTCGGCTGCGGTGGCGGAATCCTGAGCGAAGCGATGGCGGCGCGTGGCGCGTCGGTGCTCGGCATCGACTTGGGCGACAAGGCGCTCGGCGTCGCGCGTCTGCACAAGCTCGAATCGGGCGCGAGGGTCGACTATCGGCTCGTCGCCGCCGAAGCACTCGCCGGCGAAATGCCCGCCGCCTTCGACGTCGTCACCTGCATGGAGCTGCTCGAGCACGTTCCCGATCCCGGCGCGCTCGTGGCTGCCTGCGCCGCACTCGCGAAGGCCGACGGCATCGTCGCGATCTCGACGATCAACCGCAATCCGAAGGCCTACGCGCTCGCCATCCTCGGTGCCGAGTATGTTCTGGGGATGCTGCCTCGCGGCACGCACGATTACGCGAAATTCCTGACGCCGGCGGAAGTCGCCCGCTTCGCGCGGAGCGCCGGTCTCACGCCCATCGAAATCAGCGGCCTCACGTACAACCCGCTCACCCGCGAGTTCAAGCTGGGGTCGGATACGGACGTCAACTACTTGATGGCGTTCACGCGCATCGCCGATGCCTGACGCGCGCGCGACGGGCAGGCGTCTGCCGCGAGCGCTGCCCGTCGACGCGGTGCTTTTCGACCTCGACGGGACGCTCGTCGACACGGCGCCGGATCTCGGTGCCGCGCTCAATCGCGTGCGCGCCGACCGGGGCCTCGCGCCCGTTCCGCTCGAGCGGTTGCGTCCATTCGCCTCGCACGGCGCACGTGGGTTGATCGGGGAAGGCTTGGGTGTCGCGCCCGCCGATCCTGCCTACGTGGCGTTGCGCGACGCGTTTCTCACGCATTACGAAGCCGCGCTATGCGTGGAATCGGCGCTGTTCGCGACCGCGGAAGCACTCCTCGATGCGATCGAGGCGCGAGCGCTTCGCTGGGGCATCGTCACCAACAAGGCAACCCGCTATGCGGCGCCGCTGCTCGAGCAGCTGAGGCTCGCGTCGCGCGCCGGCGCCGTCGTCTGCGGGGACACGACTCCGTTTGCCAAACCGCACCCGGCGCCGCTGATCGATGCAGCGAAGCGCCTGGGGCTCGCGCCTTATCGCTGCGTCTATGTCGGCGATGCGCAACGTGACGTCAGCGCAGGCGTCGCCGCCGGGATGCACACGATCGTCGCGCGCTACGGCTATTTGCGCGCGGACGAGACGCCGGAAGCCTGGGACGCCGACGGCATTATCGACTCACCGGAGGAGCTGCTCGCGTGGCTGCCGCGCGAGTCGATACGGTGAACCGCGCGCGCGACACCGAACTCACCCGGGGCACGCTCCGGCGTTCACGAAGAGCCATTCCGCCGGTTTGCCGTCCCGCGTGCCGGTGACGCGGACCGTCTGGCTCGCAAGGAGCGGTTTCACGACCGCCGCCAGCACATCGTCGATCCCTGCCAAGGCGATGCCGTTGGCCACGGCCATCCGATCGCCCGCCTTCATTCCGAGCATGACGGCAAAACCACTTTCGTCACGCACGGCGAGCCCGCCGGCCCCCGCCACGAGGAGCGCCTTCCAGCTATCGGGCTGCGAGGCGATGCCGGTCAAGAGCTCCGCGTTGAGCCGATAGACCGGTCCCTTGTAGCCCGCCGGCAACGCGCATCCCGGGCGAGCGGTGGCGAGGCGCGCGCGCTCCGCGGGAGACGGCGGTGCGGCAGCGACAGGGGGCGCACGCAGCACGATATCGCGTAAGTCACCGTGATCGCGAATGCGGACACCATCGGGCCGGACGATCTCGAGCGTCACGTCCTTCCCGATCTGTTGCCCCGACTTCACCAGCACGGGTCCGCGATCGGCAAACCTGAACAGTGCGTAACCGCGGCCCTCGGGCTCCGCGAGGACCCCCAGCAGGCGCGCGTCGCCGGCGAGCGTCTTCGCCGCCGGTTGCGCGTCGATCGCAGTCGTGGTCAACGTGCGCCCGAAGAGCGGTGCGGCGACAATGGATTCCGTCCACCGCTCCGGCGTCTCCGGCGGCGGCAACGGCACGGGTGCAGGACCGAATGCGCGCCAACCCCAATAGGCGACGACCGCGGCCAGGCCGACGCCGGCAGCGAGTGTGGCGAGCACGGAGGCTGTGCGCCAGACCCAGCTCGCCGCCGGGGATCGCGAGTGCTCCATCGCGATCACAAGCCGGCGATCGCGCCACGTTTTCGTGGGCGGCCCCGCGCCGATGCTTCGCTATAATCGTGCAGTGCCGAATGCGACTCAAGCCCCGCGCGCGCGCTGAAGCCGTTTGCGCGCAGCCCCGGTTCGCCGTCTCGCGTACCTTCTTGCCGCCCTCGCCCCACGTGAATCCTCGTCTTTCCCGCCTGCAGCCCTATCCGTTCGAGCGGCTGCGGCAATGGTTCGCCGACGTAACGCCGAACCCGGCGCTCGCCCCGATCAATCTCTCGATCGGCGAGCCGAAGCATCCGACGCCGCGCCTGATCCTCGACGCGATGGCGGCCGGTGCGGCCGGCATCGCGAATTATCCCACGACGATCGGCGCACCCATCCTGCGCGAGGCAATTGCCGGATGGCTCAGTCGCAGGCATGACCTGGCCCTCGATCCCGCGACGCAGGTCCTGCCGGTACTGGGGAGCCGCGAAGCGCTGTTCGCGTTCGGACAGACGGTGATCGACGGCAGCCGCGTCGGCGCCACCGTGGTGATGCCGAATCCGTTCTACCAGATCTACGAGGGCAGTGCGCTCCTCGCCGGCGCCGAGCCGTATTGCGTCAACGCGCTTTCGGAGAACGGTTTCGCGCCGGCCTGGCGCGACGTCCCGGACGCGGTCTGGGCACGCACGCACCTCGTCTATGTCTGTTCGCCGGATAACCCGACGGGACGCGTCACGACGCCCGACGAATGGCGGCTGCTGTTCGAGCTTTCCGATCGCCATGGCTTTGCGATCGCCGCCGACGAATGCTATTCGGAAATCTACTTCGACGAAGCGCGCCCTCCGGTCGGCGCGCTCGCCGTCGCGCGCGAGCTCCGGCGCGAGGGGTTCCCGCGTCTCGTTTCGATTGGAAGCCTCTCCAAGCGGTCGAACGCGCCGGGCCTGCGCTCGGGCTACATCGCCGGCGACGCTGCGCTCATCAAGGCATTCCTCCTCTATCGAACGTATCACGGTTCGGCGATGTCGCCGGCGGTTGCCGCCGCCAGCATCGCCGCATGGAACGACGAGGACCACGTGCGCGCGAACCGCGCCGTCTATGCGGCGAAATTCGCCGCGCTCCAGCCACGGCTTGCGCCGGCGCTTCCCTGCACGATGCCCGATGCCGCCTTCTACCTGTGGGCGCAAACGCCGATCGACGACGCACTTTTCGCGAAGCGGCTGCTCGCCGAAAAGTCGGTGACCGTGCTTCCGGGGAGCTACCTTGCCCGCGATGCGCATGGAACGAATCCGGGACGCGGCCGGATTCGGATCGCGCTGGTCGCCGCACAGTCCGAATGTGCGGAAGCCGTCGAGCGCATCGCGGCCTTTGCCCGCACGCTGTAGCACCCCCGGGGTGCCGCCCTGGTGCGGTCTGTCGCTGCCGGCCGCAGTCCGTCGCCGTCCCCCCGCGACGGTGGCTGCCTCCGTAGAATCCGCCCATGGCTACCCTATCTCCTTCGGAGCCGCGGAACTGGCTGGCAGCACTCGCCGGCGGCTTTCACGTCTCCTGGCTCACGGCGCTGCTGATCGCGGCGATCAACACCGGCATTGCCGCGCTGCTCTACACCGAAGAAACCCGTCCTTTCTGGCACCCGTTCATCACGGCCCAATCCTTTGGGCTTTCCATAGCGTACGCGGTCAACGTAGCCGCCCCCTGGACGAGCACGCATCCATTCCGGCGGCTGATCGGCGCGGTCACCGCGGGCACGGCGGTCGGTCTCATGCTTGTGCTCGCCATCAAGGGCTACGTCATCGGCGTTCCCGAGTACCACTTGGGCAACCTGCACGGTCGCGGCTCGCCCGGACAGTTGATCGGGACCGCAATTCCGGCCTTCATCATGGGACTGTGCGTGAGCCTGTTCTTCATGCTGAAGTTCCGCGAAGCATGGGCGCGCGCGCAGATGCTCAAGGCGGAAGCCGACCGGAGCAAGCTGTCCAGGCAGGCGATCGAGGCCGAGCTGAAGATGATGCAAGCGCAGGTTGAGCCGCATTTCCTCTTCAACACGCTCGCCTCCGTACAGTACCTGATCGAAACCGATCCGCCGCAGGCCGCGAAGCTGCTCACGCACCTGCTCTCCTACCTGCGGGCGGCACTGCCCCAGCTGCGGACCGCGAGCGCCACGCTCGGCCAGGAGCTCGCCCTCGCCGAAGCCTATCTCAGCGTGTTGCGAATGCGGATGGGCGATCGCCTCACGTACGAAATCGCCGCACCGGAAGAGCTGCGCGCGCATTCGTTTCCACCGGCGCTGCTCATAACGATCGTTGAGAACGCCGTTACTCATGGCATTGAGCCGCAGGCGGAGGGTGGGTCGATCCGCGTCGAGGCGTTTCGCGCGGGCGAACGCCTCGTCGTCAGCGTCAGCGACACCGGCTGCGGCCTCGCCGGCGGCGCCCTCCGTCCGGGCAATGGCGTCGGGCTCGTCAATCTCCGGGAGCGGCTCGCGGCGCTGTTCGGAACGCGTGGCCGGTTCACGCTGGAGGACGTCGCCCCGCATGGCGTTCGCGCGACAATCGAGGTACCGTTCGCCACGAGCTGACCGATGCCCACTGCACTGATCGCCGAAGATGAGCCGATGCTCCGGGCGCAGCTGAAGGCGCGGCTTGCCGACGCATGGCCGGAGCTCCGGATCGTCGCCGAGGCGGGCAACGGCGACGAGGCACTGACGCTCGCCGGCGAACACAAGCCCGATATCGCGTTCCTCGACATCCGGATGCCCGTCCGCTCGGGGCTCGACGTCGCGCGCGAGCTCGACGGCAGTTGCCATGTCGTGTTCGTCACGGCGTATGACGAATATGCGGTGGCCGCCTTCGAGGAAGGCGCCATCGACTACCTGTTGAAGCCGCCCGCACCCGAGCGCATCGCAAAAGTCGTTAGCCGGCTGAAGGCGCGACTCGCCGAGGCGCCGCTCGACCTCACGGCGCTCCTCACGAAGCTCGCCGCGCGCGACGGCGGGCCGCTCAAGTGGATTCGCGCCTCCCTCGGAGCGTCGATGCGGATGATCGCCGTCGACGATGTCCTCTATTTCCAGGCCGGCGACAAATACACGCGCGTCATCACCCGCGACTACGAGGCGTTGATTCGGAAACCGATCAAGGAGCTCCACGACGAGCTCGATCCGGATGCGTTCTGGCAGATCCATCGCGGGACGATCATCAACCTGCGCGCCGTCGCCAGGGTGGAGCGCGACTGGCGCGGCGAGCCCGTGATCCTCCTCACCGGCCGCGACGAGAAGCTCGCCGTCAGTCGCACGTTCGCGCACCGCTTCAAGTCGATGTAGCGCCGCCGGCGCCTTCGCGGAGTCCACCGGAAGGCGCCGCTCGAGCTCCGTGCCTTCCCGTGCGCGCCGCCACGCGCGTCGCGGCCGATTCGCCCGCCGGGGTAAAATGCGCGCTTTTGCCAAGCCTTCGCCGCGAACCCTTGTCCATGACCGACCTGCAGCAGACGATCGACGACGCCTGGGAGGCACGCACGTCGCTCGCGCCCGGCGCGGCGCCGGCCGCGGTGCGCGACGCCGTCGACGCACGTAATCGCCGAGCTCGACGCAGGGCGGCTGCGCGTCGCCGAGAAAGTCGACGGCGCCTGGACGGTGCATCAATGGATCAAGAAGGCGGTGCTCTTGTCGTTCCGGCTCGCCGACAATGCGGCGATGCGCTTCGCACCGCGGGCCGGCAGCGCGGAACCTTTTGCCTTCTACGACAAGGTGCCCACGAAGTTTGCGGGACTGTCCGACGCTGCGCTCGCCGCCACCGGCGTGCGCATCGTGCCGCCGGCCGTCGCGCGCCGCGGGGCGTTCATCGCCAATAACGTCGTGTTGATGCCGTCGTTCGTCAACATCGGCGCCTATGTCGATGAAGGGACGATGGTGGATACGTGGGTAACGGTCGGCTCGTGCGCGCAGATCGGCAGGAACGTGCACCTCTCCGGCGGCGTCGGCATCGGCGGCGTCCTCGAGCCTCTGCAGGCGAATCCGACGATCGTCGAGGACAACTGCTTCATCGGCGCGCGCTCCGAGGTCGTCGAAGGCGTGATCGTCGAGGAGAACTCGGTGCTGGGCATGGGCGTGTTCATCAGCCAGAGCACGAAGATCTACGACCGCACGACCGGCGCGGTCACCTACGGGCGGGTTCCGGCGGGCTCGGTCGTCGTGGCCGGCAGCCTGCCCTCCGGGCAAGGAGGCTGCCACCTGTATTGCGCGGTGATCGTCAAGCGGGTCGACGCGAAGACGCGCGCGAAGACCGGCATCAACGAGCTGCTGCGCGCATGAAGCGTGCCGCGCGGCGCTGAATATCATGCCTGTCACGATCAAGTCCGCCGAGGACATCGAGAAGATGCGCGTGGCCGGGCGGCTCGCGGCAGAGTTGCTCGACTGGCTGACGCCGCGCGTGCAACCGGGCGTGACCACGGGCGAGCTCGACCGCCTCGCGCATGACTACCAGGTCGATGTCCAGCACGTGATTCCCGCCACGCTCAACTACCAGCCGCCCGGGCATGCGCCCTACCCCGCATCGATCTGCACGTCGGTCAACCACGTCGTCTGCCACGGCATCCCCGGCGACAAGAAGTTGAAGCCCGGCGACATCGTCAACATCGACGTCACCGTGATCAAGGACGGCTGGCACGGCGACACGAGCCGGATGTTCTACATCGGTGCGCCGTCGATCCAGGCAAGGCGCCTGGTCGAGACGACGCACGAGGCGATGTGGCGGGGAATCCGCGCCGTGCGCCCCGGCGCGCATCTCGGCGATGTCGGTCACACGATCCAGAAGTTCGCCGAGAGCCACCATTTTTCGGTGGTGCGCGAGTTCTGCGGGCACGGCATCGGCCGCGCGTTCCACGAGGAGCCGCAGGTGCTGCATTACGGCCGTCCGGGCACCGGCCTCGTGCTGCAGCCGGGAATGATTTTCACGATCGAGCCGATGATCAACGCGGGCCGCGCTGCGATCCGCAGCCTGGCCGACGGCTGGACGATCGTGACCGCCGACCACTCGCTGTCTGCGCAATGGGAGCACACCGTGCTCGTGACCCCCGAGGGCCACGAAGTGCTGACGGTCTCGCCAGGGATGCCGCCCGCGGCGGCATGACCGGGCCGAACATGGGATCCGCGGTCCCCGTCGCGTCACGCGGCACCGGCGACGCGACCGAGTTGATCCAGTCCCGCCGCGAGGCGCTGCGTGCGGGCCGTGCGGCGCTCCGTGACGCGTTCCTCAACCGCCCCGACACGCCGCGTCTGCTGCGCGAGCATGCACGCCTCGTCGATCGCGTGCTCATCGCCGCCTGGGCCGGGCTGGCAGCGCCCGCCGACGCCGCACTCGTCGCGGTTGGCGGATACGGCCGCGGCCAGCTCTTTCCGCATTCCGATGTCGACGTCTTGATCCTGCTCGCGAAGCCGCTCGACGCCGCCGGAACGGACTTCGTCGAGCGCTTCATCGGCTTGCTGTGGGACGTCGGTCTCGACGTCGGGCACAGCGTCCGCACGATCGCCGAATGCGAGGCCGAAATGGCGGGCGATGTCACGATCCGGACGAGCCTGCTCGAGCACCGGCTGGTTGCGGGCTCGCGCACGGAATACCGCGCGTTCGAGCGGGCGTTCGCGTCGGGACTGGACGCGCGTCACTTCTACGAAGCCAAGCTGCTCGAACAGCAGCAGCGGCATCTGAAGTACCACGACACCGCCTACAACCTGGAGCCGAACTTGAAAGAGAGCCCGGCGGGCTGCGCGATCTGCAGACAGTGCTCTGGATCGCGCGCGCGGCGGGGTTCGGACGCTCATGGCGGGAGATGGCCAAGGCGGGGCTCCTCACGATGCAGGAAGCGCGCACGATATCGAGGCAGGAGCGCTTCATCGGCGCGCTCCGCGATCCGGCTCCACTACCTCGCGGGCCGGCGAGAAGATCTGCTCGTTTTCGACCACCAGAGCGCGCTCGCACGCGAACTCAGGCTTCAGGATACGCCTGCAAGGCGAGCCAGCGAGCAGTTGATGCAGCGCTACTACCGGGCTGCAAAGCTCATCCGCCAGTCCAACGTCATCCTGCTGCAGAACCTGCATGCGCGGCTGTTCCCGGTGCCGGCCGAGCCGGTCCCCGTCGACGACGAGTTCGTCGCGGTCGACGAGCTTCTCGACCTCAGCGACGAGGCGCTGTTCGAGCGCCGGCCGCCGGCGATGCTCGATGCTTTCCTCACGATGCAGCGCCACCCGGAGCTCAAGGGCATGTCGGCGCGCACGCTGCGCGCGCTCTGGCGCAATCGGCACCGGATTGACGCGGGATTTCGCCGCGATCCCGAAAATCGCGCACGCTTCCTGCAGATCTTCCGCGAGCGTCGCGGCGTGACGCACGAGCTGCGGCGGATGAACCAGTACGGGATCCTCGGCAATTGCCTGCCGGCGTTCGGCAGGATCGTCGGCCAGATGCAGCACGACCTCTTCCACGTGTACACGGTCGACGAGCACATCCTGATGGTGATCCGCAACCTGCGCCGCTTCACCGAGGCGCAGCACGCGCACGAGTATCCGCTTTGCTCGCGTCTCATCACCGATTTCGAGCGCAGGGAAGTCCTCTATCTCGCCGGGCTGTTCCATGACATCGCCAAGGGGCGCGGTGGCGATCATTCGACGCTGGGCGAGCGCGAAGCGCGGCGCTTCTGCCGCGCCTACGGAGTTCCCGACGAGGATACGGAGCTGATCGCATGGTTGGTCGCGCAGCACCTGACGATGTCGGCGACCGCGCAGAAGCAGGACGTCACCGACCCGGATGTCGTTGCGGCATTTGCGCGCAAGGTCGAAACCGAACGCCGGCTGATCGCGCTCTATCTTCTCACCGTCGCCGACATCCGCGGCACGAGCCCGAAGGTGTGGAACGCGTGGAAGGCGCGCCTTCTCGAGGATCTCTTTCACGCGACGCGCGCGGGGCTCGCCGGCGCGACGGCGCCGGTCACGCTCGCCGACAGCCTGCACCAGCGCCAGAGCGAAGCGCAGCGCCTGTTGCGCCTGTACGCGGTGCCGGACGGTGCCGAGCGCAAGCTGTGGTCGCATCTCGACAATGTCTATTTCCAGCGCCACTCCGCCGACGAAATTGCATGGCACGCCCGGCAGCTTTACTGGCGCATCGAGCGGCAGGAGCCGGTCGTGCGGGCGCGGTTGTCGCGGGCCGAAGCCGGATTGCAGGTGATGATCTACCTCCCCGACCAGAAGGACCTCTTTGCTCGCATCTGCGGTTATTTCGGGCGCCGCGGCCTGTCGATCATGGAAGCGAAGATCCACACGACGCGGCACGGCTATGCACTCGACACCTTCGCGATCCTCGATCCCGCGAACCCCGCCGCGTCGTACCGCGACACGATCCAGCAGGTCGAATTCGAGCTGAAGCAGCTGTTAACCGAACATCCGCCGCTCGAGGCGCCGGTCGCGGGCCGCGTGAGCCGGCGGCTCAAGCACTTTCCGCTGTCGCCCGAGGTCCGGATCTTTCCCGACGACAAGGGGACGCACTACATCCTTGAGATCGTCGCCGGCGACCGGCCGGGACTCCTCGCCCAGATCGCCTACACGCTCGCGCACGCGAACGTCAACGTCACCAGCGCCAAGATCAACACGCTGGGCGAGCGCGCCGAAGACGTTTTCCTGATCGACGGTGCGCGCCTTCACGACGAGCAGGCGCTTCTTAGCTCGAGACCGCGCTCTACGATCAGCTCCGTGTCTAACCGTCGTTACTGCGCAAGCGGGGATGGCGTCGGTCGAAACGCCCTGGGTCGCCGCGTACGCGGGAACGACGAAACCTACTCGTCCGCGGCCGCGACGTCCGGGAAAAGGATGTCCGTGTACCCGAACCGGCGGAAGTCGCGCATCCGCATCGGATAGAGGACTCCCAGAAGGTGGTCGCATTCGTGCTGGACCACGCGCGCATGAAAGCCGGTCGCCTCGCGGCGGATCGGTTGTCCGTGCGGGTCGAAGCCTTCGTAGCGAATGGCGCCGTAACGCGGCACGACTCCGCGCAATCCCGGTACCGACAGGCACCCCTCCCAGCCATCCTCGACTTCGTCGGAAAGTGGCGTCAGCACCGGATTGACGAGTTCGGTGTACGGCACCGGCTCCGCATCGGGATAGCGCGCATTGTCGCTCGAATCCGAAGATGACGACCTGCAGCGGCACGCCGATCTGCGGCGCCGCGAGCCCCGCGCCGTTCTCGGCAGCCATCGTGTCGCGCAGGTCGGCGAGCAGCGAATCGAGCTCTGGCGTACCGAAGGCCTCGACCGGCGTCGAGGGCTGCCACAGCCTCGGGTCGCCCATTCGCAATACGTCACGAATCATGGCTCGGCCTCCGCGCCCGCCTTGGTTCTCGATCCACCGAGGGGTCGGCCTCCCGCAATCGCGCGCGGACGCGCCCTTCGGGCCTGGGCTTCGCCCAGTGCGCCGTTAGGACTACCTTCGTGCTGCGCACTCCGGTCTTCGCCCTTGGGGCGGTCCGGCGGGCTCATGGCGTTATGTGCTCCAGCAGCGCACGGACCCGGTCCATCGCGGTCTCGAGCACGCGCGCGATGCCTTCCATCGAGATCTGCTCGGACGAATCGCCGCGCCCCGCCGCATGGTTGACGACGACGGCGATCGCCGCGTACGGAAGATCGAGCTCGCGCGCAAGCGCCGCTTCGGGCATTCCCGTCATTCCGACCATCGTCGCGCCGTCGCGGTCCAGCCGATCGATCTCGGCGATGGTCTCGAGCCGAGGCCCGGAGACGGCAGCGTAGACGCCGCCGTCGGTCAGCGCGATCCCGGCACGTCTTCGCCGCCGCCAGGCACTCCTGCCGCAGCGACGGCGTATACGGATGCGTGAAATCGACATGGACGACGCGCCGGTCGCCGCCGTCGAAAAAGCTGCTCGCCGGTCGTGCGTGTAATCGATGAGCTGGTGGGGCAAGACGAGCTCGCCTGGCGTCACGCCGCGGATTCCTCCGACCGACGCCACGGCCACGACGGCGGTCGCCCCGCGCTCCTTCAGCGCCCACAGATTGGCCCGGTAATTCACGCGGTGCGGCGGAATCGTGTGACCGTGGCCGTGCCGAGCCACGAATACGGCGTCGCGGCCGGCGATCTGCCCGAACAGGAGCGCCGACGACGGTTCGCCGTAGGGCGTCCGCACGACTTCGCGGTGCGCCACCGCGAGCGTGGAAAGCCGGGTGAGGCCGCTGCCGCCGATGATTGCGAGCATGGAACTTGCTTCAGACCGGGTTTGAAGGCGAGAGTCCGCCACTCGCGAAGGTCCTCGGCCGCCGCCGCGACGGCGCCGCCGGCCCGTCGGTGCTGGAACTCCCCGTCGATTCATGACATTATCATGGAAACTTGCAGCGCCGGCTGAAAACGCCGACTCGACACGATTGTAGCCCGGGGACTCCCGACATGTATCTCGACCGACTGTTCAAGACTGATGGCGGAAAAGCAGGCATCCGACCTGTTCATCTCCTGCGGCGCGCCGATCAACATCAAGATCAACGGCGTCGTGGCGCCGATCTCGACGCAGCCGATGGACCTCGAGACCGTGCGCCGGATCGCCTACGAGCTGATGAGCAAGGAGCAGGCACGCGAGTTCGAGAACGAGATCGAGATGAACCTCTCGCACCTCGACCGCGCGGTCGGCAATTTCCGGATCAACATCTTCCGCCAGCGCGGGACGATCTCGCTCGTCATCCGCTACGTGCGAAGCCACATCCCCTCGTTCGAGGAGCTGCGGCTGCCGCCGGTGCTGCTCGACCTCGTGCATGGAAAAGCGCGGCCTCGTCCTGATTGCCGGAGCAACCGGCTCCGGCAAGTCGACGACGCTGGCGGCGATGATCGACCATCGGAACAGCAACAAGTCGGGCCACATCCTGACGATCGAGGACCCGATCGAGTACCTGTTCGAGCACAAGAAGAGCATCGTCAACCAGCGCGAGCTGCACGTCGACACCCAGAACTATCAGGCCGCGCTGCAGAACGCGCTGCGCGAGGCGCCCGACCTCATCATGATCGGCGAGATCCGCGATCGCGAGACGATGCAGCAGGCGCTGCTGCACACGCTGACGGGCCACCTGTGCCTGTCGACGATTCACGCCAACAACAGCTACCACGCGCTGTCGCGGATCATCAACCTGTTCCCGTACGACGCGCGCTCCGGTCTGCTGTCCGACCTCTCGATCGGGCTCCGCGCGATCGTCTCGCAGCGGCTCGTCCGCAACAAGGACGGCGATGCTGCAGCCGGCCGTCGAGATCCTGCTCAATACATCGCTGATCGCCGAGCTCGTCAAGAACGGCGAGATCACGCAGATCAAGGAGGCGATGGAGAAGTCGCTCTATCCCGGATCGCAGACGTTCGAGCAGGCGCTGTGCCGGATGTACCTCGACGGTCCGATCAGCTACGACGAGGCGATGATCGCTTCCGATTCGCCGACGAACCTCGCCTGGCTCATCAACCAGAACTCGCCCACCGCGCGCGTCGACGCAATGCCGCAGCAGACGGGCGGCGCGGCGCCGAGGCGCACGCAGAGCGATTTCACCGCGTTGCAGATCGACGCGGAGATGCTCGATCGGCCGCATTAGACGTCCGATGGAAAACGCGGTGCGGGGGGCCGCTGTGCGGCCGGCGCACCGCGTCTTTGTTAACATTCGGCGCATGGCAACTGCCGCGCGCCCCGTCGTTCCGCACGCCGTCGACCCCACGCTCGAGCTCGCGCGGGCGCTGATCGAGCGCCGGTCGCTCACTCCCGATGACGCCGGTTGCCAGGCGTTGATCGCCGCAGCGGCTCGCGCCGCTTGGATTCCGCTGCGAGCCGCTGATCTGTAACGGTGTGACCAATCTGTGGGCGCGGCGCGGGAACGCGCGTCCGCTCGTCTGTCTCGCCGGCCACACCGACGTCGTGCCGACCGGCCCGCTCGAGGGCTGGCAGTCCGACCCGTTCACGCCGACCGAGCGCGATGGCTTCCTTTACGGACGCGGCGCCGCCGACATGAAAGGCTCGCTCGCGGCATTCGTCACGGCGATCGAGGCATTCGTCGCCGCGCACCCGCTCGCGAACCGGGTCCATCGCGCTGCTGATCACGTCCGACGAGGAAGGACCGTCGGTCGACGGCACGGCGAAGGTCGTCGAAAAGCTCGCTGCGGCGCGGCGAAATGATCGACTACTGCATCGTCGGCGAGCCGACGTCCGCGAGCGCGGCTGGGCGACACGATCAAGAACGGCCGTCGCGGCACGCTGTCCGGCGACCTTGACGTCAAGGGCGTACAGGGACACGTCGCATATCCGCAGCTCGCGAAGAACCCCATCCACCTCGCGGCACCCGCGCTCGCGGAGCTCGCCGCGACGCACTGGGACGACGGCGACGAGTATTTCCCGCCGACCACGTGGCAGTGCTCGAACATCCATGCCGGCACCGGCGCGACCAACGTCATTCCCGGGACCGTCGAAATCATGTTCAATTTCCGCTATGCGACCGCGTGCACGCGTGATTCGCTGCGAGACCGCGTCGAGGCGATCCTTGCGAAGCACGGCTCGACTACGATCTCGTGTGGACCGGCTCGGGCAAACCGTATCTCACGCCGCGAGGGACGCTCGTGGACGTCGTGATCGACGCGTGCGCGACGTCGCCGGCATCACCCCGAGACTCTCCTGCACTGGGGGACATCGGATGGTCGCTTCATCGCCGATATCTGTCCCGAGGTCGTCGAGCTGGGACCGGTGAACGCCACGATCCACAAGCTCAACGAACGCGTGAGGATCGCCGATCTGGCGCTGCTCGCGGCGATCTACCGCGGGATCCTCGAGCGGCTTCTCCCGGAAACCCTTTCCGGATGAGCACGCCGGCGCACGACCTCGAGACGCTGCGCGACTGGCTGCGCTATGCCGTCACGCGCTTCGGCGAAGCCAGGCTCTCTTTCGGCCACGGCACGACCAACGCCTACGACGAGGCTGCCTATCTGCTGCTGCACGCGCTGCATCTGCCCCTCGACCGGCTGGAGCCCTTTCTCGACGCCAGGCTCACGCAGCCCGAGCGGCTGCAGCTCGCGCAGCTCCTCGAGCGGCGGATCGATCAGCGCGTGCCCGCCGCGTACCTCACCCACGAGGCCTGGCTCGGCGATTTCCGTTTCTATGTCGACGAGCGGGTGATCATTCCCCGCTCGTTCATCGCCGAGCTGCTGCCGGACAGCCTCGCGCCCTTTGTCGGTGAGCCGGAAAAGGTGACGGCGGCTCTCGACCTGTGCACCGGCTCCGGCTGCCTCGCGATCCTGCTCGCGCACGCGTATTCGGAAGCCGATATCGACGCCGTGGACATTTCGTCGGACGCGCTCGCCGTTGCGCAGCGCAACGTGTCCGACTACGGCCTCGCCGACCGGATCAACCTGATCCGCTCCGACCTCTTCTCGAACCTGCCGGAAAAGAGCTACGACCTCATCATCAGCAACCCGCCGTACGTGACGGCGATGGCGATGGAAGAGCTGCCCGCGGAATACCGCCACGAGCCGCGGACTTGCGCTCGCCGGCGGCGACGACGGCCTCGATGCCGTGCGCACGATCGTCAAGCGAGGCGCCGCGATTCCTGAGCCCGGGCGGCACGCTGGTCGTCGAGATCGGCCACAATCGCGCCGCCGCGGAGCTCGCGTTCCCCGGCTGCCGTTCGTCTGGCTGGAGACCGCGGCTTCGCCCGACAGTGTGTTCCTGCTCAAGCGCGAGGATCTGGTCGCGGGTCGTTAGGGTTTCATTCCGAAGAACGCCTTGATGCTGCGGACGAGTTCGGCGGTGCGATTCGACGCCTGCCGCGCACGGGCTTCTGCAGACAGCGCTTGCAGCCGCGCATCGTTCTGCGCCTGCCGCCGCGACCACCGCGCGCGACATCGCCTCGACCAGCTCCGGACGCGCCTTCAGTATCGCGTCGAAACCGGATTTGTCCAGCCGATAGCAGAGCACTTCATCCTGCGCGACGATCGTTGCGCCGCGCGCCTGACCGAGCCAGCAATCCCATTTCACCGAAATAGGCAGGCGCATCGAGCGTCGCGAGCCGGTCGCGCGCGCCGGTGCCGCCGCTGCTGTCGTCGAAGACGGCAATATGGCCACGCGCAAGGATGTAGAGCGAATCCGCCGCTTCGCCCTGGCGCGCGATCACATCGTCGGCCACGAAGGGCGCATCCGAAAGCTCGCTCGCGAGCGCGCGCCGCTCATCGTCGGTCAACGCCGCGAAGAGCTCGATGCGCGCCAGCGTTTCGCAGCGCGCGGCGATATCGCCCTCGTGGCGCTCCAAGGCATCCGGGGCCTTCCCGCGAATCAGCACGCGCCGCGGGAACGGGATCTCCATGTGGTGCCGCGCGAGGGTCGCCTGGATGTGCAAGCGCACCTCCGAATCGGTCCAGATATCGTGCAGGAGGTCGGTCAGCCGGTAGCGGGCGATGTAATGGATTGCGCTGTCACCGAATCCCATGCACACGACGCTCGCGTGAGGCGTTGTCGCGACGTTGCGGATTTCCGCCCGTGCGAGCGCCGCTTCGACGACGGCGATGACCCGCGACGGCGGCACGTCGTAGGACACCGAAAACTCGATATCGCGCCGCCAGTGGATCCGCTCGTCGCCGCGGCGCGAGAGCACCGTCACGCGGTTCTTCATCAGCTGTACGTTGGGGACGACGACCGTTTCGCCGTTGTTGGTCGCAACCGAGGTGCAGCGCCACCGGATCCCTACCACCTGCCCCGTCACGCCTTCCATCTTGATCCAGTCGCCGATGCGGCAGGTGTTGTCGAGCTGCAGCGCGATGCCGCCCCACAGGTTCTCGAGCGGCTCGCGCAGCGACAGCGCGATGCCGCCGGAGACGATCGCCGAGGTCGTGATGATGCTCGCCAGGTTGACGCCGACGACGTTCATCCGGTAGAGGCCGTAGACGATCAGCACGACGACGATCAAGACATCGGCGAGGATGCGCGGTATCGCCAATCGTGCGAGGAGCGCCTGAAGCATGAACATGACAGCGATTCGGGCGAAGCCGACGCCGACCAGGAGCAGGAGCGCTTCGCGCAGGATGTGAACGAGGGTGGCGTCGTGGACGGCGCCTCCGAACTGAAACAGCGCGACGAGCCCCGCCAGTCCCAGCGCCATGACGACCGCCATCGCGACCATGTTGCGACGGAGATCGCCGCGCAGCCAAAGGGTCACGAGCGCGAGCGCGAGCCCCGCGGCGGTGAACTGTGCGGCGTCGACGATGAGCTCGTAGGCAGGCATGATGAGCGGCAAGCGGGCGGCGGAAGGCAAGTGCCGGCGATTATAGGGCCTGTTCCCGCGATGGCCGAGAGACGCCCTAGAATGGACGTTGCGCGCGGCCGGCCGCCGGCGACGCCACGTTCAGGAGGGTCCGTGTCAGCACCACCCCGCACCGGCGGCGAGGTTCTCGTCGCCAATCTCGTCGCCCAAGGGTCGACCCACGCCTTCTGCGTCCCGGGCGAGAGTTTTCTCGCAGTGCTCGACGCGCTCTACGACGCGCGGGACGCGCTGTCTCTCATCGTCTGCCGGCAGGAAGGCGGCGCGGCATACATGGCGGAAGCGTACGGCAAGCTGACGGGGCGGCCGGGCATCGCCTTCGTGACGCGCGGACCCGGCGCGTCGAATGCGGCAATCGGAATTCACACCGCGGCGCAGGACTCGACGCCGCTGATCGTCTTCGTCGGGCAGGTAGGCGGCGATTTCGTCGATCGCGAAGCGTTCCAGGAGATCGACTATCGGCGCATGTACGGCAGCGTCGCCAAATGGGCGGCGCAGATCGATCGCGCGGAGCGAATTCCCGAATACGTGGCGCACGCGTATCGGACCGCGATGTCCGGCCGTGCGGGACCCGTGGTGCTCGCCTTGCCGGAGGACATGCTCGGTGCCCGCGCGCGCTGCGTCGACGGGCCGCGGGTCGAACCCGTCGACGCATCACCCGGCACGGATCAAATCGCTGCCGCACGCGAAATCCTCGCGCGGGCGACGCGGCCTCTGGTGCTCGTCGGCGGCAGCCGCTGGGACGAGAACGCCTGCGCCGCGCTGCGATCATTCGCCGAGGCGTATCGGCTGCCGGTCGCCTGCAGCTTTCGCCACCAGCATCTGTTCGACAATCGGCACACGAATTACGCGGGCGATGTCGGCATCGGCGTCAATCCGAAGCTGGCCGCGCGGGTGCGCGACGCCGATGTGCTGCTGGCGATCGGCGAACGGCTGGGCGAGATCACGACCGGCGGATACACGCTGCTCGATGCGCCGCTGCCGGCACAGACGCTGATCCATGTCCATCCGGGCGCCGACGAGCTGGGACGGGTCTATCAGCCGGCGCTCGCGATCGCGGCAACGCCGGGCGCTTTCCTCGGCGCGATGAATCTCGCACCACGACCGCTGCCTGTTACCGCCCCACGGGTGGCCGCCGCGCACGCGGAATACGAAGCCTGGCTTGCGCCGCAGCCGGTTCCCGGGGAACTCGATCTGTGGGAGATCGTGCGCTGGCTGGATCAACGTCTACCCGACGACGCGATCCTCGCGAACGGCGCCGGCAACTATGCGACATGGCTGCAGCGCGTTTACCGGTATCGGCGCTTCCGCACGCAGCTTGGCCCCTACTCGGGCGCGATGGGCTATGGCGTCCCCGCAGCCATCGCAGCGAAACTGCTGCATCGGGAGCGCGTCGTCGTCTCATGGAACGGAGACGGCTGCTTCCTGATGAACGGGCAGGAGCTCGCAACGGCGGCCCAGTACGGGCTCGCGATCGTCTTCGTCGTCGTCGACAACGGCATGTACGGGACGATCCGGATGCACCAGGAGCGCGCTTATCCTGCGCGGGTGTACGGCACCGCGCTCGCCAATCCCGATTTTGCCGCGCTGGCGCGCGCGTACGGCGCCTACGCGGAGACGGTAGCGCACACCGCGGAATTCGCGCCGGCGTTCGAACGCGCGCTGGCATCGAACAAGCCGGCGCTGTTGCATCTCGTTCTCGACCCGCAGGCGCTGACGATGAACGCCTCGCTCGACGCGCTGCGCGCGCAGGGGCGCGCCGCACCGCACTGACCTCGCGGCGAGGCCCGCGACGACGCCGCGCCGGGCGCGGGCCG
Source organism: uncultured beta proteobacterium (assembly GCA_963733985.1). Classification (GTDB taxonomy): domain Bacteria; phylum Pseudomonadota; class Gammaproteobacteria; order Burkholderiales; family Casimicrobiaceae; genus CAIWHR01. Next base: position 37,668 of record CAVTFF010000014.1, on the reverse strand, counting down.
CGGCACGCTCGTTACTGCGGCACGACGCGCGTATCCGGTCCGCTGCCTTGCACGTAGACCTTCTGTCCGGGCCGCAGCTGCGTGTTGATCGGCTGCGTGATCGCGACTAGGACGCCGCTGTTCAAGCGGACGATCACCTGTTGCGCTGGCTGCGGCTTGTCGAAGTACTGCTTTTGCGCGTAGTTTCCTCCGACGGCGCCGACAATTGCGCCGGCGGCAATCGCAACCTCGCGGCCGGTGCCACCGCCGATGAGGCTGCCAAGCCCCGCGCCCGCGACCCCGCCGAGGATCGCGCCCAAGCCCATGTCATGATTGGTCTTTACTTCGGTTGGATTGATCTGTTCGATGACCCCGGAGCGAATCTCCATTTCCCCGGGCCCGGGTCCCGGCGACGCACACGCGCCCGCCATCAAGGCAAGGACCATCGCCGCCAGCGCCACAACAAGCTGTCTCATCGCCCTGCTCCTTCTAAAGTCGAATCACTCCGCCTATGCGAGCCGGCGTGGGCTCTCTCGCGGAAGACACCCGTTCCCGGGCCCTCTGCCGGCCCCGATTATCGCCGAACGCAACCGCGCACGCGATCCCGACCTTGCGCGCTTCGCGTGCGCCGCGGCTACTCCCTCACGAGCGCCGCACGTGCGATGGCAAGCTCCCGCCGCTTGGCGGCATCGAGCCGCGGGTAGTCCAGGTCGAGCCGTTCCAAGGCGTCGACGATCGCCGCCGCGACGACGAGGCGCGTGTACCACTTGTTGTCGGCGGGAACGATGAACCAGGGCGCGTGCTTTGCGGCCGTTGCGCGAATCGCCTCGTCATAGGCCTTCATGTAATCGTTCCAGCGGGCTCTCTCCTTGACGTCGGCCGCCTGGAACTTCCAGTGCTTCTCCGGCTGGTCGAGGCGATCGAGGAACCGTCGCTTCTGCTCCTTGCGCGAGACGTTGAGAAAGAACTTGAGGATGACCACGCCGTTGCGCGCCAGATAGCGCTCGAATGCGGCGATGTCGGCGAGCCGCTCGTCCCAGATGTGCCTTGGTCACGAGCTCCGCCGGCAGCTGCTGCCGCTGCAGAATCTCCGGATGGACGCGGACGACGAGCACCTCCTCGTAGTACGAGCGATTGAAGATTCCTATCCGGCCGCGCTCGGGAAGGCAGCGCGTCGCCCGCCACATGAAATCGTGGTCGAGCTCCTCGGGGGAGGGCTGCTTGAACGAATACACCTGGCAGCCCTGCGGATTGACCCCCGACATCACGTGCTTGATCGTGCTGTCCTTGCCCGCGGCGTCCATCGCCTGGAACACGAGGAGCACCGACCGGCGGTCCTGCGCGTAGAGCTTGTCCTGCTCTTCGGCGAGCCACTTCACCCCTTGCGCGAGAAGTTCCTTTGCCTGGGGCTTCTGCTCGGACCCGAGGCCGCCTGTGTCACCCGCGTCGAAATTCTTGAGGCGGAAGCCCTTGCCCCGGTCGACGCGGTACGGCTCGATGAACCTGCGGACACCTTCGATGATTTCCTTGCGTGGCACGTTGAGCTCCCTTGGACTTGCATGCCGGGAAAGTGTAGCTCGTCGCCAACGACTGTGCGCGATCGGCCCGCCGTCGGGTCGCGATGCCGGGTCAGCGGGACGGAACGGCCGCGGCCGTCCACGCTTCGGTCGAGTTCGCGGCGAGCAGGCGCCGGAAGAACGCGACCGCGGCGTCGAGATGTCGGTGCGCGGTCGGCGTCATCGGCGCGCCAAGTTCGAAGCGCTCGCCGCGGATCGCGAGCGCGAACGCGGAAGGCGCCGGCCGCCCGAAGGCATCTTCATATGCCGTGAGCAACGCCGCCGGGCTCATCGCGTGCGACGTGAACGTGCAGTCCCTCGTCGCGACGACGCGATCGAAGCCGAATGGCGGTGGCGCCGCGACGCTCGCGTCGACGAACAGAACCGTATCGGCCGCCACAAGATCGGTCGCATGCTCAGGCGAAAGCTGGAAATCAGTCTGGATCTCGATGACGTGCGGTCCGCCCGCGTCGATGCCTTCGGCTCGATCGGCGAACGCCGGCCCGAGCGCATCGTCGCCGCGGCTCGGATTGCCCCACGCGAGCACGACGATCTTGCTCATGCGTCGGCATCCGCGTCGGTCTTGGCCGGTACGCTCGCAGGGCCGCCCTGCGGGCCACGCCGGATCGTGCCGTCCCCGTCGCGAACGAGCATGTCGACGCGGTGTCCTTCGACGTCGATGACTTCGATTTCGAGCGGCATCTGCCCCAGCGCGTGGGTCGCGCAGGAGAGGCACGGATCGTAGGCGCGGATCGCCACCTCGATGTGGTTGAGGAGCCCTTCGGTGACTTCGGCGCCGTCCAGATACTGCGATGCGACTCGTCGCACTGCTTCGTTCATCGCCTGGTTGTTGTGGGTCGTCGACACGATCAGGTTGGCGCGCACGATCAGGTCGTCCTCGTTGACCCGATAATGGTGGATCAGCGTGCCGCGCGGCGCTTCGATCACGCCGACGCCGCGAAACGCTCGCGTTCCCTGCACCCGAAGCTCGCCTTCGAGGAGCGCCGGATCGCGCAGCAGCTCGCGCATGCCTTCCGCCGCGTGCAGCATTTCGATCATCCGCGCCCAGTGATACGCGAGATTGGCCTGCGTCGCGCTGCCGCCGTCGAAGGCCTTGAAGGCGTTGCGCTCCGCGTCCGCCAGCGGCGTCGGCATGAAGTCGCAGTTGTTGACCCGCGCCAGCGGACCGACGCGATACCAGCCCTCCTCCGGGCCCAGTGCCGTGAGATACGGAAACTTCATGTACGACCAGGGCTTAGTCTCCTCGAAGATGTAGTCCCAGTAGTTCTCGTAATCGACTGGTCGAAGATCGTCGCGCCGCGCTGGTCCCGTGCCCGCAAGCCCCCGTGGTAGAAGTCCAGCGCACCGTCGCCGCGAACGAGACTCAGGAACGTCGAACGGAAAGCGCCGAAGCCGTTATAGGCGTCCTTGCGCTCCTCATAGAGGCGCTTCATGAGCAGCCACGGCCTCGCGCGCCCAGGCCACCGTCTGCTCGATGTCCTCGAGCAGGTAATCGCGCTCCGCTGGCGACAGGTTCTTGTTGACGCCGCCGGGCACCGCGCCGGTGCCGTGGACGCGCTTGCCCGACGTCACCCGGATCACCTCCTGCCCGTACTTGCGCAGCAATATTCGCCTTGCCGCGCGATGTCGGGATAGGCGGCCGCGACCGCCGACGATGTTGCGCTTCGCGGCGTTCGCGCCGAAACCGAACAGCAGATCGGGCGAGGCAGAGATGGAAGAAATGCAGCGCGTGCGACTGCAGGATCTGGCCGTAGTGCATCAGGCGGCGCAGCTTCTCCGCGGTCGGCGTCAATTCGTCGCGCCGACGATCATGTCCATCGCCTTGGACGCCGCCAGATGGTGGAGCACCGGGCAGATGCCGCACAGCCGCTGCACGATCACCGGCACTTCCCAGTACGGCCGGCCCTGGATGAATTTTTCGAAGCCGCGAAATTCGACGATGTGCAGGCGCGCCTGATGCGACACGATTGTCCTCGTCGAGCAGCAGCGTCACCTTGCCGTGGCCTTCGACGCGGGTCACCGGTTCGATGACGACGCGCCGCAGGTTTGCGGTGTGCGCGCGGTTTCCAGCGAGTGCGTCATGGCGATGTCATCAGTCGTAACGGATGAGCTCCGGCGCGAGCCTCGGCTCGCGGCCCGCGAGGAGGTCGGTCAGGAACTGCGGGAAGGCGGCAGCCGGTGGCGGGCAGCCGGGCAGGAAATAATCGATGCTGCACCACTTCGTGGATCGGCTGCACCTTGTCGAACGGCAGCGGCAGCTCCGGATCGTTCGGGATCGTCTTGCCGTGCGGTTCCGGGCTCGTACTGGTAGACCTCCTGGAAGCAGTCCCAGAGGTCGAGATGGTTGCGCAGCGCGGGCACGCCGCCGGTGATTGCGCAGGCGCCGACGGCGACCAGCATCCTGGCAGTTCCTGCGGAACTCGCTGCAGCACATGGACGTTCTCCGCATTGCACACCCCGCCTTCGACGAGCCCGACATCGCAGGGCCCGCAATGCTTGATGTCGGTCAGCGGCGAGCGGTCGAACTCGACCAGCTCGCAGCAGATCGAGCAAGCCCTCGTCGATGTCGAGCAGCGACATGTGGCAGCCGAAGCAGCCCGCGAGCGAAGCCGTGGCGACGCGAAGCTTGCGCTCAGCCATCGTCGACCTCTTCGCGCCGCGTTGACGCCGCCAATGCAACCTCGCTGATCGATGCCCATCGTAGACGCGTTGACCGATCGGCACTTCGTAGGCCCGCCGCTTGACCAGGATCGCGCCGACCGGGCAGACGTGAGCCGCGGCGTCGCTGCAGCGTCGAGGTCGGTGTCGCCGAGCCGTCCCGACGACGCGTTGACGACGAGACGCGAGTGATCCCGCGCCCGCCGATAGCGAACACGTTCTTGCCGTCGACGTCGCGGCTCGCCCGCACGCACAGCCCGCACAGGATGCAGCGGTTGCGGTCGAGCAGGACGTCGGGATGCGACGCGTCGAGATCGCGTGACGGATAGAACTGGTCGAAACGCGGCGCCATCATGTCGAGGATAGTATGCCGACCGCCTGCAGCTGGCAGTTGCCGGTCTTTTCGCACGCGGGGCAGATGTGGTTGCCTTCGACGAACAGCATCTGGGTCAGCGCCCGGCGGTCGTCGTTCAGTGCCGGCGTATCGCTTTCGACCGGCGATCCCCGCCTGCGCGGCGTGGTGCAGGCCGCCGCCGGCCGCCCGTCCACGTTCACCGTGCACAGCTTGCAGCTGCCGTGCGGCGCGTAACCCGGCCGGTGGCACAGATGCGGAATGTAGACCCCGGCTGCAGCGGCCGCGTCCATGATCGATCTGCCCGTCGCGAAACGCGACCGCCTTGCCGTCGAGCGTGAATGTCGACGCGATGACGCTCATGGTTCCTCGTTCTCGACGTGGGCCCACGGATCGTCGCGGCCGGTGATCTGACGCGCGGTCGCCAGCGCGCCATCCAGGTCGAAGGCCGGCTCGAAGTCGAGCCTCTTCAGCCTTCGTTCGTAGGCATCCGGAAATTTTTCCATCGTCTCGACGACCGGCTTCGCCGCCGTGTGGCCGAGGCCGCAGTGGCTCATCGTCAGCATGATGTGCATCAGTCGCTGCATCTGCGCGCAGGTCGTAGGCGCTGCCCTTCCCGGCGGCGATCTTGTCCATGTGGTTGCGCAGGAGCGACGTGCCGACGCGGCAGGGCGTGCAGAACCCGCAGCTCTCGTGGGCGAAGAAATGCGTGAAATTGCGCGCGACCTCGAACATGTCGCGGCTCGCGACCGAACACCATGAACGCGCCGGCCGTCGGAATGTCCTCGAACGCGATGCGGCGGTCGAATTCGCGCCATGGAACGCAGGTGCCGGAAGGCCCGCCCACCTGCACGGCGTAGCGCCCTGCGCGCCGCCGCAATCGGCGAGCACCTGGCGCACGGTGACGCCGAACGGGTATTCGTAGATGCCCGGGCGCGCGCAGTCGCCGGAGACCGAGAGGAGCTTGGTGCCGGTCGATTCGCGCGTGCCGATCGCCGCGAACCAGGCGCCGCCTTCGACGGCGATTCTCGCGGCACAGGCGAACGTCTCCACGTTGTTGACGACCGTCGGCTGACCCCGGTAGCCGTGCGTGTCCGGAAAGGGCGGCCGGTTGCGCGGTCGCCCGGGCTTGCCTTCGAGCGATTCGATCAGCGCCGATTCCTCGCCGCAGATGTACGCGCCGGCGCCCAGGCGGATTTCGATGTCGAAGTCGAAGCCGCCTTCACCGAGGATGCCGCGCCCCAAGCAGGTTGTCGTCGCGCCGCCGCTTGCAGCGTTCGCTCGAGCGCGTCGACCAGATACAGGTACTCGCCGCGCAAATAGAGGAGCCCCTCGCGGGCGCCGATCACCCGCGCCGCGATCGTCATGCCGTCGAACACCAGATCGGCATATCTCTGAAGCAGCACGCGGTCCTTGAACGTGCCGGGCTCGCCTTCGTCGGCATTGCAGATCACGTAATGCGCGTCGCCCGGAGGCGCGCCGGCACGACGCCCACTTCACCGCCGCCTTGAACCCGGCGCCGCCGCGGCCGCGCAAGCCCGATGCGTCGAGCTCGGCGAGCAATCCTTCCGCGCCAAGCCCGAGCGCACGCTTCACGGCGAGACCCGGCGGCGGCGGGTCGGTGAGCAGGCGGTCGGCGCGACGGACGTTCTGCGCGACGTCGAACAGCATCCGCGGCCATTCGGACAGCGGCTTGCCGTTGCGAATCAGGCCGGCGACGAGATCGAGGCGCGTGCGGTCGAGCGACGGGAGCGCATGGCCGTTGACAAGCGCTGCCGGACCCTGGTCGCCCATGCCGATGTCCGATGTGCTGCCGACGTAGACGAGGCCGTCTTCCGAGACCTTGCCCGGCTCGAGCCACATCCGTTCGCACAGATAGGCCATCATCTCAGCCTTGCCCTGCATCCGGTCGACGATGTTGTCCGAGAACAGGATTTCGTAGACGCCATGCGAGCGCATGTGCAGCAGATGATAGAAGTTCGCCACGGCTTCCACGTGCACCCGCGGCACCTGCAACGCATGCGCGACCGCGTCGATCGTCGACGGGCCGAGCGCACCGTGCGCCGCCTGCACGTCGCGCAGAATCTGCACGAGGCGGGTCGCATCACACGCATGACGGGCGACGCATTCGCTGACGGTCGGGATCGCATTCATCGGATCGGGTGCGTGCCCCTTCGCTATCGGGGCACGTCGCTACCGCCATGATCGGCAATTCATGACGGTTGCCCGTTGACGCACGTCAACCGGCGGGGGATGCGGGGCGACAGGCGCCCGCAAAAGGCGCGCCGGCCGCAGCCTCGGCCTGTGGCGCGCGAAGTCCGCAGAAGACTATTTGGAAGCGACGCCCGTGAGCTTCCCGATCAGCCGTTCATACTCGGGATTTTCCGGATCGAGATCGTGCAACGCCTTCGCGTAGCCGAGCGCGGCCGGTCGATCCCCTGCCTGCGCGGTGAAATAGGCGAGCCCGGTGAGCAGGTCGCGATCGTAGGGATGGCGCTTTTTCGCGACGGCGAGTACTTTCAGCGCTTCAGCGTTCTGCTTCGCATCGTTGAGCGCAACGGCGTAGACGTAAGCGAATCGAGCGTCGTCGGGCGCGAGCCGCGCCGCCTCGCGGAGCGCTTTCAGGCTCTCCGCCATCCGCTTTTGGCGCACGAAGGTAAGCCCTAGCGCGAAGCGCAGGGGCGCCGCTTCCGGATTGCGAGCGATACCCTGTCGCAGCACCGCCTCGGCGTCGGCATCGGCCCCGCGCGCGCGATAAAGATCGGCTAGGTTCGCATAGGCGGCGAGGAACGTCGGATCGACCTCGATCGCCTTCTTGTACTCGGCGATCGCAGCACCGGCGTCGCCGCGGGTCGCGTACAGGTTGCCCAGTCCGAGCCGCCCTTCCGGGCGATCGGCGATGTACGCATAGGCCGCAACCTGCTCGGCGAGCACGGCGTCGAAGCGCGTTCGCTCGTTCGAAGTGAGCTCGCGCTCGGCCGGGCCGGCCAGCGCGCGTGCCGCACCCATCCGCACGCCGCGCACCGGATCGTCGAGCATCCGGGCAAGAAATTGGTGCCGCACCTGCGGCTCGGTGTTCGCGAGCGCGTCGACCGCCGCCATCCGTACCAGCGGATCCGGATCATTGAGCGACCGGGTGACCGCATCGAGCGTGGCCGGCGTCAGCATACGGCCGAGCCTGTCGAGCGCACTCGCCCGGGCGATCGCCGGCTCTGTCTTGTCATCGATCACGGTGAGCAGCGCACCGCGCGCGCCCGGGGCGCCGAGCGATCCCGCGTGCAACGCCTCGGCAAATTTCTGGAAGCCGTGCGCCGGCTTGCCGGACCATTTCGCGATCGCATCGGCTGCCCACTGCGCCGATTGTCTCGGATGACAGTTGTTGCACGCGTTCGGGGTGCCGAGCTTCGCCGACAGATCCGGGCGCGGAATGCGCACCGAGTGATCGTGCCGCGGATCGACCACCATGTACGTGGTCGTGGGCATGTGACACGCGGCGCACGCGCCGCCGGGGCTCGCCGACTGGTGGTGCGTGTGCGCTGTGGTGTCGTATTTCACCGGCGCATGGCACCCGGCACATACACGATTGCCGGGCGCGCGCAGCTTGAGCGAATGCGGCTCATGGCAATCGGAACAGGTGACGCCGCTCGCATACATTGCGCTCTGAACGAACGATCCCCAGTTGTACACCTCGTCGCGCATCTGGCCGTCGTTCCAGTAAAGGCCGTCGTCGAGGAGCGAGGGCCGGTGCGAATCGAGCAGCGGGGCCCCGTGCACATAGTCATCGGTAAACCGTCCGGTCCGGGCATGGCATCGCGCGCACATCTCGACCTCGCGCGCCGATGGTCGCGCAACGCTCCGCCGGGCGTTCCCCGTATTGGGATCCGGCAGCCACGTCACCCCTTTGCGTTCGTCGAGCAAGAGCATGAGTCCCTTGTCCGTCGCGTAGCTCTTCGCGTCGCCTTCTTTCTTGGCCCACGCGATGTGCAGGGAGCCGGGGCCGTGGCAGGCTTCGCACGCGACATCGAGCTCCGACCACGTGGTCTTGAACGTATCGGACTGCGCGTCGAAGTTCTTGCGCAGGTTGGTCGAATGGCATTCGGCGCACTGATAGTTCCAGTTCTGATCGATCCCCGTCCAGTGCAGCGGATCGCCGGCCCTGAGATTCTGCCGCGGATACAAATGGAACCAGCGCTGCCCGCCCTCCGCCTTGGGGCGCGAATCCCACGCCACGCCGAACGCCTGCAGGCGGCCACCGGGAAGCTCGATCAGGTACTGCTGCAGGGGATGGACGCCGAACGTGTACTTGATCTCGAAATCGGCGTTCCTGCCGCCCGGGCCATCGGTATTGACGTAGAACCGGTGGTCGCGCTTGAAGAACGTCGACGTCTTGCCGGCAGAGCGAAATCTCGCGCTGCCGAAGTTGCCGAGCACCGATTTGTCGTCGGCGACCTGCATCGCGAGATCGTGGTCCGAGCCACGCCAGGCGGCCTGCTCCTCCGCGTGACATTCGGCACAGGCCTTGCCGCCGACATAGCGGGCCGCGGCCAGCTGTGCTTTCGGCCCACCTCCTGCTTCACCGGCGGACGCCGCCGCGCGGGTTTCGTACGAGCGGTAGCCGAACCATCCACCTGCGACGACGACGGCAGCCACCAGCGCGACAATCGCGACGTTGCGCAGTTTCATTCTTGCGGGTGATCGTTGCCAGGGTTCGCGAGCCGCAGCCCGCCGCGGCAGCATTGCCGCCAAATGCGCGTCGACCGCTCACGTCACCTCGCGCATTGGTCATTGTATAGGAATGCCGCGGCGCGGCCCGACGTCCGCCTCGCGAAGGATCGCGTGCAAGTGTCCGTTCACGCGATGGCCGGGAACGCGTCGCAGCGCGGCGCGCCTGTCACGCGACGACGGTGATCGTGCCGTTCATCGTCTCGTGTCCGGATCCGCAGAAGATGTCGCACAGAAAAGTGAACGTGCCCACCTTGTCGGGCGTGAAGTTGAGCTTGGCGACCTTGCCCGGTTCGATGTCAGCCCGCACGCCGAAATCCGGCAAGCTGAATCCCATCAGCACGTCGGCCGTGGTGAGCTCGAACACCACGGGCACGCCCCTCGTGAGCGTGATGCGGTTCGGCGTGTAGGTGAACCTGCGCGCCATGATCTTGATGGCCTTTTCCTGGGGCGCTGCGGCAACGCGCAGCGTACCCGCCCCGGAAGCGAGCAGCAGCGATCCGACCGCGATCGCCAATCGTCTTCTTCGCGTGTTCGTGGGATTCATTGCATCACGCCTTTGGCACGGGCAGCTCGGTGAGCTTGAAGTTCGCATCGTTCGCCTCCGCCTCGATGTCGCGAAGGCCCAAGCCGCGGTACGGCTGCGCGGAGTCCCACGGCAATGGGGTGCGTTGCGGCTGCGACCCGCGCGACGGGCAGCGGGAACATCAGCGATTTCGCGGCGTGGTGGGCGATGTGCCCGGTCATCCGGTGATGCTCCTGGTGGATGTGCCCGTAGAACACCGTCACGTGCTGCATCGGCAGCAGCAGGTCGATCGCCTTCTGCCCGTCGCGCGTCGCCCAGTCCCATTGCGGATAGAGGTCGAACAGCGGACGATGCGTCAGCACGACGATGTTCGCGTCAGCCGGCTGTGCCTTCAGGTCGGCCGCGAGCCACGCGAGCTGCTCGTCGCCGATGCTGGGCCGCGCGGATCGGAAACGTTGTCGAGCGACGATGAAGTGCACGCCCTTGTGATCGAAGGTGTAGTGGGTCTTGCCGAAGAACTCCTGGAACGCTTCCCCTCGGTCGAGCGACGCGTCGTGCTCGCCCGGCATGAAGCGAATGTCCTTCACCTTGAGTTCGCCGACGATTTCCCTGAACTGCGTCATCCGCCTCCGCCGCTCCTTCGGATCGTCGGTCGTGTGCGTCAGGTCGCCGGTGAACACGATGAAATCCGGCGGTTCGGACAGAGCTGTTGACCGCCGCGACCGCCTTCTTGAGCGTTCCCCTGGCGTCGGGATTCGGCGGGCCCTCGAAACCCCAGTGCGCGTCCGAGAGCTGCACGAAATAGAAATCGCTGTCGTCGCTGCCTTTGAGCGCGGTGCCTGCGCCGCGTGCCGCGCCGAGGCCGGACGCAAAGACGACGCCGCCCAGCCCCGCCAGTTTCAGGAATTCCCGTCGATCGATCCGATGATGCGCCATGCTCACTCCTCGCGGATGCTGATAAAGATGCGGCTCCTCTGCGATGCCTTACCGATCGCCCCCCCCCGCTTATTCCGCCCGGATAGCACGGGAATAAATCCGGGCGGCGAGGAGTCTCTCCTTACCGCGGCGCGCAAGGGAATAGAATGGCCGCGGCGGCGGTACGAAGCATGAGGACGGAGCAACCGCGTGTCCGAACATTCGCGCTTCGAAAAGCTGGTTCTGCCGCATCTCGACGCGGCGTATAACCTCGCGCGCTGGCTCACCCACGACGCGCACGATGCCGAAGATGTGGTCCAGGACGCATGCGTGCGGGCGCTTCGGTACGAGGCCTCGCTGCACGGCGCGAACGGCCGCGCCTGGCTGCTTACGATCGTCCGCCATGCGTTCTACGACTGGTGCGAGCGCAATCGGCCCGCGGAACTTCTGCGCGACGACGGCGCCGCGGTCGATGCCGCTGTCGACACGACCTCGCCGGGTCCCGAGGAGGCAGCGCTGCGCAACGACGCATCGCAACGGCTTGCAGACGCCGTCGCTGAGCTGCCGGTCGGATTCCGCGAAGTCGTGATCCTGCGGGAGTTGGAGGGGCTTTCCTACAAGGACATTGCGCGGGTCGTCGACATCCCCATCGGGACCGTGATGTCGAGGCTCGCGCGCGCCCGCGCCCTGCTGCAGCGCTCGCCGCTGCTGCGCGCGATCGCCGGACGCGCCGCCGGAGGTGAACCGTGAACTGCCATCAAGCGCTGCCCCTGGTCGCGGCCTATGTCGACGGCGAAATGGACCGGCTGCAGCGCCTTTCGCTCGAAAGGCACTTTCGCGCGTGCGCCGCCTGCGCGGCCGAGCGCGAATCGCTATCGGTCCTGCGCAGCCGATTCCGCGCCGAAGTCCCCTATTTCACCGCGCCTCCGGCGCTGCGCGCCCGGATCGAGACGGGGCTCAGGGTGGCGCCCGACCTGCGAGCGCCAGCGCCGCGACCGGAAGGCAGCCGCTGGCGATGGCTTTCGGCGGGCGCGCTTGCCGGTTGCATGGCTACCGTCCTCGCGTGGTTCGTCGGTAGCACGATCATCGACTTGCGCGCGAACGACGATCTCGCCTTCGAAGCGGTTGCGTCGCATGTGCGAGCGACCCTCGGCAACCACCTGGTCGAGATCGCGTCGTCCGACCAGCATACGGTCAAACCGTGGCTGTCGGCGCGGCTCGACTATTCGCCCCCGGTCCGAGATTTCGCGAACGAAGGCTTCCCGTTGGTCGGCGGGCGACTGGACAGTCTCGATCGACGCCCCGTCGCCGTTCTCGTCTACCGCTATCGCCAGCACGCGATCGACGTCTTTGTCCGGCCCGTCTCGATGGCGAGGCTGCCGGTGCGGACGCTGCGGGGCTTCAATGTCGTCCAGGCGACAGGTGCCGACATGGATTGGATCGCGGTGTCCGACGTGAGCGCCGATGTGTTGTCCTCGTTCGTCGCGCGGCTCGCGATGGCGTCCGCCGGGCCGTAACGCACCGCGATTCGCCCGGCAGCCGGCAAGGTCGCGTCGTTCAGCAGACGACCTTCCACCGTCGCGCTACCAACAGCTTGAGCTTCTTGCCCTCCGGTTCGGCGAGCTCCTCCGCCTGGGCACGCAGCAGAGCCTCGAGATCGTCGAGCGCAGCCCGCGTATGCGCGGCCTCGAGCTGCGCCTTCAGCACGTAGAAGAGCGGCGAATATTCGCCGCGCAGCTCGCTCATCACCGGAAAGGACATCCGGTGAATCGCCGACGGCCCGAGGCGCTGCAGGGCTTCGCGATGCTCGGGCGTGCCATAGCCTTTGTGCGCCGCGAATCCATAGCCGGGATATTCACGATCGAGCGCCTCCATCATCCGATCGCGCTCGGTCTTGGCGACGATCGACGCGCTCGCGATGGTGAAGTTGATCCCGTCGCCCTTGTTGAACGGATTCTGCGGAATATCGATGCCGGGCACGGTACGCGCGTCGACCAGCAGATGCTGCGGCCGGCGCGGCAGCGCTTCGACCGCGCGCCGCATCGCGAGGAGCCCCGCGTGATAGATATTGAGGCGATCGATCTCCGCGACCGACGCAACGCCGATGCCGAGCCCGGAGGCCTTGGCGCGTATCTCCAACGCGAGGATCGACCGCGTTTCCGGATCGAGCCGTTTGGAATCGTCGACGCCGGCGATCTCGGTCTCCGGCGGAAACATCACCGCGGCAGCGACGACCGGACCGGCAAGCGGGCCCATGCCCACCTCGTCGACTCCTGCGATGTCATGCACGCCCGTCTTCCAGAGCAGCAACTCGAAGTGGCGCATGGCCTCGAGGCGCGCTCGCTCGTCGCGTTCGCGCTCGAAGCGCTTCTTCAAGACCTCGTAGAGGCGGCGCGCACCGTGTCGTGGATCGCGCTGCAACCGCGTCAGGATGCGCGGCGAGACCGGCGCCGACTTCTCCAGGTACCGCCGCCGAATTTCCTCGATCGACAGCTCTTCGACACTACGCGCCATTCGGCAGGAAGCTCCGGAAACGTTGAAATCTTGCTGCCGATGGCAGCGCGATTCATTCTATGCGATCCGCGCTTGTCGACCCAAATGGTGGAGCCCGCCCGGACTCCTGCCATTACGCATTGATCGCACGAGCTTTCGACGCTTCAGCTCGCGACGCGAGAAGCCCAGGCAAGCGCTTGCAGCCTGGCGGCGGTGTTCCGATCGAGCTTCAATCGATCGGAGACCGCCGTCCCAACCGGCCGCTGGTCGAACAGCGTGGCGAAGAACACGCAAGCCGCAAGGTAGGATCCCGCGGCACTCGGGTGGCTGCCGTCCTCTACGTAGAGCGCAAGCCCCGGATCCTCCCGCATCGCCATTTGCCACACGGGGCCGACGGGGACCACGCGCGCACCGACTTCCTCAGCGATCGCCTCGACCGCATGCGTGATGGCGGCCTGCGACTGCGGCGCGTGTTGCCGCGGCCAGGTGAGATAGAGGACCGTACTCGCCCCATGCTTCGCGATCTCCGCGGCGAATAGCCTCACGTTCTCGTGATATCGCACGGAATTCTTCACGGGAAGCGTCGATTGTTCCTGGAGGACGACGCAGTCCCATGCCGTCGACGCCAGGGCCTGCTGCGCCTTCCCCGCATTCCAGTGCCGGCGCAGGCTCGCCCCGCCGGCGACGATCGCGTCGACATCCACGCGTCCGGGATCGTGAGCCGTGGCCGCAAGAGCGGCGACCAGGCGCGGCAGCGCGTTGCGCGATGTGTAACTGTTGCCGATGAACAGGATACGGGTGGGCGCTTCCAATCAATCACCCTGCCCGGGTCCGCTCAGCTTGCGAAAGGCGCTCCAGTGACGCAGCGCTTCCTTCTGCAACCCTCGCGCCTCGTACAGGCGGGCCAGATTGAAGTGCGCGTCCGCGAGATCCGGGGTGACGTCGAGCGCCGCGCGATAGCTCTCTGCCGCCTCCTTCGGTTTCCCGAGGTCTTCCTGCAGAACCGCCAGATTGAAGAGCAGCGTTGCGTCGGGGCCGCAGTGGAGAACACCCTCCCGGTACACGGTTTCTGCGGCACTCAATCGTCCGCGCTCGTGCAGCAGCCGCCCCAGGTTCACGTAGGCGTCGCGGTCCCGGACATCCGCGTCGAGCGCGCGCCGGTACGCGTCGCAGGCGTCGTCCGGACGCGTAGCCTCGAGCGCCAGCGCGCGCTCAAACCAATGCCCGTCCCGCGCCGGCTGATGCCCTTTGGAAGGTCCGAAGAACGCGAGCTGTCCACCTGGCGAGGCAACCTGGAACTGGAGCACGTACTGGCCATTGTCGGGCCGCCACTGCGTCTGCCCCTCGCTGACCACCACGGCATCGCCGACTGCCTCGATGCGCAGGCCTGCGAGTGGCATCTGCTGCGGCAGTTTCGCCCGCAGCCGGCGCAGCGAACGCAGGATCCGCGAGGGCGGGATCTTCGCTTCCGCCAGTCCCTGCGCCGCGCGCAACACCACCAGGTCCTGGAACGTGAAGCGGTATTCACGCCGCCGGCCGCGCGTCGGCGCGACGAAACCGGCTTCGATCAGTCCGCTCACGACGGCGCGGGGAAGTCCGAGCAGCCTTTCGACCTCGCGAAGCGAATAACCTTCGGACACGACTCGCCGTCAAAGACCTAGCGTTTGCCGGCCTTTCTTCGGGTCTCGGCCTCGGGAGCGATCTTCCTCGGCGGCTTGCGTTGCGCGGCGCTGAGTTCGGCCGGCACGGGTTCCGCCGCCGGGACCGGCTTCGCGGCGCCGCGCTTGCCGGCGGTCTTCTCGAGGCTTGCGCGCAGGGCTTCCATCAGGTCGATCACCTGCGCACCGGTCTCCGGTGCGCTGGGCGAGATGGCGATCTCCTCACCCTCGACCTTCTTCTGGACCGCGGCTTCGATGCGCTTCTTGACTTCGTCTTCGTACTGCATGGGATCGAACGCCTTCGAGGAAATCTGCCCGATCAGCTGCTTCGCCAATGCAAGCTCGCTGTCGCGCACGGGGGCCTCCTCGATCCCCACATCGGCAATGGTTCTCACCTCAGGCGCGTAGAGGAGCTGCTGCATCACGAGGCCGCCGGGAATCGCGCGCAGCTGCACGATGTACTGCTTGCCGCGGGCGGCGTAACGTCCGACCGCGGTCTTTCCGGTCTGGCGCATGCTCTCCGCGAGCAGGGCGTACGGCTTTGCGCCCCCTTTGTCGGGCCCGAGGAAATACGCCTTGTCGTAATAGATCGGATCAATGCTCTCCGCCGGGACGAATTCGCTGATCTCGATCGTCTGCGTCCCCTTTTCTTCGAGCTCCTTCAGCTCCTCGGGGGTGAACGTGACGTATTGATCCTTGGCGAATTCATAGCCCTTGACCATGTCGGCGCGCTCGACGACGACGCCTTCGCGGGCACACAGATATTGCTGCTTCAGCCGCGAGCCGCATCCGCGATGCAGGAGGTTGAACGACACGCCCGCCTGTGCCTGGGTCGCCGTGTAAAGCTTGACCGGAATGGAGACCATGCCGAAGGTGACGGTAAGCGAAGCCAATGCGCGAGCGGCCATGGAGGGCCTCACGGTCAGTTGGGCGGAAAGCGCTGCCCGGGGCCGCTATCGTGCCAAAATGGCGCGCAATCTTCAACTGCGCGCCTGATGCGGGCGTTGCGTAAGGTTTTCGAGTGTCTCATTTCCGGTCTCCGAGCCGCACGCTATAGCGAACTCCATGGCGCTCGAGCGATATCGACAAAAGCGCGATTTCCGGGTGACGCCCGAACCGTCGGGCAAGGTCGGGGCGCGCCGGTCGCGGGGCCTCACGTTCGTCGTCCAGAAGCATGCGGCGACGCGCCTCCACTACGATTTTCGCCTCGAGCTGAACGGCGTGCTCCTGAGCTGGGCCGTTCCCAAAGGACCGAGCCTCGACCCCAACGACAAACGCCTCGCCATGCACGTCGAGGATCACCCGCTCGAATACGGCGAATTCGAAGGCGTGATTCCGTCGAAGCAATACGGCGCCGGAACGGTCATGGTGTGGGACCGCGGGACGTGGATGCCAAAGACCGATCCCGGCGAGGCCTACGCGAAAGGCCATCTCAAGTTCGAGCTCCACGGCGAAAAGTTGAAGGGTATCTGGAATCTCGTGAAGAGCCGGAGCGGCAAGTACGGCGGCGATAGCTGGCTCCTGTTCAAAGAAGCCGACGACTTCGCCCGTCTGGGCGCGCAGGCGCTCATTACGGAAGACCGCCCTGACAGCGTGGTTACGGGCCGCAACATCAATGAGATCGCCGCGCAGAAGGATCGGGTATGGAACTCGAACCAATCGGTCGCTGCCAACGTGAAAGGCGGCGCGATCCGAAAGCGCAATTCCGGGCCCAGCTCTAGCCTGGCCAAGCTCAAAGGCGCGCGGAAGGCTCCGCTGCCGGAGCGGATCGACGCGCAATTGGCGACGCTCGCGAAATCGCCGCCCGCCGGCCCGAACTGGATCCACGAAATCAAGTACGACGGTTATCGGATGCTGTGCCGCATCGTCGGCGGAGAAGTGCACATGTTCTCGCGCAATGGCAAGGACTGGACCGGCAACTTTCCGTCGATCGTTCGTGCGCTCGCCCGCCTGCCCGTTGAATCGGCGTGGCTCGACGGCGAAGCAGTCGTTGTCGACGATGCAGGGCGCACGAGCTTCCAGGCGCTGCAGAACGCGCTGGCCGGGGCAGCCACGACAACGCCCAGTTATTTCGCGTTCGACCTGCTCTATCTCGACGGCGTCGACCTGCGCGGCGTCGAGCTCATCGAGCGCAAGCGACTTCTCGAGCAGCTGTTGTCGAGCATGCCCGCGACGGTGAAATACAGCGAGCACTTTGCGGCGCCGGGGCCGGCGTTCCTGCACAACGTGGCCGCGCTCGGCCTCGAGGGCATGGTCTCGAAGCGCGCCGACCTGCCCTATCAGGCCGGCCGCGGACCCGCATGGCAGAAGATCAAATCCGCGCGGCGTCAGGAGCTGGTGATCGGCGGATTCACCGATCCCGAAGGATCGCGCGAGGGCTTCGGCGCGCTGCTGCTCGGCGTCTACGAGCCCGACGGAAGACTGAGCTACTCGGGCAAGGTCGGGACCGGCTTTACTGCCGAATCGCTCGGCCAGGTCCGTCGCGCGCTCGCGCCGCTCGAGCAAAAGGAAAGCCCGTTCCACGATCCGCCGCGGGGTGCGGAAGCCCGGCGTGCCCACTGGGTCAAGCCGGTGCTCGTCGCCGAAATCTTGTTCACCGAATGGACCGACGACGGAACCCTGCGTCACCCGTCGTTTCAGGGGCTCCGTTCCGACAAGCCGGCCGCCGAAGTTGTCCGCGAGCGTGCGGCGAACACGGGCGATGGCGACAAACGCGAGGTAGCGATGTCGAGAACACCTGCACGATTGCCGGTGAACGCGAAAGCGAAGGACGCGATTGCCGGCGTGATCCTCAGCAATCCCGACAAGATTCTTTATCCCGAAGCGCGCTTTACCAAGCGCGATCTCGCGCTCTACTACGCGGCGGTCGGCGAGTGGATGCTGCCGCACTTGCGCGACCGGCCGCTGACACTCGTCCGCTGCCCGAATGGCTGGGACAAGAAGTGCTTCTATCAAAAGAACGCCGACGACAGCATTCCCGAGGCGATCTCGCGCGTACGGATCGACGATGCCGACGGCGGCCATTCGCTCTACACGATGGCGAATTCGGTGACCGCCATCGTCGCGTTGCTCCAGATGGGCGTCCTCGAAATTCACCCATGGGGATCGCGGGCCGGCAAGCTCGCCTACCCCGACCGGATCATCTTCGACCTGGACCCTGACGAGGATCTTCCTTGGTCCGACGTGAAGCAGGCAGTGCTGGTCGTCAAGACGCTGATCGAAAACATCGGCCTTGCCGCCTTCCTCAAGACCACGGGCGGAAAGGGTCTGCACGTCGTCGTGCCCATCGAATCGACCGTCCGCTGGGATCACGTCAAAGGATTCACCAAGGCAGTCGCCGAGCTTCTCGAGCGGACCTTTCCCGATCGCTTCACCGCGAAGCTGCTCAAGGTCTCGCGGCATGGCAGGATCTTCATCGACTACCTTCGCAACGCCGAGGGTGCCACGGCGGTTGCCGCGTATTCGCTCCGCGCCAAGGCCAATGCACCCGTGTCTACGCCAATCGACTGGGACGAGCTCAAGAAGGATGTGCGCTTCGCTTATTTCAACGCGCACAACGTGCCGCCAAGGCTCAGCAAGCTTAAGGCTGATCCGTGGCGGAAACTCGCGGACCACGCATCATCGCTGACCCCGGCCGTCATGGCGAAGGTTGGCTACAAGGCGCGCTGACGCGCTCCTTATTGGAAGGTTGCCCATGCTGCTGCTGATCGGAACGAGCGGCTATTCGTACAAGGAATGGCTGGGCCCTTTCTACCCGGAAAAACTCGCCGCGAGCGAGATGCTCCGCTACTACGCCCAACACTTCGCGACGGTCGAGATCAACAACACGTTCTACCGGATGCCGGCCTCGTCGATGCTGGCGCAATGGGCGGAACAGGTCCCCGACCGTTTCACGTTCACGCTGAAGGCGCCGCGCCGGATCACGCATGAACAGCGATTGCGAGAGTCCGAATCCAGCGTCGGCGCATTCCTGGAGCGCGCCGCGATCCTCGGCAGCAAGCTCGGCGCGCTGCTTTTTCAGCTGCCGCCCTTTTTCAAGAAGGATCTTCCCCGCCTGGAGGCGTTTGTGGACCTGATCCCGGCGGGCGCGCGAATCGCCTTCGAGTTCCGCAACGACTCGTGGCAGGACGACGACGTGTATGCGCTGCTGCGCAATCGCGGCACAATGCTCTGCGTGACCGACACGGACGAAGGCGATACGCCGTTCGTCGTCACGTCGGACTGGGGATACGTGCGGCTGCGCCGCACCCACTACGACGACGACGATCTCCGCGCGTGGGCCGCGCGCATCGCCGAAAAGGACGTCGACCGGACGTACGTCTATTTCATGCACGAGGACGACGCGCTCGGAACGCAGTTCGCGCGTCGGTTGCACGAGCTGTGGACAGCGTCGGGGGCCGGACGATCCTAAGGGCGCCATCGGTTCGTGCCCGGCTTGCGGACCGGCCGGCACCTTCTCGCGTCCATTCATCGTAGACTGCGGGCTGGCACACTTCGGCGCCAGCGAAGAAGCCCAGGCTCACGGCGCCAACTTCCGAGGAGGATGACATGACCGCAACAATTCGGATCGGCACCGTGCTGTCGGCGGCCGCGCTCGCGGTGGCGGCAGCCACGGGATGGGCACAGGAACGCTACCCCTCGCGCCCCGTCGAGATCGTCGTCCCATGGGGCCCGGGTGGCGGCGCGGACCAGCTCGCGCGTCTCACGGCGACGCTTATCGAGCCCATGCTGAAGACGTCGTTTCCGGTCGTTAACGCGCCGGGCGCGACCGGCGCGACGGGGATGGCGAAGCTGCTCTCGGAGCCCGCGGACGGCTACGCGATGGCGGTGTACATCGCCGACACGAATGCGCTGCTCGCGGGTCCGTCACCGCGCTGGTCGCTCGCCGACATCCAGCCGGTAGCGGTGATGATCCAGGGCCCGTCGTTCCTCTTCGTCGCCGAGAACAGCCGTTTCAAAACCTGGGCCGATTTCGAGAAGGAAGCCCGCGCCAACCCCAAGACGCTGAAGGTCGCCACCCTCGGCTTCGGCAGCGTCGACGACATGACGCTCTCCTACCTCGCCGCAAAGGGCATTCAGGTGGTCGAAGTCCCGTACGCCAAGCCGAGCGAGCGTTACGTCTCGGTGATCGGCGGGCACGTCGATGCGCTCTACGAGCAGGCGGGCGACGTGCGCCAGTTCGTGGACAGCAAGCAGATCCGACCGATCATCCTTTTCGGCAAGGAGCGCCTTCCCGCGTTCAAGGACATTCCCGCGTCGTACGAGCTGGGCTACAAGGTCGCGCTGCCGCAGTTCCGCTCGTTTGTCGTCAAGGCCGGCACGCCGGCCGGATCGCGTCAAGACCCTCGCCGACGCGCTGGCCAAGGCGGCGGCAATGCCCGAGTACAAGAAGTTCCTGGCCGACCAGTACGCCGATCCGATGAGCTTCGTCGACACACAGGCATCGATCCCGTTCCTCAAGGCGCAACTCGAGGACATGAAGGCTGCGATGACTGCGACCCAGTGATGCGGCTCGCCGCCAGGGCAGCTTCCAGGCTTCGCGGAACAATCCCGTACGCGGCGCTGCTGTGCGGTGCCGCGTACCTCTACGTCAACGCCGGGCAGTTTGCGCAGATCGCGAGGCCGGGCGAGCTTGGTCCGGACGTCTGGCCACGGGCAATCCTGGTTCTGCTGATCGTCGTCTGCGCGGGTGCGGCGCTGCGGGGTCTGCTGGTGACGCATCCACCGGATGGCGAGGCGCTTTCCGATGCCGTGACAGGCGACGCAACGGCAGCGCAGGCGGACAACGCGCCGGACGCGCCGCAAGACAGGGCGGCGACGAACACGTATCGGCTGCTCGCCGGGATCGGCTTGTCGGCAGCCTACGTGGCGACGCTCGAGTGGCTTGGATTCTTCGTCGCGACTGCACTCTACCTGGGTCTCTTCATGGTGCTCGGACGCTACCGGCGCGCCGGAGTGATCGCGTCCACCAGCGTGTTCGGGAGCCTCGTGTTCGTCTTCGTGTTCATGAAAATCGTCTACGTGTCGCTGCCCCTGGGAGCCGGACCGTTCCAGGCGCTTTCGATCGCACTCCTGGCCGCACTGGGCGTTCGCTGAGGGCGCCGCCGCATGTTCGACGTGCTGCAGTACCTCGCGGTCGGATTCCTGCACCTTCTGGTCCCGGCGAACGCCGCGGCGCTGACGATCGGCCTGGTCGTGGGGATGCTGGTGGCGGTGCTCCCGGGGCTGACGCTGGTCATGGGCGTGGTGCTGGCGCTTCCGTTCACGTACGGCATGGGGGTGACGCCGGCGATCGTGCTCCTCACGGCGATGTACCTGTCGGGAACGTACGGCGGCGCGTTCACTTCGATCCTCTTCCGCATCCCCGGGCGAGCCGCTCGACGTCCCGCTGCTGTGGGACGGCTACGCGATGGCCCGCCGCGGCGAGCCCGCACAGGCGCTCGGCTGGACGCTGCTCGCCGCGCTGTGGGGCGGGCTGATCACCGCGGTATCGGCGGTAGCCCTGGCGGTCCCGTTCGCGAGGTTTGCGCTCCGCTTCGACGCGCCGGAATATTTCGCGGTCGTGCTGTTCGGCCTCTCCGGTGTCGTCGCGCTCGGGCAGACGTCGATGACGAATGCGCTCGTCAGTCTGTGCATCGGACTTCTCCTCGCAACCGTCGGCGTCGACCAGACGTATGGCGCGAGCCGTTTCACGTTCGGCGTTCCGATCCTGATGGACGGCATCGAATACCTCACCGTCATGGTCGGCGCCTACGGGCTCGGCGAGGTTCTGACGCGAATGGAACAGGGCTTCGGCAGCGTGCCGATGGATCCGGGCAAGCGCATCGAGACCCGGCTACCCCGCTGGCGCGAAGTCTGGAGCCTGCGACCGACGATCGCGCGCAGTTCGCTCATCGGTCTCCTCTGCGGCATCGTGCCAGGCGCTGGAGCGACGGTCGGCTCGTTCGTCGCTTACGGGACCGAGGCGCAATATGGAAAGCAGCGCGACAAGCTCGGCAGCGGCATACCAGAGGGCATTGTCGCGCCGCAGATCGCCTCGACGGCGACTGTTGGAGGCCACATGGTGCCGCTGCTCGCCCTCGGCATTCCGGGCAGCGGCGCGACTGCGGTGATCCTCGGCGCGTTCCTGCTCCACGGCGTCCAGCCCGGACCGCAGATCTTCAGCACCGCGCCGGACATGGTCTACACGATCTTCGCGTCGATGTTCGCGGCCGTGATCGGGATGTGCGTGCTGGGCTATTTCGCGATCAAGCCGCTCGTGCGCGTGCTTCATCTGCCCGAAGCGGTGACCTCGGCATTCGTCGCGCTCTTCTGCTTCGTGGGCGCGTACAGCGCACGCAACAGCATCACCGACCTGTGGATGATCGTCGTCTTCGGCGTCGTGGGCTACTTGTTCGAGAAGTTCCGGTTCCCGATCGCGCCGATGGTGCTGGGCTGCATCCTGGGCCCGCTCGCCGAGACGTCGTTCATGACCAGCATGATTGCGTACCAGAATGACTGGACGGTGTTCTTCACCCGCCCGATCAGCGGCACCGTCATGGTATTCACCGTGCTTGCGTTGGGCTACCCGATGTTTCGCACGATCCACCGGCGCATGCGGGGAAAGGCTCCCGCTATGCCGGCGAACGAGGGGGTCGAGGTCTGATGTCCTGGCGTTCTTCCCGCGTGCGTCGGTTCCGCCAGACCAACACCGGGGTCAGCACACGGACGGCGCGACTGAACGCGTTGTGGACGGAACGTGGACCAATGCCCACTTCTTGCGCAGGCGCATCCGACCGCTGGAAAGTTCGCGGCCGCGCGGAGCCGTCGACGATCCTGGAGCTGCTACCGCCGATCCGGACTCGCCCGCCCAAGCAAGGACTCCTTGGCGAGCGATTGAAACCGGCGCGAGGCGACGATCGCGCGATCGCGCGCGTAGGCCTCGTGGTTGCGCTCGACGCTGCCTAGGCGGTAGACGTAATTCACCATCATCCCCGCGGACTGACGGATGCCCGTTGCGGAGGTGTCCCCCAGCCAGTTGAGCCGCTCGAGACGCGCGCCGTTGACGAGGTGAAAGCGTGCAACCGCGTCGGCGGGTTCCTGATCCTGCTTCGCATGCAGCAGATAGTGCGCACAAAGCGGCGCAAGCGTCTGCTGCAGCTTGCTCGACAATGCCTTGTCCTCGAACCAGCCCGGCACCTCGAGCGCAGCCAGCAGAGCCCCGACTTCGGCGTCCATGGGGGCGCCTTCAGGCGCTTGCGCGAGGCCCGCGAGCCAGCCGCGAAAGCCGGGCACCGGGGACAGGGTTGCGAACGATTTGAGCCGCGGAAGCTCTCGCCCCAGATCTTCGACGACCTGCTTGATCAGGAAATTGCCGAAGGACACGCCACGCAGTCCCTGCTGGCAGTTCGTGATCGAGTAGAACACCGCGCAGTCGGCGGATGCGGCATCGAGAACCGACGAATCGGGATCGAGCAGCGGCTGGACCCGGGCGCTCATGCCGCGGATCAGCGCCACCTCGATGAAGATCAGCGGCTCGTCCGGCAGCGCCGGATGGAAGAAGGCGTAGCAGCGACGATCGGCAGCGAGGCGACGGCGCAAGTCGCGCCAGCCCTGGATCTCATGGACCGCTTCGTACTCGATCAGCTTTTCGAGGATCAGCGCGGACGTGCGCCAGTCGATCCGCTGGAGCGTAAGGAATCCGCGGTTGAACCAGGAGCGCAGCAGGTGCGCAAGGTCGGCTTCGATGCCCCGCCACTGCGGGTTCGCCCCGAGGTCGCGCAGGACCTGGCGCCGCATCTCGACCAGCACCCCGGTGCCTCCGGGTGCCATGTTGAGCCTTCGAAAGAGCTCCTGTCGTGGAGGCTCGACCGCCTGCTGCAGCAGAATCAGATTGGCCTGGGACGGGTCGCGGCGATAGGCGTCGGAGAATCGCGCGAGCCCCTCGGGATCGGGCGAGAACTCGTCGACCAGAAGCTCGAAGAACACGCCGGCGGCGGTTCCCTCGAGCGCCTGATACGCTGCGAGCGCGTCGCGTGCGAGGCGCGCGCCAGAGACCTCGCCGCGCTCGGACATCAACGCATGGCAGAGGGAAATGGCGTGGCGCGCGTCACGCACGGCGCCACGCGAGGGCGCGTCAACCGGCGCACTGGTGCCGGCTCCGAACAGGCGCCGGAAAGAGAAGGGACGTTTCATGTCCGTCCCTTGTTCTTGCTCATGGTCTGCCACGCACGAGCGCTGACGTATCGGACCACGCGGCGTGCATTTCGGCAATGAGCTCCGACGGGCGTTCCTGATAGCGAGGCGAGAAGTGGAACGGCACGACCGCCTTGGCGCCCACCCGGCATGCGATCATGCCCGCGTGACTCGCCGTTAGATGATTCTTGCGCGTCGCATGTTCCGCGTCCTCGTCGAGGAATACGCTTTCAATGAAAAGCTGGTCCACCCCCGCAAGCAGCCCGCAGAGCACGTCGACGTTGGGCTCCGTGTAGCGCAGGTCAGTCACGTAGCCGATCCGCTGACCAGGAACGACGTCGAGGACGACGTGGGAGAGCTCGCTCACCCGCCGCGTCATCGCATGCTCCCCGTCCCGATCGCGCCATTGCATCCGGATCGGCGTCGTTTCGGGCGCGCCCGTCAGCACCGCGTGCTTCAGCTCGCGCAGCCATGGGCCTGCCGACACGCCGAGGGCAGCGAGGCGGTCTTTGGCGACGTTGACGTGAGCCTTCTCCTCGATGACATAGGCGAGGCACGGCACATCGTGATCGACGAAGCGGCCACGAACGCGAAAAGTCGTCTCGTCATGCAGAACATCGCCGGACAATTCGAACGACCCACCCGATTCACGCGCGAATCCATTCCGGCTCGAAAATCGTGCGCGCAGACCGCGGCCATCGGCCCCAATTTCCCGTGCTTCGATTACCGTTTCGTCGTAGCGATGCACGACATTCCAGGTGTAAGCGCGGAGCTTGTGCTCGACTTGAGCAGCGAACCCCGGCCCGCCAAACAGGACGACGCCCGGCTTGCGGCCGAGGATGACCCGGAGCAGATGATCGAAGCCCGCGAAGTGATCCATGTGAGTGTGGGTGACGAAGACATGTGACAGCCGCATCAGCTTGCGCGGGGGCAGCCCCGTGATGTCGCCGAGATCGAACAGCAGCGCCCGCCGTTCGTCGCGGAAATCGACGTACAGCCCCGGATCGCCGAACACATCGTTGACGAGCCGCGGCTCGAAGAGGCAGCGCACCTGTCGTCCTCGAGGAGATGCGCACATTACATCCGGCTTGTCCTCAGCGCGCAAGCGGTTGGTCAGGTATGCGGGCGAGACTCACCGACGGCGATGTGCTGTGCCAATTGATCGAGAAATCCACGCTGGCCCGCCAGTATTTTTTCCTTCGCCACGGCAATCGTGAACCAGCCGCCGCGATCGACCTCGGGGAATTCTTGCTGCCGGCCGGAATGCGGCGGCCACTCCATGCGGAACGTATTGCTGGTGATCGATGAGGCGTCGAGGTCTCCACTGACGGCCCAGGCATGGACGAGCTTGCCGCCCGGCTGCTTCAACGGTGTCAGCGCAACGAATTCTCCGCGCATGCTGGCACCGGTCTCCTCGAGGAATTCACGCTGCGCCGTCGTCAATGCATCGGCGCCCTCCTCCAGCTCCCCCTTGGGAATGGACCAGGCGCCGGCGTCCTTGCTCCGCCAGTAGGGGCCGCCCGGATGGACGAGGAAGACCTCCGGCATTCCCGCACGAACGCGGTAAACCAGAATGCCGGCGCTGACCGACGCTGCCATTGATCACACCTTCGAACCAGGACTCGCATACGCAAGCGTCGCCGCAGACGTCGCCCGACCGCAGGCGTAGCGCCATCGTGTCTTGCTATTTCGGCGACAACTGCCTCACCGGACGCACCTCGATGCTGCCCACGCGCGCCGGCGGAATTTTGGACGCCAACTGAATGGCTTCGTTCAAGTCCCTGGCGTCGACCAGGTAGAACCCGGCGAGCTGTTCCTTCGTCTCGGCGAACGGCCCGTCGGTCACCGAGACCTTGCCGTTTCGGACCCGCACGGTCGTCGCCGTATGAACGGGCTGCAGCGCCTCCGCAGCGATCGAATGGCCGCTTTTCCGGAGCCCCTCGCCGTAGGCCATGCAATCGCTGTCCGGGACGGCGTCCAGCGCTTTTTCGTCAAGGTATACAAGGCACAGATACTTCATCGCTCGCTCCTGAGGGTTGCCGAACGCAAGGATACCGGCCCCATCCTGCCAAGACTGCCAATGCTCTCGAGCACCGGCTCGACGGTCTGCGCAACCCGCGATGCCCAGATTCCGACGCGGAGATTCCGGCGCTGATACAGGAAGAGCAACAACGCGATCAGGGTCCCGCCGGGCATCAGAATTTCCAGCATGAGATAAGGTCCAAGCCGAGACCCGAATCGACCCAACGATGCCAAGCTGCGGATGACTGCTTGCATTTTCGGCTCCTGTCTGTCTTCGGAACGACCCGAAATCCACTAGGTCTTCACTCCCTAGTCGATCGAGCGATCCGGAAATCGACACACCGGGTGGCCGGATGCGTTGCGGTGGCTCCTTTCATCCTCCTCGATCGTGGCTTTCAGGCGGGCAGCTCGGCCAGACGCCGCTCGAGAAACCGTCGCTCCGGCTCCTGTCGGGTAAGCGCGAGGGCGCGTTGGTAGGAGGCGCGCGCGTCCGCGGCGCTTGCCGAGCCGTCGGCACAGGTCCGCCCGCGCCGCATGCGCCAGGTGGTAGTCGCGCAAGTCGCCGCGCGCCAGGATCGCGTCGACGAGCGCGAGCCCGGCCGCCGGACCGTCGCGCATCGCCACCGCCACGGCGCGGTTCAGCTCGACCACGGGCGATGGATCGACGCGCAGCAGCACGTCGTAGAGGCCGACGATCTCGGCCCAGTCGGTTGCGTCGGCGGTCGGCGCCTTCGGCATGCACCGCCGCGATCGCCGCCTGGAGCGTGTAGGGGCCGAAGCGGCGCGACGCGAGCGCCCGCTCCACCAGCGCCGACCCTTCGGCGATCTGCTCGCGGTTCCAGAGCGAGCGGTCCTGGTCGTCCAGCAGGATCAGATCGCCCGCCGGCGACGTGCGCGCGGCGCGCCGCGATTCCTGCAGCAGCATCAGCGCCAGCAGTCCGATCGCCTCGGGCTCGGGCAGCAGCTCGACCAGCAGCCGTCCCAGACGGATCGCCTCGCCCGACAGATCGACCCGCGTCAGCGATCGCGCCCGACGACGCCGAGTAGCCCTCGTTGAACACCAGGTAGACGACCCGCAGCACGCTATCGAGCCGCTCGGGCAGCTCGTCCGGCGCCGGCACCTGATAGGGAATGCGCGCGTCGCGGATCTTCGCCTTGGCGCGCACGATGCGCTGCGCCAGCGTCGGTGCGCGCGCTGAGAAACGCCTGCGCGATCTCCTCGGTCGTCAGGCCGCAGACCTCGCGCAGCGTCAGCGCGACCTGCGCGTCCGGCGACAGCGCCGGATGGCAGCAGGTGAAGATGAGCCGCAGCCGGTCGTCCTCGATGCTCTCGGCGTCCCGGTCTGCGGACTCGTCGGCGATCGCCTCGACCTGCTCGGCCACGTCGTCCAGCGACGGTCGAACCGCGCGTGCCGGCGGATGCGCATCGATGGCCTTGAAGCGCCCGGCCGAAACCAGCCAGGCGCGCGGATTCGCCGGGCACGCCATCGCGCGGCCACTGCTCGAGCGCGGCGCGGAAGGCATCGTGCAGCGCTTCCTCGGCGAGGTCGAAGTCGCCGAGCAGACGGATCAGCGTCGCGAAGACGCGGCGCGATTCGGAGCGGTAGACGGCCTCCATCGTTTCGCGAGAGCGTTGGGACGCCTCGTCGCTCACCGAGGTGGCTCCCGGCGCGGATAACGGTTGAGCTTCATCGCTTCGATGGGAAGTTTCGGTCGAGCGCATCGGCTCGCTCGATTGTCCGGGCCTAATTGTCCCTCCGGGCGGTACCCGGGAGGGCTGGGAACCCTGGCAAACAGGGCGGCAAGAAGGATCAAAAGAAGGTTGCATTTCGATCAGTGTTCTACTAGACTAAAACACAGCATCAGCGATAAAACGGCTAAATTGGCGGAGCAACCTTTTGAATAAGTTGAAGAAAATAATCCTCTTGGGCACTTTTTACGCAGGCCTCGACGGCTCGCATCCGTCGCCTCACGACGCGACGTTAGCGGATGCGACGGATCCGCGCCGCGTCACAAGAGCCGCCCAGGATTCGCGGCGCGCCCGGAACGCAATGAGGAGAGATCGATGAACTACCATCATGAATCGTTACTGCCGCGTGTCGGGCTCGGTATCGCCGCTATCGCGATGACGGTGATCACCTTCGCCCTAGCTGTGCTCCTGCCGGCAGGGATGGACTCGGGCAGCCGCGAGACTCGGATGCTCGCGGCGTCGAAACCAACTCCACCGGCGTCCATGGGCCCCGCTGCCGTCATACGCATCGATGTCGTTGCTGCGCGCGAGCCAGTATCGTCTACGGCTCCCGCGCGGGTCGCTGAAGCCCGACCGCAAGCCGGTCGACTCGCTGACACCGCCTCGCCCGCAGACGACCGCGTGTCAACCAACTGAGCCATGCACAGTCAGACTCCGGTGCCTCTCCAGATGCAATCCCCCTACGCAAACGAACCGTCCATTCAATGGCGGAGTACTGAAACGACGCCCGAGTTTGGGTGCAACGGTCGCCGCGCTCCTGGCGACGCGTCGGGCGCGCACAGCGTCAGTCGTGGCCGCGGAAGGCGATGTCGCCGTCGGAACGGAGTCGCATCGGCCGCCTCGCGACGCGATGCTGGCGAACGCGGCAGACCACTCGTGCGTGCGCGTCTGAAGCTGAAGCCATGCATCCATCGCGACCAATCAGCGAGGGGCAGTGGTCTCGCCGATTAGCGCAGCGCTCGCACATCGCTCGGCCAGGCTATCTGGAACCCATGATGGATCGTGAGTGGAACGACAGTCAGCCGATCTACCGCCAGCTTCGCGACCGTGTCGTCGCCATGATACTCGACGGCGTGCTCAAGGAAGGCGATCCGCTGCCGTCCGTGCGCAATGTCGCGGCCGAATATCGGGTCAATCCGCTCACGGTCCTGAAGGGCTATCAACAGCTGGTCGACGAGCAGCTCGTCGAGAAGAAGCGAGGTCTCGGCATGTTCATCAATGCCGGCGCGCGCGATCTGCTGCTGCAGGGCGAACGCCAGAAGTTTCTTGCCGAAGAATGGCCCGAGAGTCCACGCGACCATTCAGCGGCTCGGCCTGACGCCGAAGAACTGCTGGATGCTGCCGCAACCGGCGCGAAATCGTCGGCTGCCAGAGAAGGAGCGCTGAAGCCATGGCCATGCATAGAAGCACGCGGCCTGCGCAAGACCTTCGGCACGACCATCGCGCTGGACGGCGTCGATCTGCGCGTCGAAGAGGGCCGCATCCTCGGACTCATCGGCCCCAACGGCGCAGGCAAGACCACCGCGCTCAACGCGATTCTCGGCCTCACCCCCTATCAGGGAGAACTGAAGGTGCTCGGGCGCGACCCCTGGACCGAGCGCGATCAGCTCATGCGCGATGTCTGCTTCATCGCCGATGTCGCCGTGCTGCCGCGCTGGATGCGGGTTTCGCAGGCGCTCGACTACGTCGCCGGCGTGCATCCGCGATTCGATCGCGCGAAGGCGGAAGGCTTTCTTGCGAAGACCACCATCAAGCGCACCAGCAAGGTCAGGGAATTGTCGAAGGGCATGGTGACCCAGCTGCACCTCGCGCTGGTCATGGCCATCGACGCGAAATTGCTGGTGCTGGACGAGCCGACGCTTGGCCTCGACATCCTGTATCGCAAGCAGTTCTACGATTCGCTGCTGAACGACTACTTCGATCGCAGCCGCACCATCGTCGTGACGACCCATCAGGTCGAAGAGATCCAGCACGTCCTCACCGATCTCGATGTTCATCAACCGCGGCCGCATCGTGCTCGATTGCAGCATGGAGGAATTCGAGTCGCGCTATCTGGAAGTGATGGTGCATCCCGAGCATGTCGCCGCCGCGCGGGCGCTCAAGCCGATTCACGAGCGCCAGGTGTTCGGCCGCAGCATCCTGCTGTTCGATCGCGTCGATCGCGAGCAGCTCGCCGCACTTGGCGACGTGCGCACGCCCAGCATCGCCGACCTGTTCGTTGCCGTGATGGGCAATCAGGCCGGCGAGGCACAAGGAGCGGCTGCATGAATACTCAATCGAACGCCGTGCCCGAGTCTCCGCTCGACTCGCAGGCAATCGCGCCGGCGGCCATCTCGGCGACTCGGCCCTTGTACTGGTCGGTGCGGCGCGAATTGTGGGAGAACCGTTCGATCTATATCGCGCCGCTGGCCGTCGCCGCCGTCGTGCTGTTCGGCTTCCTGATCAGCATGATTCGGCCTGCCGCGAGCGCAGACGCGCCGTGTTGCTGCTCGACCCGGCGCATGCAGCGCGCCGCCATCGAGAAGCCGTACGACATCGCGGCGATCGCTGCTCATCCTGACCGCGTTCATCGTCGGCGTGTTCTACTGCCTCGACGCGCTGCACGGCGAACGCCGCGATCGCAGCATCCTGTTCTGGAAGTCGCTGCCGGTTTCCGATCTCACGACGGTGCTCTCGAAGGCGAGCATCCCGCTGGTGGTTCTGCCGCTGGTCACCTTCGCGATCACCGTTGCCACGCAGCTGATCATGCTGCTGCTGAGCACCGCAGTCCTGCTGCGCGAGCGGTCTGAGCGCCACGACGCTGTGGACGCAGTTGCCGCTGTTCCAGATGTCGCTGGTGCTGCTCTACGGCCTGATCGCGCTCGCGCTCTGGCATGCGCCGATCTACGGCTGGCTGCTGCTGGTCTCGGGCTGGGCGCGGCGCGCGACATTTCTCTGGGCCGTGTTGCCGCTGGTCGCGATCGGCATCGTCGAGAAGATTGCGTTCAACACTTCGTATCTCGCCTCCATGCTGAAGCACCGCATGATCGGGTTCGCCGCGGACGCTTTCGCCTTCGACTGCGCACGGCAGCGATCCGACTCGCCTGGACGCAGCTCACTCCGGGGAAATTCCTGAGCACGCCGGGTCTCTGGATCGGGCTGGCATTCGCCGCGGCATTCCTCGCCGCGGCGGTCCGGCTGCGCCGCTATCGGGAACCGATCTGATTAGCCTAACCTGTTGATGCAGGCTCCGCCCCCATCCACGTCGGAGCTACCTGCGGGCGCTCCCTACCGCCGCCCCGGACCATTGACGCAGGCGATGTCGATTCGCGACTCCGCCGATCGACTATAGGTGCCACGCCCGGGAGTTGGGGATTCGATAACCTTGGATTGAAGGAGAAATCGCGATGCGATTCATGATGATAGTCAAGGCAGATCCGAGCTACGAGCGGGACGACCGCCGGATCCGGCCCTGCTTGCCGCAGTCGGCAAGCTAAGCGAAGAAATGACCAAACGCGGCGTCCTGCTTCAATCGGGAGGCCTGCTGCCCAGCTCGAAGGGCGCCCGCGTCCGGGTTTCCGGAGGGAAGATGACCGTGACCGATGGGCCGTTCGCCGAGACGAAGGAATTGATCGGCGGCTTCGCCATTCTTGAGGCGGCATCGAAGGAAGAGGCGATCCGGCTGGGGAAGGAGTTCATGCAGCTCCATGTCGATGTCCTCGGGCAGACCTACGAAGGCACATTGGAGGTTCGCCCGATGTTCGATCCCGCGACCGCCGATTGCTCTTGACGCACCACTGATCGAACGGCGGAGCTGTTAACGCCGGGCGCACGTTCGACACGGTCTGGAGGGTCCGGCCTTCCGCCATGTATCTGGCAGCGCCGGTTCCCTCACCGTCCACAGGAGAAGCCAATGCAGAAGATCACCCCTTTTCTCTGGTATTCCAAAGAAGCCGAGGAGGCCGCGGCGTTCTACGCCTCCGTCTTTCCCGACTCGCGCGTTAACCGTGTCACCGCGCTGCCGAGCGAATCGCCCAGCGGGCCCCCTGGATCGGTAAAGGTCGTCGAGTTCGTTCTCTTCGGCCAGCCCTTCATTGCCATGAGTGCCGGGCCGCTCGACCCGTTCAACCACGCGGTGTCGTTCGTCGTGACCTGCGACGATCAGGCCGAACTCGACCACTACTGGAACGCACTCCTCCAGGGCGGCTCGGCCGAGCAATGCGGCTGGCTGAGAGATCGCTTCGGCCTCTCCTGGCAGATTGTCCCGACCGTCCTGGCCGAGATGATGGCCGCCCCATCGTGTCAAGGCAAAGCGGGCATCGGACGCCATGATGAACATGGTCAAGATCGACATCGCTGCGTTGCGGGCGGCATTCGAGGGAACCGCGGGAGCGTGAGAGCCGCCTTGCGGATAAGTCGCGACTCCGAAGTGTGACCATCGAGGCGGCTGACGAATCGCCCGTTCACTCCGTTTCCTTGTCAGTCTCGACACGGCCATCGAGAAGTCCGCGCGCAGCCGGGTAACGGCCCTCGAAATACTCGCGAAGGGTCAGAAGCTCGCTTTGCACATGACCGGGGAAGCCGCGGCGGCCGCCGCGGCGGTCGTGTAGCAGCGAATCCAGGCAAGTTGCAAAGCTCGGCGCATCCGGCCAAGCACGAGCGAGCATGTTGGCGACGCGGGGAAATTCGTCCAGCAGCGACAGCGGACGGATTTCGGGAGGCAGTTGCGCGATCCATCTCCACGTTGCGGGCAACGCCTGATTGAGTGGCTGCGCCCGCCGCAGGTGTCGGGGATCTAGCGGCGGCTGATCGCCATCGGTTCCCATGTCTGCCCCCTCCTTCTCATGAAGAGCGCCAACACCAGGACGTGCAGACGCATGTTCCCAACTCCCGAGGGACATTGCGTGCGGACTTGGACGGGTTGAGTCTACTACTACTGTTGGATCTTGTAATGTCGTGGGCCGGCGAAATTTCCGGTATGCAAACGGGCGGCCATTGCTCGGCGGCCGCCGCAGAGCGAGAACCCGCGGCTGATCGTCTCACGTTCCGTCGTAAGGCAACTCGCAGCAATACCTCCATCGGAACCGATCCATGTGTTGCGAGTGTTGCTTGGGACCACGGAGTCTCAATATCTTCGCTTCAGTTCGTCCGCGACCGACTCGATCTCCCTCCGAAAAGTCTCGTTGACCTGCTCGTAACGCTTCTGCGCGAGCTCGTCGTCGTACACGCTGATTACGTCGACGTCGTAGTAGGAGCGAATGCCGCCGTTGAAGTCGACCGCCATTTCAGCAGTCGACCCGGGCGGGCCCTGAATACGGTATTTCGGCACGATCGGAAACAGGCCGCGGTCGATGGCGATCCGCTGCCCTCGCTCGGAGAGCAGGAACTCTACGAACGCACGCGCCGCCTTCGGGTGCTTGGCGCCCTTGAGGATCGCTGCCGGACCGGAGGTGATCCACGCGGTTCTCGGAGCCACGTACTTGATGTCGAAGCCGGCAAGGCGGTCTTCGAATGCGAAGTAGCTCGGGACCGCAAAGCCCACGGCGAATTCTCCCTTCGCCACCAGGGAAGGCACGTCACGGCTGCGCGCAGCAAAGATGCCGGTATTCGCCGCGAGCCGTTTCGCCCACTCCCACCCCTTCGCTTCGCCGTCGCGCTGGAGGATGACTTCGTACGCTGCATGGCTGCTTGAGGAGCGCGTCGGCGGCGCCTGGGCCACGTTGCCTTTCAGCCGTGGATCCAGGAGATCGTCCCAATCCTTGGGCGGCGGCACGCCAAGGCGTTGCAATAGCCGCGGGTGGTAAGCGATCCCGCACGATTCGAGCACGGTGCCCACCCAGAAGCCCCGAGGGTCCTTCAGAGACACCGCGTTGGGCTTGCCGATACTGTCCGGAATGCCGGCGGTCACCTCTTTGGGAAGCTCAAGCGGCAGGAGCAGGTTCTGCGCTGCGAGCCTGTCGTAGAGCGCGCTTTCGCCACCCCAGAAGAGGTCCGCCTGCGGGCGCCCGTTCCATTCGACTATCCGGCCGTACGCGATCGGCGTCCCGGCCGAAAGCGCACTCGTTTTGACCTTGACGTCCCAGCGCTCTCGTGCGTACTCGGCGAACTCCACTAGCGCCGGATCCGAAAGGCTCTTTCCCACCGGGGTGATGAGTACCAGCTCGTCCTCGATCGGAGCGGTCGCGACCGCATCCGCTCGATTCAGCACAACCGTCGTAGCTGCCGCCAATGCCGTCAGCGCTGCTGCAACGAGAAACTGGCCCCAGTTCAAAGGATTGCTCCCAAGCCGATTGCCTCAATCAGACCGCACTCCGCCGCTCGGCGGCTTGGCCTGCATCAAACTTCTCCCACGTTTTGCCGGTTACGTATTGAG
The DNA here is from genome assembly GCA_963733985.1 of uncultured beta proteobacterium. Classification (GTDB taxonomy): domain Bacteria; phylum Pseudomonadota; class Gammaproteobacteria; order Burkholderiales; family Casimicrobiaceae; genus CAIWHR01. The sequence continues at coordinate 3,490 of CAVTFF010000014.1, read as the reverse complement.
TTGCAGCCAGCGGTGCATTCGAAAATTGCGCGACGAATCCGTCTTGCCATATGAGCGCCACGGCGGGTTATCCTTCCGCAACTGCCTGCCGCCGGACCGGAGGCCCGTCATGATCGGACGCGTATTCGCGGTCGCTTTCGTCACGGTCCTGGCGTCGTGCGCGACCGTGCAGTCTGCCCGCGAATTCCAGGCCAGCGTCCGTCCGGACCTTAAGCCCCGCGTCGCCATGATCGTCGATGCGCACGGCGCGGCGCAGCCGATCGCGGCATCGCGCGACGATCGCGGCGTCCAAAGCGATTTCTTCGAAGGCATCGTGGCGCTGCATGTCGGCTCGGACGCCGATCTGCAGCCGTATCTCGCGCGCTTCGGCGGGACGGTCGTGCGCGACAACACGCTTCCGGAATTGCCGCCGGAATTCGGGATCCAACTCACACCCGAGCAGCGTAAGGCGACGACGTACTACGTCCGCATCGATCCCGCGCGAGTGGACCGTTCGGCGATGAGCGCGAACGCGCTTGCTGCAGGCGTCAACGGTCACGTCGAATTCTCGTCGGAGCTCGCGTTGCTGACATTCGCCGCGATGGTGAACGCGCGAGCGGCCGGCTTCAAGGCCGGCGGCAACTTCGTTTACCGGCCGCATCAGACGTTCCCTCAGGTGCTCTTCGTCTCGAACGAGCGCGCCGGTGTCGATGCGTTGGCCGAGCCGCGCTACACGAGCCAGACGAACGTCGCGCTCGCGTGGCAGTTCGTCTCGGCGCACGGCATAAAGCGACGCGTCCGCGTCGCGATCGTCGACAGCGGATTCTGGCTCGACCCAGCTGGATTCGCGCGCGGCAACGACAGCGACTTCCCCGCGCCGCCCGCCAAGCCGATGCAGTACGACTGGTTCGCCAACCGGCCGGTCGCGGACGGCCCCAACATGACGCCCTGCTCCGACACCATTCTCTGCTTCTGGCACGGCACCGGGGCCGCGGGTGTGGCCGTCGGCATCATGAACAACGGCAAGGGCCTCGCCGGCACCGGCTCGCTCGTCGGCGACGTGCTGCTGATCAAGACGGGCGACGGAGGCGACATCAAGGATTCCATCAAGCTCGCCGTCGCGCTCGGCGCCGATGTCGTATCGGTAAGCTGGGGCGACAGCTGCGACGTCATCTGCCGCATGGGCGATCGCGACGACGCGACGTTCGACGACCGCTACAACGTGGGCAACCGTCCGATCTTCGTCAGCTCCGCCGGCAACGACAGCCAATACGTCGGCGATCCGCACTTCGTCCATCCCTGCATCGAGGACCACGTGATCTGCGTGGGGGCGCTCAACGACCCGCCGAACGACAGCACGATGGCTTCGCTCTCGAATTACGGCGAGGGCGTCGACGTGTTCGCACCGTTGAACATCCCGGTGATGTCCTTCCCGCCGGACAAGGATGCGGCCGGCAATCCAACGCCATTCGGCCCCGAGCGGCCGCAGGTGTTCTCCGGCACCAGCGCTTCGGCTCCGTTCGTGGCCGGCATCGCGGCGATGATGAAAGCGATCAATCCGAATCTCAACAGCGACGACGTCGCGGCGATCCTCGTCGCGACCGCGCATCCGGGCGTCGCTCCGGCGACGCACATCGTCGACGCGCTCGCCGCCGTCCGCGCGGCGGCGCAAGGCATTCCGATCGTCAGGGACCGTTTCGAACTCAACGATACCGACACGACGGCCACGGACCTCGGCGACACGTCGACGTACCTCGCGTCGAACCTCAACATCGGCGGCGGCGATCGCGACTATTTCCGATTCGGCGTTCCGGGCGCGTCGATCGCGACGATCCTGCTGCGCTATCCGCGCGCGCTCGGCGACCTGTCGATTCTCGACTTTTCCGCCGAGAGCACGCGCTGCGCGGCGCCTGTCGCGCTGCCCGATGCGCCAGTCCCGGGTGGGCTAGGCCGCAACCTCCAATATCGCGTGGCGGGCGGCCCGCATGTGCTCGGCCTGGACGCGGCGAGCGTGAACGCGTACCACTTGAACATCGGCTTCCAGGCGGCGGCGCTCGCCGCGGACGCGTACGAGCCCGACGATACGCCCGCGCAGGCGAAGTCGCTGCACTCGATCCTGTACACGCCACATGGCGGCGGACGTCCGACGCTCGGCTTTTCGCCACGCGTGCGCGTCGAAGCGACAATCCATTCGACGACCGACGTCGACTACTACATCGTCCAAGGTGCGCAGGTCACGCTGAAGGAGCAGGCGCTGTTGAACGCCGCGCCCACGCTCAAGGTGTATTCGAACGAATCGCCGATCACCGTGCAGGTGTTTCGACTGACGCCGGCGCGCACGGCCGGCTCGCTGGTCGCCTCGCTTGCGGCGCCCGGGTGCGCCAAGGACGCGCTCGCCGTGACGCTCGAGCCTGGCGTCGACTATCTGGTTCGCATCTCCGGCACGCCCGGCGCGTACGTGCTGTCCAACGACGTCACCGGCAGCGGCCGCCGGCTGCCCCAGTTCGTGCACGACGGCATTTATCGCGTGCTTCATCCCGGCGAGCCCGTCGAGCATTCGCTGCCATACGTCGAGGAGACGTACGTGCTGCCCGGCGACCGCGAATACGACGCGATACGCTCGAATGATTCGCGCGTCCGCCTGAAGCTCCTCGATGCGCACGCAGCGTTGGTCGCGGAAGGGATTCCGGACGAGCGCGGCGAGCGCGTCGATCTGCGCGAGACCAGCACCGGAAGCGTCTACATATTGCAGGTCTCGCGGCGCGACCGCCACGCGGACATTCCTGCCGTCGCACTGCAATGGGAGCCCGCGCCGGCGCTGCGGACAACCGCGAATCTGATCGCGACGTCTCGGCCGCGATTTCAGGGGTATAGCGCACGTCGAGACAGCGTGCTGCGCGAGGACGTGCGACTCGATGCCACGTGGCGAAGTGCAGTTGCGAGCGGACGCGTGAAGGCGCGCTTCGCCGGCATTCTGAATGGTCGCCTGACGGAGGATGGCGCATCAACTGCAAAGATCACGTTTATCGACGCCGCGGGCAGAACACTGGGCGCCCTCGTCCTGCCCCGCGTCTCGCCGTTTGAGCGCGCTCGTATGACGGTACGCATGCCGGCTGAAGTCGACGACGACGTACCGCGCGACACCGCGACGTTGAGGTTAGATGTCGCATTCAAGTGGCGCGGCAGTCGTGCCGGTCGCGATCTCGTCGATGCGTTCGACGACGAGTTCGTGCTGATGCTGACCGAATATGCGAGGTGAGGCGTCCGCCAGCCAGCCAAGGCAAGTAGTAACTGAATTAGGGAGGCATGCGCGCCAGAGCCTCGACGAAAAGGTCTTGGCCGTCATCTTTGCGGTCAAGATGGCCGAGGAGCTCCCTGATTTCCTCCTGAACGCCGACCGGCGGGTGACGGCCGCGCTCGCCATGCGCCGGAGCGCTTTCGACCGTGGGGCCGCGAGCGCTGATGCAGCGGTGGCGAAGGCACCAGCTTTCACCTATGTCTTAGGCGGTGA
>CAVTFF010000013.1:0-437915 GCA_963733985.1 uncultured beta proteobacterium | reverse complement strand
CGCCGCGTTGAGCACGTCCCCAAATTCAATCGGCTGTTCCTCGGGCAGCCCAGCATCTTGACGTAATTTTGTGGTCGCCCAGATTTTGTCGCGAGCCACGTCCCAGATCCACATGGAAAGCTTCGCCGCGCGCGCGGCCAGGTTCATCTGCTTCTGGCTTTTCTCCAGCGCCGTTGCCGTCCGGCGGCGCGATCGCCGCTCGAAGAGGAGCGCGGCAATCAGGGCGGCTTGTGCGGCAATGATCGCCAACACCGCGACCAACTGGCCAAGATGCTCACGCCAATAGGGGCGATCTGCAAACCGAATCTCGCAGCTCTCGGGTAATCGCCGCTCGTCGAGCGACCAATGCTGCAGCGCACGCGCGTCAGCGACGCATCGGCTCGGCACACTGAACACGGCGCGATCTGGTGCAGTGATCCTGCCTTCTACTGCCTCACGCACCAGCTGCCCGACAAGCCGGCCACGTTCTTCATAAATTTCCATGCTTCCGGCCGCGACGCCGGAGCCGACGTAGGTCTCGAAAAGGCCGTAGACCGGCGCGGTGGACACGCTGCTGATCGCGCGCAGCACTTCGCGAGGCAGGTAGGGTCGATTGTCCCGGTCACGAAACAGCGAGAGATAGAGAACGATCGTATCCGCGGGCTCCGTCGCAAGCCGGGCGACCAGTTCTGGCAGCGGCCAACCGGAAAGAAATTCCACGGCTGCCGCTCCTGCGATGGCCGGCACCACCTGCTGTGCTCGGCGCTCCAGCTCACGGTCTAATGGCGACACGCCGGAAATGACAAGGATGCGGCGCGCATTGGGTTGCAAGCGTCGGGCAAGGTCGATGGTGCCACCAAAATCATCCCGGTTTACAAGTCCGGTGGCATTGGGCGGAACTGGCACGGGTTCGGTGGTGGGATCTGGAAGCCCATGGAACACGAGGCGCGCGCCGGGCCAAAGTTGCTCACCGTGTCGCTGGAAGAAATCGAACGCGGGCCGTGTCACTGTCACAACGACGTCGATGCGCAACGCGCGGTATTTTTTGGCGAGCAACGCGAATACCTCCGGTTCCATGGATTCGACCCCGAATCGCTGCGCGTCGAGTTGCTCGGAATACAAGACGATGGTCCTTGCGGTTTCGTTGGCGAGGCTCGCGCGCATGGCGCTGTCGATCGCCAAATAGGCGGGAAGATAGGGATCCAGGCCGTTGAGAATCAGCACGCGCGCTTCTTCCTCCGCCGCGTCCGCTTGTAACGGGGCCATGCACAAGCCACCGATCATGCCCAGCATGCACGCCGCCGCTGCGATCACGGTGCGGAGATCGCTCGACAAGGACTTTGAGTTCGCCATGGGTCGAGTATTTTGACCGATTGTCGTTCGTTGCGTGTTACGAGGTCATCGCCAGATGCCTAATTGGATGCTTTCAAACTCAAACTGCGATGCGACTGCTTCCGCGGCGGCGCAGATCGGTCAGATCAAACGCGGGTAGACCCCGATGCAATAGATGGCCGCGCAAGATTCTCATAACGCTTCTGACACTGGACGCGATTACGCTTTGGCCGCTTGCGTCGGAGGCCAGCGCACGTTCGTCGCGCCGACGGGGCTCGACGATCGTCAAACACCCCGAGCACCGGATTATTCAATTTCGCGATCGAGGGCGCGCTTAACACACGAATTGACAACATGATCGTCGGGAACTTTCCGGAAATCAGGGGAACCTCACGGTGCTCGGCGGCGTTTTGAAGGTGCGTGTCGCGCGCCCCTGGGCGGATGGGGGTTTGCGCAAGGCAGTACCGCCCATTGGGCGCGGCAGGAAAAAGACCATGCGACCGACAAGCCTTTCCTCGAGGACGGGCCAGGCGTAGCATTCGCCGCAGCGCACATTGGTCGGGCGTGAATCCTGCTTCCGGGATCGCGTCCAAGCACAACCAGACCAATGGCCGCCACAGGAGCATTTTTTGAAGCCCACCGATATCGCGAATCCCGACTATTTCCACAAGGTCGTCGATTGCCAGTGGGCCTGCCCGGCTCATACCCCCGTTCCCGAATACATCCGGTTGATTGCCGCGGGCCGCTACGGCGACGCGTACATGGTCAATTGGGAGTCCAACGTCTTCCCCGGCATCCTCGGGCGGACGTGCGACCGGCCCTGCGAGCCCGCCTGCCGGCGCGGCCGCGTCGAGGAGGGCGGCGACAAGAAGGGTAAGCCCGAACCCGTCGCCATCTGCCGGCTGAAGCGCGTCGCGGCCGACTACAAGGACGACATCCGCGACCGGCTGCCGCAACCCGCGCAGAAGAAGAACGGCAAGCGGATTGCCCTGGTCGGCGCGGGGCCGGCGTCGCTGACCGTCGCCCGCGATCTGGCGCCGCTCGGCTACGAATGCATTGTCTTCGACGGCGACCGCCGCGCCGGCGGCATGATCCGCAGCCAGATTCCGCGTTTCCGGCTGCCCGAATCGGTGATCGACGAAGAAGTGGGCTACATCCTCGATCTCGGCGTCGATTTCCGCCCGGGCCAACGCATCGACAGCCTCAAGTCGCTGTTGGCCGAGCGCTACGACGCCGTCTTCGTCGGCAGCGGCGCGCCGCGCGGCCGTGACATCGACGTGCCCGGGCGCGTCGATGCAGCCGCACATGTTCACATCGGCATCGACTGGCTCGCGAACGTGTCGTTCGGCCACGTGACCAAGATCGGCAAGCGCGTCGTCGTGCTGGGCGGAGGCAACACGGCGATGGACTGCTGCCGCAGCGCGCGGCGCCTGGGCGGCGAGGACGTGCAAGTCGTCGTGCGCTCCGGGTTCGAGGAAATGAAGGCGTCGCCGTGGGAAAAGGAAGACGCGATGCACGAGGGCATCCCGATCCACAATTACCTCGTGCCCAAGGCGATCACGCATGACAACGGGCGGTTGACCGGCGTCATGTTCGAAAAGGTCGCCGCGGAGCGCGACGCCAAAGGGCGACGCAAGCTCGTGCCGACCGGCGAGCCGGACGTCCATTGTCCCTGCGACGATGTGCTGGTCGCGATCGGGCAGGAGAACGCGTTTCCGTGGATCGAGCGCGACCTCGGAATCGACTTCGACGAGTGGGGGATGCCGGTCGTCGACAAGGCGACGATGGCCAGCACGCGCGCCGGCGTGTTCTTCGGCGGAGACGCGGCGCTCGGGCCGAAGAACATCATCTGGGCCGTCGCGCACGGCCACGAAGCGGCGATTTCGATCGACCTCCTCTGCCGTGGCGAGGACATCGCCAAGCGGCCGCCGCCGCATACCAGTCTCATCTCGCAGAAGATGGGCATCCACGAGTGGAGCTACGACAACGCGATCGTGCCGGCGCACCGTTTCCGCGTGCCTTTGAAGGAGACCAAGCTTGCGCTGAAGAACATCAAGATCGAGGTCGAGCTGGGCTTCGACCCCAAGCTCGCCGTCGCCGAAGCGCAGCGCTGCCTCAACTGCGACGTGCAGACGGTGTTTACCGACCGCCTGTGCATCGAATGCGACGCCTGCGTCGACATCTGTCCGATGGACTGCATCAACTTCACCGCCAACGGCGACGAAGACGAATTGCGGCCGCGGCTGCGGGTGGCGGCCGACAACCGCACGCAGGACCTTTACGTGTCCGGCGCGCTCAAGACCGGCCGTGTGATGGTGAAGGACGAGGACATGTGCCTGCACTGCGGCCTTTGCGCCGAGCGGTGCCCGACCGGCGCCTGGGACATGCAGAAGTTCCTGCTCGACATGGCGCGCGCCGACGACCGCTGCCGCGCCCGCCACGCGCCGGCCGAGTACCGGCGCAAGACGGCGGCGGACTTGAATCCGCAGGCGGCCGAGTGATGGCGAAGCCCGCAAAGGCGCCGATCGCGCGCGTCAACGACTTCGTCGTCAAGTTCGCGAACGTCAACGGCTCGGGGTCGGCATCGGCGAACGGCCTGTTCGCCAAGGCGATCCTGCGCATGGGCGTGCCGGTGTCGGCGCGCAACATCTTCCCGTCGAACATCCAGGGCCTGCCGACGTGGTACGAGGTGCGCATCACGGAAGCCGGCTGGCGCGGCCGGCGTGGCGGCGTCGACCTGATGGTCGCGATGAATCCGCAGACCTGGGAGAAGGATGTCGCCGAAATCGAGCCCGGGCGGCTATCTGTTCTACGACTCGACGCGGCCGATGCCGGCGTCGAAGTTCCGCGAAGCGATCACGGTCCTCGGCATGCCGCTCACCGCGATCTGCAACGCCGAATACACCGATGCACGGCAGCGGCAGCTTTTCAAGAACATCATCTACCTCGGCGCGCTCACCGCGCTGCTCGACATCGACGCGGCCGAGGTCGAGAAGCTCTTTTCCGAGCAGTATCGCGGCAAGGAGGCGCTCCTCGAGCCGAACCGCAAAGCACTGCATCTCGGCCGCGACTATGCGCTGAACCAGTTCGAGTGTCCGCTGCCGCTCCGCGTCAAGCGTGCGGGCGCCGTCGGCGATCGCATCTTCATCGACGGCAACAACGCCGCCGCGCTCGGCTGCGTCTACGGCGGCGCCACCGTCTGCGCGTGGTATCCGATTACGCCATCGTCGTCGCTCGCCGAAGCGTTCCAGAAGCATTGCCGAAAGCTCCGCGTCGAGCGCGAGACGGGCAAGCACAAGTACGCGATCATCCAGGCCGAAGACGAGCTGGCGTCGATCGGCATCGTCATCGGCGCCGCATGGAACGGCGCGCGCGCGTTCACGGCGACGTCGGGCCCCGGCATTTCGCTGATGCAGGAGTTCATCGGTCTCGCCTATTTCGCCGAGATCCCTGCGGTGCTGTTCGACATCCAGCGCGGGAGTCCCTCGACCGGCATGCCGACGCGCACGCAGCAGGCGGACATCCTGCTCTGCGCGTACGCCTCCCATGGCGACACCAAGCACGTGCTGCTGTTTCCCGAGGATCCGACGGAGTGCTTCGCGATGGCCGCGACGGCGCTCGATCTCGCCGACCGGCTGCAAACGCCGATCTTCGTGCTGTCCGACCTCGACATCGGAATGCAGGAATGGCTCACCGCGCCGCTCGCGTGGGACGATGCGAGAAAGCTCGACCGCGGCAAGGTGGTAACCCGCGACGAGCTCGACTCCGGCCGCGAATTCGGACGCTACCTCGACGTCGACGGCGACGGAATTCCGTATCGCACCTACCCCGGCACCCACCCCACGAAGGGCTCGTTCTTCACCCGCGGCACGACCAAGGACCGCTACGCCCGCTACACCGAGGAAGGACCGGCGTACGTCGACAACATGCAGCGCCTGTTGCGCAAGTTCGAGACGGCGAAGGCGCTCGTGCCCGCGCCGGTGATCGAAAAGGCGGCCAACCCGTCGCGCACCGGCGTGATCTGGTACGGCTCGACCGGCGCGGCGATGGCCGAATCGCTTGCGGCGCTCGCCGCCGACGGCATCCACCTCGACCGGATGCGCCTGCGCGCGTTTCCGTTCGCCGATGCCGTCACGGAGTTCATCGCTGCCCACGACCACGTGTTCGTCGTCGAGCAGAACCGCGACGCGCAGTTGAAAGTGTTGCTCGTCAACGAATGCGGGATCGATCCCGGCAAGCTCATCTCCGTGCTGCACTACGACGGGACGCCGGTGACCGCTCGCTTCGTCACCCGCGAAATCGCCGAAAAGGCGGCGCTGTTCAACGTGACGCCGTTCCCCGTCAGGGCACAGGAGCAGGGCCTGCGGGATCAGAAGGCCGGCGACTGATCGTGGTACCTGACATCTGACATCTGACATCTGGCCAATGACTTATCTCGCCAAGCCGAAGCTCCACCATCCCGACCTGCCGCGGAACAAGTTGGGCTACACGCGCCGCGACTACGAAGGCGCCATCTCGACCCTGTGTGCGGGTTGTGGCCACGACTCGATTTCCGCGGCCATCGTCCAGGCGTTCTTCCAGATGGACATCGCGCCACATCGTGTTGCCAAGCTGTCGGGGATCGGCTGCTCGTCGAAGACGCCGACTTATTTCCTCGGCAACTCGCATGGCTTCAACAGCGTGCACGGGCGTATGCCGTCGGTGCTGACGGGCGCCAACCTCGCGAACCGCGACTTGATCTATCTCGGCGTGTCCGGCGACGGCGACTCGGCGTCGATCGGCATCGGCCAGTTCATGCATGTGCTCCGACGCGGCGTCAACATGGTCTACATCGTCGAGAACAACGGCGTCTACGGCCTTACGAAGGGCCAGTTCTCCGCGACCGCGGACAAGGGCTCGCGCGCGAAACGCGGCGCTGTCAACAACGACGAACCGATCGACATGGTGATGCTGGCGCTGCAAATGGGCGCGACATTCGTCGCCCGCAGCTTTTCCGGCGACAAGGCGCAGCTCGTGCCGCTCGTCGAGGCCGCGGTGCTGCACAAGGGTGCAGCGTTCATCGACGTCGTGTCGCCCTGCGTCGCGTTCAACAATCACCCGGGCTCGACGAAGAGCTACGACTACGTCCGCGAGCACAACGAAGCGGTCAATTTCCTCGACGTGATGGTGCCGCGCGAGCCGATCGGCGTTGACTACGGCCCGGGCAGCGTGCAGGAAGTCGTGCTGCACGACGGCGGAGCGATCCGGCTGCGCAAGGTTCATGCGGACTACGACCCGACCAACAAGATCGCGGCGATGAATTATCTGCAGGAGCGCGCTGCGGCGGGCGAGATCGTCACCGGGCTCCTCTACGCGCATCCGGACTCACAGGACCTGCACGATGCCCAGGAGACGGTTGCGACGCCGCTGGATGCGCTCGGCGACGCCGATCTCGTCCCTGGGAGCGCGGCCCTCGCCGCAATCAACGCGAGTTTGCGCTGACCGTCATTCCCGCGAAGGCGGGAATCCAGCGTCTTGCCACGAACGCCACTGGGTCCCCGGCCTCCGCAACGTCGTGCATGAGTCGGCAGTCGTGAAGTCGGCCGGGTCGATCGCGCGGCGACGCGCCCTTCGGGCCTTGGCTTCGCCCGCCGCGCTCACGACTCTTCCGCAGGGACGACGAACCTGGTATCACTCGCTCTGTAATCTCGATAGAATCTTCTCATGCGCATCTTCTGGACGATCCTCGGGATCGCCGGTGCTCTTGTCGTGTTGGTGCTGGTCGGCGTCGCCATCGCCGTCTGGACGATCGACGTCAATCAGTTCGTCGGACCGATCCAGGCACGCGTCAAGAACGCGACCGGACGCGATCTGACGATCGCAGGCGGCATCGAGCTGGAGCTCGGCCTCGTGCCGAAGCTCGTCGTGAAGGATGTGCGCGTGGGCAACGCGCCGGGGGCGCGGGAGCCGCAGATGCTGACCGCGAAGCGCGTCGAGGCGGAGGTCGCGCTGTTGCCGCTGCTGCGACGGCGTTTCGAAGTCGTCCGGCTGAATCTTGTCGAGCCCGTCATTGCGCTCGAGACCGACGCTCATGGCAAGGGCAACTGGGAGTTCGGTGCCGCAGGGGGCTTGGCCGCCGGGGCGGCGGCAGCGGCGGGCAGCCCCGCCACCGCGCTGGCGGCATTCGGCGTCGGCAACGTCGAAGTCACCAACGGGCTGCTTACATACCGCGACGGGACGTCCGACAACCTGACGCGGGTCGCGATCGACCGCTTCGCCGCGCAGGCGCGCGACCCGGCGTCGCCGATCAATGCCGAATTCACGGGCAAGATCGACGACGTGCCGGTGGCGCTCACCGGCAATCTGGGACCGCTCGAGACGCTTCTGTCGAGGCGTGCGCCGTATCCGATCACCGTCGAAGGGAAGGTCGGCGGTCAGCAGACGAACATCGCGACCAAGATGCGCGTCGGCGAAAAAGTGGTCCAGTTCGACGATGTCGACGTCGGTCTCGGATCGAGCAAGGCGAAGGGTCAGGCGGTGATAGCGACCGGCGGGGCGCGCCCGAGGCTCTCGTTCACGCTCGCATCGACGACGCTCTCGCTTTCCGACCTTGTCTTGCCTGTCGGTGTCGTGGTGGCTGTCCCGCGTGTCGCGGAGAAAGCGGCACGGCCCGCGCACATTTTCAACGATGATCCGGTGTCTTTCGCGGCGCTGCGCTCGGTCGACGTCGACGGAGACGTTTCGGTCGGCGAGTTGCGCTTACGCGACGGCGGCCGCCTCGAGCAGCTCCGCGCGCGTTTCACGGTGAAGGATGGTCGCCTCGACGCGCCGGGCATGACGGCGTCGATGTACGGAGGCACTGTGCGCTCGACGCTGACGATCGACGCGTCGCGTGCGGCGGATCCGACGCTCGCGTTGTCCGTCGATGCCAAGGGTCTCGATCTCGCGGCGTTGTTCGCTGCGGCCGGGACGCCGCGCGAGGTCAGAGGTGGCAAGACGGACCTCTCCGTGAACCTGACGATGCACGGAACGACGCCGCGCCAATGGGCGAGCGACGTCAACGGCATGGTGGCGGCCGTCGTGGGTCCGGCGACGGTCGTCAACGCCAAGCTCGATCCGGCGTTGCCTCTCAACCAGCTTGCGCAAGCGGTGAATCCGTTTCGTGACCGCAGCCCGACGACGGAGCTCGTGTGCGCGGTAGTTCGCCTGCCGTTTCACGAAGGTGTCGCCCGGATCGATCGCACGCTCGCGGCCGAGAGCAAGGAGTTGGGCGTCGCGGCGAGCGGGACGCTCGACCTGCGGACCGAAACCGTCGATCTCGCGTTCGCGCCGCAGGTGAAGCAGGGAATCCAGATCAACCTGGCGCAGGTCGCGGATCTGGTTCGCTTGCGCGGACCGCTCGCCTCGCCGCGCGTCGAGGTCGACGCTGAAGCCTCGGCGGCGGCGATTGCCAAGCTGGGCGCGGCGGCGCGAGGGGGCGGTCTGGCAGCGCTCGGTGCCGCGATGCTGGCGCCCGCGCCTGGCACCGCCAATGCCGCCGGCGTGTGCGACGTGGCCCTCGGCAGGGCGCATGCGCCGGCGGCGACGGCCGCAACGACGGGCGCAGCGGCGCCCACCCCTCCGGCGATCCCCGCCGACCTCGGCAAGGCGCTCGGCCAGATCCTCGGGCGCTGATGCGCCGGCTGTTGCGCGGCGGCCGTGTACCCGAAGGGCTCGTTTCCGTTCGTCGTCGGTTTGATGCCGATCAAGCCACCCCGGCCGGTGGGGCGGTAACGTCCGGCGTAACATGAACAACGACTCATGAACCGAAAGCATCGCCGCTATATCGCATGGCTCGGCATTCTGGGCATCGCTTTTGCCCAGCTCGCCGTGACTGCGCATGCGTGCATGACAAGCGTAACGACTCCGCACAGCGTTGCGACGAGCGCTCCAGCCGGTCCCCACGCGCACTGCAGCGGCAACAATGGCACCGCGCCGCTCGCGCCCCAATCGAACGCCTGCGAATTGCAGTGCTCGGACGGCGCGCTGACAACAGCGACGCCGGACCTTCCGCCCGTCGTGCTCTCGTCGTTGCCGATAGGGGTTTTGCCGGTCATGCTGTCTGCCGCGACGCGTGCCTACGACCGGTCGATCCTCGCCGCGAACAGCGCGGCCCCGCCGCTCGCGCTGCAGCTCTGCCGCCTGCTGATCTGATCTTCGCGCTCGCTTAAACGCCGGTGCGCTCGTTATGCGCTTCGGTACGTTCAACGCGCACGTGGAGGTCGCATGTCGTCATTCCGGCCCACGCCCCGGGCCACCAGCGGGGCACCGCAATTGCCGAACCTTGCCACGCGTGGCCGCGTGGCCGCGCTTGCCGTGGCTGCCGCGCTCGTCGGCGGCGCTGCGTACGCCCAGGGCGCGCCGCTGTCGCTCGCCGAGGCGCTGAAGCTCGCGGTCGCGCAGTCGCAGCAGGTCGTCTCGCAGCGCGCGATGATCGAGGCGGCCCGCGAAATGGCCGTTGCCGGCGGCGAACTCCCCGATCCGAAGCTCAAGGTCGGCGTCGAGAACGTTCCCACCGAGGGCCCCGATGCGTGGTCGCTCACGCGCGATTTCATGACGATGTCGAAGATCGGGCTGATGCAGGAATTCCCGCGCGCGGCAAAGCGCGAGCTCAAGGCCGAGCGCGCGCTGCGCGACGCCGAACGGGGCACTGTCGCCGTCGAATCGACGACGCTCGCGGTCGAGCGCGATGCCGCGACCGCCTGGCTCGCGCGGCGCTACGCCGCCGAGGCCGAGCGCGTGATCGCCGCGCAGATCGCCGAGGCCGAGCTCGCGGTAACGACCGTCACGGCGGCCTATCGCGCCGGCAAGGCGCCGCAAAGCTGACCTGATCGCCGCGCAGACGACGGTGGTCGACTCTGCGCAATCGCGCGACCGATGCGGGCGCGCAGTCGCGGCGCGCGCGGCATCGCGCTCGCGCGTTACATCGGTGCCGATGCCGAGCGTCCGCTCGGGCGAGACGCCGGATCTCGGACGATTGCCGGACGACGCACGCGCTCGCCGACGTTGACGCGCAGCCGGAACTGAAGCTCGCGCGCGCGCAGGAATCGATCGCCGCGACCGAAGCCGAGCTTGCGGGCGCGGCCAAGCTGCCCGATTGGAGCGCCGAGGTGAGCTACGCCGTTCGCGGCCCGGGTTATTCGAACATGGTCTCGCTCATGTTCTCGATCGATCTTCCGTGGTCGCCGGGCTCGCGGCAGGACCGCGAGCACGCGGCGAAGCTGAAGGAGCTCGATGCCGCGCGCGCCATGCGCGAGGATGCGCGACGGATGCGGACGGCCGAAGTGCAGTCGATGTTGATCGAGTGGCAATCGGCGCGCGCGCAGGCGCAGCGGATCAGGAGCGAGCTTCTGCCGCTCGCCGTCGCAACGCCGCGAAGCCGCGCTGGCCGCGTATCGCGGCGGCACCGGGTGCGCTCGCCGCGGTCCTCGACGCGCGCCGCGCCGAGCTCGACGCCGAGCTCGCGCTCATTACCCAGGAGCAGTCGGCCGCGAAGGCATGGGCGTTTCTCAATTTCGTCGTGCCCGGCACGGAGGGGTCATGAAATCCACCATCAACCTGCAGCGGGGCGCGAAGCCCGTCTACCTCATCGTGGCGATCGCCGTTGCCGCAGTCGCAGCGCGGCGCAGGCTACTGGGCCGGCACGCGCAAGGCGAACCCGGAAACTGCGGCCGTGGCCGGGACGCCTGCGGCGAGTGCCGCCGACGCCGGCAAAGGACTCACCGACGAATCGGGGCGCCGCGTGCTCTATTGGCACGACCCGATGGTCCCGGGGCAGAAATTCGACAAGCCTGGCAAGAGCCCCTTCATGGACATGGACCTCGTGCCCGTCTACGCGGACGCCGCAGGCGACGACGGCAAGGTGACCATCAGCCCGCGGCTCACGCAGAGCTTCGGCGTGCGCACGGTCGAAGCAAGGGAAGGTTCGCTCGCGACCGGCTTCACCGCCGTCGGCGCGATCGCCGTCGACGAGCGCGAGCATCGTCGCCGTGCAGTCGCGGGCGCAGGGCTACATCGAGCGGCTCCACGTGCGCGCGACGTACGACAGCGTCGCGTGCGGGCAGCCGCTCGCCGATCTGTACGTGCCGGAGTGGCTCGCCGCGGAGGAAGAATGGCTCGCGCTCAAGGCGAGCGCGCAGCCCGGCGTCGCCTGCGCTCGCCGATGCAGCGCGGGAGCGATTGCGTCTGCTCGGCATGCCCGACGCCGAAATCGCGCGCGTCGAGCGCGAAGGCAAGCCTCGGCACGGGTGACGGTGACCGCGCCGCGAATCGGGCATCGTCTGGGAGATCGGCGCGCGCGACGGCATGGCGGTGATGCCCGGCACGACGATCTTCAGCCTTGCGGGTCTCGGCTCGGTCTGGGTGATCGCCGAGGTGCCGGAGGCGCAGGCCGGCATTGCGCAAGGTCGGCGCGCCGGTCGAGGTGCGCGCAGCGGCGTATCCCGGAGCGCGTGTTCAAGGGAACCGTCGGCACGCTGCTGCCCGGAAGTCAACGCGCAGACGCGCACGGTGCGCGCGCGAATCGTCGTCGCCAATCCGGGCGCGGCGCTCAAGCCCGGCATGTTTGCGAACGTCGCGTTCGGCGGTCCGGCGGCGGCCAAGGCGGTCCTGGTGCCGTCGGAAGCGGTGATCCAGACCGGCAAGCCGCAGCGTCGTCATCGTCGACGCGGGCGAGGGCAAGTTCGCGCCGGTCGACGTCGAGATCGGCCGCGAGAGCGGCGATGTCGACCGAGATCCGCAAGGGCATCGCAGTCGGTCAGCGGGTCGTCGTCTCCGAGCCAGTTCCTCATCGACTCCGAGGCGAACCTCAAAGGCGTGCTCACGCGCATGAACAGCGGCGAAGCGCGGCGCGAGCGACGCGCGGCGGCAACGGCAGCCGGCATGCGGCGCCGACGGCGCCGTGCGGCACAAGGCGGTAGGCACCGTGCGCGCGTCGGTCGGCACCGAGATCCTGATCCAGCACGAGCGCGATACCCTCGGTCGGGATGGGCGCGATGACGATGGCGTACAAGGCGCCGCCTGCCGGCGTGCCGAAGGAATGTGAAGAATGGCACGCGCGTCGACTTCGAGTTCGTCGTCACGCCGGCGGGTGATTTCGCAGCTGACGTCGATCGCTCCCGCCGCGGGGCAAGGCGCGGGCGCGAAGAAATGATCGCCGCGCTGATCCGCTGGTCGGTCGCGAACCGCTTCCTGGTGCTGCTCGCCGCGGCGATTCGTCGCCGCGGCCGGCGTATGGGCGGTGCGGCAGACGCCGCTCGACGCGATCCCCGATCTGTCCGACACGCAGGTCATCATCCGCACGACGTATCCCGGGCCAGGCGCCGCAGATCGTCGAGGACCAGGTCACCTATCCGCTGACGACGACGATGCTGTCGGTGCCCGGCGCGAAGGTCGTGCGCGGCTACTCGTTCTTCGGCGATTCGTTCGTCTACATCCTGTTCGAGGACGGCACCGACCTCTACTGGGCGCGCTCGCGCGTGCTCGAGTACCTGAATCAGGTGCAGGGCCGGCTGCCGCCGGGCGCGAAGCCTCGCTCGGCCCGATGCGACCGGCGTGGGCTGGATCTACGAATACGCGCTCGTCGACCGCAGCCGGCAAGCACGATCTCGCGCGAATTGCGCGCGCTGCAGGACTGGTTCCTCAAGTACGAGCTCAAGACGGTGCCCGACGTCGCCGAGGTGGCGACGCGTCGGCGGCATGGTCAAGCAGTACCAGGTCGTGCTCGATCCGGCGCGGCTCAAGGCGTACAACCTGCCGGTGATGAAGGTGATCGCCGCGATCCGCGACGCGAACCAGGAGTTCGGCGGCTCGGTCCTCGAGCTCGCCGAGGCCGAGTACATGGTGCGCGTGCAAGGGCTACCTGCGCACGCTCGACGACTTCCGCCGCGATTCCGGTGAAGGTCGCGCGAAGGCGGCACGCCGGTGCTGCTGGGCGACGTCGCGCGCATCCAGCTCGGGCCCGGAGATGCGCCGCGGCATCGCCGAGCTCGACGGCGAGGGCGAAGTCGTCGGCGGCATCGTCGTGCTGCGCTCGGGCAAGAACGCGTGGGCGACGATCCAGGCGGTCAAGGCGAAGCTCGACGCAGCTGAAACCGGGCCTGCCCGAAGGCGTGGAGATCGTCGAGACCTACGACCGCTCGGCGCTGATCGAGCGCGCGGTCACGACATCTGACGCGGCAAGCTCGTCGAGGAGTTCGCCGTCGTCGCGCTCGTCTGCCTCGCGTTCCTGCTGCACCTGCGCTCGGCGCTCGTCGCCGTCGTGTCGCTGCCGCTCGGCGTGCTCGCGGCGTTCATCGTCATGCGCGCGCAGGGCGTCAACGCCAACATCATGTCGCTCGGCGGCATCGCGATCGCGATCGGCGCGATGGTCGACGCGGCGATCGTGATGATCGAAAACGCGCACAAGAAGCTCGAGGCGTGGAAGCACGCCCAGCCACGAGGGCGCGACGGCAAGCCGCCCGAGCCGCGGAGGCGGAGCGCTGGCGGCTGATCGTCGAGGCCGTCGGTCGAAGTCGGCCCGGCGCTGTTCTTCAGCCTGCTGATCATCACGCTGTCGTTCGTGCCGGTGTTCGCGCTCGAGGCGCAGGAGGGCCGGATGTTCAAGCCGCTCGCGTACACGAAGACCTACGCGATGGCCGCCGCGGCGCTGCTCGCGGTCACGCTCGTGCCGGTGCTGATGGGCTACGTGATCCGCGGCCGCATTCCGGGCGAGAACGCGAATCCGCTCAACCGCTGGCTCATCGCCGGCTACCGCCCGCAGCTGCGCTGGGCGCTGCGCTGGCCGAAGGCGACGCTCGCGATCGCCGCGCTCGTGCTCGCGGCCACCGCGTATCCGGTGATGCAGCTCGGCGGCGAGTTCATGCCGCCGCTCGACGAAGGCGACCTGCTGTACATGCCGACCGCGCTGCCGGGCTTGTCGGCCGGCAAGGCGGCCGAGCTCCTGCAGCAGACCGACCGGATGATCCGGACAGGTGCCCGAGGTGGCGCGCGTGTTCGGCAAGATCGGCCGCGCCGAGACGGCGACCGATCCGGCGCCGCTCGAGATGATCGAGACGACGATCCAGTTCAAGCCGAAGAGCGAGTGGCGTCCCGGCATGACGACGGACAAGCTCGATCGAGGAGCTCGACCGCACCGTGCGCGTGCCGGGACTGTCGAACATCTGGGTGCCGCCGATCCGCAACCGCATCGACATGCTCGCCACCGGCATCAAGAGCCCGATCGGCATCAAGGTCGCGGGCACCGATCTCGCCGAGGTCGAACAGCGTGACGCAGGCGATCGAGCGCGCGGCGAAGGGCGTTCCCGGCGTCACCTCCGCGCTTGCCGAGCGGCTCGAAGGCGGACGCTACCTCGACGTGACGATCGACCGCGCCGCCGCGGCGCGCTACGGGCTCAACGTCGCCGACATCCAGGACGTGATCGCCGCCGCGGTCGGCGGCGAGAACATCGGCGAGACGGTCGAGGGCCTTGCCCGCTTTCCGATCAGCGTCCGCTATCCGCGCGAGTTGCGCGACTCGGTCGACGCGCTCCGGATGCTGCCGATCGTCACCGAAATGGGCGCGCAGATTCCGCTCGCCGCCGTCGCGAGCGTGCGCATCGTCGACGGCCCGCCGATGCTGCGCAGCGAGAACGCGCGGCTCTCGGGCTGGGTCTACGTCGACGCGCGCGGCCGCGACCTGGTTTCGGTCGTCCGCGACCTGCAGGCCGCCGTCGCGCGCGATGTGAAGCTGCCGCCGGGCTACTCGCGTATCGTGGTCGGGCCAGTTCGAGTATCTCGAACGCGCGAAGGCGCGGCTCGCGTACGTCGTGCCGTTCACGCTGCTCGTCATCTTCGTGCTGCTCTATCTCGCGTTCCGCCGCCTCGACGAAGCGCTCACGATCATGCTCGCCGTGCCGTTCGCGCTGGTCGGCGGCTATTGGCTGCTGTGGCTGCTCGGCTACTCGACGTCGGTCGCGACCGCGGTAGGCTTCATCGCGCTCGCCGGCGTTGCCGCCGAATTCGGCGTCGTCATGCTGATCTACCTGCGCAATGCGTGGGAAGCGCGCCTCGCCGCGGCGCGCCGGCGACGCGAGGCCGACGCTCGTCGCCGCGATCGAGGAGGGCGCGGTGCTGCGCGTGCGGCCGAAGGCGATGACCGTCGCCGTGATCATGGCCGGCCTGCTGCCGATCATGGTGAGCCACGGCACCGGCGCCGAAGTGATGCAGCGGATCGCCGCGCCGATGGTCGGCGGGATGATCACGGCGCCGCTCCTGTCGATGCTGGTGATACCCGCTGCGTATCTGCTGTTGCGCCGCCGCGGCCTTGCCGCGCGGGCGCAAACCGCGATCATCCCGCAGAAGCCCGCCGCAATCGCTCCCTGACCGAGAAACGTCAGAACAGCGACTCCTGCTCCGGCGGCGCGCGGCGCGTCGTGCTCGGGCTCCGCGTCGGCCGCCATCGGCTCGGTGCGCTCGATCAGCAGCGCGTCGTCATGGCGAACGTTGTTGACGCGCGGCGAAATCGGGTAATACGCCATCGCGTCGGAAGGGTAGGGCACGATCAGATCGGCAACGTCGGCATGGGCGGGATCGAGCCAGCGAGTCGTAATGCCCGGGCGCGACGATCATCGGCATCCGGTCGTGCACCGCGCTCGAGCAGGCTGTTCGCCGGGGTCGTGACGATCGGTGCAGGTATCGAGCACCTCGCCCTCGGGCGACAGCCAGCGCTCGTAGAGCCCGCCCATCGCGAAGAGCGAGCCGTCCTTCATCCCGATGTGCAGCGGCTGCTTGCGCGGATGCCCCGCGGCCGCCATGGCCTGCCCATTCGTAGAAGCCGTCCGCCGGAAGCAGACAGCGATGGCGGCGATACGCCATCGTGAACGACGGCTTGTCGGCGATCGTCTCGCCGCGCGCGTTGATCATCCGGTTGCCGATCGACGGGTCCTTTGCCCAGCGCGGCACGAGGCCCCACCGCATCCGGACGAGCTCGCGCTTCCCTTCGGCGTTGACGCGCACGATCGGCACCTCGGTCATCGGCGCGATGTTGTAGCGCGGCGTGGACCTCCGGCGGATGCGCGAGCCCGAACGCCAGCGCGATCGCCGCCGGGATGGCTGTGCAGTTCGTAGCGGCCGCACATCAGGCGAGCCTCACGCATGCCGGTGCGCGGCGTTCGCGGCAACGTCGTCCTGCGGCGGTCGATTCGAGAAGGCGACGCGCGGTCTTCGCGACCTGGAGCGTGTCCCAGTAGGCATAGGCGCCGACGGCCGCCGCGCCGGCGAGCGGTACCCAGCGGCTTGCCGCGGTTCCGGCGATCCGCTGCGTGACGCGTGACGCCGACGTTCTTCGAGCAGCTCGCGAGCGCGCCCGCCGAGAGTTGCGCGCACCACGGCGCGCTGACCGGCGCGCACGACGACGTCGCGCAGCACGTGGCTCGCCATGTGCCGGAACAGGCAATAAAGCATGTGCGTCCGCGTGAGTTCGGCCGTCCGGCCATGCAGCGCGAATATGTCGGCGACCATCTGCCGCTGCACCTTCCAGATGAGGAACAGATCGGGCAGCACGGTAAGCATGCCGAGAGGTCCAGGCGGCAGCGCAAGCGAGCCCGACAGGACCGCGGCCTTCTGCGCCGCATCACGGGCGAGCTTCGCCGCCTGTCGCGCGGCGTCGGATCACGGGGTGCGTGTGCGGCGACGGGACGTCGGCGATCACCCGCTCGATCATCCCTGACATGTCGTGAGGATCGGCGGCTTTGGCGGGAACGGGGAGCTGCGGTTGACCGGTGCCCATGCTGCAGTATGAACAAAAACCCGAGCTTAGCTTTGCCTATCGGGCCTGTCGACCGCCAGGCCGGGGCGCGGCACAGGGGGCGTCGGTAAAATGGCGGCGAACGGAGAAATGCTCATGCGCATTTTCGGGTTTGCCGGCTGGTCCGGCAGCGGCAAGACCACGCTGATCGAACAGCTCGTTCCGCGGCTCGCGGCGCGGGGGCTTCGGGTTTCGCTGATCAAGCACGCGCACCACACCTTCGACATCGACCAGCCCGGCAAGGATTCGTATCGCCATCGCCATGCGGGATGCGCCGAAGTGCTGATCACATCCGATGCGCGTTGGGCGCTGATGCACGAGCTCCGCGGCAGCGCCGAGCTGACCCTGGGCGAGGCGCTCGGCCGGCTCTCGCCGTGCGACCTTGTGCTCGTCGAGGGATTCAAGGCGTCCGCGATTCCGAAGCTCGAGGTCTTCCGGGCGGCCGTGGGGAAGCCGCTCCTGCACCTCGCCGATCCGCATATCGTCGGCATCGCCACCGACAGCCCCGATGCCCTTCCGGCGACGTCGGTCGCGCGCCTGACGGTGCTATCCCTCGACGACTATGATGGCGCCGCAACGTTTGTCGTCGCTCATGCGCAATCGGCGGTCGGTCAGGATTGACTTGGGGATACCCTGCGAGTAACTTGAAACTAGGCGCGAGCCCCGGTGCCCAATCTGCGACGCGGGTGTACCGGCAGCCGGCGGTGTCGGGCGAGGGAAGCCGGACACGGCGCTCTGCCCTTGGAGGTTTGAGCGAGAGTTGGGACGGCAATTCGAATGAGGATTCAAAAACTTGCGTCGGTTATCTCGATTTTGCTTGCGCTTGGGGGCGTAACCCTGGCGCGGGCGAGCGAGGGCACCGACCCTGCGCCGACCAACGGGTTCTACGGAGGCGTGTCGGTGCGCGACACGACCGCCGAGGGCATTGGCGTGCATCTTGGCCCGGCTGCCGCTTCCACGCTCAGCCGCTATCCGGTCGCGAGCTTCGACGACACGACGTCGCCGCGCGCCCTCGTCTTCGGGGGCTACCGCTGGCAGAACGATCTGGCGGTCGAAGCATCGTTCAGCTCGCAGGACAAATACGCGCTGCGGCCGCTCGCCAGTGGACCGGTGCGGCGCGGCGTTGGACTCACGTTCGGATCGAGCGCGGGCGACGTCCAGAGCCGCAACTGGAATCTCGACCTCGTCACGAGCTGGACGGTCTACAAGGCAGTCGCGCTCTACGGCCGGCTTGGTTACGCGCAATCTGAAGTTCCGCCGATGCCGGGGATTGCCCCGCTGACGATCTCGGCTGCGCGTGGCTTGCGCGATGGCATGAACTACGGCGTCGGCGTGCGTTACGACATGAATTCATCGCTCGGCCTGCGCGTCGAGTACGCCCGCTTCGGCCGCTTTGCCGGCGAATTGGGCACCAGTCTGCCCGAGACCGATCAGGTCACCTTCGGACTGCAGCTCAGGTTCTGAGCGGCAGGATCGTTCGAGACGGTGCGCAACCGCGTCGGCGTTCGCGGACGGTCGACGTCGACGCTTGATTGCGTGACCACCCAGGCCTCCATGCGCGACACCGTTACCGCCACGCTGACGCTCGTCTATCTCGCACGCTTGCGCGAATCCTTCGGCATCGCGACCGAGCGCATCGAAATCCCACCGGACGTGGCGACGGTCGGGGAGCTTCGGACGTTGCTCGCGGCGCGCGGCGGAGCGTGGGCGACCGAGCTCGCGCCCGGACGCGCGGTGCGCATCGCCGTCAATCACGAGCTCGCCCGGCCGGAGACGGTCATTCGTGCCGGCGACGAGATCGCGCTGTTTCCGCCGGTCACCGGCGGCTGATGCAGGCGGGAAGCCGATGACGGTTCGCGTCGAGACCGCCGACTTCGATGTTGCGCGCGAGGTCGCTGCGCTGCGGGCGGGTGATGCGCGCGTGGGCGCCGTCGCAGCCTTCATCGGCACCGTGCGCGATGTCAACGGGGCCGCGAGCGTCGAAACGATGACGCTCGAGCATTATCCCGGCATGACCGAGAAGTCGCTCGCGACCATCGTCGACGAGGCGAAAGCCCGTTGGGACATCTACGATGCCCTCGTCATCCATCGTGTCGGCGAGTTGAAGCCCACCGACCAGATCGTGCTGGTCGCGGTGACGAGCGCGCATCGCGGCGAGGCGTTCGCCGCCTGCGAGTTCATCATCGATTACCTGAAGACCCGGGCGCCGTTCTGGAAGAAGGAACAGACGCCGACGGGCGCGCATTGGGTCGAGGCGAGGGCGGGCGACGACGAAGCCGCGGCGCGCTGGCAGGCGCCGGGAAAGTCCGCCGTCTGAGCGCCGTCGCCACGACCGCGTTGATCGGCATCGACTGGGGGACCACGTCCGCGCGGGCCTATCGGCTCGACGCCGCGGGCAACGTCCTCAGCGAACGTAGCGCACCGCTTGGGATCCAGCAGGTCCGCAATGGAGCCTTTGGCGCTGCGCTCGGCGCGCTGCTCGGCGACTGGGCTTGCGATCCCGTCCCGCGGCTCGCGTGCGGGATGATCGGCAGCCGGCAGGGTTGGGTCGAGGCGCCCTACGTCGAATGCCCCGCGCCGCTCGGTACGCTGGCGCTGAAGCTCGCGCGCGCGGGCGATCCGGCACTCGCGATCGTGCCCGGCGTTTGCTGTCGCGACGCGCAGGGCGTTCCCGACGTGATGCGCGGCGAGGAGACGCAGATCCTGGGGGCAGTGGGCGACGATGCACAAGCGACGCTCGTCGTGCTACCCGGCACGCACAGCAAATGGGCGATCGCTGGAGGCGGGAGGATCGAAGCGTTCGCGTCGTACATGACCGGCGAGATCTTCGCGGTGCTGAAGGAGCACAGCATTCTCGGGCGGATGATCCCCTCCGCGACGCCCTCTTTTTCGGATGCGGCGTTCTCGCGCGGATTGCATTGCGCATCCGCGCCCGGCTCCCCGCGCGGCGCGCTGCTGCACCAGCTGTTCGGCGCACGGACGCTCGCGCTGTTCGACGAAATCGCCGCCGATGAGATCGCCGATTACCTCTCGGGCCTGCTGATCGGAAACGAGATCGCCGCCGGGCGCGAATGGGCGGCTCTCCACGGTCGCGCGCCCGACACGGTGACGCTCGTCGGCGCCGCCGCGCTTTGCGATCGCTACGCCGCTGCGTTGCGGGCAGCCGGCACCGGGGTGACGATGGGTCCTGACGATGCCGCGGCGCGTGGCTTGTGGCGGATCGCGGAGCGCGCCGGGATTCTGCGCTGACGCGGCCCGGCGCCATCGGGCACGCCAACCCTCGTTTCATGCCGGCGCGCGCCCGCGTTACACTCTCGGACCCGCACCATCGCAGCGGACGCGATCCGCTGCGACTCCGCGCGGCCAACAAGAAAGCTCATCCGTGGCGGCTCCGAATCCCGGCACACCGGCCATCGTCGCGTTGGGCGAGCCGATGGTCGAGTTCAACCAGGCGCGCGCCGATGCGCCCGACCATTACCTGCGCGGTTTCGGCGGCGACACGTCCAACATGGCGATCGCCGCGGCGCGGCTTCTGCCGGAGCCCGGGCGCGTAGGCTATGCGACCCGCGTCGGCGACGACGCGTTCGGCCGGATGCTCCTCGAATTGTGGCGGCGCGAAGGCGTGGACACGCGTGGCGTCTCCCGCGATCCCGAGGCGCCCACGGGCGTCTATTTCGTGACCCACGGCGCGCACGGGCACGAATTCGCCTACCTCCGCGCGGGTTCCGCCGCATCGCGGATGCGTCCCGAAACGCTGCCGCACGACGTCATCCGCAACGCGCGCATTCTGCATGTCTCCGGAATCAGCCAGGCGATCAGCACATCGGCGTGCGATGCCGCCTTCGCGGCGATCGAGGCGTCGGAAGCCGCCGGTGCGGTCGTCTCCTACGATCCGAATTTCCGCTCGAAGCTTTGGCCGCTCGCGCGGGCACGTGCCGTCATCATGGCGACGATCGCGCAGTGCGACTGGTTCCTGCCGAGCTATGACGAAGCCAAGATGCTGTCCGGCTACGACGATGCGGGAGGGATCATCGACTGGTGCCACGCGCTCGGCGCCCCCGTTGTGGCCCTCAAATGCGGACCGGAGGGTGTCATCGTGTCCGACGGTCGACGAACCGAGAACATCGCCGGCCATCGGGTGAATTGTGTCGACGCCACCGGCGCCGGAGACTGCTTCGATGGCGCTTTCGCCGCGCGGACGCTCGTCGGCGATACGCCGTTTGACGCCGCGCGCTATGCGAACGCTGCTGCGGCGCTCGCGACCATCGGATTCGGCGCGGTGGCGCCGCTGCCGCGCGACGCCGACGTGCAGGCGATGCTGCGCTCGGCGGCTGCACCACGATGACAGACATGAATGAGCGGGGCGAAGCCAGCGCCCAAAGGGTCCGTCACCGAGCGATTGCCATGGGCCGACCACGCGATGCCGCGCGGGACGCCGCTGGATCGGAGGCCGAGGGATGACCGCCTCGACATTTCGCGACGATCTACTCGCCGGCCACGTGGCGTTGGTCTCGGGTGGAACGAGCGGCATCGGCGCTGCGATCAGCGATGCGCTCGCGGGCTGCGGCGCCGTTGTGACCGTGACCGGAGCGACGCAGGCCGAAGCGGACGCCGCGCGCGGGCAGCCAGCATTCCGCTGCCGCGACGCCGTGGCGCTCGACGTTCGCGACGGTCCGGCGATCGCGGCGCTCGTCGGCAACCTGCCGCGCCTCGACATTCTCATCAACTGCGCGGGCGTGATCCGGCGCGGCGTCGAACACGATCCCGCGATCTTTGCCGACGTCGTGGACATCAATCTCACCGGCACGATGCGGCTGTGCGCAGCGGCGCGGCCGCTGCTTGCAAAAACAAGGGGATGCATCGTCAACACCGCGTCGATTCTCACGTTTTTCGGCGGTGGCCTCGTCCCGGGCTACAGCGCCAGCAAGGGCGGCGTCGCGCAGCTCACGAAATCGCTGGCAATTGCGTACGCGAAGGATAGAATCCGCGTCAACGCGATTGCGCCGGGTTGGGTCACCACCCAACTGACGCAGGCGTTGCAGGACGATCGAGAGCGCAGCGCGGCCATTCTCGCCCGCACACCGCTCGGACGCTGGGGGGAGCCGGCCGATATCGCTGGAACCGTCGTGTTCCTGTGCTCGCCGGCGGCGGATTTCGTCACCGGCACGGTGATCCCGGTCGATGGCGGTTATCTGATCGCGTGATTGAAGGAGGCGAGCATGCGCGTGACACCGACGACGAAGACGGTGCGTCAGACGCCGATTCCAAAGAGCGAGCAGCACACGCCGATCGAAAGAGCGGTACGTCATCTCGTAGCGGGCGAATGGAAGGCCGCGCATGAGCTGGTGCAGAAGGACGCCACGTCGCTGGGGTGCTGGGCGCACGGCATCGTCCACCTGATCGAGGGCGATCTCGAAAACGCGAAATACTGGTATCGCCGCGCGCATCGCCCGCTGCCGCACGGCAACACCGCGGCAGCCGAAATTGCCGCGCTGAAAGCGTCGCTCAAGCAAGAGATCGACTGAGCGAGCAGGCCCCAACGCGCGGCGGGCGAAGCCAGGGCCCGAAGGGCGCGTCTGCGAGCGCAGGCGGCGGCCCAGCGGATCAACGACACAGCACAGCCGGAACGAGCGGAGGTCGAAGTGACCGGGCCGCAGGTCCTTGCCACACAAGGTATCAAGCCGGAGATCGCGGTTCCTGCGATCCCCGACGACGAGCGCGTCTGGGTGCCGCAAGCTCCGGATGTATCGTTCCGTCCGCTGTTGCTCAACACGGTCACCGGCGGCTGGTGCAATCTGCTGCGCGTGCGCAGGTCCGGCGTACTGCATCGCCACCGCCACCCGATGGTCGTCACCGGCTACGTGATCAAGGGACGCTGGAAATACCTCGAGCACGATTGGACCGCGGCCGAGGGCAGCTTCGTCTACGAGCCGCCGGGCGAGATCCATACGCTGACGGTGCCGGCGGACTGCCCGGAAATGATCACGTTCTTCAATATCAGCGGCGCGATGATCTATCTCGACGACGCAGGCCGCACGATCGGCTACGAGGACGTGTGGACGAAGATCGAGATGTGCCGCAAGCATTACGCGGACGTCGGGCTGGGCGCGGACTACGTCGACCGGTTCGTGCGGTAGCGGCGCGAGCCTGGAAGCAGGGGCCCCGCGCGGGTAGCCCGTGGGGATGCGACCGGAGCGAGTCGACGCAGCGCCCGACGCTTCGGCGCCACGATTTTCGCGATTGGATCGGAGGCCGCCGACGCTCCTTCAGCCGCTGATCCGCAGCTGCAGCCACAGATAGCCAGCGGAGATCGCGAGGGTCGCGAGCGTCACCGGCACGCCGATCCGCGCGTGGCGGTGCCAGTCGATGCGGACGCTTTGGCGCGCCGCGCTGTCCACGACGATGATGTTCGCGATGCTGCCCACGATCAGCAGGCTGCCAGCGAGCGTGCTCATGAGCGCGAGCACCGGCCCCGCGAGCGGATGCGCGTCGAAGGTGATGAGCGCGATCGCGCCGAGCAGGGCGATCCCCGTGCGGTCGAGCTGCAGGAAGGGCAGCCCGCCGAGGATCATTCCCAGATAGACGATCAGAAAGATGACGACGACGGTGGTGGTCATCGCCCGCCGCCTCGCTTCATCGGCAGATCATACCGGCGGCGCGCCGTTTTCGCGGATTGCGAGGCTCGCTCGTTTATGCCTTGGCGCGACGGCCGGAAACTTGCTTGGCAGTTCGGGAGTCCCTATACTCGGCTGCACGGAGATGGCATTCCTCCCGCCGGGAACTTTGATTCCCCAACCGCCGCAAGGCTGATGATGCCTACAGCGTAACACCGGGTTCGCGGTGACACTGTGGGCGTCTCCCTTCAAGACCTCCCGCTGTCGTCGTGTGTTCAAGCGGCGCCGCCCTGGCGCGATGACGGAGGGTATTCATGCCTTGGAGCGGATTTCTCGCCGTAGGGGGTGGTGCGGCGATCGGCGCCTGGTTGCGCTGGTGGTTCGGCGTCGTCCTCAACCCTGTATTTCCGACTCTTCCGCTGGGAACGCTCGCCGCCAACCTTTCCGGCGGGCTGCTGATGGGCGTCGCGATGGAGCTCCTCACGCGGCACGCGGTGCTCTCGCCCGAAACGAGGTTGCTCGTGACCACCGGCTTTCTCGGCGGTCTCACGACGTTTTCGACATTCTCGGCCGAGGTGGTCACGCTGCTGTTGCGCAAGGAACTGCTGTGGGGCGCGATCGCCATCGGCAGCCACGTCGTGGGTTCGCTGGCGATGACCGTACTGGGCCTGCTGCTGGTCCGCGACGCTTTACGCCTGGGGGACGACGTGAGCGGGACGCGGGCGCGAGAGGGCGAAGCCCAGGTCCGAAGGGCGCGTCCCCGAGCGCGCGCGGCGGGCGACTCCACGGTACATCGGGCACAGTACAGCGGTGCGGAGGCCGCGGCGAAGCCCAGGCCCGAACGGCACGCCTGCGAGCGATTGCGGGACGCCGACCAATCGGCGGGTCACGAACCAACATAGGTGCGGAGGCCGACACATGAACGGCACGCTGCTGCGCTTCTACGTGCACGAGAACCGGATGCACCATCATGTCGCGCTCTTCGAGTGGCTGCTCGAGCAGGCAAAGAAGCTCGGAATCCGCGGCGGCTCGGCCTTTCGCGCTGTTGCCGGCTTCGGCCGCCACGGCATCCTGCACGAGGAGCATTTCTTCGAGCTCGCCGCGCAGATGACGATCGTCGTCGAATTCCTCGTCACTGCGGAAGAGGCCGACCAACTGGTCGCGCTCGTGCGCAGCAACAACATCAGCATCTTCTACGCGCGTGTGCCCGCCGAGTTTGGGGTGATCGCAGGGGATCGTTGATGCGCGGGGATCCTCTGCGATGACGGATATCTTCTCGCTCGCAGCGCTATGGCTTGGCCTGGCGCTGGCGGCCACGCTGCTGTCGATCTGGCTGCGGATCGCGACCGCGATGTCAGAGATCGTCGTCGGCACCGTCGCGCAACTCGCGATCGGCGCACTGGTGGGTGCCGCGGTGCTCGGCACCGATCAATCGTGGATCACGCTTCCTCGCGAGCACGGGTGCCGTTCTCCTCACGTTCCTGGCCGGCGCCGAGCTCGATCCCGATGTCCTCAGGACGCGGTGGAAGGAAACGACGGCGGTCGGACTGATCGCGTTTTTCGCGCCCTTCCTCGGTTGCGCCGCCGCCGCATACTGGCTGCTGCACTGGTCGGTTGATGCGAGCTGGCTCGCCGGCATCGCGCTGTCGACGACGTCGGTCGCCGTCGTCTACGCGGTGATGCTCGAATTCGGCTTGAACAAGACCGACTACGGCAAGACGGTGCTCGCGGCGTGTTTCATCAACGACCTCGCCACAGTCCTTGCGCTCGGCCTGATGTTCTCGCCGTTCACGCTCCGGACGCTCATTTTCGTCGGCGCGAGCCTCGCCGCGTTCGTTGTGCTGCCGTGGGCCACGCCGCGCTTTTTCCGCCGGTTCGGCGACCGACCCTCGGAGCTCGAGGCCAAGTTTCTGCTCCTGTGCCTTTTCGGCTTGGGCGCGCTCGCGCAGTGGGCCGACAGCGAAGCAGTGTTGCCCGCGTACATGCTGGGCATGGTGCTCGCGGGCACCGTCGGCAAGGACCATGCGCTGATCCGACGCCTGCGGACGCTGACGTTTGGCTTGCTGACGCCGTTCTACTTCATCCGCGCGGGCGCGTTCGTCTCGGTTCCCGCGCTCGTCGCGGCGCCGGCGGCCTTCCTGCTGCTGCTGGCGGCGAAGATGGCCACCAAGTTCGTCGGCGTCTACCCTGTGACGCGGTTCTTCGCCTCGCCCAAGCAGGAGGCCATGTATACGACGCTGCTGATGTCGACGGGTCTCACCTTCGGCAGCATCTCGGCGCTGTTCGGGCTTTCCCACGGTATCGTCACCGATGCACAATACTCGTATCTGATCGCCGCGGTGATCGGCAGCGCCGTGGTGCCGACGCTGATCGCGAATGCGTTCTACCTGCCGCGCCACCTGCTGCGGCGGTCCGGGCCGCAGCCGACGCAACCCGTGCAGCCCGCGGTGACGGAGGCCAAGCCATGAACCACATCCTGGTCGGATATGACGGTTCGGAATCGGCAACCCGCGCCTACGAGTTCGCCCTGACACTGGCGGTGAAATTCGGGGCGGCGCTGCAGGTGCTCGCGGTTGCACGGCCGCCGGAGCCGCCGGACGACGTCGAGACGGAAGCCGAGATCGAGCGTGCGCAGGAACATTTCGAGCAGGATTTCGCCAGGCTCCGCGTGCGCGCCCAGGCGGTTGGGATCGCGCCCGAGTTCGAGGTGGCGGTCGGCCACCCCGCCGAGCAGATCGTCCACTATGCGGAGACGCACGGGATCGACCACATCGTGCTGGGGCACCGCGGCAAATCGTTTTTCGAGCGTTGGCGGCTGGGCTCGGTGTCGAAGCAGGTGATCCATTACGCGCACTGCACGGCGACGATCGTGCGCTAAACTGATCGACGTTCAACCTGTTTCGGAGAATCGTCATGCCCCGCGCCATTCGCATCCACGCCAACGGTGGCCCCGAAGTGCTGCAATGGGAGGAGGTCGACCGTCGGCGATCCTGGTGCCG
This sequence comes from uncultured beta proteobacterium, assembly GCA_963733985.1. GTDB lineage: Bacteria > Pseudomonadota > Gammaproteobacteria > Burkholderiales > Casimicrobiaceae > CAIWHR01. Next base: position 411,189 of record CAVTFF010000013.1, on the reverse strand, counting down.
GCGAGGCGCGCGTCCGGCACACGGCCGTCGGGGTCAACTACATCGATACGTACCATCGCAGCGGGCTCTACAAGCTCCAGCTGCCGACGGGGCTCGGCAGCGAAGGTGCGGGCGTCGTCGAAGCGGTGGGCGCGGGCGTCGACTGGGTCAAGCCCGGCGATCGCGTCGCGTATTGCGGCGGGCCGCTCGGCGCCTACAGCGAGTCGCGCGTGATGCCGGCGGAGCGCCTGGTTCGACTCCCGGACGGCATCTCCGATCGTGCGGCGGCGACGCTGATGCTCAAAGGGCTGACCGTCCAGTACCTCTTTCGCCAGACGTACAAGCTCAAGGCCGGCGACACGATTCTGTTCCACGCGGCGGCCGGCGGCGTCGGACTCATCGCCTGCCAGTGGGCGCGGGCGCTCGGCGTCACGATGATCGGCACCGTCGGCTCGGACGAAAAGGCGGCGCTTGCGACCGCGAACGGCTGTGCACACACGATCGTCTATACGCGCGAGAACTTCGTCGAGCGGGTGAAGGCCTTGACCGGAGGCAAGGGCGTGCCGGTCGTCTACGACGGCATCGGCAAGGACACGTTCCCCGCATCGCTCGATTGCCTGTCGCCGCGCGGGCTGTGGGTGAGCTTCGGCAATTCGTCCGGAGCGATTCCGCAGTTCGACATTCTGCTGCTCTCGCAGAAGGGCTCGCTCTATGCGACCCGTCCGACGTTGTTCACCTACGCAGCGAAACGCGAGGACATGACGGCGATGGCAGGCGAGCTGTTCGATCTCGTGCAAGCCGGCAAGATCGTGAGCGAGCCGCGGCAGACGTTCGCGCTCAAGGACGCCGCGGCCGCGCATCGCGCGCTGGAGTCGCGGAAGACGACCGGCGCGACGGTGCTGGTGCCCTAGTGTACTGAGTCAGAAATTCACTCGATAGTTCACGGCGAAATTGGGCGCCATGCTGTGTTGCTCGGCCTCGCCGTAGCACGGGCTACTGTCTCGGCCTCGCGTCTTGCCTGACACCCGATTTCATCCGCTCCTTTATCTTCGGAACTCCTGACTCAGCACACTAGCGCGCAGCGTTGAGGAGACTGCGCGCCGCCGGCAGCAGCTCCGCAGCCGTCAGGCCGAGCGGCCCGCGACCCGCGGCAACGCAAGCATCGGCGGCCGCTCCGTGGAGACAGACGGCAAGGCGCAGCGCCGTCTTCGCGTCGATGCCCTGCGCAAGGAACGCGCCGGCAAATCCGCTCAGGACATCACCGGTCCCCGCCGTCGACAGGCCGGGATTGCCGGTCGCGTTGACGTCGAAGCTGCCGTCGGCATGCGCGAGGACGCTGCCGGCGCCCTTGACGACGACCGAGGCGTTGAGCTTCGTCGCAAGCGCCTGCGCCGCACCAAGACGATCCGCCTGCACATCGGCAGTGGACGCCGCGAGCAAGCGGGCGGCCTCCGCGGGATGCGGTGTGGCGAGCGTCGGAGACGTGCGCGTCGCGACGGCTCCGGCGAGCGAGCGATCCGCCGCGATGAGGTTGAGCGCGTCGGCGTCGAGGACGAGCGGCGCGGACAGGGCGAGCGCACGCGCGACGAGCGCCGTCGCCTGCATCGCCCGTCCCCAGCCCCGGCCCGCAGACGAGCGCATCGACGCCTCCACCCACGACGTGCTCGGCGCCGCGGAGCATCAGTTCGGGCTGACCCCAGTCGACAGCCGGGAAGTCGGGGGCGGCGAACCCCACCCAGACCTTGCCGGCGCCTGCGTGGAGCGCAGCCCGGCCGGCGAGCAGGGACGCGCCGGTCATGCCGGCAGCACCGCCGACGACCCCGAGCGTGCCGAACGTGCCTTTATGCACGTTGTTGACGCGGCGACGCAGCACGCCCGGCAGTGCGGTGGCGAGCGCGCTCCAGTCGAGCCGGTATCCCCGTGCCGGCATCATCGTCTCGATGTCGAGGCCGAGCGTATGGACCGACACCGTGCCGCAGCAGTCGACACCGTCGCCGGTCAGCAGTCCCGGTTTCAGTGCGATGAACGTCGCTGTGGCCGCGGCGCGGATCGTCGGCTTCATCGCCACGCCGGTATCCGCATCGAGGCCGCTTGGCACGTCGAGCGCGAGGACGGGGACCGCGGTTGCGTTGGTCTGGTTCGACCAGCGCCGCGTAATCGGCGGACAACGCGCGCTTGAGGCCGATCCCGAAGAGTCCATCGACGATGAGCGTGCCTCGCCAATCGGCCGGAATGTCGGCGAGCGTCGCGCCGCCGGCGGCGACGAAGGCGCGATGCGCGACCGCGGCGTCTCGCGGCAGGTTCTCCGGGTCGGCGCGAAGCACGACCGCCGTCTCGTAGAACCACTGGCGCATCCAGCGTGCGACGACGAGCGCGTCGCCGCCGTTGTTGCCGGGACCGGCGAGGACGAGGACCTTGCCGCCACGATCGCCGGCGAGCGTCCGTGCGGTCTCCGCCGCCGCGAGCCCGGCACGCTCCATCAACGGCAGCGCGCGCGCCCGATCCTCGATCGCGCGCAGGTCGACGGTGCGATAGATGGGCGCGAGCCCGGGCGGGGGAGCCATCGCCGAATTATAGGCGGTGCGACCGCCCTGACCCGTGGCACGCCGAGCGCAAAATGGACAAACCCGTAGGAGCGCCGCTACACTAGCCCGCCGTACTGCCGGTGCATCCCCGTATCGGGGTCCAGCGCTCGGCAGCCATATTCAAGCCTTTCCGCCATTACCTACCCGCATAGAGCCCGGCAACGGGCTGATCCAAGGAGGAAGTCCATGAAACTACTGTCCAAGGCCGGCTTCGCGGTCCTCGCCGCGACTTTCGCGCTGACCGCGCACGCGCAGGAACTCACCGGCACGCTGAAGAAGATCAAGGACACGGGCGCCATCACGATCGGCTACCGCGAGTCCTCGATCCCGTTCTCCTATCTCGACGACAAGCAACAGCCGATCGGCTATGCGATGGACCTGTGCATGAAGGTCGTCGACGCGGTCAAGGCCGAGCTCAAGATGCCGAACCTCAAGGTCAACCTGCAGCCGGTCACCTCGGGCAACCGCATCCCGCTGCTGCAAAACGGCACCATCGACATGGAATGCGGGTCGACCACCAACAGTGTCGAGCGCCAGAAGCAGGTGGCGTTCGGTCCCACGTATTTCGTCATCAACGTGACTGCCGCGGTGAAGAAGAACTCGGGCATCAAGACGCTGGCCGACCTCAACGGCAAGACCATTTCGACCACCTCGGGCACGACCTCGGTGCCGCTGCTCAAGAAATACGACAAGACGAAGAACGTCGAGATCAAGGAGATCTACGGCAAGGACCACGCCGAGTCGTTCCTGCTGCTCGCGCAGGATCGCGCCTCGGCGTTCGTCATGGACGACATCCTGCTCGCCGGCCAGATCGCCAACTCCGACAAGCCGGGCGACTACATGATCATCCAGCGAGTCGCTGCGCACGGAGCCGTACAGCATGATGCTGCGCAAGGACGATCCGCAGTTCAAGGCGCTGGTCGACAAGACGATCGGCGGCGTGATGAAGTCGGGCGAGATCGACAAGATCTACGCCAAGTGGTTCACGAGCCCGATTCCGCCGAAGGGCGTCAACATGAACTTCCCGGAGACGCCGGCGATCAAGGACGCGTTCAAGAACCCGAACGACAAGGGCGTCGAGTAAGGCGCCGGCTCGCATCGTTCGGTGAAGGCCCGCGGGGCCGGACAGCGGAACACCGCTTCCGGCCCTTTTGTTTTCCGGGCGCGTGCCGCAGCGCCGAGCGGAACCGCACGGCGGAGACGGATACCGTGAAATTCGATCTGGACTGGGGCGTCTTCTTCCAGGAGATACCGGGCGGGGGCGAGACGCTACTGGCGATGCTGATCGTCGGGCATCGGGTGGACGCTCGGCGGTGTCGGCCTGCGCGTGGGTCATCGCGCTCGTCGTCGGCTCGGTCATCGGCACGATCCGCACGACGCAGCAGCCGTGGCTCGTCCGGCTCGGCAACGCCTGGGTCGAGCTGTTCCGCAACATCCCGCTGCTGGTGCAGATGTTCCTCTGGTATTTCGTGATCCCGGAGTTCATTCCGCCGCTCAAGAGCTGGATCGTGCAAACGGATCCGGCGAACGCGCAGTTCCTGTCCGCGGTGCTCTGCCTCGGCCTTTTCACTTCGGCGCGCGTCGCCGAGCAGGTGCGCGCCGGCATCCAGTCGCTGCCGCGCGGCCAGCGCCTGGCCGGCATGGCGCTGGGCTTGACCCAGCCGCAGGTCTACCGCTTCGTGCTGCTGCCGATGGCGTTCCGGATCGTGATCCCGCCGCTCACCAGCGAGACGATGAACCTGATCAAGAACTCTTCGATCGCGTTGACGATCGGCCTGGCCGAGCTCACTTTCCGCTCGCGCGAGATGGGCGAGTACACGTTCCGTTTCTTCGAGGCGTTCTCGGCGGCGACGCTCATCTACATCGTGATCGCCATGACGGCCAACCGGGTGATGGCGTTCGTCGAGCGCCGCGTTGCGGTGCCCGGCTACATCGCCGGCGGCAAGTAGAGGGCGCCATGAACCTCGACTTCGACGTCATCAGCCGGTCGCTGCCCTACCTCTGGAAGGGTTTCCTCTACACGGTGCAGCTGACCGCGATCGCGTCGCTCGGCGGCCTCTTCTTCGGCACGCTGCTCGCGCTCGCGCGGCTGTCGCCCTCAAAGCGCTGTCGCTCGTCGCCGCCGGCTACGTGAACCTGATGCGCTCGATTCCGCTGGTGCTCGTGCTGTTCTGGTTCTTCTTCCTGATGCCGCAGGTGCTGCAACTCATTACCGGCGGCGAGCGCCCGCCGCAGATCGGCGCCGAGCGCACTGCGATCATCACTTTCATCATGTTCGAGGCGGCGTACTTCTGCGAGATCATGCGCGCCGGCATCCAGTCGATCGCCAAGGGCCAGGTCTATTCGGCGTATGCGCTCGGCCTCACCTACGGGCAGGCGATGCGGCTCGTCATCCTGCCGCAGGCGTTCCGCAACATGATCCCGGTGCTGCTGACGCAGACGATCATCCTGTTCCAGGACACGTCGCTCGTCTACGTGATCTCGGCCACCGACTTCACCGGCGCCGCGTCGAAGATCGCCCAGCGCGACGGCCGCCTGATCGAGATGTACCTGTTCGTCGCCGCCGTGTATTTCGTGCTCTGCTACACGCTGTCCTACGGCGTGAAGCACCTGCAGAAGAAGATCGCCGTCATTCGCTGAGGGTCCCGCCATGCCCATGATCGCCATCGACAACGTCTCCAAGTGGTACGGGCAGTTCCAGGTGCTGACCGACTGCACGACCAAGGTCGAGAAGGGCGAAGTGATCGTCGTCTGCGGCCGTCGGGCTCGGGCAAGTCGACGCTGATCAAGTGCGTCAACGCGCTGGAGCCGTTTCAGAAAGGGCAGATTTCCGTCGACGGCATTCCGGTGCACGATCCGAAGACCAATCTGCCGAAGCTCCGCGCCCGCGTGGGCATGGTGTTCCAGCACTTCGAGCTGTTTCCCGCACCTGTCGATCACCGAGAATCTCACGCTCGCCCAGATCAAGGTGCTGAACCGCAGCCAGAACGAGGCGCGCGAGCGGGGACTGAAGCTGCTCGATCGCGTCGGACTCAACGCGCAGAAGGACAAATTCCCCGGCCAGCTCTCCGGCGGCCAGCAGCAGCGCGTCGCGATTGCGCGCGCGCTGTCGATGGACCCGATCTGCATGCTGTTCGACGAGCCGACGTCGGCGCTCGACCCCGAGATGATCAACGAAGTGCTCGACGTGATGGTGCTGCTCGCGAAGGAGGGCATGACGATGATGGTCGTCACCCACGAGATGGGCTTCGCGCGCAAGGTCGCGAACCGCGTGATCTTCATGGACCAGGGACGCATCGTCGAGGACGCCACCAAGGACGACTTCTTCGGCAAGCCTCGCTCCGAGCGCGCGCAGCAGTTCCTCGCCAAGATCCTGCACCATTAAATGACGGATAACGGGGTGCAGCTCGTCGCCGCTGCGCGGCGCCGTGCACCCCGACTCTGTGCCCTATGCGGATCGAGAACGATCTCAAGCTCGACTTCAAGGACGTGCTGATCCGTCCCAAGCGCTCGACGCTCACCACGCGCTCCGACGTCGACATCTCGCGCGAGTTCACCTTCCGCCATACGGGCACGAAATACGCGCGGAATCCCGATCGTCGCCTCGAACATGGACACGACGGGCACGTTCGAGATCGCCCGGGCGCTCGATCCGTACAAGCTCTCGACGGCCCTGCACAAGTATTACGCGGTCGACGAGATACGTCGCCTTCTTCGACGCGCTGGGACGCAAGAGCGCCGCTTTCTATTCGCTCGGAATTGCCGCCGCCGACGAGGAAAAGTTCGAGAAGGTCGTGCAGGCTGCCGCGACGGGAGGCGAACCGGCGATCCGCTACGTCTGCATCGACGTCGCCAACGGCTACACCGAGAGCTTCGTCCGCTTCGTCAAGAAGTTTCGGGAGCGGCATCGGGAGCTCGTGATCATGGCGGGCAACGTCGTCACCGGCGAGATGACCGAGGAGCTGATCCTTTCCGGCGCCGATATCGTCAAGGTCGGCATCGGACCGGGCTCGGTGTGCACGACGCGCAAGATGACCGGCGTCGGCTATCCTCAGCTTTCCGCGATCATCGAATGCGCGGACGCCGCGCACGGGCTCGAAGGCCACATCTGCGCCGATGGGGGCTGTGCGACGGTCGGCGACATCGCGAAGGCCTTTGGAGGCGGCGCCGATTTCGTGATGCTGGGCGGGATGTTCGCCGGGCACGAGGAATCGGGCGGAGACACGGTCGAGCGCGACGGGCAGAAGTTCCGGCGCTTCTACGGAATGAGCAGCAAGGCCGCGATGGAGCGCTACGCGGGCGGCGTCGCCCAGTACCGCGCAGCCGAGGGCACCGAAGTCCTGATCCCTTGGCGCGGAGCTGTTGCCGACACCGTCCAGGAAATCCTGGGCGGCGTGCGTTCCGCCTGCACTTACGTCGGCGCGCGGCGGCTGCGCGAATTCTCCAAGCGGACGACGTTCGTACGCGTCACGCAGCAGGCGAACGAGGCTTTCGGCAAGAGCTGAATGCGGTTTCGACCGGGGACGGCGCGTCGAACCGCGTATAATCGCGCTTTACGTCCCCCGTGTCGGGCATGCCGCACCTCCTCACGCTGCGCGGGCGCAATGCGCTTTCGCCGTTTCGCGTCACCAAGCTTCTTGCCGCCCTCGCGGCGGCCCATGCCGGGCACCCGATCGAGCGCATCGGCGCAACGTACTGGCACTTCGTCGAGGTCGAGCGCGAGCTCACGCCGCCCGAGCACGCGACACTTGCCCGCCTCCTGACCTACGGACCGCACGACGAAGCGGGGAGCGACGATGGATCGTTTCTGCTCGTCGTGCCGCGGCCCGGCACGATCTCTCCGTGGTCATCGAAGGCGACCGACATCGCGCGCAACTGCGGTCTCGCGGCCGTCAAGCGCATCGAGCGCGGCATCGGCTACCGGATAGCGGCGCGCGGCGGATCGCCGCTCGGGGATGTGCAGCGCGCCGCGCTGCTGCCTCTCGTGCACGACCGGATGACCGAATCGGTATTGGGGGCACTCGACGAGGCGAGTGTTCTGTTCTCGCATTTCGCGCCGAAGCCGCTGGCAGCGATTCCCCTGCTTGCAGGGGGACGCGCGGCCATCGAACGCGCCAACGCCGAGCTGGGCCTCGCGCTCGCACCGGACGAGATCGACTACCTCGACGCGAATTTCCGCCGCATCGGACGCGACCCGACCGACGTCGAGCTGATGATGTTCGCGCAGGCCAATTCGGAGCACTGCCGGCACAAGATCTTCAATGCGAGCTGGATCGTCGACGGCGTACCGCAGGAAAAGAGCCTGTTCGCGATGATCCGCCACACGCACGCGACAAGTCCGCGGGGAACCATCGTCGCCTACGCCGACAACGCGGCGGTGATCGAGGGCGCGACGGTGCGCCGCTTCTATCCGGACGCCGATGGCCGCTACGCCGCGCACGACGAGCCGACGCACATCCTGATGAAGGTGGAGACCCACAATCACCCGACCGCGATCGCGCCGTTTCCGGGTGCGGCGACGGGGTCGGGCGGCGAGATCCGCGACGAAGGCGCGACCGGCGTCGGCGCCAAACCGAAGGCCGGCCTCACGGGCTTCACCGTCTCGCATCTGCGCATGCCGGCGCTGCCCCAGCCTTGGGAGGCCGCGTACGGCAAGCCGGACCGCATTGCCTCGGCGCTCGACATCATGCTCGACGGCCCGATCGGCGGCGCATCGTTCAACAACGAGTTCGGGCGGCCGAACATCCTGGGCTATTTCCGCACGTTCGAGCAGGCGGTCGACGGCGAAATGCGCGGCTATCACAAGCCGATCATGATCGCGGGCGGCGTCGGCAACATCGCCGCTGCCCATGTCCACAAGGCACCGATTCCGGCGGGTGCGATGCTGATCCAGCTCGGCGGCCCCGGCATGCTGATCGGCATGGGCGGCGGCGCGGCATCGTCGATGGCGACCGGCGCCAACACCGCGGATCTCGATTTCGATTCCGTCCAGCGCGGCAACGCGGAGATGCAGCGCCGCGCGCAGGAAGTGATCGATCGCTGCTGGCAGCTCGGCGACGCGAATCCGATCCTGTCGATCCACGACGTCGGCGCGGGCGGGCTGTCGAATGCGCTGCCCGAGCTCGTCCACGGCGGAGGCGCCGGAGCGCACTCGACTTGCGCGCGATCCCGTCCGAAGAGCCCGGCATGTCGCCGCGCGAGATCTGGTGCAACGAGGCGCAGGAGCGCTACGTGCTCGCCATACGCGCCGAAAGTCTGCCGCAGTTTCGCGCGATCTGCGAGCGCGAGCGCTGCCCGTTCGCCGTCGTCGGCGCGGCGACCGCGACGACGCAGCTTGTCGTCGCCGATCCGCACTTCGGCAACACGCCGGTCGACATGACCCTCGACGTCCTTCTCGGCAAGCCGCCGAAGATGACGCGCGACGTTACCCGTCGGCGACGTGTGCTCCGGCCGCTCGATCTATCCGGCGTCACGGTGAACGACGCCGCGTATCGCGTGCTGCAGCTTCCGGCCGTCGCCGACAAGACGTTCCTCGTCACCATCGGCGATCGCACCGTCGGCGGCCTGTGCGCGCGCGATCAGATGGTCGGCCCCTGGCAGGTTCCGGTGGCGGACGTCGCCGTCACGCTGATGGACTTCGACGGTTACGCAGGCGAGGCGATGGCGATGGGCGAGCGCACGCCGCTGGCGCTGATCGACGCGCCCGCCTCGGGCCGCATGGCGGTCGGCGAAGCGATCACCAACATCGCCGCCGCGGGCATTGCGCGGCTTTCGGACGTCAAGCTCTCGGCCAACTGGATGGCGCCGGCAGGGCATCCCGGCGAGGATGCCGCGCTCTACGACACGGTGCGCGCCGTCGCGATGGAGCTTTGCCCGGCGCTCGGCATCAGCATTCCGGTCGGCAAGGATTCGATGTCGATGCGCACGACGTGGAACGAGAACGGCGACGGACAAAGCGGTCACCGCGCCGCTGTCGCTGATCGTCTCGGCGTTCGCGCCGGTCTCCGATGCGCGGCGCGCGCTCACGCCGCTGCTCGAGCGTCGACGTCGACGACACCGTGCTCGCGTGCGATCGATCTCGCGGCGGGCGCGGCGCGCCTCGGCGGCTCGGCGCTGGCGCAGGTGTACGGCCAGCTCGGCGATGTCGCCCCGACGTCGACGATCCGGAGCGGCTCACCGCCTTCTTCGCGACGATCCAGGCGCTGCACCGCGACGGTCTGCTGCTCGCGTATCACGACCTCTCCGACGGCGGCCTGTTCGCGACGCTCGCCGAGATGGCGTTCGCGTCGCGATGCGGGCTCGACGTCGCGCTGCCGGCCGGCGGCGACGTGCTCGCCGCGCTGTTCGCGGAAGAGCTGGGCGCGGTGGTGCAGGTGCGCGCGCGCGAACATCTCCGAGGCGTCGAGGAACGAGCTCGAGCGGCGGGGCTCGCCGTTCAGCGTGCTCGGCCGGCCGCTCCCGGGCGAGCGGATCCGCATCACGCAGCGGCGGAGCGGTCGTCCTCGACGAGTCCCGCGTCGATCTTCATCGCGCGTGGTCGGCGACGACGCACGCGCTGCAGCGGCTGCGCGACAACCCGGACGCGGCCGACCAGGAATACGAGCGCCTGCTCGATACCGCGGATCCCGGCCTCGCGCCGCAGGCTGACGTTCGATCCGGCCGAAGATGTCGCCGCGCCGTACATCGCGACGGGCGCGCGCCCGCGCTCGCGATCCTGCGCGAGCAGGGCGTGAACGGCCAGGTCGAGATGGCGGCGGCGTTCGACCGCGCCGGCTTCGACGCCCACGACGTGCACATGAGCGACATCCTCGCCGGCCGCGCACGCTCGCACGATTTCAAGGGCATCGTCGCCTGCGGCGGATTCTCCTACGGCGACGTGCTGGGCGCGGGCGAAGGCTGGGCCAAGTCGATCCTGTTCAACGCGCGCGCGCGCGACGAGTTCGCGGCGTTCTTTGCGCGCGCGCGACACCTTCGCGCTCGGCGTGTGCAACGGCTGCCAGATGATGAGCAACCTGCACGAGATCATTCCCGGCGCCGAGCACTGGCCGCACTTCGTGCGCAACCGGTCCGAGCAGTTCGAAGCGCGCTTCGTGATGCTCGAAGTGCAGCGCTCGGCGTCGCTGTTCTTTCGCGGCATGGAGGGCAGCCGCATGCCGGTCGCGACGGCGCACGGCGAAGGCTACGCCGAATTTCGCGACGCCGCGCAGCTCGGCGCGGCGCAGCCGCACGGTCGCGCTGCGCTTCGTCGACAATCGCCGGCCGACCGACCGAACGCTATCCGCTCAACCCCAACGGCTCGCCGCAAGGGCATCACCGGCCTCACCACAGCGGACGGCCGCTTCACGATCCTGATGCCGCATCCCGAGCGCGTGTTCCGCACCGTGCAGATGTCGTGGCACCCGCAGGGCTGGGGCGAGGATTCGCCGTGGATGCGGATGTTCCGCAACGCGCGGGTGTGGCTCGATGATGATGGGCCCTGGGGGAGGAACCCGATGACATGCTGACCGTGTACGCGATCGACGGCGTGACCCCGGTGGTCGACCCCTCCGCCTACGTTCATCCCACCGCCGTTCTGATCGGCGACGTCATCGTCGGCGCCGGGTTGCTACGTCGGTCCGCTGGCCTCGCTGCGCGGCGACTTCGGCCGTCTCGAGATCCGCGCCGGCGCCAACATCCAGGACACATGCGTGCTGCATGCGTTTCCCGGCCATCGACCGTCGTCGAGGAGGACGGTCACATCGGCCACGGCGCGGTGCTGCACGGCTGCACCGTCCAGCGCAATGCGCTCGTCGGCATGAACGCCGTGGTCAACGACAACGCGGTGATCGGCGAATCGGCGATCGTCGCCGCGATGGCGTTCGTCAAGGCGGGGATGATCGTCCCGCCGCGAACGCTGGTCGCCGGCATGCCGGCGAAGGTGTTGCGCGCGCTGACCGAGCGTCGAGCTCGCGTGGAAGGTCGAGGGCACGCGGAGCTACCATGAACTGACGCGCCGCTCGCTCGCGACGATGCGCGCGACGCCGCCGCTTGCCGGCGCCGGAGCCCGATCGCAAGCGTCTCGACCTGCCGGAGATGCTGCCGCTCGCGATGCTGAAGGCGAAGCAGCGCTGAAGGGCGGCGTCGCAGCGATCGTTCTCGCCGGGTCGATCGAATTCGCGCCTAGAACCCGACTGCCTGCCCGTCGCGGCGCGGGTCCGATGCGCGCGACGTAGCCGCCCTCGCTGCGGACGATGAACTGGCCGGCGCCGAAATCCATGTACGAATCGGCGACCGATTTCAGATCGTGGCCGAGCGCGACCAGCCCAGCGCGCAGCTCCGGCGCCGCCGAGCGTTCGAGGTCGATCGACAGCCCGCCGTTGCATTTCCAGCGCGGCGCGTCGAGCGCCGCCTGCGGATTCATGCCGAAGTCAGCAGGCGCACGAGCGTCTGCACGTGGCCCGGCGGCTGGATCGGGCCGCCCATGACGCCGAACGCGGCGAGCGGCGCGCCGTCGCTGCGTGAGGAATCCCGGGAATGATGGTGTGGAACGGACGCTTGCCGCCGCCGATCTCGTTCGGATGGCCGGGCACGAGCGAGAAGCCCGCGCCGCGATTCTGCAGGCTGATGCCGGTGCCGGGCACGACGATGCCGGAGCCGAAGCCCATGTAGTTCGACTGGATCAGCGACACGATCATGCCGCTCTCGTCGGCGGCGCACAGATATACCGTGCCGCCGCTTCGGAGGTTCGCCGGGGCCGAAGTCCTGTGCGCGCTTCGGATCGATCAAGCGCGCGCGCGACGCCAGATAAGCGGGGTCGAGCAGCGCGGCGGCGGTCACCTCCATCGTGCGCGGATCGCTGACGTAACGATACGCGTCGGCGAACGCGAGCTTCATCGCCTCGATCTGCGAGATGCTGGCTCGCGACGGAGTCGGGCGGAAGCGCGGCGAGGTCGAATGCTCGCAGGATGCCGAGCGCCATCAGCGCGGCGATCCCCTGGCCGTTGGGCGGAATCTCGTGGACCGTGGCACGCCGCCGATAGTCGCAGCGCGAGCGGCGTGACCCAGTCGAGCGTGTGCGCGGCGAAATCGGCGAGCGTGTGGAGCGCGCCGTGCGCCTGCGGCGTGCGCGGCCATCGCCTGCGGCGAGCTCGCCGCGGTAGAACGCTTCGCCGTGCGTGGCGGCGATCTTTTCCATCGTACGTCGCCATCGCCGGGACACGCGAACCGCTCGCCGACGTGCGGAGCGCCGGCCGCGGGGCAGAAAGTGCTCGGCGAAGCCGAGGTCGTGCGGCAGCACGGCGGCGGCGAGCGCCCATTTTTCGGCGACGACGGGCGACACGGCGAAGCCGTCGCGCGCGTAGCGGATCGCCGGCGCGAACAGGTCGCCGAACGGCAACTTGCCGTAGCGTTGCGACAGCGCCGCCCAACCGGATACCGCGCCCGGGATCGTGACCGCTTCCCAGCCTCGCTCCGGCATCGCGCGCATGCCGGCGAAGCGCGCGGAGTGTACCACGCCGCCGGCGCGCGGCCCGATGCGTTGAGACCGGCGAGCTCGCGCCCGTCCCAGACGATCGCGAAGAGGTCGCTGCCGAGGCCGTTGCTGCACGGCTCGACGACCGTGAGCGCGATGGCAGTGGCGAGCGCGGCATCGACGGCGTTGCCACCGCGCGGGAGCATCGCCATGCCCGCCTGGGCGGCGAGCGGCTGCGACGTCGCGACCACGTTGCGGGCGAGAACGGCTGCCGCCGCGACGGGTAGGGAAGGTGCCAGTCGAAACGGATGCATGGGTGCGCGACTCACGCTAATTCTTCCTGGAAAGCCTCTTCGCGCGTCTGCGGAACGCGGGCGCAATGATCAGCAGCAGCAGCAGCGCCGCCAGCGCCAGCATCGTGCCGAGCGAGATCGGGCGGGTGAAGAACACGGTCGGGTCGCCGCGGGAAAGCAGCAGCGCGCGCCGCAGGTTCTCCTCCATCATCGGGCCGAGCACGAAGCCGAGCAGCAGCGGCGCCGGCTCGCATTCCAGCTTCATGAACATGACGCCGAGGAACCCGAAGATCGCCGTCTGGGTGACGTCGAAGCTCGTGTTGTTGATCGAATAGACGCCGATGCGCGCAGAACAGCAGGATCGCCGGATAGAGGAGGCGGTAGGGCACCTGCAGCAATTTGATCCATATTCCGATCAGCGGCAGGTTCAGCACCACCAGCATCAGATTGCCAACCCACATCGACGCGATCAGGCCCCAGAACAGCGTCGGGTTCGAGGTCATCACCTGCGGGCCTGGCTGGATGTTGTGAATGGTCATTGCACCGACCATCAGCGCCATCACGGCGTTCTCGGGAATGCCGAGCGTCAGCAGCGGAATGAACGACGTCTGGGCGCCGGCGTTGTTCGCCGACTCCGGGCCCGCGACGCCCTGGATCGCGCCTTTGCCGAACTGTGACGGATCCTTCGCGACCTTCTTCTCGAGCGCGTACGACGCGAAGGATGCGAGCATCGCGCCGCCGCCTGGAAGGAGGCCCAGTACCGATCCGAGCGCGGTCCCGCGCAACGAGGCCGGCCAGGCGAGCTTGAACTGCTCCTTCGTCGGCCACAATCCGCGGACCTTGGCGGTGATGAGCTCCCGCTTTTCGGTGACTTCGAGATTGCTGATGATCTCCGCGAACCCGAACAGCCCCATCGCAACGCTGACGATACCGAGACCGTCGGTGAGCTCGGGAATGCCGAAGTCGAAGCGCGCAACGCCGGAGTTGACGTCGGTGCCGACGATGCCCAGCAGCAGGCCGAGCACGATCATCGCGATCGCCTTCAGCAGCGAGCCGTGGGCGAGGACAACCGCGCCGATGAGACCGAGAATCATCAGCGAAAAATATTCGGCCGGCCCGAACTTGAGCGCGAGCTCGGAAAGCGGTATGGCGACGGTTGCGACCATTATCGTGGCGATGCTCCCGGCGAAAAACGAGCCGAGTGCGGCGATCGCAAGCGCGGCGCCGGCTTGTCCTCGTCTCGCCATCTGATAACCGTCGAGGCAGGTGACGGCCGCGGACGTTTCGCCGGGCATGTTGAGCAGGATCGACGTCGTCGAACCGCCGTATTGGGCGCCGTAGTAGATGCCCGCGAGCATGATCAGCGCCGACACCGGCTGCAGCGCATACGTCGTGGGCAGCAGCATCGCGATCGTCGCCACCGGACCGATTCCCGGAAGCACGCCGATCAGCGTCCCGAGGAGTGCGCCGATCAGCGCGTAGATCAGGTTGATGCCCTGCGTTGCGACGCCGAAGCCGACGCCGAGGTGATTGAGGAGATCCACGCGCGCCTGCCGCCGCTCTCTTAAATGGCTGCCGGCCAGATCGGAAGCTGCAGCTTGAGCCCGATGACGAAGACGCCGACGGCGAGGGCCGCGAGGACGACCCCGGCCAGGAGCGATTCGCGGAACCGGAATTCGTGGCTCGCAGCGCTCGCGGCTACGATCAACAGAACGGTCGACAGCACGACGCCGACCGAGTTAACGATCATTCCGAACACGGCGACGCTCGCGAGAACGATCACCGTCGGACGCCATTTCCAGCCGGGAAGAGACGGGCCGTTGAGCCGGACCGCACGCAACGCAAGCGCGGACCCGAGCACGATAAGGAGGATGCCCAGGATGCGCGGGAAGTAGCCGGGCCCCATCCGCGCGGCGGTCCCGAGCGTGTACCTGCTGCCGATGGTGATTGCGGCGACGCCGAACGCGATGAACAAAAGCCCGGCAAAAAAGTCCTTCGGGTGGCGAATGAACGCCATGCTCTCCTCCGTGCGCGTTGACGCGGTATCGTCGGCCGCGGACTCCTACGGGCGCGGCTTGCGCTCCAACGGGTTCTCGTTCTCGCCGCAGCGTAAGAATAGCATCCCCGGACGCGCGGTCGCCGCCACTTGCGCGGCCGCAAAAAAAGGGCAGGCGTAGCTGCCTGCCCTTCCTGCGCACCGAAGTGCGGGCGCGTCACGCGCCCGCTTTCCATCCCTCAAATACCGTTTTTCGCGCGGAGGTCCTTGAAGTACGCGTCGAGCTGCTGTCCCTGCATGCGCTGCGTGAGCTGCGGCTTCACTTCGTCGAACGGCGGCACCTTCGCCTCGCGGATGTCGTCGACCTTGATCACATGCCAGCCGAACTGCGTCTGCACCGGGACCGTGGTGAACTTGCCCTTCGGCGAGCTTGACCATCGCATCGGAGAATGGCTTGACGAAGTTGCCCGGCGCGTTCCAGTCGAGGTCACCGCCCTTGTCCTTGGAGCCGGGGTCCTTCGAACGCTCGGCGAGCTTTTCGAACTTCTCGCCCTTCTGCAGCGCCGCGATGATTTCCTTTGCTTCGTCCTCGGTCGCGACCAGGATGTGGCGAACCTTGTACTCCTTGTCGCCCATCTGCGACTTGATTGCGTCGTATTCCTTGTGCAGGTCGGCATCGGGAACCGGGTTCGCCTTCACCCAGTCGGCGACGAAGGCGTCGACGAGTACGGTCTGCGCGCTCAGGTCCATCTGCGTCTTGACGTCGGGCGTCTTGTCGAGGCCCTTCTTCTTCGCCTCGCGGGCGAGCAGCTCGCGCGTGTTGAGCTCCTCGCGCAGCGCGTTGCGCGCTTCCGGCAGTGTCCGGCTGGCCCTGGGCGACTGCGCTCCTTCAGCAGCAAGTCGTAGTACGCCTTCGGGTAAATGTCCTTGCCGCCGGTCGAGGCTGCGGCGCGCGGCGGCTTTCGCCGGCGCCGCAGGCTTGTCCTGGGCCTGCACGGACAGGCCTGCAAGCGCCGCGAGAACGGCGAGCACGGCGATGGTCAGGGTTTGCTTGGTCATCGGTGTAACGTCCTTGGTGGTTGAGAAGAAAATTCTTCCGGCGTCAGCGCCTTCATCGAAAGCGCGTGGATCGGGATGCGGGAGGAGATCGGCGACTTCGCGCAGCACCCGCTGGTGGCGCGCGAGGCGGGACAGTCCGGAGAACGCTTCTGACACGACCAGGATCGAAAAGTGCCCGGCGCCATCCCTGGATCCCGCATGGCCCGCATGCGCCGCGCTGTCGTCGCTGGATTTCGAGCGCCACCGGCGCAAGCGCGGCCAGCCGGGCGCGCAGGGCGGCAGGAACGTCGGCGGCCACCACAGCCTGCGTCACGAGGCTTCCTCGCCGAGTGGCGCGACAGCACGAGTCCCTGGGCGAGCGCGAAGGCCAGAAACAGGCCGATGCCGCCCCAGACCTTGAAGTTGACCCACGTGTCGGTTGGATAGTTGAACGCGACGTACCAGTTCGCCACGCCCATGAAGGCGAAAAACGCGACCCACGACCAGGTGAGCCGCGACCAGACGGCATCCGGCAACGCGATGCCCTTCATCAGGTGGGCCAGCAGGTTGCGGTGGAAGGCGGCTTTGCCGACGGCGAGGATCAGCCCGAAGAGACCGTAGAGCACCGTGGGCTTCCATTTGATGAACGTTTCGTCGTGCAGAAGCAGCGTCGCGCCGCCGAACACCGTGATGATCGCGAGCGACAGCCAGTGGACGATCTCGGCCCGGCCGCGCTTCCAGTGAAACCATGCGATCTGGACGACCGCGGCCGCCATCGCGACGGCGGTGGCGACGATAGATGCCCTGCCATTTGAAGGCAACGAAGAAGAGCAGCAGCGGGAAATAGTCGGCGAGGAACTGCATAACCGCCCATTATACCCTGACGATCGTCCTGCCCGTGACCCGGCCGGCCGGCCGAAGGACGCCACCGGCCGCGCGGCGGCGCATCGCGTTTCCGCCCCCTCCGAGGAGCCCACCCCTTACCGCGCCGTCAGCGCCGGCGCGGCGCGACGAGGCGCCGCAAGCGCGGCCAATCGAATGCCCAGCCGGGATCGGTCTTGCGCCCCGGAGCGACGTCGCTGTGGCCGGCGATGTCGGCGATCGGATAGCGGCGCGACAGTGCCTTGATCAGCCGCGCAAGCATCGCGTACTGGGCAGGCGCGTAGGGGACGTCGTCCGCGCCCTCGAGCTCGATGCCGATCGAGAAATCGTTGCAGCGATCGCGCCCTCGCCACGACGACGCGCCGGCATGCCAGGCGCGGTCGGTGCAGGAGACGAACTGCAACAGCGCGCCGTCGCGGCGGATCAGGAAATGCGCGGATACGCGCAGGTGGCGCGATCGTCGCGTAATACGGGTGGGCGCCGGGGTCGAGCTGATTGGTGAACAGGCGCAGGATCGCGTCGCCGCCGAATTCGCCGGGCGGCAGCGAAATGCCGTGGACGACGAGCGAGCGTGATCGCGGCGTCCGCCGGGCGCGCGTCCTGGTTCGGCGAGCGGACCTTCCGCGCGAGGTTCGCGTATCCGCGCGTGTCGATCGCGAGCCGCCGCGGCGACGAGCGAGTCATTGGTGGGCCCCGCACGCTTGCGGCTGCCGCGGCTGCGCTGCCCCCGAGGGGGAGCAATTCGCGCCTTGGGGCGGCCCGGCGGCGCTCACCATGCGCCCTGCGACGCGACGGACCGTCACTTGATGCCGAGCCGCTCCATCCGGTAGCGCATTGCGCGAAACGTGATGCCCGAGCAGCTTCGCCGCGGCGGTGCGGTTGTAGCGCGTCTTCTCGAGCGCCTCGTTGATCGCCGCGCGCTCGACGCGATCGAGATAATCCTGCAGCGGCCACTTGTCGCCGGCGGTCACCGCGAACGTCGGATTCCTCGGCGACGGGCGTCAGGTGCAGGTCCTCGGCGGTGATCCGCTGCGGATCGGCGGCGAGCGACAGCCCGCGCTCGAGGATGTTCTCGAGCTCGCGCACGTTGCCGGGGAACGGATAGCGCTCCAGCGCGCCGACCGCCTCGGCATCGAGCCTCGCCGGGTTGCCGCGCGAGAGCTTGGTGAGGATCGCGTCGGCGATCAGCGGAATGTCCTCGCGCATCTCGCGCAGGCTCGGCATCGCGAGCTCGATCACGTGCAGCCGGTAGTAGAGGTCCTGGCGGAACTCGCCCGACGTCGACCAGCGCGGCGAGCTTCTTGTGCGTGGCGCTGATGAGGCGCACGTCGACCGGCTCCTCCTGCGTCGAGCCCCGACCTTGCGCACCTTCTTTTCCTGGATCGCGCGCAGCAGCTTGACCTGCATCGCGCAGCGGCAGGTCGGCGACTTCGTCGAGGAACAGCGTGCCGCCGTTCGCCGCCTGGAAGAATCCGTCGCGATCGCGCCTCGGCGCCGGTGAACGCGCCCTTCCGGTAACCGAAGAACTCGCTCTCCATCAGGTTCTCGGGAATCGCGCCGCAATTCACCGCGATGAACGGCTGCTCGGCGCGCGGGCCCGCCGAGTGGATCATCCGCGCGGCGAGCTCCTTGCCGCTGCCCGATTCGCCGTTGATGAACACCGGCGCCTGGCTCTTCGCGAGCCGGTCGATCAGCCCGCGCACCTGCTGCATCGCCGGCGATTCGCCGAGCAGCTGGTAGCTCGACGCGGCGCTGCGCCTTCTCCGGCACCTTGAGCGCCTGCTTGACGAGCGCGCGCAGCTGCTCGAGCGCGACCGGCTTCGCGAGGTAGTCGAACGCGCCGGCCTTCAGCGCGGCCACCGCGTTCTCCGGCGCTGCCGAACGCGGTGATCACGGCGACCGGCACGTCGAGCCCCTTCTGGTTGATGTGCTCGACGACGCGCAGGCCCTCGCCGTCGGGCAGGCGCATGTCGGTGAGGCAGAGGTCGAACGGCTCGTCGTCGAGCAGCCGGATCGCCTCGGCGACGGTCTCGGCGCGCGTCGTGTCGAGCCCCATGCGCGACAGCGTGAGCTCGAGCAGCTCGAGCAGATCGGGCTCGTCGTCGACGACGAGCACTTTGGGTTGGCCGCGGGCTCTTCGGGACATGGATGTTACCTCGTGATTCTACTCAGGCGGTGGTCTGAGCGGCGCGCGTTTCAAGCGTCATCCGGAAATGCGCGCCGGGCCCTTCGGGCAGCAGCTCGAGCGCGGCGCCGTTGGCGTCGGCGAGCTCGCGCGCGATGTACAGGCCGAGGCCGGTGCCGCCGGGCCGCGTCGTGAAGAACGGCTCGAAGATCTGCCCGCGCAGCTCCGCCGGAATGCCCGGGCCGTCGTCGGCCAGCTCGCAGATCACCGCGTCGCCCATGTAGCCCGCGCCGCGCGGCGATGCGGATGCTGCCTTCCTTCTTCTGGCAATGCTGCCAGGCATTGCGCACGAGGTTCCAGACGATCTGGTTCAGGTGCCCGCGATCGAAGATGACGCAGCAGGTCGGGCGGAATCTGCATCGCGATGACCGCCTGCGGCGGCATGTTCTCGGCCTGCACGATCTCGTCGATCAGCGAGTGCATGAAGTCGCCGAACGCGATCACCTCGGGCTGCTGGCGGTCGCGGCGGTTGAGCTGCAGCACCTCGCCGACGATGCGGTCGATGCGCTTCGCGTTGTTGCGGATCATCGTCGAGCAGCCGCTGGCCCTCGGGCGCGACCGCGCCGTCTTCCTCGAGCAGCTGCGCCGCCTGGTTGATCGCCGACAGCGGATTGCGCACCTCGTGCGCGATCGACGCGGTGAGGCGGCCCATCGCGGCGAGCTTCATCTGCTGCGCTTCGTTTTGCGCGCGGCCGAGGTCCTCGAGGTAGATCAGCGTGCCGCCGTTCAGGCCCGAGCCGATGCGCACGAGCCGCACGCGCAGCAGCCGCTGCGTCGGCTCGACCTTGAACGGCGGCAGCGGCTCGGCGATAGTCCTCCTGCCAGCGGCGCCAGTAGTCGTGCAGCGTCGAGCTGAACTCGGCGAGCCGCATGCCGCCGCGCATCCGGCCGAAGCCGCCGAGCAGCCGCGTGACCTGCGCGTTGTGGCCGCGCACGACGCCGTTCAGGTCGACGACGAGCACGCCGTCCTGCATGTCCTGGATGATCAGCCGGTTGACCTGCTCGAGATTCGCGACGTCGATGCCGCGCTGCGCGGCGAGATCCTCCGACGCCTTCGTGTAGCGGCCGAGCGCGACGGCGATGCCCACCGTCGCGAAATAGCCGAAGCCGATGAGGCCGGTCTGGAACGGCTGCGCGCCGGTGATCTGGCCCTCGGCAATCGCCAGAACGTCGAGGCCGAGCAGCACGACGGTCGCGAGCGCGGCATGGAAGAACGCCGTGCGCGTGCGCAGCAGCCAGCCGCTCGCCGCGAGCTGCGGGAACAGCAGGATCGGCAGCGAGCCGCCGGTGCTGCCGCCGGCGACCATCACCATGGCGATGAAGAAGACGTCGCCCGCGAGCAGCGCCGAGACGACCACGGGCAGCGGCAGCGGCAGCGGGTCGCGCTGGACCCACCAGAAGGCGAAGAGCCCGAACAGGAAATACAGCCCCGCGGCGGTGACGAAGGCGTTCGGCGCAGATGACCGAGAGCGCTCGCAGGTCGAGCAGCAGCGCGATGCCGAGCAGCGACCGCGCCGCAGATCGCCGCGATACAAGCCGATGATCCACAGGATCCGCCGGCGCGGAATCGGCCGGCGGAGACGCGGCAGCGGCGGCGGCTCGAAGGGCGGAACGGCGGGGCTGGGTTGGCATCGGCAGGGGTTATCGCAGCAGACGTCGGCGTTCCGTCAACGGTGGTCCGCGCAGCGGCCATCGGCACAGCGCGAAGCCGCGCCGGCGCCCGCGTCGCTTCGGCTCGCGGCAGGAAAACGCCGCAGCGCACGCAACGGACCATCGTCGCTGCCGTTGCGGCGCGCCGTCCGCCCTATGTGCTTCATCCGCGGCGGCGCTTGGCCTTGGCCGCATTGAGGAGCCGCAGCCCGAACAGCACGACGAACACGACGACGATCCAGAAAATGACCTTGGCCATGGCGGCTACCGTTGGAGCACCTTGCCCGGATTGAGGATGCCGCGCGGGTCGAGCGCCGCCTTGATCCCGCGCATCAGCTCGAGCTCGACGGCGCTCTTGTAGCGAACGAGCTCGTCGCGCTTTTGCTGGCCGATGCCGTGCTCGGCGCTGATGCTGCCCGCCGTGCGCGGCGACGAGGTCGTGGACGATCCGGTTGGCGCGTGCGGCGTGCGCCATGAACGCTTCCGCCGCGACGCCTTCGGGCGCCGGCGAGGTTGTAGTGCAGGTTGCCGTCGCCCAGGTGGCCGAAGATGACGAAACGCACGCCCGGGCAGCGCCTGCGTCAATGCCTTCTCGCGCCGCGCGCAGGAAGCGGCGCCATCGCCGAGACCGGCAGCGAGATGTCGTGCTTGATGTTCGGGCCGTCGCGTCGCTGCGCCTCGGCAGATGTTCTCGCGCAGCGCCCACAGGCGCGTTCGCCTGCTCGCCGGATTGCGCGATCGTCGCGTCGAGCGCGACTGCCGCGTTCGAGCGCCGCCGCGAGCGCGCGCTCGAGCTGCGCCGCGAGCGTCGATTCGGCCGCGCTGTCGTCGGCCTGCACGCAGCGCGTACCACGGATGGCCGGGCAGGGATCGGGCAGGGCGGCGAGATGCTTGCGCGACAAGCGCAACGCGAGTAGCCGGACATCAGCTCGAAGCCGACGAGACGGTCGCCGAGCGCCTGCTTCAGTGCGGTGAGCAGCGCAACGGCGGCGGTCGACGTCGGCGAGCGCCGCGAGCGCGGTCGCGCGGGTGCGCGGGCGCGGGAAAGAGCT
The DNA here is from genome assembly GCA_963733985.1 of uncultured beta proteobacterium. Lineage (GTDB taxonomy): Bacteria > Pseudomonadota > Gammaproteobacteria > Burkholderiales > Casimicrobiaceae > CAIWHR01. Next base: position 389,079 of record CAVTFF010000013.1, on the reverse strand, counting down.
TCAGCACCGCGGCGGTGACGATGCCGAGCGTCCCTTCGGCGCCGATGAAGAGCTGCTTGAGGTCGTAGCCGGTGTTGTCCTTGCGCAAGCCCCGCAGCCCATCCCAGATCGCGGCCGTCGGCGAGCACGACTTCGATGCCGAGCGTCAACTCGCGCGCATTGCCGAAGCGCAGCACCGCGGTGCCGCCGGCGTTGGTCGACAGGTTGCCGCCGATCGTGCAGCTCCCTTCGGCGGCGAGCGACAGCGGAAACATCAGCCCGGCGTCCGCGGCTGCCTGCTGCACAGCGGCGAGCGTGCACGCCGGCGTCGACGGTCAGCGTCGCGTTCGCGCCGGATCGATCGCGCGTACCGGTTCATCCGGGCGAGCGAGAGCACGATCGCCTCGCCGCCGGCATCCGGTGTCGCGCCCCCGCATTGGCCGGTGTTGCCGCCTTGAGGAACGATCGGGACGCCGGCCTCGGCGCAGGCGCGTACGACGGCAGCGACCTCGGATGTGCTGCCGGGCCGCACGACCGCCCGCGCCCGGCCGTGGTATCGGCCGCGCCAATCGGTGAGATAGGGAGCGATGTCGGCCGGTGCCGTGAGGACCTGGGCGCTTCCGACGGCCGCGTCGAGCCGCGCCCGCAGGGTTGCGCGAATGTCCGTCATGGACGACGATAATAACGGAATCCCTCGCCTGCCGCACTCGACACCCCGAGTCGGCGCGTCGCGTCCCCACCAGGAACAACGATGAGCTCATCTCCGCCCGACGCTCCACCCGATTCCCCGGCGTTTCCGTTCTCGCCGCAGGATGCAATGGAGTTCATGCAGAAGATGTGGAATCCGTTCGGCATGCCGATGCCCGGCTTCGGCGTGCCCGGCGTGCCGGCAGCGCCGGCGGCCGGTCAAGGGGGTGGCCTGCCGTTTCCCAATCCCGCGGCGATGTGGGGCACGCTCGACCCCGCCGAGGTCGAGCGCAAGATCGGCGATCTCAAGGTCATCGAGGGCTGGCTGCAGATGAGCCTCAACCTGATGCAGATGAGCATCAAGACGATGGAGCTGCAGAAAGCCTCGCTCGAGGCATTGCGGGGATCGCATTCGCCTTCGGAGCCGGAAGCGCCGGCGAAGTCGGCTCCGCATCGCCGCAAGACCTAGTCGTCCCGCGTTTCAATCCGAAAGGCCCCCATGAGTCTCGTCCTTTATTACGGTTCCGGTTCGCCTTACGCATGGCGCGTGCAGCTTGCGCTCGAGCACAAGGCGCTGCCCTACGAGCTGAAGGTGCTGTCGTTCTCGGCCGGCGACACCCGGAAGCCCGAGTTCATCGCGCTCAATCCGCGGCACCGCGTGCCGGTGCTCGTCGACGGCGATTTCGTGCTTTACGAATCCAATGCCATCGTCGAGTACCTGGACGAGGCATATCCCGGCAACGGGCGCGCCGCTGTTTCCGGGTGACGCCCGAACGCGCGCGCTCATCCGCCGGCTGATCCTCGAGGTCGACAACTACTTCGACAAGGCCGTGGACCCTCTCCTCGACCAGGCGTTCTACAAGAAGCCCGAGGAGCGCGATCCGCAGAAGATCGCCGATGCAAAGAAGGCGGTGATGGAGGAGTACGCGCTGTTCACGAAATCGATGCGCGGCGATTTCCTTGCCGGACCGCTGTCAGCCGCCGATTTCACGTTCTATCCGCTGGTCGCCTTCACGAAGCGCTGCGAGGTGAAGATGCCGGATCTCGGCTCGGATGCCATGCTGACGCCCGAGCTCCGCGCGTGGAAAGCACGGATCGAGGCGCTACCGTATCTCGACAAGACGATCCCGCCGCACTGGAAGCAGAAATGCAACTGACGACCACCGCGTTTGCCGACGGCGCGCCGGTCCCGGCCGAATTCGCGTTCGGCGCGATCGACGCTTCCGCGCACGTGAAGCTCGCGGGCAATCGCAATCCGGATTTCGCGTGGAACGACCTGCCGGCGGGCACGCGCTCGCTCGCGCTCCTCTGCCACGACCCGGACGTTCCTTCGCGGGGCGACGACGTCAACAAGGAAGGGCGCGTCGTGCCGGCGTCGCTGCCGCGCGTCGATTTCTTCCACTGGGTGCTGATCGACCTGCCCCCCGACACGCCCCCGATCGCGCGCGGCGAGTTCTCGGACGGCGTCACCGCGCGCGGCAAGCCGGGCCCGCACGCGCCGCGCGGCGCGCGCCAGGGAATCAACGACTACACCGGCTGGTTCGCCGGCGACAAGGACATGGCCGGCAACTATTTCGGCTACGACGGTCCGTGCCCGCCGTGGAACGACGCGATCCCGCACCATTACGTGTTCACGCTGTACGCGCTCGACGTCGCGAGACTCGATGTCGGCGGCGTCTTCGCGGGCCCCGACGCGCGCAAGGCGACCGCCGGCCACGTGCTCGCGCAGGCGGCCGTCACCGGCCGCTACACGCTCAATCCGGCGGTGAAGCTGTAGTAGTCGCGATCCCGAGCCACGCGTCGCGGCGCGCGCGCATGTCGGCATCGATCGACGCCGTGAGCGTCAGCCAGCACGTATCGCGCGGTGCCTCGGCCAGCGTCAACGTCGTCGTGAACAGCTCGTCGCGCCGGAACGCGTGCACCGCCAGCGTTTCGCCCGCAAGCCGTCGCTGGAGAAGGCGGCGGATCGATTCCGGCGATGCGCGCAGCCCGTCGACCGCGACGATCATGTCCCCGCCGGCGAGGCCGGCGCGCTCGGCAGGACCGCCCGAGTAGACGTGCTGGAGCTTCGCTTCGTTGCCCGCGGCGAGCTTCACGCCGAGCCAGCATGCTGACGGCGCATCCGGCGCGATGCGGTCCTTGCCCGGCTTGCCGCCGCGGTCGTCGCCGCCTTGGCTGGGGCGCAGGTTGAGCGTCACGCCGAACTGGCGAGCAGATCCTCGAGTGGCGGGTCGTCCGTGCCGCGCACGTAGCGCGCGAAGAAATCGTCGAGGTCGCGATGCCCGCGATTCGGCGGCCACGGCGCCAATCGCCTCCTCGGGGACGCCGGTGCCGGGTGCGCCGTAGCGCTGCCACAACGTCGCGCATCAAGGCGTCGAGCGAGGATCCGGACACGCGCAGCGAGAGATCGAGCGCCAGCGCGACGAGCGAGCCCTTGGCGTAGTAGCTGACGACGGCGTTGGGCGAGTTCTCGTCCTGCCGGTAGAACTTGATCCACGCATCGAAGCTCGATTCGGCGACGCTCTGCACGCGGCGTCCGGGCGTGCGCAACATCGTCGTGATCGCCCGGCCGAGCAACTCGAGATACCGGGGCGGCTCGACGACGCCGCTGCGCACGAGCGCGAGGTCGTCGTAATAGGAGGTGATGCCTTCGAACGCCCACAGCAGGCGCGTGTAATTCTCGCGCGCGAGATCGTAGGGCGCGAACGCCGCCGGCTTGATCCGCTTCACGTTCCAGCTGTGGAAATATTCGTGGCTCGCGAGCCCGAGAAAGCCGAGGTACTCGTCATCTTGCTTTTCGATGCCGGACGAGCGGGAGGCTCGTCGCGCCGGCAGAGGAGGCTCGTGCTCGCGCGATGCTCGAGGCCGCCGTAACCTTCGCCGACGGCCGTGATCTGGAACAGGTAGCGGTCGAAGGGCGCGCGGCTCCCCGCCACGCCGCCGAAAAGATCGATCTGCCACTGGCAGATGCGACGGAGATCGCGAGCAACGCGATCGAGATCGGCGTGGATGCGCCCAGTGACGGCGATATCGTGGCGCGCGCCGCCGGCCTCGAACGAGGCCAACGCGAAGCCCGACATCTCGACCGGATGGTCGATGAGCTCGTCGTAGCTCGACGCGATGTAGGTGCCGAATCCGTACTCCGGCGCATCCGCACGCGGCAGTGTCGTTGCGACGCGCCAGTCGCGCTGTGCCGCGTCCTCTGGCTCGACGAGCAGCACCTCGCACGGGTGCTCGGCATGGCCTTCCGGACACAGGAAGATCGCGGCCCCGTTGAAGTACGCGCGCGTGGCGTCGAGATACGCCGCGCGCACCGACAGGTCGAACGCGTAGACGTGCGCGGTGACCGTCAGCGGGCCTGCGCATGGCGCCGCCCGCCAGCGATCCTTCGCTTCCTTCGAGATCGCGATCGGCCTCGCCGTCCGCGTCGGCGCGCACGCTGACGAAATGGCGCGCGAACTCGCGGATCAAGTAACTTCCCGGGATCCACGCGGGCAGGCTGAAGCGCTGACCCGATGGATCGGGCTTCTCCACCGTGCAGGCGACCTCGAACAGGTGCGCGTGCGGGTCGAAGACGGCGATGCGGTAGCGCGTGGTCACGGCTGGGGAAGATGGATGTGCACTGAGGCTAGGACGGAAAATGCAGATCCACCAAAACCCGTCCCGCGGAGGATCGGTGACGGATGAGTGGCGCCCCGAAGACGAATCGAACGTCCGACCTGCCCCTTAGGAGGGGGCTGCTCTATCCACTGAGCTACCGGGGCGCAGAGTGGAATTTTACCGGATCGTCTCGGTTCGACTTCCCGCCGGGCGTCGCGCCACTTTCCCGGGACGCGCCAGCGCTTTCCAGCGTGGGCACCCGACGAGGTGGTCGTTGACGAGACCCGTCGCCTGCATGAACGCGTAGACGATCGTCGAGCCGGCGAAGCGGAACCCGCGCCGGATCAGGTCTTTCGAAAGCGCATCGGACTGCGGCGTGCGGGCAGGGACCTCGGTGAGCGCGCGCCAGCGGTTCTGGACCGGCTCGCCATCGACGAACGCCCAAACGTAGCGATCGAAGCTGCCGGATTCGCGCTGAACGTCGAGGAACGCGCGCGCGTTGGCGACGCTGCTCTCGATCTTGAGCCGGTTGCGGACGATGTTCGGATTGGCGATGAGCCGGGCGATCCGCCGCGCGTCGAATCGCGCCACCTTCGCCGGATCGAAGCCGGCGAAGGCCTCGCGATAGCCGTCGCGCTTGTTGAGAATCGTCGACCAGCTCAAGCCCGCCTGCGCGCCTTCGAGGATCAGAAATTCGAAGAATACGCGGTCGTCGTGCACGGGCACGCCCCACTCATCGTCGTGATAGGCGGCGTAGGCGGGACTGCTGGCGGCCCACGGGCAGCGGGTAATCATCCAGGACATGGAGGGAGGGGGTGCGCGAGTAGGCGGCGGCAAGGGAAAGCTACTCAAAATTCCACAATATTCTTCTTGGCTATTTCGATCGCTTGATGCAGCAAATCGATGTGAATGTCCGGGATGTCGGCATTGACGTATCGCGATTCAATGATTGCAATGTACTGCTGGAAAGTAGCTAATAGTTTGGTGCGATCCACTTTGGATTCGCTAATCAGGCAGAGAAGTACGGCTTCCAGCACCATTGTCTGCGCCGAGAGGGCAGCGATTGCATGCGAGATCCCATCCAATTGGTCTGGCTCATCAGGCATTTTTGGCTCCGACGCGCGGTCTTCGTCGCCCCATTGACGTCGCAGTGCGCGGCTCGGCGAGCTTACACCGAGCAGTGCCCGATCGTCGCGGACATGAACCATCCACGCAAGGCGATGAAACCGCCCGATTATCGGCGCACTATTGGCTGGCTGTAGGGCGGCACTCGTCACACGCTAATGCATGCATGCGTGGCAAAATCGGCGTGTGATTCCCTGGTTGCGATCCAATGCGCCTTTCCCGGCAGTCGAGACGGCACTCGACGAGCCAAATGGACTGCTGGCCGCGAGTCCCGATCTGTCGCCCGCGCGCCTGCTCGCTGCGTATCGCATGGGCATCTTTCCCTGGTACAGCGAGGACCAGCCGGTCTTGTGGTGGAGTCCCGATCCGCGGATGGTGCTCTTTGTCGACGAGCTCCGGGTGAGCCGGTCGCTGCGGAAGGTCGTCAAACAGCAGCGCTTCGAGATCCGCGTGGACACCGCATTCCGTAGGGTGATCGAGGCCTGCGCAATGGTTCCGCGGCCCGGACAGCTAGGCACTTGGATCACCCCGTCGATCATCGACGCCTATGCCCAGCTGCACGCGCAGGGCTATGCGCGTTCGGTGGAGGCGTGGCGCGCCGGACGGCTCGTCGGCGGCCTGTACGGTATCGCGATCGGCCGCATGTTCTTCGGCGAGTCGATGTTTGCACACGAGCCCGATGCCTCAAAGGTGGCCCTCGTTCATCTGGTCGCGATGTTGCGCACGCATGGCTTTTCGATGATCGACTGCCAGCAGGAGACCGCGCACTTGGCCTCGTTCGGCGCCCGGCCGATCCCGCGGCGGGCGTTTGCCGAGCACCTGCCCGCGTTGGTACACTGCCCCGCGCCGGAGGGTACCTGGGTGCCTGTGCCGGCCTCGGACGTGCTGGCGTGACCAAGCTCAATGACCTTCCCCTGGCATCGCTGCAGTTCTATGCGACGGCGCCGTATCCGTGCAGCTACCTTCCGGGGCGAGCCGCGCGGTCGCAGGTAGCCACGCCCAGTCATCTGATCGACACCCGCGTCTACAGTGAGCTCGTCCGCCTCGGGTTCCGCCGCAGCGGCGCCTTCACGTACCGCCCGTATTGCGACCACTGCCACGCCTGCGTGCCCGTCCGAGTGCCGGTCGGAGCGTTTCGACCGAACCGAACGCAGCGGCGCTGCCTCCGTCACCATGCCGACCTTGTGGTGACGCGGCGCGAACTGGCCTTCAACGCCGAGCACTACGCGCTCTATCTCCGCTACCAGCGCTATCGCCATCCTGGCGGCGGGATGGACCAGGACAGCCGTGAGCAGTACCAGCATTTCCTCTTGCAGAGCAATGTCGCGACCGACCTCCTCGAGTTCCGGGAGGAGGGCGTGTTGCGAATGGTCAGTCTGGTCGATCGGCTCGCAGACGGGCTGTCGTCGGTCTACACGTTTTTCCAGCCCGAGGTCACCGGCGCGAGCTACGGGACGTTCAGCGTCCTATGGCAGATCGAGCGCTGCCGCGCGATGGGGCTGCCGCACCTGTACCTCGGTTACTGGATCGCCGAGAGCCGAAAGATGGCCTACAAGGCCAGCTTCCGGCCGATCGAGGGGTTGGTGGCGGGGGTTTGGCGGCAACTCGCGGCCGATGGAACAGGGTGAAATTGATCGGGTGCTGGCGCCCGACTTGCGAGGCGGCATTCTTGTAGCCTACACAATGTCAACCATTTGCATCAACTTTGACCTTGATCAGCATCTGGTCCCGGCAAATACTCAATCTCAGTAATGGATTTCCGGCAAATTGTTCGCCACAATGAGACCGAAGCATCGGTAAAGATTCAGTTTCTCTTAACCCACGACCAGGGGAGACGTAATGAACGCAATCGTTGAATTCCCGACGCTCGCCACACTCGATTCCTACAAACAACTCGAAATTGAGTTCGATGGCGAGCTGAAGACTTTGTTCTCTTGGATGAAGGCCGCGCCGCGTCCGTGTTTCAACTCGTTGATCGTCGACGAGATCACCCGTTCCGAGAAGTTGCTCGAATCGCATCAGGGGTGGATCAACGATCGCGGGCACCCGCAGCGTGTCGATTGGGTTGTTTTCGGAAGTCGCGTCCCCGGGGTGTTCAATCTTGGCGGCGACCTCGGAATGTTTATTCAAGCGATCATGCGAAGGGACCGTGAACTCCTTGCGGACTACGCGCATCTATGTGTGGAAAACATCCATCGCCGCGCGACTGGCTTCGGCGCGCAGATCACGACAATCGCCCTTGTACAAGGGAAGGCGCTGGGCGGCGGCTTCGAATGCGCGCTCGCAAGCGACGTGATCGTCGCGGAACGCAGTGCGACGTTCTCGCTTCCCGAGGTTCTGTTCAACCTGTTCCCAGGGATGGGCGCGCTGAGTTTTCTTGGACGAAGGATTGGACTCAAGAAGGCGGAAGACATCATCATGAGCGGCCAGGTGTTCACCGCCAAGGAAATGCGCGACCTCGGCGTTGTCGATGAACTCGCCGAGGATGGGCTTGGTCTCGAAACGACGCGGCGACTGATCGCCCACCGCCAACGCCGCAGCAACGCGTATCGATCGCTGCAGCTGGCGAAACAGAGCTACCAACCACTGGCGCTTGCGGAATTGCAGGCGATCACCGACGTATGGGTCAATGCCGCATTGCAGCTCGAGACGCGGGATCTGCGTATGATGGCACGCCTCGTCAAGGCGCAAGATCGCATGATGACGGTTTCGCCAGAGGACGACGCGGTCGAGGCGATTTATTCGCCGGTTCCGCAGCGGGCGGTGAGCAACGGCTGAACAGCTGGGGGAGAGCGGCTATCGCGACGCGCGAAGCTTTCGCGCTGAGTATTCGTTCACCTGCGCTGCGGTTTGTTCAAAGCACTTGTGCAGGTCGGCGACCGCACTGTGCAGCCTTTCCGATTGACCGGCAGCAGCCGCATCATCGACGATGGCGCATCGGGCCGCGAGTTGCCGCGCACCGATTCCTAGCGCGGCGCCCTTGATGGCATGCGTCGCGTCAGCTACGCCCAGCGTTTTGCCTGCGACGATTGCCGCATCGATCCGCTTCAGCATCAGTTCGACGTCGGAGCAAAAGCCACGCAGCAGCTCGGTGAGGAATGCGGAATTGCTCGCGATTCGCTCGACCTCGCGCAAGCGAACTTCATCAAGTAGGGGAACAACCTCCGTGACGGGCGCTGCCGAGACGCGCGACCGAAGCGGCTGACTCCGGGCCGCGCGCCGTGCCAGCCGATCGATTACTTGAAGCAGATTCGCGGCGTCGTATGGCTTGCCGACGAAATCGTCGGCACCGGCGGCACGCGCCTTTTCTCGCGCCTCGACGGTCACAGACGCGGACAGGATCACCACCGGCAGACGGGTTCCGGTCGGCTCCATCATTCTGATCGCTGCAACCACTTCAATGCCATTGCGCTCGGGCATGTTGAAATCGAGGAGAGCAAGCTCCGGTTGCTCCTGCTCGTAGAGATCGAGCGCCTCTTCGCCATCAGAGGCAAGCGACACTTGATGGCCTGCACTTTCCAGTAGCTGCTTGATGATGGCCTGGTTGGTCGGGTTGTCCTCGGCAACCAGGATGCGGAGCGGCTGGCGCTGTTCCTTGAGCACGAGCCCGAGGTCAATAATCTCGGCCGTTTCGCGCGTGTCGCGCGTTGTCGCCGCATGGATCGCGTTTCGCAGGACCCGCGGTGATGAGTCCGTACCGATGCAGCTCACGCCATCGATGGCCCGCAACCGCTTGCCGTCTGCGGCTCCAGGTGTGGATGGCGAGAGATAGATCATCGCGGTAGCGCCGTCCCTCCGCTCCGCGGCAACGTCCTCAAAGATGCTACAGGCGGTCTCGACATCGCCCGTGACTAGCACCGCCGGCACGTCGATACCTCGTTGCTGCAGCGCGCGCAGTTCACCTATAACGGCACTCGCCGAAGCGACTGCTTCAACACGCCCACAGGCGGCCGCGACCAGCGGCTGGATGTGCGCCCTGATGGAGTCGTCGGCGACAAGCAACGCCGTCGACGAATCCGCCCCAGGTGTGGCAGGCACCTCCTGCGATGGTCCAGTTTTTAGCAGCGGCAGCTCAAACCAAAATGTGCTCCCGACGGCCACCGTGCTGGTGACGCCTATCACGCCACCCATCAACTCGACCAGTTGCTTCGCAATCGTCGTGCCCAGCCCAGTGCCGCCATAGCGTCGCGTCGTCGAGTCGTCAGCCTGAACGAACTGTTCGAATATCTTCTTCTGCGCCCCCTCAGTGATCCCTATGCCCGTATCGCGGACCTCGAACCGGAGTCGCAAGCCCTCTTCAGTCTCGCCAACGAGAAATACGGCCATGCCAATTTCACCACGCTCCGTGAATTTGATTGCATTCGAAAGCAGGTTGAGCAGAACCTGTCGCAGATGGTGCGGATCGCCGCGAAGATGGTAGTCGATGGCGGGATCTACCATCGCGGTTAGAGTAAGCCCTTTCGCCCGCGCATGTGGCCGAAGCAGCCTAACTAGGCCGTTGAGTGTCGCGTGGAGGTCGAAGTCTACAATCTCAATTGCGAGCCGTCCGGCCTCGATCTTCGAGATGTCGAGCACGTCATCTACCAGCGAGCGCAGCAGCGAAACCGAGTGGCGCAACAACCGCATCAACTCCCCCTGCTGCAAATTCAGTGACGTGGTCTGCAGCAGATCAACGACGCCGACGATGCCATTGAGTGGCGTCCGCATCTCATGGCTCATGTTGGCCAGGAAAGTGCTTTTCGCCTGGTTTGCCTTGTCAGCCCGCGCTTTGGCATCCTCGATGCGCTTGAGCAGCGTCGACACATAAAGTGGTAGCACGATCAACGCGAGCAGCAAACCCCACCAAGCACCGGGGTGCGCCTGCCGATACGCCGAATCAAGCATTACGAATCCGTAACCGGCGATGCACAGGGCTTGGCACCAAAACAGATAACGACGCCCGAATCGGAAACCGTAGCCGAAAGTGATGAACAGATAGACACCGAAGATTGCCTGTCCTACGTCGCCGGAGAGGTAGACACAAAAGGTTGTGGTTGCCGCGTCGGCCACCATGCCGAGGTAGCGGCGAAAGCGATTGGCCGTCGGCCAGATACAAATTGCCGCAAATAATCCGACGCTGAACACAAGAAACACGGAGACGCCCTGCAACAGCAGCACGGTGTCAGGGTTGCCGGGCCCATCGTCGCGGAGATGGCCAATGCCCATTCCGACGATGACAACCAGAGCGATCCCGATGCGCACGAGCGCCTGCTCATGCTCGCTATCGGTCCGCGCTTTAAGGCGCTGACGCAACGCCACCAATTCATCCCAAAGCCTGTTCAACGCGATTTCTCCAATGAGCACACCTAGATGCGCCCAAGATCTCCAGGCCACAAGCAACTTTCGTACCTTGCCGGCAAATCTAGCGATTTGCAAGCATAACGGGGATTTGACTCGACTGCATAGCGCCCTTGGGCATGGCGGGCCCTGAGGCGACTGGCTGGTCTGCCCGCAGCCGGGTGTGGAAGCCACCGGATACCATGGCTCCTCCCTTACCGCGCGGCAGAAGGGGTGCCGCCAGGCGTTGGTCGGTGCCTGCCGCGCCAGGGCACCCGGAAGCCGACGGCGGATATCCCAAGTCGCGGGTCGCGTGCACCGTGGCAACGGAGGCGACCGATTTCGTTAAGAGGCCACCGCGTTGTCGATCATGCCCCTTGGCGAGTGGCCAACGTTGGTGACGCGGATTTACATCCGACTTTTTTTGCTGGCATGTGTGGCGATGAGTCCGTCGCGCGGAGGTCGGCTAGACCGGCGCTTCAAGTTTGCGCTCAGCACTTGGAGGAACCGCGCCGCCGACGCTCCATTGATCAACCGATGATCGAAGGTCATCACGACCCGCGTTGTGCCATTCGGGCCGCTCGGGCTTCCGAGGAAAAGCACCGAACTCGCGGGGGCGACAAGCGTCGGGGCCGCGTCAACAATGCCGAATTCGCCGAGATGTGTGAGGAGGATTTGCGTATCCTCGGCAGTTTGATCGCCGGTGCGTAGCGCAGTTCGCATCTGCTGACTGCAGGCGCGAACGAATTCGCCGAGAGTGAGCCGTTCGGCGTTCCTGATCACGGCGACAATAAGTTCATCATCAGGGCGAGCCAAAGCAACTCCGATGTTGACATGTTCGTATTCACGGATCGTGTCGTCGCCGTGCATCGTGGATCGAAATCTTGGAAGGTCCTTTGCGACGAACGCCACGGCATGGGCAAGTACCTGAAATGGCGTCGGCCGGGTGCCTTCAGCATCCGGGCTCTCAGCACTCAGCCACGACCACGGGAATTCGACGGCGATCGTTCCCGGGATGACCATGCCAGCGCTTCGCCGCAATCGGTAGACCAGCGCGCGCTGCACGGATCCGAGTTTCCTATCGACAAACTCGGCCGCGGAATCGCCGCCGCGACTGTGTGCGAGATACGCATCGATGTCGACTGGAAGAAGCTTCCCACTCGGAGCTGATATCGCTTCGAGGTCGGCATCCGAAAGCCCCTTTGCTAGCGCATAGGCCCGTGTACGCGGCGGGATCAGCCGAGGCGTCATCTGGTGGCCCGAGCCCGCCGGCGGCGCTTCCGCACTGGTTTCCGCTAAGACAGCAACCCTGCTGCCGATTGGTACGACATCGCCAGCCGCGACGCGCCATTCGACAAGTCGCCCAGTCTCCGGTGATTCCAGTTCCACCGTCGACTTGTCGGTCTCGATGACATATAGGGCATCGCCACGCTCAACAAGATCCCCCGATCTGCGCAGTAGTTCTACGATTCGGACTTCGCGCAGGCCTTCTCCTAGCTGCGGAACGCAAATATCGAGCACCTTAGGCAGACCTTATTTCAGGCTCTGTTGAATTTCAAGTGGGTTGTGGGGCATGAGGGTTGATCACGCGGAAGTCGAGTTTGCCGGCGATCAGGAAGATGACCGTGCGGATGGTGGACATTCGCGTGAAGCCGCGGGCGCGGCGCTTGGCGGCCTGGAACAAGCCATTGAGCGCTTCCAGGAAGCCGTTGGTCTGGCGGGTCTGTGCCCAGGCCACGATGCCTTCCAGATGGTGGCGCACCAGCATCGCGACCTCCTTCATCGGCTCGACCTTGGAACGCATCACGCAGGTGCACCAATGCTGAAGCATGGCGCGCACGACGTTGATCTGCTTGCGGTCGAGGATCTCGCGCAATTGCTCCTTGTAGACCCAGGCGCGGGCGGTACGCACCGTGGTCAGCTTGGCGATCAAGGCGTCGAGATCGGCGGCGGCCTCCGGCGACAGACGCGAGCGATCCTTGAGCAGCGACCAGCGCATACCCTTGAGGGAGCGGTCGGTGCGCTGCTCGATGCGCCGCATCTTGTCCACCGCGGTGCCGGCGTGCCAGACGACGTGGAACTTGTCGAAGGTGATGCGGGCGTTGGGCAAATACCTTCGCCGCAACCCTTGATGAACGCCGGCGACATGTCGATGCTTACCGAGCTGATTTCCTCGGGCGGCACAGCCGCGGGCGGCCAGCTCGCCGGCCAGCGCTTCGACGGTCTCGACGCTGCGGCCTTCGGCTACCGCCAGCACCCGGCGTTCGCACGGCGTCGGCCGCCAAGGTGATGTAGTCATGGCCGCGCGCCCGCGAAGTCTCGTCGATCGCGAGTTCATGCACCTCGGAGAAGTCGGCCTGCGCCAGCGCCAACTCGACGTTGCGCTCGCAGATCGCAGCCACCCGGTGCCGGCTCTCACCGACCAAGCGTGCCGCCGCCGCGAAGGTCATCTGCTGGCACAGCATCAGCACCAGCGCCTCGAACAACAGCGTGAAGCCGGAGAGCTTGCCCGCCCATGGCGGCTCGATCTGGCGGACCGCGCCGTCGGGCAGCTTCACCCGGGGGACGCGGACTTCGAGGAAGCACTCGTGCTGGAAGAAATTCAGGTGCCGGTAGCGCTTGGACACCGTGTCATGAACCGGATGCTCGCCGTCCACGCCCGGAACCGCGAAGCGGCTGCCCGTGGCAAAGTCCACCCGAATCGTCAGCGTGCGTGCCTGCGCATTGAAATCCGCGGCGGCCACGTACCACGGCGCGCCGATGCCCAAAGCACGTCTCAAACAGCTTCTCGGTCATCGTAGTCAACATGGCGAATCACGATTGAAGAGCGCTAAGTCTACCCACTCAGATTTCAACAGAGGCTTATTTCATGACGTCGAGCAGCGCGCGCCGCACTTTGGCGATGTCGGGCAAGATGGCGTACTCGAGGATGGGGTTGAATGGAACATGAACGTCTTCCCGGGCGACGAGCACCGGCGCGGAAAGGAACATGTTGAATCGCTCCGGCGTACCAACCATTTCCGTAATCACGGCCTGGCCAAAATTGCCAGTCCTGACATCCTCGCTGATCACTACCAAGCGGCCGGTTTTTGCAACGGACGCGGCGATCGCGCCGGCGTCGAAGGGAACGAGTGTTAGGGGATCAATGATCTCGACCGAACATTGTCCCTCCAACCCGTTGGCAGCTTCCCTAACAACCTCGATGCAATTGCCCCAGGCAACAGCCGTCACGTCGTGCCCCGACTGTACGACACGAGCGCGGCCGAAACCGACAGGCTGCGCTTCTAGGCTAGGATGCCTCACGCGCATCACGTGTTTCGGTATGAGGAACAGTGTCGGATCCTCCTCGTGCAGCGCGGTCCAGAGTAGTCCAATGAGATCAAGAGGCGTACTGGGGACCGCGACACGCAGCCCCGGTATGTGCGTCCAGATGCCTTCGTTCGATTGACTGTGCCAAGTACTTCCCGCGGGAAGATAGGCGCCATAGGGGGCATAGAACACGGCGGGGCATTTCCAGTCTCCATTCGAGCGCCAACGCAGGGTTGAGATCTGAGTCAGGAGTTGATTGAACGCGGGCGCCGCGAAATCGATGAACTGCAACTCGAACACCGGTCGAAAGCCGGTTGCAGCAAGGCCCGCTGCAGTGCCTACGACCGTTGCTTCCGCCAAGGGCGAGTTGACCACGCGTTCCGGGTGGCGCGTGGAAAGGCCCTTTGTGAAACCGAATACGCCGCCCTTTGGATCCTCGACGTCCTCCCCGAAGATCACCACTCCGGGATCCGGTCCAGAGCTTCGTGCAAGCACGTGTTGAGCGCGCCGACCATCGTTTGAACCCGGTCGCCGAGCACAAATGGAATTTCGATGCCTGCGGTAGTCGAAGGACCAAAGAGCTTTGCACACGCCGTCACCGCCTCAGGAGCGGGCTCGTTTTCGGCAGCTCCATAGGCCGCCTCGATTTCACGCTCGGCCGCCGCCTGTAGTCCCTGGATTTTGGCCTTTGTCACCTCGCCGCGGTCGACTAGCGCGCGGCAGTACGCAGCGACAGGGTCACGCGCTTGCATTGCGGCAATGTCTTCGCTTGATCGGTAGACGCGATGGTCGTCGGAGTTGGTGTGCGACATGAGACGATCCAGCTCGATCCAGAGGATTGTTGGCCCTTGACCGTTCCGCGCCCCTGCGATCGCTTTTTGCGCCGCTTCCAGCACGGAGTCGTAGGACCGGCCGTCTACGTGCCGACAAAGCGGTTCTGGAAAAATTCCCATCCGGAATGGAAGGTGGTGCAGCGTCGGAGTGCTAATGCCATAGCCGTTGTCCTCAACGACAAAAACCACAGGCAAATTTTCCTGGACGGCGAAAGCGACGGCTTCGTAAAACTCGCCCTGCCTCGTCGACGCATCACCAATAGTGCAGAGTACGACACTGCGCGTACCAGCTAGTCGAAAGCCCCAGGCTGCACCAACCGCAGGTAGGCACTGGGACGCGGTCGGTGTCACCGGCGGGAAGATTCCAAGACGTCGATACGAACCGTGAACGGGCATCATTCGACCAGCAGTCGATGAATTCGCAGTCGCAAGATGGTCGCGCGCCATTTCGAGCACTGTCACGCCCCGCGCATGCATTAGCGCACGGTCCCGATAGTAGAGAAACAGCAGATCGTCTGGCTTGAGGAAGTGTGCTATTGCCGCGAGCGATTCGTGCCCGGCCGCGGGGATATGTATCCAGCCGCGACCCTGACGAAGAAGATGTTCCTCGCGCACATCGGCTGCGCGAATTCGCAAGAGCGTGGCGAGGTTGCGCCAGCTCTCGAAGTGGAGCTCGTTGGAGATCGTCATTGACTGTAGGATACTCAAGAACGTAACGCGCCGGCAGTGATCTGCGGGATTCGGGTTGGCCGTGGATCCAATCTGAAGTTCTTGCCCGCATAATCGCTAAGTCGGGCCTTAACTTTATGGTTTTATTGAGAAATACCATAATGGCACGACGATAATTCCAGTTTCACTAATAGTTACTAAGATGCGCTTGACATGTCGACGCATCGCAGCGACGGAGCGGCTCCCGTCGTCTCGACTAAGCCGTCCGAATGTACACAGCCTATCCGTGCGCGAGTATGCTTTCGACAGGCCAAAGTCCCGCTGCCGGGGCACACCGTTACGGGGTCGCGTGGAAAACCACGGCGCGCTGCTTGAGGCGTGTCGATGGACCACAGCCCCGGCTAGGGTTGCCACCGCTTGGGAGGCAGCGTGGCGCTTCAACCGATTGAACTCCGTCCGGGGCCCGTGCCGAGAACACGGCCGATTCCAGAAGTATTGATGCCGTTAGTTGAAGCCGCCGACCGTGGCGTCGATCTGTTGCCGGCTGTGCGATCAATCGTCGAAGGTTTCGGGTTCGATAGTTTCGTGTATGGCCTGAGTACGAGCCCGCGGCCGGACAAAGAGGCGCAGTTGTACGTGTTCACCACGCTGCCGTTGGAATGGCTGACAATTTACGATCGCAAGGCATACGTCGAAGTGGACCCAAGAATACAACTGGTGTACGACAACACGATGCCCGCGTTTTGGGACCAGAGAACAGTTCGCGGGAAGTCGCGGCGTACAGATGAATTCTTGGACGATGCGGCGCGATTCGGCGTCTGCAGTGGCTTGGCGTTTACCTTACACGATGTGAATCACCACGGCATCATGATCGCGTTCAATTCGAACCAGCCGGAAATCGACCCGGTTCGATATCAAACGATTCAGCGCAACCTCGGAGACCTTCTGTTGTTTGGTCATTTCTTCAACGAGATGTTCATGAGAATCGTCGTGGAACGCGGGTTACCTTCGCGCATGAAGGGCGCACCGTTGTCCCAGCGGGAGCGGCAGGTTCTGCGCTTACTCGCAGCGGGCCGCACCACGGAGTATGTTGGTAATCAAATGGGGATAACGAGCCGAACGGTCCAGTTTCATCTCGGATCGATACGTGCCAAGCTCGATGCGGCGACTCGCGAAGAAGCCGTTGCGCTTGCCGTTAAGGAGGGCATTATTGCGATGAACTATTGAGCAGCATTCACCGCAGCAATAGTGATGCACACTGCGCGTGATCAATGACTGTCGTCGAGCGAGCGCGGCCGGCGTAGCCCGCTGCGGAGAATGTCTCTAGTCCGCAAACTCCGTAAAGATCGTATCGATCCGCGCCGGGTCACCCAGGAAGGCGTCCACGCACTTCGGATCGAAGTGCTTGCCGCGCTGGCCCTCAGGTACTCGATCCCTTCGTCGATCGGCCACGCGTGCTTGTAGGGGCGCTCGCTGACCAGCGCGTCGAACACGTCGGCCACCGCGACGATGCGCGCGACGATCGGGATGTCCTCGCCGTGCAGGCCGTTGGGATAGCCGGTGCCGTCGAACTTCTCGTGATGGCCGAGCGCGATGATCGCGCCCATGCTCAGGTATTTCGACGGGCTGCCCTTGAGGATGTCGTAGCCGATCCGCGGATGCGTCCGCATCATCTCCATCTCGGGCGGGGTGAGCGGCCCTTCCTTGAGCAGGACCGAGTCGGGGATGCCGATCTTGCCGATGTCGTGCATCGGCGCCGCGACCTCGAGCACGTGCACGGTCTCGGCGCCGAGGCCGAGATTCTGGCCGATCAGCGCCGAGTACTTGGCCATCCGCATCAGGTGATTGCCGGTGGTCTTGTCGCGGAACTCGCCGGCCTTGGCGAGCTTGGCCAGCGTCTCGAGCTCGCGCTCGTGGATCTCGGCACACCGACTTGTCGACCTGGTACTGCAGCACGCGCGCCTGATCGGACAGCACGATCTTGTGCCGCCGCAGCTCGAGCAGGTTGGCGCAGCGCGCGCGCGTCTCGTGCTCGTCGAGCGGCTTGATCAGGAAGTCGGTGGCGCCGGCCTTCGAGCGCGTCGTAGCGGACCTGGCGGTCGTCGACGACGGTGATCACGACGATCGGCACGTCGACGCAATGCGGCAGGCGCGCGGATCTGCTTGACGAGCTCGATGCCGTCGAACTCCGGCAGCTTGTAGTCGGTGAGGACGATGTCGACGCGGTTGTTGCGCGCGAACTCCAGCGCGCGCGCTCGGCGTGTCGAACAGCTCGAGGTTGAGCTTGCCGTCGATCTGGCGGACGATCTCGGCGAGCAGCAGCCGGCTGCTGAACAGGTCGTCGATGATGAGGACGGTGTTGCGCTGGGCGCGCGCGAACGCCAGCTCGGAAATGACTCCGGCGCTGGGCGAGGCTGGGCGGCGCTCATGCGTTCCTCCTGGTTGACGGCGTGGCAACTGATGGGCGAAGCAAGATACATGCCCTGGTCGGGTGCTGCATCGTTCGGCATAGATGGTCGGCTGATGGGATCGGGCGCCAGATGAGCGCGCCGACGCCGACTCGAATGCGCGCGGGCCCGAACGCGGGCGCCGGCGAGTGCAGAAGAGGCCGGCCCGGATCCTCCGAGCCGGCCCTCGATATCATGGTCGGGGCGAGAGGATTCGAACCTCCGACCCCCTGCACCCCATGCAGGTGCGCTACCAGGCTGCGCTACGCCCCGACGTGAACCGAGAATTATAGCCGCGTTCAGCGTCGCTGGCCCAGCAGCTCGTCGGATCTCGCTCAGCTCCTGCCGGATTTCGGCGGCAGCTCATCGCCGCGTCGTGGCCAGCCGACTTCCGCGCCGGCGGTGCGGCGCAGGCGCTGGCTCGACGGCGCGAGCGTCGTGTCGGTCCGCTCGGTGCTGCCAGCCGGGCATCTCGGACTCGAGGCGATGGCGCGCGCCGTTGATCGTGAATCCCTGCTCGTACAGCAGGTCGCGGATGCGGCGGATCAGCAGCACCTCGTGGTGCTGGTAGTAGCGCCGGTTGCCGCGGCGCTTGACCGGCTTCAGCTGCGTGAACTCCTGCTCCCAGTAGCGCAGCACGTGCGGCTTGACCGCACAGAGGTCGCTCACCTCGCCGATGGTGAAGTACCGCTTGGCGGGGATCGGCGGCAGCTCGGCCTTAGCTCGGCTGTGTTCCGGCATGGTTCGCGGCTTCGACCATGGCCTTCAGCTTCTGGCTCGCGTGGAACGTGACCACGCGGCGCGCGGTGATCGGAATCTCCTCGCCGGTCTTGGGGTTGCGCCCGGGACGCTGCGGCTTTTCGCGCAGCTGGAAATTGCCGAAGCCGGACAGCTTGACGCTGTCGCCGCGCTTCGAGCGCGATGCGGATCTCCTCGAAGAAACGCTCGACCATGTCCTTGGCTTCGCGCTTGTTGAGGCCGAGCTGCTCGAACAGCAGGTCGGCCAGTTCGGCTTTGGTGAGCGTCATCGGAGATCCCTACTGGCGAAGCGTGGCGCCGAATCGTCTTTCAGCGAGCTCGCAGCAGCTCGCGCCACGGTCGCGTCGATCTCGGCGTCCGTCAAAGTACGTTCAGTATCCTGCATAAGCACAAGAATCGCAAGGCTTTTCTTGCCCGGCGGCAATCCCGCGCCGCGATAGACGTCGAACAGCCGAACGGCCTCGACCTGCGGCGGCCTGGCGGCTTCGCAGCGCGGCGAGCGACGTCGCTGCGCCGGCAGCGTCATCGTCGACGACGACGGCGAAGTCGCGGCGGACGACGGGCAGCTTGGACACCGGCCGCGCCGACGGGCAGCGGCGCGCGCGGTCAGCGGCGTCGAGGTCGAGCTCGAACACGACCGGCGCCCGCGGCAACTCGAACTGCCTTGACGAGCCGCGGATGCAGCTCGCCCAGCCAGCCGACCGCCGCGCCGTCGACGCAGGACGCGCGCCGCGCGCCCGGGATGCAGCGCCGGGTGCGTCGGCGCGCTCGGTCGTCGAGCGCGCGCGGCGCCGACGAGCGCCTCGAGGTCGCCCTTGACGTCGAAGAAGTCGACGGCGCGCTTCGCTACGCCCCATTGCTCGGGCGCGCGTCGCCGTACGCGAGGCCGCCGATGCGCAGCGGCTGGTCGATAGCCGTCGCCGTCGCGCACGAAGCAGCGGCCCGACCTCGAAGACGCGCACGCGCTCGCTGCTTGCGCGCGAGGTTGCGTGCGCAGCACGTCGAGCAGCCCGCCAGCGAGCGTCGTGCGCATCACGTCGAGATGCTCGGCGATCGGATTCAGCACGGCGATCGGCGCGGCGCTCGCGTCGCGCTCGGGAACAGCGCCGCCTCCCACGCCGAGCTCACGAAGCTGAACGTGATCGCTTCCTGCCAGTCGCGCGCGACGAGTCGCGCGCTTGAGCGCGCCGACGCGGACGCGCGCGTCTCCGGGTCCGGCAGCATCGCCTGCACGTGCGCGGACAGGCGTCGCGGGAATCGCGTCGTAGCCGTAGAGCCGCGCGATCTCCTCGACGAAGTCCTCCTCGATCGCGAGGTCGAAGCGGTAGGAGGGCGGCGTCGACGACGAAATCGTCGCCGTCGCGCGTCGAAGCGCGAAGCCGCAGCCGCTCGAACAGGCGCGCGATCGTCGCCGTCGGCACGGCGATGCCGAGCAGGCGCGCGACGCGCGCGGGGCGCACGCGCACGGCGTCGCGCGCGCGGCAGCGTCGCCGCGACGTCGCCGAGCGGCCCGGCGCGGCCGCCGCAGATCTCGAGGATCAGCTGCGTCGCGCGCTCGACCGCGCGCGCGCAGCCGCCGAAGTCGACGCCGCGCTCGAAGCGATAGCCGGCGTCGCTCGCGAAGCCGAGCCGGCGCGATCTTGCCCTGGATCACCGCGGGATTCCAGAACGCGCCTTCGAGAAGCACCGTGGTCGTCGTGTCGCTGATGCCCGAATGCTCGCCGCCCATGATGCCGGCGAGGCCGAGCGGCTTCTCTCGTCGCAGACGAGCAGCAGGTCGGGCTCGAGAGTCGAGCATCTGCCCGTTGAGCAGCGTGAGCTTCTCGCCCGCGCGCGCGAAGCGCACGACGATCGCGCCGTCGAGCAGGCGGTCGTCGTACGCGTGCAGCGGCTGGCCGAGCTCGAGCATCACGTAGTTGGTGATGTCGACGACCGCCGAGATCGAGCGGATGCCGCTGCGCTCGAGGCGCTGCTTCATCCAGCGCGGCGTCGGCGCGCGCGGGTCGATGCCGTCGATCGTGCGGCGACACGAAGCGCGGGCACGCCGCCGGGTCCTCGACGCGCACCTCGCGTCGCGCGTCGCTCGTCGACCGGCGACGGCGGCGATTCCGGGCGGCGCGAGCGGCGCGCCGGTGATCGCGGCGACGTCGCGCGCGATGCCGACGAGCGACAGGCAGTCGGCGCGGTTGGGCGTGAGCTTGAGCGTGATCAGCGCGTCGTCGAGCGCGAGCGCGTCGCGCAGGTCGGCGCCGACGCGGCGCGTCGGCGGCAAGCGCGAGCAGGCCGGACGCGTCGTCGGCGATGCCGAGCTCCTTCGCCGAGCACAGCATGCCCGCCGATTCGACGCCGCGCACCGTCGCGCGGCTTGATCGCGAGGCCGCCGGGCAGCTGCGCGCCGACCGTCGCGCACGGCGACCTTCATGCCGGCGGCGGCGTTCGGCGCGCCGCAGACGATCTGCAGCGCGCTGCCGGCCGCCGGCGTCGACGGTGCACACGCGCAGCCGGTCGGCGTTCGGGATGCGGCGTCGACCGCGTCGATCCTGCGCGACGACGACGCCGGCGAAGGGCGGCGCGGCGGGCTCGACGTCCTCGACCTCGAGGCCGGCCATCGTCAGCGCGTCGGCGAGCTCCGCGGTGTCGAGCGGCGGATCGACGATCGTGCGCAGCCAGTGTTCGGAGAACTTCATTGCTCGCGACGCGGGCCGTCTATGCGAACTGCCGCAGGAAGCGCAGGTCGTTCTCGTAGAACAGGCGCAGGTCGTTGACGCCGTAGCGCAGCATCGCCAGGCGGTCGGGCCCCATGCCGAACGCGAAGCCCTGATAGCGCTCGCGGATCGATGCCGACGGCGCGCAGCACGTTCGGGATGCACCTGCCCCGCGCCGGCGATCTCGAGCCAGCCGTCGCCGAAGCTCATGTCGATCTCGGCCGAGGGCTCGGTGAACGGAAAGAACGACGGCCGGAAGCGCACCTTGAGGTCGTCGCGCTCGAAGAAGTTGCGCAGGAACTCGGTGAACACGCCCTTCAGGTCGGCGAACGTGACGTCCTCGTCGATCCACAGGCCCTCGACCTGGTGGAACATCGGCGAGTGCGTGGCGTCGCTGTCGACGCGGTAGACGCGGCCGGGCGCGATGATCTTGATCGGCGGCGCGTGCGTTTCCATGTAGCGCACCTGGATCGGCGACGTGTGCGTGCGCAGCACGCTCGCCGCCCTCGACGTAGAACGTGTCGTGCATCGAGCGCGCCGGATGGTTCTCCGGCGTGTTGAGCGCGGTGAAATTGTGGAAGTCGTCCTCGATCTCGGGGCCGTCGGCGACCTCGAAGCCGAGCGAGCGGAACAGCGCCTCGATGCGCTCGAGCGTGCGCGTGATCGGATGCAGCCCGCCGCGTCCGCGCCGCGCCCGGGCAGCGACACGTCGAGCGCCTCGGCGGCGAGCTGCGCTTCGAGCTTCGCGTCGGCGAGCGCGTCGCGGCGCGCGGCGAGCGCCGCTTCGAGCTTCGCCTTCGCGGCGTTGATCGCGCGCGCCGGCGGCCGGGCGCTCGGCGGCGGGCGAGCTTGCCGAGCGCCTTCAGCGAGCTCGGTCAGCGCGCCGGCCTTGCCGAGGTAGCTTCGCCTTGGCGTTCTCCAGCGCGGCGGGATCCGCGCAGGCGGCGAAGTCGGCGCAGCGCGGCGGCGACGATGCGGTCGAGTTCGTCCATCGGGTGTCGGTTCGAGGTCCGTGGTCGTCACGTCGGCAGAAAAAAAAGGGAGGCGGATCGCGCCTCCCTCTTGTCGTTGACGGCTCGATCAGGCCAGACGAGGCTTTGGCCTGCTCCGCGATCTTGGCAAACGCCGCCTTGTCGTGCACGGCGAGGTCGGCCAGCACCTTGCGGTCGATGTCGATCGACGCCTTCTTCAGGCCGTTCATGAACACGCTGTAGCGTCATGCCGAGCTCGCGCACGGCGGCGTTGATCCGCGCGATCCACAGCGCGCGGAACTCGCGCTTCTTCGTCGCGGCGGTCGCGGTACGCGTACTGGCCGGCCTTCATCACCGCTTCCTTGGCGATGCGGTAGACGTTGTTGCGGCGGCCGCGGATACCCTTGGCCTGCGTCGAGGACCTTCTTGTGCCGCGCGCGGGCGGTCACGCCACGTTTGACTCTTGGCATGGTCGCGCTCCTTACGCGTACGGCAGCATGGCCCTGACCGAATCCGCGTTCGTGCTGTGGACGCCGGTCGTGCCGCGCAGTTGCCGCTTGTTCTTGGTGGTCCTCTTGGTGAGGATGTGGCGCTTGAACGCCATCGCGCGCTTGACGCTGCCGCTGCCGCGCACGCGGAAGCGCTTCTTCGCGCCGCTCTTCGTCTTCATCTTGGGCATGACTGCGTCCCTTATTTGCTGCCCACGGCGGTGCTCTCCGGCGGAGAGACTTTGCTTACCGGCTTCGGGCTTCGTCGGGTGATGCGCTTCTCGGCCTGGCACCGCCTTCTTCGGGGCCAGCAGCATCACCATCTGCCGGCCCTCGAGCCTCGGCCACGACTCGACCACGCGTACGGCTCGAGATCGTTCCGGATCCGCTCCAGCAGGCGCATGCCGAACTCCTGGTGCGCCATCTCGCGGCCGCGGAAGCGCAGCGTGATCTTCGCCTTGTCGCCTTCGCCCAGGAACCGGATCAGGTTGCGCAGCTTGATCTTGTAGTCGCCTTCGTCGGTGCCGGGCCGGAACTTCACTTCCTTGACCTGGATCTGCTTCAGCTTGAGCTTCGCCTCGTGCTGCTTCTTCGCCTCGCGGTACTTGAACTTGCCGTAATCCATGATCCGGCAAACCGGCGGCTTGGCCGTCGGCGCGATCTCGACCAGATCGAGTTCCGGCCGCCTCCGCCTTCGCCATGGCTTCCGCCAGCGGCACGATGCCGAGCTGCTCGCCTTCCTCACCAACCAGGCGGATTTCGGGGGCAGTTGATCTCGCCGTTGATCCGCTGTGCTTTGTCCTGGGCTATTGCGTATTCCTCCAAGTCGACAAAAGAGAGACCGTGCCTCCCGACGCCGCGCCGCGTCTAGCGACGCGCCGCGACCTCCTCGCGGAGGCGCGCAAGCAAGGCATCGAGGGGCATCGCCCCCAGATCCTCGCCGCCGCGGGTACGCACGGCCACCTGTGCAGCCTGCATTTCCTTGTCGCCGACGATCAGCTGGTACGGCAGCTTTTGCAGGCTATGTTCGCGAATTTTATAGGTTATTTTCTCGTTGCGCAAATCGGCCGCGACGCGGAAGCCGGCCGCCCTGCAGCCGCGCCTCGACCTCCCGGGCATAGGCGGCCTGGCGGTCGGTGATCGTCAGCACGACCGCCTGCACCGGCGCGAGCCACAGCGGCAGCGCGCCGGCGTAGTGCTCGATCAGGATGCCGATGAAGCGCTCCAGCGACCCGACGATCGCCCGGTGCAGCATCACCGGCACCTTGCGGGTGTCGTCCTCGGTCGACGTACTCGGCGCCCAGGCGGCCCGGCATCTGGAAGTCGACCTGCATCGTGCCGCACTGCCAGGAGCGGCCGATCGAGTCCTTGAGGTGGTATTCGATCTTCGGGCCGTAGAACGCGCCTTCGCCGGGCAGCTCCGTCCACTCGACGCCGCAGGCGCGCGAGCGCCGTCGCGCAGCGCGTTCTCGGCGCGGTCCCAGTCGTCGTCGGTGCCGAGGCGCTTGCTCGGGCGCAGCGCGATCTTGATCGCGACGTCGGTGAAGCCGAAGTCGCGGTAGACCGTCATCGCCAGCTGGTTGAAGGCGATGACCTCCGGCTGGATCTGCTCCGTCTGTGCAGAAGATGTGGCCGTCGTCCTGCGTGAAGCCGCGCACGCGCATGATCCCGTGCAGCGCGCCCGAGGGCTCGTTGCGATGGCAGGCGCCGAACTCGCCGTAGCGCAGCGGCAGGTCGCGGTAGCTCCGCAGGTCCGAGTTGAAGATCTGCACGTGGCCGGGGCAGTTCATCGGCTTGATCGCGAAGTCGCGCTTCTCCGACTCCGTCGTGAACATGTTCTCCTTGTAGTTCTGCCCAGTGGCCGGACTTCTCCCACAGCGAGCGGTCGAGGATCTGCGGGCACTTCACTTCCTGGTAGCCGTTGTCCCGATAGACGCGGCGCATGTACTGCTCGACCTGCTGCCAGACCGACCAGCCCTTCGGATGCCAGAACACCATGCCCGGCGCCTCGTCCTGCAGGTGGAAGAGGTCGAGCTGCGCGGCCGAGCTTGCGGTGGTCGCGCTTCTCGGCTTCCTCGATCCGGTGCAGGTACGCGTCGAGGTCCTCCTTCTTCGCCCACGCGGTGCCGTAGATCCGCTGCAGCATCTCGTTCTTCGAGTCGCCGCGCCAGTACGCGCCGGCGACCTTCATCAGCTTGAACACCTTGAGCTTGCCGGTCGACGGCACGTGCGGGCCGCGGCACAGGTCGGTGAACTCGCCCTCGCGTGTAGAGCGAGATGGGCTCGTTCGGACGGGATCGACGCGATGATCTCGGCCTTGTAGTGCTCGCCGATGCGACTTGAAGTACGCGACCGCCTCGTCGCGCGGCATCAGCTTGCGCGTGACCGGCTCGTCCTTTTTCGCGAGCTCGGCCATCTTCGCTCTCGATCGCCGCGAGGTCCTCCGGCGTGAACGGGCGCTTGTACGCAGAAGTCGTAGTAGAAGCCGTCCTCGATCACCGGGCCGATCGTCACCTGCGCGTCGGGAAAGAGCTCCTTCACCGCATAGGCGAGCAGGTGCGCGGTCGAGTGGCGCAGGACGTCGAGCCCGTCGGCGTCCTTGTCGGTGACGATCGCGAGCGCGGCGTCGCGGTCGATCGCGTACGAGGTGTCGACGAGCTTGCCGTCGACCTTGCCGGCGAGCGCGGCCTTGGCGAGGCCGGGGCCGATCGACGCGGCGACCTCGGCGACGGTGACCGGCGCGTCGAAGTCCTTGACGGCGCCGTCGGGCAAGCGGATGTTGGGCATGGCGGTTCCCATAAAAAAAGTGCGGACGAGCCGCACTTTTTCGTGAACAGACGACGTGCGAGCTCGCGCTGGCTAGAAGGGTTCCCCACGCGTTCGCGGTGTCATAACCATGCCTTTCGGTCGTGCGTCGCGGCAATCATCGTCAACTGGTAGGCGCGATTGGACTCGAACCAACGACCCCCACCATGTCAAGGTGGTGCTCTAACCAGCTGAGCTACGCGCCTGCGAAGCGGCAAATTATAGCGGAACGACGCGGGCCGGCGCCAAGTCTAATGCCGACGACGAGCCAGAGCGCTGCCGAGCAGGATCGGCTGATGGAGCATGTACACGGCGAGGCTGTGCCGGCCGAGCCACGCGAGCCAGCGCGGCGCTGCAGCGAGCGGACGCAGCGGCCGGAGCGCCGCACGCGTCAGCACGCGTGCCGATGGCGATGCCCACGAATACGATCCCGGCCCACGGCGCGAGCGGCACGTAATCCTCGGTCGCCGGCTTTGTCGTCGTGAAGCCGATCCACGACAACGCTCGCGCATCGAACGCCGGCCATTGCAGGGTCAACCCCGCGACGATCAGCGCAACGCCGACGGCGAGTGCGAGCGCGGGTCGGCGCACCAAGCGGCCACGCGAGGATCGACGCGACCGCGATGCTGTGGAGGATCCCGAAGTAGATGAACGTGCGCGGAAACACGAGAAAGCTTCCCGCGCTCGCCGCCGCCGCGCACGCGGCGATGATCCCGATGCGTTTCCAGAAATGCGAAGGGGTTGCGCCGGCGCGGTCGGCGAGCACGAGGCTCACGCCGACGAGCAACATGAACGAAGTCACGATCAGCGCCCGAAAACCAAGCCAGAACGGGTCGTGCTCGAAATCCGCACGCGGTCACGCGGTAGAAGCGCAGATCGAAGCAGAAGTGATAGGCGAACATCAGGCAGAGCGCTCCCCCGCGCAATGCGTCGATACCCGCAATGCGCCCCCTCGCAGCGGCTACCTCGGGGTGTCCGGCAATCGGGGCGCGCACGGGCCGCGGCGGGCCACGGCGTGAACGCCCGCTCATTGGGACGGCCCAGCGGCGCTCATGGGGCCCGAAGAACGACGCGAAAGCCGGCGCCTTCGGGCGTGCCGATCGCCGCCAGGATGCGGGCAATTGTGGCGTCGTCGGAGCGGCGGGGAGTCAGCAGCAACGACACGTCGCCTCCTCCCGGCCGCCATGCGGCACTGCCGCGCACGTCGACGTCGCCGCCGTCGTTCGCGATCGGGCCGCGCAGTTCGGTACCGCCGCCGGCCAGGTTGACGTTCAACGTGCCAAGGCCCACGGCGGCGCCCGGCCCGGCGGATATGTGCGCATCGCGCCAGTCGATTTGGACGGCGCCGCGGATTGCATCCGGCGCCCAGTCGAGCGATGTCGAGGTGACTCGTGCTTCGCCCGTCGCGCGAACGCCGGTGCCGGCCGTCACGCGCTGTAGCATTTCGGCCGGCAGCGCGACGTCGAGTTCACGCACCGCGATCGCTCGCTCGTACAGGCTGATCTTGCCGCGCGGGAGGGGCGCGGCGGCGTCGAAAGGCGCGAGCGAAAGCCGGACTTCGCCGCGAAGGAGCGGCCAGGGGTCGAGCGACCACGCAAGCGGCAAGCGGGCATCCGATCCGGCCACGAGCGTTCCCCGGCCATGCCAGAGGGTTCCTTCGGCGCCGGCAAGCACGATCGTGTCGCGGCTCGCGCGCGCGATCCACGCGCTCGCGAGCGTCGCCGGAGCGAATGCCGCGACAGCGGCCGCAAGCGCCGCGACGAGGGCGAGGATCAGCAGCGCGCGGCGCATCGCGGCGAGATCGACGTTTCAGCGCGCGACGGCAAGCTCGGCGCGAACCGTTCCAGGTTCAACGCGCGCGGTGAGCGTTGCTTCAACGACACGCATCCCCGCTTCGCGTTGCAGCGCTTCGAGCGCGGCGACGAGCGCGTCGAACCTGACGTCGGCGAAGACGAGCCGCGCGCGACTTTCCTGCCATTCGAGCTGCGTCACTGCACCGCGAAGTCCTTGCTGCGAAAGCACGCGATCGAGCTCCCCGCGTGCGCTCGTCGCCGGCGCCGGTGCGCTTGCGCGCGCGAGTCCGGCGATCTCGTCGGCCATCTTCGCCGCCACGGACAACGCGGCGGCGTCGCGCGCCTGCGTCACCCGCATCGTGGCGATGTCACGGCCAAGCGGCTGCCAGACGAGCCACCAGGCGAGCGCAGCGAGCGCGATCGCCGCGACGCTGGCGACGATCCGCCGCTCGCTCGCGGTCTTCGTCGCCCACCAGCGAGCGACAGGCGAGGGTGCGCGCAGCGCAGCGGAAGGCGAGGCCATCGCGATCAGGGTGTTCCAATCCGCACGCGCGTTCCAGCCGGCGACGCGGCGACGAGCGCCGGAAGGCCGACAAGACGCAATCGACCGTCGAGATCGCTGATCTGCGCGGCCCCCGTATTGGCGAGGTCGAGCGTCCAATGGCCGTCGGCGTAGATCGCGGTCTTGACGGCACCTGGCGGCAACGCGCGCAGTGCCGGTGCTGCGCGGGCGAGCAGCGGCAGCGCGTCGTCAGCCGCCGGCAGGCCGTTCGCGTGGCGCAACTCGGCGTAACGGCGGTTGAGCGCTGCCTGCGCTGATGACGCGGTCGAGGCGGCCTCCGCCGGAATGCCTGCCTGCACGGCGAGCGCCGTCCACGCGCGCGCCTGTCGCCAGCCGTCGACCTTGAGCGATCCCCACAGGACGACCGTGGCAACCACGTGGATCGCAAGCGCGGCGATTGCGAGCGTCAACGCCGGCACGAACAACCGCAGACGCGCTCCACGCGCGACTTCCGGCGTTGGCTCGAAGGCGCGCTGTCGCAGATCGACAGCGGCATCGAACGCGGCCGCCGGCGCCGACTGCCAGCGCCAGAGCGTGCCGCGAGCGAACGTGACACCGGTCTCGGCCGTCCAGCGCCCGAGGCTCGCTTCGGCAATGTCGGCATCGACGCGAACTTTCTCCGGCACTGCTCGATCTCGCCGCGCCTGCGCGAGCGCCAGGGCGATCTCGGGGGGCAACGCACCCGCTGCGTCCGTTGGGCTCACGGGAAACGCGCTCCCGTCGGCGCGGCGAACGAAGCCCTCGCCATTGCCGGCATCGCCGACACACCAGCGCCATCCCTTTTGCGCTGGCGCGAGCTCGGGCTCGGCGACGATGCGCGACAGCGCGGCGAGCGGCGCGCCGGCCGCGCTGCGATCGGTGAGCGCCGCGAGCAGGGCGCGAGAGACAACGGCGACGCGAACACGTCCGTCCGGCGACTGCGCGGACACCGCGAGGTGCTGCGCGTCCTGCGGGCCCGCGAGCTGGTCCTCGAGCGCGAAGCCCGCCGCCGCGGCCAGACGTGCCGGCGGCACTGGCGGCAATGTGACGACGGCAAGGCGCACCTGCGATGCCGCGACCACGATCTCCTGCCGTTGCGCAGCCGGCCACGCGCCGGGACGATCGCGACCGCTGCGCACGCAGCTACCGGCATCGTCGAACAATGCCCACGCCTCGGTGCGCGAAGTCGACGGCGCCGCGGCGAGCAGCACGCGCAGCGTCGTCATCGATGGGGAGAAGACCGGTCCATCGCGACTAGTTTACTCGACCGGCGCGCTTGCCTTCGGGCCTTGGCTCGCGCCGCTCGCCCGCCTCACTCACACCGCGGCCTCCGCACGTTCCTTGTAGCGCGATGCGCCGCTGCGTCGGCCGCGCTCGTTCGGCGACGCGCCCTTCGGGCCTTGGCTCGCCCTGCTCGCCCGCCTCACTCACACCGCGGCCTCCGCACGTTCCTTGTATCGCGATGCGCCGCTGCGTCGGCCGCGCTCGATCGTTCGGCGACGCGCCCTTCGGGCCTTGGCTCGCGCCGCTCGCCCGCCTCACTCACACCGCGGCCTCCGCACGTTCCTTGTAGCGCGATGCGCCGCTGCGTCGGCCGCGCTCGATCGCTCGGCGACGCGCCCTTCGGGCCTTGGCTCGCGCCGCTCGCCCGCCTCACTCACACCGCGGCCTCCGCACGTTCCTTGTAGCGCGATGCGCCGCTGCGTCGGCCGCGCTCGATCGTTCGGCGACGCGCCCTTCGGGCCTTGGCTCGCCCCGCTCGCCCGCCTCACTCACTCGACGACCTGCCAGACGACCGTCGGCCATTCGCCGGCCTTGCGGTGGAGAAGGGCGCGCGCACGGGCGAGCGTGCGGCCCTCGCGTGCTTCGATCGTCACGTAGAAATTGTCGCTCTTGACGCCAACGCGTCCTCGCCCGAGAGGATCGCGTTCGGCGGCAGACTCGCGCGGAATTCGGCGACCGTCGAGAACGGCCGCTGTGCGCGGCGCGCGAGCAACGCCGCCTGGCCGTCGCTCGACAGATTTTCGACGATGGCTGCGAGCACTTCCGGCGACGCGGTATTGACGTTGGTCGGCGTTCCCGCGGGCAGCGCCGAAAGGAACGGGAGGACCCGCCCGAGCGATGGCGCCGTGACCCCGATCACCTCCGCGAGCTCGGCGACGCGGACCAACGGCGTGTTGGCCGCGAACCCCGGAGCGGGCAGCGCGGCGTATCGCGCGTCCTCGGCGCCGTTCGGACGCGGATTGCCGTCGACGTCGATCCAGTCGGCGATCGCATCGATCGTTGCCGCGGGCCCGCCGCGTTGGGCGAACAGCCGCTCGATGCGGGCGCGTTCAGCGGTTGTCTGCGCGCCGGGCGCACCGAGAGCGTTGATGTTGAGCCGCGCCTGTGCGTCGGCTGATCGCGCCGCGAATCTCGCCGTTCTCGAGCGGAATCGGCGGCAGTGTGAGCGCCCATGGCTCGCCGAGGTGGTCGATTGCCGAGCGGCGCGCGTCGTCGTAGAGGATCTGCCGCGCCCACTGCACGCCGGCCATCGCGAGCGCCTGCGCCTGCACCTGGTCGCGCCGATGCACGACCGTGCGGCTCCAGCGCTGCTGATCGGCGAACACCGTCGCCGCGATCGCCGCGGCAAGCGCGGCCAGCAGCATCGCGCAGGATGACCGCGGCGCCGCGTGCGCGCGCCGTCATTGATGTGCCCCCACGCTTCCGGCAATCGACGCTCCGCTCTCCCGCGAGAGACGCCCGCGCGAGCACCGCGAAGCTAGGGCCCGAAGGGCGCGTCTGCAAGCGCCGGCGGCGGCCAACCCCAAGACACGACGTGCAGGGAACGACGTCGCGAAGGCCGCAGCACGTCCTCGGGACGGCCCGGCGGCGCTCATCGCAATGCGAGCCACCGCTCGACCGTTTCGCCGCTCGCCAAGGTCAGCTCGACGCGCACCGCGCGCGGAACCGCGGATTCGCCGAGCACCGGCCAGCGTTCGCGCCAGTGCCGTCGCGCGTCGAGGTAGGCGATGCGGAACCGCGCGATGCCGTCGACCAGCGCGTAGGCGTCGGCGCGCAGTCGCCGGCGGCTGGTCGAGCTGCGGCCAGTACAGGACTTCGACGCGCCGCCGCGCAGCCGATAGCCGATGCGCTGGCCCGCGCTGCCCGGCTCGAGCGCGAATTCCGGGCCCGGCGCGCGAGAAGCGCAGCTCGGCGTTGCCGGCGCGTCGACGTGCGCCGACCCACGCGGGCTCGCTGCGCCGCCGTCGACGCGCACGCGCGCGGCACGCGCCTGCGCGCATGTCGGCTTCGAGGCGCGCGAACAAGCGCGTCGAGCGCGCGCCAGCGCGCGCTTCCGCGGAGAGCCGCGCCTCGCCGTCGGCGAGCGACGCGAGCGCGCGATAGGCGAGCAGCGGCAACGAGCGCGAGGATCGCGAGCGCGATCAGGAGCTCGATCAGCGTGAAGCCGGCGTCGCGCGTGCGTGCGCTTCATCGTTGCGCGGGCTGGCCGAGGTAGCCGGCGAGCCGCGCGAGCACGTAGTCGGGCACTGCCGGGATCCGCGACGACGATCTCGATCTTGCGAAACGCCGGGTTGGGCGTGCCCGACACGTTCTCGCGCCACGACGAAGCGGCGCGCCGGCCTGCGACGGCCTCGCCGTCGCGCGGCCGGGCGCGGCCAGGGCGCGTCGAGCTGCGCCGCAGCGAGGCGATTCTGCGCGACCCACAGCGCGAGCGTGCGCTGCTTGAGCGAGCGTGGCGCCGTCGGCCGATTGCGCGAGCGCGCGCATGCCGGCGGCCAGCGCGACCGCGACGATCGCCAGCGCGACCAGGATCTCGACCAGCGTGAAGCCGCGCGCGCGCGGCGCATCATGCACGGCGCGTGTCACGCGGATCGCCGGTCGAGCGGATCGACCGCGACCATCGCGCGGGCGAGGCGAGCGACGAACGCGTACGGCTCGTTGCGGCCGCTCGGGCGCAACGGCAGGATCGCGTCGGCGGCGACCGGCGCGCCCGGCGTACGACGCCGGCGACGACCGTCGAGTCGGCGCGGGCAGCGCGTGCGGCGCGAGCACGTCGTCGTCGCCGAGCGGCGTCCAGCGATCGTCGGCGTCGCGGCGCCAGAACCGATACGCGCCGCCGTCGGCGCGACACGCCCAGCGTCTCGCCGCGCCACTGCGCGCGCGCGGCCGCGTGCTCGAGCGCGCCGGCGAAGCGCCGCGCTTCGCGCTCGGCGCGCGGCGCGGTCGTCGCCGAGTGATCGCGATCGACGAGCGCCGACGGCGATCGCGATGATCGCGAGCGACGACCAGGATTTCGACCAGCGTGAAGCCGCGCGGGCGCGGCAGCGCGCGAGCGCCGGCGCGCGCGTGCTCAGAGGTCCCACGAGCCGATGTCGGCGTCGATGCCGGTGCCGCCGGGCTGCCCGTCGGCGCCGAAGCTGAAGACGTCGATCTCGCCGTGCAGGCCCGGATTGAGGTACTGGTACGGGCTGGCCCCACGGGTCCTTCGGCAGCCGCTCGAGATAGCCGCCGGGCTTCCAGTTCGGCGGCACCGGCGGCTGCGTCGGGCTTCGCGACCAGCGCGGCGAGGCCCTGCTCGGTGGTCGGGTAGCGCTGGTTGTCGAGGCGATAGAGCTTCAGCGCGCTGCATGATCGCCGCGATGTCGCTCTTCGCCGCGACGACGCGCGCCTCGTCCGGGCCGCTCGAGCACGCGCGGCACGACCAGCGCCGCGAGCACGCCGAGGATCACGATGACGACCATGATCTCGATCAGCGTGAAGCCGCGTGCGCGGCGGCGCGCGTCGTCGACTGCATCAAGGCCGCGCGGCATCCGCCGATTATAATCCGCGCGTCGTGCTCCTGCGCGCGTGCCGCGCCGTCGCGCGGTCGTCCATCGTCGCCGCTTCGCAGTGTCCGATCGCCGTCGCTTCCTCGCTCGCGTCGTCGGCGCTCGTCGCGCTCGTCGCCGGCGTCGCGGCGCTGCGCATGGCATGGTGGCTCGCACAGCCGCTCGCGCTGCCGGCGTCGCCGTTCGACTTCGACGTGAAGCAGCGGCGCGACGCTCGACGCGCGTCGCGCGCGAGCTCGCCGCGCGCGGCGTGCTGCCGCATCCGACTGCGCGCTCGTCGCGCTCGCGCGCTGGCGCGGCGTCGACCGCGCGATCAAGGCGGGCAACTACGAGATCGACGCGGGCATCACGCTGCCGCGGCTGCTCGCCAAGCTCACGCAGGGCGACGTCACGCAGACCGCGTTCACGATCGTCGAAGGCGCGACGTTCGCCGAGCTCAAGCGCGCGCTGCGCGACGATGCCGGCAGTCGCCAAGACGGTGCTCGACCTGCCCGACGCCGAGCTGATGCGCGAGCATCGGCGTCGCCGGGCACGAGCCCGAGGGCTGTTCTTTCCCGACACGTATTTCTTCGCGACGGGCTCGACCGACGTCGCGCTGCTCGCCGCGCGCGCACCGGCGATGCGCGACGCGCCTCGACGCCGCGTGGGCGAAGCGGCGCGCCGGACCTGCCGCTCAGCGACGCCCTACGAGGCGCTGATCCTCGCGTCGATCGTCGAGAAGGAGACCGGCCGCCCGGCCGACCGTCCGCTGATCGCGTCGGTGTTCATCAACCGCCTGCGGCTCGGCATGCGGCTGCAGACCGATCCGACGGTGATCTACGGCATGGGCGAGAGCTTCGACGGCAACCTGCGCAAGCGCGACCTCGAGGCCGACACGCCGTACAACACGTACACGCGCGACGGCCTGCCGCCGACGCCGATCGCGCTGCCCGGCGCAGGCGTCGCTCGACGCCGTGACGCATCCGCCGGCGACGCCGTACCTGTATTTCGTCTCGCGCGGCGACGGCACGAGCGTAGTTCTCGGCGAACCTCGCCGACCACAATCGCGCCGTGGCAAAATACCAGAAGGGCGGCCGCTGACGCGCGCGTGTCGCTCGCGGCGCCCGCTGCCGATCGCCGTCCCATCGCGCGACCTCCCGTGACCGCCATCCGTCCCCGCCGGCCGCTTCATCACGCTCGAAGGCATCGACGGCGCCGGCAAGAGCACGCACGCGCCGTGGCTCGCCGAGCGCATCGCGGGCGCGCGGCCACGCGCGTGGTCGCGACGCGCGAGCCCGGCGGCACGCCGCTCGGCGAGACGCTGCGCGAGCTGCTGCTGCACGAGCCGATGACGCACGACAGCGAGGCGCTGCTGATGTTCGCCGCGCGGCGCGAGCACGTCGACGCGGTGATCCGCGCCGGCGCTCGCGCGCGGCGACTGGGTGCTGTGCGACCGCTTCACCGACGCGACGTTCGCCTACCAGGGCGGCGGGCACGGCGTTCCGCGCGACGCGCATCGCGCGCGCTCGAGCAGCTGGCGTGCACGGCGACTGCCAGCCCGACCTCACGTTCCTGTTCGACGTGCCGCCCGCCGTGTCGCGCGAGCGCCTCGACGCGGCGCCGCGCGCGAGGGCCGCGCGCTCGACAAGTTCGAGCGCGAGGCGCAGCGCGTTCTTCGAGCGCGTGCGCGCCGCGTATCTCGAGCGCGCGCGCGGCCGACCCGCGCGCTTTCGCGTCGATCGACAGCGACGCGGCCGGTGGCCGAGGTGCGCGCGCGAGCTCGCCGCGCATCGTCGCCGCGCTGGCGACTGCCGACGCGACGCGTCGAGCGCGACGGCGACGCCGCCGCGCGGCTGGCCTGGCTGGCCGCTGCTGCCCTGGCAGCGCGACGCCGCGGCGTCGCGCTCGCGCGGCGGCGCGAGCTGGCCGCATGCGCTGCTGCTGCACGGGCCGCGCGGCATCGGCAAGCACGCGCTCGCGCTGCAATCTCGCGCAGGCGCTGCTGTGCGAGTCGCCGCGCGCCGACGGCCTCGCCTGCGGCGCGTGCGCGAGCTGCCGCTACGTCGATCGCGGGCCAGCATCCCGACCTGCTGCGCCTCGAGCCCGTCGACGTCGACGAGGACGGCGACGCCACAGCCGGTCGACACGATCAGCGTCGAGCGCGATGCGCGCGCTGATCGACTTCGTCGCAGCTCACGAGCCATCGCCAGCGCGGCGAAGGTCGGCGGTGATCGCGCCGGCGGAGCGGATGAACGCCGCGGCGGCCAACGCGCTGCTGAAGACGCTCGAGGAGCCGCCGGCCGGCACGTACCTGATCCTCGTGTCGCGATCAGCCGGGGCGCCTGCCGGCGACGATCGTCAGCCGCTGCCGCCGGCTCGCGGCGCCGCGTGCCGACGCGCCGACGAGGCGCGCGCGTGGCTCGCCGCGCAGGGCGTGGCCGAGCGCCGAGCGCGTGCTCGCGCAGGCGGCCGGCGCGCCGCTCGCGCGCGCTGCGCGCTCGCCGATCCGGCGCTGCAGGCCGAGCGCGCGCGCGTGGCTCGCGGCGCTGGCGACGCCCGAGCGCGCTGTCGGCGACCGCGCTCGCCGCGCGCATCGACGCGGGGCGCGCAAGGACGAGCGCAAGGCGCGGCTTGCGCACGCGATCGACTGGCTGATCGCCTGGACGCGCCGATCTCGCGCGCGTCGCGGCGGGCGGCGCGCCGCGGCAGCAACCCCGATCTCGCGGCGGCGCTGCGCGGCGCTCGCGCGCGCGGGTGGCGCCGGTCGCGCTGTTTCGCTATCATCGGTCGCTGCTGCAGCAGCGCGCGCTCGCTCGCGCATCCGCTGCAGCCGCGGCTCGTCGCCGAGGCGCTGCTGATCGACTACCGGGCCTGTTCGGCTGACGGATGGCGGACGACAAACCGACTGCCGATGGCGGCAACCCCGCGCTGGCGCCGGCGGCGCGCGCCCCGGCGTGCTGTCGCTCAACATCCGCGAGCGGGCGGCGCTGTACGCGGCCTACATGCCGTTCCTGCAAGGGCGGCGGCATCTTCATCCCGACGTCGCGCCAGTACCGCTGGGCGAGGAAGTGTTCATGCTGCTGTCGCTGATGGACGATCCCGAACCGGATCGCCGTGCAGGGCAAGGTCGTCTGGATCACGCCGGAAGGCGTGCAGGGCAACCGCACGCAGGGCATCGGCGTGCAGTTCACGCAGGACGAGACCGGCGCCGCGGCGCGCGCGACGATCGAGCAGATCCTCGGCGAAACGCTCGCGTCGACGCGGCCGACGCACACGATGTGCAGCGTGCGTCAGCGGGCGTCCGCGACTCGCGGCACACCCGCGCTGGCAACGCAGCGCTGCGCCGACGCTCGCGCCGTCCTGATCGCCGATGTTCGTCGATTCGCACTGCCATCTCGATTTTCCCGAGCTCGCCGCCGATCTCCCGCGCTGCTCGACGCGATGGCGCGCGCACGGCGTCACGCACGCGCTGTGCATCGCGGTCGAACCTGCCCGACTGGCCGGCGGTGCACGCGCTCGCGACCGCGCACGCCAACCTCTACGCGACGCGTCGGCGTGCATCCGGACTACGCGGACACGCCCGAGCCGTCGGTCGACGACCTCGTCGCGCTCGCGGCGCGGCCCAAGGTCGTCGCGATCGGCGAAACCGGGCTCGACTACTATCGGCTGCAGGGCGACCTCGAATGGCAGCGCGAGCGCTTTCGCACGCACATCCGCGCCGCGCGCGACGCGCGGCAAGCCGCTCGTGATCCACACGCGCGCGCGCGGCTGCCGACACGCTCGCGATCATGCGCGAGGAGCGCGCGGGCGATGCCGGCGGCGTGATGCACTGCTTCACCGAGACGTGGGAGGTCGCGCGCGCCGCGCTCGACCTCGGGCTTCCACATCTCGTTCTCGGGCATCGTCACGTTCAAGAACGCGCACGACGCTCAAGGACGTCGCGCGGCGCGTGCCGCTCGATCGCATGCTGATCGAGACCGACTGCGCCGTACCTCGCGCCGGTGCCGTACCGCGGCAAGCGCAACCAGCCGGCCTACGTGCCGCACGTCGCGGCAGGAGATCGCGCGGCTGCGCGGCGTGCCGGTCGAGGCGATCGGCGAGGCGACCTGCGCGAACTTCTTTCGCCTCTTCGGGATCGATCCGGACGCGAAACTGCAACTCCCATGCGCGGATCGACCCGTGGCGGCGCGTCGCCGTGCGGTGTCGATCGTTGCCGCGCTGGCGCTGCCGCCCTCGTGCCGTCCGCGGTCGCGCAGCAGCTGCTACGACGATTTCATCGATCGCCGTCGCGAACGACCGCGCCGCCGACGTGCAGCGCCATGCTCGCGCGCGGCATCGACCCGAACACTGTCGACGCAAACGGCGATCCGGCGCTGCGTGATCGCCGCGCGCGCGGGCAACGCGGCGACGGTCGACGTGCTGCTCGCCGGCGCGCGTCAACGTCAACGCGCGCAACCGCTTTGGCGACACGGCGCTGATGGTCGCGGCGCTCAAGGGCCGGCTCGATATCGTGAAGCGAGCTGCGCGCGCGCGGCGCGGAGCTCGACGGCTCGGGCTGGACCCCGCTGATCTACGCGGCGACCGGCGGGCACGACGCCATCGTCGCGTTATCTGCTGGCGGAGGGCGCGACGATCAACGCGGCGTCGCCGAACGGCACGACGGCGCTGATGATGGCGGTGCGCGAAGGGCGCTTTCGACGGCTGAGCTTCTCGTGGCGCGGGGCGCCGAC
Organism: uncultured beta proteobacterium; assembly: GCA_963733985.1. Lineage (GTDB taxonomy): Bacteria > Pseudomonadota > Gammaproteobacteria > Burkholderiales > Casimicrobiaceae > CAIWHR01. Next base: position 351,511 of record CAVTFF010000013.1, on the reverse strand, counting down.
GTCAACCACCGCAACAGGACGGCGCGAGCGCGCTCGACTGGGCGAAGCGCAGCAACGATGGTCAGCTCGCGGCGCGGCTGCGGCGCGCCGGCGCGCGCGATTGACGGGGCGGCGACGGCCCGCCAAGCCTCCAAAGCTACGGCTGTGCGTCGGCCGGCGCTGGATTGGGCAGGAGCGGCGCGGCGACCGCCTCGCCAACGAGGACCGGAATCATTTCGGGCAGCACACCAATCAAGCGGCGCGCGCCGTTGAAACGCTTTTGCCAGTAGCCCGCATCGATCGTCGCGATTTCGACCTCGCGACCGCGTCGCGGCGCATGGATGAATCGGTTGTCGCCCAGGTAGATGCCGACGTGCGAGTAGGCGAAGCGTCGGGTGTTGAAGAAGACAAGGTCGCCCGGCTTGAGATCCGCGAGCGCGACCTTTTCGCCCAGGCGGCTCATTTCCTTGGCCGAGCGCGGCAGCGTCACGCCGGTGACCTGCTGGAACACGAACTGGACGAGGCCGCTGCAATCGAGCGCCGGTTTGCGGTGACGCCCCGCCCCACCGGTACCGAACGCCGATGAGATCGAGCGCCGAGGCCGTGAGATCTCCGGCAGTCCGCCATGCATTGGTCGCCGCATCGCGAACCGTCGCCCTCGCCTCTGCCGCGAACGAACGGGCCGGCGGACCGGACGCGTCCTGTGCGCGGACGGCGGTCGTGAACGCAAGAAGCAACGCTGCGGCGAGAAGTCCCGTGCGCGCCGCTCTGGGATGCAGGCGGACAAACATCGGCCCATTGTCGCCGATCGGCCGATTCCGGACAACTCGGGCCTTTTGATCGAAATCAATCAGCCGCGAACCCGGCGCTTATCGCCGAGGCGGTCACCCGCTGGTCAGCGAGGCCGCCGGCGCTTCGCCTTCGGCGGCGATGGCGCGAGCGGCTTTGCCCGGGCGCGCAACCGCCGCGCCTCCTTCGGATCGGCGGTGAGGGGACGCGTGATTTCGATCCGGTCGCCGTCGGCGAGCCGCGCATGCAACGCGGCGCGACGGCCGTATATCGCGACGGCCATCCGCGCCGCGTCGAACCCGTAGCGCGCGGGGAGTCCCGAACGGGCGATGGCGTCGGCGGCCGTCGCGCCGGGCATGACGTCGACGGGGACGACGTCCTGCGCGTGACGCGTCGCCCACACCACGGTCACCTTCATCAGCGCGTCACGTAGACGGATTCCGCGCGCCGCACGAACGCATCGATGAACGTGTTTGCGATGTGGCCGAAGACTGGCCCGACGACCCGTTCCAGGATATGCGTGGCGAATTCGTAGGCGAGCTCGAATTCGACCTTGCAGGCGTCCTCCGCGAGCGCCCTGAAGCGCCACTCGCCGTGGAGGTGGCGGAACGGGCCGTGCCGAAGCGTGACCACGATCGACTCCGGTGAGTGGTTCACGTTGTCGGTCGTGAAGTGGGCCTTTACGCCGTGATAGTCGATATCGATCCGCGCCGTCTTGCCGCTCTCGTGCGTCTCGAGGACCTGCGCGCCGCCGCACCAGGGCAGGAATTGCGGATACAGTTCGACGCGATCGACGAGCTCGAACATCGCGCTCGCACTGTGAGGTACCAGTACTGACCGTTTAACGCACTGCATCGGCGGGGCTGTAAGATTGAACCTTGCGCCTGCAAGGGCGAACGACCTGGCATCGGGCCCGCGCGTCACTGGGCATTGCCGCCGTCTGGGCAGGAAGCTGAGCCGACCGAAGACATCCATCATGAGCATCGTCGACAATAAGAAAGCCTATCACGACTACTTCATCGAGGAGAAATTCGAGGCGGGCGTCGCGCTCGAAGGCTGGGAGGTCAAGGCGATACGCGCCGGGCGAGCGCAGCTCAAGGAAGCGTATGTGATCGTGAAGAATGGCGGAATCGCGTTGATCGGCGCGCACATCACGCCGCTTTCCACTGCGTCCACGCATGTCCACGCGGACCCGACGCGCACGCGGCCGCTGCTCCTCCACCGCAGCGAAATCAACCGCTTGGTCGGCCAGGTCGAGCGCGCGGGGTACACGCTGGTTCCTCTCAACCTGCACTACAGCAAGGGTAGGGTCAAGCTCGACGTCGGGCTCGCCAAGGGCAAGAAGCAATACGACAAGCGGGCGACGATCAAGGAACGCGAATGGAATCGGGAGCAGCAGCGGCTCTTGCGCAGCCGCACGAGTGGCAGCCGGGTCGGGGGCCGGACATGAAGAATGGGCCCGACTCCAGCGTCGTGCTGCGCGCGGCGCGCGAACGGGACGTCGCGGCGATCGCCAATCTCTACGGCCAATCGGTCTTGACCGGCACCGCGTCGTGGGAGCTCACGCCGCCAAGTGCCGACGAAATGGGCGACCGGTTTCGCGTGCTCACCGGCCATGGTTATCCGTATCTCGTTGCGGTGCTCGATGGTTGCGTGGTCGGCTATGCGCACGCAGGCGTCTATCGCCCGCGCCCCGGATACCGCCACACCGTCGAGGATTCGGTGTACGTCGAACCCTCCGCGCAGGGGCGCGGGGTGGGCCGCAGGTTGCTGTCCGCGCTGATCGAGGAATGCGCGCTGCGGGGCTACAGGCAGATGGTTGCCGTGATCGGTGACGCCGCGAACGCCGCGTCGATTCGATTGCATGCGGCGCTCGGATTCGTGGAAGTCGGCCGCCTGCCGGCGATCGGGCGCAAGTTCGACCGCTGGCTCGACAGCGTGATGCTCCAGCGTGCGCTGGGCGAAGGCGCTGCGACGCCGCCGGCGCGCGATTGACGGAGGATCCCGATGAGCGCCGCCCAACGCGACGCCGATCCGCCGCTGCCGGCAGATCATCGGTTCGTGCGCGGACTCGCGCCCAATGCGGCCAATCGCGTTCCGCTGACGCCGATCACGTTCCTCGAGCGGAGCGCGTCGATCTGGCCCGACAAGGTCGCGGTCCGGCACGGCGCGATCGCAGTACACGTATCGCGAATTCGAGGCGCGGTGTCGGCGTCTTGCTTCCGCGCTCTCCCGGCGCGGCGTCCGGCGCGGCGATACGGTCGCGGTGCTCGCGCCGAACGTGCCGGCGCTGCTCGAGGCGCACTATGCTGTCCCCGCCCTCGGCGCGATCCTTAACGCGCTCAACGTCCGGCAGGATGCGGCGACCGTCGCGTTCTGCCTCGGCCATGGCGGCGCCAAGGTGCTGATCACCGACGGCGAGTACGCGCCGGTCGTCAAGGCGGCGTTGGCGCAAGCGCCCGGCGATTTGCAGCTGATCGACGTTGCCGATGCCGAAGGCCCCGCGGGCGAGCGCCTGGGCCCACTCACCTACGAGGAGCTCCTCGCCGAGGGCGATCCCGCGTTCGCCTGGCCCGGCCCGCACGACGAATGGGATTCGCTCGCGCTGCTCTACACGTCGGGCACGACGGGCGACCCGAAAGGCGTCGTCTATCACCACCGCGGGGCCTATCTCAACGCGCTCGGAAATGCGCTGGCGTTCGGCCTGACGCCGTCGTCCGTCTACCTGTGGACGCTGCCGATGTTCCACTGCAACGGCTGGACCTACACGTGGGCGGTGACCGCCGCCGGCGGCACGCACGTCTGCCTGCGCCGCGTGGACCCGGCGCTCATCTTTCCTGCGATACGCGACCATCGCGTGACCCACCTGTGCGGCGCGCCGATCGTGCTCAACATGCTCGTTCATGCGCCGTCCGAGGTGAAGCTCGCGTTCGACCACGTCGTCGACGTCGCCACCGGCGGTGCGGCGCCGCCTTCCGCGGTAATCGAGGCGATGGAGCGGATGGGCTTCCGCGTCACGCATCTTTACGGCCTCACCGAATCCTACGGGCCCGCCACGCTGTGTGCGTGGCAGGACGCGTGGTCGGCGCTCCCGCTTCCCGAGCGCGCGCGCCAGATGGCGAGACAGGGCGTGCCGATGCCGACGCTTGCGCGCCTGCAGGTCGCGGACGGCGCGACGCATGCGCCGGTCCCCCGCGATGGCGAAACGCTCGGCGAGGTCATGCTCCGCGGCAATACGGTAATGAAGGGTTATCTCGACAATGACGCCGCGACGCGCGCGGCCTTCGCCGGCGGCTGGTACCACACCGGCGACATCGCCGTGTGGCACGAGGATGGCTACATCGAGATCAAGGACCGCGCGAAGGACATCATCATTTCGGGCGGCGAGAACGTGAGCTCGCTCGAGGTCGAGGAATGTCTCTACCGCCATCCGCACGTGATGGAGGCGGCGGTGGTCGCGCGACCGGACCCGGTCTGGGGCGAAACGCCATGTGCGTTCGTAACGCTGAAACCCGGCGTGGACGGCGTGGCGGAGCGCGACATCATCGAATGGTGCCGCGCTCGTCTTGCGCATTTCAAGGCGCCGAAGCGCGTCGTCTTCGGGCCGTTGCCGAAAACGTCGACCGGCAAGATTCAGAAATTCGTGCTCCGCCAGCGCGCGCGTGGCGCGAGCGACGATTGATTTCGCGCTTCGATCAGTTCGGCAGATACATCTTTTCGCGCGGGAGCGCATAGCTCCATGGCAGGCCGGCGTTCTTCCACCCGTTGACGGTGCGCTGCCCCTTGGCCGGACCTTCGCTTGCAATGTCGCCTTCGAATCCGTCGACGATCGAGAACACCAGCGTGTAACCCGCGGCGGTGAGCGCGTCGGCAGCCTTCGACGAGCGCAGTCCGCCCTGGCACATGACGACGACCGGATCGTCCTTGGTCAGATCCTTCGCCGCGAGCCGCCGCCCTACCTCGGCGACGAAATCGGGGTTCGGCGTCATCTGGAACGCCTTTTTGTCCGCGTCCCACGAAGCGTTTTCCGGCAGGAACATGAACGGCACGTTGGCATCGACGAGGGTTGTCATGCCGATGAACGCGACCTCCGCGCGCGTGCGCACGTCGATGAACAGCACGCGGTCCGGCTGCGAGACGAGCAGCGGGTAGGCCGCCGCGGCCGTCAGGTAATTCTTCGCCACGGTCCGCTTTGCAGCCGGCAGATCTGCGTCGCACAGCACTTCCGACGCGGCCGTGGGCCCCGTGGCCGGACATGCCTGGGCGAGGAGGCCGAGCGGCCAGGACAGCGCTACCAGCGCAAACAAGAGCCCACATCGCCGTCGCAGCGGCATTTCTCTTCCCTTGCCGTGGTGACTCAGACACGTTAACCGAATCTGGGTACGGGTCTTTGATGCTCCGCAAACTCAGTGTGCAACGTTCCGCCGGGCACTCTTGCGGTCGGCGAGCAGCGCGCGGGCGGCCGCGACGCCGGTTCGCGTTGCCGCCTCGAGTGTCGCCGGCAGCTCCGGGTCCGTGTAATCGCCGGCGAGATAGACGCTCCCGGCAATTCGGCCATGACTCGGCCGCGAGAGTCCCGGTCGGCAGGCGAATGTCGCGCGACGCTCGGCGATGACGCGCGACCAGATCGGCAGCGGCCATTGCCGGGCGAGCCGCCGCAACTGCGCGTCGCTTGCGCTCGAAAGCGCCTGGTGGTCCAGCGTGTCGTGCGGCCCGTTGGTGCTGATGACGACCGCCACGAGGCCGCGTGCACCCTCCGGCGCCGCCGCACCGAGCGCCGCGCTCCGATCAAAGACCCACTGGCCGGGCGCATCGTCGAGCCGCATGATCGGAACGGGAAGCGCCACCGGCTCCGCATACGCGAGATAGACGGTCGTGATCGACTCGTAGGCGAAGGCTGCGACCTGCGCGAGCGGGGCACGCCACTCCGCCGCGTCGCTCCCGATCGCCGTTGCCAGTTGATGCGGACCGACGGCGATGATCGCGCCTTCGAACGGGCGGGAGTCCGCGCCGACGCGGACGCCGACGCCGGACGCGCGGGGTTCGATCGCGTTCACCGTGGAGCTCGTATGAACCGCGCCGCCATGGCGATGGATGTAACGTGCCGCGGCGTCGGGGAAAAGCGCCGACAGATCGAGCGCGGGGATCAGGAAATCGCTGTTCCGCGACGATCCGCTGAACGTCTCGCGCACCACGTTTCCGAAGATCCGCGCCGACGCCGATTCCGGCGGCGTGTTGAGCGCGGAAATGCAAAGCGGCTCCCAGACTGCGGCCATCGCGTGGAGCGGCGTGTCGGCGAGATACTGGGCGACGGTCTCCTTGTCCGGCGCCAGAGGTCGCGTGCGCAGAATCCGCCGGAATGCCGTCACGAGGCCAATGCGCTCCCGCACGTCCAGACCGTGCGCCGCGAGCGCCCCGAAGGCGAGATGGAGCGGCGCGGGTGTCCGCCACGCGGTAAACGCGACCCCATGGGTCCGCGCCTGGCCGAACGGCCTCATCGTCAGCGGGAGCCGGTGGAACAGCGCGTCGATGTCCCCGCCGTGAACGCGTCGGATTGCCGCGAGCGTGTCGCGGTAGGCGCCGACGAGCAGATGCTGGCCGTTGTCCAGAGGCATTCCGTCGAGTGTCACGCGCCGGGCGCGGCCACCCAGCGTCGCCGCCTGCTCGAAGAGCGACACGGGGACCCCCGCCTGCGCGAGCGTGACGGCGGCGGCGCAGCCCGACCACCCGCCACCGATGACGGCGATTTCCGGCTTGCCCCGGACGTGCCGCGGCGACTCGGTCGTCATCGCGCGCGACGCGCGGTCTTCCACGCGATCCAGAGCTTGCGCAGCGGCGTCAGCGCGATCCGATGGTCGAGTACCCGGTAGCCATCGCGAGCGATTTCATCGAGCAGCGCGCGATAGATCGCGGCCATGATCAACCCGGGCCGCTGCGCGAAGGCGTCCTGAATGGGCAGCGCGCCGATCGCCCGCCCATACCACGCCCTGGCGCGTGCAACCTGCTCGGCCATCAGCGCGCGGAATGCGGCGCTCGACTCGCCGTTCAGCAATCCGGCATCGGTCACGCCATGACGGGCGAGCTCGTCCTGTGGCAGATAGATGCGGCCGCGGCGCGCGTCTTCGCCGACGTCCCGGACGATGTTCGTGAGCTGGAAGGCGATCCCGAGATCGCGCGCGTACTGCCGTGTCGCCGGGTCGGCATAGCCGAAGATCTCTGCCGACATGAGGCCGACGATGCCGGCAACGCGGTGGCAGTAGCCCTCGAGCTCGGCGAAATCGCGATAGCGACTGCGCTCCAGATCCATCGTCATCCCGTCGATCACCGTCTGGAAGTGGGCTTCGGGCAGACGATACGCGGCGACGACGGGCGCGAGCGCGCGCGTGACCGGATGCTGCGGCGTCCCGGAAAATGCCGTGCCGATTTCGCCGCGCCACCAGGCGAGCTTTGCACGAGCGACTGTCGGATCGATCGGCTCGTCGACGACGTCGTCGACTTCGCGGCAGAATGCGTAGAGTGCCGTGATCGCGCGACGCCGTTCCGGCGGCAGGAACAGGAAGCCGTAGTAGAAGCTCGAGCCGCTCTGCACGGCTTTCTGCTGGCAGTATTCGTCCGGGGTCACGGGTCGGCCTTTGCCGCCATCGGCAATGCACGATTCGCAGGACCAACGGCCGACGGCTCAATCGCGCGGCGACGCGCCCTTCGGGCCTTGGCTTCGCCCGCCGCGCTCATGTCGGCCTCTCCCGCCGTCAGCGTTGACGGATACGCCGGACCAACGGCCGACGGCTCAATCGCGCGGCGACGCGCCCTTCGGGCCTTGGCTTCGCCCGCCGCGCTCATTCGCGCCCCCACGCTCGCGGCCCTGCGGCGCTCACCGCTCTGCCCCAGTGCCGGCGGCTTCGAATCGGCGCCGCACCGGGAAGAGCGCTCGGTACGCGACGAGCGCCCAGTCCGCGCGCGTCAGCGTCGGCCGGTGGCGAAACACATCGCCGCCGGCGTGATCGATCCGATCGAGGATCCGATGGCCGCCGGCGAGGACGCCGGAGAGCTCGAGCGCGAGACGCCACGGCAACGCCCGCACGAGCGGACGCCCGGCATCGAGCATCGCCCGCGCGCGCGAGGTTTCGAAGGTCATCAGCGCGCGCCACGCGCTATCGCACCCGGACGCCGCGATTTGCGTCTCGGCGACACCGAAGCGGGCGAGATCTTCCTGCGGCAGATAGACGCGACCTTTGCGCCAGTCGACGGCAACGTCTTGCCAGAAGTTCGCGAGCTGCAGCGCCGTGCAGATGGCGTCGCTCGATTCGAGATTGACGGGCGTCGCGGCACGGTAGAGATGCAGCAGCAGCCGCCCGATCGGATTGGCGGAGCGCCGGCAATAGTCGAGGAGCGTGGCGAACGTCGCGTAGCGAGGCGTCGTTACGTCCTGCCGGAATGCCGAGAGGAGGTCATGGAAGGGTCGAAGCGGAAGGCGGTGGCGCGCGATCGCTACGGCAAGCTCCGGGAACGGCGCCTCGCCTGGCGGACTGCCAGCCCGGATCGCTTCGAGGGCGCGCTCGTATCTGCCGAGCGCAGCGAGCCGGTCCGCTTGCGAGGCGCAGCCCTCGTCGGCGAGATCGTCGGCAGCGCGCGCAAACCGGTAAATCGCCACGACGGCCCCGCGGAGCGAACGCGGAACCAGAAACGACGCGACGGGGAAATTTTCGTAATGGGCGACCGACACGCGTAGCAAGGCGCGCATTGCGCCGAAAAATCACATTTCCGGGTGGGACCGCACGCGCGCCGCCTCACGCTTCCCGTTGGCGACCCCCCGCTCGTTCGGCTATACTTGCCCGTTCGGCGAAAGCGGCTGCCAGCGGCGGATTCGGCCAAGCGGAAACTGCCGGAAGCCGCCCACGGACAAGCTCGCGAAAGTGGCGGAATTGGTAGACGCACCGGCCTTAGGAGCCGGCGGGGCAGCCCGTGGGGGTTCGAGTCCCCCCTTTCGCACCAGCGGCTCAAAATAGCAAGGATTCGACGCACATGCAAACCAGCCTGGAAACGATCGGACAGCTCGAACGCCGCCTCAACATGGCGGTTCCGCTCGTCGAGATCGAGACCGAGGTCGAGCGTCGCCTCGCGCGGCTTGCGAAGAACGTCAAGGTGCCGGGATTCCGGCCGGGCAAGGTGCCGCTCAAGATGGTGGCGCAGCAATACGGCCCGCAGGTGCGTTCCGAAGTGATCTCCGATCGCGTGCAGGCGAGCTTCAACGACGCGATCCGCGAGCAGAACGTGCGCGTCGCAGGCTATCCACGGATCGAGCCGCGCGTCGGCGGTGACGCGGCGCCCGACCAGCTCGAGTTCTCTGCCGTTTTCGAGGTCTACCCGGAGGTGCGCATCGGCGACCTTTCGACCGCCACGATCGAGCGTCCTGTCTGCGAGGTCGGCCCCACCGACGTGGAAAAGACGATCGAGGTGCTGCGCAAGCAACGGACGCGCTACGAGCACGTCGCCCGCCCCGCGGCGAGCGGTGACCGCGCGATCGTCGACTTCTCCGGCCGTATCGACGGCGTCGAGTTTCCGGGCGGGCAGGCGAAGGATTTCGCGATGGTCGTTGGCGAGGGCCGCATGCTGCCCGAATTCGACGCGGCGATCGCCGGCATGCGGGCGGGCGAAACGAAAACGTTCATGCTGACGTTTCCTTCCGACTATCACGGCAAGGAAGTCGCGGGCAAGCAGGCAGAGTTCACGCTGACGGTCAAGGCGGTAGCGGAGGCGCATTTGCCGGCCGTCGACGCCGAATTCGCGACGGCATTCGGGATCGCGAGCGGCAGCATCGACGAGCTCAGGACCGAGATCGCGTCGAACCTCGGGTTCGAGTTGAAGCGCAAGATCGAAGGCAAGCTGAAGGACCAGGCGCTTGCCTTGCTCCGGCAGAAGGCCGAGCTCATCGTGCCGAAGGCGCTGGTCGAGCAGGAAACTCAGGAGATGATGCGGCGCATGGCTGCCGACCTGCGCCAACAGGGGATGAAGGCCGAAGACATCAAGCTTTCGCCCGACGCTTTCCGCGCGAGCGCCGAAAATCGCGTCGCGCTCGGGCTCGTGCTGACCGAAGTCGTCCGCACGCACGGGCTCGCGGCGAAGCCCGAGCAGGTGAAGGCGTTGGTACAGGAAGCCGCGCAGACGTACGAGCAACCGGAGGCCGTTGTGCGCTGGCATTACGAAAAGGCGGAGCGGCTGAACGAATTCGAGGCGCTCGCGGTCGAACGCAACGTCGTCCACTGGGTACTCGGAAAGGCCAAGGTCATCGACCAGCCGATGACGTTCGATCAATTGATGGGGCCGTCACCGCGCTGAGCCCGGCGCGAGTTTGTAGCCGACACATAAGCGCGGCTTTGCGCCCCCCGCGCTCGCAGATCTGCCGTTCGGGCGTTCGCGGATCTCCCAGTCGGAGCGCGGTAGCGGCCCCCGCTGACCCAGCGTACCCCCCGATTCGACGCAAGGGACCTTGCCGCGGCACCGATCATCCCCAAGTGTCCAATACCGGGTTCAGGCGGCATCGCGGCGCCTCGGGCTTGGACTCACGGTACAATCACGCCGCGGCAACGAAGCGCATACAACGAGGCCAACATGACACATCCGAAGGGCCTGGGCCTGATCCCCATGGTGATCGAGCAGAGCGGACGCGGCGAGCGCGCCTACGACATCTACTCGCGCCTGCTGAAGGAGCGCGTCGTCTTCCTCGTCGGGCCGGTCGACGACGCGACCGCGAACCTCGTCGTCGCGCAGATGCTGTTCCTCGAGTCCGAGAATCCGGACAAGGACATCCACTTCTACATCAACTCGCCGGGCGGATCGATCGCGGCGGGCTTCGCGATCTACGACACGATGCAGTTCATCAAGCCCGACGTCTCGACGCTGTGCGTGGGAATGGCGGCGTCGATGGGTGCCTTCCTGCTCGCGGCGGGAGCCAAGGGCAAGCGCTTCGCCCTGCCCAACTCGGACGTGATGATCCATCAGCCGCTGGGCGGGTTCCAGGGGCAGGCGTCCGATGTCGAGATCCACGCCAAGTACATCCTGAAGCTCCGCGAACGGCTGAACCAGCTGATGGCGAGTCCATACCGGCAAGCCGATCGAGCAGATCGCCCGGGACACCGACCGCGACAATTTCCTGAGCGCCGAGGACGCCCGGGCATACGGGATCGTCGACAAGGTCTTGCAGAAGCGGGTGTAGGGCGGGTAAAGTGATTCTGGGGTGATCTTGCCGCGATTCGACCAATTGCGCGCCCAGGCGCTTGATTGGCAAAGGCGTTTACGCACCGATCCACTGGACTGATGGCCGAAAAATCCGCCGGCGACAAGCTGCTCGTATTGCTCCTTTTGCGGCAAGAGCCAGCATGAGGTGCGGAAGCTCATTGCGGGCCCGTCGGTGTTCATCTGCGACGAGTGCATCGAGCTCTGCAACGACATCATCCGCGAGGAAGGCACGACGGCGGAGTCGGCGCGTGCCGACAAGAACAAGCTGCCGACGCCCCACGAGATCCGCCAGATCCTCGACCAGTACGTGATCGGGCAGGATCTGGCGAAGAAGATCCTGTCGGTCGCCGTCTACAACCACTACAAGCGGCTGGAGACGGGCGGCAAGGACGACGAGGTCGAGCTCGCCAAGAGCAACATCCTGCTGATCGGGCCCACGGGCTCGGGCAAGACGCTGCTCGCGCAGACGCTCGCGCGGCTGCTCGACGTGCCGTTCGTCATCGCCGACGCGACGACGCTGACCGAAGCGGGCTACGTCGGCGAGGACGTCGAGAACATCATCCAGAAGCTCCTGCAGAAGTGCGACTACGACATCGAGAAGGCGCAGCGCGGCATCGTCTACATCGACGAAATCGACAAGATTTCGCGCAAGAGCGACAACCCGTCGATCACCCGCGACGTGTCCGGCGAGGGCGTCCAGCAGGCGCTGCTGAAGCTGATCGAGGGCACGATCGCCTCGGTGCCGCCGCAGGGCGGGCGCAAGCATCCGAACCAGGAGTTCGTGCAGGTCGACACGACCAACATCCTGTTCGTCTGCGGCGGCGCGTTCGACGGGCTCGAGAAGATCATCCGCCACCGGACTGCGAAGACCGGCATCGGCTTCGGCGCCGAAGTGTCGAGCCCCGACGATCGCAAGGACATCAGCCTGCTCCTGCGCGAAGTCGAACCCGAGGACCTGATCAAGTTCGGGCTGATCCCCGAATTCGTCGGCCGCCTGCCCGTCGTCGCGACGCTCGAAGAGCTGGACGAAGCGGCGCTGATCCAGATCCTGGTCGAGCCGAAGAACGCGCTGATCAAGCAGTATCAGAAGATGTTCCGGATGGAAGGCGTCGAGCTCGAGATCCGCGAAGGCGCGCTGCGCGCCATCGCCAGCAAGGCGCTCGCTCGCAAGACCGGCGCGCGCGGGTCTGCGCTCGATTCTGGAGCAAGTGCTGCTCGACGTGATGTACGACCTGCCGTCGCACAGCAACCTTGCCCGCGTCGTGGTCGACGAAGCGACGATCGCCAACGATGGCAAACCGCTGCTGATGTTCGCCGAGCCGCCGAAGGTCGCTTCCGCGCACAATTGACCCGTTCGAGCGGGCCCGGGTTCGTAGAACGCCCCGCCGCGGCACCTGTCAATCCCTCCGGGCAGCAGAACCGTGGGCCGGAACGGTCCCGCGCCGTGCCGCCGCTGTTGCACCCAACATCATGCCGCTAAAGGGGTTTTCGTCTATTTAGGCCCCTCGGCTTGACATGGACGGCGCGCGGCCCCATTTTGCTATCGAACCCCATTTCTTGAGACTCGTATGGCCACCGAACTGACTCCCGCAATCGACATGACCGCGCTGCCGCTCCTTGCCCTGCGCGATGTCGTCGTGTTTCCCCACATGGTGATCCCGTTGTTCGTCGGACGCCCGAAGTCGATCAAGGCGCTCGACGTCGCCATGGACGCCGGCAAGCACATCCTGCTCGTCGCGCAGAAATCCGCGGCGAAGGACGACCCTGCCGCCGAGGACCTCTACTCGATCGGCAGCATAGCAACGGTGCTCCAGATGCTGAAGCTCCCGGACGGCACCGTCAAAGTGCTGGTCGAGGGAGCACAACGGGCGCGGGTCGACCGCGTGACGGACGAGGGCGAATACCTGTCGGCCAGCGCGACCGCGCTTGCGGGCGAGCCCGGCCAGGCCCATGAAGTCGAGGCGATGCGCCGCGCGCTCCTTGCGCAGTTCGATCAATACGTGAAGCTCAACAAGAAGATCCCGCCCGAAATCCTCACCTCGATGGCCGGAATCGACGACGGCGGGCGGCTAGCCGACGCGATCGCCGCGCATCTCCCGTTGAAGCTCGAGCAAAAGCAGGAAATCCTCGAAATGGGCGTCGTCGGCAAGCGCCTCGAGCATCTGCTCGGCCTGCTCGAAGGCGAAGTCGACATCCTGCAGGTGGAAAAGCGCATTCGCGGCCGCGTGAAGCGGCAGATGGAGAAGAGCCAGCGCGAGTACTACCTGAACGAGCAAGTGAAGGCGATCCAGAAGGAGTTGGGCGAGGGCGACGAGAACGCCGACCTCGACGAAATGGAAAAGAAGATCAAGGCCGCCCGGATGTCGAAGGAGGCCGAAGGCAAGGCGCTCGCCGAATTCAAGAAGCTCAAGATGATGTCGCCGATGTCGGCCGAAGCGACGGTCGTGCGCAATTACATCGACACGCTGCTGGCGCTGCCGTGGCGCAAGAAGAGCAAGATCAGCAAGGACCTCGCGGCCGCGGTCAAGACCCTCGACGCCGATCACTACGGCCTCGAGAAGGTCAAGGAACGGATCGTCGAGTACCTCGCGGTGCAACAGCGCGTCGACAAGCTGAAGGGACCGATCCTTTGCCTGGTCGGGCCGCCGGGCGTGGGCAAGACCTCGCTCGGACAGTCGATCGCGCGAGCGACCAACCGCAAGTTCGTGCGGATGAGCCTGGGCGGCGTGCGCGACGAAGCCGAGATCCGCGGCCACCGCCGCACGTACATCGGCTCGATGCCCGGCAAGATCCTGCAGAACATGTCGAAGGTCGGCGTCCGCAATCCGCTGTTCCTGTTCGACGAAGTGGACAAGATGGGAATGGACTTCCGCGGCGATCCTTCGTCTGCGCTGCTCGAAGTGCTCGACCCGGAGCAGAACAGCACGTTCGTCGACCACTACGTCGAGGTCGAGTACGACCTGTCGGACGTGATGTTCGTCGCCACTGCCAACACGATGAACATCCCGGCGCCGCTGCTCGACCGGATGGAAGTGATCCGCCTCTCGGGCTACACCGAGGACGAAAAGATCGCGATCGCCAAGCAGTACCTGCTGCCGAAGCAGATCAAGCTCAACGGCATTGAAGGAGTCCGAGCTGCACGTCGCCGAAAGTGCGCTGCGCGACATCGTGCGCTACTACACGCGCGAGGCGGGCGTGCGCAATCTCGAGCGCGACATCAGCAAGATCTGCCGCAAGGTCGTGAAGGCGCTGCTGCTGCGCAGGAGCGAGGGCAAGGCGCGCAGTCGCGAAGGGCCCCGTCGAAGTCAATTCGAAGAACCTCGACAAGTATCTCGGCGTGCGGCGGTTCACGTACGGCATCGCCGAAAAGAAGAACCAGGTCGGCCAGGTCACCGGCCTCGCCTGGACCGAGGTCGGCGGCGACCTGCTGACGATCGAGGCGGTCGCGCTGCCGGGCAAGGGCAAGACGACGACGACCGGCAAGCTGGGCGACGTGATGAACGAGTCGATCGCCGCGGCGATCTCGGTCGTGCGCCACCGCTCGAAGACGCTCGGCATCGCGCCGGACTTCTACCAGAAGACCGACCTGCACATCCACCTGCCCGAAGGTGCGACGCCGAAGGACGGGCCGTCGGCGGGCGGCGCGATCGTCACGGCGATCGTCTCGATCCTCACCGGCATCCCGGTGCGTGCGGACGTCGCGATGACCGGCGAGATCACGCTGCGCGGCGAGGTGCTGCCGATCGGCGGCCTGAAGGAGAAGCTGCTCGCGGCGGGCCGCGGCGGGATCAAGACCGTGCTGATCCCGGAAGAGAACGTGAAAGACCTCGCCGAGATTCCCGACGAGATCAAGAACCGTCTCGAGATCCGGCCCGTGCGCTGGATCGAACAGGTGCTGGAGGCCGCGCTCGAGCGGCAGCCGACGCCGCTCCCGGAATCGACCGAGGAAGCACCGGCCGTCGCGCCGGTCGCTCCCGAAGAGAAGCCGGCGCTCATTCCAGCGCTCATCAAGCACTGACGCATCGTCGAACATTGCGGCGGTGGGCACGAAAAGTGCCTGCCGCCGTAACGTTGCGCCGTCGATACGCGCGTCGTGCGCGTGAAACGAGTGCATGGCGTTTCGCGATCTGCGCGGCCCGGGATGTTGTGGTGTACGGCGTCGTGACATCGCTGCGTGCACGCTCCGAATCCGCTTGACACGCGGAAATGGCGATTGCTATAAACAACGCTCCAGCCGCGGCCGTCCTGGCCCGGCTTTCCCATCGTCGCGACGGCTGTCCGGGAGCCGGGCGCGATGAGAGATCACGACAAGGGGACGTCCGTGAACAAATCCGAATTGATCGACGCGATCGCGCGGCATGCCGACATCTCGAAGGCGGCAGCGGGGCGCGCTCTCGATGCCACGGTGAACTCGATTACCGGATCGTTGCGCAAGGGCGACATCGTGACGCTCGTGGGTTTCGGCTCGTTCTATGTCGGCATGCGCTCGGCGCGCGCCGGCCGCAACCCGCGCACCAACGAACCCTTGAAGATCAGCGCCGCGAAAGTGCCCAAGTTCCGCGCTGGCAAGGCACTCAAGGATGCTGTAAACTAAAACGTTAAATTGATCACGCCCGACGGGGGCTCTTCACCCGAGGCTGGGCGTCGGGTGCTTAGCTCAGCCGGTAGAGCGTCGCCCTTACAAGGCGAATGTCGGCGGTTCGATCCCGTCAGCACCCACCAAGTGTCGCACGGACCGGTTTGGGAGTGGTAGTTCAGTTGGTTAGAATACCGGCCTGTCACGCCGGGGGTCGCGGGTTCGAGTCCCGTCCACTCCGCCAACAAGACAAAGGGCGAACGCGAGTTCGCCCTTTTTGACGGAGCGCGTGTAGCGGCCGAGGGCCGGAAACGCGCGACAATGCAGCCGCCGCGCGACGATTCAGTTCACTCGGGTAGTCGCGCACGGGCCAACGAGCGCGTCCGCACGTCGCGACGCCCAAAGCAGGTGCCAAACGCATGTTCGACATCGTCCACAAACACAAGCGCGTCGTGCAGATCGTGCTCGCGCTCATCATGCTGCCGTTCGCTTTCTTCGGCGTCGACTACTATTTCCGCAATACCGCAAGCATCGGTGACGTCGCCACGTTCGACGGCGGAAAGATCTCGCAGGACGAGTTCGCGCAGTCGCTGCGCGAACAGCAGGAAATGCTGATGCGTACACAGCGCGGCGTCGACCCGGCGATGTTCGACAACCCTGAGGTGCGATTCAACATCCTGCAGCAACTGATCCGCGAGCGGCTGATCGAGAAGAAGGCGAGCGACCTCCATTTCCGCGTGTCGAACGCCCAGGTCTTCGACCGGATCGCCACCGACCCGCGCTTCCGCGACGGCGACAAGTTTTCTCTCGACCGCTACAAGCAGCTGCTCGCGGGCGCCGGGATCCCCGAGGCCAGGTACGAGGAGGGCATCCGCAAGCAGATCCTCTCCGAGAAGATGATCGACCCGATCGCCCGCAGCGGCATCGTCGCGCGCGCGGAAAGCGAGGGTTTCCTGACGCTCGTCGAGCAACAGCGCGAGGTGGCTGTCGCGACGATCGATGCCGCGAGCTTCGGCAAGGACGTGAAGGTCGACGACGCCTCGGTGAAGGCGTTCTACGAGGCGAACCAGGCCGCGTTCAGAACGCCCGAGGAAGTGAAGTTCGAGTACCTGGTCCTGACCCCCGATGCGCTGCTCCCGCAGGTCACCGTGACGCCGGAGGAGGTGAAGGCGCAATACGAGAACAACGTGAAACAGTACACGAAGGACGAGCAGCGGCAGGCGGCGCACATCCTGATCGCGGTCAAGCCCGACGCCAAGGAAGAGGAAAAGGCGGCCGCGAAGAAGAAGGCGGAGGACATCTATGCGCAAGCGAAGGCGAACCCCGCGAAATTCGCCGAGCTCGCGCGAAAGTATTCGGAGGATCCCGGCTCCGCTGCGCAGGGGGGCGATCTCGGGAGCAACCCGCGCGGGACGATGGTCAAGGCATTCGAGGACACGGAGTTCGCGCTGAAGCCCGGTGAAATCGTCGCCGCCGGTGCAGTCGGAATTCGGCTGGCACATCATCAAGCTCCTGGGCGTCACGCCGGCGCAGACGCGCTCGTTCGACGAGGCGAAAGCGCAGATCGAAGGCGATCTCAAGCGGCAGAAGGTCGCGCAGAAGCTCGCCGCCGCGGCCGACCAGTTCCAGAACCTCGTCTACGAGCAGGCCGATTCGCTCACGGGCGTGGCGAAAGCGCTCGATCTCAAGGTCGAGACATCGGGACTCGTCACCCGTGCCGATGCGCAGCGGCTCGCCTTCGGCAACGCGAAGTTCGTGCAGGCGCTCTTCAGCCCCGAATCGATCACCGGCAAGCGCAACACCGAGGCGATCGAGGTCGCACCCAACACGCTGATGGCGGGTCGTGTCCTCGAGTACAAGCCGGCAGCGCCCCGGGCGTTCGACGATGTGAAGGAGGAGATTCGCCGCCAGCTCGCGCGACGCGCGGCAAGCGAGATGGCGCAGAAGGAGGGTCGCGAGAAGCTTGCGCTGCTGACCGCGGGCAAGAGCGACAAGGAGGCAGGCGTCACCTTCGGCAAGACGGTGACCGTGATGCGCAATCAGCAGCAGCCCGGATTCCCGCCCGAGGCCCTCGCGCGCGTGTTCCAGGCCGATGCCTCGAAACTGCCGCAATACGCGGGCGCACCGAGCGAGCGCGGGTTTTCGATCTACAAGATCGTCAAGGTAACGCTGCCGTCGACGGCGGACGCAGCCAAGCTCGCCGCGGCGTCGTCACGCATCGGCGAGCTGCAAAGCCGCGAGATCTTCGACGCCTACGTCGCATCGCTCAAGGCGAAGGCCGACGTCAGGGTCAATCAGGCAGGTTTGGAGAAGAAGTAAGCGGGTGGCGCGCCGTGGGCAAGCCGCGAGCGACGGCCGCACGCGCGCCGGCCCCTCGCGATAAGCGCCGCCGGATCTCGCTTTTCCCCCGTTATTGCGCCGCTGCCCGGGGCGGCGGCGCGGTGCCGCACTGGTCGCGGACGATCGCTTCGAGGCGTTCCCTCTCCTTGCGCTTCATGCCTTCGTCCATGTACACCGGCTCTCCCTGTTCGTTGACCCGTCGCAGCAGCAAATCGGAGTCGTACATCCTGATCTGGCTCCGCGCTTCGACACAGAATTGCTGCCGGTTCGCCTCGTCGATTCGGGCTTGAGCGGCCTTCTTTTGCTCTTCAGCCCGTTGGATCTGCCGCTTTTTCAGGTCCAACTCCTGACTCGCCATGTCCTTGACCGCGTCGGGATTGGTCGCGGACGTCGGTGCGCTGACGGTCTCGGCTTTCACGTTCGCCGGAGGCGGCTGGTCCGAATAGGTGACGCGCCCGTTCGCGTCGACCCATTTGTAGAGCGCCGCGGCCGCGGGGACGGCTGCAAGGAGGAGCGCCACCGCTGCAGCTGCGAAGGCGGCGTAGCGATGAAGCCCGCCGGCGCTCATCGGTTCATGGGACGAAGACGGGGTTCGAAGTGGTCGCATGGGTCACCGCGAAACGATTTATGACGTTGGCAAGGTAATCCTTCGGGGGTTCGCCGTCAAACCGGCCGCAGTCCCGCGTGCCGGTTGGCGGGTGCCGGCTGTCGGGTCGCGCGGGCCATTCGACCTCGGCCTCCGCCTGGATGCAACATCCGATCACCGAGTCGTTGGCATCACGCATTGTCGGCGTCCGCGCTGCCGCGACACGCGGGTCGCATCCCCTCGACTTCGGCCAGGTCCGGCCTCCGCCGCTCGCGCGCTGCCGCTGCTCGCCGTTCTCAACGCGGGTATAATCCATTTTTGCGCATAGGAGAAACCCGCATGCGTGTCGTCCGGAAGGCGCTGACGTTCGACGACGTCCTCCTCGTCCCCGCGCATTCCCTCGTCGTTCCCCGCGACGTCAGTCTCGAAACCCGCCTCACCAGGGCCATCACCCTCAACATCCCGCTGATGTCGGCGGCGATGGACACGGTAACGGAGGCCCGCCTGGCGATCGCGATCGCGCAGGAAGGCGGCTTGGGGATCATCCACAAGAACATGCCGCGCGGTCCGTCAGGCGGCAGAGGTCGCGAAGGTCAAGCGCTTCGAGTCCGGCGTTGTCAAGGATCCGTTGACCGTCCCGCCGACGATGTCGGTGCGCGACGTGCTTGCGTTGAAGCGCGCGAACCGCTTTTCCGGCCTGCCGGTCGTCGAAGGAAAGAAGGTCGTCGGCATCGTGACCAACCGCGACTTGCGCTTCGAGACGAATCTCGACCAGCCCGTCGCCAACATCATGACCAAGGGCGACAAGCTGGTGACGGTCCCCGAAGGTGCCGATCTCGAGCGTGCGAAGGAGCTCATGCATCGGCACCGGCTCGAGCGCGTGCTGGTCGTCAACCACGCGATGGAGCTCCGCGGCCTCATCACCGTCAAGGACATCCTCAAGTCGACCGAGCATCCGCTCGCATGCAAGGACGAACACGGCCGCCTGCGCGTCGGCGCCGCGGTCGGCGTCGCTTCGGACAACGAAGAGCGGGTCGAGGCGCTGGTCGCCGCCGGCGTCGACGTCATCGTCGTTGATACTGCGCACGGGCACTCGCAAGGCGTGCTCGACCGCGTGCAGTGGGTCAAGAAGAAGTTTCCGGCCGTCCAGGTGATCGGCGGCAACATCGCAACCGCCGTGGGCGCAAAGGCGCTTGCCGACCATGGCGCGGACGGCGTCAAGGTCGGCATCGGACCCGGCTCCATCTGCACGACGCGGATCGTGGCGGGCGTTGGCGTGCCGCAGATCTCGGCGATCCAGAACGCGCTCGAAGGCGCGGCGAAGCAGGGGATCCCGGCGATCGCCGATGGCGGCATCCGCTATTCGGGCGACATCGCCAAGGCGATCGCCGCCGGCGCGTCGGTGGTGATGATGGGAAGTCTCTTTGCCGGGACTGAGGAGTCGCCGGGCGAAATCGAGCTTTATCAGGGCCGCTCGTACAAGAGCTATCGTGGGATGGGGTCGCTGGGCGCGATGCAGCAAGGGAGCTCCGACCGCTACTTCCAGGAGCTCGAAGCTGCGGGCGACGCCGAAAAGCTCGTTCCGGAGGGAATCGAGGGCCGCGTGCCGTACAAGGGACCGCTCGTCAACGTCATCCACCAGTTGATGGGCGGCTTGCGCGCGGCGATGGGTTACTGCGGCTGCGCGACGGTCGAAGAGCTCCGCACGCGTGCGGAGTTCGTCGAGATCACGTCGGCCGGCATCCGCGAATCGCACGTGCACGACGTGCAGATCGTGAAGGAAGCTCCCAACTATCGGGTGGAATAGCTCCGCGATTCTCGGGGCGGCGACGATGCCGGCCTTTTCATTTTCCACTTCCGAGAGCCACCCGACGCACAGGACCGAATGGCCGCCCCGTCCCACTCGAAAATCCTGATCCTCGACTTCGGCGCGCAGTACACGCAGCTGATCGCCCGCCGGTTGCGAGAAACGGATGTCTACTGCGAGATCCATCCCTTCGACGTCCCTGACGATTTCATGCGCGGCTTCGCGCCGAAAGGCATCGTGCTGTCGGGCGGACCGGAGAGCGTTACCGAGGGCGACACGCCACGGGCGCCTGCTGCCGTGTGGACCCAGGGCGTTCCGGTGCTGGGCATCTGCTATGGGATGCAGACGATGGCGGCGCAGCTGGGCGGCGCAGTCGAGCCCGGCAGGGTGCGCGAGTTCGGCTATGCGGAAGTGCGCGCCCGCGGCCACTCGGCGCTGTTGAAGGGCATCGAGGATCGGCAGAGCGACGAAGGATTTGGTCTGCTCGACGTCTGGATGAGCCATGGCGACAAGGTCACCGCGCTGCCGCCGGGCTTCAAGTCCATCGGCACGTCGAACGCGTCGCCGATCGCGGCGATGGCCGACGAGGCGCGCCATTTCTACGCGGTGCAGTTTCACCCGGAGGTCACGCACACGAAGCAGGGTGCGAAGATTCTCGCGCGTTTTGCGCACGAGATCTGCGGCTGCGGCCACGACTGGAACATGGCCGACTATGCCGGCGAGGCAGTCGCCTCGATCCGCGCGCAAGTCGGCGACGAGCAGGTGATTCTCGGGCTCTCGGGCGGCGTCGACTCGTCGGTCGCGGCGGCGCTGATCCACAAGGCAATCGGCGACCAGCTTACCTGTGTCTTCGTCGACCACGGCCTCCTGCGGTTGAACGAGGCCGAGCAGGTGCTGGACACGTTTGCGCGCAACCTCGGCGTGCGCGTCATCCATGTCGATGCGACCGACGAAATGTACGGGGCGCTCGCCGGGGTTGACGATCCCGAGAAGAAGCGGCGCATCATCGGCAAGCTCTTCGTCGACGTGTTCCAGCGCGAAGCCGCGAAGCTGCCGAAGGTCAAATGGCTTGCGCAAGGAACGATCTACCCCGACGTCATCGAATCGGCGGGTGCCACGACCAAGAAGGCGCACACGATCAAGTCGCACCACAATGTGGGCGGCCTCCCGGAAACGCTGCACCTGAAGCTCCTCGAGCCGCTGCGCGAGCTCTTCAAGGACGAGGTGCGCGAGCTCGGCCTGGCGCTGGGCCTGCCGCGGGAGATGGTGTTCCGGCATCCGTTCCCGGGGCCCGGCCTTGGCGTGCGGATCCTGGGCGCTGTCACGCGCGAGCATGCCGATCTGCTGCGCCGCGCCGACGCGATCTTCATCGACGAGCTGCGCGTCGCGCGCGACGCGGCAGGGAAGAGCTGGTACGACTTGACGGCGCAGGCGTTCGCCGTGTTCCTGCCGGTGCGCTCCGTCGGCGTCATGGGCGACGGACGAACCTACGAGCACGTGGTTGCGCTGCGCGCGGTGCAGACGACCGATTTCATGACGGCGCACTGGGCGCCGCTGCCGCACGAGCTGCTCGCCAAGGTGTCGAATCGCATCATCAACGAAGTGCGCGGAATCAATCGCGTCACGTTCGACATTTCGTCGAAGCCGCCGGCGACGATCGAATGGGAATGACCGTCGCAACCGACAATCGGCGGATGTCGCCGCCGCGCTCCGCCGCCGAGCGTCTTGCCGCGCTCGCCGTGCGGCGCGGGGTGTCGCTCGGCGCTCTGCGGACTTCGAATGCGCGCGATTTTGCGCTGGTCCTCGCGGCCGCCGCGCTGGCATTTCCGTCCGGGCGCGAGATGACGGAGCGCGAGGTCAACCAGATCCTTCGCGGCTTCCTCGCCGACGCGGGCGCGATGCTCGCGACCGATCATGTCGAGTTGCGGCGCTGGCTCGTCGATTATCACGTTCTCGCGCGCGACGGCTTCGGCCGGGTGTATGCATCCGGGTCGCCGGGGCCGGAAATCGCGGCGTTTGCGTCCGAGCTCGCCGGCGTCGATCTGGCGCGCCTCGCACGCTCCGCGCGGGCGCACGATGCGATGCAACGCGCGGAGCGCAAGGAGCGCTGGCAAGACGCGAAGCGAAAGGCAGATGTGTGACCGGAACAGCGCCGCGCCGGCGCGCGCTCTCGATGCCGCCGAGCTGCGTGCACGGCGCGACGAATTCGTGGCGTTGCTCGCCGATGCGATCGAGGGCGGGGCGTCGGTCGGCTTCGTGCTGCCTTTCTCGGCCGAGGATCTCGAACCCTTTTGGGACGATGTCGCCGCCGGATTGGAAGCGGGCGGGCGGGAACTTCTGGTGCACGAGCACGGCGGCCGGATCGTCGGCGCGGTCCAGCTCGTTCCCTGCGGCAAACCCAACGGCCGCCATCGCGCCGAAGTGCAGAAGCTCATTGTGTTGCGCCGTGCGCGCGGCGCGGGCATCGGCGAGCACCTGATGCGCGAGGTCGAACGCATCGCGGCGGCGCGCGGGCACCGGCTGCTCCTGCTCGACACGCGCGAGGGGAGCGCGGCTGACCGACTCTATCGTCGTCTCGGCTGGCATCCGTTCGGCGCGGTACCCGACTACGCGGTCGATCCGGACGGAACGCTGGCCGCTTGCGTTTTCTTCTACAAGCGTTGTGGAACGGCGCCGGTGTGAAACGCCAGAACATCGCTTCGGGAACGCCTTGGGAGCCCATCGTCGGCTACTCGCGCGCCGTTCGTGTCGGCGACCGGGTGTGGGTTTCGGGGACGACGGCAACGGGCGCCGACGGCCGGCTTGTCGGGGAAGGCGACGCGTACGCGCAAGCCCGGCAGGCGCTCGCCAACATCGCCGCAGCGCTCGCGCGGGCCGGCGCCGGCGTCGAGCATGTCGTGCGCACCCGAATCTACGTGACCGACATTACGCAATGGGAGGCGATCGGCCGCGCGCACGGCGAGGTGTTCGGCGCGATCCGCCCAGCTACCGCGATGGTCGAGGTCGCGCGTTTGATCGATCCGGCGATGCTGGTCGAAATCGAGGCGGACGCCGTGGTCGTGGCGGAGCCGCCGTGAGAAATCGCTACGAGCGGCGGACCGAACGCCTCGCGTCGCGGAAGGTGTTTCTCTCGCGCGTCGCCGCGTCGGCGTTGCTGGGCGCCGGGCTGATGTTTGCGTTGGCAGTCGGGATGCTGGGCTACCACGCGCTCAATCGCGTGGAGCCCCCGATGACGTGGCTCGCCGCGTTTCACCAGGCCGCGATGCTGCTGGGTGGGATGGGGCCGGTCGAGTCGCTGACCGGCGACGGCGTCGTTTTCTTCGATGGCGTGTACGCGCTGTTCTGCGGCGTGATGTTGATCGCCGCCATCGGCGTGACGTTCGCGCCGGTCGTGCATCGGTTGCTGCATCGCTTCCACCTCGCCGATCGCGATGAATGATGCGCACTGGATGGCCGAAGCGCTCGCGCTTGCGCGCACGGCGCAGGCGCGCGGCGAAGTGCCCGTCGGGGCGATCGTCGTGAAGGACGGCGCGATCATCGGCCGCGGCGGCAATGCGCCGATCGCCGGCAACGATCCGACGGCGCACGCCGAGATCGACCGCGTTGCGCGAAGCGGGGCGCGCGCTCGGCAACTATCGGCTGCCGGGTTGCGAGCTTTTCGTTACGCTCGAGCCGTGCGCGATGTGTGCGGGCGCGATGCTCCATGCGCGAATCGCGCGACTCGTCTTCGGCGCGCGCGACCCGAAGACCGGTGCCTGCGGCTCGGTGATCGATCTGTTCGCGGAAGCAGCGCCTCAATCACCACGCGAAGGTCGAGGGCGGCGTGCTCGCCGACGAATGCGGCGAACTGCTCTCCGATTTCTTTGCCGCGCGCCGGTGACTGCCCCATCATGAATTCGCCATGAACTCCCGCACCTACGGCATCGGCATCTATGCGCCGGCCGGCTTTGCGCCCGGAGCCGGCGGCGATCGATCGTGCCGTCGCGCGGCTGACGGCGCAGGGTCACCGCGTCATCGTCGACCCCACCGCGACGTCGCGCTGGCAACGCTTCTCGGCGTCCGACGACGAGCGCCTCGCGGCGGTACACGGATGGCAGCCGATCCGCGCGTCGAGGTCGCGGTGGCAGTGCGCGGCGGCTACGGCTGGTCGCGGCTTCTCGATCGGCTCGACTTCGCCGCGCTCGGCCTGGCGAAGAAGCGCTGGATGGGCCACAGCGATTTCACTGCGTTCCAGCTGGCGGCCCTTGCGCGCGCGGGCATGGTCACCTTCGCCGGGCCGATGGCCGCCTACGACTTCGGTGCGGAGACGCCGTCGGCGTACACGCTCGACCATTGCTGGGGTCTGCTCGGCGTCGAGCGTTACGAAGTCGAATGCCCGCTCGACGGCCCCGACTTCATCGGCGAAGGTACGCTATGGGGCGGCAACCTCGCGATGGTCGCGCATCTCGTCGGCACGCCGCATTTTCCGCAGGTCGACGGCGGCATCCTGTTTCTCGAGGACGTCGGCGAGCATCCGTATCGCGTCGAGCGAATGCTCTATCAGCTGCACTTCGCGGGCGTGCTCGCGCGGCAGCGGGCGGTGCTGCTCGGCGCGTTCACCGGCTACGAGCTCACGCCGAACGACAATGGCTACGATGCGGCGGCGATGGTCGCGCACGTCCGCGCGCGGATCGGGCGCACCGTCTACACGGGACTGCCGTTCGGCCACGTCCCGGCAAAGCTCACGCTGCCGGTCGGCGGGCGCTGCGCGCTCAGGGTGCGCGGCGGCCGCGGGCGACTCGTGCTTTCCGATTACGGCCCGTGACGAGCGGCGCCGGCTTTGGCGTGCGCCTCGCGGATTGGGCCGTCGACTGGCCGCAATCGAAGGCGATCCCTCACGAAGTTCTTGTTGTGAAACAAGGAATCCCCGATGCGCGCCCGCGCCCCGCGGGGCCGAGCACGACGAAGCCGGCATCTGCCACCGCGCGAGGGAGCGCATCCTGCGTTGAGTCAACACACCGCGGCGGATTCACGCCGTCGATTCGAGCGCAAAGCGAAAATCCTCTTCGCCGGTC
Source organism: uncultured beta proteobacterium (assembly GCA_963733985.1). Classification (GTDB taxonomy): domain Bacteria; phylum Pseudomonadota; class Gammaproteobacteria; order Burkholderiales; family Casimicrobiaceae; genus CAIWHR01. Next base: position 326,144 of record CAVTFF010000013.1, on the reverse strand, counting down.
TGACGTCCCGCGGAGTCGAACGTTCGCTCGATGAACCGCGCGCGCCGTCGCGGCCGATCGCGACGACCGTCGAGCAGCGCGTGCCGTAACCGTCGGCTTCGCCGACGATGAACGGCGACGAAAGCAGCCGCTCCCACTCGAGCGGGACGCCGGTCGCCGGCAGCTCGCCGTCGGGCGCGCGCGTGCGGTCGCCGAGCACGGCGAACAGCGCTTCGACGTCGTCTGCGCCGCGCTGCGCACCATGCTGCGAGTGCCGCCTTCGTCCGCGCGACCTTCGGCCACGGCGTATCGAGCAGTGCGTTCGAGACGCCGTGGATGCCGGCGAGCAAGCGGCTGCGACGCTGCCGCGCGGTTCGAGCCCCAGCAGCGCGCGCGTCGTGTCGCCGGCGACGCAGATTGAAGCCGTTGTACGCCGCCGCTCGGCGACGATCGCCGCGAGCGCTTCGCGCGGGCGGCGCGACGTCGGCGAGCACGCGCGTGACGAGCTTCCCGCGCGACGGCGCGCCCGGATCGTGCCGCTCGGGCTCGCGACGTTGGTGACGAGCGCACACGGCCGTGGCGCGTGACGCCGAGCCACGTGCCGCCGGCTTCGAGGTCGCGTCCGGCGAGCCAGCCCTCGCGCCCACCACGCCGCGCGGCGCGCGGGCCGCGCGTGGATACTCGTCGCGGTTGGCGGCGATGACCAGCGCGATAGCGCGGATGCGCGTCGAGCGCGATCAGCGCGAGGCACATTGCGACCGTCGCGTTACGACGTTGGGCCGGGCCGGCGCGCCGCGCGGCGCTTCGGGAGCCGGAATCGCGTAGGGCAGCGGGAGCGGCGCCAGCACGGGTCCGTCGGGCGCGTCGAGCGCGCACGTCGCCGCGCTCGCCGGCGGCGATCTGCACGACGGCGAGGAGGTCGCAGCCGCCATCCGGCGCCGGCGCCGCATTGACGACGGTGCCGCAGGGCTGATCGCCGAACGCCGCGCTGTAGAGTCGCGCGCCCGCGGCGACGTCCGCTGTCGCCGCATGGAACGCGTAAAGCGCGCTCCTTTAGCCGGCCGAGATACTGCATGCGCGCGATGATCTCCTGCCCGGTGTAGCAGCCCTTCTGGAAGTTGATGCCGCCGAAGTACGTCCCAGTTCGCCGTCTGCGCGACGAACGCTCCTGCGTCGCCGCCGTCACGACCGGGACGCCGGCGCGAATCGTCAGCCATTGCCAGACGGCGAACGGGGCGGCGCGTCGCGTGACGCGAGAGCGCCTCGCGCGTATCGACTGGCCATCGCCGTCCGGCGCGATGACGACGAAGCGCGGCCCCGGAAGCCCGAGCGCGGCGACCGGTCCACGACGGGCGGCCGTGAACGGCGCGGGCACGGCGCCGAACGCATCGCGCGATCGCTGCGCAGCGATCGGGCCCGCCGATCGCCGAGCCGGACCATCTCGCGCCGACACGTCGACAAGCGTCACCTTCGAGCGCAACACGTACATCGACAGGCGCTTGCGCACCGGCTCGGCGATGTCCGCCGGCAGCAGCGCGCGGAAGTCCGCGTCGCCGGTTCCCGCCAGAGCACGAAGTTCGCGAGCATCCGGCCCTTCGGCGAATTGAAGCTCGTGTGCTGGCAGGCGTCCGGCGCGAGCGCGTTGACGTCGTTCGAGAGCTGGCCCTTGGAGGAAATTCGCCGCGTCCGCGTCCCGCGATGGCAAGCACGGCGAGCGCGGCCGCATCGCAGACGACCGCGGCGTCGCGCGCGGCGGTCAATGCAGTCGCGTCGGCGGGGAGGGAGGGCGAGCTCATTGGGAATGCGGAAGGTGCGGGGGCGATCTGCGGGCATGGTCGGGACACCGGTGGCGCCGACGTGTCCCTTCGACGAGCACCCGTCCTCGCCCGAGCAAAAAATCCGTGCTAAAATCCCATGTTAGCTCGACTTGGGCACGAATTTCCCGGTTTTCAACGGGCACGGCGGGACTGGAAGCACGTCCGCCGCCAGGTCGAAATTCGCAGACCCGCGCACCTCAGGGTGCCCGAACCGCGCCGTCGGCAACAGGCATCGGCGCGGCTCGAGCCGAATGCGGGTCGTGGTCCAACCCTGATCAGGAGTCAGGCAATGTCCGTAACGATGCGTCAGATGCTGGAGGCCGGCGTCCATTTCGGCCACCAGACGCGGTACTGGAATCCGAAGATGGCCGAGTACATCTTCGGCCAGCGCAACAAGATCCACATCGTCAACCTCGAGAAGACGCTGCAGATGTACCAGGACGCGATGAAATACGTCCGCCAACTCGCGCGAACAAGGGCACGATCCTGTTCGTCGGCACCAAGCGGCAGGCGCGCGAGATCGTCGCCGAGGAGGCGCGCCGCTGCGCGATGCCCTACGTCGACCATCGCTGGCTCGGCGGCATGCTGACCAACTTCAAGACGGTCAAGGCGTCGATCAAGCGGCTGAAGGACCTCGAAGCGATGCAGCGACGACGGCACGTTCGAGCAGATGACCAAGCGCGAAGCGCTGACGCACCAGCGCGAGCTCGACAAGCTCGAGCAAGAGCCTCGGCGGCATCAAGGACATGAACGCGCTGCCCGATGCGCTGTTCGTCATCGACGTCGGCTATCACAAGATCGCGGTCACCGAGGCGAAGAAGCTCGGCATCCCGATCGTCGCCGTCGTCGACACCAACCATTCGCCGATCGGCATCGCCCATGTGATTCCGGGCAACGACGACTCGAGCCGCGCGATCCGCCTGTACGCGCGCGGCGCCGCCGACGCGATGCTCGAAGGGCAGGAGCCACGTCATCCAGGAAATCGTGCAGGCCGGCGACGAGTTCGTCGAGGTCGCCGACGACCTGCGTAGACAAGGACACCCCGGGGGCCTTGAGCCCCCTTTTTCGATCCGTCCGGACCGCGCGAGGGCTTTCGCCGAGCTGGATTCCGCGGAACCTTCGGCGCGGCCGGGGTTCCGACAACGACGACGCGACACGGAGCAAGACATGGCGGATATCTCCGCGAGCATGGTGATGGAACTGCGCCAGCGCACGGGGCTCGGCATGATGGAATGCAAGAAGGCGCTGACCGAAGCGGAGGGCGACATCGCCAAGGCCGAGGAGCTGCTGCGCATCAAGAGCGGCGCCAAGGCGACGAAGGCGGCGGGCCGCGTCGCGGCGGAAGGCGTCATCGGCCTGTTCGTTGCGCCCGACGCGAAGGCCGGCGCGATGGTCGAAGTCAATTGCGAGACCGACTTCGTCGCGAAGAACGACGATTTCCAGGCGTTCGCCAACGAGATCGCGCAGATCGTCGCGCGCGACCGGCCGGCCGACGTCGCGGCGCTCGGCGACGCGCACGCTCGCGTCGGGCGAGACCGTCGAGGCCCGGCGCGTGGCGCTGGTGCAGAAGATCGGCGAGAACATCACGATCCGCCGCTTCGCGCGGGTCGACGCGAAGGGCCGCATCGCGTCGTACGTCCATGGCGACGAAGATCGGCGTGCTGGTCGACTTCACCGGCGGCGACGAAACCGCTCGGCAAGGACCTCGCGATGCACATTGCGGCGAGCAAGCCGATGGCGGTCGAGCCGAGACCAGGTGCCGGCGGACGTCGTCGCGAAGGAGCGCGCGATCGCCGCAGCGCGGGCGGCAGAAGTCGGGCAAGCCGCCAGCATCGTCGAGAAGATGGTCGAGGGCGCCGTCGCCAAGTTCCTCGCCGAGGTTACGTTGCTGGGCCAACCCTTCGTCAAGGACGACGGCAAGCAGACGGTCGGACATCGTGAAGGCGCAGGGCGCGACCGTCAACGGCTTCGTGCTCTTCGTCGTCGGCGAAGGCATCGAGAAGAAGAAGGATGATTTCGCCGCCGAAGTCGCGGCGATGACGAAAGGGCCTGATCCGGCGCCGACACGGCACTGATCCGCATCGTTTATCCGCTTCGGAGGCTACGCCGCATGAATCCGTCCGCCGTCGCCGCCCCGTCGCCGCCGTCGCCCCCGCGGCGGCGCACGACGCCGGCGTATCGGCGCATCCTGCTCAAGCTGTCGGGCGAAGCGCTGATGGGCGACGACGCTACGGCATCGAGCGCGAGACGATCGACCGCATCGTCGCGGAGATCGGCGAAGTCGTGCGCCTCGGCGTCCAGGTCGCGATCGTCATCGGCGGCGGCAACATCTTCCGCGGCGTCGCGCCGGGCGCCGCGGGCATGGACCGTGCAACCGCCGATTACATGGGCATGCTGGCGACGCTGATGAACGCGCTCGCGCTGCAGGACGCGCTGCGCCGCGCCGGCGTCGAATCGCGCGTGCAGTCGGCGCTGCGGATCGACCAGGTCGCGGAACCGTACATCCGCGGCCGGGCGCTGCGCCACCTCGAGGAGCACAAGGTCGTCATCTTCGCCGCGGGCACCGGCAATCCGTTTTTCACGACCGACACCGCCGCGGCGCTGCGCGGCCGCGAAATGGGCGTCGACATCGTGCTGAAGGCGACGAAGGTCGACGGCGTCTACACGGCGGATCCGAAGAAGGACGCGCAGGCGAGCCGCTACGCGAGCTGACGTTCGACGAGGCGATCGTCAAGAACCTGAAGGTGATGGACGCGACGGCGCTCGCGCTGTGCCGCGACCAGAACATGCTGCTCAAGGTGTTCTCGATCTTCGTGCCCGGCGCGCTGAAGCGCGTCGTGCTGGGCGAGGACGAAGGCACGCTCGTGCATTGCTGAAGTCTTGCGGGCCTGCGGAGGAACGATGATTGCCGACATCAAGAAATCCGCCGAGCAGAAGATGGCGAAATCGGTCGAGACGCTGAAGGACGACCTCGCCAAGGTGCGCACCGGCCGCGCGCACACGGGCCTGCTCGACCACATCCACGTCGACTACTACGGCACGCCGATGCCGATCAACCAGTGCGCCAACGTGACGCTCGCCGACGCGCGGACGATCGCCGTGCAGCCGTGGGAAAAGAAGATGATCCCGGTGGTCGAGAAGGCGATCCGCGATTCCGACCTCGGTCTCAATCCGGCGACGTCCGGCGACCTGATCCGCGTTCCGATGCCCCCGCTCACCGAGGAGCGCCGCAAGGAGCTGATCAAGGTCGTGCGCCACGAAGCCGAGAATGCGCGCATCGCCGTGCGTAACATCCGCCGCGATGCGAACGAGCAGCTGAAGAAGCTGCTGAAGGATCAAGCCGTCGCCGAGGACGACGAGCGGCACGCGCAGACCGACGTGCAGAAGCTCACCGATCGCTTCATCGCCGAGATCGACAAGGTCCTTGCGGCGAAAGAAGCCGACCTGATGGCGATCTAGATGGACAAAGAGGCTGCGGGCGCCGCGTTCCGCGGCGGCGGCCTCGAACATCCTCGTGTTCACCTGCTCGACCCGCGCTATCCCCGAGACGCGTCCCGTGCCGCGGCATGTCGCGATCATCATGGACGGCAACGGGCGCTGGGCGAAGCAGCGGCTGCTGCCGCGCGTCGCCGGGCATCGGAAGGGCGTCGAAGCGGTGCGCGCGATCGTGCGCGGCTGCGTCGAGCGCGACGTCGAGTATCTGACGCTGTTCGCGTTCTCGAGCGAGAACTGGCGCCGGCCCGAAGACGAGGTGTCGATCCTGATGGAGCTCTTCCTGCGTGCGCTCGAGCAGGAGGTGGCGAAGCTCGACGAGAACGGCATCCGTTTCAAGGTCGTCGGCGACACGTCGCGGTTCGATCCGCGCATCCGCGAGCTGATCGCGGCGGGCGAAGCCCAAACCGCGGACAACACGCGGCTCACGTTGACGGTCGCCGCGAATTACGGCGGCCGCTGGGACATCGCGCACGCGGCGCGTCGTTTCTTTGCCGCGCACCCGGAGGCCGCGCGCGACGGCACGAAATTCGAGCCCGAATCGCTCGAGCCTTACCTCGCGATGGCCTACGCGCCCGAACCGGACCTGTTCATCCGCACCGGCGGCGAACAGCGCATTTCCAATTTCCTGCTCTGGCAGCTCGCTTATACCGAGCTCTACTTCACGCCGATGTTGTGGCCCGATTTCGACGCCGCTGCGCTCGATGCGGCGATCGACTGGTACTGCCAGCGCGAGCGCCGCTTCGGGCGGACGAGCGAGCAGGTGCGCGCCGAAGAGCGCGCCTGACACGCGGCCTTGCAACACGTCCTCGTTCCTGCCCGGGAATTCGCCGCGATGCTCTCCGCACGCATCCTCACCGCGCTCATCCTGATTCCGCTGGTCGCCGCTGGGCTCTTCCTGCTGCCGCCGCTCGGCTGGGGCCTCGTGCGCTTGCGGCAATCGGCATTGCCGCGGCCGAGTGGGCGAATCTCGATGGCTACGGAAGGCAGACGTGGATGCTGTTCGTCGGTGGCGCGCTGCTGATCGGAGCTAACCTGCTCTTTGCACCCTGGTGCGGTTTTACCCGCGGCTGGCCAAACGGCGTCGTGTTTGCCGTGTGCGGCCCGGCGACGCTGTTCTGGATCTTCGTGGTTCCGCCGTGGCTCTACTTCCGCTGGAAACCCGCGTCCCGTCTCGGCATGGCCGTCGTCGGCTGGCTCGTGCTGATCGGCGCATGGGTCGCCGTCGTGCAATTGCAGGCGCGTTCGCCGTGGCTCGTGCTCGCGGCGATGGCGATCGTCTGGATCGCCGACACGGCCGCGTACTTCACCGGTCGCGCGTTCGGTCGGCGCAAGCTCGCGCCTTCGATCAGCCCGGGAAAGACGTGGGAAGGCGTCTATGGCGCGCTCGTGGCGGTCGCCGTCTATGCGTCTGCTCTGGTTCCACTCGCGCGCGATGCCGGATTCCCCGGGCAGCCCTCGGCGATCGCCGTCATCGCGTGGGTCGTGATTGCCCTCGCACTCGTGCTCGTCTCGGTCGTCGGCGATCTGTTCGAATCGCTGTTGAAGCGCCACGCCGGCGTGAAGGACAGCGGCAGGCTGCTGCCCGGACACGGCGGCATCCTCGATCGCATCGACGCGTTGCTCGCCGCGATGCCACCGGCGGCGATGCTGGCTGCGATCTTCCTGCGATGAGCGCCGCCGGGCCACGGGGGACACATCAATGACGCTCCGCCGCATCAGTGTTCTCGGCGCCTCCGGGTCGATCGGCGATTCGACGCTCGACGTGATCGCGCGCCACCCCGATCGGTTCGCGGTCGTGGCGCTGGCCGCGCACCGGCGATGGGAGAAGCTCGCCGTGCTGTGTCGCCGCTACCGACCGCTCGTTGCCGCGTTGCGCGATCCCGGCGCCGCGCGTTCGCTCGAGCAGGCGCTCGCGGGGCAGGGGCTGCCCACACGCGTCCTTGCCGGCGAGGCCGGACTCGTCGAGGCCGCTTCATTGCCGGAAGCCGACACGGTGCTGGCGGCGATCGTCGGCGCGGCCGGCCTCGCGCCTACGCTCGCGGCCGCGCGCGCCGGCAAACGCATCCTGCTCGCGAACAAGGAGGCGCTCGTGATCGGCGGCGCCGCGTTCATGGCCGCGGTCGACGCCGGCGGTGCGACGCTGTTGCCGATCGACAGCGAGCACAATGCGATCTTCCAATGCCTGCCGCCGAAGTATGGACGCGATCCGGCGATCGCCGGCGTGCGACGCATCGTGCTTACGGCGTCGGGCGGGCCGTTTCGCACGCGAGCGCTCTCGGAGCTCGCGAACGTCACGCCGGAGGAGGCGTGCGCGCACCCGAACTGGGTGATGGGCAGGAAGATCAGCGTCGACTCCGCGACAATGATGAACAAAGGGCTCGAGGTCATCGAGGCGCACTGGCTGTTCGGCGTGCCGCGCGCCGCGATCGAGGTCGTCATTCATCCGGAAAGCGTCATCCATTCGCTCGTCCAATACGTTGACGGCAGCGTGCTTGCCCAGCTTGGCAATCCCGACATGCGCACCCCGATCGCGCAGGCGCTCGCGTTTCCTGACCGCGTCGACGCCGGCGTGGACGCGCTCGACCTCGCGCGCCAGCGAACGCTGACCTTCGAGGCGCCCGATTTCGAGCGCTTTGCCTGCCTCAAGCTCGCCTTCGAGGCCCTGGCCGCGGGAGGAGCGGCGCCGGCCGTACTGAACGCCGCCAACGAAGTGGCGGTCGCCGCGTTTCTCGACGCGCGCATCCGCTACACCGACATCGTCGCTGCGTGCGCCGAGACGCTCGCGCGCGTGCCGGCGCGACCGGTCCGCACGCTCGCCGATGCGCTCGGCGCCGACGCCGAGGCCCGTGCGGTCGCGCGCGCGTGGCTCAAGCTTCCCTCCGAAGGACCTTCGCCGCTCGCCGCCTGATGGACATCGCGCAAAAACTGCTTGCCTTCCTGGTCGTGCTCGGCGTGCTGGTCGTGTTTCACGAGCTCGGCCACTTCTGCGTCGCGCGATTGTGCGGCGTCAAGGTCCTGCGCTTTTCAGTCGGGTTCGGACGCGTCGTGTGGTCGCGTCGATTCGGCCCCGATCGCACCGAGTGGGCGGTCTCGGCCATTCCGCTCGGCGGCTATGTGAAGATGGCGGACGAGCGCGAGGGCGATGTCGCCGCTGCCGATCTTGATCGCGCGTTCAACCGCCAGAGCGTTGCGAAACGCATTGCGATCGTCGCCGCAGGCCCGATCGCGAATCTGGTGCTCGCGATGCTGCTGTTTGCGGGAACCTTTGTCGTTGGCATTCCCGGCCAGCGCGCGATTCTCGCCGCGCCCCCTTCAAACACGCCGCCGCCGACGCCGGCGTCCGCGACGGCGATCGGGTGGTATCCGTCGACGGCGGACCCGTCGGCAGTTGGCAGGAGCTGCGCTGGCGCTTGCTCGAGGCATCCGGCCGCGCCGACGTGGTTCTGACCGTCGAGCAGCGCGATGGATCAATGGCGGCGCGCGTCGTTTCACTCGCAACACTGGCGCCTGCCGACTGGGAAGGCAATTTCATGCCGACGCTCGGATTGAGGGCCGACCTCGGCGCGCCGGTCGTCGATCAGGTGATCTCGGGCAAGCCGGCCGAGCGCGCCGGATTGAAAGCCGGCGATCGCATCGTTGCGATCGACGGCGCGCCGGTCAGTTCGCCGGCCGACGTCGCATCGCGGACGAATGCGAAGCCAGGCTTGCCGGTGACCTACCGGATCGCGCGCGGAATGGAAACGTTCGATACGACGCTGACGACCGAGATCACGGAACAGGCCGGGCACCGGATCGGCATCGCCGGCGTTCGGCTCAAGGTCGATCCGGAGGTCGCGAAATCGCTCGCCGTCACGCTGCGCTACGGCGTGATCGATGCGCTGGGGCAGGGCGCTAAGAAGACGTGGGAGCTCTCCGTCTTTACGCTCAAGATGCTGGGACGCATCCTCACCGGCGACGCATCGCTCAAGAACATCAGCGGCCCCATCACGATGGCCGATTATGCCGGACAGTCGGCGCAGGCGGGCGCGCTCGTCTTCATCGGCTATCTCGCGCTCATCAGCATCAGCCTTGGCGTGCTCAACCTGCTGCCCGTTCCGCTATTGGATGGGGGCCATTTGCTGTATTATTTCGCCGAACTCATCAAAGGCAGTCCTGTTTCCGACCGCGCCTTCGAGGTCGGCCAGCGCATCGGCATGGCCATGCTGGCGGTGCTGATGGCACTGGCGCTCTTCAATGACCTCTCCCGTCTGTTCTAGTGGTTCGTAATACCCCCTATCGCATGGCGACGACCGCGGAGCCGTATGGCGCGTGCAGGACGGTCCTCCGCGCCGCGGTCTTCAATCGTATCCGCGTGCTGTCGCTCGTGTTGGGCGCGCTCTTCGCGGCCGTCGTCGCGCAACCTGCACGCGCGTTCGAGCCCTTCGTCGTGAAGGACATTCGCGTCGAGGGCGTGCAGCGCACCGAGGCCGGGACGGTCTTCTCCTATCTTCCGGTCAAAGTCGGCGATCGCCTCGACGACGCCAAGGCGGCGCAGGCGGTCAAGGCGCTGTTCGCGACCGGTTTTTTTCGCGACGTGCGCCTCGAGGCCGAAGACGGCGTGCTGGTCGTCATCGTCCAGGAGCGGCCGACGATCAGCAAGGTCGACATTTCCGGCAACAAGGAGTTCGAAACCGACACGCTCAAGAAGGCGCTTAAGGACATCGGCCTCGCCGAGGCGCGCATCTTCGACCGGTCGGCACTCGACCGCGCGGAGCAGGAGATGAAGCGGCAATACATCACCCGCGGCAAGTACGCGGCGAAGGTGACGACCACCGTGACGCCGCAGGAGCGCAACCGCGTCGCGATCAACTTCACGATCGACGAAGGCGATACGGCGAAGATCGCGCGCATCAACATCGTCGGCAACAAGGCATTCACCGAGTCGCAGCTGCTGGGCCAGATGACGCTGACGACGCCGGGCTGGACCACCTGGTACACGAAGAACGACCAGTACTCGAAGCAGAAGCTCTCGGCCGACCTCGAGACGATGCGCAGCTTCTACCAGAACCGCGGCTATCTCGAGTTCACCGTCGATTCGACGCAGGTCTCGATCACGCCGGACAAGGAAGACATCTACATCACGATCAACATCACCGAGGGACGCGATTCACCGTCTCCGACGTGCGGCTCGCCGGCGACCTGCCGGTCCCGGAAGAGGACCTGATGCGGCTCGTGATCCTTTCGAACTCGGCGACGTGTATTCGCGCGAGAAGCTGCAGGCGTCGGCGAAGGACATCAGCGACCGCCTCGGCACCGAGGGCTACGCGTTCGCCAACGTCAATGCGGTTCCCGAAGTGGACCGCGCGAAGCATCAGGCGTCCTTCACGATCTACGTCGACCCGGGCCGGCGCGTCTACGTTCGCAAGATCAACATCACCGGCAACGTCAAGACGCGCGACGAGGTGATCCGGCGCGAGATGCGCCAGTTCGAGGACGCCTGGTACGACGGCGCGCGGATCGAGCGCTCGAAGGTTCGCATCAAGCGCCTCGGCTACTTCGACGACGTCAACATCGAGACGCCGCCGGTTCCCGGCACGCCCGACCAGGCCGACGTCGAGGTGACGGTGACGGAGAAGGCGACCGGCAACCTGCTCGCCGGCGTCGGCTATTCGAGCGCCGAGGGCTTCGTGTTCAACGCGTCGGTGTCGCAGCAGAACATCTTCGGCAGCGGCAACGCGCTGATAGCCGCGCTCAACACGAGCAGATCAACCGCACGATCTCGGTCGCCTTCACGGAGCCGTACTGGACGGTCGACGGCGTCTCGCGGACGATCGAGGTGTACCAGAGGAACATCGACCCGACGTCGCTCGCGTCTCGCAGTACGCGTCGTCGACGCTCGGCGCGGCCGTGGCTTCGGCGTACCGATCACCGAGACCGACACGATCAACATCGGCTTCCGCTTCGAGCACACGAACCTCACGCTGTTCGACAACAGTCCGCCGGTCTACTACGAATTCGTCAACGACTTCGGCTACGCGACCAACGCCTACATCCTGTCCGCCGGCTGGTCGCGTGACACCCGCGACGACATCCTCTATCCTACCCGCGGCACGCTGCAGAGCGCCCTGGGCGAGCTGGGACTTCCCTTCGGCGACCTCTCGTACTACAAGGTCAATTACCTGCATCCAGTCGTTCTGGCCGGTGTACGGGGATTTCGTGCTGATGCTGCGCGGCGACGTGGGCTATGGCGACGGCTACGGCGGCAAGCCGCTGCCGTTCTTCAAGGCGTTCTTCGCGGGCGGCGTGGGCTCGGTGCGCGGCTACGAGACGGCCTCGCTCGGACCCCAGGACATCTTCGGCAACGCGCTGGGCGGCAAGCGCAAGATCGTCGGCAACGTGGAGCTGTTCTATCCGATCCTGAAGGGCGACAAGTCGGTGCGCGCGAGCGTCTTCACCGACGCCGGCCAGATCTACGCCAACGGGCAGGAGCCGCGGAGCGCCAGCAGTTCGGTGCAATCGTTCCGTTATTCGGCGGGCGTGGGGCTCGCCTGGAATTCGCCGGTCGGGCCGCTGAAATTCAGCTACGCGTATCCCGCTCAACGACAAGCCCCGGACAGGATCCAGCGCTTCCAGTTCCAGGTCGGTACCGTCTTCTAGGAGCCTGGCGGGCTTACTCTCACGTATGCGGTGCACGGAGCAACCCGAAGGGACGGGGCGATCTGGGCGCATTTCTGTGTTGCGCGCCCTCGGTATACTCCCGGTATACCTTCGGGCGCGCGCCTTGAACTGCGCCCGACTCGCCGCCGTCGCATGCGCGGCATTAAGCCCGACATGTTCCTAGCCCCGCCCGCTCGCAGGAGAAACCGTTGAAACGCCGTACTCATCTTCTTCTCGCCGCGCTTTTCTCCGTCGTGCGCTGGCGTCCGCGGGCGCCGCGCCGCGCAGGCGGCGGACTACAAGATCGGCTTCGTCAACACCGAGCGCCTGTTCCGCGAGGCGGCGCCGGCGAAGCGCGCGCAAGCAGAAGCTCGAAAAGGAATTCGCGACGCGCGACGCCGAGATCCAGAAGCTCGCCAAGCAGGTGCGCGACCTGCAGGCGCTGCTCGAAAAGGACGGCGTGACGATGGCCGAGGCCGAACGCCGCAACAAGGAGCGCGATCTCGCGAACCTGTCGCGCGACCTGCAGCCGTCGCAGCGCGAGTTCCGCGAGGACCTGAACCTGCGCCGCAACGAGGAGCTCGCGAGCGTCCAGGAGCGCGCGAACAAGGTGATCCAGCAGATCGCCGAAGCCGAGAAGTTCGACCTGATCCTGCAGGACCCCGTCGTCTTCGCCAGCCAGAGGATCGACATCACCGACAAGGTGATCAAGGCGCTCGCCGACAAGTAGCCGGCCGTCGCCCTCGGGCGCTCCCGATGCTTCTTGTCCGAGCTCGCGTCCGCTCGCCGGCGCGACGCTGGAAGGCGACGGCACGGTCCGCATTACGCAGGGTCGCGACGCTCGAGGCGGCCGGCCCGGAAACGATCGCGTTCCTCGCCAATCCGCACTACCGCGGCAAGCTCGCGACCACGCGCGCGCGGCCGTCATCGTCGCGCCGGCGATGGCGGCGCGACGCCGCTGCCGAAGCTCGTCAGCGTCAATCCTTACGCGACGTACGCCAAGGTCGCGTCGATCCTCCATCCGCCGGTGCCCGCAGCGCCGGGTGTGCATGCGACGCGCGTGCGTCGAGCCGACGGCGCACGCATCGCATCGCTCGGCTGCGATCGGGCCGTACGCCGTGATCGGCGCCGGCGCGCACGGTCGGCGAGCGCGCGCGCGTCGGCGCCGGCATGCGTCGATCGGCGCCGACGCGGCGATCGGCGACGAGCGCGTGCTCCAGCCAGACGTCACGATCTACGACCGCGTGCGTGATCGGCCCGCGCACGATCGTCCACAGCGGCGCGGTCATCGGCGCCGACGGCTTCGGGATGGCCGAGGAAGCCGGCCGCTGGCTCAAGATTCCGCAGATCGGCCGCGTCGTCATCGGCGCCGACGTCGAGATCGGCGCCAACACGACGATCGACCGCGGCGCGATCGACGACACGGTCATCGAGGACGACGTCAAGCTCGACAACCAGATCCAGATCGGCCACAACTGCCGGATCGGCGCGCACACGGCGATCGCCGGCTGCGTCGGCATCGCCGGCACGACGCGCATCGGGCGCAACTGCAGGATCGGCGGCGCGGCGATGATCTCCGGGCATCTCGAGATCGCCGACGGCACGGTGCATCTCGGCGGCGACGCCGGTCTGGCTCGTCGATCGACACGCCCGGCGTCTACACGGAGCGCGTTTCCGGCGCTGCCGCACCGCGAATGGCAGCGCGTGGCGCTGCAGCTGCGCCGGCTGCGCGAGCTCGCCGAGACGCGTCCGCACGCTCGAGCAAGCGGGAGCGGCGGCAGGCTCGGCGATCGGGAACCGGGACGAGACACAGCGATGAGCGTCGCCGGAAGCATGGGGGATAGATCATGAGCACAGCCCGCGTCGGGCAGCATGGACGTCCTCGAGATCATGGCGCTGCCTGCCGCATCGGTATCCGTTGCTGCTGGTCGACCGGGTCGTCGAGTGGAATGCCGGCAAGTCGATCCGCGGCATCAAGAACGTCACGATGAACGAGCCGTTCTTCCAGGGACATTTCCCGGGCTACCCGGTGATGCCCGGCGTGCTGGTCATCGAGGCGCTGGCGCAGGTCGCCTCGATCCTGGCGTGGCAGCGCTCGACGAAGCCCGGCGACGGCACGATGATCTTCTTCGCCGGCATCGACAATGCGCGTTTCAAGCGGCAGGTGCTCCCCGGCGACCAGCTCGTGCTCGAAGCCGAGGTGCAGCGGCTCGTGCGCGGCGTCGGCAGTTCGCGTCCGCGCGCTGGTGGGCGCCGATCGGTGGCCGAGGCCGACCTGCTCGCCGCGATGCGCAATCCGCAAGAGCCCGCGAAGCAGGGCTGAATGGACCCGCAAGCTCGCTTCGCTCGCCTCCCCCGAGGGGGGTGCACGCCTCCCTTGGGGCGGCCCGGCGGGAGGCGTGGGTGAACCCCCAAGCTCGCTGTGCTCGCCTCTCCCTGAGGGGGATGCACGCCTCCCTTGGGGCGGCCCGGCGGGAGGCGTGACGCCGTGACGCGCCTGCACCCGACGGCGCTCGTCGATCCGGGGGCGCAGCTCGCGGCGGACGTCGAGGTCGGCGCCTATTCGATCGTCGGACCGCACGTCACGATCGGCGCCGGGACGGTCATCGGGCCGCACGTCGTGATCACCGGACGCACGCGGATCGGCGCGCGCAACCGGGTCTTCCAGTTCGCGTCGATCGGCGACATCCCGCAGGACCGCAAGTACGGCGGCGAGCCGACGGCCACGACGATCGGCGACGACAACGTCATCCGCGAGTTCGTGTCGATCCACGCCGGAACCGCGCAGGACCGCGGCGACACGACGATCGGCAACGGCAACTTGTTCCTCGGCTACACGCACGTCGCGCACGACTGCCTCGTCGGCAACAACACGACGTTCTCGAACAACGCGCAGCTCGCCGGGCACGTGACGATCGGCGACTGGGTCGTGCTGGGCGGATTCGCCGGGGTGCACCAGTTCTGCCGCATCGGCGCGCACGCGATGGTCGCGGCCGGCGCGATCGTGCTGCAGGACGTTCCGCCGTTCGTGACCGTCGAAGGCTACCCGGCCAAGCCGCCGGCACCAACAACGAGGGCTTGCGCCGCCGCGGCTTCACCGCCGAGGACATCCTCGCCGTGCGCCGCGCGTACAAGACGCTCTATCGCGAAGGGCTCTCGCTCGACGACGCGAAGGCCGCGCTCGCGCAGGCGGCCGCAGTCACGCCGGCGCTGCTCCCGCTCACCGAGTTCCTCGCTGCCGGGCCGCGGCATCGTCCGTTGATGGAAGACCTGGAGGGCCGTTCGCCGATGGCCGACGCCGCCCCCTCCGGGAGCGCGGTCACGATCGGAATCGTCGCCGGCGAAGCTTCGGGCGACGCGCTCGCGGCGACGCTCATCCGCGCGGTGCGAGAACGGCATCGCGATGTCCGCTTCGCCGGCATCGCCGGCCCGCGAATGGAGGCCGCCGGCTGCGAGGCGTGGTATCCGCTCGAAGCGCTGTCGGTGCGCGGTTTCGCCGAGGTCGTCGCCCATCTTCCCGAGCTCGTTTCGATGCGGCGCGCGCTCGCGCGCCGGCTCATCGCCGAGCGCGTGCCGGTGTTCGTCGGCGTCGACGCGCCGGACTTCAACCTCGGGCTCGAGCGCAGGCTCAAACGCGCCGGCGTGCGCACCGTGCATTTCGTGAGCCCGTCGGTATGGGCGTGGCGGCGCGAGCGCGTGGCGAAGATCGGCCGCGCCGTCGACCGGATGCTCGCGCTGTTTCCGTTCGAGCCGCCGATCTACGAGCAGCGGGCGTCCCCGTGACCTTCGTCGGCCATCCGCTCGCGCAGGAGGCGGCGACGTCCAGGCGCGCGACGAGAGGCGCGCGAGCAGCTGAAGCTCGGCATCGCCCAGCCGGTGTTCGCGCTGCTGCCGGGAAGCCGAGCGTCCGAGCTCGAGCTGCATGGCGACCTCGTGCTGCAAACCGCCGCGGCGATCTACGCGACGCGTCCCGATGCGCGCTTCCTGGTGCCGCTCGCGACGCGCCCGACGCGCGAGCGCTTCGAGGCCGCACTCTACCGCCTCGGCCTCGATACGCTGCCGCTCACGCTGCTGTACGGGCACGCCACCGACGCGTTGCGCGCGGCCGACGTCGGCGCTCGTCGCCTCGGGGACGGCGACGCTCGAAGCGGCGCTCGCGCGCTGTCCGCACGTGATCTTCTATCGCGTGACCGCGCTGACCGCGCGCGATCGTCCGCCGCCGCCTGCTGCTGCCGTGGGTCGGGCTGCCGAACGTGCTTGCGGGAAGCTTCGTCGTGCCGGAACTGCTGCAGGAAGACGCGACCGTCGAAAACCTTGCCCAGGCCGCGCTCAATCTCTACGACGACACGGTGACGCGGCGGCGGCACGAAGCGCTGTTTGCGGGCTTTGCGCAGGCGCTGCGCGCCGACACCGGCGCGCTCGCGGCGGCCGCAGTGGCGGAAGAATTGCACGCGGCGGGCGTCCGGTGCTGAAGCGCGGCGTGCCGCCGCAAGCGCTCGCCGGTATCGACGAAGCCGGGCGCGGCCCGCTCGCCGGGCCAGTGGTCGCGGCCGCGGTGATCCTCGATCCGGCGCGGCGGATCGCCGGACTGCGCGACTCGAAAGCCATGGCGGGCGAGGAGCGCGAGCGGCTCGCAATCCTGATCCGTGCGCGCGCACTCGCCTGGGGTGTGGGGGTCGCCGGTGTCGGCGAAATCGACCATCTGAACATCCTGCATGCGACGATGCTCGCCATGCGCCGGGCAGTCGAGGCGTTGCCGGTGGCGCCCGATGAGGCGTGGGTCGACGGGGATCGGTGTCCTGAGCTGCCGTGCCCGACGCGCGCCATCGTCAAGGGCGACCGCGACGTCGTGGTGATCTCCGCCGCATCGATCCTCGCCAAGACCGCGCGCGACGCACTGCTGGTTATTCTCGATCGGCGCTACCCCGCGTACGGTTTCGCGCGGAACAAGGGTTACGGCACGCCCGACCACCTGGCAGCCCTCGCGCGACACGGTCCATGCCCTGCGCATCGACGGAGCTTCGAGCCGGTACGCCAACCCGAGTTCGATTTCTGACGTCGGGCGCGGGCGGCTGGGAGCGGCGCGCCGATGTTATAGTTACAGCGCAGCGCGACGCTTGACGAGGTTCGGATGATTCATTGCGTATTGCACGATCCCGACGACTCGGTCGCGGTCGTCGTCGTCGAGGGCGTCAGGGCCGGCACGCCGCTCACCGGGCCTCATCCTCGACGAGGACCGCACGATCACGCTCGACTGCGCTGCAGGACATTCCGATCGGCCACAAGGTCGCGCTGAAGGACATGGCGGTCGGCGACACCGTCATCAAGTACGGCGTCGACATCGGCAAGGTCGTGCAGCCGATCCGCAAAGGCGCAGCATGCGCACGTCCACAACATCAAGACCAAACGCTGGTGATCGGCTTCGTCCTGCAGACTCCGATGATGCAAAAGACATTCCGGGGTTACCGCCGCGAGAACGGCCGCGTCGGCGTGCGCAACCACGTCATCGTCCTGCCGGTCGACGACCTGTCGAACGCGGCGGCGGAGGCCGTCGCGCAACAACATCAAGGGCACGCTCGCGATCCCGCATCCCTACGGCCGGCTGCAGTTCGGCGCCGACCTCGACCTGCACTTCCGCACGCTGATCGGCGCCGGCAGCAATCCGAACGTCGCGGCGGTCGTCGTGATCGGCATCGAGGACCAATGGACGAAGAAGGTCGTCGACGGCATCGCCGCGACCGGCAAGCCCGTGCAGGGCTTCGGCATCGAGCTGCACGGCGACCACGACACGATCATGCGCGCGTCGAAGGCGGCGCGTGAATACGTGCAATGGGCGAGCGAGCGCCAGCGCGTCGAATGCCGCGCTGCGCGAGCTGTGGGTCTCGACGCAAGTGCGGCGAATCGGATACGACGTCCGGCTGCGGCTCGAACCCGACGGTAGGCGACGCGTTCGACAAGCTCTACGCCGCGGGCTGCACGCTGGTGTTCGGCGAAACGACCGAGCTCACCGGCGGCGAGCAGATCGTCGCGGCGCGCTGCCGCGACGACAAGGTGCGCGCCGAGTTCATGCGGATGTTCGATCGCTATCAGGACGTCATCAACCGCCACAAGACGTCGCGATCTCTCCGATTCGCAGCCGACGAAGGGCAACATCGCCGGGCGGCCTCACGACGATCGAGGAGAAGGCGCTCGGCAACATCCAGAAGATCGGCCGCAAGTGCGTCGTCGACGGCGTGCTCGACAAGGCCGAGAGCGCCGACGCATCCGGGACTCTGGTTCATGGACAGCTCGTCGGCCGCCGCCGAGATGGTCACGCTGTGCGCGGCGTCGGGGTACGTCGTGCACTTCTTCCCGACCGGCCAGGGCAACGTCATCGGCAATCCCGATCCTGCCGGTCATCAAGATCTGCGCGAATCCCGCGCACGGTGCGCACGATGAGCGAGCACGTCGACGTCGACACGACGGCCTGCTGCAGCGCGAGATCACGATGGACGAGGCCGGCGACAAGCTGCTCGACATGATGTTCCGCACCGCCAATGGCCGCCTGACCGCCGCGGAGGCGCTCGGGCATCGCGAGTTCGTCCTGACCCGGCTCTACGAGAGCGCGTGACCCGATTATCGGTTGGCCGCTTCCTGCGCGGCCGTTAAGATAGCGGCCGGGAAGCGCGCGATGCGGCCATCGCCGCCGATGGGCGCCGCTCGCGCGGGTGATCCCGCCGTCCCCCAACCTCTCGAAGGAAGACGACAGAATGGCAGCCACCACGCGAATTCACGCAATGCGCATGACCCGACTCGGACTGACCTCGCTGATCGCCGTGCGCTCGTGGGCGTGCCTGCCGGCGGCGCGCGCGGAGATGAGCGAAATCACACGTCGCGCAGCAATACGGCATCAGCTACCTGCCGCTGATGATCATGGAGGACCAGAAGCTGATCGAGAAGCACGCGAAGGCCGCGGGCGTCGACGTCAAGGTCGGCTGGGTCGAAATTCGCCGGCGGCAACGTGATGAACGACGCGCTGCTGTCGGGCAGCCTGCAGTTCGCCTCGGGCGGCGTCGGCCCGTTCGTGACGCTGTGGGCGAAGCACCACGGGCAATCTCGACGTGAAGGCGGTGTCGGCGATCAACTCGATGCCGCTCTACCTCATCACGCGCAACCCGAACGTCAAGACGATCAAGGACTTCACCGACAAGGACAAGATCGCGCTGCCGGCGGTGAAGGTCTCGATCCAGGCGGTGACGCTGCAGATGGCCGCCGAGAAGGCGTTCGGCGAGGGCCAGCAGAACAAGCTCGATCAGCTCACCGTGACGATGTCGCACCCGGATGCGCAGACGGCGCTCCTGTCCGGCGAGTCCGAGATCACCGCGCACTTCGGCTCGCCGCCGTTCCAGTACCAGCAGCTCGAGCAGCCCGGCATGCACACGGTGCTCAACTCCTACGACGTCCTCGGCGGCCCGGCGACGTTCAACGTCGTCTGGACGACGTCGAAGTTCCATGAACGAGAATCCGAAGCTCTACGCCGCGTTCGTGCTGCGCTCGACGAGGCGACGGCGATGATCAACCAGCGACAGGCGCGCGGCCGCGCGAGACGTACCTGCGGATCTCCAAGGACAAGGATTCGGTCTCGACGACATCCTGCAGATGCTGAACGATCCCGCGATCGTCTACACGACGACGCCGCAGAACGTGATGAAATACGTCGACTTCATGTACAAGATCGGCTCGATCAAGGTCGAAGCCGGAGTCGTGGAAGGACCTGTTCTTCCCGAACGCGCACGATCCTGCCGGCAGCTGATGGACCCGGTCACGGGCGCGCGCGCCGTCGCGCACTGCCGGACCTCGCGGCGATCCGCGACGCGCACGCGCGCATCGCCCGCCATGTCCACCGCACGCCGGTGATGACTTGCGCGGCATCGACGATGAGGTCGGCGCGGCGCTCGTGTTCAAGTGCGAGAACCTGCAGAAGGTGGGGCGTTCAAGGCGCGCGGCGCCTGCAACGCGGTGTTCTCGCTCGACGACGGCGATGCGCAGGCGCGGCGTGGTCACGCATTCGTCGGGCAATCATGGCGCGGCGCTCGCGTATGCGGCGCGGCGCCGCGGGCATCCCGGCGTGGGTCGTGATGCCGGAGAACGCGCCGAGCCGTCAAGCAGGCGAACGTCGCGCCGCTTCGGCGCGACCATCCGCCTGTGCGCGCCGACGCTCGCCGCGCGCGAGGCAGCCTGCGCCGACGTCGCGCGCGAAACCGGCGCGACGCTCATCCATCCGTTCGACGACCCGCGCGTCATCGCGGGGCAGGCGACCGCCGCGCTCGAGCTGCTGGAGGACGGTCCCCGACCTCGACGTCGTCGTCGCGCCCTGCGGCGGCGGGGGCTTGCTGTCGGGCACGGCGATCGCCGCAACGTCGATCGATCCGCGGATCCGCGTGCTCGGCGCGGAGCCCGCGAACGCGGACGACGCGGCGCGCAGCTTCGCGAGTCGGGCGCTGTCAGCCGCTTGCCGCCGACGACGACGATCGCCGACGGCCTGCGGACGACGCTGTCGCAGCGCACGCTTGCCGCGATTGCGCCGGCATGTCGACGGCAATCGGGCACGTGCAGCGAAGCAGCGCATCGTGCGCGCGATGCGGATGATGTGCGAGCGGATGAAGCATGTCGTCGAGCCGTCGGCGGCCGTGCCGCTCGCGTGCCTGCTCGAGCGGACGCTCGACGTCGCCGGCCAGCGCGTCGGCATCATCGTCACCGGCGGCAACGTCGACCTCGACCGCCTGCCGTTCGCCATGAGCGCGCAGAGCCGCCTCAAGGTGCGAATTTCGCCCCTCCGGGGCAGCGCAGCGGCGCAGCCCAGCTGCTCGGCCGACGTGCGCGGCGTCGCGGGACGCTGCAGTACAAGACCAAGGACCACCTCGTCACCGCGACGTATCGCGTCGATTTCGACGTCCTCCGCTCCGACCGCTTCATCCTGCTCGGCCCGTCGGGCTGCGGCAAGTCGACGCTGCTGAAGGCGGTCGGCGGCTATCTGCAGTCCGATCGAAGGCGAGATCCGGCTGAAGGGCGAGGTCGTCACGCGGCCCGGACCCGACCGGATGATGGTGTTCCAGGAGTTCGACCAGCTGCTGCCGTGGAAGACCGTCAAGGAGAACGTGCATGTTCCCGCTGCTGGCGAGCGGCCGGCTTGGGCGCGCGCAGCCGAGGACAAGGCGCTCGAGTACATCGCGAAGGTCAACCTCACGCGGTTTGCCGACAGCTTTCCGCATACGCTGTCCGGCGGGATGAAGCAGCGCGTCGCGATCGCGCGCGGCATGGCGATGGAGCCGGACATCCTGCTGATGGACGAGCCGTTCGCGGCGCTCGACGCGCTGACGCGCCGCAAGATGCAGGACGAATTGCTGCATATTCTGGGACGGCACGCGCTTCACCGTGCTGTTCGTCACGCACTCGATTCCCGAAGCGATCAAGATCGGCAGCCGCATCCTGCTGCTGTCGCCGCATCCGGGACAGGTGAAGGCGGAGCTCAACAGCCTGCCGCGCGACGCGCGGAGCGCGCCGCCGAGGGCTCGCCGCGCTCGAGCAGCGGATCCACGCGATGCTGTTCGCCGACGCCGTCGAGGAGACGAGGAGGCCCACGATCGCCACGCATGGTCTGAACCGCGATGCGCCGCCCGCGCGGCCGGAGGTCCTCCGGGAGCCGGTCTCGTTCCGCGCGCGTTCGGCGTCGTCGAAAAGCCGCTTTCGACGTGGGAGCGGCTCATCGAACATCGGCGCGGTGCGCAAGGTCGCGCTCCTCGTCGTCCTCGCGCTCATCTGGGAGGTCTACGCACGGCTCGCTCGACAATCCGCTGCTGTTTCCGACGTTCTCGGCGACGCTTTCGAGGCGTTCGCCGCAGGGCCTGTTCGAGCGGCGACGCTGCTCGCTGCAGGCCGCTGACGTCGCTCAGCGTGCTGCTGATGGGCTACGCGGCCGGCATCGTCTGTGCGCCGCGGTGCTTGACGATCGTCGCGATCACGTCCCGAATCGGCACCGACTCTGCTGGAGCTACTGACGTCGATGTTCAATCCGCTTCCCGCGATCGCGCTCCTGCCGCTTGCGCTGATCTGGTTCGGGCTGGGCTACGGCAGCATCGTCTTCGTCATCATCCATTCGGTGCTGTGGGCGGTCGCGCTCAACACGCACTCCGGCTTCCTCTCGGTGTCGAACACGCTGCGCATGGTCGGCCGCAACTACGGCCTGCGGGGCTTGCCGTACGTCGGCGCGATCCTCATCCCCGCGGCGTTTCCGAGCATCCTGACCGGCTCAAGATCGGCTGGGCGTTCGCGTGGCGCACGTTGATCGCGGCAGAGCTCGTGTTCGGCGTCTCGTCCGGCTCGGGCGGGCTCGGCTGGTTCATCTACGAGAACAAGAACCAGCTCGAGATCCCGAACGTGTTCGCGGGCCTTTTCACCGTGATCGTCATCGGCCTGATCGTCGAGAACGTCGTGTTCCGCGACGATCGAGGCGCGCACCGTGCGCAAGTGGGGCCTGCAGAGCTGACACGTGGGAATCGCATGACGAACCATCTTCCGACCGGAACTATCCGCGCTTCCACCTCGCGTTCCCGGTGACCGACCTCGATCGGAGGCGCGCCGCTTCTACGGCGAGTTCCTCGGCTGCGCCGAGGGACGCAGCAGCGACGACTGGGTCGACTTCGACTTCTACGGCCACCAGATCGTCGCGCACAAGGTCGCGCGTCGAAGCGATGACCGACGCGACGAGTCTCGTCGACGGCCAGCAGCGTGCCGGTGCGCCACTTCGGCGTCGTGACTGACCGCGCGATCGTGGGACGCTCTCGCGGCGAGGCTTACGCGCCGCGCGCGTGAAGTTCGTCATCGAGCCGTACGTCCGCTTTCGCGGTGAGCCGGGCGAGCAGGCGACGATGTTCTTCCTCGATCCGTTCGGCAACGCGCTGGAGTTCAAGGCGTTCGGCGACATCAATCAGCTGTTCGCGACGTCCTGATCAGCCCAGCCGCAGACGCCGATTGGCCTCCAGCGGGCGCATCGTCATCAGCGAGTTCATGGACGAGGCGGCGGTGGCAGCGCTCGCGGGCGGTCCGACGTCTGCTACGATCCCGGTCTCGTCGACCGACCGGCGATCTCCGGGCGCAGTCTCGCCGATGCCGATGCGCTGATCGTGCGCAACCGCACGTCGGTCGATGAGATCGCTGCTCGCCTGCGTCGCCGGGCCTTCGCGTCGTCGGCCGGCTCGGCGTCGGCCTCGACAACATCGACGTCGAGGCGTGCGCGGCGCGCGGGATCGAGGTCATTCCGGCGACAGGCGCCAACGCGCTGCGCCGTCGCGGAGTACGTCGTAGCCACCGCGCTGCTGCTGCTGCGCGGCGCGTATCACGCGACCGCGGCGGTCGGGGCCGCGGCATTGGCCGCGCGGCGCGCTTGTCGGACGGCCGCGAGCTGCGGGGCAAGACGCTCGGGCTGTCGTCGGCTTCGGCGGCATCGGCCGCCTGACGGGCTCGCTTGCCCGCGCGCTCGGGATGCGCGCGATCGGCTTCGATCCGCAGGTCGCGCCGGCATTCGACGGTCTGGCGCGACGACAGCGCGGCGGCCCGTCCGTTCGCCGACGTCGTGTCCGCCGAGGCCGACGTCGTCTCGCTGCACGTGCCGCTGACGCCGGCGACGCGCAATCTGATCGACGCGCCCCGGCTCGCGCACGATGAAGCCGGACGCGATCCTGATCAACACCGCGCGCGGCGGCATCGTCGACGAAGCAGCGCCGTGGCTGCTGCGCTTCGGCGGGACGACCTCGGCGGCGCTGCGCTCGACGTGTTCGACCACGAGCCGCTCGGCGCCGGATCGCCGCTCGCCGCGTTGCCCGCAACCTCGTATCTGACGCCGCACATCGCGGGTATCACGCGCGAATCGAACGCGCGCGTGTCGACGCTGATCGCCGACAAGGTCGCGTCGATTCGCTCGCGGCGACGGACTGACAGCGCGTGACCGATGCCGAATTTCACGCGTGGCCGAACTGCGCGATCTGGCGTCGCGCGCGCTGCAGCGCGCCGGGGCGACGCCGACGATGGCGCCGGCGACGGCGCAACGCGCTCGTCGACGCCGAGGCGCAGCGGCCTCGCGTCGCACGGCGTGTCGCGCGTTGCCGCAGTACGCGACGCATCTGCGCAACGGCCGTGCCGACGGCGCCGCGCAACCGGACGGTCGTGCGCGCGCAGGGCGGCGCCGTGCTCGTCGATGCGGCTGCGGCCTCGCGTTTCCGGCGTGCGCGCTCGCGGTCGCCGAGGCGATCACGCCGCGCCGGCGAATGCTGGCGTCGCGTTCGCGGGCGTGACCAACAGCCACCATTTCGGCGTCGCCGCGTATCACCTCGAGCCCGTCGCCGGCGGCGCGCATGGTTGGACTCGCGTTCGGGAACTCGCCGGCGGCGATGCCCGCGGCGGGCGGCAACGCGCGCGCTCTTCGGCACCAATCCGATCGCCGCCGTATTTCCCGCGCCGCGGCGGTGCTCCGCTGTCGATCGACCTGTCGCTGTCCGAGGTAGCGCGCGGGAAATGTGATGGTCGCGGCGAAGGAAGGACGGCCGATTCCGCTCGGCTGGGCGCTCGACCGCGACGGACCGCCCGACGACCGATGCGCAAGCGCGGCGCTCGAAGGCTCGATGCTCGCCGATGGGCGGGACCAAAGGCGCGATGCTGGCGCTCGTCGTCGAGCTCTCGTCACCGCGCTGACGGGCGCGGCGTTCGGGTTCGAGGCGAGCTCGTTCTTCGTCGACGAGGGCAATCGGCCGCGGCATCGGCCAGGCTTTCCTCGTCGTCGACCCGGAAGCGCTCGCCGGCCGCGACATTATCTTCGAGCGCGTCGAGACGCTGGTCGCCGAGATGACGAAGGACGCCGGCGTGCAGACTGCCCGGCGACGCGCCGCGAGCGCTCGCGGCAAGGGCCGCGCGGGACGGCATCGAGATTCCGCAGTCGCTTGCCGACCAGCTGCAAGCGCTTGGCGGACGAGTTACGCGCACAGTAATCCCCCGGATGCCGTGGCCGCGCCACCGCAATCCCGCGCCACGGCACTGCTGCTCAACGTGGCGCACGCGATCGACCACATGTTCCTGCTGATCTTCGCGACGGCCGTTGGCGCGATCGCCGCCGACTTCGGCTTCGCGCGCTGGGAGGACCTGATGCCCTACGGCGTGGGCGCGTTCGCGCTGTTCGGTCTGGGCTCGCTGCCGGCGGGCCGCCTCGGCGACCTCTGGGGACGGCGCAGGATGATGCTCGTGTTCTTCTTCGGCATGGGCGCGTCGACGCTGCTGGTCGCCGCTGACGACCGCTCGGCCTGGCAGCTCGCGGCCGCGCTGACGCTGATGGGCGCGTTCTCGTCGATCTACCACCCGGTCGGCATTCCGATGCTCGTCCAGCGCGCAGTCGCGCCCCGGACTGACGATCGGCGTCAACGGCCTCGCCGGCAATCTCGGCGTCGCGCTGGCGGCGGTCGTCGACCGGGGCTTCTGGTCAAGTACGCGGGCTGGCGCGTCGGCGTTCGTCGTGCCCGCGCTGCTCGCGCTCGCCTGCGGCGTCGCTGTTCGCGCGCGTCGCTCCCGACGAGCCGCTCGCCGCCGGCGCAGCGCAGCGCCGACGCAGCGCGCTGCCGTCGAAGCGTGCGTTCGCGCGCATCTTCGCCGTCGTGACCGTCGCCTCGATCTACCGCGACGCCTGCTCTTCAACTTCACGACCAACGGCAACGGCGAGCTGCTGCGCGAGCGCTTCTCGCGGCATCGTCGAGGATCCGGCGCTGCTCGGCGCGCTGCTCGCGCTCGTCTACGTCGCGGGCGTCGTTCGCGCAGGTCGGCGTCGGCTCGCTGATCGACCGCGTGCCGCTGAAGACGCTCTACTGTCGGCATCGTCGCGTGCAGGCGCCGCTGTTCGCGCTCGCCGCAGTAGCGCGAGGGCTGGGCTGCTGTACGCGCTGATGATCGCGTTCATGGTCGTCGTGTTCGGCGCGATCCCGTTTCACCGACGCGATGATCGTCCGCTACGTCGACGACCGCATGCGCTCGCGCGTGTCGGGCATGCGCCTTCGCCGTCGCGTTCGGCGTGAGCTCGCTGGCCGTGTGGGCGCTGGGCCCGTCGTCAAGGCCGCGGGCTTTCCGCGACGCTGCTGTCGCTGATGGCGGCGATCGCGCTTGGAACCTGTATCGCGGTCGCGATGCTGCCGCGGCCCGCGGCCCGTGGCGGTCCCGCGCCTATGCCGTCCGCGCCGCCCCCAGCGCCTCGCGCAGGGCATTGAACACGCCGGGCGCCGCTGCGATCACCTCGTTGGTGCGCAGGAAGTCCGTCCCGCCGGCAAAATCGCCGACGCGACCGCCTGCCTCCTTGATCAGCAGCGCGCCGGCGGCGACGTCCCAGGGCTTGAGGCTCATCACCCAGAATGCGTCGAGCCGCCCCGCGGCGACGGAGGCGAGGTCGAGCGCGCAGGAACCGGCGCGGCGCACACCATCGCAGCGCGTCACGAGTCCGTTGAAGAGCCGCAGATAGGCGCCCATCTTCGGGCTCCCTAGCGCCGGAAAAACGGTGCCGACCAGCGCGCCATCGAGCGCGGTTGCGTTCGAGACGCGGATGGGCGCACCGTTGAGCTGCGCGCCCTTGCCGCGGATCGCCGCGAACAGCTCGTCGTGGACGGGATCGAAGATCACGGAATGAGTGATCTCGGTGCCGTGAGTGAGCGCGATCGACACCGCAAAGTACGGATAGCCGTGCGCGAAGTTGGCAGCGCCGTCGATCGGATCGACGATCCACTTGAAGCCGCCGCCTTCGCGTGCACCTTCGATGTGGCCCGATTCTTCGCCGAGGATGGCGTGCTCGGGGAACGCCGCCCGCAGGGTCGCGACGATCGCATTCTCGGCCTCGTTGTCGGTCGCAGTCGCGATGTCGCCGTGCTCCTTCGCGTGCGCAGGCAGGCGCTTGAGGTCGCGCGCCGCGTCGATGATGATCGAGCCGGCGCGGCGAGCCGCGCGTACGGCAACGGCGAGGACGGGGTCGGCGATCATCGGGCATCCTTTTTTTGTCTTATCCGGCGGGTTGCGACACGCCGGAGCGGTACGCGCGCGAGCGTATCCGGGGATTTTACGCGGACGTCGACTTCGTTGCGCGCTGGGGTGGCCGATAGCGTGCGCAGAAGTTGCGGTCGATTCGATCCTTCCACCGCCAGACCCAGTCGCCATCGACGGCGACAGGACCCCACGATGCGACGGCGTGGCGGTTTCCCGTCGAAATCAAGGAAAGGGCTCGGCGCTGCGGAGTGAACTTGACGAGCCGCTCGTGGCGGGCCGCGCGGCGCAGGTTGGCCGCGAGCGGTGGCCCTTCGCGGACCGCGAACACGCCCGACTTCGGCCGCGGATGGCCGTCCTGGGCCGCACAATCCCCGGCGGCGAAAACGAAGGGATCCGAAACGGATTGGAGGTGCTGGTTCACGCGGACGAATCCGCCCGCGTCGCAGTCGAGCGTGGACGCGGCGAGCCATGACGCGGCGGACGCGGACGTTGCCCAGACGACGCGGTCCGCGGCGATGCGAGCTCCGTTGGCGGCGACGACCGCGCCGGGTTCGACCGCCACGGCGGCGCTGCCGGTGTGCAGCACCACGTCGCGTGCGACCAGGAGCTTGCCGAGCCGCTTGCGCACGGACGGCGCGTGTTCGGGGAGAATATGCGGTTGATCGGTGACAAGCGCGAATCGGGGTGCCTCGCCTGCAAGCGTCTGCACAAGACGGAACTGCATTGCGAGCAGCGTCTCTACACCGGCGGCGCCCGCGCCAACGACCACGATTGTTCGAACGCGGCCAGCTGCGGCCTCCGCCTGCAGCGTTGCCCACGCAGAGAGGAAGCGATCGACCGGCTTCACCCCGACTGCATGTTCGCGCGCGCCCGGCACCGAGTCATCCGGCGCCGAGCCGACATCGATCGAAGCGAGGTCGAACGGCTCGATGTTGCCCTCGGCAAGCCGCGCGATCCGGGTGTAGAGATCGAACTCGATCACGCGATCGCAGACGAACCGTGCCTGCGCCCAGCGGGCGAGCGCGGGAAGGTCGATGTGCGAATCCGCAACCGTGTAATGACCGGCGATCAGTCCCGGCAGCATTCCCGAATACGGCGTCAGCGCCGTGGGGCTCACCAGCGTCAATTCGATGCCTGGATCCGGTCTGTGCGCGAACTGCTGCAACACTTCAAGATGGCTGTGGCCGCCGCCGATCAGCAGGATTCGACGCTGCGGCATCAGGCTCGTCAGGCAACCTTGACGCGCAGCATCATGCCGCCGTCCTCGTGCTCGAGGTTGTGGCAATGGAAGAGGTAGATCTGGTCGGCTGCAAACGGGTGGTGGAAATCGATCGCGATGCGCACCGATTCGCCGGGCCAGACGAGGACGGTGTCCTTCCAACCGAGATCGGTCGCAAGCCGCCCGCGCGCATCGACGACGAGGGGAGAAAGCTGTTCGGGACTGGTTTCGCGCTCGATGACGCGGAACTGGAAGCCGTGCAGGTGCATCGCATGCGGCATGCTCGTGTAGTAGTTGCGGATGAGCCAGGTCTCGACGGCCGCACGCGCTACGACGATCGGCGTCGCGTTCATGTCGTAGACGCGGTCGTTGATGCGCCAGCGGCCCTTTGCGAAGCCAAGCCGCAGCGGTCTCCCGTCGCCGCTTTGCGCTGCCAGCGCGACCGGCGCGGACAGGCGCGCGGGAATGGGCGGCTGCGTGCCCGCGTGGGCGCGGACGCGGAATTGCAGCATCGCAAATGCGCCACCGTCGGCGCCGCTCGCCAGGGTGTCACCTGACGGTGCGTCGCGGGCATGGTCCATGATCGAGGCCGCCGATTCACCGTTGCGGCGCGGCTGCAATTCGGCATGCATGGGGTCGAAGGCGCGGCTTTCCAGCAGCACGAAGCTGCCGACCGGGAGCCCCGCAAAATCCACGAGGACGTCGGTGCGCTCGGCAGGGGCGAGAAAGAACTCCTTCACCGCAATGGGCTCCTCGAGCAGCCCGCCATCTGTTCCGATGAGCAGGAACGGCATCGCCGTGCCGTTGTCGCGCGTGAATCCGAGGCGGAAGACGCGCGCATTCGAGGCATTGAGCACGCGAAATCGGTAGCGCCGCGCGGTGACGTCGAGGAACGGTCGTTGCGTGAAATTGACGAGGATCTCGTCTCCGTACCAGCCGTGCAGCAAGTCCTCCGCCGAAGGTGCGTAGCGGAGCGGCAGGCCACTGCGGCGGTCATGGAGGACGAGCGGGATTTCGGTGTCGCCGGGCGCAACGTGCAACGCGCGACGCAGCGCGAGCTCCTCGTCGTCTTCGACGGCAAGGAGGCCGAACAATCCGCGGTAGGCCTGCGCCGCCGTGGCGCCATGGGGATGCGGATGGTACCAGTAAAGCCCGGCACGATTGCGCATGGTGAACGCGTAGTCGAACGTTTCCCGCGGCGGGATCAGCATATCGCCGTTGCCGTCGTTCGCCGTGTCGATCGTCAGCCCGTGCCAGTGGACGATCGTCGGCTCGTCCATCTCGTTGGCGAGGCTGATGCGGACCTGGTCGCCCGTCCGCGTGACAAGCGTCGGGTCGAAGTAGTCGCGCCCGTCGACGCGGGCAACGAATGCGAGCGCGCCGCCATTGCCGTGCGCGGTGGCGCGCAGCGCGACTGTACGGTTATCGAGGGCAAGGCGCCCCATCACCCCGGCAGCTTGCGGCACGTTGAGCGGCGAGTCGAAGTGCGGCGGCGTCGCGCAAAGGTCTTTCATCCCCGTCGTCGCCGCGGTGCGCGCGGCGCCGGGAATGCCGGAAGCGACCGCGCCCAGCGCGCCGAATCCTAGATTGCGAAGCAGACGACGGCGGGGAGGAGAGGGTAGGAGCATCGCGGCACAAGGCGAATTGGCACAGCCGCGACTTTATCCGCTCGCGCCCTTGTGGTCGAGCCGGTACTGGATGCCGAGCCAAGCACCGAAGGGCGCCGCCGGCGACCGGAACGGCTCGGGACCGGCGAGTCCCGCATCGAAGGTGCTGCCCGGGCCGCGGAAGTAGTTGCTGCCGAGGATGCCGAAATTCTGGTAGCGGCGGCTGAAGAGGTTGTCGATCTCGCGAAGAGCAGCCATTCGGGCGCGATCTGCCAACTCGCAGGCTGTGGCCGCGAAGCCCAGTGCCGCGTCGCATCGCGCGATCGTCAGCGGATCGCCACACCCCACGGGAGCTCGCCGACGGGAATTTCGGTGATCTTCGCATTCGCGTCGTATCGATCACCGCGACTGCGTTCGAACGGCCGCAGGCGACGTAGAGCTTTTTCCCGTCGGGCGTGAGCGCCATGTTCCACGGCCGCTTGCCGACCGCGATCTTCGCGATGATCGCATTGGTCGCGGTATCGATCACCTGCACCGTGCCCTCGCCACCGGAGCTCACGAAGACGCGCTTGCCATCCGGGTGCACAACGACTCCGTTGGACCGCTTGCCGGCTTTGATCCTGGCGATCACGTCGTGCGTCCCGGTGTCAAAAACGTTGACCATGTCGGCGTTCTCGACGGCGACGTACGCGCGGCTGCCATCGGGCAGGAACCCGATGCCGCGCGGCCGGTCACCGACTTTCACGGACTTCACGACTTCGCCCTTCGCGACGTCGATGATGTCGACCGAATCGGCTTCCTCGGCACTGGCGTAGAGCCATTTTCCGTCCGGGCTCCAGACCGCGTGCTCGGGGTTCTTGCCGCGCATCCTGATCGTACGCACGACCTTGAGGGCCGCCGTGTCGACGAGCGCCACCTGATCGTTTTCCTCGATCGCCGCCGCGATCCACTTGCCGTCGGGGGACACATAGATCGCTTCCGGCGAGTCGCCAAGCCGCACCCGCGCGATCTCGATTCGCTTCGCCGTATCGACGACGACGAGCGCGTTGGCGGTCTGATCGGAGAGGTACAAGCGTGCGCTGTCGGGGGAAAGCGCGATGCCACGGGGCCGGTCACCGAACTTCAATGTGGCCACGACCTTGTCGGTCGCGGTGTCGATGACCGAGACGGTTCCCGAACCTTCGTTGGACGCGTAGGCGAGCGGCGCCGCAGCCGCAACGGGCGTAGCGAGCATGACCGCGGCGAGTGTTGTAACTGCAAGGATGCGGGAAGGGACCATGATCTTTCCGTCGTCGTCGTGAGTGCGGCGCACTTTGCCCGAGACGTATTCTCATTTATCCTACACGACTTTGCACACGCTTCGCCGGCGCAACTCGAATGGCGCATTTGGGGACCCGCCGTAATCGCTCATTGGGTATGACGTCGATGCCGGCTGCGATGATCTGCGTTGATGACCTCATCTCGCGGCTGCCACGCCAGGACAGCGCCCCCGATCCGGCCACGTTAACCTTCTCAAATTACCCGGACGAGCTCCAGACGACCGCTTTTTGCTTAGCAGCGCAGCCGGGCAGGTGTAAGCTAATCGTGCTGAAGGCGCTCCCGAGGTTTCGGCGACAAGAAGAATCCGGGAACCTGGCTCACGGCAACCTGTCTGCGGCAGGCTCGTCGGTTCCTTCAATTGATCGAGGAGAATACAAATGCATACCTCCAAGTCATTGCGAATCGGACTGTTGGCTTCCTCGTTGGTGCTTGCGTTGCCCATAGCCGCATCCGCGCAGCAGACAAACATTGAAAATCTCAAGCAGATGAAACTATCGGGCGTGGACCCGAGCCTGCCGCCCGTCCCGCAGGAAGGCAAGAATGCCGACGCCATCCGCGAAAATCTCAAGCGTATCAAGCTGCCGCCGGGTTTCAAGATTGACCTCTATGCGGTAGTGCCGGATGCGCGCCACATGGCGGTGGCGCCCTCCACCAACATGCTGTTCGTCGGCACCCGCAAGACTACCGTCTGGGCGGTCACCGACCGCAACAGCGACGGCGTCGCCGACGAAGTCAAGCCATTTGCCCCGTCGGCGAAGTTTCATGTGCCCAACGGCGTTTGCTGGACCAAGGACGGGTTTCTGATCGTGGTCGAGCATAATCGAGTGCTGAACTTCCCGGCCGCCGAGTTCTTCTACGAAGGTGGGGACGTCGCGGTCATCGAGGTGGTGCCGCAGGGCAAACTGATCCCGGTCGAAGAGGAGTCGTACAACCACCACGCACGCACTTGCAGAATTGGCCCGGACGGCATGCTCTACATTACGCTCGGCCAGCCCTTTAACGTTCCGCCGCGCGAGAAGCTGGCGCTGTTCAACAAGTGGGGCATCGGCGGCATCGTGCGCATGAACGCTTTCGACGGCAGCAAGCGCGAGGTCTATGCCACCGGAATCCGCAACTCGGTAGGCCTGGAATTCAACCCGAAAGACAAGACACTGTGGTTCACCGACAACCAGACCGACGGCATGGGAGACAACATCCCGAACGGAGAAATCAACCGTGCGACCGGTCCCGGCATGTTCTTCGGTTACCCGTGGATTTGTGGTAAGACGCGAATCACCGAGTTCGGTTATGACAAGGATCCGCTGCCGCCGAACATCACGAACCCGCAGGTCTATATGGACGCGCATGCAGCCGACCTCGGGCTCGTTTTCTATACCGGCAAGGTGTTCCCGGCAAAGTACCAAGGGGGCCTGTTCTCGGCGCAGCACGGCTCGTGGAACCGCACCACGCCGAGCGGCGCGCGCATCATGTTCACCAGCCTGAAGAGCGATGGCATGGCCGACAAGACCGAGGTCTTTGCGGAAGGCTGGCTCGACGGCGACACGGGTCTGTACCGCGGCCGCCCGGTCGATGTGGCGATGATGAAGGACGGCTCGATGCTGATAAGCGACGACTTCGCGGGCGCGCTGTACCGCGTTACCTATGTGGGCGATGTAAAGAAGTGATCTGAACTTGGCTGGTAACTGAAGCTTGACGGGCCGGGGATCCCTGGCCCGTTTTTCGTTTGGCGGAGGAAGCGATCCATGACGGGACAATTGATCCGGGTTGCGCTCGCGTGCCTGCTCGCTTGTGGCATGAGTGCGGTGCAGGCTGACGTCGAGGCCGGCCGTGCCAAGGCAAGAATGTGTGCCGTCTGCCATGGCGAGTTCGGCGTAAGCGTACTCCCCGATGCGCCGAACCTCGCGGGGCAGCCGGAGAACTATCTGGCTGAGCAACTGAAGGCCTATCGCAGCGGCAAGCGCTCGAACGAAATCATGAGCGTCATCGCCAAGCCGCTAACCGATGCCGAAATAGCGGCCCTCGCCACCTGGTTCGCGTCCATCGCGATCGAGGCAAAGCCGCCGAAGTAGCGAGCCGCGTGGGACGCGAGATAAGCCCCGTATCCCCCAAGGATCCTCATGCAGCGCAAGGTATGGGATCATGTTCGTAACCTTTGGCTGCGACTCCAGCGCACCAACGCTGGAAGCGGGTCATCTATCCTACGTGACGTTGCCCACCCTTTCACCGCCGCAACCCCGGGTGAATCACCGCCGCATGCGTCTGGCGTCCCGCTCTTGTCCGTGCGCCCATCGGCGCCTTGCCGCCATCGCTGCCGGAGCGGGCATCGCGGTCGGCACATCGATGACGCTCCACGCGCAGGAAGCGGCGACGACGCGACTCGATCCGGTTGTCGTCACCGCGACGCGCATCGCGGAGCGCGCCTTCGACTTGCCGCTTGCGATCGACACGGTCAGTGCCGACCAGCATTCAGCGCGGTCAGCCGCAGATCAACCTGTCGGAATCGCTGCGCGCGTGCCCGGAATCTCGATCCAGAGCCGCTGGAACTATGCGCAGGATCTGCAGATTCAGTCGCGCGGCTTCGGCGCGCGCGCCACTTTCGGCGTCCGCGGCGTGCGCCTGTACCAGGACGACATTCCGGCGACGATGCCGGACGGCCAGGGCCAGACCGGCAGCTTCAGCCTGGTCTCGGCGCAGCGCATCGAGGTCCTGCGCGGTCCGTTCTCGACGCTCTACGGCAATGCGTCGGGCGGCGTCATCTCCGTGTTCACCGAGGACGGACCGGCGACGCCGCTCGCTCAACGGACAGGTCATCGGCGGCAGCTACGGCACCTGGAACGCGGTGGCGAAGGGGAAGGCGAGGCCGGTCGCGGTCAACTATGTCGTCGCGGGCAACTACTTCACGACCGACGGCTACCGCGATCACAGCGAAGCGTCGCGGATCATCGCCAACGCCAAGCTCAAGCTCGCCGCGAGCGCCGGACACGCGTCACGCTGGTCGGCAATACGCTCGTACCAGCCCGAGACGCAGGATCCGCTCGGCCTCACGCGTGCGCAGTGGGAGGCGAATCCGCGCCAGGCCGATCCCGTGGCGATCGCAGTTCGACACCCGCAAGACGGTCAACCAGCAGCAGGGCGGCGCGACGCTCGAGCAGCGAGTTCAACGCCGACACGGACCTTCGCGTCACGGGCTACGGCGGCACACGCACGGTCCGCCAGTATCCTCGCGCTTGTCGGGCATCGGCGCGACGTCGTCGGGCGGCGTGGCCGATCTCGACCGCACTTCGGCGGCGTCGGACGCGCGGCTCGTCGACGCGCTTGGCGCTCGGCGGACCGGCCGGCTCAGCTCACGTTCGGCGCCGACACGAGACCGCAGCACAAGCAGCGCCAGGGCTTCGTCAACAACAACGGCGCGCTGGGCGACCTGCGCCGCGACGAAGACGACACGGTGAGCAATCCGACGGCTACGCCGCAGGCGGAATGGTCGCCGCTGCGACCCGCTCGTCGCTGCTCGCCGGATCCGCTACAGCGACGTCCGCTTCGACTCCGACGACCACTACATCACCGCCAGCAACCCGGACGACAGCGGCCAGCGCGACGTTCAGCCACGGGATGCCGTGCCGGCGTCGTGTGGCACGTCACCGAACGACTCAACCTCTACGCGAGCTACGGGCAGGGCTTCGAGACGCCGACGTTCACCGAGCTTGCCTATCGCACCGGTCGGACCGGGTCTCAACTTCGCGCTTGAGCCCGCGACCAGCCGCGCGCCGAGCTCGGGCTCAAGGCGCTTCTGCCGGACGGCAGCGCGTCAATCTCGCGGCGTTCAATATCGACACGTGACCGACGAAATCGTCATCGACGCCGCCACCGGCGGCCGCACGACGTACAAGAATGCGGGCACGACGCGCGGCGCGGCGTCGAGGCGGCGTGGGACGGCGACGCTCGGCGCGGGCTTCGCCGGCACGCGCGCTAACCTACCTGTCGGCGAAGTTCACCGACGCCATGTCCACCGGTCTGCCGCCGCGATGGTGCCCGCCGGCGCGCGGCTGCCCGGGCGTGCCCCCGCAACAGGCCTACGCCGAGCTCGCGTGGTCGCGCGCCGGCTGCGCGGGGCTTCAGCGCCGCGCTCGAAGTCCAGTATGCGGACAAGATCTACGTCAACGACCGCAACACCGACGCCGCGCCGGCGTACACGATCGGCAATGCCGCGCGTCGGCTTCGCGCAACGCGCGGGCAGCGTGACGTGGCGCGAGTTCGTGCGCGTCAACAATTTCTCCGAACGCAACTACGTGGGGTCGGTGATCGTCGGCGACACCAACGGCCGCTACTTCGAGCCGCGCGCCGGGGCGCAACTGGTTCGTCGGCGTGAGCGTCAATGTCGACCTTCTGAGCACTCCCGCGCGCTACACGCGCACCGCGATCGTGCTGCACTGGCTGATCGCCGCGCTGGTGGTCGGGCAGTTCGCATGGGGCTGGTGGATGCAGTCGATCCCGAAGCAGCCGGCCGGGCCTGCGCGCCGACGCGTTCAACCTGCACAAGTCGATCGGCCTGACGATTCTCGCGCTCATGCTGTTCCGCCTCGGCTGGCGCGTCGGCGCATCGGCCGCCGCCGCTGCCGCCGATGCCGCGCTGGCAGGCGCGGCTTGCGCGCGCGACGCACGTGGCCTGTACGCCGCGCTGATCGCCAGCCGCTCGCCGGCTATCTCGGCTCGGTGTTCAGCGGCTATCCGGTGCGAGTCTTTCGGGATCGACGCTGCCGGCGTGGGGCCGTAAAGCACGACGCGCTGAAGGAAGCGCTGAGCACCGTCCATCTCGTCACGAGCTGGGTGCTGATGTCGCGCTGGTGCGCTGCACGTCGCCGGCGCGGTCAAGCATGCGCTGCGTGCGATGCGCGACGGCTCGGTCGGCGCGAATGGGGCTCGGCCGCAGGGCAGCGCCGCCTGCGCGCAGCGACTTGTCGCGGCCTGACCGCACTACGCTCGAGGCGTCGGCAGCGTCTCGTCCTGCCGATTCCTTCGCGCGCGATGTCGAGCGCGGTCTTGCCGCGGTTGTCCTTGAAGCGCCGGCTTGGCGCCGGCGGCGAGCAGCGCCTGCACTGTTTCGGTCTTGCCGTAGCCCGCCGCCCACATCAGCGCGGTCAGGTCGTTGCGCGTAGACGGCGTTGGGATCGACGCCCTTGCGCGATGCAGCAGCACGCACGACGTCGGTGCGGCCTTCGCCGGCGGCATAGGTCATCGCGTTCTTTTCGAGGCGGTCGACGCGCGTCGCACGTCGGCGCCGCGCGCAGGAGCACGCCGCGACATCCGTCATGGCCCGCGTACGCGGCCGCCATCAGCGGCGTCACGCCGTTGACCGCCGCGCAGGTTGACGTCGGCGCCGGCGTCGAGCATCATCTTCGCGAGGGCCGACGTCGTTCTTCTTCAGCGCGATGAGCAGCGCCGTTTCGCCGAGCCGGTTGCGCGCATTACCGACGGCGCCCGCCTTGCAAGCGCGCGGTCGACTCCGGCTGGTCGTCGGCGTTCGGCGGCAAGCAAGCAGCCGCGCGTTGACCGACAGTCGTCATCGGCCGCGTGCACGCGGCAACGCAAGCATCATCGACGCGGCGACGCACGCAGCAGGTAGCAGCGAGGCAACGCGCAGCATGCGATTCTCCTGCGCGGGTGGCCGCTCGTTGTTGCGGCGCACAACCATCTCGGTTCAAGCCCTAAGCGGGAACGACGTCTTGCCAGACTTCGAGAAAAAAGACTATAACGCAACTTGCGTCGGGGCAGCCAAACCGTGCGGTCGGTTGCGTCGGCCGCGGGATTCCGGTAACGAAAATTCGAACGGGCGGAGGAATCTATGACGATACGCAACAGCATCGGCCGCGATGGCCGCGGCAGCGGCGATCGTGCTCGCTGGCAGCGGCGCCGCGACATGCGCAGGAAGTTTCGGCGGCAGCGCCACCACGACGGCCAGTGCGATGTCGGCCAGTCCGACGGTCATCGCAGCAGACGCTCGACGGCGCGGCGAGCGACAGGAAGAACTGGCTCCACTCGAACGGCAGCTACGCGAACACGCGCTACTACCCCGGCACGCAGATCAACGCCGACGACGCCAACGGCTCGCGCCCGCGTTCGTCTTCCAGACGGCGGTGCTGGAGTCGATGGAAACCGCGCCGATCGTCGTCAACGGCGTGATGTTCCTGACGACGTCGTTCAACCACGTCTATGCGATCAACGCGGCGACGGGCGAGGAGTACTGGCACTACAAGCACAAGCTGGGGCCGATCATGACGGTCTGCTGCGGCAACAACAACCGCGGCGTCGCGATCGAGGGCGGCAAGCTGTTCATGGGCACGCTCGACGCGAAGCTCGTCGCGCTCGACGCGAAGACCGGCAAGCTGCTGTGGGAGACGCAGATCGCCGATCCCGAGAAGGGCTACTCGGAGACGATGGCGCCCGCCGTCGTCGACGGCAAGGTGCTGATCGGCACCAACGGCGGCGAATACGGCATCCGCGGCTTCGTCAAGGCGTTCGACGCGAAGGACGGCAAGCTGCTGTGGACGTTCTACACGATCCCCGAGAAGGGCCAGGAAGGCGTGTGGGCGGTGAACGACGCGACCGGCCGCGACATGCATCGCGACATCGCCGCCGAGAAGAAGATGCTGGCGGAGAAGGACAGCGCGTTCTACCAGATGCTCGGCGGCGGCGTGTGGATGACGCCGGCGATCGACCACAAGACGCAGCACCGTCTTCTTCGTCGTCGGCAATCCGTCGCCCGACCTCTACGGCGCGATCCGTCCGGGCGACAACCTGTACACCGACTCGATCGTCGCGATCGACCTCGACACGGGCACGTACAAGTGGCACTACCAGTACATCGCCCACGACGTGTGGGACCTCGACGCGGTGAGCCCGCCGATCCTCACGCAGGCGAAGGATGGCCAGCGGCAAGATGGTCGACGTCGTCATCCATGGCGGCAAGACCGGCCACATCTACGTCCACGAGCGCGACACCGGCAAGCTGATCCGCTTTTCGGAAGCGATGATCCCGCAGGAGAACATGTGGGTGCTGCCGACGAAGACGGGCGCGCGGATGCTGCCGGGCGCGAACGGCGGCGTCGAATGGTCGCCGATGGCGGTCAACCCGAAACTGCGTCTGGCCTACGCGGCGAACCTGCATCAGCCGATGACCTATCACGTCGAGGAAGCGCCGTATCCCGGCGGCAAGCTCTGGCTGGGCGGCGCATTCAAGACGATCCCGAGCGAGGAGCAGTGGGGCCGCCTCGTCGCGGTGAACCTCGACACCGGCAAGGTGGCGTGGGCCGTGAAGACGCCGCAGCCGCTGATCGGCGGCGTGCTCGCCACCGCCGGCGACCTCGTCTTCAACGGCGAAGCCAACGGCTGGTTCAAGGCGTATCGACGCGAAGAACGGCAAGGAGCTGTGGAAGTACAACTGCGGCGCCGGCGTCAACGCCCCCGCGGTGTCGTACATGGTGGGCAAACGCAGTACATCGCGGTCGCCGCCGGCGGCAACAACCAGATCGACGCCAAGCGCGGCAATAGCGTGTTCGTGTTCGCGCTGATCGGCGGCGAGAAGATGGTCCCGCGTTAGCCGATTCGAGGGCCATGCGCGGCCACTCCGTTGGCGCGGGGTGGCCGTTTTCTCGTGTGTGACGATGCGATTGATTCATGCGCGGCTTGGTGATCGTGCTCTGCGCCTTTGCGCCGCTCCTCGGACCGGCGAGCGCCGCAGCGCAGGACGACGTCGCGATCGCGGCAAAAGGCGGAGACCTGCTTCGCCTGCCACGGCCCCGACGGCAACTCGACAGAACCCCGCAATACCCGATCCTCGCCGGGCAGACGTGGCGCTACATCTACATCGAGCTCAAGGACTTCAAGGAAGGGCGCCGCACGGATCCGCCGATGTCGCCGATGGCCGCCGGACTTCTCCCGCGACGAGATGATCGCGCTCGGCAACTTCTTCGCCGCGCAGAAGCCGCTTGCCGACCGCCTTCAAGGCCGATGGCGCGAAGGTCGAGGCCGGGCGGAAGATTTCCGACGCGGTGCTGTGCCCGATGTGCCATCTGGGCGGCTTCGTCGGCCAGAACGAGATCCCCCGCGTCGCCGGCCAGTATCCGCAGTACGTCGAGAAGCAGCTCTCCGATTTCAAGGCCAAGCGGCGGACCAACGACGCCGGCAACATGACGAGCGTCGCGGCGACGCTGTCCGACGAGGACATCGACAACCTGGCGCAGTACATCGCCAACCTGAACTGAGCGCGGCGTTGAGCTGGCGGCCGCAGATTCCGCCCTGACGCGCGGGCCCGCGTTGATGTCGTCCGGTCGATTGCTGTCGCGCGGAGCCGCGGATTATGATGGCGCTCCGCCGCGAGCGAGCACGTCGACGCGCGGCGATTCCCACTCGAAGGAGGCATCGATGCCCGTCACGCTTTCACTCACCGTCAACGGCAAGGCGGTCACCGCGGACGTCGATCCGCGCACGCTGCTCGTCGATTTCCTGCGCAACAACCTGGGCCTCACCGGCACGCACGTCGGCTGCGACACCGGCCAATGCGGCGCCTGCACGGTGCATGTCGACGGCCGCGCGGTGAAGGCGTGCAACGATGCTCGCGGTGCAGGCGCAACGGCGCGACGGTCGCGCACGATCGAAGGCCTCGCCGCCGGACGGCGACGCTGCACCCGATGCAGGCGGCGTTCAAGGACTGCCACGGCCTGCAATGCGGCTTCTGCACGCCGGGCATGGTGATGAGCGCGATCGACCTCGTGCAGCGCCACCCGAACGCCGACGAGGCAGACGATCCGCGCCGAGCTCGAAGGCAACCTGTGCCGCTGCACCGGCTACCACAACATCGTCAAGGCGGTGCAGCAGGGCGCCGCCGCCATGGGGAAGTACGGAGGACGCCATGGGCGCGAACGACCAGGGCGTGCATCGGCCAGTCGGTGCGGCGCAAGGAAGACGCGCGCTTCCTGACCGGCAGCGGGCCAGTACACCGACGACGTCAATCCGCCGCATCACGTCGCACGCGTATTTCCTGCGCTCGCCGCATGCGCACGCGAAGATCCGCAAGATCGACACCGCGAAGGCGAAGGCCGCGCCGGGCGTCGTCGCCATCTTCACCGGCGCCGATCTGACGGCGTCAACGGCCTGCCCTGCGGCTGGCTCATCACCGGCACCGACGGCAAGCCGATGAACGAGCCGCCGCATCCGGTGCTCGCGCAAGGGCAAGGTCCGCTACGTCGGCGACCGCGTCGCGCTCGTCTCGCCGAGACGCCCGACCAGGCGAAGGACGCGGCCGAGCTGATCGACGTCGACTACGACGTGCTGCCGGCGGTCGTCAACTGCGTCGACGCGCTCGAAGCCGGGCGCGCCGCAGATCCACGACGGCGCGCCGGGCAACAAGTGCTACACGTGGGCGCTCGGCGACAAGGCCGCGGTCGACGCGGCGTTCGCCAAGGCGGCGCACGTGACGAAGCTCGACATCGTCAACAACCGCCTCATCCCCAACGCGATCGAGCCGCGCGCGGCGGTGGCGTCGTACAACCGCGCCGACGACAGCTACACGCTCTACGTCACGAGCCAGAACCCGCACGTCGAGCGGCTGCTGATGACGGCGTTCGTGCTGGGCCTGCCCGAGCACAAGGTGCGCGTGATCGCGCCCGACGTCGGCGGCGGCTTCGGCTCGAAGATCTACCTGTATCGCCGAAGAAACGGCGATGGTCTGGGCGTCGAAGCGCGTCAACCGCCCGATCAAGTGGGCGGCCGAGCGCAGCGAGATCGTTCCTGTCCGACGCGCACGGCCGCGACCACGTCACGCACGCCGAGCTCGCGCTCGACAAGGACGGCAAGTTCCTCGCGCTGCGCGTGCACACGACGGCGGCGATGGGCGCCTACCTGTCGACGTTCGCGTCGTGCATCCCGACGATCCTCTATGCGACGCTGCTCGCCGGCCAATACACGACGCCGGCGATCTACTGCGAAGTGACGGCGGTGTTCACCAACACCGCGCCGGTCGACGCGTATCGCGGCGCCGGGCGCCCGGAGGCGACCTACGTCGTCGAGCGCATCGTCCACCAGGCGGCCGTGGAGATCGGCATCGCGCAGGACGAGATCCGCCGCCGCAACTTCATCCGCGAGCTTCCCGTACCAGACGCCGGTCGCGCTCATCTACGACACCGGCGACTACGACGCGACGCTCGACGGCGCGATGAAGATCGCCGACGTCGCGGGCTTTCCCGGCGCGCAAGGCGGAAGCGGCGAAGCGCGGCAAGCTGCGCGGGCTCGGCTACGCGTCGTACATCGAGGCCTGCGGCCATCGCGCCATCGAACGTCGCCGGCGCGCTCGGCGCGCGCGCCGGGCCTGTTCGAGGCGGGCGAGGTGCGCGTGCATCCCACCGGCAGCGTGACGGTGTTCACCGGCTCGCACAGCCACGGCCAGGGCCACGAGACGACGTTCGCGCAGGTCGTCGCGGCGCGCCTCGGCATCCCGATCGAGAACGTCGACGTCGTGCACGGCGACACCGGCCGCGTGCCGTTCGGCATGGGCACCTACGGCTCGCGCTCGCTCGCGGTCGGCGGCACGGCGATCGTCAAGGCGCTCGACAAGATCGTCGCCAAGGGCAAGAAGATCGCCGCGCACCTGCTGGAGGCGGCGGAGACCGACATCGAGTTCAAGGACGGCAAGTTCACCGTCGCCGGCACCGACCGCAGCAAGACGTTCGGCGAGATCGCGCTGACCGCCTACGTGCCGCACAACTATCCGCTCGACAAGCTCGAGCCGGGCCTCGACGAGACCGCGTTCTACGACCCGACCAACTTCACCTTCCCGGCGGGCACGCACATCTGCGAAGTCGAGATCGATCCGGACACCGGCGTGGTCGAGGTCGCCGGCTTCACCGCATGCGACGACTTCGGCAACATCATCAATCCGATGATCGTCGAGGGCCAGGTGCACGGCGGCCTCGCGCAGGGCATCGGCCAGGCGCTGCTCGAGCACTGCGTCTACGACGCGCGAGAGCGGCCAGCTCCTGACCGGCAGCTACATGGACTACGCGATGCCGCGCGCCGACGACCTGCCGTCGTTCAAGGTCGGCGACGCAAGGTGACGCCGTGCACGCACAATCCGCTCGGCGCCAAGGGCTGCGGCGAGGCCGGCGCGATCGGCGCGCCGGCGGCGATGATGAACGCCGTGCACGATGCGCTCGCGCCGCGGGCGTCAAGCACCTCGACATGCCGGCGTCGCCGCATCGCGTGTGGCAGGCGATCCAGTCGGCGAAGAAGGCATAGGCGGGATCCGAAGGAGCCATCGCCATGTACGCATTCGAACTCACCCGCGCGAAAACCGTCGCCGACGCCGCGGCGATGCTCGCGCAAGTCCGGCGGCAAAGCGCTCGCCGGCGGCCAGAGCCTGGTCGGCGCGATGAAGCTGCGGCTCGCGCAGCCCGGCACGCTCGTCGACCTGTCGGGCATCGCCGAGCTGGCGGGCATCAGGAAGGAAGGCGACGCGCTCGTCATCGGCGCGATGACGCGCCACGCCGACGTCGCATCGTCGAGGTCGTCAAAGGCGCGATTCCCGCGCTCGCCGCGCTCGCCGAAGGGATCGGCGACCGCCAGGTGCGCAACATGGGCACGCTCGGCGGCTCGCTCGCCAACAACGATCCGGCCGCCGACTGGCCGGCGGCGGTCCTTGGCCTCGACGCGACGGTTCAGACGAACAAGCGCAGGATCGCCGCCGACGATTTCTTCAAGGGCATGTACGAGACGGCGCTCGCCGCCGACGAGATCATCACGTCGGTGAGCTTCCCTGTCCCGAAGAAGGCCGCCTACGTGAAGTTTCCGAATCCGGCGTCGCGCTTCGCGCTGGCGGGCGTGTTCGTCGCGCAGACCGGAAACGGCGTGCGCGTCGCGGTCACCGGCGCGGCGTCGTCGGTCTTCCGCGCCAAGGCGCTGGAAGACGCGCTCGCGAAGAGCTTCACCGCCGAGGCGGCGCGTGCCG
Organism: uncultured beta proteobacterium; assembly: GCA_963733985.1. Classification (GTDB taxonomy): domain Bacteria; phylum Pseudomonadota; class Gammaproteobacteria; order Burkholderiales; family Casimicrobiaceae; genus CAIWHR01. The sequence continues at coordinate 283,034 of CAVTFF010000013.1, read as the reverse complement.
CCAGGATCGACCGGAGGGGCTTAACAGCGACCTGCACGGCTCGCCCGAGTATCGCGCGCACCTGATCCCGGTCATGGCGGCGCGGGCGGTCGCCGCGGCGGGCTGACCCTCCCGGTTTTGCTATGCTGTCGGCTGGCGCTGCGTCGCCAGCCGATGTTTTTTGCCACTTCACGCCCGCGATGCCCGACTCCCACGCGCCTCCTTCCGTCGACGCCGTCGCTGCGCTGCTCGACCGGCAGAGACTATGTCGCCGACCGCCGGCTCGCGACCGCGGTGTTCCTGGCGCTGAAGCTGGCGCGTCCGCTGTTCCTCGAAGGCGAGGCCGGCGTCGGCAAGACCGAGATCGCCAAAGTGCTTGCGGCGGCGCTCGGCAAGCGCCTCGTGCGCCTGCAGTGCTACGAGGGCCTCGACATCGCAGCGGCGGTCTACGAGTGGAACTATCCGCGGCAGATGATCGAGATCCGGCTCGCCGAAGCGGCGGCGACCTCGACCGCGCGCGGCTTGCGCACGACATCTTCACGACGCGGTTCCTGCTGAAGCGGCCGATGCTGGAGGCGCTCTCGCCGGACGATGGCGTTGCGCCGGTGCTGCTGATCGACGAGCTCGATCGCACCGACGAGCCGTTCGAAGCCTATCTGCTCGAAGTGCTCGCCGAATACCAGGTGACGATTCCCGAGCTCGGCCCCATCCGCGCCATGACGCCGCCGGTCGTCGTCATCACGTCGAACCGGACGCGCGAGATCCACGACGCGATCAAGCGCCGTTGCCTGTACCACTGGGTCGACTATCCGGACGCGCTGCGCGAGCTCGCGATCGTCCGCCGCAAGTGTCCGCGAGCCCCGGAATCGCTCGCGCGCGAGATCGTCGCGTTCACCCAGCGCCTGCGCACGATGGATCTCTTCAAGGCGCCGGGCATCGCCGAGACGCTCGATTGGGCCGAGGCGCTCATCGCGCTCGACCGGATCGCGCTGGACCCGCAGACGGTCGCCGACACGCGGGCGTGCTGCTCAAGTATCAGGACGACGTCGGCGCGCTCGGGCCCGACGTCGCGGCGAGACTCGTCGCCGAAGCGCGCGAAGAGGGAATCCGGTTGTGATCGAACGCGGGGGCATCCGCACGACGGAGCTCGTGGGTGCGATTCCGCTCGCGCCCAAGGGTCGGCTCGCGGAGAACGTCCTCCATTTCGTCCGCGTGTTGCGGGCGGCCGGGCTGCCGGTGGGTCCGGCGCGAACGCTCGAGGCGTTGGAGGCGGCAGATGCGGTGGGCCTCGACAATCGCGAGGACTTCCGGGCCGCGCTTGCGGCCGTGCTCGTCTCGCGGCACGAGCACCTGCCGGTTTTCGAGCAGGCGTTCGACCTCTTCTGGCGCAATCCGAAGCTGCTCGAAAAGCTGATTGCTTCGCTGTTGCCGAAGGTCTTTGGCCGCGGGGGAGAGGTGCCGCCGGAGCCGGAGTTGCCGGCGCGGATTGCCGAGGCGATGCTGCCGCCGGCCGACCGGACGCTGCCATCGGCGGACAACGACGAGCTCGATTTGAACGCCGCGTTCACGGTATCGCCGCGGGAGATTCTGCAGCACAAGGATTTCGAGACGATGACAACCGCGGAGCTTGCGGCCGTGCGCGCGATGCTCGCGCGGCTGCGACTGCCGCTGCCTGAATTGCCGACGCGACGGACGGCGCCGGCCGCCCGTGGTCATCGCGTGGATTTGCGCACGACGCTGCGCCGCGCGACGGGACCCGCAGGAACGCTGGCGCCGCTCGCCTGGCGGCAGCGCGTGCGGAGAACGCCGCCGCTCGTCGTCTTGTGCGACATCTCGGGCTCGATGGACCGCTACGCACGGATGCTGCTTCATTTCCTGCATGCGATCACCAACGATCGCGACCGTGTCCACGTCCTGTTGTTCGGAACGCGCCTCACCAACATCACGCGGCATCTCAAGCATCGCGACGTCGATGTCGCGCTTGCGCGCGTCACCGCCGCGGTCTCCGACTGGGCGGGCGGTACGCGGATCGGCAGCTGCCTCGCCGACTTCAACCGGCGCTGGTCGAGGCGACTGCTCGGCCAGAACGCCGTCGTGCTCCTGATCAGCGACGGTCTCGACGCCGAAGGGGGCGAGGGGCTCGCGCTTCAGATGGAGCGGCTGCACAAGTCGTGCCGGCGCCTCGTATGGTTGAATCCGCTGCTGCGCTACGAAGGGTTCGAGGCGCGCCCCGCGGGAATCCGGGCAATGCTGCCGCATGTCGATGACTTCCTGCCGGTGCACAATATGGAAAGTCTGACGGAGCTCGCCGCGGCGCTCGACGGTCCGCATTCGCGCGCGGCCCGTCGACGGGCGGCCTGAGGGAGACGAAAGATGGAGATGACGAGCACCCGCACGGTGCCCGCGCCCGTCGAAGCGGTATGGGCCGCACTAAACGATCCGGAAATGCTCAAGGGGTGCATTCCCGGCTGCGAGGCGATCGAGCCCGATGGCGAAAATGCGTTTCGGATTGCACTGGCCGCGAAGGTTGGCCCGGTCGCCGCGAAGTTCGCCGGGCGGCTGCAGCTCGCCGACGTCGATCCACCGCGCGGCTATACGCTGTCCTTCGACGGACAGGGCGGCGCCGCCGGGTTTGCAAAGGGCGAGGCGAAAGTTTCGCTCGCACCGGCCGAGAACGGCACGGCGACTGCGCTGTCCTACACGGTGAAGGCGCAGGTTGGCGGCAAGATCGCGCAGCTCGGCTCGCGACTCGTCGACGGTGCTGCGCAAAAGCTCGCCGATGATTTCTTCGGCCGCTTTTCCGACGCGGTTGGAGTCGAGATGGGCGTGTTGCCGGCGGTGCCGGTGGCGCCCGAGCGGGGGTGGGTGCGCTGGGTCGCGATCGCATTGATCGTCGGCATCATCGTCTACCTGTTTTCAAGGATGGCGAAGTAGCGGATCATCAGCGATTCGCGCCAATCGCGGATCCGGGGTTCTCCAATGGACAGCGTCGATCTCGAAGTGCTGAAACGGTGCGCCGAATGGCAGGACGAGGGCCGGCGCGTGCTGCTCGCTACCGTCGTCAAGACCTGGGGCAGCTCGCCGCGGCCCCACGGCGCGATGCTCGCCGTGCGCGATGACGGTCTCGTCGAAGGCTCGGTGTCGGGCGGCTGCATCGAGGACGACATCGTCGGTCGCGTCCGTCAGCACGGGATGACGGCGCAGAAGTGCGAGGTGGTCACCTACGGCGTGACCGCCGACGAGGCACGCCGCTTCGGCCTCCCCTGCGGCGGGACGATCCAGCTCGTGCTGGAGCCGCTGTCCGCGGATTCCGGCATTGCGGCGCTGCTCGCAGCGATCGAGGGGGACAGCTCGTCGCCCGCCACCTCGATCTCGCGACCGGAGCGGCGGTGCTTGGCGCTGCCCGCGCCGCCGACGGCCTCGCGTTCGACGGCAAGGCGCTGACGACGATCCACGGTCCGCGCTACCGGATGCTCGTGATCGGCGCGTCGCAGCTTTCCAAGTATCTCGCGCAGATGGCGCAGGGCCTCGACTATCAGGTAACCGTCTGCGATCCGCGCGACGAGTACGAGGGAACATGGGACGTCCACGGCGTGCCGCTCGTCAAGACGATGCCCGACGACACGGTCCAGGCGATGAAGCTCGACGAACGCTGTGCCGTGATCGCGCTCACGCACGATCCCAAGCTCGACGACATGGCGCTGATGGAAGCGCTCAAATCGCGGGCGTTCTACGTCGGCGCGCTGGGCTCGCGCGCGAACAACGCCAAGCGGCGCGTCCGCCTCAAGGATCTCGACGTGACCGACGAAGAGATCGCGCGGCTGCACGGGCCGATCGGAATCTACATCGGCAGTCGGACGCCGCCGGAGATCGCCGTGTCGATACTCGCCGAGATCACGGCGGTGAAGAACGGCGTCGATCTCCCCGATATCGCGCGCGTTGCGGTCGCCAAAGAGAAGCTCGGGCCGTCGGTCGCGTGCGAAGTCGCCGAGGCCCGGCCGTAGCGACAACGCCTACGCGACCGGCATCCCGTCGCGGAACGCCGTCTTGATCTGGCCGCACAGCTCCGGTGTGTCCTTGTGGCCGTGCACCGCGACCGCGTGCTCGATCGCCGCCTCGAGCAAATCCTTCTCGCTGTCGGCCGACACTGCCACCGTGCACTTCATGTCGCTGCGGGAGGGCGCAGCGATGCGCGCGTTGCGGGAGGACGGCAGCGCCGAGGCGCCGGCGATCTAGCGAACGGATAGCGCGCCGGCGGTGACGCGCTGGGCTTGCCGCGCCTCCCAGCGTGCAAGGTCCCCTGGCAGATCGACATCCCACAGCGCGGGTAGCTCGCGCCATGTCGCGCGTTCGGCGACGAGCTTCGTGCGCGTTGCCGCCATGACGGTGGCCGTCCCCCACGCGATGCCGCCGAAGACGTCGAGGGGTCGCGCGAGTCCGACCAGCACGTAACCGCCATCATCGGCAGGGACGAACGCCGCGTCGTGATCGGTGAGGATTGCCGCGGCTTGGGCGAGGCAGTTGACGTCGAGCGCCGGACAGTCGGTGCCGATCAGCAGCGCCCGCGGGCCATGGCCGAGCGCCGATTCGAGGGCGTAGCGCATGCGCGCGCCGAGATCCTCGCCGATCTGCGTCGCGAGCTCGACATCGTATCGATCGCGCCATTCCTGGAACGCGGGGCGCTCCGCATCAGGCGCGCACCATAGCTCGACTCGGCCGACGATGCCTGAGGCGCGCGCCGCCGTGGCGGTCGCGAGCGTACGCTCGCAAAGCTCCCGATGCACCGAAGCCGCGCGCTCGACGCCGAGCGTCCTCGCAAGTCGTGTCTTGACGTCGCCCGGGACCGGCTCCTTCGCGAAGACGAGTAACGTCGGCGCGCCGAATGGATGATCGAAATCCGCAATCATTGCGTAGGACTTGGCGAGGTCACTAGAATCCACGCCGCACCAGTAACGCAGGCGAAGCAGCCACATCGAGAGGATGGTCCGCCAAAGCCCGCCGCGCTCCCAGCGGCGCCCGGAGGTCACGATGCGGTGGGCGATTCGAAGCGGCGACCCGGCGGCGCGCTTCAAGCGTGCCGACAGCTCGACGTCCTCCATCAGCGGCTGATTGGGGTACCCTCCCACGGCAGCGAACAGGCCACGCTCGACGAAAATTCCCTGATCGCCGGTCGCGATTCCGGTGAGGCGCGAGCGCGCGTTCATCGTTGCGGCGATAAATTTCAACGAAGGCGAGCGGCCGGCGATCGCGACATCGAAGCGGCCCCAGCGCTTGTGGCCCCCCAACGCATCCAGCATCGCGATGACGCCTTCCGTCGACACGATCGAGTCGGCATGCAGGAACAACAGAACGTCGCCGGTTGCGAGCGCGGCACCGGCGTTCATCTGCAGGGCGCGCCCACGTGACGCGGTGATCACGCGGTCGGCGTAGCGCCGCGCGCGATCGACGGTCGCATCCCGGCTGCCGCCATCGACGACGATGACCTCGTGACCCAGCGCGCGGAGCGGCTGCAGCGGCACCAGCGTCGCCGCGATTCGCTGTGCCTCTTCCAGCGCCGGAATGATGATCGACGCACGCATGTGCACGCGGGGCGCAGCCGAGGCCCGAAGGGCGCGTCCGCGCGCGATTGCGGCAGCCGGCCGTTCGTTCGGACGCCTACTGCGGAAGATTCGGAGGCCGCGCATGCGAGAGCGGCGACGATCAGCCCAGCGCGCCGCCGCAGCTCGATCCCTGACCGGCCGTGCAGCCATAGCAATGGTCGGCGACCGCGATCGGCAGTCCGTCGAGCGCGGCATGCGCGAGCTCCGAGACGTGCCGACGGGGCTTGCCGGCGATCACGAGCGGAATGCCCAGCATCTGGTTGAAGTCGCAGTCGTAGAGATAACCCTGCCAGTCGACGCTGACGAGCGACCGGCACATGACCCCGGCGAGGTTGGCCGGATTGTGCGCCGAGCGCAGGAGCTGCATGTAATCCCCGAACTTGCCCTGCGATACCAGCATCGAGCCAAAACGGTTGATCGGCATGTTGGCGAGCGTGAACAGCGCATTGAAGACGATGCCGAAGTGCATTCCGAGCTCCCGCTTGTAGGCGGTCTCGAGCGCTTGCTGCGCGGGCGGCAGGGCCGGACCCTGCGGGTTGTAGACGAGGTCGAGCACAAGTCCGGAGTCATCATGGCCGTACCCCAGCGCATTCAGCTTCTTGAGCGCGAGAATCGACGAGTCGAACACGTTCTCGCCGCGCTGCCGATCGACGTTGTCCTTCGAATAGCAGGGCAGCGACGCCACGATCTCGACGCGTTCGGCGGCGAGGAACGAGCCCAGATCCTCGAAGCCCGGCTCGTTCAGGATCGTGAGGTTGCAGCGGTCGATGACACGGACATCCAGCGCGCGTGCTTCGTGGACGAGATGGCGGAAATGCGGGTTGAGCTCCGGCGCGCCGCCGGTGACGTCGAGCGTTCCGATCCCTCCGGCAGCGAGAACGGTGAGCACGGCGTCGATCGTCCCGCGCGTCATCATCTCCTTCCGGTCGGGGCCCGCGTTGACGTGGCAATGGACGCACGCCTGGTTGCACCGGTAGACCGAGATTGACCTGCAAAGTGTCGAGCGTCCGACGCGCGATCGGCGGAAAATCGGTTCGCGCGAGCAGCGGCAGCGTGGCGTGCATGAGACCTCGGCGGATCAGGAGAGGGGGAATGCGTTCGGCGTCGATCGCGATTTCCATTTGCGAAGCGCGATCGGGATCAGCGCGAAAACTCCGAGCAGCCCCAGGGCGATGAGCGTTTCGCTTCCCACGAGCTCCTTGGTCGATTCGATGCGCAAGAGCGTCCGGCCGAGGTTCGCATAGACGAACGCGCCCGGAATGACTCCGATGAGCGTCGCCGCGGCGTACGTCCGCACGCGGATCGTCGTGAAGGCGGGAGCGAGGTTGACGAGAAAGAACGGGAACAGCGGCACGAGACGCAGGAACAGGAGATAGTTGAACGCATTGGCCGAAAATCCGGCGTTGATACGCTCGCCCAGCGCGCCCATTCTCCGCCGCGCGGCATCGGCGAACAGATAGCGGGCCGCGAGGAACACCAGCGTCGCGCCGACGGTTGCAGCAGCCACGACGAGCGCCGTGCCGACCCAGCGCCCGAACAGGAAGCCGATCGCGAGCGACATCACCGTCGCGATCGGCAAGCTGAACGCGACCGCGCCCGCATATCCTACGAACGCGATTGCGAGCGCCGCGACGTAATGCGCTTCGGCGAACGCGAGCAGCGCGGCCCGATTTGCCTTCAGCGTGTCGAGGTTGAGATAACGGCTTCCGTCGAAGGCGAAGAACGCAACGATGACGCCCGCAAAGACGAGTGCGAGTGCTGCTTTCGTCCAGATGCCACCGTGATTCGGTACGCGCGGAGCCGTCATGTAGGCGCTCCCCGCAGGCCGAAAAGCCGCTGCAGCCACCGTTTCGACGTCGGCGTCAGGCGTTCTTTCATCCTGACGTCGGCGACGCGGCGGTTGATTTGTGCAAGCGTAGGATAGGCGTGGATGACGGCCGACAGATCGCGTGCGCGCATCCCATGCGACAGCGCGAGCGCGAATTCGGCGATCAGCTCACCGGCGTGCGGGCCCGACGATTCCCGCGCCCAGCAGCCTGCCGCGCCGATCGGTGACGATCTTGGCCAAGCCCTCGGTCTCGCCATCGGCACGCGCGCGGTCGATATCAGCGAAGGGAAACCGGTAGACGCTGTACGCGCTGCCGCTGCGCTTCGCTTCCGCTTCGGACAAGCCGACGCGGGCGAGCTCGGGATCGGTGAACGTGCACCAGGGAACGACCGTCGAAGGCTCCGCCCACGTCATCCGGAACAGCGCGTTGCGCAGGACGATGCCGGCATGATGCTCGGCGACGTGCGTGAACAGGTGGCCGCCCGCGGCGTCGCCGACGACGTAGACCGAGCTGTTGGTCGTACGCAATCCCTCGACGAAGACGATCCGGTGATTGTCGACGCGGACGCCGGCCATCTCGAGCCCCAGGCCATCGATATTTGGTGTGCGGCCCGCTGCGAGGAGCAGATGCGTGCCGGCGACCACCTTCGGCACGCCGTCGCTCGTGCGCACCGTCACGCGCACGTCGCCTTTGCGGCCTTCGAAGGCGAGGATCGCTGCACCGAGGAGAAAGCGCACGCCCTCCGCACTCAGTTGCTGCAGCACCAGCGCTGCGAGGTCGTCATCCTCGCGCGGCGAGAATCTGTTGCGCGACGTCGACGACGGTGACTTCGCTGCCGAGCCGCCGGAACGCCTGCGCCATTTCGCTGCCGATGGGGCCCGCGCCGATGACGATCAGCGCCGGTACCGGCTCGCGAAGGTCGAACACCGTTTCGTTGGTGAGATACGGTGTCGTCTCGATGCCGGGAAGCTTCGGCACCGTCGGCCGCGATCCGGTGGCGATCACGAAGGTGCGCGCGGTGAGGCGGCGGCCATCGACGTCGACGGCATCGGGTGCGACGAACCGGCCCGCGCCGAAGATCACCTCGACGCCCAGCCCGCGGAAGCGCTCCGGACTGTCGGTGGGTTCGATCCCGCGGATGACCCCGCGCACGCGCTCCATGACACGGGCGAGATCGGGATGCGGATCGGAGGGCGTGAGCGACCAGCGATCGGCATGGCGCATCTGCCAGGCGATTCGCGCCGACTTGATGAGCGTCTTCGACGGCACGCAGCCGTACCACAGGCAGTCGCCGCCGAGCCTGTGCTTTTCCACGAGCGCGACTTTCGCGCCGAGCGTGGCGCCGCCCGCGGCGACGGTGAGCCCGCCGGAACCTCCGCCGATCACCACGATGTCGAATTCGGGCTTGGGCATTGTTGTGTTGTGCTGCGATCGGGTGTCCGCTGGATTCGGACTGCGCGGCGCGCAGGCGTGCGTTCGGTCGAGAGCGGCGCGGGAGTGCACATCTTACCTCGCGGCGGAGGGTGAGCGCGGCGCGCGAGGCGTAAGCCGAGCGAAGGCCCGAAGGGCGCGTCGCCGCGGCGACCGAGCAGCGCCCGACAACCGTGCGTCGCGAATCGCCGGCGCGCGGAGGGCGTGAGCGCGGCGCGCGAGGCGTAAGCCGAGCGAAGGCCCGAGCGCACGCTCAATGAAAATCGCGGGACCTCGTCGTGAGGCGGCCGAGCAGCGGCGTGAGATCGATAAGCCGGCCCGCGAGCACGTGAACGACCCGGCCTTCACGCTCGACGCTTGCCGCAGACGGCGAGGAGCTTCGCGCCCAGCAGCTCGCGGCGCTGGCGATCGCCGAGATCGCGCCAGACGATGACGTTGGTTGCGCCGGTCTCGTCCTCCAGCGTGACGAACACGACGCCGCTCGCGGTGTCGGGCCGCTGTCTTCCGATGACGATGCCGGCGGTGCGGACGATGCGGCCGTGCGGGGCCTCCCCGATCTCGGCGGCCGTCAGCAATCGGCGCCGGCGGAGCCGCTCGCGCAACAGCGAAAGCGGATGGCGGCGCAGCGTGAGCGAGAGTGTCCGATAATCGGCGACGATGTCCTGGCCTTCGGTCGGCGCGGGAAGCATCCGGATCGTCCTCGGCAAACGTCCCGCCCGCGAAGAGCGGCGGCAAGCGCGGGACGCCGGCAACGTCCCACACCGCGCCATGACGATGGCCGGCGAGCGCCGCCAGTGCATCGGCATCGGCGAGGCGGGTCAAGTCGCGCCTGTCGAGCGCGGCGCGATGCGCGAGATCGGCGACGCTGTCGAGCGGACGCAGCCGGCGTGCCTCGACGATCCGTTGCGCGCCGGCTTCGGTCAGCCCGGAGATCATTCGAAAGCCGAGGCGCAGCGCGGTGCCACTCCTGCCCCACTTTTCGGATGGAGCGCCGCGCTGGTGAGGATCAAAAGAAGCGGATGCATCGACCGCCGCTTCCAGCGTGCAGTCCCACTCGCTCACCGTGACGTCCACCGGCCGCACTTCGACGCCATGCCGACGCGCATCCTGCACGAGCTGCGACGGTCCGTAGAAACCCATCGGCAGCGAGTTGAGCAGCGCGCCGCAGAACGCAGCGGGTTCATAGCGCTTCAACCACGCGGAAATGTAGACCAGCAGCGCGAAGCTCGCCGAGTGCGATTCCGGGAAGCCGTATTCGCCGAAGCCCAGGATCTGCTGGTAGATCTGCCGTGCGAAGGCTTCGGAGAGCCCTCGCGCGCCCATGCCGTCGATCAGCCGCTGCTCGAATTGTTCGAGCCCGCCCTTCCTGCGCCACGCGGCCATCGAGCGGCGCAGATGGTCGGCTTCGCCGGGCGTGAAGCCCGCGGCGACGATCGCGAGCTGCATCACCTGTTCCTGGAAGATCGGCACGCCGAGCGTGCGTTCGAGCACGCTCTTCACCGCGTCGCTCGGATAGGTGATCGGTTCCAATCCCTGCCGCCGCTTGAGGTACGGATGCACCATCCCGCCCTGGATGGGTCCCGGGCGCACGATCGCGACCTCGATGACGAGATCGTAGAAGCACGCGGGCTTAAGGCGCGGCAGCATCGACTGCTGCGCGCGCGACTCGATCTGGAACACGCCGATGGTATCGGCGCGCTGGCACATCGCGTAGACCTCGGGATCCTCGGCGGGAATGTCCTGCATCCGCAACGTGCATCCGCGCAGCCGCGACACCATCTCGAGGCAGCGGCGGATCGCCGAGAGCATTCCCAGCGCGAGGCAGTCGACCTTGAGCAGGCCGAGCGCGTCCAGATCGTCCTTGTCCCACTGGATCACCGTGCGCTCGGCCATCGCCGCGTTCTCGACCGGCACCATGCGCTCCAGCAGATCGCGCGCGATGACGAAGCCGCCGACGTGCTGCGACAGGTGGCGCGGGAAGCCCATCAGCTCGTTCACGAGCGCGACGAGCCGCACGATGACCGGGTTGTCGGGCGCGAAGCCCGCCTCGCGGATCCGGTCGTCCTTCACTTCGCGGCCGTCCCACCACGCGAACACGCCGGCGAGGCGATCGACCTGCGCCAGGTCGAGCCCCAGCGCCTTGCCGACGTCGCGCACCGCGCTCTTCGGCCGGTAGGTGATGAGCGTCGCCGCGAGCGCCGCGCGGTCGCGGCCGTATTTGTCGTAGACATACTGCATGACGTCCTCGCGCCGCTGGTGCTCGAAGTCGACGTCGATGTCGGGCGGCTCGTTGCGCTCCTTGCTGATGAAGCGCTCGAACAGCATCGACATCCGCGAAGGATCGACCTCGGTGATGCCGAGCGCGTAGCAGACCGCCGAATTCGCCGCCGAGCCGCGGCCCTGGCACAGGATGTCTTTCGACCGCGCGAACGCGACGATGTCGTGGACGGTGAGGAAGTAGGGCTCGTAGCGAAGCTCATTGACCAGCGCGAGCTCGTGCTCGATCAGGTCGCGGACGTCGCCTGGAACGCCGTTGCGATAGCGGCGCGCAAGTCCTTCCTCGGTCAGCTTGCGCAGGTACGACGCCGGCGTCTCGTCCGGCGGCACGATTTCCTCGGGATACTCGTAGCGAAGCTCGGCGAGCGAAAATGTGCAGCGCTGCGCGATGGCGGCCGTCTCGGCGAGCAATGCCGGCGGATAGATCGTCGCGAGCCGCGCGCGCGAGCGCAGATGGCGTTCGCCGTTGGGGAAAAGCGCGTAGCCGCATTCGGAGAGCGGCTTCTTCACGCGAATCGCGGTGAGCGTGTCCTGCAGTGCGCGCCGCGCGCGGACATGCATGTGGACGTCGCCGGCGGCGACCTGCGGCAGCCCGCTCGCCTTCGACAGCGCGGCGTAGCGTGCGAGCCGCGCGCGGTCGCCGGCGCGGGCTACGAGCTCGACGGCGATCCAGGCGCGACCGGGGAAGGCCGTGGCGACCCAGCGTGCAGTGGCGAGCGCGTCGGCGTCGAGGGCGGGCTCGCGCTTTCGCGTCGGGACATCCGGCGGCGTCCACAGCGCGAGGAGACCCGCCGCAAAAAGCGCAACATCGTCGCGGGAGAGTGAATAAGCTCCCTTTTTTGCCTGCCGCCGCCCGCGCGTGACGAGCTGCGTCAGGTTGCCGTAGCTCGCGCGATCGGTCGCGAGCAGCACGATTTTCACGCCATCGGTCAGCGTGAATTCGCTGCCGACAACGAGTGGTAGTCCCGCGCCCTGCGCTGCGAGATGCGCGCGGACCGCACCCGAGACCGAGCATTCGTCGGTGATCGCGAGCGCGGCATAGCCCAGCGCTGCCGCGCGCTCGACCAGCTCTTCCGGGTGCGAGGCGCCGCGCAGAAAAGAAAAATTCGACAGGCAATGCAACTCGGCGTAGGCGGGGAGCATGAACGTCGGCGATGGTTGACGCCCGGGCCAAAATCGCCCCAGAGGCAGTCGGCCCGATACCGTACAAATATACGGTATCGGTTGCCGGATGGCGAGAGGTTGCCGTTTTTCGTCGTCGAATCAATGGCCTGGAACACGAGCCCGGAGCCGCGGCGCACGACGCGGTAAGATGCCGGCCTGTTTCGCCCTCTTCCCTGGCCCGTCCAACAACAACACGAGCTCCGCAATGCCCGTCATCGCCTTCGACCGCTTCCACCGCTACGCCGATCTCACGGCGATCCTCAGGGCCTTCGTCGACGAGCATCCCGAGCTTGTCGCGCTCGAATCGATCGGCAAGAGCTACGAGGGGCGCGACATCTGGGTCGTCACGGTCACCAACACGGCGACCGGTCCCGCAGCGGAAAAGCCGGCGTTCTGGGTCGACGGCAACATCCACGCGACGGAAGTCGCGGCATCGGCGGCGAGCCTGTATTTCCTGCAGGCGCTCGTCACGCAATACGGGAAGGACGCGGAAGTGACCCGCGCGCTCGACACCCGCGCGTTCTACATCTGCCCGCGGATCAATCCCGACGGTGCCGAATGGGCGCTCGCCGACAAGCCGAAGTGGGTCCGCTCCAGCACGCGCCCGTATCCGTATGACGAGGAGGAGATCGAGGGGCTCACCGTCGAGGACGTCGACGGCGACGGGCGGATCCTGCAGATGCGCATTCCCGATCCGAACGGTCTTTGGAAGGACCACCCGCAGCAGCCGGGCCTGATGGTCCGCCGCGACCCGGTCGAGACCGGCGGCACCTATTACCGCGTGCTACCCGAGGGCACCGTCGAGGACTGGGATGGCTATACGCTGCGGCAGAAGAAGCCGAAGCAGGGACTCGATCTCAACCGCAACTTTCCCGCGAGCTGGCGGCAGGAGTTCGAGCAGCTGGGCGCCGGCCCGTACCCGGCGTCCGAGGCGGAGGTGCGCGCGATCGTGGCGTTCATCACGTCGCATCCGAACATCACCGGCGCGACGACGTTTCACACGTGGAGCGGCGTGCTGCTGCGCCCGTTCGAGCACTCGCCCGACGACGAGATGCACGCCGAGGACCTGTGGTTCTACAAGAAGGCCGGCGAGAAGGGGCACGAGCTTACCGGCTACCCGGCGATCTCCGTCTACCACGAGTTCCGCTATCACCCGAAGTCGGTGATCGCCGGCACGTTCGACTGGCTCTACGAGCATCTCGGGATGTACACGTGGGTGGTCGAGATCTGGAGTCCGATGCGCGAAGCGGGCATCGAAAAGTACCTCTACATCGACTGGTTCCGCGATCACCCGATCGACGACGATCTCAAGCTCTACGTCTGGAATCGCGACAAGCTCGGCGGCGCTGCGCACGCTGCGTGGAAGCCGTTCGATCACCCGCAGCTCGGCAGGATCGAGCTTGGCGGCTGGAACCGGTTCCACGCGTTCTCGAATCCGCCACCGCAGCTTCTGGAGCGCGAGCTCGCGCGCTTCCCGAAGTGGATGCTGTGGCAGGCGCTGACCTCGCCGAAGATGGAGCTGGTCGTGGCCGAAGCCGACTCACTCGGCAACGACAGCTGGCGCGTGCGGCTCGTCGTCCAGAACACGGGATGGCTGCCGAGCTACGTGTCGAAGCGCGCGCTCGAGCGCAAGGTCGTGCGCGGAGTCATCGCCGAGATCGCGCTCCCCGCGGGCGCGCAATTGCTGCACGGCAAGCGGCGCGAAATGCTGGGCCAGCTCGAGGGCAAGGCGTACAAGCACACCGGTGTCTCGTTCTGGCCCGACTACAACATCACCGACGATCGCGTCAAGGTCGAATGGGTCGTCCGCGCCGGAAGAGGCGAGCGGATCGACCTCGTCGCGCGGCACGAGAAGGCTGGCCTCGTGCGCGCGAGCGTCACGTTGGGCTGAACGCGTGCGGGAGCGGCAATCGCGACAATGGTCCCGTCGATTCGGACGGCGACCGGACGGAGCGCCGGCAACCGGTGCGCACTGGATCGTCGATGGAATGAGGAGTGATCGATGAATGCTCGCACGATATCGGCCCGCGTGCTTGGATTGGGCTTCTTGCTGCTCTTCGCGAGCTGCGGGGCACCGCCTCCGACCTCGCCGCGCGCGGGACTCGACAAGATCCAGCACATCGTCGTCATCTATGCCGAGAATCGCAGCTTCGATCATCTCTACGGATTGTTTCCCGGCGCCAACGGGCTCGGGAGCCTGACGCCGGGGCAATACACACAGGTAGATCGCGACGGCAAGCTGCTTCCGGAGTTGCCGCCCGCGTGGAAGGGCAAGACGCCGGATCCGGCCTTTCCCTATCGGATGGCGAACCGCCCGTTCAAGCTCGACGGACCGCCGCTCAGCCTGCCGCTATCGCAGCAGGTGAGAAGCCCGATCCACAAGTACTACCAGAACTACGAGCAGATCGACGGCGGCCGCAACGATCGCTTCGCGGCGGTTTCGGACGCGGGCGGCTACACGATGGCGTTCTATGACGGGTCGAAGCTGCCCATGTGGCCGTTGGCGACGGAATACGTCCTCGCCGACAACTTCTTCATGGGGGCGTACGGCGGGTCCTATCTCAATCATCTCTGGCTCGTCTGCGCCTGCACGCCGCGTGATCTCAACGCGCCCCCGAGCCTGCGCGCGCAGGTCGACGAACGCGGCTGGCTGAAGCGCAAGCCGGAATCGCCGCCGTCCGCGCTCGAGGGGGATCTCGTCGTCTTCGACGGCGATTTCACGCCGGACGGCTATTCCGTCAACACGACGCAGCCGCCGTACCAGCCGTCGGCGGTGCCCCCTGCGAAAGACGGCGACCCGCGCTTCGCGGGTCCTGCCCGCTATACGCTCCCGCCGCAAGTACAAAAGACGATTGGCGACACGCTGTCGGCGAAAGGCATTTCGTGGGCATGGTACGCGGGCGGCTGGGATGCGGCCGTGAAGGACGGCATGCAGCCGCCCGAAGCGAAGCGTGTCGTCATCTACAACCGCGACAAGGGTGCGATCAACTTCCAGGCCCATCATCAGCCCTTCAACTATTTCGCGCGGTTTGCGCCGGGGACGACGGACCGCGCGCTTCATCTCAAGGACTACACCGATCTCGTTGCGGCGATCGACCGAGGCGATCTGCCGCAGGTCGTTTTCTACAAGCCGCAGGGAACGCTGAACGAACACCCGGCCTACACCGACGTACTGTCGGGCGACACGCATATCGCGAGCGTGGTGGCGAAGATCAAGGCGAGCCCATTGTGGGATTCGACGGTGATCATCGTCACTTACGACGAGAACGGCGGGTTCTGGGACCACGTGGCGCCGCCCGCCGGCGACCGCTGGGGGCCGGGCTCGCGCATTCCCGCGATCATCGTGTCGCCTTTCGCGAAAAAGGGCTACGTCGACCACACGCCGTACGACACGACGTCGATCATCAAGCTGATCACGCGGCGTTTCGAACTCGAGCCGCTGGCGGGTGCCCGTCCGAATGTCGGGGACCTGACGGCGGCGCTCGATCTCGCGCGCTGAGCCGCGCACTGCACGGTCCGGTCAGCGGACACCGGTCTCGGCATGGACAGAAAGCGGCCCAGCCTCTCCGGGATCCCGCGCGGCGTGTGGGTTCTCGGGCTCGTCAGCCTGTTCATGGATCTCTCGTCGGAGCTGATCCATGCACTGTTGCCGCTGTACCTCGCCGTGGGGCTCGGTGCGAACGCGTTGACCATCGGCGTCATCGAGGGCATCGCCGAATCGACGGCGCTGATCGTCAAGGTGTTCTCGGGCGTGGTGTCGGATCTTTTCCGGCGCAGGAAGCCGCTGACGGTGCTGGGCTACGGACTTGCCGCGTTCACGAAACTCGTGTTTCCGCTCGCCTCGACGATCGGGTGGGTCATGGCAGCGCGCTTCGCCGATCGCATCGGGAAGGGCATTCGCGGCGCGCCACGCGATGCGCTGATCGCCGATCTGACGCCGTCCGAAGTGCGCGGTGCGAGCTTCGGACTGCGACAGGCGCTCGACACGGTCGGCGGCTTCGGCGGACCGTTGCTCGCGATCGGGGCGATGGCGTGGCTCGGAGGCGACTTCCGGGAGGCGTTCTGGGTGGCCGTCATCCCGGCGTTCGTCGCCGTCGCGCTGCTCGTCTTCGGAGTATCCGAACCGCAGAGACCGGTTCGCGACCACGAGCGGAGGCATCGCTTGCGTTGGTCCGACGCAAAGCGGTTCTCCCGCCACTACTGGATCGTGGTCGCGATCGCGGCGGTGTTCACGCTCGCCCGGTTTTCCGAGGCGTTCCTGATCCTCCGCGCGCGCAACGTGGGCTTGGCGGTCGGCTCCGCGCCCTGGGTGCTGGTGGTGATGTCGGTGGTCTACGCAGCGGTGTCCTATCCGGCCGGCGCGGCCGCGGATCGCGGACACGGCACACGGCTGCTGTCGGGGGGACTCATCGCGCTTTTCGCCGCGGACCTCGTGCTTGCCCTGGCCGCGAACGGGTCGGTCGTGCTCGCCGGCGCCGCGCTATGGGGATTGCACATGGGCCTGACGCAGGGATTGCTCGCGGCGCTCGTCGCCGCCGCCGCGCCGGCGGACTTGCGCGGGAGCGCCTACGGCGTCTTCAACCTCGTGAGCGGTGTCGCGCTGCTCGTTGCGAGCGCGCTCGCCGGGTGGCTGTGGGACGCATTCGGACCCCCCGAGACTTTCTATGCCGGCGCGGCATTCACGCTGATCGCGTGGATCGGACTCTTGCGGTACGGACGGCACGCGACCGACCTCAAGCGGGCGTAAGCTACGTGTTGCAAGACGCGACCAAAGCGAATCCTCCGATCGGAGACCATGCCGTGCCGAGCCCTGCGATGCCGTCCGCCGCTGTCGCTCCCGCCAGCCCCGCGGGGTACCTGTATTACCGCCATGCGCTGGCGGCGCGCGTCATGCACTGGATCAACGTCACCGCGATGACGATCCTGCTGATGAGCGGGCTCAATATTTTCGATGCCCATTCCGCGTTGTACTGGGGCAAGTCGTCGTATACCGGCGCGGGGCCGATTTTCGCAATCGGGGCGCGAATGAATGCCAACGGCGACGCACAGGGCGTCACGCGCGTGTTCGGACGCGAATTCGACACGACCGGCATCCTCGGCGTGTCGAAGGACCGCGACGGCGACGTGATGGGACGGAGTTTCCCCTGGTGGGCGACGATTCCGGACAATCGGTGGCTGTCGATGGCGCGGTCATGGCACTTCTTCTTCGCCTGGGTGCTCGTGGTCAACGGCATCGCCTACGTCGTGTGGTCGATCGCGTCGCGCCATCTCGCGCGCGATCTCGCGCCCGACCGCAACGACCTCCGCTCGATCGGCCAATCGATCCGCGATCATCTGCGCTTCCGCCATCCGACTGGCGAAGCCGCGAAGCGCTACAACGTGCTGCAGAAGCTCGCCTACCTCGGCGTGATCTTCGTGCTGGTGCCGCTCGTCATCCTGATGGGCCTCGCGATGTCGCCCTGGGCGGATACCGCGTGGCCCGGCTGGGTCGACGTCTTCGGCGGCCGCCAGTCGGCGCGGACGATCCATTTCATGGCCGCATGGCTGCTGGTGGGATTCGTGCTGATCCACCTGTTCGAGGTGATCGTGTCGGGCGCGTGGAACCATTTGCGCTCGATGATCACCGGCTTTTATTCCATAGACTTACCGAGGGGAAAGCGTAGAAGTTCTACATCTTCCTCTTCAGGGGCGTGACCACGTTCAGTCGGCGGTCACGCAAGTAGACCTCGGTCGTCTGGCGGGTGCGGTGGCCCGGGAACTTCTGGGCATCGCCGCCGCGGCGGTCCATTTCGGTGGCCCCGGCCGCGCGCAGGTCGTGGAAGTGCGCGTCCTTGACGCCGGCCGCCTCACAGGCTCGGACCCAGTACCGCCACAGTGTCTTCTTCTTCAGCTGCCCGCCGCCGCGGTCGCAGAGCACGTACAGGCTGCCCACGCGGGACTGTAGGGCCTTCGCGCGATCGAGGAGGGTGCGGAGGTGGTCAGTTAGCTCGAACGCCTGCCTGGCGCCCGTTTTCTGGGTCCTGATGCTGTCCTTGGTCTCGTCCCAACGCAGCCGGCACAAGTCGCCGAAAACGTCCACATCAACATTGCCGGGCAGTAGGCGAACAGTCTGTTGCA
Source organism: uncultured beta proteobacterium (assembly GCA_963733985.1). Classification (GTDB taxonomy): domain Bacteria; phylum Pseudomonadota; class Gammaproteobacteria; order Burkholderiales; family Casimicrobiaceae; genus CAIWHR01. Next base: position 264,637 of record CAVTFF010000013.1, on the reverse strand, counting down.
CGACGGTCACGCCTGGAAAGACTTCGCCCGCACGGCGCTGGCCGGGACGCGTCGCGCGATGCGCTCGGCTCGAACGGAAGGTGCCGGGATACTCGTCCACGCGAGCTTCGCCTTCGTGCACGCGGTCGAGCGTGGAGCCCGTCTGAAGGAGCCGCTGCGCTCGTCGGTCGACCTCGATTGGCGGGCGGCGGGTGCTCTAAGATACGAAGACATGGCTATGCGCCACGTCCCCAACGCAGTCACGCTGCTCCGGCTCCTGCTGATTCCGGTACTGGTGGTCCTGCTCGCGCAGCGCGATTACGCCACGGCGTTCGCGGTGTTCTTCGTTTCGGCGCTGAGTGACTTTGCCGACGGGGTGATCGCGCGCCACTGGAATGCGCGCACCCGCCTCGGAGCGATAGCCGATCCCCTTGTCGACAAGCTGACGATGCTGACGGTGACGCTCACGCTTGCGGCGCAGGAACTGCTACCGTTCTGGCTCGTCGCGGCGATCGTGGTGCGGGACTTGGTGATCGTGGGTGGCGCCCTGGCTTATCACTACACGGTCGGGCGCTACGACGTGGCGCCGACGCATCTTTCGAAGCTCAATACGGCTATCGAGTTTCTCACGCTCGCGATGGTGCTCGGCAACGCGGCGGACATCGTCAGTGCAAGCGCCGCGATGCCCACGCTGTTCGCGCTGCTCATGGCCACGATCGTTGCCTCCGGCGCGCAGTACGTTTGGGTCTGGGGCCGTCGGGCGATCCGCCACTACGCGGGCAGGAACCCCTCGGCGGAGAAATAACGATGGTCGCGCGACGGTCGCAGATCGGGCACAACCGAACGTAGACCTTCGTCCACCAAACCGGTCTGTCACCGGCACTAGCCGGCCGTTAGCTGGGGCGTGAAGAATGGGCGGGTCCGTTCATCCAAATTGGGATCGACGGAAGCGTCCTACGTAATTTGCCGTTCAGTATGTGCGGCGGCTGCCGCGCCGATTCTGCTGATGTCTGCTCCGCCTTGGGCACGTCCAGGCGGTTTGCCGCTCACGCTGCCACGGCTTCGCGCAGCAGCCTGCGCAGAATCTTACCGACGTTGCTCTTCGGTAGCGGCTCGACGCGGAATTCGATGATCTTGGGGACCTTGTAGCCGGTCAGGTGCTTCTTGCAATGTTCGAGCAACACCTGCTCGCTGAGCGCCGGGTCCTTCCTCACCACGACGATCCTGACGACTTCGCCGGACTTCGGGTCGGGCGCGCCCACCGCCGCCACCTCGAGCACGCCGGGATGCATCATCACCACGTCTTCGATTTCGTTGGGGAACACCTTGAACCCGGACACGATGATCATGTCTTTCTTGCGGTCGGTGATCTTGAAGTATCCCCGTGGATCCATGAAACCCATGTCGCCGGTGCGGAGCCAGCCGTCCGCTGTCAGCACCTTGGCCGTCTCGTCGGGTCGGTTCCAGTATCCCTTCATGACCTGCGGGCCACGAATGCAGATCTCGTCCACCTGGCCCATGGCGACTTCGGCCCCTTGGTCGTCCAGGATCGCGGCTTCCGTGGAGGGAATCGGCACGCCGATGGTTCCGCTCCATTCCTTGAGGCCGATCGGGTTGGCGATCGCGGCCGGCGACGTTTCCGTGAGCCCATAGGCTTCCATGATGGCCACGCCGGTGACCTGCTTCCACCTCTCGGCCACCGCGCGCTGCACCGCCATGCCGCCGGCATTGGCCATCTTGAGGTTGTGCGTGTCCACCCGGTCGAATCCCGGGGTGTTCAGAAGCGCGTTGTACAGCGTATTGACGCCGACCATCGCGGTGAACTTGAGGCCCGCGAGCGTCTTGACGAACGTCGGCAGGTCCCTGGGGTTGGTGATCAGGATGACGTGGGCGCCGATCTTCATGAACACGAGGTTCGACGTCAGCGCGTAGACGTGGTACAGCGGCAGCGGAAGGATCGCCGTCTCCTTCCCGTCCAGCAGGTCGCGGGCGATCCACGCCGCCACCTGCTGCACATTGGCCACCAGGTTGCGGTGCGTCAAGATCGCGCCCTTCGCCACACCCGTGGTGCCACCCGTATACTGCAGGAACGCGATGTCGTCGTGGTGCAACGGCACGTCGTCCAGCACCTGCACGCGGCCTCCCCGCAATACGGCCTTGAACTCGATCGCGTTCGGGATTTGCCACGGCGGCACCATCTTCTTCAGATGCTTCACCACAAGGTTGGTGAGCAGCGCCTTGGGCCACGGAAACAAGTCACCGATTTGCGTCGTGATGACGGTCTTGATCGGGGTCTTGGCCAGCACCTCCTGCAACGTGTGCGCGAAATTCTCCAGCACCACGATAGCGGTGGCGCCCGAGTCCTTCAATTGATGTTCCAGTTCGCGCGCCGTATACATCGGATTGACGTTGACAACGGTCATGCCGGCTCGCAGGGTGCCAAACAGTGCCACCGGATACTGCAGGAGATTGGGCAGCATGATCGCGACCCGATCGCCTTTCTGCAGCCCAATCCCCTTCTGCAGGTAAGCGCCGAACTCGCGGCTGGCCCGGTCGAGTGTGTCGTAGGTGATTGACACACCCATGTTGCCGTACGCGGGAAGCGCGCCGAACCGCTTGCAGCTTTGCTCCAGGATTTCCTTGAGCGAGGCGTACTTGTCGATATCGACTTCGGCCGGAATGCCCTTGGGGTATTGCTTCAACCAAACCTTGTTCATGGACTCCTCCGCGGGGTCTCACCATTCCTCCCCCAAATGAGGTTGCGACGATGACCGAAGAATCATGCGCACCCACCCCGCGACGCCAGCCGCGGGACATCATTAAGGCTAGCCCTCGTCTCGGAAGTCGTCGTTGCGTAACGTCAATGTCCCACGCAAGCGCTGGGTCGCGCCTGTTGCGCGTCTGGCCGATGCCGACCCACACCGTGGCTTTTCGAATCGAAGGTTCCCGGGCGAGCTTTTCATCCAAGATCGTCACGCTACCGCTGCGCCTGATACCAGGTGGCGCTTTAGGCCGTTGGATGGCCTATCGTTCCACCCGATGGCATCGACCCATCGCAGCGCGCTGACGCTCAAGCCACGCGGGGTTTGTCGCCCATCAATGCGGCCCGCTCGGCCCGGCGCGACCACACTGGCTTTGCGACACCTCTGAAGGGGATGCCGCAGCGGCGTGTGATTGGCTTGCCGAAGACCGGCCCTCGTGGCGCTGACGTTCCACTTTCCCATTTTCGATGCGCGAAGACGTACACCGCGGGTTGCCGGATGCGGGCGCAGTGCCCGCAGCGGAAGTCCAATCTTTCCCATAAGGAGACATTGTTGGGAATGTTCAGCTGCCGCACCGACTATTGAGGCCGGCATTGCGTTCGGCCGCGTACCGTAATCAAGTGTTTTTGGTATGCCCTGAGGCAGATTCACTCGTGGGGCTACCGATGGTCGAAATTCGGTGAGGTTTTCGGTATGCATGAGGCTTCAGCGTCCCGGCAGTGTGTTGCGATCGCGTCGACGATCCGCGGCATCAGTGCAGGCGGCAGGTCATGCCCCATTCCCTCGATCTCAAGCAGGCGGGCGCCCGGAATGTGCCTGGCAGTGTCGCGGCCGGCGGCGATGGGCATCAGCGGATCGTGTGTGCCGTGAATGACCAACGTCGGCACGCGGAGCCGCGCGAGCTCCGGACGACGGTCGCCGCTGGCAAGGATTGCGAGCAATTGCCGCGCGGTGCCCGCCGGGTAATAGCCGCGGCGGGCCACGCGCTCGCACATGCCGCGTAGAAGCCCTGGATCCGTCACGAAACCAGGACTGCCGATTACGCCGAACAGACGGATGAGGTGCGCGACGACGGCATCGGTGTCGCGGGGGTCCGGCCGGCGCAGGACCGCGCGCACCGCACCCGGTCTGCCGAGCGAGACGCGAGGGTTGCCGCTCGAGGCCATGATCGACGTGAGGCTCGTCACCCGATCCGGAAAGCGGGCGGCCATCACTTGGCCGATCATGCCGCCCATCGACACGCCGACAACATGGGCGCTCGGGATGCCCAGAGTGTCGAGGAGGCCGATGACATCCTTCGCCATGTCGGTCAGCGTGTACGGCGCGCGCACCTTGAGCCGCAACAGCGCCCGGCCGATGGCGAGCGGCAGATTGGGAAGTCGCCCGCGGGGGAGCTTCTCCGAATGGCCGCAGTCGCGGTTGTCCAAGCGCACGACGCGGAAGCCGCTGTCCACGAGCCCGTCGACGAACGCGTCGGGCCAGGCGACGAGGGGCATGCCCAGCCCCATGATCAGCACCAGGGGCGATGCGGCGAGATCGCCACGCATGTCGTAGGCGAGCGCCAGGCCGTTGGCGACGGCGGTCGGCATGAACGCTAGAACCAACCAGATCGCTTCGGGTCGCGATACAGCCAGGCCCGACCGCCGCTGCGGTCGAAGCGCCGCCATTTACCCTCGGGTTGCGCCAGACGGTCGGCGATCGCATACCACGCGAGCGGGTTGAAGCCGAGTCCGAGGTGGCTCGCTTCGACTTCGATGTTCTCGTGCAGCGGTCCTTCCTTCTCGACGCTGCATTGCCACGCCACCACGCCATCGCTGCGGCTGAAGATCGAGGTCACGGGCACGGGCGGCGGAACGCGCAGCGGCGCATGGACTTCGGGCGCGCCGATCTTGTCCCCCGTGACGAGCTCGTAGAGACGCCACGCGTTCGAGGCTTTGGGATGGCCGGTGAATGGAGTGCCGAGCGTGATCACGAAGCGCACGTGGCGGGGGAGTTGTTTCGCGAACTCGCGCGCGTAGATGCCACCCAAGCTCCAGCCGAGCAACGAGATCCGGCGCTTGTGGCGCTTGTGGATTTCCGCGAGCCGCGCGCGACACGCGTCGAGCACGCCGACACGCGGCCCCAGGTTCGTCTTCAGGCCCCAGCCATAGGCAACGTAGCCGCGGCTCTCGAGGAAGCTGCGCAGCGGCGCCGTCGTGATGTCGGACGCCATCAGTCCTGGGTATACGAGCACCGGGTGACCGTCGCCCTCCGGCGCGAGATTCAGAAGCGGGCGCAGCGCCACCGCCGCGCCAAGTTCCCACGGTGCGCGCCATTCGAGCGCGAGCCGCACCAGACCCGGTGCGCGCATGAGTCCGTACTCGTACCAGTGCTGCGCGTTGTGCATGTCCTCCGAGGCCATGGGCGCCCTCAGCCTTGGGTTCGCGCGCGCCGCTTCGCTCGCGGTGGTGGGGTCGGAGCACGAGGCACAGACGCGGCGGTACGGCGTCCGCACGCTTTCAGTTCGTCGTGGGCCGCGTGCAACGCGCGGATCAGTGGTTTCATGTCGGGCACGGCCCGGCGTGCGGCGATCAAGCCGAAGTCGAGCGAGCCGCAGTAGCTTTGTACCGTAATGTTGAGTCCGAGACCGTGCATGACAATCGACACGGGCCAAAACGTGAGCATCCGGGCGCCGGCAAGGTAGAGCGGCGACTGCGGGCCCCACACGTTCGAGATGACGACGTTCGCGAGCGGAGGAAACGGCGCCAGGCTTTGCGCGCGGCCATACACGCTCGCGGCCGCGGCGAGAACCCACGGCGCACCGAGCGACGGGAAGTCCGTCGGAATGACCGACCGCGCTCGCGAGGTGAGAGCCTTCCCGGCGCCGGCCGACGCGTGAATCGCGGCGAGGCGAGCGACTGGATCGGCGAGATCGGTCGCGAGGTTGGCGAGCACCATCGTTGCACGTGTCGAATAGGCATGGTCGCTCGCTTCACGCAACGAGACCGGCATCGCCGCGACGAGCGGCCGGTCCGGGATTCCGCCGTGACGCGCGAGATAGCGGCGCAGCGCACCGCTCGCAAGCGCCAGCACCACGTCGTTGACCGTCGCCCCGTAGCGCTCCGCGATCGCCTTCACTTCGGCGAGCGGAATGGATGCGGTGGCGAAAGTGCGTTCCGGAGTGACGGCGACGTTGAATATTGTCCGCGGGCTCAACGTGCGGCGCCGTCGTATGTCGGCGGGCCCTCTGTCCGCCGATGCGTCAGGCGTTGCGCCGACGAAGCCGCCGAGTACGCGCGCGAGATCGGGCAAGTGGCGCAGCAGGTTCGCGTACTGGCCCGCATTGCTGCGCAGCGCCGCGCCCACGAGTTGGCCGTGGGTGGGTGTCGCTTCGAGCGGATGCCGGCGTGGCCGAGGCACGTCGCGCGGTTCCGGCGTCGGATCGAGAAGCGCGCGGGCCAGCTGCACGCCTGCGGCGCCGTCGAGCGACGCGTGATGCACCTTCGAGTACCACGCGACCCGTCCGGACGCGAGCCCTTCGATCAGATAGAACATCCAGAGCGGATGTCCCCGGTCGAGCAATTCGCTGTGAAGCGCTGCCACCCGGGCCTCGAGCGTGGCCAGCGTGCCGGGTTTCGGCAGGACGATGCGCCGGAGGTGGTAGTCGAGATCGACGGGCCGGTCCTCGATCCACATCGGGCTCGCTAAGTCGAACGGCATGGCCGCGAGGCGTCGCCGAAATACGGGCGTCAAGTGCAGGCGCCTCTCCAGGTGATGCCGCGCGCGGTCGAAGAAATCGGCGGGCTGCCCACGCGGCAGCTCGTAGAGATGCACCGACCCGACGTGCATCGGCGTCTCGGGCGTCTCGAGGTAGAGGAACGCGGCGTCGAGGCCGGAAAGGGGCGTCATCGGGGAGGGAATGTCGCCTTGTGTTTCAGGCCTCAACCGTGCGCCACCGTACCGTGTCTTCGCGGTGTTACAGAACCTGCGTCGGCGAACTGCTCCGCAATTTCCGGGCGCGCAACCATTTCGGGCCCGTCGTGCACAATCGGCCGCCTATAAACCGGCTACGACACTGGACGATCACCGACTTCCGTTGACTGGGTAGTCTGCACCGGGGCCTTGAAGTCTCCGCGGATTATATGCCCGGCACCTTGATCCCCAGGTTCATCACGATTCGCCGCGGTACTACCTAGTGCGTGAGGGCCTCCTCGACTCATCGAAGCGCGGGGTGTGGAGTCTCACCGAGCGTGGCCGCACGACCAAACTGTCACCCGAACAGGCACGGGAGGTATTCCAGAGAGGGCTGCGTTTCTATCATGAACAGCGCCGCGCCAAGGCAAAGAAGCCGGAGCCACTTGAAGAGGTCGTCGCCGAGGGGACGGGGGCGATTTCCAATGACTACCGGGCGGCTACCCTCGAACGCTTGCTTGCGCTTCTCCCCAACGGGTTCGAGCGGCTCGCACAGCGGATGCTGCGCGAAGCCGGGTTCAATCAGGTCACTGTCACGGGCAGTAGCGGCGACGGTGGCATCGACGGCTACGGGACCCTGCAAGTCAGCGCACTGGTTTCGTTCAAGGTGCTGTTTCAATGCAAGCGTTACACCAACTCGGTCTCGCCTTCGCACGTCCGTGATTTTCGCGGCGCTATGTCAGGGAGAGCGGACAAGGGCATCATTATCACCATGGGCACTTTCACTGCCGAGGCTCGCCGTGAAGCTACCCGAGATGGAGTTCCGCCGATTGAACTCATCGACGGCGAGAAGTTGGTTGACATGTTGGCCAAGCTTGAGCTTGGCCTTCGCCCGGTCACGACTTACGAACTGGATGCGGCCTTTTTCAGTGAGTTTGAAGGCTGATCTCGCGGTCAGCGGTAGGCATCGTCGGTGCCGAAACCAACGGTTACAACGGTGAAGGTCATTTACAAGATTACCTACCCCAACGGCAAAATCTATGTTGGGCAGGACGTGACCGATTCCATCAACTATTTTGGCAGCGCCGACACCCGGCTCATCGAACGGGACTTCACGAGAGAGCAGAGGCGCGACTTCACTATCAGAAAGGAAATCTTGTGGGAGTCGGAAGTTGCGTCCGATAGCGAGGTCAACGTCAAGGAACTTGAGTTCATTAATTCTCTCAAGGCGAATGATCCTGTCGTCGGGTATAACCAGTGGCCGAAGTTTCGAGCCTCGAATCAGCTGAATGGTGGGGAGAAGAACGCGTGATTCCGAGACCGAAAGAGGGCGCGGTGCAGGATGCGATGGTGCGATTCAATACCGACCTGTGAGACAGCGAGGAGTGGCTTGGTTGGGAACAGAACAAAGCTGGAAGCGCGGGCCGGTGCAGTACTCCCTGATACAGGAGCAGCGCGGGATGCTGCGGCTGACGGCTCTCGTGATCGTCATGACCGCAGTATCGGGCTGCTCGTTGCAGCAGGTCTATTCGTCAGCGCAAGGCTGGCAGCGCAACCAGTGCAATCGGCTTGTCGATCAGACCGAGCGCGAGCGGTGCGTTGCCAACGCCAGCCTGTCCTACGACGATTACCAACGGAAGACCGAGGGGGCAAAGAAGGAATAGGGCCGCGCCTCTTCCGCCTACGCCGTTCGCCTTCTTCGCCTACCACGGGCGAATCCTCCCTTGGCGCGAGGTCGTAAACCGGCCTCCGCTAGTGAGCGACCTTCGCATCGAGGAGGTTCGCGACGAGGAACTGCGGCGCTACCTGCGTACCGCGCTGCTGTGGGACGAGCACAGCGTACGTCCGTCGCAGGATCGTCCTCGTCTGTTCGACGTGCACATCGTCGGGATGAGTCCCCAGGCGTTCAGTCTTGCTGGATTCGAGCGCCTTGAGGGGCTGAGTACGCGCAGTCCTGGCTCGTTCAGAAGTGTTTGTGGATTGCTGCGCGTGGTGGGGTCCACTGACTACGCGTTGCTGGGGGCGGTATGGGGCAGCGTTGTTCGCAGCTGGCACGATCGCCGGGTAGTTGCTCGTCATGGCAGGCGGCGGCCTGTGTAAGACCGACGGGTGTCTAAACGACGAAAAGCCCAGACAGCGAGCCTCGGATGCTTACATTTGCAGTAGTCTATTTCATCGGCAAATCTCTTCTACGCTGATGTCCGGGGTTGTGATAAGTTGGTCCGCGATGCGGCAAAATGACGTAGAGGTTGTTTGTGTTGTTATGCTTAAAGATCAATGTGTTGAGTGATTTTCAAAACCGTCTGCGCTCCATGATCAGCGGGCGCTATCGAGTCAAGGCGTAATCATGGTGAAGACGACGGACCTGCCGCGCCGCGCATTCTTCCGCGCGCTCGCGGCTGTCGGAACGGTGGCCCTCGCCGGGTGCGAGCGGCTGTCGAAAACCGACTGGTTTCCGAAGATCCTCGGCGTTGGAGAAACGGCGACCAAGGGTGCCGCGCATCTCCTCACGTCAAGGAAGGCGATGGCGCAGGAATTCGGCGAAGCCGATCTCTCGCCCGCATTTCGAAGCAACGGCACCGCCGAGCCGGACAGCGACGCCTACCGGGCGCTGATGACGAATGACTTCGCCGATTACCGCCTCGAAATCGGCGGCCTCGTCGAGCGGCCCGCGACGCTCTCGCTCGCGGAGCTGAAGGCGCTGCCGAGCCGCACGCAGATCACGCGCCACGACTGCGTCGAAGGCTGGAGCGCGATCGGGAAGTGGAATGGGGCGAAGCTTTCCTCTCTGCTCGAAGCCGCGCGCCCGAAACCCGAGGCGCGCTACGTCGTCTTCCATTGCGCCGATCCGATGGCGAGAGACGGCACCGATCTCTACTACGAAAGCATCGACTTCGACGACGCGTTTCACCCGCAGACGATCCTCGCCTACGAGCTGAACGGCGCGCCGCTGCCGGTGAAGAACGGCGCGCCGGTGCGGTTGCGCGTCGAGCGGCAGCTTGGTTACAAGCACGCGAAATACGTGATGCGCATCGAGGTGGTCGCGAGCTTCGCGCACATCGCCGGCGGCAACGGCGGCTACTGGGAGGACCAGGGCTACCAGTGGTTCGCCGGGATCTGATCGAGCGCCGGACATCGCTGTGGCCGCCATCGGCGCCGAAATGGCCAACCGCCCTCTTGGGGCGGCCGCGACATGAAAAAGAGCCGGACCCAACTGCGGTCCGGCCCTTGCGACTCGCTCGAATATCGTGCGATAGCGATTACGGCGTGACCTTGCTGATGCGCGTGGACCAGTTGCCGAGCGCGCCCCGGGTGCCGCCGCAGGTCGGGTCGGCCAAATAGGTCACGTAGTTGCACGTCTGTGCAACGTACTCGGAGGCGATCCAGATCGAATGTCCCTCGACTGCCGCTGCGCCATAGTCACCCCAGCGCGGGCGGCCGCTCCCGAATACCACGTAATAGGTGAATCCGTCCCACGCGCCGGCGCCCGCGGCGGCGAGTTGGACGTCCCCCATGCCGATCTTCGCATCCAATCCCGCAAAGGCGGCACTCGGGTAGTCGTTGTCGCCGGTCAGCGTGAAAGCGACCACGCCACGTCCGCTTTCCGTCACGGCGAGCGCAGGATAGGTGAGGTCGGTGCTGGCGATCCCCGCCTGACCCTGCAAGTCGAGCTTCACCGAGTGCGGGTTGATCACATAGTAGGCGATCCCCGCGCGGTCCTCGCCCCCGACATTCACTGCCGTGTCCAGCGCACCCCACAGCTTGCCGTTCGCATAGAAGACCTGCTGCATCCGCGAGTCGTTGGCATTGAGCCCACCGAAGTTCGTATTGTTGTGGCTGTTGATACCTGCGATCGCCAGATTGCAGGTGGTCATCGGCGGAAAGTTGTAGATCGTCGGATCTGCGATGCAATCGCCCAGTGGATGGTTGCCCGCCTTCTGCTTGGCACGCGGCGGGACTGCGTAGGTGTCGACGCCGATGGTTGCCAACGCGAGGGTCGGCGACGGCGTCGCCGTGTTCAACGAGGACGTGTTGTCCATCTTCCACATCAGAATCGTCGAGCTGGTGCCGTCATCGGAAAACACCGCGTTCGAGCTCAGGAAGTACTCGGTGCCGCCGTTCGCGCCGTCGAACTGGCTGCCCGGGGTCTGTGCGGGCCATACGGTAAAGCCTGCGCCATCCGGACCCGCGCCCAGGGTATTGAAGAGCACGACGCTACCGACGCCGCCCGTCAACGCGTTATGGCCGATGCCGTAGATCTGGGCCCCGTAGAAGCCAGGGCCGGAAAAAGCGAACTCGTTCGTCGTAAGGTAGATGCCGTTGGCGTCGGCGCCGATGTGCGGATAGTCGCCGAGGCAGAAGCCGCTATTGCAGTGGTGATTCGGCGTCCCCCCGTTGCCGTCGTTCTGGACGGGCAGCGTATAGATCGTCCACGTACCGGTCGGGTCGCCAGTGTCGCTCACCGCGATATCCAGATGGTTATTGCCGTTGAGTGCCGCGGTAAGGCCGACATGGTCAAGCGTCAGCACCACGTGTACGAAACGCCCGATCGCCGAATCGTAGATGCACGACGGGTCGGTGATCGACGGGCCGCGCTGTCCAATATTGGGCCCCGAGCGGACGATGGCCGGCGGATAGCCGTAGAACGTGTTGAGATCCACGACGCCGGTCGCCGGCGTGCCATCCGTGCGATAGACGCGCAGGACATCGTTGACCGACTCGAGCACGAACCCGTTGCCCACGCACAGCGCCTGATCGGGCGGCTCGACGGAGAACTGGTTGCCGTTGTTCGCGAATCGCTGATTGAAGAAGTTGAGGCCCTCGAGGCTCATGCTCAGCACAGGATTCGACTTGGGTTTCTTGTTCGGCGAAACAGGCTTGCCCTTCCCGGTCTTCGTGCCGGGGATCGTGCGGTTGACGCCGATGCTTTCGTCGCTACCCGCGCCGCCATCGGCGTCGTCGCCATTGAGGGCGCTATCGATCTCGTCGGGTTGCGTCGTGGTGTCGACTGCAGTCGACGCCGGCGGAAACGAACTCGTGCCGACCCGCTGTAGTGTAAGTGTTACGGGACCTGACATTGTGGAGGCGGCTGCTCCGGCCATGGTCAAACCGACGAGTGGCGTCAATAAAAAGGACGCCGCGATTACGCGAAGCTTCATGTTTTTCCTCCTGTTGACAAGGTCCCTCGAAACGAACGCACTCTCGCGCGCGATGGCAACCCGGGCGGCGTCTCCTGCGAGAACATCCGCCGTGACTGCATCAGGTGTGCCGACGGGCGATAAGGAGTTGAATTCGGGTTACGACTGAATCAAGGCGCCGGGCCCCGATCTTGCACACTGCTACAGGCACGCGACACCGTCGCGGGCAGTCGCCAACGACGGAACGGCGATCATACGAGTACGCCCGGAGGACCGCAAGCGCCCGGCATTCATTTCCGGCGCCGGCAATCGGCTGCGACGGGGAGATCGGTGGCCGCCAGTGGTCTGCCTGATTCGAGGGCCGCTTCCCGAACAAGTCAAGTGTCCGGCTGAGCGGCTGGAGCGCTCCTCCCCGTGTGCAGCAGGAGGTCGCGGTGAAATGTCTTGGCAACCTGCCGCGCTCGGCCTATCCTGCGGCACTTTGCGTGTTGTACAGGCTGCTTTTCGACCATTCTCGGCCGCCTGCGGTGATCAGCCCGCTTCCGTGAGAGGCAAGCGATGCTTACGATCGAGGAGCTCTCGAGCATTCCGCTTTTCGCGACGCTGCCGGCCGCCGAGCTCGAGCATCTCGCGAAAAGGGTCGCGGACGTCCACCTCGCTGCAGGAGAGTATGCGGTTCACGAGGGCGAAGAGCGTGCCTTGTTCGTGGTGCTCGCGGGCAGGATCGAGGTCACCAAGCGATCCGACGGAATCGAGCGCACGATCGGCTGGCGTCTTCCGGGCAAGATCTTCGGCGAAGTGCCGATCGCCCTCGGTGGGCCGTTCATCGGCAGCTATCGAGCGGCGGAGCCTTCGCGTGTCATTCGGGTCGATGCCCAGCAATACTACGAGATTGCCGCCGCATCGCCGGCGATCGCGGAGGCCGTAGGCGCGCTCGCGCGCGAGCGCATCGGCGGGCTGCAGGGCCTGGCTGCCGAGGCGCCCAAACCCAAAGTGACGATCGTCGGGCACCAGTGGGATACCGCCTGCCACGATCTGCGCCGATTTCTCGCCCGCAACCAGGTCACGTTCAACTGGTTGACGCCTGACGATCCGCAGCTGCCGGCGGAGTGGCCGGCGCCGCGTCCGGCGGAAGAGGATTGCCCCGCACTGCGGCTCGCCGACGGTGCGACGCTCGTTCGGCCGAATCCGCGCGAAGTCGCGCGGCGACTGGGACTGCAGACGAGCGCGCGCCTTCCCGAGTACGACACGGTGATCATCGGCGGCGGCCCGGCAGGCCTTGCCGCCTCCGTGTATGGTGCTTCCGAAGGGCTCCGGACATTGGTCGTCGAGCGCGAGGCTCCCGGCGGCCAGGCGGGGACGTCGTCGCGGATCGAGAATTATCTGGGGTTTCCCAACGGCGTGTCGGGCGACGAGCTCGCGAGCCGCGCGTTGCAGCAGGCGCGGCGACTCGGGGCGGAAATACTCGTTACTCGCGACATGGTTCACCTCGATCCGGCAACCCGTGCAGTCCATCTCGACGGCGAGGAGATTCTTCGCACACGTACGGTGATCATCGCCACGGGCGTGACCTGGCGCCGCCTTGCGATCGACGGGTCCGACCGCCTCATCGGCAAGGGTGTCTGCTACGGCGCCGCGCGCAGCGAGGCGAGCAACACGCAAGGTCTCGACGTGTTTCTCATCGGCGCCGGAAACTCGGCGGGTCAGGCGGCGCTGTTCTTTGCCAACCACGCGCGGACCGTCACGATTCTCGTCCGCGGCGACGCGCTGGAAAAGAGCATGTCGCACTACATGATCGAGCACCTTCGCAGCAAGTCGAACGTCGTCGTCGAGCTGCAATCCGAAGTGCAGGCGGTCCATGGCGACTCGCACCTGACGGCGATCGACGTCCTCCATCGTCCAAGTGGCGCCGTGCGCCGCCGTGACTGCGGCGGCCTCTTCGTGTTCATCGGAGCGGATGCCGAGACCGGGTGGCTGCCTGCGGAGATTGCGCGCGACGCCCGCGGCTACCTGCTGACGGGCGTAGACGTCGTCAAATCCGGGCGCTGGTCCCGGGAGCGGGATCCGTACCTGCTCGAAACAAGTGTCCCGGGCATCTTCGCTTGCGGCGACGTGCGATCGAGCCCCGTCAAGCGCGTCGCCTCGGCGGTTGGCGAAGGCAGCATGGCGATCGCCTTCGTCCACCAATATCTCCAGCACGATGGCGCGTCGCGGAGGGCGCTCGTTTAGGCGGACGCACCGGCGTCCGCGAGTATCGCCCGAGGAACGGGCCTGGGTGCTTGATCTCGGCAAGGCTTGTCAGGCCGGGATCGTCGACCCGAACTTTGGTCTCCCGTGCTCCCGGTTGATCCCATAAGTCAAAGGACCTCGATCCCGGGTCTGCGGGGAACTCGTCGGCGGTTGGGGCGAAAAATGCACGCCGGCCCGTCGCCGAAATTTACAATCGAAACGTCACGCGGCGGACAGCTCCGCCCAAGTCGCTGAAAACATTCAGCCGTCAGTGCCTGACACGGCTTTTGCTTGTGAATCTGGCTCACCGTAACGTGACGTGGCGCATGGCGCGCTTGTCGTCTTGCCGATCGCCAATGGAATAGCGGCGGCCACTGACTGTTGTCGGTAAGCACAAATCGCCGACCCGTGTGCCGGGTGGTCGATTCCACGCCTTTCCGGGAGGTGCCCACCATGAAGCGTCTAGCCAGCCTGCTGATCCTGAGCGTCGCATCGCTCCTCGTCGCGCCGGCCGTTACCGCCATCCCGATCACGTTGCACGCGGCGCTGTCGGGTCCCGCCGAAAGTCCGCCCAACGCATCGCCGGGAATTGGATTTGCTGTCGTCGTGATCGACCCCGACGCACATACACTCGAAGTGCACGTCACGTTCAGCGGCTTGCTCGGGACGACGACGGCGTCCCACATTCACTGCTGCACCGCGGCGCCTGGTTCCGGCACCGCCGGTGTCGCCACGATGGTTCCCACGTTCCTCGACTTTCCGCTGGGGGTGACAGACGGTACTTACGATCATGCTTTCGACTTGACGCTGGACGGCTCCTTCAATCCCGCCTTTATCGCCGCGCATGGGGGCACGGCGGCGGGTGCCGAGGCGGCGCTGGAGGCTGGGTTGTTGTCTGGCTTGGCGTATCTCAACATCCACACGACCTTCAGACCCGGCGGCGAGATCCGCGGCTTTCTCGTTCCCGAGCCCGCTACCCTTGTGCTGCTTGGCATCGGCCTCGCAGGACTCGCGTTTTCGCGGCATCGCATGCGAGACATTCGAAGGTAATGCTTTCCTGCCCGCGCGCGACGGGTTCTTTACCGGGAACGAGCTGGCGCAGTCGGCCTCGTGGTTCTGGCCTGCTAGGCAAATACGCCGTGCAGAAACCACTCGCCGTCGTCGATGCCGTAACGATGGTCGCGATAGATCCACACGGTTTCGCCGCGCGGATTTTCGGCGACGAAATAATCGCGGCGCACGTCGGCGCCGTCCCACCAGCCGGATTCGATCCGCTCCGGGCCATCGCGCAGCACCCAGGGTTGCGCTTCGAGCAGATGCCCGAGCGGCTCCGGCTCGGCGAGCAACCAGACGGGGCGAGGCGGAAAAACAGGGTCAGACTCGATTTTCGCTTTCCTGGGTCTGCCGGGCGGGGCGTGGGCTGAAACGTCGAGTCTGACGCCTGCTTTCGCGCGCCCGCTCCGGCCGATGCTCGGCGCGCGGCGCGACGAGCGTGACGGCGTCCTCGCCCAGTCGCGCGCGCAAGCGGTCGATGAGCGGCACGGTCGGGGCGGCTTCGTCGCCGGGGAGAAGACCCAGGTTGCGCCCGCCGAGCGGGGCGGTGTCCTCGCTCGCGAGCGTGATCGCTTCGACCGGTGCCGGCAGCGCGACGCGCGCGAGCCGCTCGCGCAACACGGCGATGAGGTGCGCGGGCTCGCGAGCCGGTGCGGCCAGCCGGATGCGGACGTCGTGGCGGGCACACCGGTCTGAGCGCCGCCGGGCCGCCCCAAGGCGCTCTGCCCCTTCGGGGGAGCGGCGCGAAGCGACGCTCGGGGGAGACCTTTACGCCGGCATGGCGTTCGTGCGCGAGCGCCAGCGACATTTCGACAATGCCGAGGCCGCGTCCCGCGAGCCATCCCGCGAGCTCGTGGACGAGCCGGTTCATCGCGAACGCGAGCGCCTCGACGTTCGCGACCGGCGCGGGCAGATCGAGTTTGCCTTCGTAGCGCGGCGGCGGCACGAACGGCGGCCGCGGATCGGCAGCGAGCCCGCAGCGCGCGGTCGAGTGTCGCGATGAAATCAGCGCCGACGCGCCGGGCGAGCGCCGCGCGCGGCAACGCGCAGGCCTGTCCGAAGGTCGTGATGCCGGCGGCGGCGAGCATGCCGATGATGTCGCGGCGCGACATCGAGATGCGCGAGCGGCAGCGGTGCGAGCGCGTCGCGAAGCGTCTGCGCCGACGCGCTCGTTACGTCGCAGTCCGCGCGCGCGAACAGCAATGCCGCGGTGGGTGTGGGCGCAAGCGCGAGCCGCGCCGCGTAGCCGAGATCGTGCGCGCCGGCAGCGAGGCGGGCCGCCAGTCGGCGCGGCCACCGAAGAGCCGCAGGCTGCCGCCGATCTCTGCGAGCACCGCATCGGGTCGCGCGACGGACACCATCGGCGTGAACTGCGTCGCCCACATCGCGACACCGTCGAGCGCCGCCGTTTCGGCTGCGGATCGCGGTCGCGCAGCACGATGATCGGGCGCGAGCGCGAGCGACGCGGAAACGAGCTGCTCCGCCGCGACGCCTGCATCGCGCGCGGCGACATTGGCGACGACGATGCGCGGATAATGCCCGCCGGTCGTCACCGCGAACGGCTGCGCGGAGTCGGCCGGCGAAAGCGCTCGCGCGAAAACGTCGAGCGGCAGCGAAGGGAGCAGCAGGCAAGCCCAGAGCATCGGATGTCATGAAAATCTGTGCGGAGCCATCTCACGTTGACTAGGGACTCGAAATCCTCACGTACTACCTTGCACGCCCGGATCTGTCGCCTCGACTCGATACGGCCGCCTCTCGGCGATCTGTCATCTGACATCTGCGCTGCCGCCCCAGATCGCCGCCTCCGACAAGCCGATCTCGGCCAGCTCGGCCGCGCGCAGGTGCGCCTCGTTCGCGCAGAAGAATTCGTCGAGCTGCGGCGGCTTGACAGAGGTTCCGGCGAGCATCGCGTGCGCTTGCCCGCGATGGTGGATCTGGTGCTGGAAGAGGTGCGCGAGCAGCCGCGTCGCACTCTCCGTTCTGGACGCCGGCGCGCCGCTGGCACGGCGATCGGCCGGCTCGAGGTCGGCGTCGGTCAATGATGCGCATACGGCGATCGAGCCGCCGATCGACCGCCTGCTGCGCCTGCTGACAGCGCCGCGCAGGCGTCGAACGGCTCCTCGGGCTCGAAGAAGCGCCCGGCATCGGATTTGGCGGCATCGCCGCGGAGCGCGCGCTCGAGCGCATCGACGTAATACCAGTCGACGGTGACGATGTGATTGAGCGTCGCCTTGATCGAGGGAAAGAAGCTCGTTCGCGGCGCGACGAAATCGGCCTGCGACAGCTGGCCGCATGCGTTGAGCAGCCGATGGTTCGCCCACGCGTTGTTGCAGGCCATCGTGTAGAAGTGATGGGCGAGGGGAGAGGTGGTTCATCGCAAGCTCGCGGTCAATGTGCAGCGCGACGGTGCGCGTAGCGCGGATCGGTGCGTCGAGCGGGCGCCCGGCGCTCGTGCGCGGATCGGGCAGCGCTGCCGATGGTAGCGGCGTCGACGTCGATCAGCACCGGTCGCGCGACATCGCCGCCGCGGCGCTTCAGCACGCGCACGGCGAGCCTGCCTTCCTGCGGCGCGAGCGCGAGACGCAGCGGCGCGGCGGCGGCGATCGCGCGCTGCCCGGGGCGCCGCCACAGCACGCCCCAGGTGCGGCCTTCGCGCGCGGCGACCGCGAGCCGGCGCAGCACGCGGTCGTCGTGGGACGCGAGCCACGCGAACGCGGCGCCGCATTCGGGCGCGCGCAGCGCCTGCTCGTAGGCCCACAATTGATCGGCGGGACTGCGGCAGCGGACGATCACAAGCCGCGCGAGATCGAGCCCGGCGGCCGCGAGCGCCGGCGCGTAGGGCACGTGCGGCGGCGCGATCCAGACGACGTCGCGGCCGCCCGCCTGCAGCCGCGCGAGCGCCGGCAGCGTCAGGCGGATCTCGCCGATGCCTTCGCGCGCGAGCACGATCTCGGTCAGCGCGCCCGCCGGCCAGCCGCGGCCGGGCAGCACCGCGTCGAGCGCCGGAAAGCCGCTCGGCATCGCCGCGGGCTCGGGTGCGCAGTCGCCGCCGCGCCAGATCGCGGGGTTGGCGAGAACGGTGGCGAGAGCGGGATTCATCGAAGCGGCGCGGAATCGTTCGGAAAACATCCGCCGGGGAAGAGGTCGCGGATCGTCCAGCGAATGGCGGCGTGAGCGCCGGGTGCCCGATGGCCGCGATCCTCTTCCACAGCGCACCCGGGTTTCGCGACGATCTGCGCTCGCCGCCGGCCGCTACGCGATCGTTGCTGCATTCCGATCCTCCTCGCCATCGCCTTCGCTGCGCGTCTTTCGAGCTCGTCCGGCGGGACGTCCTCGACGTGCGTGGCGATGTACCAGTGATAGCCGAACGGATCCTCGATGCCGCCGGTGCGATCGCCGTAGAACTGGTTCGCGACCGGCCGCGTGAGCTTTGCGCCGGCAGCGACCGCCTGCGCGACCCGCGCGTCGACGTCCTCGACGTAGACCATCAGCGAAATCGGCGAGCCGCCGATCGTGCGCGGCTTTTCTGGCCCATCTCCGGAGATTCGTCGGCGAGCATGACCGGCGAATCGCCGATCCTGATCTCGGCATGTCCGATCTTGCCATCGGGGCCGGGCAAGCGCATCAGCTCGACGGCGCCGAGTGCCTTCTTGTAGAACTCGAGCGCGCGCGCGGCGTCGTCGATGATGAGATACGGTGTGACGGAATGGTAACCGTCGGGAATCGGTTTCACGGCCATGTTGTTGCCTCCTCGAACGATTGTGGGATGGGAAAAACTCAGGCCGGCCAGTGCTGCGCGAACACCCGGGCGACCTTCGGATGCGCTTCGATGCGCAACAGCGTTTCATAAAACGCCGGGTCGCGCCTTTTGCAGATGCGCGCCGCGACCCCGACCATTTCGATACGACGGCGGCGAGCAGATCGAGCGCGCCGAGTCGCTCGCCGCCAAGATACGGACGCGCCGGAAAGAGGTCGGCGAACATCTCCCAGTGCCGGTGCAGCCGCGCGCGCGTGCCGGCGCGAATGCGTTCCTGCACGGGCTCGTCGTCGTCGGCATCGGCGCACCAGCGCTCGGGAAAGTCGATGACGCTGATTGCCGCGTAGCAGTTGGCCGCGATGAACACGAGCCCGCGCACCGCCTGCGCGCGGGCGGAGGGTCGCGCGGGAGCAACCCGCTCTCCGGATGCGCGCTCCCGAGGTGGATCAGGATCGCCGCGCTTTCGGAAAGTGCGCTGCCGTCTTCCAGCACCAGCGTCGGGATCTGCCCCAGCGGATTCAGCTTCAGAAGCTCGCCGAACGCTTCGTTGGTTTCCCACGATGCCGTCTCGATGACGCGATAGGGCTGCGCCGATGATCTCGAGCGCCGCCTGCGTCGACGCCGAGCCCGAGCCTTTCTTGCCGTAGAGCGTGTACATCGTGCCTCCTTCGCGCCATCGCATTGGGAATTGTCGGCGCCCGCACGCGGGCGGGCCGCTCTGCCCGCGCTACTCGCCTTCCCAGTAGCCGACGGCGAGGTTCTCGCGGCCGACGAAGCGGAACGTCTGCGGCTTGCCGTCGGGACCGGCGGGAAACTCGGCAAGCACGCCGAATTTGCCACTGTCGGGATATTCGGCGATCTCGGGTGAAAGCTTGGTGCTGACCGCGAGATACCTCAATTCAGTCGCGCCGGTATTGACGATCTGGTGCGCGGTCTCCTTGCCTCCCGGCGGGCAGGCGATCACGTCGCCCGGCCGGATCGGGTAGATGGCGTCGCCGATCCGGATTTCGCCGGTGCCCTCGACCACGAAGAACATCTCCTCGTTGATGCGGTGGTTATGGAACGGGAACGCGCGCTTGCCCGGCGGCACGGCAGTAAGGTTGTAGCCGAGCTTTTGTGCACCAAGGCGCTGCGCGATCGATCCCATGCGCGCGTCGTAGTGCTGGGCAGCAGCGCCGGTAGCGGCGAACGCGGCGGGGCGTGGCGGCAGGTCGACGTCGGCGAGGTTGAGAATGGGATGCGGCATGGGAGCTCCTCGATGGCAGAACGCGGTTCGAAGCAGCAGGCGCGAAATAAAAGGGCCGGACCTCGCGCCTCGGAACGAAGCGCAGGGTCCGGCGAGTCTCAGGATCGGCGGTCGAGTTGCAGCAGGAGCGAGAGTCGGTCGTTGCGTGCGACGTCCTCCCATGGCCGGCCGGTCAGCGCGCCTTCGAGCGCCCACAGCAGGTTGAGCGACGCGCGCGGATCGTGCGATCGCACGCGCCGGTAGGCTTCGACTGAGCCCAGGCGGCGCAGCGCCTCGATCGATGTAATGCCCGCGGCCGCGAGCATCCGCTTCGACACGGGACCGATATTGGTGAGTGGCGTACCGGTCGTCGCCTCGCCGTTAGCTTTCGTTTTCGGTCGCGTGGCTTCGGGCGCCGCGCGCGACGCACGCTGTGCGAGGGTGCGTTTACGCTCCGCCGTGTACTTCCACCACGGCCGCGCGGGCGCACCCTCCATGAACCGCACCGTAGCGATGAACGTGTCGAGCAGGCACGGGTCATGACGCTTGCCGGTGATGCGATTGAGCTCGTCGTAGAGAGCATAGGGAAAATCGGGATCGCGTCCGACGAGTTCGCGCGGCGTGCGGATGCCGAGGCGCACGAAATCGGCGGCGATTGCCGGACCGACATTCGGCAGATCCTCGAGCAGGGTCATGCGCATCCGATTGAGCGTGGTCTTCATCGTTTCACCAACCCCTTCCGCCGCGGATCAGTCCCACCGCGATGCCCTCGATTGCAAAACCCTTCCTCGGGTCGACGGCGATCGGTGCGAAGTCGGGATTTTCGGCCACCAGCAGCACTTCGCGTCCGCGCCGTTTCAGCCGTTTGACGGTGACTTCCTCACCCAGTCGTGCGACGACGACTTGGCCCGAGCGCGCTTCGTCCGTCTTGTGCACGGCGAGGAGATCGCCATCGACGATGCCGGCATCCTTCATCGACTGGCCGCGCACCCGCAGCAGGTAATCGGCGCGCGGCGCGAAGAGATCGGGATCGATCCGATAGTTCGCTTCGACGTTCTCGACGGCGAGAATCGGACTGCCCGCCGCCACACGGCCCACCAGCGGAAGCGCCCCCTGCACCGGCATGCCGGGGATGTCCTTGAGACGCAAGCCCCGCGACGCGCCAGGCGTCAATTCCAGCGCGCCTTTTTTCGCCAATGCCTGCAGATGATCTTCGGCCGAGCTGGCTGTTGAAAAGCCCAGCCCTGCGGCGATCTCCGCCCGAGTGGGGGGCATGCCCGTCGCTTCCAGGTGGCTGCGGATCCAGTCGAGGATCTGCTGCTGTCTGGGGGTCAAACGCGCAGTGAGCCGCGGGGTTTCAGCCGGATCGGCCGAAACCCGTTTCAGATGGGCAAAAGGACGGCGGGCGCGAGGAGGCATTGCCAGGTACCGTATAGATATTCGGTACCCGGATTATAGACGGCAATGGCTTTCAGTCAAGAGGCCATGCCGCGAAAGCAGGCGGCCAATTTTCAATTCGTCTGGTGATTCTCGATACCGTACGGGTCCCGACGATTATAGGAGTAGCTATGGTAGTCGTAGCGATGCCGATACGCGTCATGGTCGTCGCCGCGATACGAATAATGGCGGTCGCCATGATAGGCATCGCGATACGCCGGCGTCACCACGCAACCGGCAAGCCCGACGACGAGGGCCAGCGCAACAAAAAAAAGCTTGGGTCTCATTTCCGGTTCCTCCATTCTGTTCGGCAACGCAAATGGCCGCTGCGAGAAATGTCGTTGCAAAAATTTCCATGATCGTTTCGCCTCGCTATCTGGATAGACTCGCAGGCTGCGAGCGCGTTCCCGTAGGCGCGGGACTACAATGGACAACTGCATCCGGTCGTTTGCAGCGAACTCACAGCGACGAGGAACCTCGCGATGAACGAAGAAGCCCTGAACCTCAGCATCCGCAAATTTCTGAAGATGGTCGGCGTCAGCTCGCAGCGTGAGATCGAGCATGCCGTGGCCAAGGCGCTTGCCGATGGCGCGCTCGCCGGCACCGAAACCTTTCCCGCGCGCGTGACGCTCGAAATCGGCCGCCTGAAGCTGCAGGTACATTTCGACGGCGAGATAAAGCTGCAGTAAGGAGCTGCAACAAGCTCGCGATTTCTGCAGCGCGCCGCACGCGCGTAGGACAACGCCCCGCCGCGCCGTCGGCGAAGCGCCGAATTTGCTCCGCTTGGAGGCGGCGGTTGAAACCCCGATTCGAGCCACCAGTCTACCGATCGTGGACCGCGAAGCGAGATCGAGGCGAGCATCGCGGAGTTGCGCGGGAAATCGGAGGACGCCATGAATCTTCGCAACTTTGTCGCAACGCTGCTGCTCGCGATGGTTGCGGCTTCGGCGTCGACGATCGCAGCGGCGCGGACGGACGTCGATTTAAACATCAGCATCGGTCCGCCGCCGGTCATCGTCGAGCCCGTGCCGCCGCCGCGCGTTGGGTATGTGTGGGCGCCTGGCTACTGGGCCTGGAGTGGGCATCGGCACGTCTGGCACAAGGGATACTGGATGCACGAACGCCGCGGTTACGCTTGGGCCCCGGATCACTGGGAACATCATGGGGGCCGCTGGTACTTCAATCACGGTCATTGGGAGCGCTGATGCGCGCGTCGGCGATGGTGTGCGCCTAGGCAGAGATCGAACCGCTGGAGGAGCGGGCCCGCGTGTCTCGGCGCGCCCGAAGGAGTCGGCGACCCAAGGGCGTCCGGGCCCCTGGTAGGGATGGAGGCATTCCGCCAATCGCCGGGCGCGCGGCGATTCTTGGGATCTCTGTTTCATTTATGCAAGACAAACATGCGAACCGCGTGCAGATGCTCGCCATCGGCAGGTATTTGCATGAGCCCGCGGCCGTCGTTCGAGGGACACAGAGACCCATAAACCGCTCTCCATTCTTTGGTGTGAGACCGATGGTCGGCTACAACAAAACCCCAGTATTTGCTGAACGCCTCATATTGGTGCGTTAATCTATAAATTTCTGCCTGGAACCTTCGGTCCTCGGCACAATCTAGCGTATTGTGCATTGCACAATCTTTAGGAGAAAACCGATGAAATCGACGTCTCACCAGGGTGACGGCCGAATCGGGATTCCCGGTGGACACGCTTCGGCTTCGACCGTTCGGTATACCGCGGAAGACGCTTTACGGATGTCTCGCAACCTGCCCCTCACGAGTACGGATGCGGTATTGGCATTGGTTTCCTTCACCGCCAACCGCATGGTGGCGGACAACGTTCGGAACGCGCACGCGTGGGGCGAGCTCGCGCGGGCGCAATCGAGAAGCCTGCTGGACGCCAGCGAAAAGATGCGGGATGGCGCGTTGCGCGACGCGCTCGCCATTGCCGCGCGTGTCCACGCCGCGGTCGGGGAGGGCATCATCGCTGCCGCCAACCAATGGGGTCGTCGCTACGGTCACCTCGCGTTCGCGCTTCCCGTGCCGAATCGCGGCGATTGAAGCGTCGATGCTCACTCGTCCTCTCCGGACCCACATGAGCGACGATACGGCGTGACGGCGACGATGCAGGCGATGGTGTGCGACGGCCCGGGTCGGCCGCTGGCATTGCGCACGTTGCCGCGCCCTAAGCCTGCGCGAGGGCAGGTCCTGATTGCCGTGCGCGCGTGCGGCGTCTGCCGCACGGACCTTCATCTCGTCGATGGGGAGCTGCCTGACCCCAAGCTGCCGGTAATCCCGGGCCACGAAATCGTCGGGACCGTCATGGAGCATGGCGACGGCGTCGACGCCCCACCGATCGGCACCCGCGTCGGCGTGCCATGGCTCGGCCACACGTGCGGTCATTGCGGCTATTGCACGTCGGGCCGCGAGAACCTGTGCGCGGACGCGCGCTTCACCGGTTATCAGATCGACGGCGGCTACGCGGAATGCGTCGTTGCCGACGCGCGTTACGTGTTCCCTTTGCCTGCCGGATACGACGATGCCCATGCCGCGCCGCTTCTGTGCGCGGGATTGATCGGCTTCCGCGCCTATGCGATGGCCGGAGATGCGCGCACGCTCGGCATCTACGGCTTCGGCGCGGCAGCGCATCTGATCGCGCAGGTCGCATTGGCGCAGGGCCGCGTCGTCTACGCGTTCACCCGACCCGGCGACGATGCGGCGCAGGCGTTCGCAGCGCGACTCGGTGTCCAATGGGCGGGCGGCAGCGACACGCGGCCGCCGACGGCGCTCGATGCCGCGCTGATCTTCGCCCCGGCGGGCGCACTGGTGCCGGCCGCGCTGGCTGCGACCGCGCGCGGCGGGCGAGTGATCTGCGCGGGGATCCACATGAGCGATATCCCGTCGTTCCCGTACTCGCTGCTGTGGGGCGAGCGCCAGGTCCGCTCGGTCGCCAATCTCACGCGCCGGGATGGCGAAGCGTTCCTGGCGCTTGCCGCCACAATCCCCCTTTCGGTGCACGTGGAAGCCTATCCACTCGCCCGCGCGAACGACGCGCTCGCCCGCCTGCGCGCCGGAGAGATCGAAGGCGCGGCGGTATTGACGGCGGCAGGCTGACGGCGTCGAATAGGCAGCTGCCCTGCCCACGACAATTAGTTTTTCCACCGCACCAAAGGAGCGCTGACCATGGCTGCGAAATCGTCGTCGAAGTCCACCGCCGCATCCGCCGCGCGCAAGCCCGCGAAGAGGGCGAAACCTCGCGCCAGGGCCGCGCCGAAGGCGACGCCGGGCGCCGCCACGAAGATGGCGGACATGTTCAAGATGCCGGATCCGGGCGAGCTCGCGAAATACGCGAAGACGCTTACCCCACAGCAGGCCTTCGAGCTCTACCGGGCGAACGCCAAGCTCGCGCTGGAGGTAATCGAGAACGCAATCGAAAGCACGGCCAAGCTGCGCAAGCTGCAATTCGAGGGCGAGGAGCAGGCGCGCTCGATGCAGAAGCGGACCGCGCGCAGCGCCGCCGAGGCGGGCGACGTCCAGTCGCTGATGGCGGTGAGCCAGAGCGCGGCACAGGAAGCCGTCGAGCAGTCGATGCGCTACTGGAGCCAGATGTTCGACCTGATCGTCGAGATCCAGAAGCGGCTCTTTTCGCTGGTCGAGAACCAGGCGGCTGGCCTGCCCGGGGCGAAGGAAGCCAAGGCAGCGCTCGCGATGATGCCCGATCTCACCAAGATGCAGAACGTCGTCTCGGCGATGCAGGGGGTGATGTCGTCGGGTGGCACCGCGTTCGACCAGATGCAGAAGGTGATGGGCGATTTTGCCCGGATGACCGGTATGCGCCGCTGAGCGCGGGACGACCCGGCGGAATAGCCGCCATCGGAGCGATGTTCTACGTTAGGATTGCGGCGCAGGGGGGTGG
The DNA here is from genome assembly GCA_963733985.1 of uncultured beta proteobacterium. GTDB lineage: Bacteria > Pseudomonadota > Gammaproteobacteria > Burkholderiales > Casimicrobiaceae > CAIWHR01. Next base: position 239,258 of record CAVTFF010000013.1, on the reverse strand, counting down.
CCGCAATCGGTCGCGCGGCGCTCTTCCCTCAACATGAAGTCCATGGCGTCCGGGACAATGCCCGGCGGCGCATCCGCGCAAGTGACTTGCGCGTATGTCGGCGTGGGCCTGCAACGGTGGTCCCGCTTCCACAACAAACTCGAGGAGATTCACATGCATCAGGTTTCGAAATCGGCTTGGCGTCCGCTGGCAGCGGCGGTCGCGCTGGCGGTGTCGGCCGGGTTTTCGGCCGCCGCGTTCGGCGGCGACGTCAAGGTCACGCTGTCCGGCGATCAGGAAGTGCCGCCCGTGAAGACCGCAGCATCCGGCAGCGGCACAATCACGGTCGGCGACGACATGTCGGTCAAGGGCAGCGTCATGACGACGGGCGTCACGGCAACGGCCGCGCACATTCACATCGGGGGCGCTGGAAAGAACGGGCCGGTCATCGTGCCGTTGACCAAGAGCGGTGACAACGGTTGGGCCGTCGGCGCGGGCGCGAAGCTCACCGATGACCAGATGAAGGCTTTCAAGGCCGGCGATCTGTATGTCAACGTGCACAGCGCCGCTAATCCGGGGGGCGAGATCCGCGGTCAGCTCAAGCCGTAACGTCGTAACAGGGGTGGAGGATCGGGGTCGGGCGCGTGCCTGACCCCGATTTATTCTGGTGTCCCCCGCCGGGCGACATTGCCACTGCTAAGCAGCGCAGCAGAATGCTGCAGGTGCGTGGGCGAGCCCCGGGTCGCTATGAAACTGGCGGACCGGAAAAGGCCGCCATTGGGAGAGCGTCAGCTCACCACGAAAAGAGCACCCACATCGGGACCTTTAGCCCCGTGTCGAGGCTGTCACGGCGGACAAATGTGCTGCCGCTGGGAATCAGGTAATACGGGCGGCCGGACCGTGGCGTCACCCTGATCCAGATGAGTGTCCCATTGATGCTCGCTTCCTCGACGGTTTGGCTTGACGTCTGCGAGATCGTGACCTGGGTTTGAGCACCGTAGTATTCGAGATTCGGCGGAGGCGGAATCTCGGCCACTGGCTCCGGTGTCGCTGGGGACGGTGTCGCAGGCGGCGGTGTCGCAGGCGGCGGTGTCGCAGCCGGCGGTGTCGCAGGCGGCGGTGTCGCAGCCGGCGGTGTCGCAGGCGGCGGCGTTGCCGGATCGGCTGCCTGCACCACGCCTACGCCGCCCGGCATGGCTGCAGCGGCACAGAAGAAGGCACAGCTCGCAAGAAGGCGAAGGCGCATGCTGATCCCGTTCTTGCTAACCTAATGCCACGAATGCGGCGTCGGCCCGTTGATCGCAATCAATGCCCGACTATTCCCGCGTGTCAATGCCTACCCGAAGTCCCGATCCTCGATTGCGGGCCGTCACAGCGGGTCGTCGCGTCCTTTTGTTGATCTGGCACAAGTCTGCACGCTCGCCCCGCCGCGAGAATGCGCCGTCGTGGCTTGGGGGAGGGCAGATATGGACTGGATACTGCTGGGCTTGGTCGCCTGGGTGCTTGGTGTCGCGTTCGTGCTGATCCTGTTGCGAATGGCCGGCGATCAAGATCGGGCGGCACGCCACGCGGAAAAGGAGATCATCCCCTATTCCGACATCACGATTACGCGGTCCGGGTGAATAGCAGTCGGGCGAATTCCCTCCCAGTCTTCACGGGCGGCGGGCATGCCTGGATTTGCGCGCCGACGCCGCCAGGTACTGCTGACCCTCAACCGTTACGGTTACCACTCCGGCCACGCCTTTCCAGGCATAACCGGCGGCAACGATCGCGTCGACAATCTCCTGCGCTTCAAAGCGTAAAGTGTCGCCGTTTGCGCACCGGCTCAAGCAGTCAAGCTGTTCGTTGGTTAGACGGGTTGTAAACGATTCCTGCGGCGGATTGGCAATTGATCTCAGTCTGCGGGGGTCCATCGTGTTCTCCCCGGTAACCCGTTCCAGTGTGTCACGCCTTGCGGCCGCGCTGATTGCCTAAGATCAACAATGAGGCGACGCGGGACAGAGCGCGGGCGTGTCGCCACGACGCTTAATCGTTCGCTCCTGAGTCGACCGGCATTCCTTGTTCCAGCAAGTCGGCAAAATCCAGCCGTTGCTTATCCTCCAAATGCGCGGCACCGGCCTTGAATACGGGCATCGCCGCGGTGGAAAACGCGTTGCACGCGGATTGGTCCACAGGGCTAATTCGTGCTGCTCGCAGACGCGCGACCGCCGGCATCCAACCCGCAGTCCGCGGTTGCCGTCAAGTAAGTTAGCTGCTAGATGCCGCCGCGGCCGTACGAATGCGTAAGCGGCGCGAACGGGTACTGGATATACGCGTTCGTCAGCGGGTTGAACCACAGCTGGTGCGCGAGGATCGCACCCGGTGCCCCATCGTGGACGATGCGAATTCCGCCCCGCGTGGCGCCCCCGATTGCCACGCCATTCTGCTTGACAATCTGAACGCTGGCGTCCGGGCCGAGCGAAAACGGATCGGACCCGACCAGCGCACCCGCTTCGCTGAAATACAGGATTGAGCCGCTAATCGTCCCTCCAGTGCTTGCCGACGAGACGTTCGATACTGCAATGTAGTCGTTGTAGCCGTTTACCGACCAGCGCGCCGAGGCAAGGGTCGTGGTGGCGACGCGAACCAGGCAATAGTGGTTTTGCGCAAGAACGTTGCTTTCCGCAACCCAAACCTTGACGGCGCGCGACGTGCCGGCGGCGATGAACGTATTGCGGCTCCCCTGCGGGGAAAAGAACGGCGGTTCGTGCTCGACTTGCGGCGCCGGCAAATCGTACTTGCGATTGGACGTGGCAATGTTCGTCGTGCCGTCCACCTCGGTCACGGCGTTGACGATGCAATTGTTTCCGGGCGCAAAATATCGTCCATATGGGTTCCACACATCGATCGCGTACGACTGGTTTGCGTCAATCCGGAAGACGAACCAAGCATTCGGCTCGGCGGGTGTTAGTAGCTCGAGGTTGCTCATGCCGTCGGCGAGGATCGGTCGCGCCTCCCCCGCCGTATTGTTGCCATACAGCCCCCCGCCGCGCAGATGCCCGTCAACAGCGCACCGATAACACCGACCATCGCAGTCCAGCCATGTACACGATTTCATGGCTTCCTCACCTTTTCCGGTTGTTAAGCCAGCCAACGGCCGAGCGAAATGATGCTCCTGCGACCAAAGGTGATGCAACGCCGCCTGCTAGCGTTGTGCGGCGCTGTAAGGAGGGAACGCGATGTCGGCGCTTACAAGAAGGCGATCCTCGTTAGTTGAATACGTCAAATTGCCGGATCTGTCAGATGTTGATCGAGAATTTGGACTTGCGGGCTGTTGAATCATGTGCGGTGCCGACCGGAGATGCGTCCGGTTGAACCCACCGCCGAAGGCCGGGACGGCTTCCAGGCAGACGGCTTGAGGCATCTCTCGCCGCGCTCAGCGTCCGCGTGCGGCCAGGAGCGGCCATACGATGAATGCTGGACCCTTCAGATACGGCAACTCATGGCACGGAGATGGTCGTCTCGTGCACGAAACCATCGGCGACTATCAGTGCCGGATTGCCGTCCCCCGAATGCGTGCCGGGGCCGTTGACCATGCCGCCCACGAGCCAATTACTGTTGCGCGCAGCGAGCGAGCGCAACTGATTCTGGCGCGCACCGGCAACGACGTCGATGCGCTGCTTCAGTGTGCCATCGGGCTCCAGTACCGCAAGGAGCGGCGTGGTCTGCTCGGAAATACTGGCGCCGGTGGGATTCTGCGAATAGCCTGCGGCGCCGGCCACCAGGAAGCGACCCTGGGCCACCGGTGCGATGTCGAAAAGCACCTCGCCACGGTCGAGGTCGATCACGCGATAACTCAACAGCGTGCCGTTCGTGCGACCGACGTGAGCAGCATAGGCATTCCAGCCGGTGCCGTCGCCGCGCACTTCCGAGAAGACGCGGCCTACCAGCGCGATGTCGTCGCCATTCAGCCGCAGACCATACAGTTCGCTCGTCTGGACGGTATCGATCACCGTCGAGCCAAGCCGTTGTCCATCCGGAGCAATCCGGGTGACCAGCAAGCCTGTCGTTACGTTGTTGGGTTCTTTGAAGAAGTCCGCGTGGACTCCGAATAGCGGGTCGATGAACTGCCGACCGATCACCGCCACCGCGACGTTACCCGCCGCATCGGCAGCGAGGTGGACATGCCAATGATTTTCCAGCGCGCCGAATACGTCGAAGCTGCCCGAGGTAATACCAAGGGCGAACATCGTCAACCCCGGTTCCACGAGCGTGCGCCAGATGCGCGTGTAGCTTGTAGCTTCCGTGTAGTCGAAGCGATAGGCAACGACCGCGTTGCGGCCGGTGCGCAAGGCCACGGCCAGGTTTTCGCCGATGGCGGCGAGGCGTACCGCATCGCGGGTAAGAACCGGCAGCATAGAGCCGTCGTCCCGGACACCGCCGTTGTCGTAGAACGGATCGTTGGGCGCCTGCGGATCGGTCAGCGCGAAATCGTTTCTGACGGCCGCAGTGCGGTCGAGGCGCACCAGCCTGACCGTTCTGGCCGTCGCCAGCACCGCCGAGATTTCGCCCGAGGGATGCTGCGTAAAATCGATCAGCGCCCAGCCAGAGGGCGCCGAATAGCGGCCGCTTACGGCGCCGTTATTGTCCAGCAGAGTGATGCTGCGCTCGGGCCCGGACTCCGACAAGGACGTGATCTTCTCCGACATGAGAGTCACGCCTTGAGCGCCGTTTTGTACCTTGATCACGGCCATACCGGTAATGTCCAGGTTGATCGACACCGGTGGCGGAGGCGTTGTTTGGACCGTAGTGCCACTTCCGCCGCCGCAGGAAGCAAGAGCGATCGCCAAGCACAACGCGACGCCTGTTCTTGAGAGGCAGGTACGGACTCGCTGAGAGCGCAGGACGTCCACGATATGCATAGTCATAGAACGTTGCAGGTGGGCTCGGATGATCGCGTCGACGAGAGAGGTCGCGTGTTGCAGTTGACGCTTTGTGAAGCTTCGGGTTCCAGCCCAGTCTACTAGGCATGTCTGTCCGGCAAATTTCACCAAACGACCAGGTTTGTTTCGCGTGTTTCACGCACAAACAACGGCTTTCAAGCGGTACGTGCGGCCGCTTCGGGTCGAGGCCGTGTGGAAACGCGAGGGTTGCGCAAACGCAAAGGTTGCCTAGACTGAAGAAACAGGCTTCTTCGGGGGGCAGCGTGAAGCGATTCGTCGAAGGCGAAGACCGCACTCAGGTTACGTTGCTGCCCGAGCGTCTGGACGACTATGTCGCTGCGGACAACCCGGTACGAGTGATCGATGTCTTTGTTGATGAACTGGACCTTCATGAGCTTGGCTTTGTGCGCGCGGAGCCGGCGGCGACGGGGCGGCCGTCGTACCACCCTGCGGTGCTGCTGAAGATCTATCTCTATGGTTACCTGAATCGCATTCAATCCAGCCGGCGCCTGGAGCGCGAGGCGCAGCGGAACGTCGAGTTGATGTGGCTGACCGGTCGGCTGTCCCCAGACTTCAAGACGATTGCCGACTTCCGGCGGGACAATGGCAAGGGTATCCGCAATGCGTGCCGGCGGTTCGTCTTGATGTGCCGGCAGCTCAAGCTGTTCACCCACGCCATCGTGGCGGTCGACGGCAGCAAGTTCAAGGCGGTCAACAACCGCGACAAGAACTTCACGCCGCACAAACTGGAGCAGCGCCTGCAACAGGTCGACGAGAGCATCGAGCGCTACCTCAGTGCGCTGGATACCATCGATCGCACCGAGCCGACCGAGGCTGAAGCGAAGACGGCCCACCTGAAGGAGAAGCTAAAGAAGCTCAAGCGGCAGATGCGGCGGTTGCGCGAGATAGAAGTCGAGCTGAAGCGCCAGCCTGATGAACAGCTATCCTTGACCGACCCCGATGCTCGGTCGATGGCCACCAGCGGCCGCGGGACCGGCATCGTCGGCTATAACGTTCAGGCGGTGGCTGACGCGAAGCACCACCTGATCGTCGCGCACGAGGTGACCAATACGGGCCACGATCGGGATCAACTATCGACCATGGCGACGCAAGCGCATGCAGCGATAGGGACTAAGAAGATCGGGGTGATCGCTGGCCGAGGCTACTACAGCGGGCGAGAAATCCTGGCCTGTGAAGAAGCCGGAATCTGGACCTATGTTCCCAAGAATGAGACATCGAACAGCAAAGCCGCGGGTCGCTTCAGCAAGCTGGACTTCGTCTACATCGCCAGGGATGACGAGTACCGCTGTCCTGCGGGCCAGCGACTGGTCTGGCATCACTCGACCGTCGAACACGAGATGAAGATCAACGTCTATTACACGTCGGCTTGCTCAAGTTGCGCACTCAAGCGCCAGTGCACGACCGGTAAGGAGCGGCGGGTGCGGCGATGGGAGCACGAGGCCGTCCTCGATGCCATGCAACGGCGACTGGATCGCAAGCCCGATCAGATGAAGGTTCGTAGACGGACGGTCGAACACATCTTTGGCACGCTCAAACACTGGATGGGGTCGACGCACTTCCTCACCAAAACGCTGGCCAAGGTCCGCACCGAAATGAGTTTGCACGTTCTTGCCTACAACCTGAAGCGCGTCATGCAGATACTCGGCATTGCGGGGACGATGAAAGCGATAAGGATGGTGGCAACGTAAGCGCCATTTAGACCATGTGATTGAGGAATCGGTCCGAACGGCACTAAAGGCGCGGAAAGCGCCAACCCGGCCGGCTCTTCAACTCCCAGCGTGCAGGCACTTACGATTCAAGAGTTTCCACACGGCCTCGACCCTGACCGAACCGCGCCCTTGTCCAAGTGGCAGCCGCCGAACCTCGTGCACGCGCTGGACGGCCGACCAGCATGTAACATCGGTAACTTTGGGAGGTCCCGTGGATCCGCGCACATTGAGAAGGAACTTCGCCGCAGGACTGCTCACAGGGTTGCAGGTCGTTTGGCCGATCCTGTCAGTACTTCTCGGCCTGATCGTTGCGCTCGGATTGGTTATTGGCAGGATCGAAGGCTGGTCGGTACACGAGTCGATCTATTTCGCGTTCGTATCGGGCCTGACAATTGGCTACGGTGATCTTGCGCCCAAGTCACTGCTGACACGCCTATTGGCGATTCTGATCGGGATTTGCGGCGTGTTGCTGACCGCGTTGATCGCTGCGATCGCCGTGAAGGCATTGACGGCGGCAACTGATGATGCTGAAAGATGAGGGTCTCTTGAAGTCAACGACCGATTGTGGGCAGTCGACGGCCATTCGCAAGGCCGCAAGTATGGCCAGCCAATGAACCGGGTTCGTCCCGGCGCTTGATCCTTGGCAATCGCCAGGAACGTCGGCGGAATTGATCGATCAGCGCGGGTCCCTTACCCGGCGCATGGGTTTGCTTACAGGTGCTTCGGACGGTCAAGCGTTACCTTGATCGGCTCCTGTTGGTCGACGATCGACCATGACGTTGTATCGAAGCAGAACTCGGCCACGGCGCAGGTCGGCATATCGGTGATTTTGCTCGACAGCCGATGCGCCAGCTCGGTTAGCTCAGGGTTGTGACCGAACAGCATTACGCACTTCGACTTGTCGCCGAGTTCGCGAATGACTTGGAGCAGATCGTCGGACGCCGCCGCATACAGCCGCTCATCGACCACGATATCCTTGACCTTGTAATCGAGTTTCCGGGCGATGAGCTCTGCCGTCGCGAGTGCGCGCACGGCCGGACTCGATAGGATGAGGTCGGGCTTTACGTCGGCCTTCGCCAGTCGCTCACCCATCTTCGGTGCGTCACGCTTGCCGCGATCGTTCAACGGCCGTTCCTTGTCGTGGAGAGTGGGATCATCCCGACTCGACTTGGCGTGCCGAACCAGAAATAGCGTTTTCACGGCATATCTCCGATGAAGGAATGCGATGCTTTTTGATTTCGCATCGGCAAATGGTCCGGCAAACCCCAGTTAGCTGTGAATCTACACCCGAGTGGCGGCAACAGGCCGATAGCGTCATCGAAGAACCGGTTTCGGCCCGATGCTGCCTGTCACGTGTTGGATAAGCAGACGGCGAAGCCCACCCAAGCCGCCATTCGACGATCGTCTCGCAGCTCAGCGATCCCGGTCCTCCCAGTCGACCCAATCCACCGGATGGGTCTCGAGATAGCGGCTGACGGCCGCACCCATGGTCGGAAAGAAGACTTCTTCGCCAAGCCGCGCGAACAGCCCGAATCGCTTCAGCTTGTCCTTGACCGGATCCTTCATCTCGGCGAAGCACAGCTCGATGCCGGCCGCGTGCAAGGTCTCGTCCAGCTCGGCCAGCATGTCGGCGGAGGTGACGTCCACGCTGGTGACCGGCTCCGCCGCCACGACCAGCCAGCGCACCGGCGTAGGCGATGTCAGCCACGGCGTCCAGCACTCGGTCCTGGAACAGCTCGGCGTTGGCGAAGAACAGGGGCGCATCCCAGCGAAACAGGACCAGGCCGGGGATCCGGCTGGCGTCGGGATAGCGCGTGATGTCGTGGTAGCCCTTGACGCCTTCGGCGCGCCCCAGCACCGCGGAATACGGACGCCAGCCATCCCACAGGAATTCGATGATCGGCAATCACGATCGCCAGGCCGATGCCCGGAATCGCGCCCAGCACGGCCACGCCGACGAAGCAGACGATCGACAGCCAGAATTCCCAGCGCTGGATGCGATAGATGCGACGCAGGTCGGTGACCTCGATCAGGCCGATGGCCGAAGCGATCACGACCGCAGCCAGTGCGCTGGTGGGCAGATTCTGCAGCAGGTCCGGCGCCACCACCAGCAGCAGGGCGACCGCGAGCGCGCCGACGACGCCGGTCAACTGGGTTCTGGCGCCCGCGGCCTCGGCCACGGGGGTGCGTGACGAACTGCTGCTGATCGGAAAGCCCTGAAAGAATCCGGCGGCCAGGTTGGCGACGCCGAGCCCCACCATCTCCTGGTTGGGGTCGACATAGGTGCCGGGTCCGCGCCGCATAGACGCGCGAGAGCACGCTGGTGTCGGCGAACGAGACGAGGGCGACGGCGCAGCCGCCGATCAGGACGGGAACGATATCGGCAGTAGGTGATCCACGGGATGGCGAACGCAGGCAGACCCTGCGGGAGCGGAGCCGAGCACCGACACGCCGGCGCGCGTCGCAAGGTCCAGCGCGCCGACGACGACGGTCGCGCCGACCACGGCGATCAGGATGCCCGGCACGCGCTTGCTGCCCTTGAGCAGCAGGATCACCGCCAGGGTGCCTGCGCCGACCATGAACGCGGTCCAGTTGGTCTTTCCAGCCAGCACCGCCTGTGGCGATGGCCCAGATGTTTCTCAGCGGACCGTCGCTCGTCGATCGAAAAGCCGAAAAGCTTGGGCAGTTGGCTGATCAATACCGTCAGCGCGATGCCGTTCATGTACCCGTAGCGGATCGGCTTGGAAAGAAGCTCGGTGACGAAACCCAGGCGCGCCAGGCCGGCCAGGATGCACACCGTCCCCGACACGACCGCCATCATGCCGGCGAGGGCGACCGCGCGAAGCGGGTCGCCGCCGGACAGCGGCAGAACGACGGCGAGGATGACAGCAGCCAGCGAGGAGTCCGGCCCCAGCACCAGGATGCGGCTGGGGCCGAACAGCGCGTAAGCGAGCAGCGGAACGATCGTCGCGTAGAGGCCATAGATGCCCGGCACGCCCGACGCCACCGCGTAGGCGATGCCGACGGGCACCAGCATCGTCGTCAGCACCAGTCCGGCCACGATGTCGTGCCGCAACCAAGCTACTTGGTACTCTCGTAGCGTGCGGAGCCCCGGCAGCCAACGGCTCCAGCCGGTTTGAACGCCAGCCATCGATGGGCGCGCGATGCGACCCAATTGCGGGCCGGGGGATGAAGAAACCGAATCGCTCACGAAACCGTTGTCGCTTGGGAGACAGCGCAGACGCGCTCGGCGAGGGGCGGGGGAAGTGCTACCTCGACGAAGCCAACGCAAGCACCGCCGTTGCTCTTTGTAGCACAGTCGAGCCCGGCTCTTGGCCGAACTGCGACGCTCAGCGATGCTCTCGCACTTCGCTCGTTGCTCTTCGCCCGTGGCCTTCCAAGAACGAGTGCGTGCGGAGCTCAGCGCTCAGTACGCAGAATCCACCGCCTCCGGCTGCTCGTCACCCCGAGAACGAAGTTCCTCGCTCCCGGTACGAGCAGGTGGTTAGTTCCGAGTTCGTCGTTCCCCACGCTCCGTTGAATCAAACTCCCGTCATCGAGTGGTCGACTCGTGGGCGTAGGTGATTCGCCATCCCTCGGGCCGCTTGCTCCATAGCGCGGTGAAGGCTATCTGACGCTCGCCAACCTGACCGCCGGGCAAGCGCTTTCGGCCATCCATGAGGAGCGTCGTTAGCCCTGAGTGCTCGCCGAGGGCTTCGTAGATCGGCTCGCCGACGTACTCGTATGTCCCAACGGCCCGGCCATCATCCCACCACTCGCGCTGCTTCTCGCGATAGACGTCCCAACCCCGGATGATTTCGCCGTTGATGATGAAGATCAAGGCCGGATCGCGGGCGTAAACCGCCAGGTGGCGATCCGTGTCATGCGCGTTGGCTGATGCATACAATTCGGCAACCAATGGCGCGACGTACTGCTGAAAAGTGTTCGGCATCGATTTCACCCTACCCCCAATGGCTGCTTTCGGGCATTAAGCGATTGGCAGTTCTTGGCCGAAAGCCCCAGTTGACAGGCCTCGGCCGAATGGCCGCAATCGCGGGCATTACTGCCGTTGGCGGCGCCGGGTTCAGCGGAGCGAACGGGTCGATCTCAGCCGGTCGCGCACAACTGGGATCGCAATCTGATCTTGTGCCCGGGGCCGGACTCGAACCGGCACGGCGCGATTAGGCGCCTGCGGATTTTAAGTCCGCTGTGTCTACCAGTTTCACCACCCGGGCGAACGCCGATTGTACGCAATGCGCGCTCGACGGCCGCCAGGCGTGTCCGGCATTGCCGCGCCGTCGATCGCGCGTCCCCGTCACGCCGATGCGGGCGAGGGCGCCGATGCCGCTGTGCCGGCGGGCTGGCGCTTGTGGTGCTCGGCCCCCAGGAACAGGTACATCGCCGGGACCACGAACAGCGTGAACAACGTCCCGATGGAGAGCCCGGTGAAGATCACGAGGCCCATCGCGTGGCGGCCGGCTGCGCCCGCGCCGGACGCGATCACCAGCGGGACGACGCCGAGCACCATCGCCGCCGTCGTCATCAGGATCGGGCGCAGCCGAACCGCCGCGGCTTCCTCGATAGCTTCGCGCTTGGACCGGCCCGCGATCTGCAGCTGGTTCGCGAACTGGGCGATCAGGATGCCGTGCTTGCTGATCAAGCCCATCAGCGTGACGAGCCCCACCTGCGTGTAGATGTTGAGGGTGGCCAGACCGAGATTGATGAAGATCAGCGCGCCGAAGAGCGCCATCGGCACCGAGATCAGGATCACGATCGGGTCGCGGAAGCTTTCGTACTGCGCCGAGAGCACGAGGAAGATGATGATGACCGCGAACAGCAGCGTCGGGACGAAGCCGCCCGATTCCTGGACGAATTGCCGCGACGGTCCGGCGTAGTCGATCGCATAGCCGGTCGGCGCAACCTCGGCCACCGTCTGCTTCATGAAGTCGAGCACCTGCTTCTCAGAAACCGATGGGGAATAAACGCCCATGATCGTCGCCGAATTGAGCTGCTGGAAATGATTGACGCCCTCCGGCACCGTCTCGTTCTTCTGCGTGGCGATCGTCGAGGCCGGCAGCAGCGAGCCGTCGGGTGCGCGCAGGTAATAATCGAGCACCTGCGATGGATTGAGGCGGTCGACCTGCAGCACCTGCGGAATCACCTTGTACGAGCGCCCGGCGATCGAGAAATAGTTGACGTAGCCGCCGCCGAGCGCCGACGTGAGCGCGGCGCCGACATCCTGCGGCGTGAGCCCGAGCGTCGCCAGCATGTCGCGGTCGACCACGACGGTAGCTCTGCGGCTTGTCGAGCTTGAGATCGGTGTCCACGAAGAAGAAGATGCCGCTCGCGCGAGCCTTGTCCAGCACGGCCTGCGACACCTCGTTCAGCCGTTCGAACGGCTCGGTCGTCTTGATCACGAACTGCAGGGGCAGGCCGCGTGCGCCGGGAAGCGGCGGGAACTGGAATGCCGCGACGGTTGCGCCGGCGATGCCCCCCATTTTTGCTGCAGCTCCTGCTGCAGCTCGTTGGCGCTGCGCTTGCGCTCGTTCCACGGCTTGAACAGGACGCCGCCGATGCCCTGGTTGACGACGGGCACGCCGGTGACCTGAAACATCTGATCGTATTCCGGCAGCGCGTGCGCGATGTCGAACACCTGCTTCGCGTACACCCCCATCTGCTGTGGCGTCGCGTTGGGCGGTCCCAGGACCTGTGCCAGCACGATGCCCTGGTCTTCCGGGGGCGCGAGCTCCGCCTTCGACGTGGCGAACAGGTAGACCGTTCCGGCGAGCAGCAGCAGGCCCATCACGACGAAGACGATCCACGTATCGAGCAGGCTGTGCAGCAGTCGCTGGTAACCGGAATGCAAGCGGCCGAACGCGCGGTCGATCAGATGGACGAAGCGGCTTTCCTCCTGCTCGGCGCGGAAGATGCGCGAGGTCATCATCGGCGAGAGCGTCAGGGCGATGATGCCGGAAACCGCGACCGCAGCGGCGAGCGTGAACGCAAACTCGGTGAATAGCGCGCCGGTCAACCCGCCCTGAAAGCCGATCGGGATGTACACGGCGACCAGCACGATGGTCATCGCGACGATCGGACCGCCCAGCTCGCGCGCAGCGACGAGCGAGGCTTCGAGCGGGGGCTTGCCTTCGAGCTTCATGTGCCGGTCGACGTTCTCGACGACGATGATCGCGTCGTCGACGACGAGGCCGATCGCCAGCACCAGCGCGAGCAACGTGAGCAGGTTGATCGAATAGCCGAACACCAGCATCACGAAGAACGCGCCGATCAGCGAAAGCGGCATCGCTATCAGCGGAATCGCGACGGCGCGGAAGCTGCCCAGGAAGAGAAAGATGACCGCGCTCACGATCAGCAGTGCGAGCCCCAGCGTTTTCTCCACTTCATCGATCGAGCTGCTGATGAACTTGGTGCCGTCGTAGACGATCTGGCCGTTGATGCCGGCGGGCATCGCCGCCTGGATGCCGGGGAACACCGCGCGCACGCGCTTCGCCACGTCGAGCACGTTTGCATCGGGCGCGACCTTGATGCCGATGAACACCGAATTGCGCCCGCCGAAAGCCGTCGTGAAGTCGTAGTTCTCGGCGCCCAGCGTGACGGTGGCGACGTCCTCGAGACGGACGATTGCGCCGTCCTTCTGCTTGACCGAGAGCCGCTTGAACTCGTCGACCGAGTGCAGGCTCGTGTCGGCGGTCAAGTCGACGCTGACCATCTGGCCCTTGGTCGTGCCCAATGCCGCAAGGTAGTTGTGCGAGGCGAGCGCAGTGCGCACGTCGCTCGCCGTGACGCCGTGGGCGGCCATTCGCTGTGGATCGAGCCATGCGCGCAACGCAAACTGGCGCGCGCCCAGGATTTCGGCAGTCTGCACGCCTTCGACCGAGTCGAGTTGCGGCTTTACGACGCGCACCAGGTAGTCGGTGACGTTGTTGTTAGGCAGCGACATCGCTGAAGAACCCCATGTACATCGAGTCGATCGTCTGGCCGACCTGCACTGTCAGCACCGGCTGCTGCGCTTCGGGCGGCAACTGGTTGCGCACCGAGTTGACCTGCGTGTTGATCTCGGTCAGCGCGCGGTTGGCTTCGTAGTTGAGGCGCAGCGTCGCGATGATCGTCGACACGCCGGTCGAGCTCGTCGACGACAGGTAATCGATGCCCTGCGCCTGCGCGATCGCGCCTTCGAGCGGTTGGGTGATGAAGCCCGCCACTGTCTGCGCGTCGGCCCCGTAATAGGCGGTGCTGACCGTGACGACGGCATTCTGTGTCTTGGGGAACTGACGAACCGAAAGGTTGGTGACGGCACGCAGGCCGAGCACCAGGATCAGCAGGCTCACCGTGATCGCGAGCACCGGCCGGCGGATGAAGATGTCGGTGAAATTCATCGGTGCTTTCTTATTTTTCCTGCGGCGTCGGGTTCGGACTGTTCGCCGGCTGCACGCTGTTGTCGATGACGAGCGGCGTGCCGTTCTTCAACTTGACCGTGCCGCTCGTCACGACCGTCGTGCCCGGTTCGATGCCCTTGAGAATGGCGACCTGGTCGCCGCGCTTCGGACCCGTGGTGACGAACACCTGCTGGGCGACGAGACCGGGTGTGCCTTTCTCGTCCTTCTGCCCGGGGCCCTTCGACTCCTTCTGCTCGCCGCCCGCGGCCTCTTTGGGTGGCGCAGGCTTGGCGATGAAGACGGTGTCGCCGTAAGGGTTGTAGGTGATCGCAGTCTGCGGGAGCGTCAGATAGCGTTGCTCCTCTCCGGCACCGACCGCCGCGTTTGCGAACATCCCGGGCAGCAGAAGCTTTTTCGGATTCGGAATCGTGGCCTCGATCTGGACGTTGCGCGTGGCGGCCTCGACGCGCGGATTGATCGCGGTGACCTTGCCGTCGAAGCTCTGCCCCTTGTATGCGTCGGTCACCACCGTTACCTTCTGGCCGAGTGCCACCTGCGGCAGCTGCTGCTGCGGCACGAAGAAGTCGATGTAGACGGGATCGAGCGACTGCAGCGTGACGAGCTTGTCGCCCGGGTTGAGATACTGGCCGGGGTTCACCATCGTGATGCCGAGCTTGCCCGCGAAGGGCGCGCGGATCGTCTTCTTGTCGACGAGCGCCGCCTGCTGCGCGACGAGCGCTCTCCTGTTCTTCACATCGGCAGCGTCGGCATCGACCTGTGCCTTGCTCACCGCCTCCGCCTCGAGCTGCGCCTTGTCGCGGTCGTAGACAGTCTGCGCGAGATCGGCGGCGGCCTCCAGCGCGTGGAGCTGCGCCACGTCGGAATCGGCGTTGAGCTGCGCGAGCACCTGTCCCGCCCGCACCTCGTCGCCCGAGCGGAACTGTACGCTGCGCACGAGGCCCGCCACCTCGGTCGTCACGTCGACACCACGCACGGCGCGCAGCGTGCCGACCGCATTCAAAGCCGGCTGCCACGGCTGGTAGTCCGCCTTCATTGCCGTGACCGTCGCGGAAGGCTGCGGTGCGCTCGCCCATGTATTTCTTCATCATGTAACCCTTGAACAGGTTGAAGCCGACGATGGCGCCAAGCAGGACGCCGACGGCGATCAGCATGATGATCATGCGTTTGGTCAAGGGCTTCTTCTTCGCATCGTCCATGCGTTTCCCCTGTGAATTCGAGTTGCGGGCGCTAATCCGCTTTGGAGCTCGTCGGCAGCACGGCGGCATCGCGCTGCCACCAGCCGCCTCCGAGCGCCTGGAACAGCGCAGCGGTGTCGGCGTAGCGATCCGCCTGCGCCTGCGTGAGCAGGACTCGCGCGAGATGGTACTGGCGCTGCGCGTTGAGCAGGGTGAGATAGCTGACCGCACCGAGCTGGAATTGCCGCTCGGCGAGTGCGAGCGACTCGCGTGCGGCGGCCTCGGCATCGGCTTGTGCCTGCAGCAACCGCGCATCGTCGTCGAGCGCGCGCAGCGTGTCGGCAACGTTCTGGAAGGCGAGGAGCACCGTCTGCCGATATTGCGCCGCCGCCTGGTCGTACGCATCGATCGCGGCGCGCCGCTGCGCGGTGAGCGCTCCGCCGCGGAACAGCGGCTGCAGCAGCCCCGCGCCGAGGCTCCAGACGCTGGGACCGGCGAAGAGGTCGCCCAGCTTGATCGACTGACCGCCGAAGCTGCCCGTCAGCGTGATCTGCGGATAGAGATTCGCCGTGGCGACGCCGACCTCGGCGCTCGCCTGATGCAGAAGCGCTTCGGAAGCCAGGATATCGGGGCGCTGATGCACAAGCGACGAGGGCACGCTCACCGGAATCTCCGGCGGCAGCGTGAGCGCATCGAGCTCGAATTCCGGCAGCGCCGCGAGACTTGGCAGCCGGCCCGCCAGCACGGCGAGCTGGTGGCGGGTCTGCGCGAGGTTGCGCTCGAGCGGCGGCAGCGTCGCCCGCGTCTGCTCGAGCTGCGCGCGCTGCGCGAGGACGTCGACGCGGGACACCGCGCCCAGCGCGAACTGACGCTGGACAACGGCAAGCTGCCGTTCCTGCGCGGCGATGATTTCCTTGGTCGAGCGCACCTGCGCGCGCAGCGCCGCATCGCGGATCGCGGTGGTCACGACATTCGACGTGAGCGTGACATGGGCACCTTCCAGCAGGAAGGCCTGGTAGTCGACCTGAGCCTGCAGGCCCTCGATCTGTCGCCGCGCACCGCCGAAGACGTCGAGCGCGTACGAGACGCTGACGTTGGCGTTGTAGAGCGTGAAGAGGCTGGTCGCACCGTTCGGGCCGCCGAGCGCGGCCCCGGAAATCTGTTGGCGTGACGCCGATGCGTTCGCATCGATCGCCGGATACAGCAAGTCGCCCTTGCCCGCGGCGAGGTTCTCGTTGGCCTCGCGCAACGCGGCCTCCGCCGCCGCCAGCGTCGGGCTGTCGGCCAGCGCCTGGCGTATCAGGTCATCGAGTGGCGGAGACTGGAAGAGCGTCCACCACTGCGAGGGGAGATCGGCGCCTGAAACGAAACGCTGGGCGGCACCGCCGGTGCCGGGGGTGGCAACGGTGGCCTCGGGCATCGGCGCCTCGGTGTAGCGCTGGGCCTGCGGGGGTGCGGGCCGGACGAAGTCGGGGCCGACCGTGCACCCGGACAGTGCAATGCCGAGGGCGACTGCAACAGTGATTCGAGGGTTCGCCACGCTCACGTTCTTGCGCTCCTGTTCTTATTGGGGCACGACGGGCCGTGACCCGGAAGCTCAAAATCCACGCGGAAATATGGGGTTTGTTCCTCGGGCGCAACAGACCATCGGCCGATTCTGCGTGCGGCGTCAGGTAATGACAAATCGCAAGGAGAATCGTTCAGCGGTCCGTCAGCCGCTCCGCGGAAGGCGGCTGCGTACCCGCGCCAAACCCCGCCGCGATTGGCGTAGACGCGTTTCGGCCCGTTGACTCCCAAGTCAAACGCCAAGCGAATCCGGCTGCTGCCATGATCCAGGCCAAAGAGGCGATTGGACGCGCGCCATTATTGTTGTCACATTCCGATATCGGACTCCGATATTGCGATCCGATACGGGGTGGAATGTAGCATGGCGCCTCCCTCCGGAGGTCGAGGTATCCGATCCAATCCGCGGCGGATGATTCCCACTGGCAAATGGGAGCACAAGATGCCGACGCTGGCGGGTGCGCTGGCCGTGCTTGCCAGCGGAGCGGCGGGCCCGAGGTCAACGGCAAGGGACGACGGTATTACCGCACGACGAAGGCCGGCGACATGCTGCGTCGACAGTTGCGCGCAAAGATAGGAGAGCTCTTCGACGAGGTGCTCGACGGGCGGTCACGGCCGGGCCGGCGGCAGTAGCGACCCCGTGGGGTTGACCGGCGGCGCCAACGCGTTCGTCTTCGGAATCGTGACCACGAGCGTCGTCCCCTCGCCGGGCCGGCTCGACACGTCGAGATCCCCGCCCAGTGCCCGCGCGCGCTCGCGCATTCCACGGATGCCGTGCGAAGTCGGCTTCTGGAGCGCGTCATCGGCAATCCCGGCCCCGTTGTCGCGGATCGTGAGCGCGTGGCCCGAACCGGACTCCGAGAGCGTGACCGCGACCTCTGTCGCCTTGGCATGCCGCGCGACGTTGGTCAGCGCCTCCTGGAAGATGCGAAAGAGCGTGAGCGCGCAGTCGCGCTCGATGGCGATGTCAGGATCCGGCGTTTCGACGGTGATCTTGAGGTTCGCGTGTTTCCGGTATTCGCCTGCCTGCCAGGCCAGCGCGGCGGCAAGGCCCAGGTCGTCGAGGATGCTCGGCCGCAAGTCCGACACGATCTTGCGCGTCGCTGCAACGGCGGTGTCGACCAGCTGGCTCATGCTCGCGCACTTGTCCCGCAGCGACGCGCCGTTCACGGGAAGGCGATCGGCAACGAAGCCGAGGTCGATCTTGAGCGCGGTCAGCGTCGCCCCCAGTTCGTCGTGCACCTCGCGGGCGATGCGCGCCTTTTCCTCCTCGCGCACCGACTGCAGGTGTCGCGACAACGCGCGGAGCTCCTCGCGTGAGCGCTCGACCTCGAGCTGGGCGAGACGGTTCTGGGTGTCGTCGAACACGAGGCCGTCCCAGACGATTTCGCCGCTGTCGAGGCGCCGCGGGCGCGCCCGGATCGACAGCCATTTCTCGCTCGCCTCGTGCGCGGGCCGCAGCGGGCCGCTCCACGTCCAGTTCGCGAGATTTGCGGCCGACGCGTCGAGTGTGGCGTCGAAATGCGGCCGGTGCCCTGCGGGAATCAGCATGAAGAATACTTCGGGATCGGCGCGAAGCAACGCCTCCGGCGCACCTGTCAGCGGCTCGCAGCCGGGACTCACGTAGGCGAACGAGTAGGCGCCGCCGGCGTCACGGACGAGCTGGAACACCATCCCCGGCACGTTCGACGCGATGCCTTCGTAGCGCGCCTCGCCTTCCTTCAGCGCGCCCTCCATCGCGCGCCGCGCGGTGAGGTCGTAGCAAGACCAGAGGAATCCCGAGAAATGCCCCTGCATGTCGTGATAGGGCCGCGCATTGCAGAGGACCGTCCCGAACGTCCCGTCGGCCCGCGAGAGCCTCGCTTCGAGCTCGAACGGCGTGCGCTCGCGCAGCGAGCGGGCGTAAACCTCGCGCCAGCGCCCGCGATCGTCGGCATGCACGGCGGCGATCCAGCCGTTCCCGAGCTGCGTTTCGCGTGCGCGACCCGTGTAATCGACCCACGCATTGTTCACGTAATCGCAGGCGCCATTCGCGTCGGAGCGCCAGACCAGGCTTGGCAGGTCCGAAAACAGCGCGAAATAGAAATCGCGCGAGCGCTCCGTTTGCCGCTGCAGCTCGATCCGCTGCGTCACGTCGCGGGTGATGACGGAGAAACCCTGCAGCGCGCCGGCGTCGTCGCGAATCGCGGAAATGATGTCCTCGCCGCAATAGCGGTTGCCGTCGCTGCGCACGTGCCAGCATTCCTCCTCGAACGCCCCGACGCGGGCGGCCTTCTCGAGCGCGCGCGCGCAGGGCTGTATGCGTCCGGTCCCGTAGAGCATCGCGTAATGCCGACCCATGGCGTCGGCTTCGGTGTAGCCCGTCAGCGCGGCCGCGCCCGGATTCCAGCTCGCGATCCGGCCGTCCGGTTCCAGCATGAAGATCGCGCAGTCCTTGATTGCGTTGACGATCAGACGCGTGCGCCGCTCCGCGTCGCGCAGCGCCCCCTCGGCGCGGTTGCGCGCCAGCATGTCGGCGACAATCCGCGCGTTCGCCGTGGCGAGGTCGCGCGCGCGTTGCAGCGCGGTCTGGAATAGCCACGTGCAAAGAGCGAGCAGCGTCGCGAGCAGCACGCCAAGCGCGAGCGCGATCTCCGGCAGCGGCGACTTCTGGTGGAGCAGCGCGTCCCGGGTTGGCGTGACGCGCAGCAGCCAATCGGCGCCGGCGATGTGCATCGGCTGCTCGTCGGCCCATTCGCTGCCGGCGGCCTCGTCGTCGCCGCCGACCGATGCCACCGGCTTCTCGGCTTCGTCGAGGTCGATCTCGTAGTCCGGGAAGCGGCCGCGAAGCAGTGCATGAAACCACGTGTTTCCCGGCATTTCGGCAATAGCGACGCCGCGGAGCGCGTCGCCGTCAAACGACGGAACGACGAGCGCAAAGCCGTTGCCGCGGCCTTCCACGTCGAAGAATCCCGTCAGCGCGGGCCGGCGTGTGGCGATTGCCTTGGCAACGACCGGCCCGAGATGAGGTTCGGTGCGAACGTCGGTATCGGGTGGCGCCACCTCGTGAGGCGGCGCGAACCAGTGCGGCATGTACTGAGCGTCGATCCACCCGAGCGCAGAGAGCTCGTCGCGCTCGGGCAGGAGGACGCTCGCATCCTGCTGCCATTGCTCGGGGGCGCTCGCGTAGCTCGGCACGCGTCCGGCGAGTCGCTCCAGCAACGCCATGTGCCCCGCCAGATTGCGCTCGATGCGCCCGCGGATGTCGCTCGCGACGAGCCCCGTGTTGTTCTGGATCGCCCGGGTCTCCTGCTGCACCAGCGCTCGCCACAGCACGAGCGCGCAGACGAACACGGTGAACCACACGATGACCGGCAGCCAGCGCCACACGACGCGACGCTCTTCCGCGCTGCCGAGCGAAGCGTAGACCAGCACGGCGCCGCTGACGACGATCGCGAGCAAGGCGTTGGTTCTCTCGCCGCCGGTCAGGAGCAGCCAGCGTGCAGCGGCGGCGCCGCCGGTCCACGCGCCGAAAAGGAGCAGCAGCGCGAGCGCCAGCGTAATCGAGCCGATCAGCGTCAGCAGAACCGAGCGCACCGGACCGCGCGCGGCGGGCCGCAGCGTCGCGAGCGCGACCCCGAGCGCAATCAGCAGCATCGCCGTGAGGAGCCCCATCTCGTTGTAAGCGCCGGCTCCGAACGGCAGCCACGCGTTGGCGAGAATCGGCCGCACGGGCACCGACCCGGGCACGACATACGCAACGATGCGCAGCGTGCCAAGCGCAATCGGTACAGCGGCGAGGAGCCGCGTCAGCACGGTGAACCGGACCGCGGCCGAGACGAGGGCGGCGCCCAGGAATGCGAATGCCCAGGCCGTGTCGTACTGGATGCGTTCGAGGCCGAGCGCAGCTGGGGCCGGGGCGCCCACCGCGTGCCAGCTCAGGATCACCTCGACGCAAAACGCGACGATCAGCGCTCCTGCCCCAAGGAGCGGCGCGGTGGACCACATCGTCGAACGCTGGATCGAGACCATCGGGGCGATGACGTTCGCCGGGGAAGACCAGAAACGCGAAACTTAAATGGTACTCCTGAGTCGCGGGCCCGCGCCTGCACTGCCCCGCGGACCGAGGCGCATCCACATGGCCGTTGCGGCGTTTGCTTGCGTCGACACTCACGCCGACGCATAGAGCCGGCGATCTCAGCGCTGCGTGCTGCAACGCCCCGCCGGGTTCCCGGACGGAAACCTGAAGCGGGGCGCGGGTGCTTTACCTCAACGTCACGATCTCACTCGCGGTCCGGGGGGAACCGGAGGATTGTCTCGGTGCGGCCCGTGGCGCCAACGTTTACCGTTGTAGCGGCCTCGTTTTGATCGGTGCGGATCGTATAGTGCCCCGGCGGCACGCGCGCCAGAAGCCACGGCCCATTGGTCACGGTGTCGAGGACCGGTTGACCCCGCGCGTCGTCGATGCTTACCTTGACATCGGCGAGGAAGTACCCGGAGCCGGTCTGCGCGAGCCAGATCCACAGGTTGTAATCGTCCGCCCTTTCTGCGCATCGCGTCGCGCTCTTCAAAGCCGACGCCGCCAGTGAGATAGGGAATACTGCCGCTCGTCTGCGGTAGCTGCGCCGAGCGAGCGTCGGGCTCGCTGACGCCCTGAGCGGCGCAGGCGAGCGCTGTTGCGCCGAAAATCGCGGCCAGCAATACCCTTGCGGCTCGGATCGGATTCATGTTGCAACCTTTCACGCGCGGCGGGCGGCAAGCCGTCCGCCGCGCACTTTCCCACTCGACCCTCGGCAAGCCGCGAGCGTCAGCTTGAGCTCTTTTCCTTCGACTTGCTCTTGTCCTCGGACGAGGACGCGCCCGAGTTGTCGCTCGGCGAAGGTGCGGGTGCCGCAGCTGTATTGCTGTCGCCGCTCTGGGTGCTGGCCGAGGAGGGCGGTGGTGCGCCGCCGGGCTGCGGAGCGCTTTGGCTCGGTTGCTGCGCGCTGCTCGTGCGATCCATGTTCGATGTCCTTCGCGCTGGCACGCGGTCAGCATCGTGCCCAGCGAAGCCATCAGCACCACTGCGAGGATTCGTCGGTCTAGTGTCATTTCAGCTCCTTTCAGTCGCGTTCACCTGCTGGAAAGATCCGCGGCCGCCTTGTCGCGGATGTCGTTCTTCACTTCCCTGACACCGGGCACGCGACTCGCGATGTCGGCGGCGCGGGCCATTTCGTCCGGATTCCTCGCGAAACCGCTCAACTGGACGGTGCCCTTGAAGGTCTCGATCTTGATTTCGGTGCTGTGCACCTCGGGATCGGTGACGAGCGCCGTGCGTACCCAGCTCGTGATGACGGAGTCGTCCAGGTACTCGCCCGCGCTCTCCCGCGTCGGCGTGGACGCGCATGCCACGAGCGCAACCGCTGCAACTGCAACCAGCAGTCGCATGGCATGGGAGATTCGTCGCGCGGTCATATAGTCGGTCTCCTTGAGGCGTCGATTCGACGTAACCCGCTCGCCACGGCCCCGTTGTTCGCGGCGCGGCGTTCGTTACGGCTTGACGGCATACGTGCTCCAGGCGCGCTTGAACTCGTCCTGCGTGAGCTTTCCGTCGTGGTTGCCATCGTTCTGCTGGAAGACGGCGTCGAACCCCTCGAGCTCTTTGGTGTCGTCGCGCGTTACGTAGCCCTTTGCGGCGACGTCGAGCTTGTTGAACGCCGAAGAGGGCAGCTCGCTCCTGCCTGGTGGGATCGGTCTCGCATCGTCGATGGCGGCCGCAGGCGGCGCCGACGATTTCGTTGTCGTATCTGCGGCCGAACCCAGGCCGCAGAAGCCGATCGCGATCCCGCCGGTCGCAATGAGCGCGACGAGCAAGTTCCGCCGTTCCTGCAACGAAACCAACTTCATCGGTCACTCCTATTCTTCACGGACGTAAGTAAGAGAACGCGTGGGGCCAACGGGGCCTCTGTGTCCAACGTAGCAAGCGGCGTGCCGCGCGTCCGGAAGCGCGCCGCCGTGAACGCTGCGCTTCGTTGGGCGGCGGCGCAAATTGCTTTGCGGATGAACACGGGGTGCGCGACGCGGGTGGTCATGAAAACGCGGAGCGTTTTACTCCAACGATGAGTAAGAATTACCGGGAAGAAATGCAGCGTTGCATGCTGCGGCGATCCGCGTCGTTCGGTGTGAAGCCGGACAAGCGGCTTTCGGGCGTAGGAGAACGTCCTACGCACTCTCTCTTTGCGCCTACGCCAAAAGAGGCCTTGCACCGATAGCAGTCCCCCCGCGCCCACGCGACGATGAACGTTGTTTTACGCGTGCGTCGGAGCGCTCATGTCGACGAGTGCCGAATCTTTGCCGTTGCTGGGGATCGGGCCACCGCCGCCCCTGTTCGCCAACGTGACCTCCGAACGTGGCGCGGAGAGCGACGACCGCCTGAAGCGGGTTGGCGCGCTCCATGGCGCGTGCCCGTCGATGCGCAAGCTTTTCGCGGCGGTCAGGCGGATCGCGCCGACGTCCGCGACCGCGATGATCCTGGGTGAAAGCGGTTCCGGCAAGGAATTGGTTGCGCGCGCGATCCACGACGGCTCGGCGCGCCGGGGTGGCCCCTTCGTCGCGATCAATTGCGGCGCGCTACCGGAGAACCTGATCGAAAGCGAGTTGTTCGGCCACGAGCGCGGGAGTTTCACCGGCGCGACGCGCACGCATCGGGGCTGCTTCGAGCGCGCCAATCACGGAACATTGTTCCTGGACGAGATCGTCGAAATGCCGGTGGATCTTCAGGTACGCTTGCTGCGTGTGCTGGAGACGGGCCGGTACTCCCGCGTGGGCGGCGACACGGAGCTCGTCGCCGATGCGCGCGTGATCGCAGCCAGCAATCGCGACCTGTGCTCGGCGGTCGCGTCCGGCCGCCTGCGCGAGGATCTCATGTATCGGCTGTGCGTCATTCCGATCGTCGTACCACCGCTACGAGAGCGCGAAGGCGATGCGCTCCTATTGGCAAGAATGTTTCTCGATGAGTTGAATCACGAGCACGGAACGGCAAAGGCGTTCACCGCCGAAGCGCGCGCGAAGATCGTCAGCCACCACTGGCCCGGCAACGTGCGGGAGCTGCGGAACATCGTACACCGGTCGTTCGTGCTGTCCGACGAGGCCGTTGATGTGGATCTCGGGCAGACGATCGCGCCGGGCGGTGGCGCCGATCCCGCAGTCGATTGCGGTGGGCCTGATGTCGCGAGCAATACGGTCGCAATCCCGGTGGGTGCCTCGCTCGATGACGCCGAGCGCGCGCTGATCCTGGCGACGCTCCGCGCCGTCGGCGGCAGCAAGGTCAGGGCCGCGCAAATGCTGGGCATCAGCCTCAAGACGCTGTACAACCGGCTGCAGGCGTATCGTGGCGTCGCGGCAAGCGCCCCCCGACCCGCGAAACATCTTGCGCTGGTCGGGACGGCCTGACATCTTTGAAGGGACGGCGCGCGTGACTACAATGCAATCGGATGCCGGGGCTGGCCAAGTGACGGGTGGGGCGGGGATGGGGGAAACGGGCACCGAGGGCAAGAAACGGGTGCTGATCGTCGACGATCACGCGCTCGTGCGTGCCGGTCTCGCGCAACTCATCGACGCCACGAGCGACCTCGAAGTCGGAGGCGAAGCGGGCACGGCCGCAGCGGCACTCAACCTCGCGACCGAAGAGCACTTTGACGTCGTGCTGCTGGACATCTCGCTGCCCGACGCGAACGTGCTCGATACGGTGACCACGCTGCGGCGGCGCGCGCCGGCGCTGCCGATCCTGATCGTCAGCATGCATCCCGAGGACCAGTACGCGGTCCACCTGCTGCGCGCGGGGGCGAGCGGATTCTTTCCCAAGGCCGGAGAGGCGAAGGATCTGCTGGCGGCCGTGCGTGCGGTCACCGACGGCCGGCGTTATATCAGCCCGACGCTAGCCGAGGCGCTGGCGCTCGAGGCGACCGGCACCTCGAACGGGCCGCCGCACCGGCAGCTGTCGAGCCGCGAGTTCCAGATCTTCGTCGGGCTCGCGGCCGGCAAGACGGTGACGCACCTCGCGGACGAGCTGTGCCTGAGCGTCAAGACCGTCAGCACCTACCGGACGCGCGTTCTCGAGAAGATGCACATGTCGCGCAACGCCGAGCTCACGGCGTATGCGCTGCGCCACAACCTGATGCAGTGATAAGGCGACGCGCGGATCATGGGGCGGATGTTGCGTACTTTCATCGTCGAGGACTCGCCGCTGATACGCAAGCGGATCATCGAGGCACTCGAAAAGAACGGGAACTTCGAAGTGCTGGGATTCGCCGAGTCGGAAGACGAGGCGCTGGAATCCATCGAACGGCTGCATCCGGCAGTGGTGATCACCGACATCCGTTTGAAGCAGGGCAGCGGGATCGAAGTCCTGCGCCAGCTGCGCCGGCGTCCCTATTACCCGGCGCCGAAGATCTACGTGCTCACCAATTACGCGTATCCCGAGTACAAGGAGCAGTGCGCGCTGATGGGCGCCGACGATTTCTTCGACAAGACCTCCGAGTACGAGCGGTTTCTGTCCACGCTGCGCGCGGTCGCGTGAAGCGGTCGCCCTGAGCGGCGAATTCGAAAACCGGGCGCAAAGGATGAACTGGGCGATGTCGCGGGCCGTTGGACGCAGCTCGTCGACGGCATCCGGGGGCGCTTCCCCCATTCGAAGCAGTGAAGCGCCCGACGGCGACCCGGAGCCCGAGGATGGCCCGGAGCGCGAGATCGAACGAGCGCACGATCTGAGTGTGGGACAGCCATCCGACCGGGAGCTCGTCGTGGCACCGCCTGCCTGGGTGCTGTGCTCGATGGGGTCGGCGCGCGTCCTACATGAGATGCGCGATCGCCTCACACCCGAAACGGACGCGGGCCGATACCGGCTCATCGACAGTTGGGCGAGGATCAATTCCAGTTATTGCGGTCGGCGGGGGGCCGCGCAGCAGTCGTTGTTTCTGTGCCCGCGACGACGATTCATGCGGACGTCGCTCATTGTCTGAAAGGGACGATCGCTCATGAAGCGTGTCTACATCGTCGAATATTCAGCGCTGGCCCGTAACCGGATTCGCGAAACGCTCGCCCGGCTGGGCGATTGCCAGATCGTCGGAGAATCCGAAGTCGCAAACGCAGCCGTGAAAGGAGTCGATGATCTCGATCCCGACGTCGTGATTACCGACCTGTTGCTGAAGGATGGAACCGGCGTCGACGTCGTCAAACGGATACGGGCGCGCCATGGGCCCCAACGTCCGGTGATCTTCGTCCTGACGAATCGCGCGAGCCCGGCCCATCGTGCGACGCTGTCCGCCGCGGGCGCCAATGGATTGTTCGACAAGGCGCGCGAATACGGGCTGCTGATGGACGAGCTGCAGCAGGTGGCCTGATTCGCCGTGCGGGCCCGTTGACCGGGAGAAGGCAACCGATAATGGACTTGGGCCATGCAGTGCTGATCGGGGCCGTGTCCCTCGTCGCCGGCACGTTCGTGATGGCGGGGTGCGAGCGGCGGGATGAGAGTGCGTCGACCGGCGCCCCGCGCAATGCGGACAATGCGAGCGCGTCCGCCGGGGCCACCGATCGCAATACCGTGCAAACAGCCCGGTTGCGCGGGATGAGCCAACTCTTCGACGACGCAGCGATCACGGCCAAGGTGAAGCTCGCGCTGGCATCGAGTGTCGGCAAGAACGCGACTGAGATCAGCGTCGATACGCATGCGGCGGTGGTCACGCTGACCGGTGAGGTCAATGCGTCGGATATCCGCGACCGCGCCGACCAGGCCGCTCTCGAGATCGACGGCGTCAAGTCAGTGGTCGACAACATCGTCGTCAGATCTCCGACGACCGGATGATGGCGCGCGACACCCGTCGCCAATGACTCTCGACAGCGACCACCGGTGATGGAGACGAACAGACTGCGATCGTGGACGGGCTGGCGCCATCGTGCGGCCGTCGCGCTTTTCATCGCGGCTTACGTCTTCGCGTGGGCCTATCTGGTAGGGCTCACCGATCCCGCGCGATGGGAGGTCTTGCTCGCGCTCGGGTTCGGCGTGCTGTTCGCGCTGGTGCTGATTCACGAAATCGTCGCGACGGCGACGTCGCTCCGCACGAATGGACCGCAGGTGCCTCTCCCTGCGTCCGTTGGCGCAGAACGGCACGCCGTCGTGACGACCTCCGATCACGCCGCAAGTGACTTTTGCACTCCTGGAATCGACCGGGCGCGCGACGCGACACCGGCCGTTTCAGGCTTGCACGATTGACGGGCGGTACTTTGGCGCGTCGCCCGGCATCGCTGCGGGCGGGCGAGTGATTTCTCAGCGTTGCCCCCACGAGCCCAGCGTGTGGGTTCGCTCGCGGCCGTCGTCGTTGAGAAACGTCGGCGTGTCCGGCTCGGGGAGCGCACGATCGAGCATGGCGGGCGCGACCGCACGGAGGCCGGCGAACGTGTCGGCATTGGCGGTGACTTCTCGCAGCACCGCGCCGTCGGCCCAGATCGGGTTGCCCGATTCGAGGCGAAGGTAAACGCGCCCGGTCGCCTGGTCGGCAAAATCGACGCGACGAATGCGGGCGACGCACTCGCGCAGAAATCCGCTGTTCTTGTCTGGCCCGAGATCCGCGTCGGCGTAGAGGAGCTCCGGTGCCGTGGCGCCGACGTCGATGCGGCGGTAGCGCTCGATGTCGAGCATGCCCTTGACGTCGAGCACGTTCAGCATGTCGTTCCATCCGAACGCGATGGTTCGCGGACGCTCGCCCTGCGCGACGCTGTTGTCCAGGAACTCGAAGTGCACTCGCTTGTCGGCGCGCTCGACCCAGGTGAAGAAGAGCTGCGGCATTCCCGAGTACGCCTCGACCGCGTGCGCGAGAGTGTCGTCGACCGCCTTGTAGCGGCCGACGTCGAGCCCGCGCTGCCACGCGCGCTCGACCAGCGATGCCGGTGGCGTGACCATGAAGAACAGGTAGACGTGTGGCCGAAGCGAGTCAGAAGGTTGCTGCCCGCTTCGTCGGAGTCGGGCGCGAAGCTGTCGAAGCGAAACCGGTCGATCAGCAGATGCGAGATGGCCCCACGCTCGGCCTTGCGCGCCACGTAGCGATCGAGCTTCTGATCGATGATCTTCAACTCCTCGCCGGTAAACGCGCCGCCGTATTTGTACTCGGCGCCGAGCATGCCGTAGTCGAGCAGCTGCTTGCGCCAGATGTCCGGGCTGATGAGCGCGAATTCGTTCCAGTCGACGCCGATGTCGCCCGCGAGCGCGCTTCTGCAATGGCCGCAGCGTGCTCTTGCCCGACGCGGAAGGCCCCTTGGTGTTCATCACCACCGGCTGTTCCTGCGGGGGCAACAGGACAAATCCGTCGTCGGCGACGGCCTTCGCGAGCAGCGGATCGAGGAGACAACCGATCGTCTCGCTGCCGAGAACGTTGGAGGCGATGTCGGTGGCGAGCGCTGCGATCATTTCGCGGCTTCCCCAGAGCCGGCCATGTCGAACGAGAAGCGCCGAGACGACCGTCGAAAGGGCGGCGCATGCGGCGCTGCGCGCATCGCGAGTCGCGAGTGCAGTTTGCTCCCATTCAGCGATAAGCCGCTGCTCGCGGTCCGGGTCCGTCGCAATCGGATCGGCGTGCGCATGACGGCGGCCGAAGAACCGCCGCAACCCCCCCAGCCGGGACGGTGGCGTCGTTGCGACGGATTGCGCAGCCGATGGGTACAGCCTCGACAGTTCGGCCGCGACTACACCCGAGATCTGCCTTTTCAGCATATCGTAGCGCGCAACGATCGCGTCCATCTCGGGTTCGATATGGCGCGCTTTGATGGTCCGCACGATCTCGCGGAAGTTGATGCCGAGATCCTCGATCTTCGTGCCGTCGGGAACCGAAAAATCGGCGGTCACGCGAATCAGCAACTCGTGCAGCGCGAGCCGCTCGGGCCGGAACGCAACGAGGTCGGCCAGGTCGAGACCGGTGAGATCGCGCAGTTCCGCCGCCTTCGCGTATTCGGTGAAGGTGTTTTCAGGACGGAAAATCGTGCACAGCGGGCGCAGGCGTTCGGGCACCTCCGAGGCGATCCCCGGGTTCCAGGGGCCGAATTCCGCCGTGGCGCAAGCGGCTTCCGGCATCACGATCATTCGTTGCATGCTAAGGTAATTGCATCGGCCAAGGCGGGCGGTGATCGCTCGTCCGACAGACTCACGCAAATCTCCCTATCTTCGTGTAGAGTATCGCACTTTCGATTGTGCCCTTGCTTGCACCACGCCATTTCCAAACCGGTGCTGTTCGCGAGGGTCGATCCGACGCGGTCAAGACAGGCGCGTGGCCGGGTCGCAGAAGCCACATCTTGACTGGCTGATCCGGGTTGGCAAGCGCTCCGGGGGAGCAGAGCGCCGAGGCGAGACGAATGGGTGCCGATGGGCACGGAGTAGCGACGAGGAAAGGAAGGGATAATGCGTGCGATTCGGAATTCCGCCTTGAGCGGCATGCTGGCGGTAGAGTTTGTCGCGACGGCGCCTGCAACGGCGCAACAGATTTACGGCACGCCGGGCTCGCCCAGCGCGACGATGACGATCCAGGGCGACCAGATTCCGCCGCCGCCGCAGAAGTTCGGCGGCA
This sequence comes from uncultured beta proteobacterium, assembly GCA_963733985.1. Taxonomy (GTDB): domain Bacteria; phylum Pseudomonadota; class Gammaproteobacteria; order Burkholderiales; family Casimicrobiaceae; genus CAIWHR01. The sequence continues at coordinate 209,905 of CAVTFF010000013.1, read as the reverse complement.
AGATCGAGCGCAACGACGCGCAGTCGAAGCCCTATTGGCCGCGCGCGCGTCGTGCCGCCGAAGGGCGCGCCGAACGTGCTGCTGATCATGACCGACGATGTCGGGTTTCGGCGCGCCGAGCACCTTCGGCGGCGTGATCCCGACGCCCGGCGCTCGACCGCATCGCCAACGACGGCCTGCGCTACACCAACTTCCACTCGACGGCGCTGTGCTCGCCGACGCGGGCCGCGCTGATCACCGGGCGCAACCACCACTCGGCCGGCTTCGGCGTGGTCGCCGAGCAGGCGACCGGCTATCCGGGCTACGACAGCATCATCACGCGCGACAAGGCGACGATCGGCAGGATCCTCAAGGACAACGGCTACCGCACGTCGTGGTTCGGCAAGAACCACAACACGCCGGCCTTCCAGGCGAGCCAGGACGGGCCCGTTCGACCAGTGGCCGATCGGCATGGGCTTCGAGTACTTCTACGGCTTCATGGGCGGCGACACCAACCAGTGGCAGCCGGCAACCTCTCCCGCAACACGACCTACATCTATCCGTTCGTCGGCAATCCCGGGCTACAACCTCATCACCGCGATGGCCGACGACGCGATCGCCTACATGAACCGCATCAACACGCTGACGCCCGAGCAGCCGTTCTTCGTCTACTACGTGCCGGGCGGCACCCACGCGCCGCATCACCCGACGCCGGAGTGGATCAAGAAGATCAGCGACATGCACCTGTTCGACAAGGGCTGGAACAAGCTGCGCGAGCAGATCTTCGAGAACCAGAAGAAGCTCGGCGTGATCCCGCAGAACGCCAAGCTCACGCCGTGGCCGAAGGACCTGCTGAAGGAGTGGGACGCAGCTCATCGGCCGACGAGAAGAAGATGTTCCTCCGCCAGGTCGACGTCTTCGCCGCCTACGTCGCCTACACCGACCACGAGATCGGCCGCGTGATCCAGGCGGTCGAGGACATGGGCAAGCTCGACAACACGCTGATCATCTACATCAGCGGCGACAACGGCACGCAGCGCCGAGGGCACGCTGATCGGCACGCCGAACGAGGTCGCGATGTTCAACGGCGTCGAGGTGCCGGTCGCCGACCAGCTCAAGTACTTCTACGACGTCTGGGGCTCCGACAAGACCTACAACCACATGGCGGTGCCGTGGGCATGGGCGTTCGACACGCCGTTCTCGTGGACCAAGCAGATCGCCTCGCACTTCGGCGGCATCAAGCAGGGCATGGCGATCTCGTGGCCGAAGGTGATCAAGGACAAGGGCGGCATCCGCCACCAGTTCCACCACGTGATCGACATCGTGCCGACGATCCTGGAAGCGGCCAAGATCAAGCAGCCGAAGGTGGTCGACGGCATCAAGCAGAGCCCGATCGAGGGCGTCAGCATGGTGTACACCTTCGACAAGAAGAACGCCAACGCGCCGTCGACGCACAAGACGCAGTACTTCGAGATGATGGGCGACCACGCGATCTACCACGACGGCTGGATCGCGAGCACCAAGGTCATGCGCCCGCCGTGGGACATCGCGGGCGGCGTCGGCGCCAAGACCCGCGCAAGCTATCCCGTGGGAGCTCTACGACCTGCACCAAGGACTGGACGCAGTCCGACGACGTCGCCGCCAAGTACCCGGCGAAGCTCAAGGAGATGCAGGATCTGTTCTGGGCGGAGGCGAAGAAGTACCAGGTGCTGCCGCTCGATGCGACGGTGGCGACGCGCCTCGTCACGCCGCGCCCGAGCATCACCGCCGGCCGCAACGTGTTCACCTGGACCGCGCCGCTGACCGGCACGCCCAACGGCGATGCGCCGAGCATCCTCAACGCCTCGTACAACTTCAAGGCCGAGGTCGAGATCCCGCAGGGCGGCGCCGAGGGCATGCTGATCACGCAGGGCGGCCGCTTCGCCGGCTATGGCTTCTACCTGCTGAAGGGCAAGCCGGTCTTCATCTGGAACCTGGTCGACCTGAAGCGGGTGCGGTGGGAAGGCCCGGACGCGCTCGCGCCCGGCAAGCACACGCTGGAGTTCGACTTCAAGTACGACGGCCTCGGCATGGGCACGCTCGCCTTCAACAACATGAGCGGCATCGGCCGCAGCGGCACCGGCGTGCTCAAGGTCGACGGCAAGGAGGTCGCGACGCCAGAAGATGGAGCGCACGATCCCGCTGATCCTGGCAGTGGGACGAGAACCTCGACGTCGGCTCCGACACCGGCACGCCGGTGGACGACAAGGACTACCAGGTGCCGTTCGCGTTCACCGGCAAGATCAACAAGATCACGCTGACCATCGACCGGCCGAAGCTCACGCCGGAAGACGAGAAGAAGCTGATGCAGGCGAAGCGGAACAACAAGACGAGCGAGTAGGCGCGGCTTCGCGACCTCGCGGGTGAGGGGGTCAGTTGGAGTTCGGGGGCAGCGTGACTGCCCCCGTTTCTCGCGCCGCGCGATCGGCGCTTTTCTGAAAGCTTCCCGCAGGTGACGCGGATCTCTTTTACCCCGATCAGCGCGACGGATCGCACTCCGGGGCGCAACAAGAACGCCGGGTTGCTCCTGGCCATTTCATTCCACCCAGCCTCCCCAGAACAGCGAAGGCGGCGATTTTTCGCGCCAGCTCGAAGGATACCGGATTGTGTCAGGGGCGACACGGCTCCACGCGGCTGCGACGACTGCCAGGACGACGATTCCCGAAGCGACGGGACTGACGACGGCGGTGAACCCCGCGTGCGCATGGATCATGATGATCGGGTTGGCGCCGGCAGGCGGATGGACCGTTCTCGTCACGAGCATCAGGACGAGCGTCAGCGCGAGCGCGAGCAGATAGACCCACGTCGCGTCGCCGAAAAGCTGGAAGCAGGCGACACCCGTCAACGCGCCGATCAAATGACCTCCGAACAGCGCGCGTGGCTGCGCAGCCGGCGCACGAGTCAATCCGAACAGAAAGACGGCGGTACCACCGAACGAAGCGAGCAGCAGGGGTGACGAGGGCGGGTCCACAAGCCAGAGGACCAGCCCAAGTGCCGTGGCTGCACCGCCGGCGCACCACGCGAGACGCGCGACGCTCAATGCAAGGTATCGAGCCCGCCGTCGGAAAGGCCTACCGGGCATCCGCGCGTCGCCGTGGTTCGCCGCCGTTCTGCACCGTCTCGAGCAGCGCGAGCAGCCCTTTGAGCAGCGCGATCGGCGAAGGCGGGCAGCCGCGGATATGCAGATCGACGGGAAGGACGGCGGACACCCCGCCGACGCACGCATAGCTGCCTGCGAAGACGCCGCCATCGCGTGCGCAGTCGCCCACCGCGACGACCCATTTCGGGCGCCGGCGTCGCCTGGTAGGTTCGCTCGAGCGCTTCGCGCATGTTCGTCGTGACCGGGCCGGTGACGAGCAGCACATCGGCGTGGCGCGGCGAAGCGACGAACCGCAAGCCGAATCGCTCGAGGTCGTAGAGGACGTTGTTGAGCGCATGGATCTCGAGCTCGCAGCCGTTGCAGGAGCCGGCATCCACTTCGCGGATCGAAAGCGTCCGGCCCAGACGCAGCCGCGCGGCGCGGTCGACCTGCGCGGCGAGCTCGGCCAGCGCGGCTTCGTCCGCGACCGGCGCCGCTTCGGTCAGCGGACCGTGCACCAGGCTCTTGAATAGCATCCTACGCATGCGTCGATTCCGCTAGAGGTCATGGCCCGAGTAGGAGCAGTTGAACGACTTGTTGCATAGCGGGAAGTCGGCGACGATGTTGCCTTCGATGGCGGCCTCGAGCACCGGCCACTGGAACCACGAAGGGTCGCGCAGGTGGCAGCGCGCGATGCTGCCGTCGGCGCGATCCTGAGCCAGACGAGCACGTCGCCGCGAAAGCCCTCGACCAGCGCCATCGCCTTCGCGCGCATCGCCTGCGGACGAGCGTGGCAACGGGATGCCGACGGGCCCGGACGGAAGCCGGTGCAGGATCTGCTCGACCAACGACAGGCTTTGCTCGACCTCGCGGATGCGGATCCAGATCGCGGGCGTCCACGTCGCCGTCTTCGCGCAGCGGCACGTCGAACTGGAGCGCATCGTAAGGCGGATAGCCCGGCGTGCGTCTCGCGTCGAAGCGTCGCCCCGAAGCACGGCCGATATAGCCCCCGCAGCCGAATTGGCGCGCGAGCGCAGCCGACAGGATGCCGGTGCCGACGGTGCGGTCCTGCAGTGATGCGGTGTTGTCGTAGAGCTCGACCAGCTCGGGAAAGCGCCGCGCGACACTCGATCACCAGCGCACGGACGGTCTCGTCCCCTTCCCGCTGCAGGTCTCGACGCACGCCGCCGGGCACCACCTGATCCATCATCAGCCGGTGGCCGAAACACCGGTCCGCGACGCGCAGCACCTGCTCGCGCAAATGACCGCATTGCGCATGCATCATCGCAAAGGCGGCATCATTGCAGATGGCACCGATGTCGCCGAAGTGATTGGCCAGTCGTTCGAGCTCCGCCATCAACGCGCGCAGCCATACGGCTCGTCCCGGAATTTCGATCCTGTCCGCCGCCTCGATCGCGCGGGCGTAGGCGAGCGCGTAGGCGACGGTGCTGTCACCGGAAACGCGCCCCGCGAGGACTGCTGCCCGATCGATGGGCATTCCCGTCATCAGCCGCTCGATTCCCTTGTGCACGTATCCGAGGCGCGCCTCGAGCCGGACGACCGCTTCGCCGTTCGCCGTGAACCGGAAATGACCAGGCTCGATAATCCCCGCATGGACCGGGCCTACCGGGATCTGATGGAGGCTTTCCCCGATTGCGGGAAGGAAGGCGTAAGGACGGGGGGGCGTCGGCGCAGCGAGTGGCGCGCCCGGGCGTCGCGCGATTCCACGTTCCGTGATCGAGCCACGGGCGCGCGTCGGGAAGCCCCTCCGCGTCCAATCCCCAGAGGTCGCGAATGGCCCTTTCGAGACGGAGGGCCGGCGGGTGCATTTGTCCAACCGATGGGTAGCGCTTTCCCTCGCATTGGATGCTGATTACACCGAAATCGTCGCGACCATCGGCCGCGAGCGCCATGTGCACCTGCTCGCCGTCCGCCCAGAGCCCGAGCAACGTCAACTCTCCGTTCGCGAGCGCGTTCGTCGCCCGTAGCCAGCCGTCGTGGCTCACGATGGCGCGCGGCCACGGACGGTGACGCGCGGCAGCCCATCCCGCGTCAATGACCTCATGCAGTTTCGTCGCGTCGGCTGGCATTCGTCGCTAGTGCAGCAATCCTGCTACGTGCTGAAACCACGAAACAAGTGCAGGCGGCAGGAAGATGCCCGCGGCCAGCACCAGTGCCAGATGCGTGAACATCGGCACGAACGATGCCTGCGCGGGCGCGGAGGGCCCTTTGGGATCGCCGAAGGCAAGGCCGTTCAGATGGCGCAGCAGCGCTCCCAGCGCAACGAGCAGTCCGAGGGCCAGGATCACGGCCAGCGCGGGTTCGCGCGCAAACGTCGAGGCAAGGATCAGGAACTCGCTCATGAAGATGCCCATCGGCGGCAGGCCCACGATCGTGATCACGCCAAGAACGAGGCCCCACCCCAGAACGGGGTGGGAAGCGGTGAGGCCGCGGATTTCGGCCATCGTCTGCGTCCCCTTCACCTGCGCGATATGGCCGACGGCAAAGAAGATCGCGGACTTGGTGAGCGAATGCATGATCATGTGCAGCAGTCCCGCGAAGTTGGCGAGCGGCCCGCCCATCCCGAAGGCAAAGCTGATGATCCCCATGTGCTCGATCGACGAATACGCAAACATCCGCTTGATGTCGTGGCGCCGGTACAGCATGAACGCTGCGAACACGACGGAGACGAGCCCCAGCGTGACCATCAGCGGCCCGGGCGCCAGCGCCTCCGCGTTGGCCGACATCACCATCTTGAAGCGCAGGATCGCGAACAGCGCGACGTTGAGGAGCAGCCCCGACAGCACCGCCGAAATCGGCGTCGGGCCTTCGGCATGCGCATCGGGCAGCCAGGCGTGCAGCGGGGCAAGTCCGACCTTCGTCCCGTAGCCCAACAGCAGGAACACGAAGGCGAGGTTGAGAAGCGCCGGATCGAACTGCGGCGCCCGCTGCACAAGCACGCTCCACGCCATCGCCTCGAGGCCTTCGCCGATGACCGACGACGCGGCCAGATAGACGAGGATCGTCCCGAAGAGCGCGAGCGCGATGCCGACGCTGCCGAGGATGAAATATTTCCACGCCGCTTCGAGCGCTTCGGGTGTCCGGTAGATGCCCACCATCAGGACGGTCGTGAGCGTTGCCAGCTCCACGGCAACCCACATCAGCCCCACGTTGTTCGCGAGCAAGGCGAGGTTCATCGCGAACATCAGCGTCTGGTACATCGCGTGATAGAAGCGCAGGTACACGGGCGTCAGGCGGCCGATTTCCAGCTCGTGGGCGATGTAGGTGCCGCTGAACACGCTGGTCGTGAAGCCGACGAACGTGTTCAGCACGATGAACACGACATTGACGTCGTCGACGATCACGAAGAGCCCGGGTTCCGGCCGCACGAAGAAGAGCGCGATCGCGCAAACGAGCGCCAGGAGCGTCCCGAGCACATTGAGCCGCGCCGTCGTGCGGTCATCGGGCAGGAACGCGAGCAACGCGGCGCTCACCGCCGGCACGATCAGGATCGCATCGACGACGAGGGCGCCGTAGTCGGTCATCGTGGCCCCCCCACGCTTGCGGTTGCCGCCGCTGCGCTGCCCCCTGGGGGGGAGCAATTCGCGCCTCGGGGCGGCCCGTCGGCGCTCATGGATGCCGTTCCAAGCTCACGGGCCGCTCCCCGCGAAAACGATCGAGAGCGTGGAGGTCCACGGAATCGAAGCGCTCGCGAATGCGGAACAGGAAGATCCCGATCACGATGAGCGCAACCAGGATCGAGAAGGCGACGCTGATTTCCACGACCAGAGGCATCCCTTTGGCGCCGGTCGCGGCGAGAATCAGCCCGTTTTCGATCGACATGAAGCCGATGACCTGGCCCACGGCGTTGCGCCTCGACACCATGATCAGCAGGCCCAGGAGAATGACGGAGAGCGCGAAGGCCAGGTCTTCGCGCGCGAGCGTGCCCGCCTCGGCGGTGATCGGCAGCATCACCAGGATCGACAGTGCCACGAGGCCGATGCCCGCGAGCATCGTCTGCCCGATTCCGACGACGGTCTCGATGTTGCGATGGATGCCGAGCCGCACGATGATCCGATGGAGCACGACCGGGATCACGATCGCCTTGACGACGAGCGCGATCGCTGCGGTGACGTACAGGTGCGGCGCGCTCTGGATATAGGCCTGCCACGCCACCGACGCCGACACCACCAACGCATGCAGGGCGAAGATGTTGATGAGGCTGAACATGCGGTCCTGATAGAGCAGCATGAAGCTCACCAGCACCAGGCCTCCGGCGAACATGTGCGCGACATCGAAGGCGAAGGAGTCGATCACACGCTTCTAGACACGAAGAGCAGCAGAGCCGCGAGGAGCCCAAGCATCAGCGCGATGCCCAGAAAATCGGAGACCCGGAAGACCCGCATCTTGGCAACCGCCGTCTCGAAGAGCGCAAGCAGGAATCCACCGACCGTCAACTTGAAGGCGTAGGCGGCGAGGCCGATGCCGTACGACGCGAAATTCTCGCCGGCGACGGCGACGCCCCAAGGCGCGAACAGGCACATCACCAGCGACAGATAGAGCAGCAGCTTCAGCGAAGCGGCCGCTTCGATCACCGCGAGATGGCGCCCGGAGTATTCGAGGATCATCGCTTCGTGCACCATGGTGAGCTCGAGGTGGGTCGCCGGATTGTCGACCGGAATGCGCGCGTTTTCGGCGATGGCGACCATCACCAGGCCGACGAGTGCCATCGCGAGCGATACCCGCAGGCCCACGCCGGGACCCTCCATGAAGGCCGCAACCGAAGAGAGCTGCGTCGAACCGGCGAGAAGGGACAGCGTGAAGGCGATCATCAGCATTGCCGGCTCCGCCAGCGACGCGATCATCATTTCCCGGCTCGATCCGATCCCGCCGAAGCTCGTGCCGACGTCGAGCGCAGCCAGCGCGAGCATGAAGCGCGCGCTGCCGAGGAGCGCGACGATCGCAATCAGGTCGGCGGTCGAACTGAACACGAGCCCGGTGGCGAACGTCGGCACGACCGCTGCCGCCACCCAGGTCGTGGCGAATATCACGTAAGGAGCGACGCGAAAGACCCAGGAAGCGTTTTGGGCCAGCACCGCTTCCTTGCGCAGCAGCTTGAGTAGATCGCGATACGGCTGGATGACCGGTGGCCCCTGGCGTCGGAGCAGGTGCGCCTTGACCTTGCGCACGTAACCGGTGAGAAGCGGCGCGAGAAGCAGGACGAGCAGCGCCTGCCCAAGCTGGACGAGCGCGTCGAGGATCACTGCCATACGGCGAGTACCACGAGCAGCGCGACCAGCGCGCCCGAAACCAGCGTCAGGTAACCGCGGATCGTCAGGAACTGCACGCGATTGAGCGCATCGGCGGCGAAGGCGACGCCCCTGGCGACGGGCGCGTACAGGATGTCCCAGAGCAGGTCGCGCAAATGGACCTCGAGTCGCGCCGGTTGCGGATCTCCGGGGGCCGGCATGTAGATCTCCTCGCGCGCGTGGAACACGAGCGTTCCGAATACGCGTCGAATCGGCTGCGCGAAGCTGCCGGCCGTATATTGCGTCGCCGTGCTTGCGTCCGGATAGCCGCAGTCCCACGGCGGAGACCTGCGGGTGGCGTGGGACGCCCAGCGGTGAATGATGTAGGCCGCGAGCCAGGCGGCGACCGCGATGAAGACGAACAGCAGCAGTCCGTTATACGAGCTGCGGCTCGCGGCGATGGGGACGATCGTCAACCACTTGATCCCGGTCTGTGGCGACAGGCGCGCGCCCGCCAGCATCCTGACGACGGGAGCGAGCGCATCGATGAAATAGCTCGCGAGAATGCCTGCGGCGAGGCACAGAATGACCAGCACGAACATCGCGCTCAGCGAAAAGCGATCGACCTCGCGCGCGTCCTGCGCGGCGGGCGTTCTCGGGCGCCCGAGGAACGTGATGCCGAACGCTTTCACGAAGCACGCGGCAGCGAGCGCCGCCGCCAGCGCGAGCAGCGCGCCGATCGCCGGTGCGAGAAACTTGAGCACCCATTGCGGCAGCTGCGGACTCAGCAGGATCGCCTGGAAGGTGAGCCATTCGGAGACGAACCCGTTGAACGGAGGAAGCGCCGAGATCGCCGCCGAGCCGATCAGGAACGCGAAAGCGGTGAACGGCATCTTGTGGACGAGTCCGCCGAGGCGCTCCATGTCGCGCATGCCCGTCGCTGCGAGCACGCTGCCTGCGCCGAAGAAGAGCAGGCTCTTGAATACCGAGTGATTGAAGACATGAAAGAGCGCCGCGGTGAGCGCCAATGCCGCTGGCGCGAGCATTGCGTTGGCACGAAAGGCGAGCGCGAGCCCGAGGCCGATGAATATGATGCCGATGTTCTCGACGGTGTGATAGGCGAGCAGGCGCTTGAGATCGTGCTCCATCAGCGCGTGGAGCACGCCGAGAACGGCGCTGGCGCCGCCGAAAAGCATGACGACCGCGCCCCACCACCAGGCGGGCTGCCCGGCCAGGTCGAAGACGATGCGCACGAAGCCATATACGGCGACCTTGGTCATCACGCCGCTCATGAGCGCGGAGACATGGCTCGGCGCCGCGGGATGCGCGAGCGGCAGCCAGACGTGGAGCGGCACGATGCCGGCCTTGGAGCCCGCGCCCAGCAGCGCGAGCGCGAGGACGGTGGCACCGACCAGCGGCGAAACGCCGGTTTCGCGCATCGCATCGAATCCGTAGCCGCCGTCGGGGCCGGCGAGCAATCCGAAGCACAGGAGCAGCGACAACGTGCCGAGACTTGCCATCAGCAGGTAGATGTAACCGGCGCGCGCGTTGCCGCGTTGCCGATGGTGTGCCATCACGAGCGCCCACGACGTGAGCGACATGAACTCCCACGTCAGCAGGAATGTGAAAGCGTCGTCGGCCAGGACCACCAGATTCATGCCGGCGAGAAACGCGGCGAAGAACGGGAGGACGCGGCCCGGCTCGCGCTCGTGGCGTCCCTCGCCGAGGCCGTAGAGGCTCGCCGTCGCAGCGCCGAGATTGACGACCACCAGAAATGCTGCCGCCAGCGCGTCCAGGCGAAAATGCGCGCCCAGCCAGGGCAAGCCGATCGGCAGGCGCAGGGTCTCGGTCTGTTCCGGTTCCGACAACAGGAACCCCGCGACCGTTGCCAGGGCGATCGTCGAGACGAGCAGCGAAACGGTGTAGACCAGCGTGCTCGTCGTCGCGCGTCGCGCGGACGCGATCGCTACGACGGACGTTCCGAGGAGCGCCAGAATGCACCACAGCAATGCGTCGACCGCCACGGAGCGTTGCCTCGCTTGCCCGTTAACTCAAAGTCTCGATTTAAGCGCCCTCAGCCGAACGCCGCGCCCGCCCTTCGCGCTCTGCGCACCTTCGTTGATGAGCTCGACACCCGCGCTCTCGAGCGCACCGATGAGCTTCATCAACGAATCGACATTGCCCCGGATCACGCCCTCGCTCGCCTCCATTCGCTGAATGGTCGGCACGGACAGGCCAGCAGCCTCCGCCAGCGCGCGCTGGTCCATGCCGGCGAGCGCCCGGGCGGCTCGGAGCTGTGCTGCCGTTATCATGCGCTGGCAATCAATTATGACGTATTAAACATTAGTTATGATGCTATGGCTTCTTGTCGGCCGACGCAAGGGCTTGACCCAATCGCGTGACCAAAGAGGATCGCTCGCAGTGGATTTTTGACAACACCCCGCCATCCGCGAAGACCCTGCGGGCGAATTCGCTGCGAAATGGGTCAGCGGGCCGGCGCGGCAACGCTCGCCGCGCGCGAGGGGACGCGCCGGCGTTGCAACAGGACGACCGCGCCCAGCACGACGAGCGCTGGCGCGAACAGCCATTCCTTCGCCGGCCGCTGCGCCTCGGTCTCGATCCCGCTGACGGTGAACCCCTGCTCGAATCCGGCCCTGTCCGCCGGGCTGTGCAGGTTGACCGCCGCGATCTGGATACCCGCCGGAACCGCCATCGTCGTCAAGCCCGAGCGTGCGAGGCGCTGCGCGGCGGAGCCTTCGGTTCCCAAGGGCAACAGGACGGTCTTCTTCATTTCCTTGCCCTCGACGGTCGTCCCTTCGATGCGCACGCGCACGCCGGTGTTCGGTGGCGCCGAGGCGACGAATTCCATGAATTTCTGCGCTGGCGCCACATCGTATTTCGGGTAGACGAAATCCATCCAGAAGTCCGGGCGAAGCAGCGTGAACGTCACGAGCAGCATGGCGACCGACTCGTACCACCGGCTCCGCGTAATGAACCAGCCTTGCGTCGCCGCGGCGAACACCAGCATCGCCGCGATGGCCGCGCAGACGACCAGCACCAGGTGGGCAATCGAGTTGATGCCGATGAGCAGCAGCTCGGCATTGAAAATGAACATGAAGGGCAGGATGCCCGTGCGGATCGAATACCAGAAAGCGGTAAACCCAGTGCGCAGATAGTCGCCGCGAGAAATGGCCGCGGCGGCAAACGCGGCAAGACCGACCGGCGGCGTCACGTCGGCCATCAGACCGAAGTAGAAGACGAACATGTGGACGGCGACCAGCGGCACGACGAGACCACTCTGCGCGCCGAGCTCGACGACGACCGGTGCCATCAATGTCGACACGACGATGTAGCTCGCGGTGGTGGGCATGCCCATGCCGAGGATCAGGCAGATCACCGCAACGAGGCACAGCATGCCGATGATGTTGCCGGCGGAGATCGTCTCGACGAGGTCGGTCATGACGAGACCGAATCCGGTGATTGAAACGGTCCCGACGACGATCCCCGCGGCCGCCGTGGCGATCGCGATACCGATCATGTTGCGCGCGCCGGTGCCGAGCCCGTCCACGAGATCGTGCCAGCCTGCGCGGAAACGGGTGAGCGCAGTAGCCTCGCCGCGGAACATCGCGAGCAGCGGCTTTTGCGTCAGCAGGATCACGATAAGCAGAGCCGTCGCGTAGAACGCCGACAGCCCGGGCGACAGGTGCTCGATCATCAGCACCCAGATGAGCAGCACCACGGGCAACAGGAAATGCAGGCCGGCAAGAACCGTCTCCTTCAACGGCGGCAGCTCGATCACCGCGGCGTTCGGATCGTCGACGACGAGATCGGGTTCCGCGGCGACAATGCGCAACAGGGCGACGTACGTCACCGCAATCAGCGCCAGCACGATCCAGAGCGATGCACGCGGGAAGAAGTCCTTGATCCAGCCAAGCCCGTAATAGAGGACGTTGGCGAAGATCACGAGGCCGGCAAGCGTCATCAGGATCCCGGCGAGCCGGCCCAGCGGCGACGTGCCGGCGCGCGGCGGGAGACCCTTGATGCCCGCCTTCAGGGCTTCGAGGTGGACGATGTAGAAGAGCGCGATGTAGGAAATGGCGGCCGGAAGCACCGCATTCTTGCAGATCTCCACATACGACACGCCCACGTATTCGGCCATCAGGAACGCGGCCGCACCCATGACCGGCGGCATGATCTGGCCGTCCACGCCCGCCGCCGTTTCAATTGCGCCGGCCTTCTCCGCCGTGTAGCCGACGCGCTTCATCAGCGGGATCGTGAACGTGCCGCAGGTCACGACGTTGGCGACCGACGAGCCCGAGATCATCCCCATCATCCCTGACGAGACGACGGCGGCTTTGGCCGGGCCGCCGCGCATGTGGCCGAGGAACGCGAACGCGACCTTGATGAAGTAGTTGCCGGCGCCGGCCTTCTCGAGGAGCGAGCCGAACAGCACGAACAGGAAGATGTAGCTCGCCGATACTCCCACGGCAACGCCGAAGACACCTTCGGTCGACAGCCAGTAGTGCGAGACGGCCTTCGACAGCGAGACCCCCTTGTGCTGGATCACGTCGGGCATCCACGGCCCCGCGAATGCGTAGACCAGCATCAGCGTGGCAATGATCGCAAGCGGTGGGCCGACGACGCGGCGCGTGGCTTCCAGCAGCAACAGCATGCCGGCGATGGCCGTGAAGAAGTCGATCGGGGTCGGTTGCCCCGGCCGCGTGGAAAGATCGCGGTAGAACAGGAACAGGTACGCGCCGCAAAACGCGGCGGCCACTGCGAAGATCCAATCCTGTGCAGGGATGCGGTCGCGCGGCGAAGTCTTGCGGAACGGGTAGGCGAGGTAGGCGAGAAAGAGGCCGATGCCGAGATGCAGTGACCGCATCTCGGTATCGTTGAGGATGAAGACATTGAACGTGAACGGCAGCGGCGACGCGTACCAGAGCTGCAGGAGGGACCAGCCGATGCAGGTCACCGCCAGGATCGTGGCCGCGACCCCGACCGGCTTGCGCCGGCCGAGATCGGCCTCGTGGACCAGCTCCCGGACGTCGACGCCGGGTTCCGTCACTTGATCCAGCCCTTTTCCTTGTAGTAACGCGCCGCGCCCTCATGCAGCGGCGCCGACAGGCCATCCTTGATCATGTTCTTGGGATCGAGACTGGCGAATGCCGGGTGGAGCTTCTTGAACTCGTCGATGTTCTCGAACACCGCCTTGGTGATGATGTAGACGGTATCGGCAGGAACCTTCGACGAGCTCACGAGCGTCGCCAGCACACCGTAGGTTTTCGTCGGGTCGGGGTTGTTCGCGTACATGCCGCCGGGGATCGTCGCGTACGCGTAGTAGGGATACTTCTTCACCAGTCCGTCGATCGCGGGACCGGTGAGCGATACAAGCTTCGCGCCGCAGGCGGTCGTCGGATCCTGGATGTTGGCCGACGGGTGGCCGACGCCGTAGAAGAAGCCGTCGATCTTGTTGTCGCAAAGAGCGGGGCCGTGCTCGTCGGCCTTGAGCTCGGAGGCGAGCGCGAAGTCCGAGAGCTTCATGTTCTCGGCGACGAGCAATTCCTCCATTGCCGAGCGGGTTCCCGAGCCAGGATTGCCGACGTTGAAGCGCTTGCCCTTGAAGTCGGTGAACTGCTTGATGTTGGCTTCCTTGCGGGCGACGACGGTGAAAGGCTCCGGATGCACGGAGAACACGGCGCGCAGGTCCTTGTCGGGCTCCTTGAAGGGCCCCGTGCCGTTGTAGTCCTGGTACTGGACGTCGGACTGGGCCATGCCGAAATCGAGCTCGCCGGCCTTGATCGTGTTGACGTTGTAGACGGAGCCGCCGGTCGACTCCACTGAGCAGCGGAGGCCGTGCTTCGCGCGGTCCTTGTTGACGAGCCGGCAAATGGCGCCACCCACCGCGTAGTAGACGCCGGTGACGCCGCCGGTGCCGATGGTGACGAACTTTTGCTGCGCGGCCGCGGGCAATGGCGCAGCGAGCGTGCAGGCGAGCGCGATCCCCGCCGCGGTGGCGAGGGTCGTGCGGAAGTTGCGAGATTGCGTTGTGATTCCGTGCATGGTGGTTCTCCTCCTTCTCAGGTGAAGCGACGGTGCCGCATCAGCCGCGAGAGTCGCGAAAGAAGCGGCGCGTTTCGGCGCAGGTGGCGTTACGCAAGCCGAGGCCGGCCAGCGCGTCGCGGGTCAAGCGGACGAGCTCCGCGTTGTCGGCAGCGATTGCGCCCGACGGCAATTGCAGGTTGTTCTCGAATCCCACGCGGACTTGCCCTCCCAGCAGCGCCGCGGCGGTCACGCATTGCAGCTCGGCCCCTCCGAACGCGCAGACCGACCAGCGCCAGCCCGCGGGCAACGCCGCGATCATCGGCAGGAGGTCGGCCGCGTGGCCGGCGCGGCGCGAAACATACGAGCCCAGGACGAACAGCACTTGCGGCGAGCGCTGCGGAATCACGCCTCCGACATGGAGGCGCGCGCAGCGGCTCACGTCGTCCGGAGAATAAACGATGTACTGGACGAGCGCATCGCGGGCGGCCAAACGGGCGAGAAAGGCGGCGACGCTTCCCTCGTGTGCCGGGTCGGCGAAAAGCTCCCGGACCGCGAGGGACAGCGCCTCGGGGGCGAGCGCGTCGGCGCGGGCCATCTGTTCGGCCGGCGCATAGCGGCCGCCCGATTCCGTGGTGACCTGGAGCACGAGATCCTCGCCCACACGGGTGCGAATGGCCGCGATCGCAGCGTGATAGTCGGCGGGCTCGAGGCTGTGCTTGCCGGCGGCGTCGCGGACATGCAGATGCAGCATCGACGCGCCCGCGGCGAGACAGCCTTCCGCGCACTCCGCGAGCTCGGCGGGTGTGATCGGGAGCCGCGGGTGATCGGCGCGGCTCCTGCGCGCACCGTTGGGCGCGACGGCGATCACGACCGGCGCGGCTGCCGCATCGGTCATTGGCGGACATTCGCGGCGACGGCCTCGAGCGCGGCGTCGACCGCCGCGGCGAGCCGGCGCACGATTTCGTCGATCTGCGCGGGCGTCGTGATGAATGGCGGCGCGATCAGCACGTGATCGCCGCTGCGGCCGTCGATGGTACCTCCCATCGGGTAGACCATCAGCCCGCGCGACATTGCTTCGGCCTTGACGCGGGCATGCAAGCGCAGCGCCGGATCGAAGGGTCGTTTCGTCGGCCGGTCGTCGACGAGCTCGATCGCCATGAACAGGCCGCGGCCGCGGATGTTGCCGACGTGCGCGTGATCTCCAAAGCTCGCCTGCAAGCGCTCGCGCAGACGTGCACCCAACACCTTCACCCCGTCGAGCAGGCCGTCGCGTTCGATCACCCGTTGCACCGCAAGCGCCGCAGCGCATGCAACCGGATGTCCGATGTAGGTGTGGCCGTGTTGAAAGAACCCGCTGCCGCCCTCGACCGCTGCGATGATCCTCTGCTGCACGAGCAGCGCTCCGATCGGCTGATAGCCGCCGCCCAGGCCTTTGGCGATCGCGACCAGGTCCGGCACGACGCCCTCCTGCTCGACAGCGTAGAGGGTGCCCGTTCGCCCCATGCCGCACATCACCTCGTCGGCGATCAGCAGGATGCCGTGGCGATCGCAGATCTCCCTGATCCGGCGAAAGTAGCCCGGAACCGCCGGCACGGCGCCGAGCGTCGCGCCGACGACAGGCTCCGCCACAAAGCCAATGACGTTGCGGGGCCCGAGTTGCGCGATCGCGTCTTCGAGCTCAAGCGCAAGCCGCTCGCCGTAGGCCTGCGACGATTCGTCGGCGCGCCGGTCGCGATATTCATAGCAGGGCGAAACGTGCGTCACGTCGATCAGGAGAGGCGCGAACTGGCGTCGCCGCCATTCGTTCCCGCCGACGGCGAGCGCGCCCAATGTGTTGCCGTGGTAGCTCTGGCGCCGGGCGATGAAGTGCCGGCGCTCCGGCTCGCCGATCTCGACGAAATACTGGCGGGCGAGCTTCAACGATGCTTCGATCGCTTCCGAGCCGCCGGAAACAAGGTAGACGTGCGACATCCCGGGCGGCGCGTGTGCGATCAGGTGATCGGCGAGAGCTTCGGCGATTTCCGTCGTGAAGAAGCTCGTGTGCGCATATGCGAGGCGATCGATCTGCGCGTGCATCGCCGCCACGACGTCGGGATGGCCATGGCCGAGGCACGACACCGCCGCGCCGCCGGACGCATCGAGGTATTCCTTTCCCTTGGCATCGACGATGACGATGCCGCGGCCGTCGACAGCCACGGGGAGCGTGCCGCGCAACTGGCGGTGGAGGATGTGGGTCATGGAAATGTGTTGAAGAGTCTCATGCCAGGGGCTTTCCGGGTGGCCAATACGCACGCGTCTCGGCGAGTTGCCGCTGCGCTTCGGCGAGGCGGTCGAGTACCGCCTTGCCGCCCCGGGCCGCAACCCGCGCGAGCAGGAGCTCGACGAGCGCAAGCGGCGCAATCATCGACGGAAAGAACGACAGCGATTCGGTGCGGAACAGCAGCGTGTGCGTTGCACGCCGGGCAAGCGGCGAGAGCGTGCTGTCGGTCAGGGCGACGATCGTCACGCCGCGCTTCGCCGCGGCGTCTACCGCCTCGACCGTGGGCGCGGAGTAGGGTGACTGGCTGATCGCGACGAGCACGTCGCTGCGGTCGAGCGCGTCCACCTGATCGAGCAGGATGCCGCCCAGCCCGTCGAAAAGCACACCGTTCCTGGCGATGAGGTTGTAGGCGTAGCGAAACTGGAACGCGATGCCGAAGCTCGCGCGCACGCCGAGGAAGCCGACGCGCCGCGCGCCTGCGATCGCGCGCACCGCCGTCTCGATTTGCGCCGGCGAATTGAACGCCTGCACCGATTGCACGTCGGCGATCTGGGCGTGCGAGATCTCGCGCACGAGACGCCCGACGAGCGTGCCCGCCGGCGCCCGCTGCAGCGCCGTAGCACGCCGGCCATAGTCGACAGGATGGCCGGCGATCGCGTCCTGAAACGGGCGTCGCAGCGACGTGTAACCGTCGAAGCCGAGAGCGCGTGCGAGGCGGACCATCGTCGGCGGCGAGACGCCGACGCGCTTCGCCTGTTCGCGCATCGACAGGAGCGCGACTTCGCCCGGATGGTCGGCGAGCCAGCGCGCGGCACGCTGCACTTCCCGCGGCAGCCTGTCGTACCGCTCGCGGACGCGGCGCGACACGTCGGCCGGGGCAATGGACGGCAGGAGCTTGGCCGCGGGCATGTGACGAACGTTACAGATCCTAACATGAGATTACAAGTGTTTTGGAGTGGGGCGCCGTGCCCTTCGCCCCCCCATGAGACATCGGACTCGACGTGCAACAGGGCGGCGGAACACAATGGCCTTGGGGCCCGTTAAGCTTGCAGGTGCGGCAGGGGTCGCAACAATGGACGGAGAACGCAGTCGAACCCGCAGGAGAGCGAAGCCATGACCATTGAAGCGATCAACCCCTCCACCGGTGAAGTCATCTCCACGCACGACGAGATGACGGCGGCGACGGTGAGCCGCATCGTTGCCGACGGCCATCGGGCGTTCGTCGACTGGCGCGGGGAGAGCTTCGCCGCGCGGGCCGCGCCGATGCGAAGGGCGGCGGGGATTCTGCGTGCCGAGGCGAACGATTTCGCGCAGCTCATGGCCCGCGAAATGGGAAAGCCGGTGCGCGATGGCATCGCGGAAGCAGAGAAGTGCGCGCTCGCGTGCGAGTTCTATGCCGAGCACGCCGAGAGCTTCCTCGCCCGCGAAGTCGTCGCGACCGAAGCACACAGCAGCTTCGTCACCTTCAACCCGCTGGGTGTCGTCCTTGCCGTCATGCCGTGGAATTTTCCGTTCTGGCAGGTGTTCCGTTTCGCAGCACCCGGATTGATGGCAGGAAATGCCGCCGTGCTCAAACATGCGTCGAACGTCCCGAGCTGCGCGCTCGCGATCGAAGGCATCTTTCGTCGCGCCGGTTTTCCGGGCAATCTGTTTCGCACGCTGATGATCAAAAGCGGGGCGGTCGAATCGGTGATCGCGCATCCGCAGGTTCGTGCCGTCACGCTGACCGGCAGCGGCCCGGCCGGCCGGGCCGTCGCGCGCAAGGCGGGCGAGCTCTTGAAAAAGACGGTGCTCGAGCTGGGCGGCAGCGACCCCTATCTGGTTCTCGCCGATGCCGATCCGGAGCAGGCTGCGGCCGTATGCACGAAAGGACGGCTCGTCAATTCGGGCCAGAGCTGCATCGCGGCCAAGCGCTTCATCGTCGTCGACGCGATTCGACGCGACTTCGAAGCGCGCTTCGTCAAACGGATGGCCAGCGTCAGGATGGGCGATCCCCTCGCGCCCGACACCGAAATCGGGCCGCAGGCGCGCCACGAACTGCGCGACGCGCTGCACGCGCAGGTCCAGGCAAGCATTGCCAAGGGCGCGAAGTGCCTTCTAGGCGGCACGATCCCGGAAGGCCGGGGCGCCTACTATCCGCCGACGGTGCTGACCGACGTCGGCAAGGCGATGCCCGCGTATGACGAGGAGTTGTTCGGCCCGGTGGCCGCGATCATTCCCGTGCGTAACGAGGACGAAGCCATTGCGGTCGCCAATGATTCGCCGTTCGGACTGGGCGGCGCCGTCATCACGCGCGATCGCGCTGCGCGGCGAGCACATCGCTGCCGAGTTGATCGAGGCAGGCTGCGTATTCGTCAACGAAAACGTGAAGTCGGACCCGCGGCTGCCGTTCGGCGGAATCAGGGAAAGCGGTTACGGGCGCGAGCTCTCCGCCTACGGCATCAAGGAATTCGTGAACATCAAGACGGTGTACGTCGCTTGACGGAAGCGCCACCGGGATATCTGTACGAAAGGCCCGGCGTCGCGTACAAAGGTGATTACGGGCCTCTCGAACGACCGCGAATGACGACTGACCCTTCTGCGGTTCTCATCGTCGCCGACGTCCAGAACTCCTTCATGCCGGGCGGCAGTCTGGCGGTTCCGCGCGGCGACGAAATCGTGCCGGTGATCAATGCGCTCGCCCGTCAATTTGCGAACGTCGTCCTGATTCAGGATTGGCATCCCGCGGGCCATCGTTCGTTCGCGTCGTCGCATCCCGGAAAGAAGCCCTTCGACACCGTGACACTGCCGTACGGCGAGCAGATTCTCTGGCCCGATCACTGCGTGCAGGGCACCGACGGCGCGCAGCTCCATCGCGAACTTGCGGTCGACCATGCGCAGCTCGTGCTGCGCAAGGGTTGGCATCGCGACGTCGACAGCTATTCCGCATTCATCGAAGCCGACCGCAAGACGACGACCGGACTCGCGGGCTATCTCCGCGAGCGCGGAATCGGCGATGTCCACGTCTGCGGCCTCGCGACCGACTTCTGCGTCGCATGGACCGCGCTCGACGCACGCAGGCTGGGCTTTCGTGCCACGGTGATCGAGGATGCCTGCCGTGCGATCGACACGCAGGGTTCCCTCGCGGCGGCCTGGCAACGGATGGAGAGAGACGGCATCAGGCGCGTTCTCGCCCGCGAGCTGGCTTAGGCTGGCTCGCCCACCGGAACGGCGGCCGAAGGCTGCGGCGAGAGCTTGCTCGCGAAGGCCTGCAGCGCATCCTCTTCGAGCGTCTCCGCTTCGAGCAGCCGCCGCGCGCCTTCGCTCAGAACCGCGCGATTGGCCCGCAAGATGGCGAGCGATCGCGCAAATGCGCGGTCGATGATGCGCTTCAAGGCGGCGTCGATGCGCTGGGCAGTGGCCTCGCTGTACTTCCGTTCGAAATACGTCTGCCCTTCGACGGGCCCGAGAAGCGCCGAGCGGTCGCTCTCGTAGCTCACGCCGCCGAGGTCGTCGTCCATTCCGAAGCGCGCGACCATGCTGCGTGCGATGTCGGTCGCCTTGGCGAGATCGTCGGCGGCGCCGGTGGAAAAGCGGTCGAAGACGAGCTTCTCGGCGGCGCGACCGCCGAGAAGCATGGCGATCTTGTTCTCGAGCTCGCCCTTGGTCATGAGGAACCTGTCGTCGGTCGGCCGCTGGATCGTGTAACCGAGCGCGCCGACGCCGCGCGGGATGATCGAGACCTTGTGCAATGTCTCGACGCCGGGGAGGCTCATCGCGACCAGCGCATGTCCCATCTCGTGGTAGGCGACGATCTCGCGCTCCTTGGGAATCAGCAGCCGGTGCTTCTTTTCGAGCCCGGCAACGATTCTTTCGATCGCTTCGTTGAAATCGGTCAGCGCGACTGACTGGGCCTTGCGGCGCGTCGCAAGCAGGGCAGCCTCGTTCGCGAGATTGGCGAGATCGGCGCCGGTGAAGCCGGGCGTGAGCGCGGCGATCTTTTCCGCGTCGACGTCGTCGGCGAGCCGCAGCTTGCGCGTATGCACCTTGATGATCTCGACGCGATCGCGCTTGTCCGGCCGGTCGACGAGAATCTGGCGGTCGAAACGGCCGGCGCGCAGCAGCGCAGGGTCGAGAATCTCCGGCCGATTGGTCGCCGCGAGCAACACCACGCCGTCGCGCGGGTCGAAGCCGTCGAGCTCTGCCAAGAGCTGGTTCAGCGTCTGCTCGCGCTCGTCGTTGGCGCCGATCGAACCCAGCGTGCTGCGGGCGCGGCCGAGCGAATCGAGCTCATCGATGAAAATGATCGCCGGAGCGTGATTCAGCGCCTCGGCAAAGAGATCGCGGACGCGGGCCGCGCCGACGCCGACGAACATCTCGATGAACTGCGATCCGCTGATCGAGAAGAACGGGACGCCGGCCTCGCCTGCGACGGCGCGGGACAGGAGCGTCTTGCCCGTGCCCGGAGGACCCACGAGCAGGATGCCCTTGGGAATGCGCGCGCCCAGCCGGCCGTAGTCCTGCGGATTCTTGAGGAAGTCGATCACCTCGCGCAGTTCCTGTTTCGCTTCGGTCGCGCCGGCGACGTCCTCGAAGGTCACCTTCGTGTCCTTCACGACATAGATCTTCGCGCGGCTCTTGCCGATGCTCATCAGCCCGCCGGCGCCCATTCCCATGCGCTCGGCGAAGCGGCGGTAGAGGAAGAACCAGATGCCGAAAAACACGAGGGCAGGGATGATCCAGGACAGAAAGTTGGTCAGCAGATTCGATTCCTCGCCGCCGGTCACTTCGACTCCCGCGTCGCGCAGTTGCTGCGCAAGGGGCGCATCGATGGCGACCCGGGCGGTCACGAACTGGGTCTTGCCGTTGTGCGGCGCCCTGTAGGTGCCGAGGATGTGACGATCGGTGACGGTAACCTTGGCGATGGCTTTCTGCGCGACCTGACGTTCGAAGTCGCTGTAGGAAATCTCTTCCGTCGTCGTCGCCTGCCGGAGGAACTGCTGCATCAGCACGATCGCGATCACGGCGATCGCCACATACCACAGGTTGAGCTTCGCGGTGTTGTCCATGGTGCTTTTCATCGCTGTACGAGCAGGCTTCAGGCTGCTCGCGTCGGAGGTCCGCTTACAGACGTACGGGTTAGACCGCGCTGCGCAGGAAGGTTGCCGGAACCGCCGTTAGGGGAGCTTGCGGGGCGGAAGGCAGAGCCCGCCACGACGACCGTTGTAACTATTACCACGACCGTGGGGGAACCGGATTCCGGCAGCGGACTCTATCGGCTATCGGGCGCGACAGAAGGTCGAGCGGAGTAAAGATCGTGGCAGCCGCTGATGTCCTCGAACGGGGTCTTGTCACCACCACAATGGAGAGGCTCGTCGACTGGGCGCGCACCGGCTCGATGTGGCCGATGAGCTTCGGGCTCGCGTGTTGCGCCGTGGAGATGATGCACGCCGCCGCTTCGCGCTACGACCTCGACCGCTTCGGCATGGTATTCCGGGCGAGCCCCCGGCAATCGGACGTGATGATCGTCTCCGGGACGCTCTGCAACAAGATGGCGCCTGCGCTGCGCAAGGTCTACGAGCAGATGCCGGAGCCACGGTGGGTGATTTCGATGGGCTCCTGCGCCAACGGCGGCGGCTACTACCATTACGCCTATTCGGTCGTGCGCGGGTGTGACCGCATCGTTCCCGTCGACATCTACGTCCCCGGCTGCCCACCGACAGCCGAGCAGCTCGTCTACGGCATCATCCAGTTGCAGAACAAAATCGATCGGATCACTACGATCGCCCGCTAAGGCGGATTACCCGGCTGCGATCCGCCTTGCTTTTTCGCTGCGTGCCTGACAGTCGGTGCAACGGCTGGCAACAGGATTGGCCTCCAGTCGCGCGGGCTCGATCGGCTCTCCGCAGTCGGTGCAGAATCCGACCTCGCCGCTCGCAATCCGCTCATGGGTGGCGGCGATTTCCAGGAGCTGGCCCACGCATCGGTCGATGAGGTCGCGTTCCAGACCGACCTGCGTCTTGACGAAAGCCCGGTCGACGTCGTCGCCGACCTCGTTTTCGAGCTGCGACAGCCCCTCGCTTTGGACTCGAAGGCGCTCATCGGCGATCTTCGTCTGCAACTCCCGCTCCCGCGCGTTGAGCTGGCGCAACAGGCGCTGCAACGTGCGTTCCGAAAGCGCTCTTCGCCGCGTCGGCGTTGTGGGCCGGCGATCGGCGACGCGCTGCTCATGCGTCCGGATCATGTCGTGCAATCCCCATTTGGGTAGCGACGTGGGCGAGGGCGCCCACTGAAGGCGGTCCCTCGCCCGCTGGCTCATTCAATCGAGCTACGGCCGTTCCCGCAGCGAAAAGTTCCGCGCGCTTGGCGGGCGTCAGGCCTTCTTCGCCCAGGCGATACAGTAGCCTTGCGGTGCGACCGTCCCTTCGACGACCGCGCAGCCCGCGGGAGGCTGGAAGTGCAGACAACTGCTGCACTGCTTGTCGCCATTGGGCTTGTCCTGGTACTTCATGGCGTCCTTCGATGCCTTCTTCGGTTGCGCGAGCGCTGCGTCGCCCATTGCCGCGGTCAGCGACGTGCCGGTGAGAAGCGCTGCCGCGCGGAGAACATCGCGGCGAGACAATCGGTGCCGTTCATCGTTCATGAGCCGTCTCCTTATAGGACCCGGGTTGCTCCGAATCGCTCGGCGCAAGCCCTTTTGCCGCCGTCAGTGGAGGCGATAAAGATCTAGTGAGCCATACTCCGGACGCCATACTTGCCGCGCCGAAGCGATTCCCTGGCCCAGTCCGGTGACTGTCGGGTATTCGCCCGGATCGAGGACCCGGCACTCACCCTGGTAGCCGATCTCGGAGCAAACGAGCCACGAGCCCGACTCGATCCGCGCCGACGACGCGGGATTCCTGAAGTGCGCCCAGTCGAGATCGGGCGCCCGCCCGTATTCGACGACGGCCGATGGGCCACCGAAGTTCGGGAATTGATAGAGCACGGCGCGGCCCGGCGGCACGGCGGCAACCACCGCGACGCGCTCGGGCACCGGAGCAACCAGGTAGGCCGATCTCACCTTGCCGTCGAGCGCACCGAGGCTTTCATAGCGGCCAGGCGGGAATTCGGTGCACGCACCGTGACCACGCTCGCCGTCGCACAGTCGCCATAGGCCGCCGCTCACCAGCGCGGCATCCGCGCTGTCGTCGAAGTTCCGGGCGTCGAGATCATCGACGTTCGACGTCAACTCGACGGCGCGAACCAGATGCCCCTTGTGTTGATAAAGGGTGACGCGCGCACCGGCCGGAACGGGCACGGCGCTCACGACCGGCGTCGTGACCACCACCTGGCTCGGCTCGGAAACGACTACCGGTGCCGGCGCGGCATTGATGACGACCGGTGCAGCACCCGGATTGATCACCACCGGACTGAGCGATGGGCTGACCGCAACAGGCGGGATGTCCGGGTTAACGACGATGCGCTCAGGACCGGGTTCGACATCCACCTGGCGGACCGACGCGACCAGCCCGTTCAGGTCCCGGCTCAATCTGCTATAGCTGCCGGGGACGAGTTGCGCGCAGCGGCCCCGGAAATTGGTTTCCGTACAGGCTTCCCACGTTCCGTCGCGAACGACGATCGACGACGCGACATCGTTGAATGTCGTTCGCTCGAGGCTTGGCAATGCGATCGTCGTCGTCATGCTCTGACCTTGGAATGCCGGCCGTTCGTAAAGCGAAATCTGTCCGGCGAACGCGCCCGCTGCGGCCAGCATAAGCGCTCCCGCGGTCAGGAGTTTGAATGTCGACCTTCTGCTCGTGCCCATTTGGACTCCTCCTCCGTTTCAGCCACAGGCGGGAAATGTCCTCGTAGCGATTTGACGCAGCGGTTTGGCGTTAGTTTTGGCAAGCGCTGCAAAAGCGGCGCCGGCCGGCGCCGCGCCGGCAGATTCCTACGTCGCTGTGGGATGCGGCCGACATCGACGCCAGGCTTGGCACCGGACGTGTCAGGCGAGCCACGCTCGAAGTCCGCAGGCCCAAGCGATGGAGCGCAGGAAGGCCGGAACACCGGAGGACCGGAGAGGTATTCTTCGCAGCATGACTCGGGAAGGTTCGGTGTTGAAACATGACGATTTGGTCGTTGCCGACCGTCGCGCGCGGCAGACGCCGCCGCTGCATGCGCCAGTCGTCTGCACGATCGGCCATTCGAATCGGCTGCTAGACGCTTTCATCGATCTGCTGCGCAGCAATGACGTGAAGCGCGTCCTCGACGTCCGGACAGTGCCGCGCTCGCGTCACAACCCCCAGTTCAATCTGGAATCGCTCCCCGCAAGTCTCGTCCCAGTGGGGATCGGCTACATCCATCTTCCGGGTCTCGGGGGCTTGCGCCGTCCTCGTCCGGACTCGCCCAACACCGGCTGGCACAATCTGTCTTTCCGCGGCTATGCGGATTACATGCAATCCGCCGAGTTCGCCGAGAACGTTGAACGTGTCGCGGAGCTCGCCAGCGCCGAGCGGTGTGCGCTGATGTGCGCGGAGGCCGTGCCGTGGCGCTGCCATCGATCGCTGATCGGCGACGCACTTCTGGCGCGCGGGATGACCGTCGAAGACATCGTCGGCCCAGGCAAGCGCAAACGGCACGCGCTCACGCCCTTCGCTCGCGTGGTGGGATTGGGCATCACGTATCCGCCGCCCGATGCCACGCCCGCAGGGCGATGATCGGGCCGCCTTCGTCATCACGCGCGAAAGAAGCGCATGTCAACGGTGCGAGAAATCCCGGCCGCGGTCCGCAGGGCCGGACGCCGGCGTTCTCCGGCCGGTCCGCTGCGCCTCCGGCTGGAATTGACCCAAGTCAAGCATCGCCGAGTGTTCCGGCCAACGTAAGGCGCAGAAGATGTAAACGCGTTGCCTCTTTACAGAAGAGGTAGGTATAATACATCTATGAAATACTGTGCATTACTCCCCGTCTATGCACTCAAGCTCCTGCCGGCCGACATCGGCGGCGCTTGCGCCCGATTGCGCGACGCGGGCCGCCTCCCGGGCGTAGCGGCAATGCGCGTGCTGCGATAGCTGCGAGGAGAAGGACATGCGTCTCACCGGCTTCACCGACTACAGTCTGCGCGTGCTGATCTTCCTTGCGACCGATCGCGACCGGCGCGTCACAATAGGGGAGATCGCCCGGGCGTTCGACATCTCCGAGAACCATTTGATGAAGGTCGTCCACCTGCTGGGCAAGGCGGGAGTGCTCGCCAACGTCCGCGGCAAGGGCGGTGGGCTCGCGCTCGCCAGAGCGCCGTCGGCAATCAATGTCGGCAAGGTCGTGCGCATTACCGAAGGCCGTCCACTGCCCGCCGAATGCTTCGATCGCGAGCACAACGCCTGCATCATTACGCCGATCTGCCGATTGCGCGGCGTGCTCGGCGAAGCGGTGAAGGCATTCTACGCAGTGCTCGATCAATATACGTTGGAAGATCTCGCGCGCAATCGACATGCGCTCGCCAAGGTGCTGTTCGTAGACCGTGCACGCCGGCAGCAGGGTGCATAGGTGACGAAGCCGCCCGTGTCGAAGGGAACGCCGCTTCTGCAGCTGGGTTTCCGCCCGTTCTACCTCCTGGCGAGCGTCTTCGCGGCGCTGTCGGTCCCGCTGTGGGCAGCCCAGTATGCGGGATGGCTGGGCACCATGTATCTCGTCGGTCCCCTTGGACATGCGCACGAGATGCTCTTTGGCTTCACGATGGCGGTGATTGCCGGGTTCCTCTTCACTGCCGTTCGCAACTGGACCGGGCAGCCGACGCCGACCGGGATCACATTGGCAGCGATCGCGGCACTGTGGATCGCGGCGCGCGTTCTCGTGTTGACGCCCTGGGGATGGGCGGCCGCAGTGACAAATGCGGCGTTCCCGGTCGCGGTGGCTGCAGGCATCGGGATACCGCTGGTGCGCAGCGGCAACCGGCGAAACTACTTCTTCATTGTTCTCCTGCTCGTCATTGCCGGGGCAGTCCTTGCCGTGCACCTCGCCCAACTCGGCGTGCTCGAGCTGCCGGCATGGCTCGGCGTGCAGATCGCGCTCGACGCCGTCCTGTTCATCATGACGGTGATGGCAGGGCGCGTAATCCCGATGTTCACGAACAGTGGCGTTCCGGGATGCAACGCGCGCCGCCTGCCGGTCCTCGAGAGGCTGGTGCTGACGGTGACGCTCGCGCTGCTCCTGGCCGATGCAATGCAGCTCAATGGGCCTCTACTCGCAGCGGTGCTGCTCCTCGGCAGCGCGGCGCATCTGGCGCGACTCGTGTTATGGACACCATGGAAAACGGCGAAGGCGCCGCTGGTGTGGGTCTTGCATGTCGCCTATGCGTGGATTCCGCTGCATCTGGCCCTGCGCGCGCTCTCTGAGCTCCACGTCGTTCCTTCTCCGCTCGCAACGCACGCGCTGACGATCGGCGCAATCGGCGGACTGACGATCGGCATGATGACGCGGACGGCGCGCGGTCATACCGGCCGGCCGCTTCACGCCGACGGCTTCGAAGTGACATACTTCGCGCTGATCGTCGCGGCGGCAGGGGTCCGGGTGTTCGGGCCGATGGTCGCGACGCAGGATTACGTGGCTACGGTCCTGGTCTCCGCGCTGCTGTGGTCGGCCGGTTATGCGCTGTACGCCATTCGCTACTGGTCAGTTCTCACGAGCTCGCGGGTCGACGGCAAGCCCGGCTGAGACGACAGACCACCTCCCGGCCACTTGCGCGGCGTTACGGATCGTGACGTGCGCAAACCGGGCGGGTGGCAATTCTCGCCACCCGCGGATGATCAGGCTGCGATGCGGCCGGCGGGGTTGGCGAACGTGCGAAATACCTGCGCGTTGGGGCAGAAGCTATGGTCGCTTTCGACTTTTCCGGCGAGCCATCTTTCGCACAAGCCCTCGGACCGGCACCTGAGGCACCGGCTTTGCGCGTCCTTCATGGCCTGGGTGCCACAATGCTCGGCAACTTCAGGGGCCACGCCCGCCCGCGCGAGCATGTACATCATGCGCCTCCGCGAGGCAGCCACCATGTATCTCGAAAACCACGCGATGAGGCCAACGCTCACTGCCACCATGACTACGGCCAAACTGATCTCGAATAATGTCGGGTTCATGGTCCAGCTCTCCTATTGACTCGGACGTACGCGATACCTCCTGCATCGATCACGCCTGCGAACTCGCCACTCCGGGTTTGCTCGCGGTGCTCGTTGCGCCCTGCACCCGCTTGCCCGCTTCGACTCGCTGCAGCAGTCTCGCCCAGCCATCGTCGACTTCGGCTTGCAGGATTTCGACGTCGGCTGAGCTCAAGTGCCGATAGCGGCGTTGCAGCGCCAGATAGTCGCTCAACCGGACGCGTCTTCGACGTGTAGTTGAGCGTGTACGTGCGCCCGTTCTCGACTTCGTAGAGCGGGAACGCGCCGCACTCGACCGCGTAACGCGCGGCCGTCAGGCCCGCGTCGTCGGGCAGCCCCCAGCCGTCGAGGCAGGGAATGAGCAGCGTGATGATTCGCGTGCCATATATCGTTTTGGCCTTCTCGACCTTGCGGATCAGGTCGGGCAGAAAGCCGACGCTGGCCGTGGCCGCATAGGGCACCTCGTGCGCGGCCATGATCTCGATGAGGTTCTTCTTTCGCGACGTCTTGCCCGCGGGCGTCGAGCCGGTGCTCGCCAGATGAGGCGTCGAGGAGGACTTCTGCGCCCCGGTGTTCATGTAGCCTTCGTTGTCGAGGCAGAAGTAGATGAAGTTCTCGTTGCGCTCGGCGGCGGACGACAGGCACTGGAAGCCGATGTCGTAGGTGCCGCCATCGCCGGCGAGCACGATCACCTGCGTGTCGTGCTCGCCCTGCGCGTCGAGCGCCCGGCGCAAGCCCGATGCCGCGGCGGCGCTCGCCTCGAGCGTGGGCTGATAGACGGGAATCTTGAGCGAGCTGTACGGCTGCGGGCCCGCGATGATCGCCATGCAGGACGGCGGAACGATGGCCATCGTCTTCGGTCCGAGCGTCGGCGAGTATGTGCCGCACCGACAGTGCATCGACGCAACCCGGACACGCCGCGTGCCCGGAGCACAGCATCGGGTCCTGCGGCAGTTCGAGTTTCTGCATTCGGATCACCTCACCCAGACCGAATCCGGCTGCGCTTCGCTCGCGCTCGCCATCCGGACGAACTCGCCGATCTTGTCCGGCGAGACGTTGACCCCGCCCACGCCCGCGAGATAGCCGTGAATCCGGGGCGCATCGGGCATGCCGTACAGCGCGGCGCGCAATTCCTGGTGCAGCACGCCGCCGTGGCCGGGCGAATAGTTGCGGTCGAGCACGAGTACCTCAGGAACGCCGGCCAGGCCGGCGCGCAGCGCCTGCACCGGAAGCGGCCGGAACAGCCGCACCTTCAGCAGGCCGACCGCCAAGCCCTCGTCGCGCATCGCATCGACCGCGTCGCGCGCGGTGCCGCACATGCTGCCCATCGTGACGATCACGATCGCGCGCCTTCGCAGCGGTAGCGCTCGATGAGCCCGTAGCCGCGGCCGGTGAGTTCGCTCCATTCGCGGTCCGCCTCGAGCGCGATCGCGGGGACCTCGATCCATCGCTGCGCCGAGCGCCTGGCGGTGGCGATAGAACATGTCCTGCGTTACCACGTTGCCCCAGGATTCGACCTTCGCGGTGTCGAGGCGATGCGAAGGCGCGTACGGCGGCAGGAAGGCATCGACCAGTTCCTGTGCGGGCATATGCACCGGCTCGAGCGCATGCGAGACGTAGAACGCGTCGTGGTTCACCATCACCGGCAGTAGCACCCGTTCGGCGACCCGGAACGCCTGGATCACCGTATCGAGCGACTCCTGCGCGCTCTCCACGTAGTACTGGATCCAGCCGGTATCGCGCTGAGAGAGGCTGTCGGTCTCGTCCGGCCAGAACGCCCATGGCGACGCGAGCGTGCGGTTGACGTTGGCCATCACGATCGGTGCCCGCGCGCCACTCGCGTAATGGAGCAGTTCGTGCATGAGCAGCAGGCCCTGCGAGGCCGTCGCCGTGAACACGCGCACGCCGGCGAGCGAAGCCGGGATGCAGGCGGCCATCACCGAGTGCTCGGACTCGGGAGTGATCACTTCGGCATCGAACTCGCCGTCGGCCTGGAATTCGGTGATCTTCTCGAGCATCGGCGTTTGCGGCGTGATCGGATAGAGCGGAACCACCTTGGGTCTCGCCAGGCGAGCCGCCCAGGCGACCGCGTGATTTCCGGTCAGGAGCATCGGCTTTTCCAGGGCAGTCGTTCCGTCGCGCGCGTTCACTGGTGGACCCCCACGCTTGCGGCTGCCGCCGCTGCGCTGCCCCCAGAGGGGTCGCAATTCGCGCCTAGGGGCGGCCCTGCGGCACTCATGTGGACCTCCACGCTTGCGGCTGCCGCCGCTGCGCTGCCCCCAGAGGGGTCGCAATTCGCGCCTAGGGGCGGCCCTGCGGCGCTCATCGCGCCTCCTCGATCATCTTCATCGAGCCGGTCGGGCACTCCTTGACGCAGAGGCCGCAACCCTTGCAGTAATCGGTCAGCACCACGTAACCGCCCGCCTCGCGCTTCACCGCGAGATCGGGGCAGTAATGAACGCAGTTGTCGCACTCGATGCAGGTGCCGCAGGAAAAGCAACGCTCAGTTTCGGCGAGCGCTTGCTCGAGATCGAATCCGATCTGAACCTCGCAGTCGCTGGCAAGACGCTGTGCGGCGGGGAGCCGCTGCTCGACCGCCCGCGCCTGCCGGGGGTAATAGAACGTGTTGATCGCCGCGAGCCCG
The DNA here is from genome assembly GCA_963733985.1 of uncultured beta proteobacterium. Taxonomy (GTDB): domain Bacteria; phylum Pseudomonadota; class Gammaproteobacteria; order Burkholderiales; family Casimicrobiaceae; genus CAIWHR01. Next base: position 179,505 of record CAVTFF010000013.1, on the reverse strand, counting down.
ACGACGGGCTCGGCATCGACCTCCACGCCGGCGTCGTCGTCGCCGCCATCTACGCCTCGCCCGTTCCGCGCAACATAGCGGTCGATCTCGCGCGCAGCGCGCTTGCCCATGCCGATCGCCTCGGTCACGAAGCGCGCCATGCTCGCGACGTCGCCACCGGCGTACACGCGCTCGAGACTCGTCGCCTGACCTCGATCGGCCTTGAGCAGTGCGCCCTCGGTTTCCGACGGCGCGGAGAGCGGCGCGAGGTCCGGGATCCTGCCCGATCGACGGGACGATGGCATCCGCCTCGAGCGTGAATTCGCTCTCCGCGATCGGGGTCACCATGAATTGCCCGCGCGTCGCACCCGCCTCGAACCTCACGTGCACGCACTTGAGCGCAGAGTCCCGAGCTGCCCGTGTCGACTGGCCTCGGTCAGCATCGCGCCGTCGATCAACGCCACGCCTTCCTCGATCGCCTCGACGACTTCCTCACGCTGCGCCGGCATCTGCGACACGCTTTCGAGCGCCAGGATCGTGACCTCGTGCCCGGCGCGCCGCGCGCTGCGCGCGACATCGATGGCGGCACTTCCTCCGCCGATCACGACCACCCGCTTGCCGAGTGTGGGCGTGGCGCCTGCGTTCGTCCGCGCCAGGTAGTCGGCACCGTCCATCACCCAGGGCCGCGTGTAATCGAGCCGTGGCAGGCGTTTCTGGCATCGCGGCGCCGATGGCGAGATACACGGCGTCGAACTCCGCGCGCAGCGCGCTCGAAGTCTTCGAGGTGTCTCCATCGCTTCGCCGCAGCGCACGTCGATCCCCAGCGCCACGATGCGCGCGATCTCGCCATCGAGCACCGATCGCGCGAGGCGATACGACGGAATGCCGTAGCGCATGAGCCCGCCGAGCTCCGGACGCGATTCGAACAACGTGACCGCATAGCCGCGCCGTCGCAGATGGAACGCCGCCGAGAGTCCCGACGGTCCACCGCCCACGACCGCGATCCGCTCCTTGCGCGACGCTTCGACCGGCGCGAATCGCCCAACCCTCCGCGAGCGCCTTGTCGCCGACATAGCGCTCGAGCCGGCAGATCGCGAGCGATGCGTCGAAGCCGGCGCGATTGCAGGCGGCTTCGCACGGGTGGTGGCAGATGCGCCCGGCCACCGCGGGAAACGGGTTGTGGCGGGTGAGGATTTCCCACGCGCCGCGAAAGTCGCGCGCGCGGGCACGGCCGATCCACTCGGCGATGTCGCCGTTGACCGGGCAGGCGGCGTGGCACGGCGAAGGGGCGTGGATATGCTTCGGCAACGCGGCCCGCCACGTGCCGGTCTTGAACACCTCGGTGGTGCCGGTGGTCCAGATGCTCGGAATCGCATCTTTCGTATTCACGCCGCCACCTCTGTAAGCTGCGCGTCGACCCACCGATAGCCCTCCTCGCAAGCCGCGATGTTCTCGTCGTGCAGTTTCGGCGCCTCCTCGATCAGCGTGCGGGTCAGCACCTCGAGTTTCGGCGCCTCGATCGCGCGTGCAAATGCGCCGAGCAGCGCGGAGTTGACGATCCGTCCCAGGCCGTGGCGGCGAGAAATCGCGATGCCGTCGACCGGAATCACCCGGTAGCCCGGCAGCTTCTCGACGAACTCCTCGGGCGTCCTCGACGAGTTGACGACGATCAGCGTCTCGGGGCGCGCGGTCGCGAGCAACCGGCTTTCGAGAAGGCTCGCGTCGAAGCACAGGATCGCGTCGGCCTGTTCGATGTCGCAGCGCACGCGGATCGGCCGGTCGTCGACGCGAATGAACGAACTCACGGGCGTGCCGCGCCTCGCGCCGCCGTAGCTCGCGAACGACTGCACCTCGCGCCCCTCGGCGAAGAACGCCATCGCCAGCAGGTTACCGGCCGTCTGCGCGCCTTGGCCGCCTCGGCCCTGAATGATGATCTGGAGCAAGAGTTGTTCTCCTCATGGCGTCCAGCCCGACGCTCGGGTGTGCATGCCGAGTATGCGGCGGATGCCAGATGCGCATTCTTGGCCTGAGCGCGAGGGCAAAACATTGGCGCAGATCAAGAAGATCGCGATACCGCGCTGCAGCGTAGGCGGTCGGAGCCGTCGGCCAAGTCGGCCGAGGCTCCACTAGCCCGGGGATGCGCCACCGACGGTGCTCAGGTGCCGTTTTACCGCAGGATATCAACGACGAAGACAACGAGGCCTATCACCCCGATGACAAGCGCCACGATTTCCCCGAACTGAAGAAATGCCCAATCCCTTGTGCTGCTCTGCCGCGCATGGGGATCACTAACGGCAACCATACGCTTACCTCTTCCGCCCAAAAGGCCATCGAGTAGATTCCGCCAAATCCTGCATCATTGCTTTGACCAAGGGCAAATAAAGGTGCGTCGGCGACGGCAGAGGCGCGCGGAGGTGTAATTCACAAACTGTTAGCTCCGCCGGCATGTCCGGGCGTCGGCCCGCAACACAGATTGCGGCTCCGTGGTGCGATCCTCATCGGATGCGGAAGGCTCGCTTCGTCATTGGTGATCGCATCGCGACACCCAACGGTTTCATTGCTGAGATCGTGAGTGTGCGGGGGGAGCGCGTGGTGATCCGCTATCTGAGCACGCCCCCCGGTCCAGGGGAGACGGAGCTCCCGCTGCGAATGCTTCGGCCGGCGACTGCGGACGATCTCTTTCTGGCGGGGATCAAATGACCGTCCAAATATTTGGAACTCTGCTGATTGTGGTCGGAATCAGCCTAGCTATCGTACTGGGAATCCTAATAGCGACGGGAGTCATCCCGCTCTTCAATGACTACACAAAGATGACGAAGAGTCCTGCGCGCAAGGATGCTGCACGCCACCTAACACGTAGGTAGACCTACCCGCAGTCGGGATCGTCGATCCCAATTCTGCGCGGTCGGCGTGCGCCTCCTTCGCGATGTAGGGCGTTTCGTCAATTCCCTTCGTCATGACTCGGTCATGTCCTCGCTTTGATGGTCTTTCCGCAAATCGAGGTGCTCACTCCCATTTGTCTTTCTGCTTCACCGCCGCCTCGGTCCGCCACTGCATGTTGCTTGGCGCGTCCAGGCCACCGCGTTTCAGCGGGATGACGTGGTCGATGACGTAGCCGGTGCAGGAACCATAGGACTTGCCGGTGGCTGGGGCACGGACGCTGTTTCTTGAACGCCTCCGTCTGCCGGGTGTCACGCGCAATCTTTCCATGCGAGTCGCGGTGCACCCAGGGTGCGGTCTTGCTATGCGTGGCGGCGGAATAGCTGCCGTGCAATCCACCGCCCTTGGCGACGGCGAACGGGCTCGCGGCAGCGAGCGCCAGCAGGAAGATAGGAAAGATGAGATCGCGCATCAGTCCCTCCAGGACTGACGGCCATCTGCCGAGACTACGCGGGGGATTGGGAGGGGTCTTGTTTTAGACCGAGCGTGCCAGTCACGCAACCCGGGGGTTGGAGCTTAGAGCGCATCATCTACTCCACTTGAATACTTGCGCGATTTAGTGGGAGATCCTTTTCGGGTCGAAGTTGCCCGCGATCAAAGCCGCCTATCCGGCTCCAGAGTAGCGTCAAACACGCGCGATTCTGCGGTGCGGATCGGAGGTTCTGATGCGCTTCCTGTTGCTGCTCTCGCTCGTTTTCAGCATGATCATTGGGCTTGTTCTCGCCTCGCGCACGCCAACCCTGGACGTCGAAGCTTGCGCGTATCAGACCGCCGATGGTTTCTACCTCACGGTCCCGCGCGATCCCGATTTCGGCTGTGCCCCCGGCGTCTATGTGAACCCAGCCAACTATGCGATGTGGCGGTGAGATGCTTCGGCTCTCGCTGATCGGACTGCCAAGTGCCCCGACTTTGCGAGCCGGGGGCGCCGTGCTGCGGTCATCGCGGCCGGAGGACGCGGCGCAAGAGAACGCGTGACGCAGCAACTTGAAAGAGGCGCCCGACCCTAGCGAGGCGGTCGCGTGCTGCACGCCGGCACCGCGTGATAACTCACTCACGTCGCCCAGGTAATCGACGTCGCGACCGAAAACGCATTCGCATGCCGCAATGCGATGTCGATCGTCGCCCAGGCGCGGATGCCCAGAGTGCCGCGGCTGAGATCCGCAAACGGAGTCACCAGCAGCTCGGTCGCGCCCCATTCGCCGATGATGACGGAGGGTCAATGGCCGAAGATCATCGTCGCGCTCGGACAGTTCGAGCTTTCAATGCAGGTGTTCAGAAAGGCGGGAGTCGGACACAAATGGGCTAGGGAAAACTCCAGCAGATCGGCAGCAATACCCCTATCGATACCCCTGCGGCGCGACCATCTCGCCGCCAGATGCCCGGAACGTGTCCGCGTTGTGGCCGACGCGTATTGCGTATACGGGAGCCGTCCGATTGACCGCCTGATCTACGTCATCCGTCCTGTCCGGCGTTATAGCTGCAACGCGCGGGAATGCGAGTGGATAAGCGATCTCCGGCGGGGGCCGTTGCCGAGCGGGCAGCAGGTGGCACCCAAATTGACTCCTGCTGGCACCGGATAGCCTGATCGGCGGCGCGGTGTCGCGGCGTTTCGGATCTCCGATAACGCGGCCATTGGAATGTGTCTCCTGCACTCCGGGAACACCGAACGCAGTCGCCGCACCACTACGAAACGCCGGCGCTCAACCTTGGTCCACGTCAGCCTAGTCGAGTTTGAGCGGTGTCACTTAGGCCAAGCGAAGTCTCAATGAAAGCCCACGGGGTGCAATGAGACTCCTCCACACGTGCGCCGCTTGCACTTAGACGGCGCGTGCTTGCTCACCGTCACATTGTTAACCGTCACATAATTGCTGCGGGTCTGCGTATTGCTGCCGTCGGGACCGGTGACGGTGAGGCTCACCGTGTAGACGCCGGCCGCCGCATACACGTAGTTGGGACTGACGGCGGTACTGGTGCCGCCGTCACCGAAGGTCCAGGCATAGCTGGTGATGCTGCCGGTGGAGGTGTTGGTGAACGCCACCGTCAGCGGAGAAACGCCGGAGGTGGGGCTGCCAGTGAACTGGGCCGCCAGCCCCGGCGCCGTGACCGTTACGTAGTTGCTGCTGGTCTGCGTGTTGCTGCCGCCGGGTCCGGTGACGGTGAGGCTCACTGTGTAGACGCCGGCGGCCGCGTAGATGTGGCTGGGACTGGCGGCGGTGCTGGTGCCGCCGTCGCCGAAGGTCCAGGCGTAGCTGGTGATGCTGCCGGTGGAGGTGTTGGTGAAGGCCACCGTCAGCGGAGAAACGCCGGAGGTGGGACTGCCGGTGAATTGCGCGACCGGGGCGGCGGTGGTGACCGTCACATAGTTGCTGCGGGTCTGGGTATTGCTGCCGCCCGGTCCGGTGACGGTGAGGCTCACCGTGTACACGCCGGCGGCCGCGTAGATGTGGCTGGGACTGGCGGCGGTGCTGGTGCCGCTGTCACCGAAGGTCCAGGCGTAGCTGGTGATGCTGCCGGTGGAGGTGTTCAAGAAGTTGAGCGCCAAGGGGGCCGCTCCCAAGGTAGTGCTCGCTGTAAACGCAGCTATTGGCGTGCTGTAGGGCACAGTTGCGACCGCATCATTGGAAAAGCCGCTTTCCGTGTGCGATGCGTCATACGCCGTGGCGGCAAAGTGGTAGGTCGCCCCTTCCACCAGATTGGAAACGATGGAACTGGTCGTGTTGCCGACGTCGATTTTCGACGGATAGTTGCCCGCCGCCGGTCCGTAATAAATCATGTAACCAGACAAGGCTGGACTGGTTACCGGACTCCAGGCCAACGTGGCGCTGCCAGCCAAGACGCGCGCTGCCGTCAGGAGCAAAAACAGGAAAAGACCCGTTGACCGCGCTACAACGGCTACCGCCCTCAAGCCGCTACGCGGAGCTATTTCGGCCATGGTGCCTCCCCCGAACAACGGCCACCAAGAGGCACTGGGCCCATTCTTGGCAACCAGGCTGCCTTGTCCCCACAGGGATTTAGGCCCTCGGCTTTGCGTCCCGCCCTTTCGAGCGGTTTGCCCTTTTTCGCAAAACGGAAACGATATGACGCTCGAATGAGAGTTACCGCTGCTGGCCCTCAGCACACCTTCCCATTCGCCTGCTCAACCTCATAATGACAATAGCATGGAAATCCACTGCTGACAACCTTTTCCTTTGATATCGATAGCGGCTGCGTGTTTGCAGAGGCAGGATATCGGCCCCTCTCCTACAAGGCGGCGTTTACCAAGCTCATTTCGAAAGAACAGACCTGCCCCGGGATCTGGCTCTTGTGCATCGCTGCTCAGGACGTAAATCAGACTCCGTGGGGGAGCGATATTGGGATCGATCCATCTCGGGGGGCAGAAATGATCGAAGCAAATCAATAGGCTGTGGTAGCGAGTCTATTGATTCGTAAAGGCCGCAGACCTCGGTTTTCTAGCCAACTTCGGCAAATAGCTTAATCCGCGAGCGCTCGTCTTGTGACGGGAGTAGCTCTCCTAACATCTCTCGCCGCGAATGTGCAATACAAGTTAACTGGCACAAAACGGTCGTCGCAACGGACAAGCCTTGCGGCCGCAGCAGTATGAAGTCGAGCGATAGCTAGCATTGCCCTAAGCGTTACCGCGCCTGTCCTAAACCCCACTGAAGGCATCAGCGGCTGACAACAGTCTCGGCCACAGATGCGTAATCGCTGTGGAGAAATCGGCCGGGGATCAAGGTGCTAGCCGTCGCGCTGGCCGTCGCGAGCGCACGAGCGCCCGCGCATTGGCCGTCGGCGAGTTGCTCTTGCCACAGTGTCGAATCGGTCACGGTAAACCGCTGGCGCGACGCCAGCAATTTCGCCACCCTCGACGTGGTGACATTGGCGAAGGGCGCCGGTGTACGCAACGCGTTCGCATCGAGCACGTCGGCTCCGTCACGGGGAAGTTCGCTCGCGTATGCCTGCGCTCGTCGTACCGACAATTCCGTGCGGCTGGCCATCCGAGCCCGAACCAAGAAAAAAGCCGCATCCGCCGAGGTCGCAAGCGCCGTCCCAAGTTTCGCGAGCGCAAGCCGCTCGGCAAGCCCCGGGAGTTTGGACGAGCATCTGGTGCGAAACCACCTTGAGCGCTGCAACAGTTTTTGGCGTCGCGGCCTGGTCGGCAATCGTCGGCCTCACCGCCGCGATGTGCGACCTGCCATCGACCGCGATCCACGTCGGATCGGGCGGAGGAGCTCGCGTGGCCGAGCGCTGTGCGCTGATGTGCGCGGAAGCGGCGCCATGGCCCTGCCATCGGTTGCTTATCGGTGATGCGCTCCCCGTGCGCGGCGTTGGCGTCGAGGACATTCATCGGTCTGGGCAAGCGCAAACCGCACGTCCTTATCTGTCTTAGCCGCGATTTGATCTGGCGCGCAGTGGCAGATGAACTCTCATCTCGACGGGCCGAGTTCGGCCATGACCTGGCACTGGTGGAAGGCCGGAATGGCGCAGTTCGGTTGATGGGCTGGGCAAAGCCGCGCTCAAGCGGGGGCTTCGAGATCGACATGGAGTACTGCCCGAACAGCGGCGGCGAGCTGAAGATCAGCACCGCAATCCTCGAGACGGCGGTCGTGGCGCACCTTGGGCTGCAGGCCCGGCGCCGCGGGCGCCTGCCAGTGCCTTGATGTCACAGGTTGCTTGAGCCTCGCACACACAAGACCCCAACTTCGGCCGTCCGAGCGGTCACCGAGGTCGAACGACGTCCAGCCGGCGGTGCGGGTGGCGGCGCTGCAATCAAGGGCATGGCAGCCGACGCCGCAGTCTGCCATGAGTGTCGAATCTATTTACATAGGCATCGCCGACCTTCTAAACCCTGATGTCAAGGGCTTGAATCATATGGAAGAGTGGTTCTTGGTACCTGTATTGCTTTGCGTTTCTCGGTTTTTGGGTGCCAAAATATTGACGTGCGAGGAAGCCAATATGCGTAAGCTCGTTACCGGATTGTTGTTCTCGGCATTCTTCTTTGCTGCGAGCAGCGCGAACGCAGGCCTGCTGATGGCCATCGATGACGATGGTGGGTTCGCCCGATTCTCACTGTCCGGCAATGACGCCGTGGTCAGTGGGTCTTCCAACACCAACGGCTTCTGGCTGTTCAATGCACTCGCGGTATCGATGTTCAATACCGCGCTAAACCAAGGTTTCTTGTTGACGAGCGGATCTGGCACGCTGACGACAACGACTGTCGGCACGAGCGGCATCTTTGACATCTTCGCTGGTTCGGCACGGCCCGACTGCTGCAACTTCGGCGTCCGCGCCTTGAACGGCGGAGAGATGCACGCGGGAGATGACCTCTCGTGGAGCGGCACGTTCACGACCGCCATGCCCTTCTCCGACCTGAATGCCGGTGTCTACAACTTCAGCGCGTTGACGGCAGGCGGTAACGAATCTGCCCAGCTCCGCGATGGATTGCAGATTCAGATCGGTTCCGTGCCAGAACCGGCGACCGTCGCGTTGTTTGGCCTGGCCCTTGCGGCTCTGGGCTTCACTCGACGTCGTTGCTGATCGCCCGAACGACACGGAGTCGCAAACGCGCGCAGTGGGCCCGCCTGACAGGCGGGCCCGTTCGTTTTGCCTGCTGACAGTGCAGGGTCCCTTGCCGTCGGAACCTGGTTTCCGAACAAGACCGGTGCGCCGAGATGCAAGGCTTCAGCCTGCGATCCGCCGTGCGCTGCGCCGTCGAAGGGCATGGGCTGGAACGACCATGCCGCTAAATCACGCGCGTCCGGCGCTGAGATACCGACCGGGTGTAATGCAACGCCGCCGGGCCGGTGGTGCTGTAGCTGAAGACGCCATGGCGCGACGGCACGATGCACCTCGTGATGTCCCCGCAGGAGTTCATGCAGCGGCTGCTCCTAGTCGAGTGGTATTGGCGCTTGGCTTTCCGCCCGCCATCCTTTCACCGCTGAACGACAGCTTCACGGCAACGAATTCGATCCTGCGAATGTCGCTGATGGGTCCGATCTCGGTCATTGTCTTCGACCTCGCTTCAGCTTGATCGAACAATGTCCGTCAGGTCGAATTGCGTTTAGGACACCTTATCCCTTCGCCCGCGTGTGGGGGATCCGAATCACTTATTCGCCGTCGGCCGATGTGCCGCAGGCACAAGGCGGGTGAAGAGTTGAGTTGAAGGCAGGAGTTTGAAGCGAAAGCGCGCCTACATTTGACGACTATCTTCACCTATCTCGCGGAGTTGCGCACCCCGACTGGACGATCGCCGGTCGCGCGTCCATCGGGTTCCAACCACGATAACGACTCGGCAGCTTTTCGAACTGGCTGAACTATGGGATTGAAAGTGCCTTCGTACGCCGCTCTGCGTGCCCCGTTCGCGGCAGCATGGCCAACGGAGTGAAACATCGCGTCGAACATCCCGGTTGCGCGCTCGAGAATCACGATGGGCCGAGTCTCGCGACAAAATTCGCAACGCGCCGCATAGTCAGCGCACCCTGCCTCAGTTCGCATCATTTAACCTGACAAGGTACGCACCGCCGCGCCTCAATGGAACTTCCCAACGAACGGCAGATCGCCTGGGGCACCGTAGCCGAATATCACGTCCGACACGCCATCGCGCTTGGTACTTATGAACCAAGTGCCATCGCGGAAGATGCACAGATCGGCTTTTCCATCACCGTCCCAATCGAACAGCATCGGAATGTCCTGCGGCATTCCACCAAAGTAAAAAAAGAGGGTCGCCACGCCATCGCGTTTCGTGCTCACGTACCAAATGCCTGCGCGATAGATGACGAGCTCGTCGATCCCGTCGCCGTCGACATCTCCGACGAGCGGAATGTCACCCGGCATGCCCCCAAAGCCGAACATCTTGTTGGCGACGCCGTCGAAGTTCTGATCGACGAACCAGATGCCGCTGCGATAAATGACTAGGCTATCGGTAGCGCCGGGGCCGGAAAAATTGGCCGTCAACGGAATATCACCGGACACACCGCCGAACCCGACCACGCTATCGGCAATGCCGTCGCGGTTGTTGTCGATGTACCACGCGCCGCCCCGGTATACGATAAGGCTCGTCTTGCCACCGGGCGCCACGTTCCCGACCAGTGGCGAGTCGCCAGCCATTCCGAAGGGAATCTTCGCATCCGGGGCATGATCGAAATTGGAGTCGAGCAGGAACTTGTAAAAGGGAGTTCCAGCGCCGGGAACAAGCTTCCGATACAACGCGGTATCTGGATGCCCGGTGATCGTGACGTAGTTGCTGCGGGTCTGGGTGTTGCTGCCGCCGGGTCCGGTGACGGTGAGGCTCACCGTGTACACGCCGGCGGCCGCGTAGATGTGGCTGGGACTGGCGGCGGTGCTGGTGCCGCCGTCACCGAAGGTCCAGGCGTAGCTGGTGATGCTGCCGGTGGAGCTGTTGGTGAACGCCACCGTGAGCGGAGAGCCGCCGGAGGTGGGGCTGCCGGTGAATTGCGCAACCGGGGCGGCGGGTGACCGTCACATAGTTGCTGCGGGTCTGGGTGTTGCTGCCGCCGGGTCCGGTGACGGTGAGGCTCACCGTGTACACGCCGGCGGCCGCGTAGATGTGGCTGGGACTGGCGGCGGTGCTGGTGCCGCCGTCACCGAAGGTCCAGGCGTAGCTGGTGATGCTGCCGGTGGAGCTGTTGGTGAACGCCACCGTGAGCGGAGGCCGCCGGAGGTGGGGCTGCCGGTGAATTGCGCAACCGGGGCGGCGGTGGTGACCGTCACATAGTTGCTGCGGGTCTGGGTGTTGCTGCCGCCGGGTCCGGTGACGGTGAGGCTCACCGTGTACACGCCGGCGGCCGCGTAGATGTGGCTGGGACTGGCGGCGGTGCTGGTGCCGCCGTCACCGAAGGTCCAGGCGTAGCTGGTGATGCTGCCGGTGGAGCTGTTGGTGAACGCCACCGTGAGCGGAGAGCCGCCGGAGGTGGGGCTGCCGGTGAATTGCGCAACCGGTGCCGGCGCCGTGACCGTCACATAGTTGCTGCGGGTCTGGGTGTTGCTGCCGCCGGGTCCGGTGACGGTGAGGCTCACCGTGTACACGCCGGCGGCCGCGTAGATGTGGCTGGGACTGGCGGCGGTGCTGGTGCCGCCGTCACCGAAGGTCCAGGCGTAGCTGGTGATGCTGCCGGTGGAGCTGTTGGTGAACGCCACCGTGAGCGGAGAGCCGCCGGAGGTGGGGCTGCCGGTGAATTGCGCAACCGGTGCCGGCGCCGTGACCGTCACATAGTTGCTGCGGGTCTGGGTGTTGCTGCCGCCGGGTCCGGTGACGGTGAGGCTCACCGTGTACACGCCGGCGGCCGCGTAGATGTGGCTGGGACTGGCGGCGGTGCTGGTGCCGCCGTCACCGAAGGTCCAGGCGTAGCTGGTGATGCTGCCGGTGGAGCTGTTGGTGAACGCCACCGTGAGCGGAGAGCCGCCGGAGGTGGGGCTGCCGGTGAATTGCGCAACCGGGGCGGCGGTGGTGACCGTCACATAGTTGCTGCGGGTCTGGGTGTTGCTGCCGCCGGGTCCGGTGACGGTGAGACTCACCGTGTACACGCCGGCGGCCGCGTAGATGTGGCTGGGACTGGCGGCGGTGCTGGTGCCGCCGTCACCGAAGGTCCAGGCGTAGCTGGTGATGCTGCCGGTGGAGCTGTTGGTGAACGCCACCGTGAGCGGAGAGCCGCCGGAGGTGGGGCTGCCGGTGAATTGCGCGACCGGGGCGGCGGTGGTGACCGTCACATAGTTGCTGCGGGTCTGGGTGTTGCTGCCGCCGGGTCCGGTGACGGTGAGGCTCACCGTGTACACGCCGGCGGCCGCGTAGATGTGGCTGGGACTGGCGGCGGTGCTGGTGCCGCCGTCACCGAAGGTCCAGGCGTAGCTGGTGATGCTGCCGGTGGAGCTGTTGGTGAACGCCACCGTGAGCGGAGAGCCGCCGGAGGTGGGGCTGCCGGTGAATTGCGCGACCGGGGCGGCGGTGGTGACCGTCACATAGTTGCTGCGGGTCTGGGTGTTGCTGCCGCCGGGTCCGGTGACGGTGAGGCTCACCGTGTACACGCCGGCGGCCGCGTAGATGTGGCTGGGACTGGCGGCGGTGCTGGTGCCGCCGTCACCGAAGGTCCAGGCGTAGCTGGTGATGCTGCCGGTGGAGCTGTTGGTGAACGCCACCGTGAGCGGAGAGCCGCCGGAGGTGGGGCTGCCGGTGAATTGCGCAACCGGTGCCGGCGCCGTGACCGTCACATAGTTGCTGCGGGTCTGGGTGTTGCTGCCGCCGGGTCCGGTGACGGTGAGGCTCACCGTGTACACGCCGGCGGCCGCGTAGATGTGGTTGGGACTGGCGGCGGTGCTGGTGCCGCCGTCACCGAAGGTCCAGGCGTAGCTGGTGATGGTTCCGGTCGACGTATTCAAGAAGTTGAGCGCCAACGGGGCCGCGCCCGAGGTGGTGCTCGCTGTAAACTGAGCTACAGGTGTACTGTAGGGTACAGTTGCGACCGCATCATTGGAAAAACCGCTTTCTGTGTGCGCTGCGTCATACGCCGTGGCGGCAAAGTGGTAGGTCGCCCCTTCCACCAAATTGCTAACGGTGTAGGTGGTTGTGTTGCCGACGTCGATTTTCGACGGATAGTTGCCCGCCGCCGGTCCGTAATAAATCATGTAACCAGACAAGGCTGGACTGGTTACCGGACTCCAGGCCAACGTGGCGCTGCCAGCCAAGACGCGCGCTGCCGTCAGGAGCAAAAACAGGAAAAGACCCGTTGACCGCGCTACAACGGCTACCGCCCTCAAGCCGCTACGCGGGGCTATTTCGGCCATGGTGCCTTCCTCGAACAACGGCCACCAGAGGCGCTGGGTCCATTCTTGGCAACCAGGCTGCCTTGTCCCCGCGGGGATTTAGGCCCTCGGCTTTGCGTCCCGCCGTTTCGAGCGGTTTGCCCTGTTTTTCGGAAAATAAAAACGCTATTTGAGAATTCCTGCGGCTGGCCCTCAGCGGAGGGCCCCCGTTTGCCGCACGTCGCCCGACTGCTCTAACCCGCGCGTGCTCCCACGCAAGCCCGGGCGGCATAGCCAACCCTCATAATGACAATAGCATTGAAATCCCGCACTGACAACGTTTTCCTTGATATTGATAGTGGGCTGCGTGTTTGCATAGACAGCATATAGGACCTTCTCCTACAAGACGGCGTTTACCAAGCTCATTTCCGAAGAACAGGCCTGCCCCGGCATGTCGCTCTTCTGCATCGTTGTCCAGGACGTAAAACCAGACTCGGTGGTGGAAAACGTGTTGGAATTGATCCATCCGGATGACGGAAATGACCTAATAAAATCAATAGACTGCGCTATTGAGTCGCTGATTCGTTAAAGGCCGCAGACTTGAGCGCCAAGCTTGGGGCCTTGCGCCTTTGCGTGGGGGCGGCGCGTCAGCTCGTGGCTTTCACTGCAGCCAGAGATTGAATGGCGGGCGGCTTTCTCGCGAAAACTCCGGAAATAGCTTAATCCGGGAGCGCTCGTCTGGTGACGGAAGTAGCTTTCCGAAAGTCTCCGGCCGCGAATGTGCAATACAAACTAACTGGTACAAAACTCAAGGGAGTCAAATAATCAACTGAGAACTGTTGAGTTTTAGGCAGTCGGTAAAGTTTACAAATCAGCCTCTATGACGTCATCATTCAATTATAAAACAGGTAGTTAACGTAATGGTACGCAATTTGCCTTATTTCGACGATGCCTCGGAATAATGACCAAGATTTAATAAGACTATTAGCATGGGAATCAATGAGATAGAACAAAATAATCAGATTTATCGCGCTGTTGACCATCGTCAAATCATGATCTTCGTGAATCATGGATGATTTGATCTTGTCGTTGTCTCGGTGACCCGGGAGAGCGGTATCGGGGGTGAGGTGCAAAGCCTCTCCCTTTTAGAGGGGTTTCCGTGAGTGGGTCGGTGCTGTTTGGATTCTTGATCGCCGAGTTATCGCTCGGGTTGGCTATCTCTGCAGCGATTGTTTGGGCCCTCACGGTTCGGCCGCCCAGCCGGGCATCGGTAATCGGGCCTGCCGGACCGCAACATATTCACGCCGGCTCCACGCCGCGCCTAGGCGGGTGGCAGTGTTCGTCGGCTTTGTGGTGGCCGCTTCAATCGCGCTTCAGCTTGATTACGTGCCGATGCGCCGGGTGCTACCGCTGCTCATAGCGGCCTTGCCAGTGTTCGCAGTTGGGTTATTGGAGGACATCACACACCGGGTGTCCCCAAAGCATCGTCTCCTCGCCGCCGTCTTCTCGGCTGTGCTTGCGAGCGCGTTTGCGGGCGGCGTCATTACGCGCCTTGATTTGCCTTTCGTGGACGACTGGTTGGCATATTTGCCATTCGCTGTACCACTCACGTGTTTCATGGTGGCCGGGGCGTGTAACGCGTTCAACATCGTTGACGGTACCAATGGACTGGCGGGCGGATCGGCTCTGCTGATGTTCGGGGGCATGGCAATGGTCGCGTGGCACGTCGACGACGCGCTCGTTCTCGTCCAGGCGACGGCAATGACGGGTGCGCTGGTCGGCTTCCTGCTATGGAATTACCCGAAGGGCAAAGTCTTCCTTGGCGACGCCGGCGCCTATTTCACCGGGTTCATGTACGCCCAGCTCTCGATTCAGCTCGCCACTCACAATGCTGGCGTCTCGGCCTGGTTTGTAATCGCCCTCGCGGCCTACCCGATCATTGAAACGCTGTATTCGATCTACCGCCGCAAGGTTCTCCGCCATGCTGCGGCTATGCAGCCCGACATACGGCATCTGCATTCGTTGCTCTATCTTCAGTTCCTTCGCGCTGCCGAGCGGCCCCCGCTCGAGGAGCGCAGGCGGGGCCTTGGCGAGGGCACCTATTGCGGCAAGGAGCGTCGACAACCTCAGCGCCGCGCCAACGCGCGAGTCGCCCCGCACTTGTGGCTGCATGGGGGGCTCTGCCTCGCTGTTGCGTTGCTTTACCATGACAACACGCCGGCACTCATCGGATTCTTGCTGATTTATATGATCTTCTACAGAGTTAGCTATCGTGATGCCGAACGTCGCAGCGGTGAAAGAACGATGGCGCGACGAGCGATCCCATTTGCGGGTGATTGAGCGTCGCCGAGGAAACCAGGCCGAATTGACACCATCGATCATAGTGAGATATCGGGGCGAATTCGCTTAAGCGCAGTATCGCCAGATCGAGCGCCGTCCTCCGACACAACGCGGCAACGTGAGCCCCGCCAATCTGCGCGTTTCAATCTTGCTTGCCTTCGAGCATGGCCGTGATTGGCGAGGGCCCCTGAAACGGTTCGGCAACTGGCGTACGACTCACGCCCAGGCGAATCGCTGGTCGGACAACGGCGTGAGGTATGATCGATCCTGATTTACAACGATGAGCTGAAGAGGGCGGACCGCGGCGTGCACGCGCGCAATGGCCGAGCAGACACACCGCTTCAACCTTGAGCTCCTTTGGAACGCCCGCGACGGCGCCCTGGATTGACCATCCGTTCTGCGGTTGCCGGCGTCAACTCACCTGTCCTGATCAGGAAGCAATAATTGGAACAGGCGTTGTCCGACGCGAACGTACGTTACCTTTCCGATCGAACGCGGTCTCTCTAACAGTGCTGCATTGCAACGCAAGCTGGTCGGACGTTCGCCCGATTGCGCCACGACCGCGTGGGGCGTGCGCATCTTTCGCGAACGACGCAATCGAAGTTGTCGTAACTCGACTGGACGTGGCCCCCGAAGATGTTCGGGCATTGGCAGCGCTTCTCTCGGACGCGGAGCGACGAAGAGCGAGTCGTTTTGTCTTCGATCGCGACCGCCGCCGATTCACCGTGGCGCGTGCGCAGCTGCGCCGGCTGCTTGCGGCGCGGTTGGGCGTGCGGCCCGAGGCGGTCGAGTTGTCGAACGGAACACACGGCAAACCGCTGCTCGCGCGCGAGTGTGCGGCCGTCGAATCTGCGCTTCAACTGCTCGCATTCCGATGATGTCGCCGCGTACGCTTTTTCCCCAGGACGTGAGATCGGAATCGACATCGAATCCGTTCGTACGATCCACGACGCCGAGGACATCGCCGCACGTTTCTTCTCCCGCCGCGAGTATGAGGCGTACCTTGCCCTCGAACCGCGCGACAGGCCGCTGGGATTCTTCAATTGCTGGACGCGCAAGGAAGCGTTTGTCAAGGCGCTCGGCGATGGTCTCGATTATCCGCTGGACCGATTCGACGTTACGCTCGCGCCGGGCGAGCCGGCGAAGATCCTCCGCGTCGAGAACACGCCCGGCGACCACTGCGGCTGGACACTTCACAGCTTCGTGCCCGGCCCCGGGCTGATCGGCGCCCTCGTCGTGCAGAAGCCCGCGCCGCGAGGCTGGCCTCAAAGGTGCGTCTGCAGCGAATCGCAGTGCGCTCGCTGCCTCATTGTTAAATCAGAGGGACGACGATGGGTGCAACGACTCCTGAAGCGATGTCCATCATGAAACACCATGTCACTTTCTCCACGGATCGGCCGCGAGAGGCGTCCGCGGAATTCAGGATCGGCCTTCGGTCCTTGCCATATCTCGCCGATCATGGATTTCAGGACATGGTGGTGCTGCCGGGGTCGTTCTACATCGAGATGGCCCTGTGTGTTGAGCACGAGATTTCCAAGCGCCTTCCAGGCATCGTGCGGAATGTAACCTTCCACAATCCCATTATTCTTTCGGCCGAAGATACCGTCATCAAGGTCGAAGTGAGCGACCGCGGTGACGGGCATGTTGATTACGTGTTCTACGAAGCGGGTGCCGAAGCTGACAGCGGCCGGCCTGCCGCCCGGCAGTATGCTGCGAAGCTCGAAATCGACCGCAATCCGCCAGCATCTGCGGAGAGTGAGCGACGCCGCGTTTTCCATCGAGGCTTTCCAGGCGCAGGCCCATGCCGTAATCGACTCGAAAGAGTTTTACAAGAAGCTGCGTGAGAACGGCAACCAGTATGGGCCCCGCTTTCAAAACGTCTCGTCGATTTGGCGGGCGGGCGATCAAGTCCCTGGGGAGGCTTGCAGTCGCACGCCAGAACACGGGGAAATCGAGCCCCACCATTTGCACCCGAGCCTGCTGGACTGCCGTCACGCAGCTGCTGGCGCCCTTCACGATGGAGAAGGGCAAGACCTTCATATTGCGATCCATTGAGAAGGTCGAAATAGCGGACCTCGAATTTCCCCGATGTGCTGTGGGGTCACGCTACGCTGCTGCCGCGGGGGCGACGCGGTGCCAACGGAATTCTCGGCAACGTTCGGGTCTTCGACCAATCCGGCAAGCTGTACTTGGAACTCTCCGGGGTCGCTCTCACGCTTCTGGACAACGTAGATGTCGCGGATGAAAAGGCGGCAGCGAACCTCGTCATCGCCTCCAACTTTACCGCGGAGCCGCTGGAGGACGCCCTGAATTTCTGGGGCGACCATTTCGGCGTTCAGATCCGCGTCGAATTTGCGCCGTACAACCAGATCTTTCAGCAGCTGCTGGACACGGGAAGCGCGTTTCGCCGGAACAGCGACGGGGTCAACGTCATCCTGTTGGGCCTGGAGGAATGGGCCGCGGGGGATCGGCGTGCGCCGATGGATCTCAGCAAGGAAAGGGCCGCGCGAGTGCTTTGGGGCTCGGGCGAGATGCGTCTTGCCGAACGGCCTGGAAATCGTTCACTTGAATCAATATGAGACGGACTATGTCTACAAGGAGATCTTTGAGGATCAATGCTATCTGAGGCACGGCATCCGGCTGCAGGACGGCGATACCGTAGTGGATATCGGAGCCAATATCGGGCTCTTTTCCCTGTTTGTGATGAGCCGCTGCAAGAACCCGACGATCTACGCCTGCGAGCCGGCCCCGATCGTGTATGACCTCCTGAAGGCAAACTGCGATGCCTATGGCTCGAATGTCCGGGCCTTGAACGTCGGCGTGTCGGACAAACGCAAGACCGCGACCTTTACTTTTTATGAAAAATCCTCGGTCTTCTCCGGCTTTCATTCGGATGAAGCCGAGGACCGCGAGGCCATTCAGGCGGTCGTCCGGAACATGCTACAGCGAATCGATCCAGGGCGAATCCGTGGACGAATACGTCAGCGAGCTCACTGCCGACAGGCTTCGTCGCAAGACCTACGAGTGCCAATTGACATCCTTGTCGGACATCATTCGGGAGAACCAGATCGACAAGATCGACCTTCTCAAGATCGATGCCGAGAAGGCGAGCTGGACATCATCGATGGCATCGAAGATCACGACTGGCCGAAAGATCAAGCAGATCGTGCTCGAGATCCACGATCCGACACGCGAGGCGATCAAACGGATCGAACGCCTGCTGATCGAGAAAGGGTACCGCTGCGCCGTGGAGCAGGAAACACTGCTCGAGCATGCCGGCTTGTTCAATCTGTATGCGACCCGGGACCGAGGCCGGCGACGAGGCTCCATTCGGATCGGCGGCCGGCGAATCAGGCGTCATCCGGACCGGTCAAGCACGCCACACGGCAGACAACTTGAAGCGGAACATTCAGGAATTCGGCGGCGCGCTGCGCTCGTTCATGAGCCAGGCCAAGGTGCCTTTGGTCCTGTGTTTCTGCCCGAGGACCCCGCCCGCGGAGGCCGATGCGGAACTGAAGGCGGCGCTGATCGAGGCCGAGGAGGCCTTGATATCGGATGCGGGCCGAATGGCGAATGTTCACGCCATCGGTTCGGCTTCGCTGTTGCGGCATTATCCGGTCAGCGACTATTACGACCCGCATGGACATCACGCGGGCCATATCCCGTACACGTCGGACGGTTACGCCGCGATCGGGACCGCGCTCGTCCGAACAATCTTCAACCTTAAACGCAATCCGTTCAAAGTGATCGCGCTGGATTGCGACAACACGCTCTGGAAAGGAGTATGCGGGGAGGATGGCCCCTTGGGGGTTGAAGTGACCCCGCCGTTCCACGCGTTGCAGGAATTCATGATCGGTCAAATGAACGCCGGCATGCTGCTCTGTCTATGCAGCAAGAACAATGAAAAGGATGCGCTGGACGTCTTCGATCAACGAACCGACATGCCGCTGAAGCGCGAGCACCTGGTCTCGTGGCGAATCAATTGGAACAGCAAATCGGAAAACATCAGGTCGCTCGCGAAAGAGCTCAATCTCGGGTTGGACAGCTTCATCTTCGTCGATGACAACCCGGTTGATTGCGCGGACGTCAGAAATCAACTGCCCTGGCGTATTGGCGCTGCAATTGCCGCGGACACGCCGAATGCGATTCTCTTCATTCCTGAATCACGTCTGGGCATTCGATAACGCGAGCTTCGACCGAGGGAAGACCAGGACCGGACCAGGATGTATCAGGAAAGCGCGCAGAGGGAACGGTACCGCGAGCAGTCGTTCTCCCTGAAGGACTTCATCAAGGGACTTCAGCTTCGCATCGAGATTGGCGAAGCTGACGGAGGATCAACTCGACCGTGTGTCGCAGCTTGACGTTCAGAACGAATCAATTCAACTTCACGACCATCCGGCGCTCGAAAGAAGAGATCGAGGACCTCCTGAAGCACGAAGACGCCAACTGTCTGGCGGTTCGCGTGGTCGATCGGTTTGGGGACTATGGACTGGTCGGCGTCGTTGATGTATGAGTCGCAGCACGACCGTTACAAGGTGGACACTTTCCTGTTGAGCTGCCGGGTCCTGGGACGGGGAGTGGAGCATGCGATCGTGTCGCAGCTCGGCAAGCGGGCGGTCAAGGAGGGAAAGCAGCTTGTGGAATTCACTTATCGTGCCGACGGAAAAGAATTTGCCGGCACTGGAGTTCATCACGAGCATCGGCGACCGGTATCGGAACGAGGCCGGAACGTCCTGGAGCTTTCCGGCGGACGATCCTGGCAAACGTCGAATACGATCCGGACTGCAAGGCGCCGATCGCAGTGCGAGGCAGGAGGAAACCGCCTGGCGCCAGCAAAAGTCCGCGCCTCGCCCGGCGCTGGCATTCGATGTCGCCGACCGGTCCGGAGCGCCTGCAGCGGATTGGGGAAGAATCTGTACGACATCGATCGGCTTGCATAGGCGATCGAGGAAATACCGGGTCGAGGCAGCAACCGCTCGATGCCCGGGCGGACGTAACGCCCGGCAGCACGCTGGAAGCGGCACTCACGAAGATATGGAGAAAGGTGCTGGGCAGGCCGCGCATCGGGATGAACGACAACTTCTTTGAGGCCGGCGGAACGTCACTCAGAGCCGTCCAAGTGATTGCCATGATCAAGAAGGAGCTGAACCAGACACTTTCGATCGTCAGCCTGTTCGAGTGCCCGACGGTGGCGCTGCTCGCCGCCAAATTGAGTGCGCAACTCCGAAGAGGGACACGGCGCAGACCACGACTGCGGCGGCCGCTCACCGGGGCCAGCAGAGACGGTACAACACACGTCAGGCGAAGGGCCTCGTAAGATGGAATTCAGAAAGGTAGGCGTTCTTGGCGCGGGAAACATCGGCATCGGCGTCGTAACCGACTTGGTCCTTCATGGGATATCCGCGGTGGTCGTCGACATTTCGGAAGAGATATTGCAGCGAGCTAGGGCCGACGTATTGAAGAACATACGAGTTGTGCCGTCTGTTGTCGAAGACCTTGCCGCGGATCACGAAGGAGGAGGCCGTAATCGCGAATGGTCCTGACGACCGATCTGCAGGACTTGGCATCGTGCGACTTCGTCATCGAGAACGTCACCGAAGACTGGCAGATCAAGAAGCAGGTCTATGAAGAATCTGGAGCGAGTGATGCCCCCCGACGTCTGCTTCGGGGCTAATACCTCATGCATTTCCATCACCCAAATAGCCAGCGCAACGAAACGCCCGGCGAATGTTGTCGGCATCCACTTGATGAATCCGGTCCATCTGAAGCCAACGGTTGAGGTGATCCGCGGATTTCACACCTCGGACCGCACCATCGAGACCTTGCTGCAGCTGTTTTCGCGGCTCGACAAGGAGGCGATCATCGTCGAGGACTGCCGGGCTTTGTGTCAAACCGCATTTCGCATCTGTTCATGAACGAGGCCGCATTTGTCCTGCAGGATCAGGTGGCGACGGCGGACAAGATCGACACGATTTTCAAGAAATGCTTCGGACACAAGATGGGCCCGCTGGAGACGGCGGACTTGATCGGCTTGGATACGGTGGTGCGTTCGCTCGATGTTCTTTACGAAAGCTTTCAGGACCCGAAGTACCGGTGCTGCCCGTTGTTGAGGAAGTTGGTGCATGCGGGGCATCTGGGGCGAAAGACAGGGAGGGGATTCTATGTCTATCCAGAGGGCTGAATCATGACGTCAGTCGAATGCAGGCCAAGAAAGCGCGTCAAGGAAACCGTCAGGCGCTTCATATTGAGTTCCGTCAACGTCGCAGATCTGCAAGGATGACGACCACTTGTTCGAGTCGGGCCTCGTGAATTCGCTGTTTGCGGTCCAATTGATGACGTTCATCGAAAAGACCTTTGCGCATCGAAGTGGGGATGGACGATCTTGGATATCGAAAATTTCAAGTCCCTCAACGCGGCTGCGGCATTTGTCGATGAGAAAGAACGGCGAGCGGAGGGATTGAGGGGAGTGCCGTCGATATGCAGCATCTATTGACCGACCAACAAAAGGCCAGGCACGCGGAGTTCAAGAAATTTGTCGCCTTGAACGTTGAACCGTTTGCCGAAGCATGGGATCGGGAGCAAAGAATTCCAGATCACGTGATATCGCATGTTGGCGAAAGTCTGGTTATCTGGGCTCCAGTCTGCCGCCGGAATTTCGGCGGACAAGGCTGGGACATCGTCACGTTCGGTTTGCTGAACGAAGCCATGGGCAGGGGATCTTCCTCGTTGACGGGCGTGCTGACGGTCCAAGCCATGGTTTCCATGGCGTCGCTCAAGTGGGGCACCGAGAGCAAAAAAGACGATGGCTTCCGCCGTTGGCCAAAGGGGAAATGATCGGCGCCTTTGCGCTTGACGGAACCCGGTGCCGGAAGCGCCATTCATTCCTTGGCAACCGAGTTCACGCGGAGCTCTGGTGCGCGACTCTCTCGTTCTGAACGGCAGCAAGAAATGGATAACCTGCGCACAGCGCGCCGGCGTGTTTCTCGTATTCGGGAAGCTGGAGCAGCGTTCCGTGGCCTGTCTCGTGCCCAGGGGCACCCCAGGCCTTGAAGTCGAGCCCATTCGTGACCTGATGGGGTTCCGCTCGGCCGGCTTGGCGCAGCTCACTTTCAACGATGTCGAGGTGCCGTCCGCCAACATTGTCGGCAAACCCGGTTTTGCCTTGTCGCATGTCGCACCCGTTGGCTTGCAATACGGGAGAATCAGCACCGCCTGCTCGGCATTGGGGCTCTTGAGAGGATGCTTTGAAGAAAGCATCGCCTACGCGGCCGTGCGCAAGATTGCCGAAAGAACCGTCGGTGAAATTGGCATGATCCGATCGTTGATCGCCAGAATGGGCACCGATCTGGAGGCCGGAAGTTTCCTGTGCCATAACGCCTGCCGCGCGGAAGACGACCATCTTCCGGAAGTCTTCGAGAAAACCTTGATGGCCAAATATTTTACGTCGAGAGCCGCGGTGAGAGCCGCCTCTGATGCCGTTCAGATCCAGGGGCGCCTCGGGCGTCCACGGGTCATCGCCAGGTTTCGCGGTTTTACCGCGATGCCAAGATCATGGAGATCATTGAAGGCACGACCCAGATCCACGAGGAGCTTTTGGGGAAGATGTTTGTTGGCCAGGCGCATCGCCTCGCGAAGTGACTGCGATCCACTTGATCTTGACATGAATACGCCACCCGCGCCTGCCGCCACGGCGGCCGACCTCGCGAGGATCGTCGCAATTCAATCGCACGGAAGCGACGTTTCCGGATGACGTCACGCTTCAGGAATTGATCGAGGCGCAGATTGACGAAGCACTCATCCGCAACGGCGGTCATCTGCGACCACGACAAGATGTTCGGTGCGCCCGTCGCTCACCTACGCGCAGCTCAATGACGAAGGTCAATCAGCTGGCCCATCTACTGAGGGCCGAGGGCGTTCGGCCGGGACACATTGTCGCGTTGATGGTGGAACGATCCTTCGCCATGATCATCGGCATCCTGGGAATCCTCAAGGCCGGAGGGGCGTATCTGCCCGTACCACCGGACAATCCGCCGGATCGCACCGATTACATGCTGAAGGACGGCGGCGTCAAAGTACTGCTGGTGCAGAAGAAGACCGCCGGCAAGATCGATTTTGACGGGCGTGATCATCAATCTTGATGATCCGGACGTTTACCGCGGGTCAACGGCCAACCCCGCCGTGCGTCAACAAGCCCGAGGATCTGGCGTATGTGATTTACACGTCCGGATCGACCGGCAAACCCAAGGGCGTGATGATCGAGCACCGGTCCGTCGTCAACCGCCTGCACTGGATGCAGCAGCGCCTACCCGATCGATGAGCGCGACGTCATCTTGCAAAAGACGCCGTACTATTTCGATGTATCGGTGTGGGAGCTTTTCTGGTGGGCCCTCACCGGCGCCAAGGCTCTGCTTCCTGATGCCGGGCGGGGAACGGTATCCGCTGGCGATCGTTGAGACCATCAAGAAACACGACGTCACCGTCATGCACTTCGTTCCCTCGATGCTGAACGTGTTTCTGGAGTACCTGGAGGGCAAGGCTGCGAGCGCGCTGAAGAACCTGGCTTCGGTTCGGCAGGTATTTGCCAGCGGTGAGGCGCTGACGTCCAGTCATGTCAGGAAGTTCAATGCCATCTTGGGCAGCAAGACGGGGGCCCGACTGACGAATCTCTACGGCCCCACCGAGGCGACGGTCGACGTCAGCTATTTCGATTGCCCTGCACATGATGATTTCGAAAGCATTCCGATCGGCCGACCGATCGATAACATCAGGCTGTACGTCATCAGAGACGGGCAGCAGGTGCGCAATCGGCGAAACCGGAGAGTTGTGCATCGCCGGGGTCGGCCTGGCCAGGGGCTACCTGAACAATCGCGGCCCTGACCGACGAAAAATTCACCGACAATCCTGTCAACCCCGGTGAAAGAATCTATCGGACCGGAGACGTCGCCCGCTGGCTGCCCGACGGGAATATCGAGTATCTGGGTCGGGAGGATCACCAGGTAAAGATACGGGGATTGCGGATCGAGCTGGGTGAGATCGAAAACACGATCAGGGAGTATCCCCGGCATCACCGACTGTGCGGCGCTGGTCAAGAAGTACTCGGAGAATGTCATCCTCATCGTGGCCTACGTCGTCTGCAAATCCGAGCTGGACGTCGCGGGTCTGAAGCGACCATCTGAAGAGACACCTTCCCGACTACATGATCCCCAATCGCATCGAGAAAATCGATGAAATGCCTTTGACGCCGAGCGGGAAAACGGATCGCAAGGCATTGCCGGAACCTGTCATTCAGGTGAGGCCTTCGTAGACGCCGATGAGTAACGAGTTCGATATCGCAATCGTCGGGATGTCCGGCCGCTTTCCAGGCGCGCGCAATGTCGAGGAGTTCTGGCACAACCTGGCCGAAGGCGTCGAGTCGATCGCCCGGCTTTCGGATCAGGAGATCCTGGCATCAGGCGTGCCGGCGTCCTGCCTGACCGATCCCGAACTATGTGAAGGCGGCGCCGATCCTTGAGGACCCGGGCTGTTTCGACGCGGGTTTTTTCGGCTTCTCGCCGATGGAAGCCAGGAGCATGGATCCGCAGCACCGCATTTTGCTCGAGCTGGCGCATGAGGCGCTCGAGAATGCGGGTTATGACCCGGATCGCTATCAAGGACGCATCGGCGTGTTCACCGGATCCGCCCTGAACACCTATTTCACGAATGTCGGACTGAACGACCGCCTGGCCGAAGACTACATCCCCACGCTCATCGGGAACGACAAGGATTTTCTGAGCACCCGGATTTCCTACAAGCTCAATTTGAAGGGGCCGAGCATCACCGTTCAGACCGCTTGCTCGACCTCCATTGTCGCCGTCCACCTGGCCCGCCAGAGCCTTCTGAGCGGAGAGACCGACATGGCGCTGGCTGGTGCGATATCGGTGCGCGTTCCGCATCGCGCCGGCTACTTTTGCGACGCTGGCGGGGTCGTCTCGCCGGATGGGCACGTGAGGGCTTTTGACGCCAAGGCCAATGGCACTGTATTCGGCAGCGGTGGCGGCATCCTGGTGCTGAAGCGGTTGGCGGACGCCCTGTCGGACGGCGACACCATCCATGCTGTTATCAGGGGTTCGGCCGTCAACAACGATGGCTCGGAAAAGGCCGGTTACACGGCTCCCAGCGTCAACAGCCAGGCCGACGCCGTGGTGGAGGCACTGGCCAATGCCGGAGTCGAAGCAGACAGCATCAGCTACGTCGAGGCGCACGGTTCGGGAACGCCCGTCGGAGATCCTATCGAGATCCGCGCGTTGACCAAGGCGTTCCGCACCTTTACGCAACGTTCAGGCTACTGCGCGATCGGTTCGGCAAAATCCAATATCGGACACCTCGACGCCGCGGCGGGAGTTGCCGGCATCATCAAGACCGTCCTTGCCCTCGAGCACCGAAAGCTTCCGCCGAGTCTCCACTACAGCGAAGCCAATCCCGAAATCGATTTTCCGGCCACCCCGTTCTTCGTCAACACGCATTTACGGGAATGGACCAGCGACGGTCCGAGACGAGCGGGCGTGATGTCCACCGGCATGGGCGGAACGAACGCGCATGTCGTCCTCGAAGAAGCGCCGACACCGGGAGCGTCGACGAAGGCCACCCCTCCTCATCTGTTGATCTTGTCGGCCAAGACGGAACCGGCTCTCGACCAGGCTACGCATCGTTTACGGGAGTTCCTGAACGCGCAACGACTCCGTGAACATGAGCGACGTGGCCTACACGCTGCAGATCGGACGCAAGGCGTTTCCACATAGACGGTGCCTGGTCTGTGTCGATCGGGAGGACGCCCTGTCCGCCTTGGGTCAGGAAGGCTCGAAGACGAGTCCTCTCCAGCCGGGCGGACGAGCCGCGGCGCCCGGTGATCCTTTTGTTGCCCGGCATCGGCGATCACTACGTGGGCATGGCCCACGATCTCTACGAAACGTGGGCCGTTTTCAAAGAGGAAGTCGATCGGTGCTCGCAGATTCTCGAACGGCACCTGGGGATCGACATTCGGACAGTCATCTACCCGAACAGCCGAAGCTGGAAGAGGGAGGGCAAGAGCAAGGGGATCGACCTGAAGAAGATGCTTGGCGGACAAGCCGGCGCATCGGAGGATCCGGACGCGACGAATCTCAACAGGACGCTGTACGTCCAGCCGGCATTGTTCACGATCGAATATGCGATGGCCCGTCTCTGGCATTCGTTGGGAATCACCCCTGACGCCATTGTCGGTCATAGCATGGGTGAGTACGTGGCGGCGTGTCTGGCCGGGGTCTTGTCGCTGGAGGACTCGCTGCGACTGATTGCCACCCGGGCCAAGCTGGTCAACGAGTTGCCCCAGGGCGCCATGCTTGCCGTCATGCTGCCTGAAAGTGAACTGCTTTCGCTGCTTCCCGGCGAGCTGTCCATTTCATTGATCAACGGTCCAAGTCTGTGTGTGGTGGCCGGTCCGGTTGCCGCCGTGGCCGAGTTCGAGAAGACGCTGACTGCACGGAGCGTCATTTGTCGGCATGTTCAGAATGCTCATGCCTTTCATTCGAGAATGCTCGATCCGATCGTGAAGGCATTCGAGGCGGAGGTGCGCAAGGTTCAATTGAACGAGCCGCGAATTCCGTACATATCCAACGTCTCCGGGACGTGGATCACGGGGCGCGAGGCTACCGATCCCGCCTATTGGGCGATGCATGCCAATCACACTGCCAGGTTCAGCGACGCTTTGCACGAGCTGTGGCAGTTCGAGAATCCAATCCTCCTGGAGGCAGGCCCCGGCCGCACGCTGGGGGTGCTGGCTATGCAGCACCCCGACCGGCAGCATGCCGGAGTTCCGGTGGCGGTTTCCTCGATCAGGCACCACTACGAGAACCAGTCAGATATCGAATTTCTGTGGCACGCGATCGGAAAGCTGTGGGTGTCAGGAACGGCGATCAAGTGGGACAGCACTCACATCGGCGATCGCCGCCGCCGCGTTGCACTGCCAACCTATCCTTTTGAAAGGAAGAATCATTGGATCGAGACGACGTCGGACAGCGCACGGAAGGCGCAAGAATGGAGGCGCGCATCGGAAAAGTCCGAGGTGGACAACTGGTTCTACGTGCCAACGTGGGAAAGAACTCCGTTTCCACGTGAGATTGCGCGTGAATCCGGTCTGGAAGACGCCTACTGGTTGGTTGTCGCGGATCAATATGGAGGAGGGGACTGCATCAAGTCCAGGCTCCAGGCAATGCGACAACCGGCGGATTTCGTTCGCTTCGGCCAGTCGTTCGTCAGTCGGGACGACGGCTCATTCGAGTTGGATCCCTCAGGAATCGATGACTATCTGAAATTGTTCCGAGCGCTGAAAGGGCGGGCCGCGAGGGCCATCAACATCGTCCATCTGGGGAGTCTCACGCGGGACGACGAAGATCCCACCTATGCGCGGTGCGCAGCCAACCAGAGCTTCGGCTTTTATAGCCTGTTGCACATCGCCCAGGCGATCGGCGAACTCGACATTGCAGTCCCGATCAAGATCGGCATCGTTTCGAACCGGGTCCATGAGGTGACGGGTGAGGAGCGCCTGGACCCGACAATGGCGACCGTGCTAGGGCCTTGTGGGGTCATTCCCAAGGAATTTTCGAACGTCAAATGCTTCAACATCGATCTGCCCGACAGCCACCCCATCGAAAGCGTGCCTGAGGAAGTGGTCGCCACCATTCTTTCCGAATTTGCCGAGCCATCGCAACGTCGAGTTGCGGCCTATCGGGGAAGGCATCGATGGGAGCGAAGGTATGAAAGAGTCAATTTGCCAAGGCCGGTCCTGGCGAGCACACCAAACGAGCCGCCAGAAATCAGGCGTCTGCGCCGCAGCGGCGTTTATCTGATCACGGGAGGCACCGGCGGGATCGGGCTGTCTGTCGCCAAGTATCTGGCAGAAGCCTGCCAGGCGAGAATCGTACTGACCAAGAAGACCCCGTTTCCGGAAAAATCGACGTGGAGAGAATTGTCGACGGCAGGTGACGCGCCTGAGGCGGTCCTCAGAACCCTCAGAGCCCTCCTCGAGATTGAAGAGCTGGGCGCGGAGGTCGAGGTGGTCACCGCCGACTCGTCCGACAGGAAACAGATGCAGGATGCACTCGACCGAACGAGAGCGAAATTCAAGACCATCCATGGGGTGATTCACGGCGCAGGGATCGTCAGGGCGGGACTGATGCAGACGAAGACAAAGGAAGGTGCCGATAGCGTTCTGGCTCCAAAGGTCTACGGCGCGATGGTCCTGTTCGACCTGTTGAAGGGCGCCGACCTGGATTTCCTCGTGCTGTTCTCGTCGATCACCTCGGTCATCACACCATATGCCGAGTCCGATTACAGCGCCGCGAACTCATTCCTCGATGCTTTCTCACATTTCGCGAACAGCAGAACGAAATTTCGCACGCTTGCCATCAACTGGCCCGGTTGGAAGGAGGTCGGCCAATTGGCGGATTTGGAGATCAAGCCAGGTCTGGAGGGCTGGAAAGAAGCCGCTCTCCAGAAGGCGATCCTCACAACAGATGGATTGCAGGCTTTCAAGCGAGCCCTGAACTCGGATCTTGCGCAGGTCATCGTCAGCCCGGAGAACCTCGATCATTTGGTGGAAGAGTCTGAGTCGCCATTCGATCATACAAGATACCTCTCTCAGATACAGGGCGGTGGAAAGTCAGTTGCGCTGAAGCAAGACCGCGAGGAGCGAGGGGATCAGCCAACCAATGACGTCGAGACGGTCTTGGGGGCAATATGGAAAGACGTGCTTGGATTTGAGGATATTGGCCTTGAAGACAACTTTTCGCAGCTGGGCGGGCACTCGCTGTTGGCCATGCAAGTCGTTGCGAAGATAAGGTCCTCGTTTCGCACAGAGTTCACTCTCAGAGAGTTTTTCGAAGCTCCCACCATTGCCCAATTGAGTTCGATCGTTCAGGCAAAAATCGGTGGGGGGGTGGAACGTCCCATGGATGAGCAAGCACCGAGCCTGCTTTCGCCGATGGGGCAAAGGTTCTTCAATACAACGAGGGTCCAGACGGCGCTCTTCCTCGGGCCGAGCAACCGGCAGGTGTTCGCGATCTACCATCCGCCAATCGAAAACGACAGTCAGATCCTTACGGTCATCTGCCCGCCTCTGTTCAATGAGTACATGCGTACGCAACTTGCGCTGCGGGAATTGGCGATTTCGCTTGCCGAGAAGGGCCAGCACGTAATCAGGTTCGATTATCGGGGAACTGGGGATTCATCTTATGACCTCAGCGAGGTTACGATCTCCGACTGGGTGGAGGACATCGCGCTCGCTGTACGCGAAGGACGCGAGTTGTCTAGATGCAATGAGGTGCGGCTGCTTGGCGTGCGGGCGGGTGCGCTGCTGGCGTGTCGGTCGACGGACGCTCTAAGTGATATCAACCGGCTGGTGGTGTGGGACCCCGTCCCCGATGGAACGACCTATCTTCAGGCGATGCGTCGCGTTCAGGAGACAATCATCGAGCGCGATCTTTCCCTGAGCGACACGGAGTTCCGAGAGACACTGCACGAGTATGCCGGGTATCGTCTTTCCGATCGCATGGTGAAGGAGTTTTGTCTGCTCGACGTCAGTGCATATTCGAGCGTTCCAGAGGGTAAGCTTTACGTCGTCAGCACGTCGTTGGAAGGTGGTTTTGCCGTGCAGGGAGTTTCCGGCGACGTGGCGCGATTCGCCTGCAACTGGGAGACTGAATTGGAAAATCTGATGATGCCTAAGCCGATATTGGAGCGCCTGACCGCATGCCTGACCCTGTCCTGACGGAGGAGCCCCTGCAGTTCGGGGAGGGCGGGCGGTTGTTCGGGATTCTGACCCCAGCGAGCATGCCTTCTCGCCCCGCGCGCAAGTTGCCGGTCTTCGTGTTCTTGAGCGGGGGTCTGCTGCACCGGGTCGGTCCATATCGGCTGCACGTCCGCCTTGGCAGGGAACTCGCTCGGATGGGCTTCAGCTCGCT
Source organism: uncultured beta proteobacterium (assembly GCA_963733985.1). Classification (GTDB taxonomy): domain Bacteria; phylum Pseudomonadota; class Gammaproteobacteria; order Burkholderiales; family Casimicrobiaceae; genus CAIWHR01. Next base: position 149,518 of record CAVTFF010000013.1, on the reverse strand, counting down.
ACGGGTCGATCTGGCGGGCAGGGGTGATAGTCCACCACGCCCTGGGTTGACCAGCCTGGAATCGGTAGCAGCGGACTTCGCCGAGATTTCCAGCATTCTGGATTCGCGTCTGGGTCGTCCGCCGCTCGTGTTGGCCGGGCTCTGCACAGGCGCTGACAATGCAATACATCTGTCGCTCAATGAGCCGCGCGTTGTCGGTATGGTCTTGCTTGACCCGATTTGTTACCGGGACCCAGGATTTGGCGGTCGAGTGATCATCGCGAAGTACACTGATCCAGCTCGATATGCCGGTTGGTTGAAGCGGCGCTTCAGGTCGCTGACGCGCCCCCGCGAAGAAGAACAGGAAGACGACAGATCTGTCGACCCGTTAGCACTTAGGGATCTTCCGACACTGGAACAACTGCGACAGGCGTTCGAGTTGATCCGCGAGCGCGGCGGTCGGGTTCTGTCCGTATTCACGGAGTATGCGCACGGGTACTACAATCAATCAGGACAACTGGGTCGAGTCTTGGAGGTAAATGGTTATCAGAAGTTCTGCACCGAGTTATTCTGGCCGCAGACCCATCACACGTATTGGCTGGAACAGCATCGGCGTCGCCTGATTGAGGAAATCAAGACCTGGGCTAGGAATTACGTTGGCCCATGAAGAAGCTGTGCGCCAGATTGAGAATGCAACCCATACGCAGCTCGTCCACGTCCTGACAGAACGTTGAGCTGAAGGACACTCCGCGATCCCGACCCCGGCAGGCACCGACGATTTCTGCATTACGCGCTTCTGCGCCAGCTCGGGAAGAACTCCCATCTTTCCTCGAGGGCGTCACTGAATATATGGGGTCCCGCCTTGCTGAAGCTATGCGTAGCAATGATCCTCTTGTCCCATTTTGGTTGAATGAAATCAACTTCCCGTTCGACGTAATCCGATTCCGACATTTCGAGGATTTCCAGAATCCGGATCCCGTAGCCATATCGGATTGAACAGTCTTGGGCGGGTCGGTAAAGCTTGCCTTCATGTTTGTAAATGTTTCCGGCCGGCCTAGCTCTGGTCACGTCGGAGACAACGGGATTGCGGGGATGCGCCTTCCATTGGCCGCGCTCTAGCGCATCCGAGTAAAAGAGAAACAGGTCGTCATCGCTCGACCCGCTTTCGTGCTCACGAATATTTGTGAAAAGCCACCACTTCCCATGATGGCGATAGACTGTCGAATCCACCGCGTGAACACCTTGCAGGAGAGTTTCGCAATGCTCCCACTTGTCTGGAAATGACACACAGCGATACAGATCTACTGTTCGATTATTCGCAGACTCCGGGATCAGAAACAGTTGTCCGTCGTATTCAAAAATGAACGGATTCGACAGATGATAGGGCTCTTCAAGTACGCGTCGTGGCACGGTGTGAGTTCCGTCCTCTCTGATTTCCATCGCCGAAATATAGCCCTTGTTCTGGCTATACCGAAGCTCCTCGATAAAGACGTAGTTCCTCCCATCCTTGATCAGCGCGTGCGGATCCGCCCAGAATCGATCCCGCGGCGGAATGATCTTCTTGAAATGCGAGGGCGATGGCGAGGACGCGTTTCGAAGTTCGAATAGCAATATCCATTGGGTAGCCACAAAGAAGTTCCGGATGCGATTTGAATAGATCCGCCAGAATATCCGAAGTAGTAACACAATTTCGTCGGGTAGCCTCGGCGTCGCCGACGGCTGATGAGAATCAAATGGTGGACGGTCGCTATCCCTTTCAGCCTTTTCAAAAAAGAGAGCGGGCCCGAGCAGATATAGTTCCTTCAGTTTCCAGGGTATTTGGCGCGACGCCTTCCAATACAGATTGTTCCTGTTGCGCCTGACCGATACGCAACAAGTTGCCGAGCCGAGATCGCCCAATGACTTTTTTGTCATCTGGAGTTTCGCGCAAAAGCTGCAGTGTCGAAGCGGTAACCGGCACGTTATGAAACACTTCCCAGAATCCGGCGGCGCCGCCCCGGTTTACGCGGTTGTCGGTGTGAACGACTGACCACACGCCGTAATTCGCCACCCTCAAGATGTCGCGTTCAAGGGGAAAATCGCCCAATTTGATGAAGACATCCACGTCGAATTCTCGGATCCTTTCTACATCGAATGGGTTGATGGCGGCGGTGAACGGCTCGGCTGAGGGAGTTACCTCCAGGCACGGAATACTGCGGAACTGCTCGAGGTCATTGCATACGGCAAGTGCGTAAGGATCACATCCACCAACCTTTTCTTCCAGTTTTGCCAGCAAAGCGTAGGTCATTCTCCGAATAGCTGTGGAGAAAAGTGTCGCGATCGTTCGGCGCCGATGTAGGCCGTGGTTTGCGGATTCCGCATTGTTGTGAATAAACAGCACAAGTTCTGCGTACTGGGATTTCATGACCCTTCGCAGCATCGCGCATTCCCAAGCGAGCAGATCCCGTGTCTCAACGAGAAGGCCGATTCTAAGTTTCCTGGTTGGCATGCTCGAGACGCTCAGAGATCGGCACCTTGCTGTCTGCGCCAGCACCCGAACATCAACAGGGCCCACAGACGCGATTTGTGTCCGTCATCGCCGGAGTCGAATTGCCCGCAGCGTCCGCTCGATCACCGCACCGGAAAGCGGGGCCATGAGGTTGGCATCCAGCAGCGTTTCGTGTAGTACGTTGTGAAGGGGTCCGCGCAGCCAGGCTGCCAATGGAATGCCAAACCCCATCTTGGGCCGATGCACGAAGTTGGCAGGAAAATAGCGTTCCGCCAGCTTCTTCAACAGATATTTGCCAACCTGATTCTTGACCTTGTACTGCACGGGCAGTCGAGCGCAGAACTCGATGACTTCGTGATCCAGCAGTGGCGAGCGGGTTTCGAGGCCGCAGTGCATGGAGGCAATGTCCATTTTCACCAGCAAGCAGCCCGGCAGGTAGGTATGGTTGTCCAGCCAGAGCATTCGGTCGATCGGGTTATCCGCATGGGCGAAGGCGCCTTCCAGCCAGCGACGCCCGCCAGTTCCGCAACAGCACACTGGAGCCGTCCGGCAACAACTCCCTGCGCGCCGCGTCGTGCCAGAAATCGGCGAACATGATGACCGACCGCAGTTCCGGATTGGAATATTGCATCAGGAGCTTTCTCGCCACGCGTCCGGGAATGCTCTTCACGTCCTGAAGACGCGAAGCCATGTCCGCGAGGCGCGCGGGGGGTAACCATCCACCAAGTAGCGCGGACGATCGCAGCGCTGACTTCGGCAGCCAGTAGCGCTGATATCCACCCAGCAATTCATCGCCACCATCCCCGTTCAAGGCCACGGTGACGTGACGACGAACGTTAGCCGAGACGAAGAACGATGGTACTGCGGAGTCGTCAGCATAAGGCTCGCCATAATGCCGGGCCAGCTGGGGCAACAGGTGCTCCACGTCGCCCTTGACGATATCGGGATGATGCTGGGTGCCGCAGCGCTCGGCGGCCTGCTGCGCCCAAGGCAGTTCGTTGAAGGCTTCTTCTTCGAAACCGATGCTGAAGGTGCGCACCGGTTCGTTGCTGAGTTTGGCCATTAACGCAACGACCACGCTGGAATCGACGCCGCCGCTCAGCATCGCGCCCAGCGGAACGTCGGCGATCATGCGCAGGCGAACGGCCTCGGTCAGTTTCTCCTCCAGCGCGTCCAGCGCGTCGGCTTCGCTGATGCGCATCTTGTCGCGATAATCGATCTCCCAGTATTTCTCGATCTTCAAGCCATCGCGGTCGATAGATGGCGTAATGGGCCGGCGGCAGCTTGCGAATGCCGCGATAGATGGTCCACGGCGCGGGAATGAACTGGCATTGCAGGTAGAGCTCCAGCGCCTCCAGGTCCATCCCGTTATCGACGCCCGGATGGCGGGAAAGCGGATGCAGTTCGGAGCAGAAGGCCAGCCCGGTTTGCGTCACCGCGTAATTGAGGGGCTTCTTGCCCACCCGGTCACGGGCCAGAAAAAGCTGCTGACGTTTCTCGTCCCAGATAGCAAGAGCGAACATGCCGCGCAGAAACTTCAGGCAATCGATGCCATGCCGTCGGTAGAGGGCGAGGATCACCTCGGTATCGGAGTGGGACTTGAATACGTCGCCCGCCGACTCGCAGTCCTTGCGCAGGGCCTGGAAGTTGTAAATCTCGCCGTTGAAGACGATGGCGTTTCCGGTGAGTGGCGTCGATGCATCGGTTGATGGCCGGCGGGGCTGAGATCGATGATGCTCAAGCGGGCATGGCCGAGGGCGCAAACACCGTTCGGAGACGACCAAAGGCCTCGATCATCCGGACCGCGATGGGCGATGCCCGACACCATCGCGGCGACCGCACGCATGTCCGCGCGGGCCGTCCAGTTCAGTTCGCCCGCTATGCCGCACATGGCACCACCTCCTGACCAGACCGGCACGCAGGGGTCAAGGGAAAACCCTCCGGCGCAGATAGTCGACCCCTTTGACGCACCAGTCAGGTGCCATCATCCAGGCGACGATGGCCGCCACCGCAATCCCGATGGGCAGTTTCATCAACAGACTGTAGGTCGCCGTCACATGCCACGGTCGGGCAAGGAAGGCCCCGGCGGCAAGGATGACGACCATGGCCATCGCGAGGCGACTCCAATCCAGATGGATGCGGATTTTGGTCTGGGAGGTGGCGAGGATGGCAAGGGAGATAAAGCCGAAGCTCGCACTTTGGGTAACGGCAGCGCCCATACCGCCGAATCTTGGCACCAGCACCAGATTGAGCAGGGCGCAAACCACGCCGCCCGCCAACCACCACAAGGCCGCCCAATTCAACTGCTTGGCGAGCAAGAGGCCGGTGTTGGCCAACCGCAACACGCCATAAAAGAAGACGCCGCCGGCGATGTAGGGCACGTAGTCGGCGGCAGCATGAAAGCGTTCATTGGCCAACCAGCGCACCATGTCGCCGCCAGCGGCGGCGACCGCCAGCCAGATGACCGCCATCAGGGCCACCAGACGCGACATGAGCCGGCCCAGGGTGACTCTCGCCTGCGCCGGGTCCTGCTCATACTCCCGCGCGGCCTCGAGCAGCCACACCGCGCTGACGGCGGTATTGACCATCGTGCCGACGATGGCGACGCTGTAGCCGATCGAATAGACCCCCACCGCTTCGGCGCCGTGATAGTGCTGAAGGAACCAGCGATCGGAGGAGGACAGCAGCCAGTACATGGGCGCAGTAACGACGCCCGCCAGGCCGATCTTGATCAACGCCACACCTTCGTTGCAGGTCAACCGGAGGCGTTTCGCCAACCCGGCGATGGACGGCGTGCCGAGCAGCAACACAGGAAGCAGGTAGCCAAGCAGCATGGGAAGCAGCAACGCCAGGGCGTCCTGCCGCCAAAGACCGCGATGCCGATGCTTGCCGCCATGGAAATCATTCCGGTGGCGATGATGGTCAGAGCCATGGCGCGATATCTGCCTGCCAGGCGCGCCCGCGTTTGCGCCATCGTGTTGGCCACCGAGAAGACGATGCCCGCCGCTATCAGGATCGCAAGACGGCGATCCTGCTCGACGGAATCCTCTGCTGAAGAACCACCACGCTGCCGCAGCGACCACGGCGGTCAGCAACGCGCCCAGGATTGCGAAACGCCAGCAATAGTGCTCGACACTGACGCCGCTTGGCGGCTGCGCACTGTGATAGGCGCGCACATAGGACATGTCGATGCCGGCCAACGCCAACACCGACACCAAGCGAGATCACCGTGCCCGCCAAAGCCGCCACGCCATAGGCCTGCGGACTGAGCAAGCCGGTCAGAATGGGCATCGTGACGATCGAGAGCAGCCGAACGACTCCATTGCTGAGAGTGAGCTGGGTCGTTCCGGAAAGGAGCCGGCTGGTGAAGGTCATGGTCGACTGATCGGGGCGGTCGTGCCAGGCTGGGGCGATCTTGAATCCGGGCGAATGCGCGTTGGTGGCCTGCGCGTTTCAACAGCGCCAGCGCTCATGGTGATCGTGCCCGGCTCTCGCGGGCTGAGTGTCAATCCGCGGGCGCGTGGCCGACTGCGGCACCGCTTCGCCGTTTGGGCGCAGCGCAACCTTCGGCACATGCGCCCTCGCCGCAAGCGTTGACGTGGCTTGAGATTTGCGAGGGGTGACTACGACAAGGCTGAGCCTGATGCAAATTTCCCGGAATGTCGGCCTTGATCATCAGAAGGCCTGATCCTTGTCGCGGCCAGACGTTGGCGCTAAGGGCGGATCTGCAGCGACTCACCAATCTTCCCCACGCTGCTTCTCCCCACCCTATGTACCGCTTCATCCCGTACCCCGCCGCCCCGTACCAGTACTTCCCATACCCTGAGTACTCACCGTAATACTTCTCCGCCTTCTTGAAGTCCTGTTGGTTCAGCACCACGCCGAAGATAGGGATATTTGCGGCTGCAATTCGCTTGAGGGCTCTCTGAGCCAATGGAACGGGCGTGTCATCGGCCTTGACAACGAAGATCACGCCAGTGGACTGTGCGCCGATCACCAGTGCATCGGAAACCAACTGCACCGGCGGGCTATCGATGATGATCATGTCGTATCGGGCGCGCAGCCTGGTCAGCACTTCGCTGAACGTGCGCGGAAGCCAAAAGATCCTGCGGATTGGGTGGAATACTTCCGGCGGCAATCACGTGAAGGTCCGTTCCGTCGACCTGCAACAGACACTCTTCCAGCGTGCCTTCGCCCGAGAGCAACTCGGAAAGCCCCTTCTGTCCTGCCGCAAGTTTCATCGCCTTGTCGAAGCATGGTCGGCGCATGTCGCCTTCGATGAGGAGCACACGCTTCGTCTTTGCCTGCGCGTGGGCAAAATTTATCGCGAAGGTCGACTTTCCCTCCTCGAGCACGCACGACGTGATAGTTACAACTTGGCCGGGGTGTAGTTCAACACCGATAGCAGTACCTGGGCGGAAACCACCCGTATCGATTCCGCATAGAGATCACGAGGCTCATCCAGCACGGCCTGACCTCGATTTCTGTTCTTCCTTCTAGGCAAGATCGGCAATGCCGCCAGCAACGGCCGATGCAACTTTTTCTCGACGTCTTCGCTCGTCTGCAATGTGTTCCTCAAGCGATACAGAATCACGGCGCCGAGCGCTCCAAGAAGCAGACTTAATCCTGTAGCGATCATCACCGTGCGCGTCTTGGCCGGCCGAATGGGCAATAACGCCGGCACGGCTGCGTCAACGACGCGCGCATTGGGTCCTTGGGCATTCCGGGTGGCGCTGGTTTCCTTGAATCGGGACAGGAAGGCCTGGTAGAGCTGACGGTTCGTTGCAACTTCCTGCTCGAGCATTCCCAGTTGGATTTCCTTGCGGTTCAGGCTCTGGATCGTGCCCTTCGATTGCGCCAGCGCCTCCTGAATAGTCTTCTCCGTGGCCCGGGCCGCCTCGTATTCCTTGACGACACTTGCGACCAGGTTCTGAATCTGCCTTCGTGTGTTGTCTCGCGCAGCGCTCAAATCGCTGCTGGCCGCGACAAACTTTGGGTGCTCGGATCCATAGCGCTGCGAAATTTCGGCCAGCTTCTTTTCCGCTTCGGCTTCGATCTCCTTGGCCCGCTGTACTGAAGAGCTCTTGACTACGGCCGGCACCGATTCATAATTGGTTGCCTCGCCGGCCTTGACTTGGTTGTAGGCCTGCTCGGCCTCGGATAGGCGAACCCGTGCGTCCACCAGCTTCTGAGTCAGCGCATCGAGTTGCCGGGCAGTGCCGCCAAGCACAGTGCTCTTGTTGTCGAGCATTCCTTCGCCGATCACGATAGGCCTGCAGCGCCTTCTCCGACGCATTCAAATTTGCCTTCAATTCCGCCAGGCGTTCATTGATTTGCTGCCCCGCGTTTTGGTTGACCGTGGAGCGGGCGTCAAGGTCCGCCTGGATATAGGCCTGCGCGGTCGCATTGGCCACGGCGGCGGCCAGCGCAGCGATCGTGGGCGTCGAAACTCACCTTGATCAATTGGGTCTGGCGCACGGGCTCTATGGACAGGCGCTCGGCATATCTCTTCAATACTTCGCCTTCGACCGACGCCTCGTCGAGCACCCGGCGGAGATTTCCAGAATAACGCCTTTATTGCGGGGAGGTGCTCGCCCATCCAAGCCTCGAGGACAGAGGCTTGCCCGGGCGGGGATCGAACTCCGGATGCTCTGCCAGCTTGAGCTTCGTCACGACTCGCTGCGCGACGTCGCGCGATTTGAGCACTTCGGCTTGCGTCTGGAAGTACTCTCGATAATATGCGCCTATGCCGCCGGATCCGTCGCCGATCGGCACCAGCTTTGTTGTGTCAGTCTCGATCAACAGCGTGGCGCTGGACCGGTAGACAGGAACCATCCGCGAAACATCCACGGCGGTGATGACGGCGACAAGCATTGCGAGCGCAAGGATGCTCCACTTCCGTAACATGATGGCTCGCCAGTACGCGATGTATTCGGGCGTTTCCTCGTGTGCCACATTCAGGGTGGGTTGCGGCCTGCGGCGGTAGCGGCGCTCCGCGGGCACGAGCTCGGTGGGCTCTCGTGTCCCGCCGTCTCATGGTGCTACTGACCGGCACCAACTCCGGGCGCTCATTGTTCCGTGCGGTCACGCCCTCTATCGGCAACGCGCCTGACCACGCGCGCGATAAATGTTTCCGGGCTCGTTCATGCTAGAAGAAGCTCTCTTCAACGGTAATGGTGTCGCCTGGGGCGACATCGGCATTCAAGTCGACCTTGGCCGGCTGATGTGCGGGATCCTTGTCCCGGACGATGAAGATCTTGTTGACCGAGGCGCGCTCCTTGAGTCCGCCGGCGATCGATACGGCCTTGCGCACGTTCAAGCCGGGCTGGAAGGGATAGGCGCCGGGTTTTTCGACCATACCATTTATGAAGAACGATCGATATTCGTCGATCCACACCGAGACCCGGGGATTCACCAGGTAGCGGCCCTTCAGGCGGTCGGTGACCAGCTTCTCGATTTCGCCGACCGTCCGGCCGAGCACCGGAATTTCGCCGAGGATCGGAAACGATACCGTCCCCGCATCGGTAAGTCGTATCTTTCTCGCGAGTGAAATCATCCTCGCCGAAAACACGAATCGAGATCACGTCGCCCGAATTCAGCCGATAAGTCGATAATGCATCCGCCTTGTCCTGCGCGCGCGCATCGATCGCAAGCAAGCGCTCGCCAGCAACACCATCATCAACGCGATCGTCGGCGCGAAGGATGATCCGCGTTGGAGGTCGGATTGCAACATGGCGGCTGCGATCAGTATGCCTATTCGGCTCTACAACGTGCCGGCGATCGAAAAAATAACGACGTTGCGCGAATAATCGAAGGCACTGTCAGTCGAGTTGCGATTCTCATGCGAAAAATCGGCGCCGAGCCGCAACCAACTGCGAATGTCGAAGTAGGCGCCGATGCCGACCCGGCTGACACGGTCGGTGCGCGATATGTCTTGAAGATCGGAGTTGACGTAGGTGGCGAACACGCGAGTCAGAGAGATAACTCTTCCAATAATGCTCCCATCTCGCTCCGACCGTGGTATCGACGGTGAAGACGCCCGTGCCCTGCAGAATGCGACGGCGCATACAATGCGACCACCTCGACCGTCGAGTAAGTCCTCGGCAGCCACCGCACTGCTGCCTCCGCGGTCGGACCCGAATAACCGTTGAGCCCTTCCTGCTTGAACGTTTGTGTGATGTAGCCGACCTTCACAGTACCGGTGGTCGCAGCGGTGAAGTCCCACGTCGCTCCCAGCAGGTACCGCTGCTCGCTGTTGTCCAGTCGGCGAGGAGTGATAATCGTACCCGGTATCGCGGATCTCGGCCAACAGCCGCATTTCGGGTGCGATGCGATAAAAGAATCGACCGGCGACGTTCCATGTCGACACATCGAATGCCTGGGTAATCTCGCGATCGTTCAGATATCGCTTGTCGGTGGCGCCAAGGTCCAGCTCCAGCCTCCCTTGTGCCGAAGGTGCGCCATATCCGAGCGTCGCGATCGCGCCCGCCCCATGCCAGCTGATACGGTGTTACATGTGAACGACCGGTCGATCGAACCGAAAGGGTCCTGCTTGTACAAGGTAAAAGGCCGCCGCCTGCAAATCCGCACGTGCGGTGAACTGGTTGCTCGACGTAGCGACGAATGTGTGTTCGTTGAAGTCGTTAGCCGAGCTGCTGAAGTAGTGTCCGAAGTTCCCGCTGTAGGTCAGCGCGTAGACGTCGCCTCCCGTATTCAACTCCGCCCGCACGCGAGGCGACACCAACAGGAAGGCGCTGCTAATCCGATTGTTGGGAACACCCGTCAAGTTGTCGTTGTAGCCGACGCCCAGACCCAGAAACGGATAGATGAACATGGGTCCCGCTCTGAATGAATCCCCTTTGCGCCGGAAAGGCTGCGCCGTTCGCGAGATCCGGGTTTGGCAGCGGCGAACCCGGGTTCCCGGTGAGGAGTCCGCTTCCGGTCGGCGCAATTGCCACTGGAGCGGGGGCGCCCGGGCTTGCGCCGCCCCCAGGCGCAGTCCGGGGGGCGCAGGCGTCTGCCCGAACGCGACGGCCGTCCATACAGCACCGGTCAGCAGAAAGGCGATTCTATGTGGCATCAAACAGGTGCCCTTTCGGTCCGCCCCGGTCTGGCAGCTCCGCATTGCTTGTTTCGGCGAAGGGGCAGGGCGCAACCGGCGGCCTCAGAGCCCGACGGTGCGCGGCGTTCGAGAACTACGCCAATTGCGCCGCGCGTGGGGCCGCGCAGCGGATTTCACTCATCGATCGTACAAGAACATTTTCGATCATACCTCTCCGCGAGCTCCTCTCAACAGTACTTGCTTATACTCAACGTTCAGCCTTGTACTCGCACAGGAGTGGCCAAATGCCCTCGAAAATTGCACCTACCACCAAAATTGCCTCCGAATACCCCATACTTCTCATCTTAGATACAGTGGTTGTCTCGAAACAACTATGGCCGGCCTCTCCGCCTGCGTCCCGGTGTCAATGACCGTGTCCGTCTTGATGTTCTGTCCGCAGTTCCGCCCTGTCGTCGGTGGCGCTGAGCGCCAGGCCGAAAAGCTGGCGGTGGCGCTCACCGAGGCTGGATGCCGGGTCACGATACTCACGCCGCGTCTCGACCTCGACTCGCCTGATTCTGAGCGGGTGAACCAGGTGACGATCGAGCGGTTTCCGCTGAGCGACTTGTCTCGCCGCTATCCAGTACCGGGCGTGGCCGTGTTGAACATCCCATACATCGTCTGGCAAATCGCGCGAGCCGTATGGCCGTATCTGAAAGGCGCGGATGTTCTGCATTGCCATCTCGCTTCGCTACAAACTGCGGCGGCAGCACTTGCTGGCCGTATTGCCCACGTCCCCGTGTTATGTAAAGCGGTGACCGCGGGTTATCACAGCGATCTGGGTGATATTAAGAAGAACCGGTGCCAGCGGTCGGCTGGTGGCTTGGCTGGTCCGAATGTTCATCCAAATCTGGGTGGCCACGACCGCCGACGTTGAGGCAGCGCTGATCCGGGCTGGCGTCGATCCCGGAAGGATCGTCCGCATCCCCAACGGCGTCGAACTGCCGAATGAACCGAACACTCGAGGTCGGAGCCGAAAAGGTCAGAGGCTTCCTTTACCTGGGACGACTCGCGGCGACTGCTGGGCGGGATGTTCCGACGCTGGTTAGAGTCTTTGATCGCCTCGCCATGGCCTACCCAGACCTGGAACTGGCCATCGTCGGCGGCGGCGAATTCTTCGAGGAAACCAAGCGTCTCGCGGAGACCTGCGCCGCGCGGGATCGCATCCATCTGCCGGGCTTCGACCGCCCTGAAAAATGGCTCGCGTGGGCGGATTGCTTCGTCTTGCCTTCGCGGCGCGAAGGTCTATCGAATGCCTTGCTGGAAGCGATGGCGGCAGGACTGCCCTGCATCGCGAACGACATTCCGTCCAACCGTGAGGTATTGGATGACGGAAACGCTGGCGTGTTGGTGCCGGTGGAAAATTGTGACGCCCTTGCAGGAGCGATGCGGGACATGATTGAAGATGGCGAAAAGGCAAGACGTTTCGCCATGCAAGGGAAGGAACGGGCTGAGCGCTGCTATTCGATCAAGGCGGTTGCTGATCGATACGCCCACCTTTATCAATCGCTTATTGCCATCTGACAATTCTTGTCCCAATGAACAGGCTATTCGCATTTGTCGTGGCTGGTTATCATTGGTACCAATGTCGCCGGGTATTACTCCATGGCGATGCCATTCCAAGGCGCAGTGATACTGGCCGGCGCCGCTTACTTCCTATTTGTTTTCCGCGGGCAGTTTGTGCGTCTGATCTTCTTCAACGATTATCTTCTTGTCTTGGCGATCCTTGTTGTACCGATACTGCTAATGTTGCTTTCCGATCGTTCCTTCGAGCGTGGTGCGTATACGTCACAGATTGCCATCGCGTCGATATTCGTTGTTGCTTCCGTGCTGACATTGCGACCCGAACTCAACCGGACCTTGGCGCTCGCTGCCTTTGCAATTGTGACATCGGCGTGGCGCTGAACCTTTACGAACTCTTCGTGCAGAACAATATCTGGAGTGTCGCTCCTGGGCGTTCCGCCGGGTTCTATATCAATCCAAATGTCAGCGGCGAAGCGTTGGTTGGCTATGGCACTGGTGTTCCTGTTGGCTCGCTTCGCCAAATTCAGTGTCGCCGATCTGATGTGATATGCCCTCGTTCTGCTTGGGGTATTTGCGACGTTTAGCCGTGCCGGGATTCTGGCCGCGCTGGTGTTGCTCCCGTCTGCGACCTTGATGCGGGCGGAGCGCAAGACACATGCCGCGCATTGTCCTGGGTGTGTGGCTGTTGCAATTGCTTGGCAGTCGCGTTTGCGTTCCTTTGTTGTTCAGCAATCTGGATCTCTCGGAGGACGCTACGGTGCGCGTTCTCTCGTTGATCGAGTCTGGGGGCATTGGGGATTACGAGGAAGACAGGGGGCTGACGGCGCTGAATTCGCTCGAGATCGCCATGGAAAATCCCGTGACTGGCGCCGGAGTCGGCACGATCTCTGAAATGCCGGAGGGCCCGCACAACATGTTCCTGGCGATGATGGTGGAATACGGGTTAGTCGGGCCTTATTGTATATCTCGTCATGATCGTCAGATTGGTACAAATTGCCCGCCGCGCAGACCGTCATTTATCGGGAATGGTTCTGTTTTTCGTGGCCTGGCTCGTCATCTTCGGCTTCGCCTCGCACAATCTCCTGGGTAATGCAGAGACTATTCCGTTGATGGGGTTCGCGCTGGGCCGCGCATATCAGATTCACAGCTGCGAGAAAGGCGAGGCAGGTCGAGGCAGGGAGGCCGCAGAAGATGACTTCATGCGGGTATTGATGATCAGCCCGCAGTTCCGACCTCTCGTGGGCGGCTATGAGCAGGCGGCCGAGCGCCTATCGCGCGCCTTGGCGGAGGCAGGGCTGAGCGTCGTCATCGTCGCCGAACGCCGTGATCCCACATGGCCGTTTGTAGAATACCATCGATGGCTACGAGCTTCGACGGCTGCCCTGCCGCTATCGCCGTGGCCTCCACACGATCACCAGTCTATATTCGTTCGCCAGCTTCCTTCTGCGGCACGGACGCGAATTCGATGTCTGGCACGTGCATCAATATGGCTTTCACGCGGCGCTCGCCGGGCGCTCTGGGAAGGCGTTAAACCGGCCGGTCGTGCTCAAACTGACGAACTCGGGTCCGATGGGCATCGGTTCGACGTTGGGACGGGGCATTGTCGGGCGCATCCTGGGCTATTTCCATCGGCGGATCAGCGCCTGCCTCGCGGTTACCGGGGAAACGCGCGCGGAGGCGATCGCATTCGGAATTCCCCCCGACCGAATCCACCTCATGCCCAACGGAGTGGATGGCCGGCAGTTTCGTCCCGCATCGCCGGAGGAGCGCGTCGTCGCGCGACGCGCGCTCGAGCTGGATTGCAAGACGCTCGTGCTTTACGTTGGACGACTGTCGCCGGAAAAGAATCCGCTCGGTCTGCTGCGCGCCTGGGCGGCCGTCGACGCGAACACGCGACAGGGCGTCCTGCTGGCGATGGTGGGGGATGGCCCGGATCGGGACGAGGTTCGCGCTAGAGCGCAGACGCCGGCATTGGCGGGTAGCGTCCATCTGGCGGGCGAGCGCGGCGACGTGGCGACCTGGTATCGGGCGGCGGATCATCTATGTGATTGCCTCGCATAACGAGGGACTTTCGAACACCATGATCGAGGCGCTCGCATCGGGATTGCCGGTAGTCTCCACGCGCGTTTCCGGCAGCTCGGTATTGGTGGAATCGACAGCCGCCGGTCTCGTGGTGGACGTCGGCGATGTCGACAAGCTTGCCGGCGCGCTGAAGACGCTTTTGAACGACGAGTCCGTCAGAACGCAACTCGGCGGGAATGCGCGGCCGACGTACGAAGCGCACTTCTCGTTGAACACGCTCGCGAGCAGAATGATCGCACTCTACGAGCGTCTGCTGGATCGGAAACCGAAGCAGGCGACGGCCTGATGTGCGGAATCGGCGGCATCGTTGTTCCCAAGGGCAGCGAGGTTGCGGTGGCGGGATTGCGGCGGATGGGCAAATGCATGGAGGCACGTGGCCCCGACGACGAAGGTCTTTTCGTCGGGCCCGGCGTCGGTCTGGTTCATCGTCGCCTGAGCATCCTGGATCTGAGCAAGCTCGGCAACTGCCCGATGCCCAACGAGGATGGCTCGATTCAGGCGCTGCTGAATGGCGAGATCTACAATTGGCGCGAGCTGCGGACGACGCTCATCGCATCACGGCCACCGTTTCAGGTCGATGGCGGATAGCGAAGTCCTGGTCCCATGGGTACGAGGAATGGGGCGAAGAACTGTTCGTTCGAATGCGGGGCATGTTTGCCTTGGCGATATGGGATCAGCCGCGCGGACGTATGCTCCTGGCGCGCGACAGGATGGGCGAAAAGCCGCTATTTCTTCGCCACGACGGGGCACAAACGCTATTCGCATCGAGCATCGCTGCTTTGCGCGCCTATGATGAAAAGCCCGGCCGGTGAATCCGGATGCCATCGTCGTGTTATCTGTCCCACACCTTCATTCCGGCCACGCATACGGCCTGGAGGGGTATCGACGTCTTTCCGCCGGCGCATTATGGAGTGATCGAAGGCGAAGGCGCGCTGTCGCTGCACCGGTACTGGAGTTTTCCGGACGAGCGACCTCGCGCCGTTACCGTGTCCGTCGCCGAACGCGAGCTTGAGACGAGTTCTCGAGGACAGCGTCGGGCGCTGTCTCGACGCGGATGTACCGGTGGGTATCTTCTTGAGCGGCGGGGTCGATTCCTCGCTCGTGGCCGCTTTGGCGAATCGCCGGCAGTCGGGAATGCATTCGTTTTCGCGTTGGTTTCGAGGAAGCGGCGTGGAGCGAGCTGGACTATTCGCGCAAGGTGGCGAGCCATCTTGGCCTCGAACACCACGAAACCATCATCCGCCCCAAGGATGTTCTGAGCATCCTCCCTCGACTTGTCTGGCACTACGGTCAACCTTTCGGCGATGCGTCTGCTGTCCCCACCTATCATCCTTTCGCGTTTCGCGAGGCAGCATGTCAAGGTATGCCTGAGCGGCGATGGCGGCGACGAATCTTTCGCCGGCTACTGGCGCGTGCAAGCGGGTGTTTACGCGGCGCGATACGGCGCGCTGGTGCCCAAAAGGAATGAGACAGCACGTGGTTCCGGCGATTGCCAATTGGCTTGGACCGCTTGGGCGTCGTCTTGCAGCCATGAATGCGCTGTCACTGCGCAACGCCCGGCGCGGGGTACACTAATTCGCAGAGTTGGCACTGATGCTGAGTGAAGTGGCGGGCGCGGCGCTGTCGCCGGGGCTCGATCACGATCGCGTCGCCTGTCGCGTTGGCCGCGCGCTCGACCGGGAAGGCGCGACCGTCGTCCAGCGCTTGCTGCTCGACGACTTTCAGGTGCAACTGCCGGACGACTATCTGACGAAAGTTGATGTGGCGAGCATGGCGGCATCGCTGGAAGTGCGCGCTCCTATGCTCGATGTTTCGGTGCTGGAAACCGCCTGGCGGTTGCCCGATCGGATGAAACTCCATTGGGGGGAGCGCAAGTGGATCCTCAAACGCATCGCGGCGCGCCTGGTTCCGGCCGAGGTGATCTATCGTCCGAAGATGGGATTTGCGATGCCGTTGCAACGTTGGTTCCAACTAGGAACTGGGTCTTGTGCTGGAGCGACTGCTGATCGACAGTGTGGCGACAACGGGAAGGCTGGATCGATTCGGCATCGAGTCCTTCGCGAGCTGCGGGACCATCGCGATGGCACGCGTGATAACCATACCCGGCTTTGGCTGATTCTCTGGCTGGAGCTCTGGTTTCGTGTCGTCGTCTACCGGCGAATTGGATCACTACGCCGATCTCTCGGAGATGCTGGACCCGTGCGCATCCTGATGGCCGTCCCGAAATATCCCTTTCCGGTTGTTGGGGGCTGGAGCGTCAAGCGCATGAATTGGCCAAGGCGCTGATTCAGCGCGGCCATGCGGTTCACGCGGTGTCGACGCCGTTTTGACCCGGGACAGAACGCATTCGAAGTGATCGACGGCGTTCGGCTGCATCGGGTGAAATGGATCGGGTTCACGCCGGCGCGGTTTCTGTTGTTTCCATTCAGCCTGGCGCGAATCTTCTTCAGCCTCAAACGGGATGTGGATCTGGTCCATGTGCATAACGTGAGCTGGTTCGGCGCGTTTGTTGCGGTGTTGGCCAAGGCGTTGGGACTGCCCGTGATCACGAAGCTGCCCAACAGCGGCGACTTCGGAATTCCGGGCATGCGGCGCCGTCCGTTTGGTAAGTCTGCATGTCGCAACTGTTCAAGCGCTCCGATGCGATCATTGCCATGACGCCGGAAAGCGTCGCGGAACTGGACAGCATCGGCTATCCCGCAGCGCGGGTCCTGAAAGTGACCGAACGGAATCCCGCTTGCTTCCCGCGCACCTCGCAAGAGCTGCGCTCGTCGGAAGCGGTAAACGTGGTCTTCGTCGGTCGTCTCTCACCGGAAAAGGGCTTGTCGGATCTCCTTCATGCCTGGGTGTCGGTCAAGGCCCGTGCGACCCTCCAGTCAGGCTGACCTGATCGGCGATGGCCCGCAGGCGGAGGAACTGCGGGCATTGGCCTTGGCGCTCGACCTTGGGAATCCGTCGAGTTTTTCGGTCATTGCGAGGATGTACCGGCGGAGCTCGCCAAGGCCAACGTGTTCGTCCTTCCTTCCTACGCAGAAGGGAACTCCAACGCCATTCTCGAGGCCATGAGCGCGGGATTGCCGATCGTTGCCACGCGGGTGGGTGGGGCGTCGTTGCAGGTCGGGCAGCGACGGCGAGCACTTTCTTTTCGCGCCGGGTGACCGCCAGGCGTTGGCTGATGGACTGCTCGAGCTGATCGAGGACGAGGCGTTGCGGCGGCGGCTGGGCGCGGCGATGCGCGCCCGCATCGAGAGCGTGTTCTCCATCGATCGTGTCGCCGGGACTTACGAGCAAGCTTACGAGATGATCCTATCGGGCCGCCGCCAGCACATCGGGCAACTCAATTCGGCCCTGTTCAACCCAAACGGGAAGACAGCCTAGGTGCGGGATAGCAGGGCTTGCCTTGATGCCGGCTGCATCGACAGTATCGGCGCTCGAAGCGGTCCGGCGAATGGCCGCCCGCATGCGCGCTCGCGGACCCGAGGCGCAACGGGGGTGGGCGGGCGAAGGCGTCGACGCTCGGCCCCTACGGTGCGCGCTTCGAGGGCGGGATGGGTAAGATCATGCTCGCACACGCGCCCGGGAGGCCCTTGCCCAAAGCGGTCTTGAGTCGTCCGAAGACCGGCTTCAGCGTGCCGATGGCTTCGTGGCTGTCTAAGTGGACTGATCATCAGCTCATTGACGGCCCTGCCGCTGATTACCACGGCGGGTACGCCATGGGCGCGGCGCTGGGCCTGGATCGTCGCCGGCTAGGGTGACGGGATGCGATTGATTCACGTTATACCCACCATTTCGGAAGAAGCCAGCGGACCCTCGTACTCCGTCCCACGCCTGTGCGAATCACTCATTGCGGCGGGTGCGGACGTGCAGTTGGCCGCGCTCTATCGGCGGTCCACACGAGCCCCGTTGCCTTTCCTCAAGACGTTCTCTACGGGCTTTGGCCCGCCTCGTTTGGGGGTGTCTCCGAATATGCGTCGCTGGCTCAATGAAGAAGCCGCATCGGGTCGGATCGATATCATGCACAGTCATAGTCTGTGGATGATGCCCAATGTCTATCCCGGGCAAGCGTGCCGGCATGGCCGCTGCCGCCTGGTTGTCTCCCCGCGCGGGACGCTGTCCTCCTGGGCGCTCGGCCGGAACGCCCTGCAGAAGAGGATTTTCTGGCGATGGATACAGGAGCCTGCGCTGCGCAATGCGGCCTGCTTTCACGCGACCGCCGAAAGCGAATACGAGGACATTCGTCGGCGCGGATTCAGGCAACCGATTTGCATCCTTCCCAACGGCATCGATCTCCCGCCGCTGGAACACACGACCCATGATGGCCGGCGGCAAATCTTGTTCCTGGGCCGTATCCACCCCAAGAAAGGGGTGGACGTTCTGCTGCGCGCCTGGCAGGTGGTGGCGCCCCGATTTCCGGAGTGGGAATTGTGCATCGTCGGTCCTGAGGAGGGCGGCTATCTCGCACGAATGCAGGGGCTCGCTGCAGACTTGCGGCTGGAGCGAATTCGAGTTCCCTGGCCCGATGTACGGCGACGGACAAGCTGCGCGCCTATCGGCAGGCCAGCTTGTTCGTGCTCCCCACGTATTCCGAAAATTTCGGCATGGCGGTGGTGGAAGCCTTGGCGGCGGGTACGCCCAGCGATCGTCACGCAAGGTGCGCCTTGGGCGGGATTGGTGGAGCAAGGCGCCGGATGGTGGATAGAGATAGGATTGGACTCCGTTGGTCGCCTGTCTAGAGCAGGCGCTGTCGACTTCGCCGCAACGTCTCGAGCAAATGGGCCGCGCCGGCCACGGATGGATGCAACGCGATTTTTCGTGGGAACGCATCGGCCGCCAATTCCTTGCGGCCTATCGATGGTTGTTCGACGGCGGCGCGCCGCCTGAGTGGGTCAGGCTTGACTGACGTTCGCAAGTATCGCTGTTGACGAGGAAGGCAACGATGTGTTCTAGCGAAATCCGCCCGGGCACGATGACGGTAATCACTCTCACTTACAATGAAGAAGCCAACATCGCCCAGGCGCTTGATTCGGTCGCTGGTTGGGCCGATGAAATCCATATTTCGATTCCCTTAGCACCGACCGAACGCTGGATATCGCCCGCCTATACAGCTGCCACATTGCGCAGAACAATTCGAAAATTATGCAAAGCAACGGAATTATGCGCTGGAGCATCTCCCGATTCGCAGCGAGTGGATTTTTTTCTCGATGCCGATGAATGGCTGCCCGACGCGCTGAAACAGGAAATTCGCGCACTGATCGCCTCCTGCCCGCGTGAAAATGGGTTCTATGTCAAATGGCGTCTTATATGGATGGGCCGGTGGATTCGGCGCGGTTATTACCCGTCATGGATCTTGCGGCTGTTCAGGTACGGGAAGGCCGTTGCGAGGATCGGGCGATCAATGAACACTTATCGTCGATGGCCCGACGGTTCCTTGCGCAACGATTTTATGCACGAGGACAGGAAAGGCATCACCGAGTGGATCGCCAAGCACAATCGCTATGCCACTGAGGAATCGCAGGAGCTGTTCAACACCCGAAGCGCGCCAGATTATCGGGAAATCGATGCGACGGCTGCTTGGCACGCAGGCACAGCGCAAACGTTGGTTGCGCTACAAGGTCTGGAACCGACTGCCGGCGTTGATTCGTCCATTTTTCTATTTTTTCTATCGGTACGTCCTCGCCGGAGGGTTTCTGGATGGCCGCGAGGCGTTTGCCTATCATTTTCTGCAGGCGCTCTGGTTTCCTATGCTCATCGATATCAAGTACCTGGAATTGAAGAGGTCCCGTGCGGCACGGGCGCCGGAGCGACATGAATAACGACGATCGTTCGTCGAGAATCCGGGCGTCGTGGCTTCGCGCTCCCTGTGGGTTTGGCCCACGAGGATCGTTTGCTGCTGCTGACTCCTTGGGCATTTGCAGGGTTTTTCATGGAAGGCGAAGACGAATTGGATGACGGTGTGCCCTGGCTTGTTGTGCTTGGCGGAGGCGTCGCAGAGGAGCGGATTGATTTGGCGTGCCAGTTGTTCTCGCAGGGTCATGGCCGTCAAGGTGTGGTGCTGACCGGCGGCTAACCAAGCGCATCGCATCGGAGCGGGCCACGTTGGTGAACGCTGCGGGGTCCCCAACGCACTGCTATAGCAGTGGCCGGCCCAGCAAACAGTTTTGAAGAATTGTCGGCGGTGTCAACCATGTTGTCCGCTAATCCTGGAACGCGAGCAATCGTGGTCGAGCGATTCCCTGCATATGCCCAGATTGAGGTATATCCGGAAGCGTCTGGCGCTCAATGGCCGCGTGTATTTTCGCCAGAGCCGATCTGGGCGGAAGGTGGGATCCGGCCTATTTGATTCGTGTTGTCCTCTTCTGGTTTCGGGAGCCATTGGCCTACGTTTATTACGTGTTGCGATATTGATTCTCCTGCTTGGCCAGTCAGGTGCGCATGTTCGTCATGCATAGTTCCGCCAGGTCATCACTATGAGATGATTTTGCAATGACTCTTCCGAGGGGCGCAGAATTTCATGAGCGTATCGCCAGCAAATGGGAGGCGGGCTACGCGCGTGGTGGATTCAAGCATCGTCTGGAACTGTTCAATTCAATCCTTGATCGTTGTGTAACTTCCGGTCAATACTGGCTTGATTTGGGGTGTGGCTCGGGAATCCTTACTCGAGAGCTGATCAGACGCGGAGCACGTGTTCTCGCTCTCGATGGGTCTCCCTCGATGCTGCAGGCGGCGCGGCGCTCTTTAGAGATGGCGGCCGGCGAATGTGTAGCTTTTCAGCAGGGAGACGCCCAGGATCTTTCATGGGCCGAACCTTGCGCCTTCGATGGGGTTTTGTGTTCCAGCGTAGTCGAGTATCTGGAAGACGAGGATGAGCTGATGCGCCAAGTCAGCCGTGTGCTCAAGAATGACGGTCTGCTGATCATCTCCATGCCGCCAAAAAGATCGCTCGTTCGCATGGTGCAGAAGGCATTGCGCCGTTTCGTGAGACTGCTTGGGAGGGATAAATATGCTTATCTGGAGGTTTCCCGTTTCGAGGTTGAACCAGGCGTCATCGTTGGCTGGCTGGGGAAGGCGAATCTGCGCGTAGACCACGTTTCGGGTTTTGACCCTGTATTACCCAAGTGCTTGCTGCACATCTTTCGCCCCGCCCTCTTGGTCTGCGAGGCTAGGAAATTCGAACGAGGCCGCAATGGAGCTTCTGTGTGAAACGAACCTGCCCGGCTCGCCGGGGCGCTCACCCCCGATGCACGTGCTGCTAGGTTCACGTCTCGTTTCCAGCCGACGATGAGGCAGATTCTGCAGAACCTCAAGACCGGTGCTACGGAAGTGGCCGATGTGCCTGCTCCCGTCGCAGGTGCGGGGCAGCTGTTGATCCGAACAACGCGCACATTGGTCTCCGCCGGCACGGAGCGCATGTTGGTCGAATTTGGAAGGGCAAATCTGCTCGACAAAGCTCGGCAACAGCCGGACAAGGTTCGTCAGGTGCTCGACAAGGTGCGAACGGACGGTTTGCTGACGGCGCTCAATGCGGTGCAAAGCAAGCTGGATCAGCCGATGGCACTCGGCTATTCCAACGTGGGTGTAGTCGCAGACATAGGGCGAGGGGTTGAGGGCTTTGCCATTGGAAACCGCGTCGTTTCCAATGGCAAGCATGCGGAGCTCGTGTGCGTGCCGAAAAATCTCTGCGCACGTATCCCGGACACCGTGCCGGACGACCACGCCGCCTTTACCGTGCTGGCCGCTATTGGCTTGCAGGGCATTCGCCTGGCAAATCCCGCGGTGGGCGAATGCGTGGCGGTCACGGGCCTAGGCCTGATCGGACTGCTCACTGTGCAACTGCTGCGAGCACAGGGTTGCCGAGTGCTAGGAATTGATTTCGATTCGGCGCGGCTGGCCATGGCCAGACAGTTTGGCGCCACGACCGTTGATCTTTCGCACGGGGAAGATCCGCTGGCGGCGGCAGCAGAATTCTCGCGCGGGCGCGGCGTCGACGCCGTTATCATCACCGCGGCCACAAAGAGCAGCGAACCGGTGAGCCAGGCAGCTCGTATGTGCCGGCAACGGGGGCGCATCGTGCTGGTTGGGGTCAGCGGACTGGAACTCTCGCGCGCCGACTTCTACGAGAAGGAACTGAGCTTTCAGGTTTCCTGCTCTTACGGCCCGGGGCGCTATGACCCGGCCTACGAAGACGGCGGGCACGATTACCCGGTGGGCTTCGTGCGCTGGACGGAACAGCGCAACTTCGAGGCGGTACTGGACTTGATGGCTGACGGAAACCTTAATGTTGCACCTTTGATCACACATCGCATCCCGATCGAGCACGCCCAGCGTGCGTATGACGTGATCACCGGAGCCGAACCCGCAATGGGAATCATCCTGCAATATCCGCAGGGTGAAGTCCTTGGCGCCCGTACCATTGAACGTACCGTTGCTCTGAACTCGCCGATCGCTGAACGCGTGGTGCCGCTGCCACATGCCGGTTCAGCGGTTCGCATCGGCGTCATTGGGTCCGGCAACTATGGCACCCAGGTGCTATTGCCGGCGTTCAAGGTTGCCGGTGTTCAGTTCGTCACCGTCGCTTCAAGATCCGGCGTTACGGGTCGACATGCGGCCAGCAAATTCGGCGCCGAGGAAACGACGACCGATGCCGCGACGGTACTCGCGCGGAACGACATCGATGCCGTCGTCATCGCGACCCGGCACGATTCGCATGCACGGTATGTGTGCGACGCGCTTGCCGCTGGCAAAAGCGTGTTTGTGGAGAAACCGCTGGTCATCGCTTCCGACGAGTTGGGCGAAGTTATCGCTGCCCATGACCGCGCTCTGACGCAACATCCGACGCTTGCGCTGATGGTTGGCTTTAATCGACGCTTTGCACCGCACATTGTCAAAGCGCGGCAATTGTTGAACGGCATTACCGAGCCCAAATGCCTGATCATGACAGTGAACGCGGGCGCCATTCCGCTGAATCATTGGACGCAGGATCGCGACGCGGGCGGCGGCCGCTTGATCGGTGAGGGCTGTCATTTCGTCGATCTGCTGCGATTCCTGGTCGGCGCGCCGATCGCGGACTATGAGGTGCGGTCGATCGGAAGACCAGTTGGCGGCACTTCCAGCGACAAGTTCACGCTGACGTTGGGTTTCCAGGACGGGTCGATTGGCACCCTTCACTATTTTGCGAATGGCCACCGGAGCTTTTCTAAGGAGCGCCTGGAAATCTTCTGTGCGAATCGCGTGCTGCAACTCGATAACTTTCGCACCATGAGCGGCTTCGGATGGTCGAGCTTTAACAGGATGAACCTGTGGCGGCAGGACAAGGGCCAGCGCGCATGCACCGAGGCGTTCGTTAACGCCGTTCGCTATCGCGCGTCGAGCCCGATTCCGTTCGAGGAGTTGATCGAAGTGTCCAGGGTCTGCATCGAGGCGGCCCGGTCTCTCGGCTAGTGTCGATTCTGCTTTACTGGCACACGCTGCGGCACTTGAAGGGTGCGCAGCTTGCGGCACGCGTGACCAAGGGTTGGAGGACTCCGGACCTGGCGCCGCAAACCGGGCAGCGTCTTCGCGCAAGAGTTGCCCCGATCGGTATCGATCCATGGCGCGAATGCGCGCTCGAGGGGAGTGGCAATTTCACTTTCTTGAACGAGACGCGCGCTTTTCTTGCTGCGGCGGATTGGAACAGGCGGGACGTTCCAAAACTCTGGCTCTACAACCTGCACTACTTCGACTGGATCAACGCGCGGAGCGCTCGCACCGACACCGCGGCCAAGTGGATCATCCGGTGGATTACTGAAAATCCAGCGCCGCATGGCAATGGCTGGGAGCCGTACCCGCTGTCTCTGCGCATCGTCAATTGGATCAAGTGGCTGGCACGTCAACCTGCAATCGACCCTTCAGCAGCATCGACAATTCCCCGGTCGCTCGAGCTGCAGTCGCATGTGCTGTCGCAGCGCCTCGAAACCGACCTCCTTGGCAACCATCTTTTCGAGAACGCCAAGGCCTTGATCTTCGCCGGCTGCTTCTTCGACGGGGGGTCGGCGGACGCATGGTTCGGGCGCGGTGCGCAGGTGCTGGGCAAGGAGCTCGGCGGGCAAATTCTGCACGATGGAGGGTACTTCGAACTGAGTCCGATGTACCACTCGATTGTTCTCGAAGACATTCTCGACCTGCTGTCGCTGCAGCAAGCCTATCCGGAAAGGCCGTTGGCTGAACATGGCCTTGGGAGTCCGCGGCTGAAGCAGATCGCTGGATCGATGCTCGGTTGGCTTGGGGACATGACTCACCCGGACGGTCAGATCGCGTTGTTCAACGATGCAGCAATGGGGATCGCGCCCGATTTGGTGATGCTGAAGCGTTACGCCGAGCGATTGGGCCTGAAGGACCCGCTTCCATCGCGCGCCGACGGCGTTCGGGCGATGACCGAGTCGGGATTCGTTCGTGTCAACCGCGGGCCGGTGTCGGCGATCCTGGATGTCGCCAAGATTGGTCCGGAGCATGTCCCAGGTCACGCCCATGCCGACACACTGACGTTCGAATGGTCGCTCGCGGATGAGCGCGTGGTGGTTGACACCGGCACTTCGCTCTACGGCGAGAGCCCTGAGCGTTTGCGTCAACGAGGGACGGCTGCGCACAATACAGTCGTCGTCGACGGCCAGAATTCGTCAGAGGTATGGAAAGGCTTCAGGGTGGCGCGGCGAGCCTATCCGCGAGATGTCACGGTAGACGCCTCGAGCGAGCCGTGGACAGTGAGCGCGGCGCATGATGGATATCGGCGTTTGCCCGGCCGGGTCATCCATCGACGGCGGTGGGAATTCGGATCCAACTCGCTGCTTGTGGCAGACCGCGTGGAAGGCAAGCACGAAATCGCGCGGGCACGCTTTCATTTTCATCCTCTAATCGAGGTTGCCTTATCTAGAGCGCAAGAGGGTAGTTTGAGCGGGCCCAATGGCTTGACCGTAAAGTTCCTGATCAACAAAGGGCGGGCCTGGTTGGAGGATTCGACCTACCACCCCGAATTCGGCTGCTCGATTCGCAATCAATGCCTGGTCATCGAGCTCGAGCACGCGGAATCTGTCATCACTTTCACGTTCGGGTCCTGAAGAGCCGCACTTTCCAAGCGATGAAGATTGTCTTTCTCAGCGACAACTTTCCGCCGGAAATCAACGCACCCGCCACGCGTACCTACGAGCATGCGGTCGAATGGGTGCGGGCGGGGCACCAAGTTACAGTGATCACGACTGCCCCGAACTTCCCCGAGGGCAGGCTTTTTGACGGCTACCGCAATGCTTGGCGCGCCGCAGAAAGCATGGACGGTATTCGAGTAATACGGGTGAAGACCTACATCACCGCCAACGAAGGCATCCTCAAGCGTACGCTCGATTATGTTTCGTTCATGGTCATGGGCGGCCTCGCAGCGCTATTCCATTCGCGTCCTGACGTGATCGTGACGACCTCGCCGCAGTTCTTCTGCGCGACGGCGGGTTGGGTGGTCACGCGGCTTCAGAAGGCTGCCTTGGGTATTCGAGTTGCGTGATCTCTGGCCGGCGTCGATCGTGGCGGTCGGCGCCATGAAGGAGAGTCGGGCGATCCGGCTGCTGGAATGGATCGAGTTGCGAATGTACCGGGATGCGGACGCCATCGTGTCGGTGACCCGAGCCTTCAAGGCGGATCTCGTGCGGCGCGGCATTGACCCTGCAAAGATTGACGTGGTGCTGAACGGTGTCGACCTATCGCGATATCGGTTCATGGCCAAGGACGAGGCGCTGCTCGATCAATTCGACTTGCGCGGAAAGTTCGTTGTCGGGTACCTCGGAACACATGGCATGGCGCATGCGCTCGACAAAGTGGCGGACGCGGCAACCATCCTACGCGATCACCCGGGTATCGTGTTCCTCTTCGCCGGTGCGGGCGCCAAGCGGGCTGAGCTGGAGGAAACGGTCAGAGTTCGCAAGCTGACGAATGTGCGTCTGATTCCGTCGCAGCCCAAAGCGCTGATGCCCCAGCTGTGGAGCATCCACGATCTGGCTCTGATCCCGCTACGGAATCAGGAGTTGTTCACCACGGTCATCCCTTCGAAAATCTTCGAGGCCATGGCGATGGGAATTCCCGTGTTGATGAGCGTTCCGGAGGGCGAGGCCACGGGGCTGGTGCGGGCGACGGCTTGCGGTGTTCTCGTGCCCCCCGAGGATTCGCAGGCAATGGCCGATGCGATTGTTCGCTTGGCGACGAATCCGGACGAGCGTGCGCGATTCCGCGCAGCCGGGCTTGCCGCCGCATCCCAATACACCCGGGACAGGCAGGCGACGCTGATGTTGCATGTGGTTGCAGCGGTTTGCGGCAAAAACCGCTCGCCGCCGTGAGAGGGTGCCGCGTATTGCTGGAGCGTTGTTGAAGCGATCGGTCATCGGCGAGTTCGGGGCGCCCGTTCCGTGGAGGGCTTGCGTCGAGCGGGAAGATGGGTGTTATAATGCCATTGTCATAGGTGTCCTTGCCGATCTGCGTCAGAGCAAGGTCTTCGCAACGAGAGGGGCAGAGTTACCGGCCCAGCGGAGTTATTGTTCAAGACGGCGGAATTGCATGTGTCGGCCACAACATTTTGGCTGGCCGGTTAGCCTCGGGCTTTCCGGCCGTCCGCGAATTTCTCCGCGGCGGCGACGTTCCCTCATCACTTTCGGGTCCTACCCTACTTCGTTCAATGGATCTGAATCGGGAGATTAGATGAAGATTATCTCTTGGCGGCGGCTAGCATGCTTCTCGCTCTTATCGCTGGTGCTTTCGTCATTGGCAGCAGGAACGCAGGCAGCAACATATTATGTGTCGCCCACTGGATCGAACTCGAACCCTGGGACGATAGCGGCGCCATTCGCAACTCTTCAGAAAGCGCATGACATTGCCAACCCAGGCGACACAGTCTATATGCGCGGCGGCATTATGTCCTCAATGATTCGGCCGTGCAAATTAGCCGAAGCGGTATTAGCGGAAATCCGATTACGGTTATCAATTATCCAGGTGAGACTCCCATCCTGGATGGAGCGAATATAACGACCTCATATCGCTCTGCAATTCAATTGTCGAGTGCGTCTTGGTGGCATATTCAAGGACTTGAAATCAAAAGTGCTGCTGCTAATGGCATATATCTCACAGGCGCATCAAACAATAACATCGTTGAAAGATGCGTTACTCACCATAATGGTCGGATACAGATGAGCAGTGCGGGCATACAGATTAAGCGACCCAGCTGCAAATAATCTGATCCTCGAATAATGACTGTCACCACAATGGCATTTATGGCACTAGCGGCGGTGATGGTATTGGAAATGGTAGCACTGGTTCGGGGAATATTATTCGGGGCAACCGGGTGTGGCGTAATAATGACGACGGAATCGATTTGTGGGGTTCGCAACATGCGCTTGTCGAGAACAATTGGTCATGGGAAAACGGCAAGAAAGATGATTTGACGCCGAGCGGAGGAAATGGAACTGGATTCAAATTGGGGGGTGGTTGGACAGCAACGGCCTGCACACGATCCAAGACAATCTGGCGTGGAGAAATCGCGCCAACGGGTTTGACGACAACAGTGCCAATCTCACCATGAATGTTTATAACAATACGTCATGGGATAATGGAGGACGCAATTTTTCGTTTTATGATCACGTAGCCTTTGTTCTCAAGAACAACCTGTCTTTCCCGAGCTCGTTTGTCTATATCCCGGCAACAGAAGTCGTACAACAGAACAACTCGTGGAATCTGGCAGTAACGGTAGATTCTTCAGACTTTGTATCGCTCGACTACTCTGGCGCTGCCGGACCACGCAACGCCGATGGATCATTGCCAGCGATCAGTTTTTTCAAACTCGTTGCGAGCAGCGATCTCATCGGTAAAGGCGTGAACGTCGGGCTCCCGTACAACGGCACCGCGCCCGACCTTGGGGCGTACGAATACGCGGGGGCGCTGCCTCCGCCCAGCAATCTCGTGGTCGTGGCGCCGTAAGCTTCGGCTATCGATAGACAGCGATATCTGGACTTTCTGGCGGGACATTCCGCCGGAGGTCCTGACGTAAGCTTCCCCGTCTAGTAGACAGTTCTAAACTGGAGTTTCCGCTGCGAGCAAGCGCTCGCGGTAACGCGCTGGCGGCAGGCTTCCCAGCGCGTCGTGCGGTCTGATTTCGTTGTACTGTTCGAGCCATTCCGCGGTGATCTCGCGGACCTCGTCGAGCGAGTCGAACAGGTAGGCGTCGAGCACTTCCTCGCGATAGGTCCGGTTGAAGCGTTCGATGTAGGCGTTCTGGTCGGGCTTGCCGGCTGGATGAAGCGCAGCTCGATGTCCTGCTCCTTGCACCAGTCGGTGAACGCCTGGCTGGTCAGCTCGGGGCCGTTGTCGCAGCGAATCGCTTGCGGCCGGCCGTGCAGGTCGATCATCTGGGTCAGGAAGGCGATGACCCGCACCGCCGGGATGCTGACGGCGATGTCGATGCCCAAGGCCCCGCGGTTGCCTCGTCGATCACGTTCAACGTCCGGAACACCTTGCCGCCGTACAGCGTGTCGCGCATGAAATCGAGCGCCCACACCGCGTTCATCCGCGGCACCACGGTCAGCGGCTGACGCTCCCGTTGCGGTAGCCGCCGCTTCGTCCGCCGCGGCAGATTGAGCCTCAGCCGGCAATACACCCGGTGCACGCGCTTGTGATTCCACGGATGTCCGGATTGCGCATCCGGTCGTAGCACTTCCAGAACCCCCAGCGCTGCCCGCTCCGCCACGACCGCATTGAGCGCCGCGATCACCGCCGCATCGCGCGCCGCCCAGTTCACTCCCGGCTTGTAGTACGCCGCCCGCGACAGCCGGACTACCTGGCAAGCACACGATCCGACAGACCCTTCTCTTCGGTCATGATCCGGATCGCCTCGCGCTTGGCCGACGGCGTCAGAGTTTTCGGCTCAGTACCTCCTTGATCGCCGAATTCTCCAGCGCCAGATCGGCATACATCCGCTTCAGTTTCGCGTTCTCGGCTTCCAACTCACGCAACCGCTTGAGCTCCGGCACCCCCGCACCCGCGTACTTCGATTTCCAGTGGTAG
This sequence comes from uncultured beta proteobacterium, assembly GCA_963733985.1. Lineage (GTDB taxonomy): Bacteria > Pseudomonadota > Gammaproteobacteria > Burkholderiales > Casimicrobiaceae > CAIWHR01. The sequence goes on along the minus strand of CAVTFF010000013.1, from coordinate 120,281 downwards.
TAGGTCGCCGCGCTGATCCCGTGCTTGCGCGCGATCTGCGCCACCGCAACCCCAGCTTCCCCTTCCTTCAGAATCGCCACGATCTGCGATTCGGTGAACCGTGACTTCTTCATCGGACTTCCCTCCAGGATAAAATCCTGCCAGAAAAGTCCAGTTCATGCTGTCTACCGATTGGGGAAGCTTACGCTGATGACGAAGTTGCGTGTCACGGAATCGCAGATCATTGCGATTCTGTAATTGGGGCGTAAGCTACCGACGCCTTTGAGATTGCCTACGTAATACGTGTCCGGCGATCCCAATGCTCGGTCTCGATCTCGCCGTGCGCCTCCTTCTCCAGCTTGGCCTTCTCCAGTGCACGAACCTGATCCTCGGTCAGGATGATTCCCTCTTGCGCCACCGTCGCCGACAGTGCCTTCAGTCGCTGCTGGAACGTCTGCAGGTCGTGCCGCAGCCAGATGGTGCGCACCCCCGCCGGCGACACCGAGATCGCTCGCTTCTTCAGCTCGTGGGCCACGCGCACCTGGCCGTACGCCGGCGCGCGTATCGACTCGCTCCGGCGAACGTTCGTAGCGTCCCGCCTTGCAGATCTGATCGGCTTCCGCCTGCAGCAGCGCGTTGAGTGTCTCCTCGACACTCGCCCGCACCACCGCGTCGACGTGCCCACGCAGCTCCGCTGTATCGACTCGAATCGCGTCCTTCAGTCCTTCCGCTGTATCCTCTGCCATGGTGGCCTCCGTCGCGGTCTGGGTTATGGGTGCTCAGCAGCTCCATTGAACCAGATCGAGGCCACCGCCTCGAAATGTGCGAAAAATAGTTTACGTCATCATGAATGCTGACCGTTACGTCGATGCCCCAGGTCAACGGAGCTATTCATTTAGGCGACATTACTGAGGCGAACATTGCCGCAAATCAAAGTCCTGCGACCGCAAAGTTATAGGCTACAGGTTGAACATGCCCAGTGTACGAGGTTGGAGACGCACGATGCAAGAAGGTATTCACGTTGCCGATATAGGGACGGATGTTTTTCTTGATCGTCGGACCAAGGTATGGCTGGAATGCAATGGTGAGCCGTACGATTTCCGATCGGTCAAGGTCATTCGAACTCGTACTATTGCTGACGGCATCGAGATGGTGAATTTCATATGCCCTCGCTGCGGCAAACGACACCAGTCGCTGCGATTTGCATAGTTCGCTTCGAGGGCCGTCACGCCGTGGCGTGTCGGGTTGGCTCGACGCCATTTGCATCGAACGCTCGTTGTGAGGTTCCAGGGTCGGCTGGCAACGCCGCGAGCGCACCAGCGCGCCGATTTTGGCGCCGTGTAACGCGCTCTAGGCCCTCAATTCATCCGTTCAGAGGCTCAACTGGCGTGTTGTCGCGCTTCTGGTGCTCGGCCATGAAAGCGGCAATCGCCCTTTGACTCGGGTAGCGGGAGGAGTTCTGGAGGCGGGGGTCGGAATCGAACCGGCGTAGACGGCTTTGCAGGCCGCTGCATGACCACTCTGCCACCCCGCCACGGGGTGTGCGACCGCGAGCGGCGCCGAGCCGATCAAACGAAAAGGGAGAGCCTGCATCTTCGGCGGGCTCTCCCTTGCGAATCTGGAGCGGGAAACGAGTCTCGAACTCGCGACCTCAACCTTGGCAAGGTTGCGCTCTACCAACTGAGCTATTCCCGCGTTGGACAGCCCTGAATTATAGCGAAATGCCGACCCCTGTCAAAATCCGCCGCCCTCAGGCGATCACCGCCGCGATCGCGGCCGCGACGTAGTCGACGTTGCGCGAATTGAGCGCGGCGACGCAGATGCGGCCGGTATCGATCGCGTAGATCGAGTATTCCTCGCGCAGTCGCTGCACCTGCGCCTTGGTGAGCCCGTATACGAGAACATGCCGCGCTGGCGCCAGCATGTAGCGGAAGTCGGCGCCGGGAGCCGCTCGTGCAGCCGCTCCACGAGCATCGCGCGCATCAGCTTGATGCGGTCGCGCATCGTCGCGAGCTCGGCCTCCCACAGCGCGCGCAGCTCCGGCGAGTCGAGCACCGTCGCGACGATCTGGCCGCCGTGCGTCGGCGGGTTCGAGTAGTTCGCGCGGATGAGGCGCTTCAGCTGCGACAGCACGCGCGCGGCCTCGTCCTTGTCGTCGGCGACGACCGACAGCGCGCCGACGCGCTCGCCGTACAGCGAGAACGACTTCGAGAACGAGCTCGACATCGAGCAGCGGGCCGGGAGTGGCGGCGAATCGGCGCACGACGGCGCCATCCGCGTCGATGCCGTCGCCGAATCCCTGGTACGCGATGTCGACGAACGGCACCAGGCCGCGCGCGCGGACGACCTCGACGATCTCGCTCCCACTGCGCCGCGGTCGGATCGACGCCGGTCGGGTTGTGGCAGCACGCGTGCAGCACGACGATCGCCACCCGCCGGCAGGCGCTCCAACGCGGCGAGCATGCCGTCGAAATCGAGCCCGCGCGTTGCGGCGTCGTAGTACGGATAGGTGTTGACCGTGAAGCCGGCGCCTTCGAACAGCGCGCGATGGTTCTCCCAGCTGGGATCGCTGATCCAGACCTGCGCGCCGGGCGCGAAGCGGCGCAGGAAATCGGCGCCGATCTTGAGGCCGCCGGTGCCGCCCAGTGCCTGCACGGTGACCGCGCGTCCGGATTTCGCCGCAGCACTGTCGGCCCCGAAGCAGCAGCTTCTGCACCTCGCGGTCGTAGCTCGCGATCCCGTCGATCGGCAGATAGCCGCGCGGCGCCGCCGTGTCGGTCATCTCGCGCTCGGCGCGCCTCACGCATTCGAGCAGCGGGACCTTGCCGCTGTCGTCGTAGTAGACGCCGACGCCGAGGTTCACCTTCTTCGGGATTCGAGTCGGCGTTGAACGCCTCGGTCACGCCGAGGATCGGATCGCGCGGCGCGAGCTCGACGGTGGCCAGCAGCGAGTTGGGCAGCGGAGCGTTCATGGTCGTCGGACGGGCGTTTGCGAGAGGTGGATTTTACCGTGATGGCGGGAGCGGTCCGCGGAGTCTGGAGAGCGCCGAGATGATCGGGGCGCGCGTACGCGCGTTCGAATTGCAGTGCCGATAATCGCCGTGGCGGCGATCTTGTGCTGGATGCGCGCGAGCCCTACATTGACGATCATCATGAAATAGTGGAGCAGCGTGATCGAACATCTTGAGTGCGGGCAGGGCGAGCGGCAGGACAGAATCCAGGAGACTGCGTCACGCAATTCCGTAGATCCGCGTAAGCGTGCGTTCCAATGACACCCGAGCCTCCTCCCAAGCTGCCGCCGGTCACCGCGCTGAGGACCCTGACACGCATCGGCGCCTTCCTCCGGCCGTACCGGCGGCAGGTCGTCTACGCAGCGATCGCGCTCGTCGTCGCGGCCGCCGCCGTGCTCGCGGTCGGGCAGGGACTCAAGGGCGTCATCGACCGCGGCTTTGGCGCGGGCAACGCCGGGGAGCTCGACCGCACGCTGGCGCTGATGCTCGCCGTCGTCGTCGTATGGCGGCGGCGACCTACACGCGCTTCTACTTCGTGTCGTGGATCGGCGAGCGCGTGACCGCCGACCTGCGCCGCGCGGTGTTCGACCATCTGCTGCGCTGCCGCCGGGCTTTTTCGAGGTGACGCGCACCGGCGAAGTCATCTCGCGCCTGACCAACGACACCGACGATGCTGGAAACGGTGATCGGCTCGAGCGCGTCGATGGCGATGCGCAACGTGCTGCTCCTGATCGGCGGGCTCGTGATGCTCGCGCTCACCAGCGCCAAGCTCACGCTGCTGGTGCTGGCCGGCGTGCCGGTGGTCGTCGCGCCGATCATCCTGTTCGGCCGCCGCGTGCGCAGGCTCGCGCGCGCGAGCCAGGATCGCGTCGGCGACGTCGGCGCCTACGTCGACGAGGCGCTGCACGAGATCCGCACGGTGCAGGCGTACGGCCACGAGGCCGAGGACCGCGGCGCTTCGGCGAGCGCGTCGAGGAGGCGTTCGCGACGGCGCTCGAGCGCATTCGCCAGCGCGCGTTGCTGGTCGCGACGGTGATCGTGCTGGTGTTCGGCGCGGTCGGCGTCATCCTGTGGATCGGCGGCCACGACGTCGTCGCCGGCCGCATCAGCGCGGGCCAGCTGTCGGCGTTCGTGTTCTATGCGGTCATCGTCGCCAGCCGCCGTCGGCACGATCAGCGAAGTCATCGGCGACCTGCAGCGCGCGGCCGGCGCGACCGAGCGCCTGTTCGAGCTGCTCGCCGTCGAGCCCGGAGATTCGGGCGCCGGCGCGTCCCGTCGCGCTCCCGGCGCCCGCGCGCGGCACGGTGACGTTCGACGACGTCACCTTCCGCTATCCGTCGCGGCCCGATACGCCGGCGCTCGACGGATTCACGCTCGACGTTGTCGCGGGCGAGAAGGTGGCGCTGGTCGGGCCGTCGGGCGCCGGCAAGACGACGGTGTTCCAGCTGCTGCTGCGCTTCTACGATCCGCAAGCGGGTGCCGTGCGCGTCGACGGCGTCGATGTGCGCACGGCCGATCCGCGCGCGTTGCGCGCGGCGGCTCGCCCTCGTGCCGCAGGAGCCGGTGATCTTCGCCGCGAGCGTGCTGGACAACGTCCGCTACGGCCGCCCGGACGCGACCGAAGAGGAGGTGCGCGCGGCGTGCGAGGCGGCGTACGCGGCGGAGTTCATCGCGCAGCTGCCGCAAGGCTACGCGAGCATCCTCGGCGAGCGCGGCGTGCGCCTTTCCGGCGGGCAGCGCCAGCGCCTCGCGATCGCGCGCGCGATCCTCGCCGACCGGCCGATCCTGCTGCTCGACGAGGCGACGAGCGCGCTCGACGCCGAGAGCGAGCGCGTGGTGCAGCTCGCGCTCGAGCGGCTGATGGCGCGGGCGCACCGTGCTGATCATCGCGCATCGGCTGGCGACGGTGCGCCACGCCGACCGGATCGCGGTGATGGAGCGCGGGCGGATCGTCGCGTCGGGCACGCACGACGAGCTGCGCGCTCGGCAACCCCCTCTACGCGCGGCTCGCGGCGCTGCAGTTCGCCGCGGCCAGGTGCGCCGCTCGCTCGGCGGAACGGCGCGTCGCGCCGCAAACGCGTCGCGGCGTTACAATGACCGGTTCGCCCGTCGCCCGATCGATCCGACACCCATGCTCGTCACGTTTCCCGACAGCCCCTACGAGCTCTTCAGCCGTTCGAGCCCGTCGGGCGACCAGCCGGAGGCGATCGACAAGCTCGTCGAGGGCCTGGCGACGGCCTCGCGTTCCAGACGCTGCTCGGCGTCACCGGGTCCGGCAAGACGTTCACGATGGCGAACGTCATCGCGCGCACCGGCCGGCCGGCGCTGGTGCTCGCGCCGAACAAGACGCTCGCCGCGCAGCTCTACTCGGAGTTCCGCGAGTTCTTCCCGAACAACGCGGTCGAGTACTTCGTCTCGCTACTACGACTACTACCAGCCCGAGGCGTACGTTCCGTCGCGCGACCTCTACATCGAGAAGGACAGCTCGATCAACGAGCACATCGAGCAGATGCGGCTGTCGGCGACCAAGGCGATCCTCGAGCGGCCCGGACTGCGTGATCGTCGCGACGGTGTCGGCGATCTACGGCATCGGCGACCCGTCCGAGTACCACAGCATGATCCTGCACGTGAAGGAGGGCGACAGGCTCACGCAGCGCGACGCGATCAAGCGGCTGACCGAGATGCAGTACACGCGCAACGAGGCGGACTTCCGGCGCGGCACGTTCCGCGTTCGCGGCGACGTGCTCGACATCTTCCCGGCCGAGCACGCGGAGAACGCGGTGCGCATCTCGCTGTTCGACGACGAGGTCGAGATGCTGCAGCTCTTCGACCCGCTGACCGGGCATATCAAGCAGCGGATCGGGCGCTTCACCGTGTTTCCGTCGAGCCACTACGTGACGGGGCGCCAGAAGGTGCTCGACGCGATCGAGGCGATCAAGGTCGAGCTGGCGCAGCAGAAGGAGTTCTTCGTCGGACAGATGAAGCTGGTCGAGGCGCAGCGCATCGAGCAGCGCACGCGCTTCGACCTCGAGATGATGACCGAGATCGGCTTCTGCAAGGGCATCGAGAACTACTCGCGCCATTTGTCGGGACGCAAGGCCGGCGAGCCGCCGCCGACGCTGATCGATTACCTGCCGCCGAAATCGCTGATGTTCATCGACGAGTCGCACGTGACGATTCCGCAGGTCGGCGGAATGTACCAGCGGCGACCGCGCGCGCAAGGAGAATCTCGTCAACTACGGCTTCCGGCTGCCGTCGGCGCTCGACAACCGGCCGCTGCGCTTCGACGAGTTCGAGCGGCTGCTGCCGCAGACGATCTTCGTGTCGGCGACCCCCGCCGACTACGAGCAGCACGCACGCGGGGCAGGTCGTCGAGCAGGTCGTGCGGCCGACGGGGCTCGTCGACCCGGCGCTCGAAGTGCGGCCGGCGCAGACGCAGGTCGACGACCTGCTCTCCGAGATCAGGCTGCGCGTGGAGCGGCACGAGCGCGTGCTGGTCACGACGCTGACCAAGCGCATGGCGGAGGACCTCACCGACTATCTGAACGAGCACGGCGTCAGGGTCCGCTATCTGCACTCGGACATCGATACCGTCGAGCGCGTCGAGATCATCCGCGACCTGCGGCTGGGCGAGTTCGACGTGCTGGTCGGCATCAACCTGCTGCGCGAAGGGCTCGACATTCCGGAAGTGTCGCTGGTCGCGATCCTCGACGCCGACAAGGAAGGCTTCCTGCGCGCCGAGCGTTCGCTGATCCAGACGATCGGCCGCGCCGCGCGCCACATCAACGGCATGGCGATCCTCTACGCCGACGTGATGACCGACTCGATGAAGAAGGCGATCGGCGAGACCGACCCGCCGGCGCGCGAAGCAGATCGCGTGGAACGAGAAGATGGGGATCACGCCGATCGGCGTGCAGAAGCGGATCAAGGACCTGATCGACGGCATGTACGACGCCGACGAGGGCAAGAAGCAGCTCAGTGCCGCGCAGACGAAGGCGAAGTATGAATCCATGGCCGAGAAGGACATGGAGCGCGAGTTGAAGCGCCTCGAGAAGGAAATGCTCGACGCAGCGAAGAATCTCGAGTTCGAGAAGGCCGCGGAGCTTCGCGACCGGCTTTATCAGATCAAGGAGGCGATGTTCGGCGTCGCGCTGCCGGTGGAGACTTGACGCCTCCGGCCATCGGAGCGGTGCGTTAACGAGGGCGCGGGTACTGGCGCAGCACGAAGGCGCCGGCGGTGAGCAGTGCAAGGAGGAGAAGCGCAAGCGCGGTAGGTCCGAGCGCAGGCACTCCGGCAGGGCTCACCGCAATGGAAGCATTCAAGAACACCAGCACGTCGGTGCCGTTGGTCGTCACGACGACGTCAGGACGGCCGTCGCCGTCGAGATCGCCGATCGCGACGTCGGTCGGCTTGCTTCCGGTCGCGAAAGTAGATGGCGCACCATATCCGCCGCCTTCTCCCGGAAACACGTAGAACCGATCGTTGTTGGGCTCGCAACCGGGGGAAGCGAGGCAGCCGACGAGTGCGAAATCAGTGAAGCCGTTGCCGTCGAGGTCGGCCGCCGCGAACCCCCGTGCGCCCCATCCCGTCCAAGTGGGGACTGACGCTGCTCGGAAGGTCCCATCGCCGTTCCCCAGCGCAATGCGCATGAATCCCGCGGGGAAGAATTCCGACTCCGCGGCGACAAGGTCGATCTTCCCGTCGTGATCGACATCGGTGACGAGCAACTTGCCCCCACCCAGTCCGACATCGGCGATACCGATAAGGATAATCCCGGTCGCGCGGGCCGCGCCGACATGTCCGTCCGCTTGACCAGGGTAGACGACGACCGCGTGCGTGAACGCGATCGCAAGATCGTCCCGGCCATCGCGATCGAAATCTCCAGCCGCGACACCGGTGACGAAGTTCTCTCCGTCTACTCCCACATCGGTGACGATATACGGGCGGAACGCGCTGTCGCAGTTGCCGCGGTAAACGGAGATGCTTGGGGGACGCGTGAACAAATCGCCATTGGCGATCCCGATTCCATCGGTGCAACCGTCACCGTCAATGTCCGCTGCGACGTCGGCCGAAAGCGCCGGCCCGGTGCGGAACGTGCCGTCGCCATTCCCGAGATAAAGGCGCCCACCGGCCACCAGGTCCGGATTGCCATCGCGATTGAAGTCGGCGAGGAAGAAATGCCCGTTCGAGGGGATGGTCGTGCCTGCGGTGAATCGGCCGTTACCAAGGCCGATCCGCGTGACGATCGACGAGGATCCTACGACGAGATCGAGAATGCCGTCGCGATTGAGATCGACGATGGCGATTTGCGACTGCGCGCTGCCGATCGGTATCGGCTCGCCCGGAACGAGCTGAATCGCTTGCGCGGCAGCGTTGCCAGCCATCAGCGCGGCCGCCACCCACGCCATCGACGCCCGAACAACGCAGACACGGCTCACATCTTCCACCAAGGAAACCACCAGGTCGTCATGCCGGAAACGGAACGGCAACTACTGAAAGAAGCAAGTATCGCGTGGAATTGCCTCATTTCACAGCAGCTGCGCGCTTCGCCGAGGTCGATGTCCACGTATTTCCACGAAAAGCCGAACTGCGACGGCCAGTAGCCCTTGAGCCACGGGTAGTAGAGCACGTTGCCGACGCCGAAGGTGTGCAGGATCATCGGCATGTACGCCTGCGAGATGTCGGACATCTTGCGTGCGAGCGCGATGCGCTCCGGGCCCGCCGGCGTGCGCAGGAATTGCTCGTAGGCGGCGTCGTATTCCGGGCGCCTGAATCCGGACGGGTTGGTGTCGCGCGTTTCCTTGCCCCACAGCGTCTGCAGGATCTGGTAGCCGGACGGCTCGAGCGAGCGGTAACCGAGATTGAACATCGGCAGCTTGCCCGCGCGGCTCAAGTTGAGGAGCTCCGCGAACGTCTGCTGGTTGACCTGCATCCTGATGCCGATGGCGTCCATGTTCTTGCTGCCACAGCGTGTCGGCCTCGCGGTACCACGATTCGGGCAGCGTGCCGCGGACGACGGTCAGCGGCTTGCCGTCCGGCGTTTCGCGATAACCGTCGCCGTCGACGTCCCTGAAGCCGAAGCGGTCGAGGATCGCGCGCGCCGCCGCCGGATCGTAGAGCGACTTTGGCGGCAGACTCGGGTCGTGACCGTTGACGCCGGGCGGCAGCAGCTGGTTGGCCGGCAGCGCGTTGCCGGCGAACAGCACGCGGATCATCTCGTCGACGTTGAAGCCCATCGCGATCGCGCGCCGCAGCGCGACTTGGGCATTGGAGTAGCCGCCGACGATCGGGTCGTCGATGTTGAAATACGTGAACGTCAGCGAGGGCGCGCCGAAGCGCAGATGCTCGATGCCCTTGGCGGCGAGCTCCGGCTTGAGCTTGCCATCGGTCGAGCACGCGCGCCGCGCTGTCCCCGCCGAGCGCGATCCAGTCGAGATCCCCCTGGAGGAACGCGAGCAGCTGCGGCTGTGGCTCTTCGATGATGCTGATCTCGATGCGACCGATCTGCGGCAGCGTCTTTCCTCTCATGCTCGCGATCAGCGCGCGGTGCCGCGGGTCGCCACTCTCGGGATAGCGGAGCGCCGCGATAGTTCGGGTTCGCCTCGAGCACGACGCGCGATGCGCTTGCGCCATTCCTTGAGCCGGTACGGCCCGGTTCCCACCGGCCGACTCATGACGTCGGGGCCTGCGGCTTCGACTGCCTCGCGCGCAACCGCCATCATCGTCAAGCCGGCGAGCCGCTCGAGCAGCGTGTAGTCGGGACTTACGGAGCCTGATCTGCAGCGTGTAACGGTCGAGCGCGCGCAATCCCTCGATGGGAGCGTCGTAGTCGAGCTTCGCCCCAGGCCTTGCGCGCCGCATCGACCACGGGGCGCGCGCCGACGATCAGGTCGGTCAGCGCCGCGTCGCCCCCGCTGCGCAGATTGGGATCGATCGATCCGCCTGAACGAGTAGACGTAATCCTGCGCCGTGAGCTCGCGCTTTGCCCTTTGAATGCCGGATCGTCGGCGAAATAGATCCCCTTCTGCATCTTGATCGTCCACGTCTTGCCGCCGTCGGTGATCACCGGCATCGCCTCGGCGGTGCACGGGATCACCTTGGCCGGCTCGGCGAAATAATCGAACTCGTAGAGCGCCTCGAAGAGTTGTGTCGCAACGCGCGTGGAGAGCAGATCCGTGCCCTGCTGCGGATCGAGGCTCGTGATGTCGTTCGGACGCGATGCGCAGCACCTTGCTCGCATCGGCGCGCGCGCGCGGCGATCGGCGCCAGCGTGGTGGCGGCGACGAGCGCCAGGGTGGCGAACAGGCGGAATGAATTCGATGTCATCAGGTTCCTCGACGCGCAGGCAGGCGAGCGCCGCGTTTGCACTGCGCTCGGCGAAGCCACGATACTCGTCGGAGCAATGGCTGCTGCCGATCGCGATTTCGACCCGCGCCGGGGCCGTCCTGTTCGTGTGCCTGGGCAACATCTGCCGTTCGCCGACGGCGGAGGGCGTTTTCCGCGCTGCATTGGAGCAGGTCGGAATGGCTGATCGCAGCCTCGCGGATCATCCGCGGGCGTTGGCAATTGGCACGTCGGGTCGCCGCCCGACCGGCGCGCGATCGCGAGCCGCGCAGCGTCGCGGCTACGATCTCACGAAATTGCGCGCGCGGCAGGTCGACGCGGCGCGACTTCGCGCGATTCGGCTGGATCCTCGCAATGGACCGCGCCATACTGCGCGAGCTCGAAGCGTTGCGGCCGGGCGAATTACGCGGGCCACCTCGGACTCTTCCTCGATGTCGGCTGCCGGAACTCGGGGTGCGCGAGGTTCCCGACCCCTACTACGGTGGAGCCGAAGGGTTCGAACGCGTGCTCGATCTCGTCGAGACGGCGAGCGCCAAACTGGTCGAGCGGCTCCGACAGCGATAACGGTGCGCACCGTGCGCTGCGGCGCCAATGGCGCATGCGCTTCATGCGCAGTCATCGCAACAGGAAGAAGGCGGGCACGCGGCCCGCCTTCGCGAAAGCACGGTTCGCGGAACGTCAGCCTGCGGGCGGTTGCTGATCCTTGTGCGTCTCGACCATTTGCAGCGGCTCCTCGGCGATCTCCAACTTCGGCGGACGCACGCGACGCGGGCCGGCCGGGCGCGGCGATTCCTCTTCGGGCATCGGCGCTGGCTTGAAACGGGTCTCGACGAGCTCGAGCCCTGATTCCGGTGGCAGGGTCAACGATACCGGCGGCAACTCGGGAATCGGCCGTGGCGTGACAACGGGCCGTGGCGGTGGCGCCGGCGATTTCGGGTGGCGCGTCGATCGGCGCAGCCAGGATTCCGCTCTGTCTCGACCGTCGCATGCGCACTCGTCGCAGTCGGCGCCGGCGAAGCCTGCTCAAATGCAGGCGGCGGCGCAGGCGTCGGCTCCACGCTGCGCGGAACTTCGTCGGCGATGGAATGCGAAACTTTTGCGGCAGGTGCCTGGTCGTCCGCGATGGGCTCCTGCCGCGGACGGCGCGTTCGCCGCCCCGGGGCGCGTGCCTCCGGGTCGATCGGTGCGCTCGGGACGCGGCTCGCCCCGATTGCCGCGGCGACGACGGTCGCGCCGACCGCGCGGCCCTCACGCGCCTCGCCTTGCGGCGCACCGGTCTCGGCTGCACGCGCCATGCCCGGTTCGGCGGCTTCGATCGCCGGCAGGATTGCGTCGTCGGGCGCGTGTGGGCGCGCCTCACGCGCGGCTCACGCGGCTCACGCGGCGGACGTGGCTCGCGTTGCGGTTGCCCCTCGCGCGGCTCGCGTGCCTGGCGTGGCGCGCGCGCTGCTGCTCGCGCTCCGGCTCGCGCGGCGGTCGCGCGGCTCGCGCTGCGGCTGCCCTTCGCGCGTTGGCCGTCACGCGCGTTGCGCGCCGCGACTGCTGCGCGCCGCCGCGCGGTTGCTGTGCCTCGCGCGGCGGCGCCGGCGTGGACGCTGTTCGCCGCGGCCGCCACGGTCGCGGGCTTCGCCGCGCCGCGCGTCGCGGCTCTCGCGCCGATCCTGACCGCGCTGGCGATCCCGGTCGCCGCCACGGTGCTCGCGGCGCTTCCGCGTCCTTCGCGGCGTTCCGCCGCGCGGCTTCGCGGGGTCCTTCAGCGCGGACGGCGGGCGCGGGGATCGCAGGCTCCGAACGGAACCACGCCGAGCACGCGCGCGAACCAACCACCGCGCCGACGCGGCCGGCAGGAGCCGGGGGCAGGACCGGGGCGCGGCGCCGCGACAGGGATCGGCGCGGGCTGCGCCGGCGTGATGCCCTTGACGACGGCCTCCTGCCGCGGTTCCTTCGCCTCTTCCTTCATCTGCTTGGCGAGATCGGGCTCCTCGGGCTGCGCGACCAGCTCGAACGACGCCGGCAACGGCTCGCCCTGGTTGAGATCGTCGTGGCGCAGACGCTGATCGTGTAATTCGGCGTTTCGAGATGCCGGTTCGGCACCAGCAGCACGTTGACCTTGAAGCGCGTCTCGATCGACAGCACTTCGGTGCGCTTTTCGTTCAGCAGGAACGTGGCGACGTCGACCGGCACCTGGGCGACGACCTGCGCGGTGTTCTCCTTCATCGCCTCTTCCTGCAGGATGCGCAGGATGTGCAGCGCGGTGGATTCGGTGCCGCGGATGTGGCCGATGCCGTGGCAGCGCGGGCAGGGGATGTATGCCGATTCGGCGAGCGCAGGGCGCAGCCGCTGGCGCGACAGCTCCATCAGGCCGAAGCGCGAGATCTTGCCGAGCTGCACCCGGGCGCGGTCGTAGCGCAGCGCGTCCTTCAGTCGGATCCTCGACTTCGCGCTGGTTCTTCGCGCTTTCCATGTCGATGAAGTCGATGACGATGAGGCCGCCCAGGTCGCGCAGCCGCAGCTGGCGCGCGATCTCGTCGGCGGCCTCGAGGTTGGTGTTGAACGCCGTCGTCTCGATGTCGCCGGCCTTGGTGGCGCGCGCCGAGTTGACGTCGACCGAGACCAGCGCCTCGGTGTGGTCGATCACGATCGCGCCGCCGGAAGGCAGCGGCACCTGCCGCGCATACGCGGTCTCGATCTGGTGCTCGATCTGGAAGCGCGAGAACAGCGGCACGTCGTCCTTGTAGAGCTTGACGCGGTTCACGTTGCCCGGCATCACGTGGCTCATGAACTGCTGCGCCTGCTCGTAGATCGCCTCGGTGTCGATCAGGAGCTCGCCGATGTCCGGGATGGAAGTAGTCGCGGATCGCGCGGATGACGAGGCTCGATTCCTGGTAGATCAGGTAGGCGCCCGACTGCATCTTCGCGGCGTCCTCGACCGCGCGCCACAGCTGCATCAGGTAGTTCAGGTCCCATTGCAGCTCTTCGGCGGTGCGGCCGATGCCCGGCGGTGCGCGCGATGACGCTCATCCCGCTCGGAACGTCGAGACCGGCGATCGCGTCGCGCAGCTCGTTGCGCTCCTCGCCCTCGATGCGGCGCGAGACGCCGCCGCCGCGCGGATTGTTCGGCATCAGCACGAGGTAGCGGCCGGCGAGCGAGATGTACGTGGTCAGCGCGGCGCCCTTGTTGCCGCGCTCGTCCTTGTCGACCTGGACGATCAGCTCCATTGCCTTCACGGAGCTGGTCCTGGATGCGGCCGCGACCGCCGCCTTCCCCTTCGCCGTTGTCGGCGGCGTTGCCGCCGCGTCCGCCTTTCAGGTACTGGCGCGCGATCTCCTTGAAGGGCAGGAAGCCGTGGCGGTCGGTGCCGTAGTCGACGAAGCACGCTTCGAGGCTGGGCTCGACGCGGGTGATGACCGCCTTGTAGATGTTGCTCTTGCGTTGCTCCTTGCTCGCGGACTCGATGTCGAGGTCGATCAGCTTCTGGCCGTCGACGATTGCCACCCGGAGCTCCTCGGCCTGGGTGGCGTTGAACAGCATGCGCTTCATGGATTCTTCCCGGCGCGGATCCGAGCCAGGCTGGCGGCGTTCGAGCGACGCCGCGCGAGGTGCGCGGGGTGACGCTATCGGGCGGCGGACGCGCGCGAGGACAACCGTGCGAGCAGCGGTGGCTGCGGGCGGACGAGAACGGAAACAAGATGGACGCGGGTGAGCGGATCATGGCGTCGGCCTCGAAGCACTCGAGGCTGGCAGTCTCGTTTTCGCGGTTGTCTTTCTTGTCGCGTTCAGGCGGTCGGTGCCGGTGGCTGTCGCCGCGACCCTATCGCGGACACGTGGAAAGCCAGCAGCAGAATTCGTCGCTATATGCGCCGCGCAATGCGCCGCTTCGAACCGACCACAAGCCGGGTGCGGAGACTGCGCTCTTCCTTTAACATCCCTACTTTTCCGGGGCGCAACGCCCGGACGGTGAAGGGATTTAACCGGCGGCCGCGCCACCTCATCTTACTGGCGCCGCCGAAACCGCCCCGCGCCGCGGGGCCTCTCGCAAGGACCGGAGCAGCCGGGCCATCACAGGATGACGGGACCGCCCGCTTGATGGCGACAATCGTTTGCTACGGGTTGGATCGCGCCGGGGTCAAAGCGTGTTGCAGGCCATAATTATAATCGAATGAATGATTTAAGCAAGGATGCTGTCAACCGGCTCGCGGTGGGGGAGGATGGCGACGGGCAGCGCATCGACAACTTCCTGCAGAAGATCCTCAAAGGCGTGCCCAAGAGCCACATCTACCGGATCCTGCGCAGCGGCGAGGTCCGGGTCAACCGGCGCCGCGTCGGTCCTGACACGCGTCTTTCGGCTGGGGACTTGCTGCGGATACCCCCGATCCGCGCAGCGGGTCCCACGCGGGCGGCGCGTACGGCGCCCGTCGGTCGCGTGGCGATTCCGCCAATCCTGTTCGAGGATGATGCACTGATCGCGCTCGACAAGCCGGCGGGACTCGCGGTTCACGGCGGCAGCGGAGTGAGCTTCGGCGTGATCGAGCGGCTGCGCCTCGCCAGGCCGGAGGCGAAATTCCTGGAGCTCGTCCATCGGCTCGATCGCGATACGTCGGGCGTGCTGCTGGTCGCGAAAAAGCGCGCCGCACTCATCGGACTGCACGCGCAGCTGCGCGAGGGGCGGGTCGACAAGCGTTATTTCGTCCTGGTTCGTGGCCAGTGGCGCGACGCGGTGCGCAAGGTCGAACTCGCGCTCGAAACCTACGTCACGCGCGAAGGCGAGCGGCGCACACGCGTCGATCGCGACGGCCGCGCCGCGCGCACGATCTTTCGCCGTGTCAAGCTGTGGGCGAATGCCGAGCCACCGGTCGCGTTGCTCGAAGCCGAGCTCGAAACGGGGCGCACCCACCAGATTCGCGCGCATCTCACCCATCTGGGCTACCCGCTCGCCGGCGACGACAAGTACGGCGATTTCGTCTGGAACAAGAAGCTGGCGAAGGAAGGATTGAAGCGGATGTTCTTGCACGCCCACAAGATCGCGTTCGCGCATCCGATCGGGGGTGATTCGATCGTCGTCGAATCGCCGCTGGCGCCGGATCTCGTGCGCTTCATCGCGCGTCTGGATGGCGCGGGCGGAGGCCAAGCCGATGGCTGAGGGCACCGGCAGAAACGTCGCCCGCCGCTTCCGGCTGCTCGTCTTCGATTGGGACGGCACGCTGGCCGATTCGACGGCGATCATCGCGGGCGCGCTGCAGCGGGCCTGTCGCGACCTTGGCGAACCAGTGCCTGACGAGCAATCCGCCCGGCACGTGATCGGCCTCGGGCTCGCCGATGCGATGCGCCTGGTTGCGCCGTCGCTGCCGCGCGAGCGCTACGGCGATCTCGCCGCGCGCTACCGCGATCACTACTTCGCGCGCGATCCGGAGATCCCGCTGTTCGAAGGCGTCCGCGAGATGCTGAACGAGCTCGATGCCGCCGGATTCCTGCTGGCCGTGGCGACCGGCAAGACCCGCGCAGGGCTAGCGCATGCGATGGCTCGGCAGGAAATCGCGCACATGTTCGCCGCCACGCGCTGCGCCGACGAGAGCGCGCCAAAGCCCAGCCCCGACATGTTGCTGGACCTGATGGAACTGCTCGAAGCGGACCCGGCGGAAACGCTGATGATCGGCGACACGACGCATGACCTGGTTCTCGCGCGAGAGGCTGGCGCGTCGGCAGTCGCGGTGACCTACGGCGCGCATCCGGCGAGCGAGCTCGCGCGTGAAGTGTCGCTCGCAACGGTACATTCGATCGGGGAGCTTCGGGCTTGGCTGCGCGCGAACGCGTGATTGCTGCGGCGGGCGAGCTGGTCGATGGCGGCAAGGGCGTTCGCTTCACCATCGAGCCGGACGGACGGGCGCTGCCGGCGTTCGCCATCAGGTTTCGAGGCCGGATCCGCGCATATCTCAATGTTTGCGCGCATCAAGAGCTCGAGCTCGATTGGTTGCCTGGCGTTTTCTTCGATGCCGAGGGCGCGCAACTTGTCTGCTCCGCCCACGGCGCGCTCTATGCGCCCGAAACAGGACGTTGCGTTGGCGGGCCGTGCAAGGGGGCGTCGCTCGTCGCGGTCCCGATCCGGGAATGCGTCGATGGCAGGGTCGTAATCACTGAATCCGGCGAGTAACGATCGGGGGATGCGCCGCCGAACGGGGTGGAGCGTGGTGGCGTCAAGCAATGACTTGTCGATCCTAAGGGGGAATCAAGCCGAGCCGCGCCCCTTTCGCGATCGCCTCGTGGCGGTTGTGGACACCGAGCTTGCTGATCATGTTACTGAAGTGGAAATCGACCGTTCGCGGGGCGACGCCGAGCTGGCGGCCGATTTCAACGCTCGTGCGGCCACGAGCGGCCAACTCGAGACATTGAATTTCACGTGGTGACAGCGGAGCGCCCTGTTGCCCCGGCGGCACGCCGCGATCGACGAAATGCGCCATGAAGATGTCGTGGAATCCCGTTGCGAGAAGCATGATCTCCCCAAGGTTTCGCCGAATCAGTGACTGTCGAAGTGAGTCGACGGGACTCAGGTTCGAGTTCAGCGCAACGATGATTCTCGCGTGGTCGGGGTCCTGGAACGAAACCACGACGCCACTGCGAACTCCGTATTGTGCGGCGTGACTCAGGAACTCTCGAACGCGCCTATCACCCCCCATCGTTGCCGCATCCCAGATCAGCGGCGCAGTTCGGTTCCATGTTTCAGCGAGCCGGGGATCAATCTCGACGTAGGCGTTGCGATCGTATTGAGCGACCCATTCGCGCGGCAGCGTGGTCCACACGTAGCCTCTGCTTTCGTGATGTGGCCGTGTCTCGTTGGTGCACATCCCATACATGAAGCTGTCGAATCCCAGATTCCGGACCATCGACAGAATCACCGGCTCCAGCGGCGCCCCCGCCATGGCGGCATCGACAAGCGATTGCAGCGAGGGATCGGGCAGGATCGCTCCAGGCTTGGGACGACCCGGCTGTAGGTGCGAAAGCATCTTTTCCTCCCCAGAAAAGCGCCATCTCGCGTGACGTCAATGGCGGATGTGCACTTCCGCCGTTGATACCGCAGGCCAAGAGATACGAATCATAAGATTGCTACGGCAGCGCCTATTGGTGAAAGCTTGCGCAGGAAGCAATCCGAAACCGCATTTAATCCCCAACGCGGCGAGCGCGCAAGCGCTTGGTGCTCAATACAGGGCGGACCAAGCGTTGCTCGGTTTCGCCCGGGCGGTCTGGCCTGATATGCCGGTTCACGGCTTTGCCTTCGGCAGACCCTCCACCCGGTCGCCAGCGGCGATGCCGCGCTCCGCGAACCAGCCTTTGCGCATTTCGAGCGCGTACTGTGCCGGTCCGGCCGACCAATGCGTGCGCTCGTCCTGCGGCGCCATGTCGTCTATATTGACGATGCGACCGTCGCTGCCAATGAAGGCGATCGACAGTGGGATGAACGTGTTCTTCATCCAGAAGCCCTGCGGTTCCGCGCGCTCGAACACGAAGATCATTCCGTGGTCCGGTTTGAGGCTGAAGCGGTACATCAGTCCTGTCGAGCGCTCTGCGGGCGTCGCGGCGACTTCGGCGACCAGCCTGTGCTTCCCGATCGTGAGCGGGACCGCCGGCAGTTCGTGCACCGTCTGCGCTGCCAGAGGCGCTGCCAGGATGGTCAGGCCGAGGATGGAACAGAGAAGGAATTGGATCATGGTTGCCAGCCCTTGAGGTGCGCATGCGCCCGCCGCTGATAGACGAGCCAGAGCGCAAAGCTCGCGGCCGTGAACGCGAGCATGCCGAGGGCCAGCGTCGGGAGCGAGTGCGCGAGTAACGGAGAGACGGTGCCGGCATTGACGGCGGACAACGCGAAATTGATGAAACCCTGCAGCGATGACGCCATGCCGCGCATCGTCGGAAAGAGATCGAGGAGGATCAACGTCGCCGACGGCATGACGACGCTCGCGCCCGCGCAATAGACGGCGATCGGCAACACGTTCCAAGGCACGCCCGCGGGAACGAACCAGCAAATCGCGAGATTGAGCGCCACACCGGCGAACATCAGCGCGTAACCCAGCCGGATCGTGCGCTGCGGCGAAAGACGTCCCGCGAGGCGACCCGACAACAGCGCGCCCGCCATGATGCCACCGATCATCGGGATGAAAAGCCATGCAAAGCCCAGCGTCGTAACGCCGAGCAGGTTGATGAGGAATGCCGGAGCGCTCGCGATGTAGAGAAAGAACGCGGCAAAATTGAGCGCCGGGATGAGCGCGAGCAAAAGGAAATCGAAATGCCATAGCACCGACCGATAGCTATGCCACAGGGCGCGCGGATGCAGCGGTTGCCTCGCTTCTCGCGGCAGCGTTTCGGGGAGACTCATCGCTGCCCATGCGAGCACACCCGCGACCAGCACGAAGAGCACCCAGAAGATCGAGCGCCATCCGAGCAGGTTCAGAAGCACGCCGCCGAGCACCGGCGCCACCGCCGGGGCGATGCCGAACACGAGCGTCATCTGCGACATCAGCCGTTGCGCTTCGGCACCCTGGAAGCGGTCGCGGATGATGGCACGGGCGATGACGAGTCCGGAACCGGCGGAGAGTCCCTGCAACGCGCGGAACAGCCACAACGAGGCAATGTTTCCGGAAATCGCGCAGCCGAGCGTTGCGACGCCGTAGATCGCGAGTCCGGCGAGGACGACCGGCCGCCGCCCGAGCGCGTCCGACAGCGCACCGTGCCAGAGCATCATCGCAGCGAACGCGAAGAGGTAGGAGGACAGCGTCTGCTGCATCGCGATGGGCGACGCACCGAACTCGCCGGCGATCGCAGGGAACGCCGGCAGATAGGTGTCGACGGAAAATGGCCCCAGCATCGACAGCGCCGCGAGCAATGCCGCGAGCGACCAGGTCCTCCGCGGCGCGGTCACGGCTGCCATCATCGTTGGCAGACGTGGCACTGACGGGTCGGCGTCACGAACGATCGGAAGCGGACGTCCCCGCGAGCGCGGCATCGACTGTCGCGCGATCCAATGCCGGGGCGAAGCGTGAAATGAAATCGTAGACGTACCCGCGGAGGAGCACGCCGCGGCGCAATGCTATCCGCGTCATCGACGGGGCGAACAGATGCGCGGCTTCGAGCTTTTCGAGGTGAGTGTCGCGAGCCGGATCCCACGCCATCTGGGCGATGATGCCCACACCCATTCCCATCTCGACGTAGGTCTTGATCACGTCCGAGTCGAGGGCGGTCAGGACGACGTTGGGCGCGAGGCCCTCGGCGTCGAACGCCGCGTTGATTTGCGAGCGGCCGGTGAACGTGAAATCGTACGTCACGATCGGATAGCGCGCCAGTGCAGCAAGGGTGAGCGGACGGACGTCGATTAACGGATGCCCACGCGGAACCAGCACGCAGCGGTTCCATTGGTAGCAGGGCAGCGTGACGAGTTCGGAAAAGCTCGCAAGTGCTTCGGTGGCGATGCCGACGTCCGCATCGCCCCGCGCCGTCGACTCGGCCACCTGGACCGGGTTGCCCTGATGCAGCTCCAGCTTGACTTTCGGGTAGCGTGCGAGGAAGTCGCGCAGCACGGGCGGAGCACGTAGCGCGCCTGCGTATGCGTGGTCGCAATCGCGAGCGTGCCTTCGTCTTCGCTCCTGTACTCGGCGCCGATACGCTTCAGGTTGCCGACCTCGTTCAGCGCTCGGCGGGCTGTCGCGACGAGCGCTTCTCCGGCGGGTGTCAGGGAGGCGAGCCGCTTCCCCTGCCGAACGAAGACTCGCACACCGAGCTCGTCCTCGAGCTGCCGGACCTGCTTGCTGATGCCGGGCTGTGAGGTGTGCAGCGCCTCGGCCGCATCTGAAACGTTGAGGCCATGATCGACGATCGCGCAGAGATAGCGCAGTTGCTGCAGGTTCAACCTGGCCCCATGTGGCAAACAGGACGCGAAACGGCAGTCGGTTAGAATTGCAGGTAATTATATCGCCGGAGTGGCTGCCTTCCGGTCAGGTAAGGCAACTGCCTTCGGTCGGCGCTAGCGCAAAGCCCCATGGCGCAGCTTTTTCAAATCCATCCCGCCAATCCGCAGCCGCGGCTGATCCGGCAGGCCGCGGCGATCCTCCGCGACGGCGGCGTAATCGCCTACCCGACCGACTCGAGCTACGCGCTCGGCTGTCGCATCGGCGAAGCGGCCGCGGCGAAGCGCATTCGCCAGATCCGCGGCGTCGGCGATGCCCATCACCTGACACTCGTGCTGCGCGATCTGTCCGAGATCGGCCACTTCGCCCGCCTCGACAACTGGCAGTTCCGGATCGTCCGGCAGGGAACGCCGGGGCGTTACACGTTTCTCTTGCCGGCCACGCGTGAGGTGCCGCGGCGCCTGCAGCATCCGAAGCGCAGCACCGTCGGCGTGCGCGTGCCGGATCATCCCGTCGTCCAGGCGCTGCTCGCCGAGCTGGACGAACCGATTCTGTCGTCGACGCTGATCCTGCCGGGTGCCTCGGCCCCGCTCAACGATGCCGAAGCAATTCGCGGGGCGCTCGAGCGGCAGGTCGACCTCGTCATCGATGCCGGGCCATGTGCGGCGCAGCCGACGACGGTCGTCGATCTCGCGTCCGATCCGGCCGTGATCGTTCGGCTGGGCGGAGGGGATCCGACGCGGCTGGGGCTCGAGCGCCCGGAAGCCGCATGACCGCCGACTCGGGCGCGGGGCGCCGGAGTCGGGTAAAATGGCAGGCTGATGGATTTTTCGCTTGCGACCATCGTGCTTTGGGCGGTGCCGGTGGTCTTCGCGATCACGTTGCACGAAGCCGCGCACGGCTATGTCGCCCGGATGTTCGGCGACCAGACGGCGTGGATGCTGGGCCGCGTCACGCTTAACCCGATCAAGCATATCGACCCCATGGGGACGATTCTGGTCCCGGGGCTGCTGCTGCTGCTCGCGAAGCTGTTCGGTGGTCCCGCCTTCATCTTCGGCTGGGCCAAGCCGGTGCCGGTCAATTTCGGCAACCTGCGCAATCCCAAACGGGACATGTTCTGGGTGGCCGGCGCGGGTCCGCTCGCCAATTTCGTCATGGCGATCGGTTGGGCGTTGCTGCTCAAGGATTCGTCGCCCGGTGCCGTTTTTGCAAGCGACGGACTGCGCGAGATGGGCGGCGCCGGCGTTCAGATCAATCTAATGCTGATGGCTTTGAATCTGCTTCCGATCTTGCCTCTCGACGGCGGCCGCATCGCGGTCAGCCTGCTGCCGCGAAATCTCGCGATGGGCTATGCGCGCTTGGAGCCGTACGGATTCATGATCGTGATCATCCTCCTCGCGACCGGTATCCTGACCCAGCTGATGTGGCCGATTTACCGCGTCGCCGAGAGCCTGGTCGCGGCAATCGTCGGCCTCTGACCGCTGCCGCCATCGATCGCGCCCGTTCGAATGTTCGCTGACCGCGTGTTGTCGGGGATGCGCCCCACCGGCCGCTTGCACATCGGCCACTATCACGGCGCGCTCAAGAACTGGGTGAGGCTGCAGGAGGAGTACGAGTGCCTGTATTTCGCCGCCGATTGGCACGTGCTGACCACCCACTACGACGAGACGGGGGTGATCTCCGAGACCGTGTGGGAGATGTTCGTCGACTGGCTCGCGGCCGGCGTCAACCCGTCCCGGACCACGATCTTTATCCAGTCACGCGTGCCCGAGCACGCGGAACTCACGCTATTGCTCGGCATGATCACGCCGGTCGGTTGGCTCGAGCGCGTTCCGACGTACAAGGATCAGCAGCAGAAGCTCGCCGATCGCGATCTGTCGAACTACGGCTTCCTCGGTTACCCCGTGATGCAGGGCGCGGACATCCTGATCTACCGTGCGAACATGGTGCCGGTAGGCGAGGACCAGGTTTCGCACATCGAGCTGGTGCGCGAGATGGCGCGGCGCTTCAACCACATTTACGGTCGCGAGCCCGGCTTCGAGGACAAGGCCAAGGCGGCGGTGAAGAAGCTGGGCGCGAAGAAAGCCCGCCGCTACGACGAGCTACGCACGGCCTTCCAGGAGACGTGGCGACGACGAGGCGCTCGAGGCGGCGCGCGAGATGCTGAACGACACGCAGAATCTCTCGCTCGGCGATCGCGAGCGGCTGTTCGGTTATCTCGAAGGCGCGCGCCGGGTGATCCTGCCGGAGCCGGGGCCGTTGCTGACGGCGACCCCGAAAGTGCCGGGTCTCGATGGCCAGAAGATGTCGAAGTCGTTAGGCAACACGATCCTGATGCGCGAGGAGCCCGCCGAGGTCACGAAGAAGGTTCGAACGATGCAGACAGACCCGGCACGCGTGCGTCGCTCCGACAAGGGCAATCCGGAGCGGTGTCCGGTCTGGGGGCTGCATCAGATCTACTCGGATGAGGCGACGCGCGACTGGGTGTGGAAAGGCTGCACGACCGCCGGCATCGGCTGCCTCGACTGCAAGCAGCCGGTGATCGCCGCGATCATCAATGAGCAGGCGCCGATCCGCGAGCGCGCGCAGCGCTATCTCGACGATCCACAGCTCGTGCGCAACATCGTCGCCGACGGCTGCGAGCGCGCGCGCAAGCTGGCCGAGGAAACCATGCGCGACGTGCGGGCGGCGATGGGACTGGATTACACCTGAGATGAGCGCCGCCGGGCCGTCCCAAGGCGCGAATTGCCGCGGCCTCCGCCACGGTGTCGTGGCGCGTCGCGCTGGGGCGTCGGCCGCCACCCGCGCTCGCAGACGCGCCCTTCGGGCCTTGGCTTCGCCCTGCTCGCACGGGCGCCTATCGGGGGGCGGCGAGGCGGCCGAATTGGTCAATGAGGCCGCAAGCGTGGGGGCACACTGAGACGATGGGCGAAATCGTCCGCGATAACGTCGTCGACCTCGCGCGGCAGGGTGGTGCCGCGGTGGCGCGCATCCACGGCGAGCCGCTGCTCGAGCTGCCGCAGGATCTCTACATCCCGCCGGAAGCGCTGGAGGTCTTCCTCGACGCATTCGAGGGTCCGCTCGACCTGCTGCTCTATCTCATTCGCAAGCAGAACATCAACGTCCTCGAAATCCCGATGGCGGAACTCACGCGCCAGTATCTGGGGTACGTCGAGATGATGCGGCGGACCCAGCTGGAGCTCGCCGCCGAGTACCTTCTAATGGCGGCGGTATTAATCGAGATCAAGTCGCGGCTGCTGCTGCCCAAGCCGCCGGCGCCGCCAGGCGCAGAGCCGGAAGATCCGCGGGCGGAGCTCGTCCGGCGCCTCCTCGAGTACGAGCGGATGAAGCAGGCCGCGCGCGAGATCGACGCTCTGCCGCTTGCCGGCCGCGATTTCGCGATGGTGCGTGTCTGGTTCGACCGGCTGGCGACGGCCCGGCTGCCGGACGTGGCGCCAGAGGACCTGCGGACGGCGTGGGCCGGACTGATTGCGCGCGCCCGCATCAACCGGCATCATCTCGTGACACGAGAGCAGCTTTCGGTGCGCGCCGAGATGAGCCGCATGCTCAAGGTCCTGGCACCGTCGCGCTATGCCGAGTTCACGACGCTGTTCGCGGCGCATGCCGACGTGCCGCATCTCGTGGTCACGTTCCTCGCGCTGCTCGAGCTCGCGCGCGAGCAGCTGGTCGCTATCGCGCAGGCCGAGCCCTACGCGCCGATTTACGTGCAACTGACGGCGGGCCCGGGCTTCGTGCTCGACGGCATGACCGGCCGACTGTCGCTCGTTCGATGGACGATTTGAAAGACATCAAGGGTATTCTCGAGGCAGCGCTGCTGACGGCCGGCGAGCCTGTCGCCGTGGCGCAGCTCGCGAGGCTTTTCGAGCCGCCGCTCGAGGCCGACGTGGTGCGCAAGCTGCTGGACGAATTGCGCGAAGACTGGGCAGGCAAGAGCGTCGAGCTCGTCCAGGTCGCTTCGGGCTGGCGCTTCCAGGGAAAACCCGCGATCCAGAGCTATCTCGACCGGCTGTCGCCGGAAAAGCCGCCGCGCTACTCGCGGGCGGTGATGGAAACACTGGCGATCATCGCCTATCAGCAACCCGTGACCCGCGGCGACATCGAAGCCATCCGCGGCGTCGCCGTGTCCACCAACGTCATCACAGCGCTGACGGACCGCCAATGGGTCGAAGTGGTCGGCCATCGCGAGACGCCGGGCCGCCCGGCGCTCTATGCGACCACCAAGACCTTCCTCGACGATCTCGGCCTGCGCTCGTTGTCCGAACTGCCTCCGCTGGCCGAGCTCGACGCTTCCCACCTGCTGGAGACCCCCGATGCACCCACAAAAGCCGCCGAAGCGGAACTCGCGCTCGCGAGCCCGATCCTGGCACCGTCCGCCGACGGGCCCGATGCAGCAGCCGAGTCTGGCGCTGCAGCACATCACGGAGAGCCTTCTCGCCGCCGCGCCACAAGTCCTCCACTGACGAGGTTTTCACCGAGCCGCAGCGCCTGCACAAGGTGCTGGCGTCATGCGGTTTCGGCTCGCGCCGGGCGATGGAGGAGATGATCCTCGCCGGCCGCATCACCGTGAACCGCGAGCCGGCGGAAGTCGGCCAGAAGGTGGGCCCGGGCGATGAAGTGCGGATCAACGGCGAGCTGGTGAAGGTGCGCTTCGCCGAGCCGCGCGCGCGGATTCTCATGTATCACAAGCCAGCCGGCGAGATCGTCACGCGCGACGACCCCGAAGGACGCCCGACGGTGTTCGAGAAGCTCCCCAACATCGGCAACGGCAAGTGGATCGCGATCGGGCGCCTCGACTTCAACACCGAAGGCCTGCTGCTGTTCACGAACTCGGGCGAGCTCGCGAACAAGATGATGCACCCGCGCTACGAGGTCGAGCGCGAATATGCAGTGCGCGTCATGGGCACGCTCACGCCCGAGCAGCAGCAGTCGCTCACGACGGGCATCGAGCTCGAGGACGGACCGGCGAAGATCGAGAAACTCGACGATGGCGGCGGCGAAGGCGCGAACCACTGGTACCACATCGTGATCAAGGAAGGGCGCAATCGCGAGGTCCGCCGGCTGTTCGAGGCACTCGGGCTCACGGTGAGCCGCCTGATCCGCACCCGATATGGGACCGTCGCCATGCCCTCTCGCGTCAAGCGCGGGCAGACGCTCGAGCTCTCGCCGGAAGAGGTCGGCGCCGTACTGACTGCGGCAGGTATGCGCCCGGCCGGACCCGGGCCGCAGCGCCAAGGACAGGGCGGCCGGCCGCAAGGCAGGGGGCCGCGTCCGCAAGGGCAGGGGCCACGCGATCGTGGTCCCACCCGAGGCCAAGCGCCCATCGGCGTTGGTGCCGAACCCGATGACAATGCGCCGCATGACCCCGACGCGATCGAACCTGGCAACAGTGCGTTTGGCGATCCGACGCACGGGAATAGAACCGTCGGAAGCTTTTTCGGCAAGGGCCAGGGCAGACCCCATGGTCGGCCCCATGGCAAGGGCGGACCGCGGCGCTGGCCAAGGCCACGGCCGCGCGTTCGGGGGTGGACGTGCGCAGGGTCCCCATGGGCCGCCGCATGGCAAGCCCGTCCACGTGCCGGGCGGGCATCACCGGCCGGCGTCGCCTTACGTGACGACGACGCTGACGATCCCCGGGGCAGTGCCTGAGGGCCTTCCGGGGACCAACGGACCGCGACCCAAGGGGGCAGCCGCGTCCGCATGGGCCGAACCGCCACAAGGGGCCCGCTGGGCCGAACGCGCGGCGGTGGCCAAGGCAAGCAGCGCGGCCGTAACGCGCAATCGCAACCGGAACCGTCGCGGCGCGAATGCCCGCCCAGGGCTCGCCCGCCGACGAGACGCGCGGCAACGAAGCGCCTCGCGCGGTCGAGTCGGCGCATCGTCGACGACGACATCGGCAATCGCTGAACGGCGCGTGAGCCTTCCCTACAGGAACAGTCGGGCAGCAGCGGCGCGCCCGGCTTGACCGCGTAGCGAGCGAAGTCGGTGACGCCGGCCTCGGCGCAGCACGTCCTCGTCGATGAAGAAGTTGCCGGTGGTCGTCGCGCGCGTCGCGGGTGAGGATCGCGTGCGCCGCGTCGGCCATGATCTCCGGCCGGCGCATCCTGTCGACGTCGCTGCGCCGGCGCCCGGGATCATCGCGACCGCGGCGGTGGCGATCACGGTGCGCGGCCACAGCGCGTTGACGCGCGATGCCGTCGGCGCGGAACTCCTCGGCCATGCCCGAGCACGCACATGCTCATGCCGTACTTCGCCATCGTGTAGGCGACGTGCGGCGCGAACCACTTCGGCGTCGCATGTTGAGCGGCGGCGACAGCGTGAGGATGTGCGGATTGCGCCCGGCGCGGCGGACTCCTTCAGGTGCGGCAGGCACGCCTGCGAGCACAGGAACGTGCCGCGCACGTTGACGCCGAACATCAGGTCGAAGCGCTTCATCGGCGTGGCGAGCGTGCCGGTCAGGCTGATCGCGCTGGCGTTGTTGACGAGGATGTCGATGCCGCCGAAGCGCTCGACCGTCGCCGTCGACCGCGGCGTGCGACCGGCGCCTCGTCGCGGATGTCGCAGGCGATCGGCGAGCGCATGGCCGCCGGCGCTGCTCGATCTCCGCGGCCGCGGTGTGGATCGTGCCGGGAAGCTTCGGGTGCGGCTCGACGGTCTTCGCGGCGATGGCGACGTTGGCGCCGTCGCGCGCGGCGCGCAGCGCGATCGCGAGGCCGATGCCGCGCGAGCCGCCGGTGATGAACAGCGTCTTGCCCTTGAGATCGCGGCAGTGTCGCGTTCCGCGGTCAGTGACGCCCGAACTCGCGGCGGACGCTTGGCGAGGAACGCGGTGATGCCTTCGACGAAATCGGCGTCCGCCGCGCACTCGCCGAAGCTCACGCGCCTCGGCCTGCAGTTGCTCGGACAGCGTGCGCCGCAGCGACTCGCGGACGAGGCGCTTGCCGTTGCGCGAGCGCTCGCGCGGGGCCCGCCGCGATGGCGCCGAACGATCCGCGAGCGTCGCCGCGTCGAGGTCGGCGCGCGGCACGACGCGATTGACGATCCCGAGCGCGCAGCGCCTCGTGCGGCGTCGAAGCGCTCGCCGAGCAGCAGGATCTCCATTGCCTTGCGCGGACGCCGACGAGGCGCGGCAGCGCACCACGTGCCGCCGCCGTCGGGCGTCAGTCCGATGTTGCCGGTACGCCGACGCGAAATACGCGTCGTCGGCGGCAATCGCCAGGTCGCATGCGTACAGCAGCGACAGCCCGAAGCCGGCGACCGCGCCGTGCACGCGCGCGACGACCGGCTGCGGCATCCGCTGAGGTTCTCGATCGCGGCGTGCAGACGCGCGATCGATGACGCGTGAAGGCGGCTTGCCGTTCGGCGGGCGGCAACGGCGAGCATCGTCGGCGAACGTGCGGATGTCGCCGCCCGCCATGAAGTGCTTGCCCGGCGCCGCGCATCACGACGCAAGCGCAGGTGCGGTCCGCGGCAACCGCTGTCGAGTGCGTGACCAGCGCGTCCATCATCGCGAGGTCGAGCGTGTTGAGCGCCTCCGGGCGGTTCAGCGTCAGCGTCGCGACGGCGCCATCGCGCAGGAGCAGGATCGGATCGTTCATCGCAGAAGTCAGATGTCGGATGTCAGATGTCAGATGTCGGAAGACAGCAAACACAGGTGCGCGACGGACGGATGCCGAGTTCAGTATAAGCTGATCTACGGTGCGGAGCTCGCATTGGGTCTCTCCTGTCCTGACATCTGACATTCTGCATCGTCATCTGTCATCTGACGATCCGATCGCCGGAACGGGCTTGCCTCCTCGAGCTCGTCGACCGCGTGCGCGACGTCGATGCGCTCGCGCGCGCAGAACTCGGCGATCGCCCGGGCGAATTCCGGATCGGCGATCGCGTGCGCCGACCATGTCGTCACGGGCAGCGAGGCCGCGCGCGAGCTTGTGCACGCCCTGCGCGCCGCCTTCGAAGCGGGCGATCCGCCGCTCGATGCAGAACTCGATCGCCTGGTAGTAGCAGGCCTCGAAATGCAGGCCCGGAACGTACTCGGTCGTCCCCCAGTAGCGGCCCCACAGCGTCGTGCCGTCGAACACGTCGAGCGCGGCGCACAGGCGCCGGCCGTCGCGTTGCCCGAGCACCAGCAGCAGGTTGTCTGGCATCGTCGCGCCGATGCGCTCGAAGAACTCGAGCGGACAGATAGGGCGTCGAGTGGTGCTGCGCGATACGTGCTTTCGTAGCAACGGTAGAAGAAGGCCCAGTCCGTCGCTGTGATCGTCGCGGCCGACCTTGCGCACGAAGGTGACGCCGGCATCGGCGAGCTTGCGCCGCTCCTGCTTCACCTTCTTGCGCTTGTCGTGGTTGAACGCAGCGAGAAAGTCGGCGAAGTCGCGATAGCCGGGATTTTCCCAGTGGAACTGGACGCCGTGGCGGACGATCATGCCGGCGTGCACGCAGGTCGCGGCTTCGCCTGCGCTCGGGAAAAGCACGTGCAGCGACGAGTAGGCCGGCGCGCCGGCCTCGCGCGGCGCCTTGAGCGAGCCCCAGCGCATGGCGCAGCAACGCGCGGCGGACGGTTTCGTCCGCCGCGAGCAGGCGCGGACCCGGTGTCGGGGTGAACGGAATCGCGGCGACGAGCTTCGGGTAGTAGCGCCGACCGTAGCGGCGATACGCGTCGGCCCACGCCCAGTCGAACACGTATTCGCCGTACGAATGCGCCTTCGCGTAAAGCGGCAGCGCGCCGACGAGCTTCGCCCCGCGCCACGCGGTCAGATAGCGCGGCCGCCAGCCGGTCGCCGGGGACGCGCAGCCGGTCTCGTGCAGCGCGGACAGGAACGCATGCGAGAGCAGCGGGTGCTGCGCGCCCAGCGCGTCCCACGCCGCGATGGGGACCGCGGCGAGCGGGACGTCGTCGCGCACGACGCTCGCGGTCTCAGGCAGCGCGGGCGAGCGCGGGATCGGAAGCTCTTTCATCGGCGGAAGGTCGATTTTCGCGTTTGCGCCGCGCCGAAGCAAGAACGACGGGCGCATGCTAAGATGACGTACATGCAGATCGCGATCGCGCAGCTCGAACCAGGTCGTCGGCGATCTTGCCGGCAACGCGCGCGCGATCCTCGACCGCGGTCGCCGAAGCCGAGCGCGCCGGCGCACGTCTGGTCGTCACGCCGGAGCTCTCGCTTGCCGGCTATCCGCCCGAAGACCTGCTGCTGCGGCCGGCGTTCCTCGATGCCTGCGCGCGCGGAGCTCGCGGCGCTGGCGGCACGCGTCGCGAGCCACGCCGGTGATCGTCGGCTTTCCGGAACGCGGGGACGGCAGGTGCTACAACGCGCTCGCGGTGCTGCGCGACGGGCCGCGTCGCCGCAGTCTATCGCAAGCAGTGCCTGCCGAACTACACGGTGTTCGACGAGGAGCGCTATTTCGAGCCGGGGCGCGCGCCCTGCGTCGTCGACGTCGACGGCGTGCGCGTCGGGCTCATCATCTGCGAGGACGTGCTGGTTCCCCGCGCCCGCCGCGCAGGCGAAGGCGGCAGGCGCCGAGATCGTCGTCGTCGCCAACGGCTCGCCGTATCACACGCAGCAGCAGGCGCTGCGCCGTCAGCACGTCGGGCGCGCGCGCGCGGGAAACGGGACTGCCGATCGTCTACGTGAACCGCGTCGGCGGGCAGGACGAGCTGGTCTTCGACGGCGCGTCGTTCGTCGTCGACGCGCGCGGCGAGGTCGTCGCAGCAGCTGCCGGCGTGGCACGAGACGCTCGCGCTCGTGACGCTCGACGGCGGCGTGCCCAAAGCCGGTGCGCGGCTCGCTCGACGCGCGGCTCGAGGCGCACGTCTACGAGGCGCTCGTGATGGGCGTGCGCGACTACGTCGGCAAGAACCGCTTTCCCGGCGTGCTGCTCGGGCTTTCGGGCGGCGTCGATTCGGCGCTGGTGCTCGCGGTCGCCGTCGACGCGCTCGGCGCGCGACCGCGTGCGCGCGGTGATGCTGCCGTCGCCGCTACAACGCGGCGATCAGCCTCGAGGACGCGCGGGCGATGGCGGGGATCGCTCGGCGTGCGCTACGACGAGATCGCCGATCGAGCCGATGTTCGGCGCATTCCTCGATGCGCTTGCGGCCGAGTTTCGCGGACGCCGTCCCGATGCCACCGAGGAGAACATCCAGGCGCGCATCCGCGGCACGCTGCTGATGGCGCTGTCGAACAAGTTCGGCTCGATCGTGCTGACGACCGGCAACAAGTCCGAGATGGCCGTCGGCTACGCGACGCTCTACGGCGACATGGCCGGCGGCTTCGCCGTGCTGAAGGACATCAGCAAGACGCTGGTCTACCGGCTTTGCGCGCTACCGCAACAGCCTCGGCCGCGTGATTCCCGAGCGCGATCATCACGCGGCCGCCGTCGGCGGAGCTGCGCGCCGACCAGACCGACCAGGACTCGCTGCCGCCGTACGACGTGCTCGACGGCATCCTCGAAGCCTACGTCGAGCAGGACCGGAGCCCGACCGAGATCGTCGCGATGGGCTACGATGCCGGAGCACGTGCGAACGCGTCGTGCGCCTCATCAAGATCAACGAATACAAGCGCCGCCAGGCGCCGTCGGCATCCGCATCACGCCGCGCGGCTTCGGCAAGGATTGGCGCTATCCGATCACGTCGGCGTGGTCGGAGTGGAACGACATCGGCGCCAACCGGACCGACCGGAACGGTCAGAGACCGCCAAGGTGGTGTAAGCTATTCGGCTGCCGCGTCCTTTCGGTACACGCCTGCCATGAAGAAAATCGAAGCCATCATCAAGCCGTTCAAGCTCGACGAAGTGCGCGAGGCGCTGTCGGAGATCGGCGTCACCGGCCTCACCGTGACCGAAGTCAAGGGCTTCGGCCGCCAGAAGGGCCACACCGAGCTCTACCGCGGCGCCGAATACGTCGTCGATTTCCTGCCGAAGGTCAAGGTCGAGCTGATCGTCGCCGACAGCCACGTCGACCGGGCGATCGAAGCGATCGTCAAGGCGGCGCGCACCGGCAAGATCGGCGACGGCAAGATCTTCGTCACCGCCGTCGAGCAGGTCGTGCGCATCCGCACCGGCGAGACCGGCGAAGCGGCCGTCTGACGGCATCGCGCTCTTGGGCTCCGGCCCCGGCGGCTGCTCGGAGAGGAGGCACTCGATGTCGTTCATGCAGCGAGTTCCGCGAGTTCGCGGTCAAGGGCAACGTCGTCGACCTCGCGGTCGGCGTGATCATCGGCGGCGCGTTCGGCAAGATCGTCGATTCGCTGGTCAAGGACCTCATCATGCCGATCGTCGGCCGGCTGTTCGGGCGGGCTCGACTTTTCCAACTTGTTCATCGCTCTGGGGGGCCCGCCGCCGGGCTACGCGGGTCCGATGACCTACGAAGCGCTGACCAAGGCCGGCGTGCCGCTCTTCGCCTACGGCAATTTCATTACCGTCGCGATCAACTTCATCATCCTCGCGTTCATCATCTTCATGATGGTGCGGGCAGTTCAACCGGCTGCGCCGCGAAGAGCCGCCGAAGGCGCCGCCGGCCCCGCCCGAGGACGTTCTCCTGCTGCGCGAGATCCGCGATGCGCTGAAGAAATAGCGTGCCCGCGGGTCGGGGCGTGCGATCGCCGGGCTGATTCCTTGTCGGAGATCAAGCCCCGGCGTTGACCCGCGAAAGGTGGTTTGCCAGAATCCAAGGCGGTTGGCGTGCGCCGGCAACGGCGGTTGCGGCGCACGCTGGAGACGGCCACGGAACTCCCGCAAGGCCGCGGGCACCCGCCCATTCACAAAACGCACGGAGGAGATTCCATGGCTGTCCGCAAACTGCTGCCGGCGCTCGCCGCCGCGCTCGTCATCGCCGCGCCGGCGCAAGCCGACATCAACGTCGGGGTCACGCTGTCGGCGACCGGCCCCGCGGCGTCGCTCGGCATCCCGGAGAAGAACACGTTCGAGCTGCTGCCCACGGCGATCGCGGGCGAAAAGATCAACTGGATCATCCTCGACGACGGCTCCGACACGACGAAGGCCGTCACCAACACGCACAAGCTGATCTCCGAGGACAAGGTCGACGTCGTCGTCGGCTCGACGATCACGCCGAATTCGCTCGCGATGGTCGACGTCGTCGCCGATGCGCGAGACGCCGATGATCTCGATGGCGGCGTCGGCGCGAATCGTCGATCCGGCCAATCCGAAGACGAACTGGGTGTTCAAGACGCCGCAGAGCGATGCGCTGATGGCCGATGCGATCGCCGTCCACATGAAGGCGAACGGCGTGAAGACGATGGGCTTCATCGGTTTCGCCGACGGGTACGGCGACGGCTGGCTTGCGGAGATGCGCAATTCGGCCAAGACGGCCGGCATCAAGATCGTCGCCGAGGAAAAGTACAACCGGACCGACGCGTCGGTCACCGGACAGGTGCTGAAGCTCGTCGCCGCCAATCCCGATGCGATCCTGATCGCGGCGGCCGGCACGCCGGGCGCGACGCCGCAGAAGGAGCTCGTCGCGCGCAGCTACAAAGGCAAGATCTACCAGACGCACGGGGTCGCCAATCCCGACTTCCTGCGCGTGGTCGGCAAGGATGGCAACGGCACGCTGCTGCCGATCGGGCCGATGCTCGTCTTCGAGCAACTGCCCGATTCCAACCCGCTGAAGAAATCGGCGGCCGAATACATCACGAAATACGAAGCCAAATACGGCAAGGGATCGCGCTCGACGTTCGGCGGCCACGCGTGGGATGCGTATCTGCTGCTCGCCCATGCGGTTCCCGAAGCGCTGAAGAAGGCGAAGCCGGGCACGAAGGAATTCCGCGCGGCGTTGCGCGACGCGCTCGAAGGGGAGAAGGAAGTTGTCGCGACGCACGGTGTCTTCACGATGACGCCCCAGGACCACAACGGTCTCGACAACCGCGCGCGAACGATGATCAAGATCGACGACGGCAAGTGGGTGCTGGCGAAATAACCGCGTAGCTCAATCGGGGCCGGCTGCGGGGCCGCTCGCAGCCGGCCTTTTTTGTGGGCCGACCTTCCGCGATCCGATGGACCTCACGATCTTCGCGCTGCTGACGCAGGACGGCATCACCAACGGCGCCATCTACGCGCTGCTCGCGCTCGCGCTGGTGCTCGTCTTCGCGGTCACGCGCGTGATCTGGATTCCGTCCGGCGAGTTCGTCGCCTACGGCACGCTGACGCTCGCCGGCCTGCAGCTCGGCACGCCGCCGGGCACGATCGGCCTGCTCGTCGGCATGGCGGTCGTAGCCGGCGTGATGGAAGCCTATGCCTGCGTGCGCCGCGGGGAACCCGGCCGCGTTCTCGGCCGGCTCGCGCGCTGGACGGGGCTGCCGCTCGTCATCGCCGCGCTGTCGTGGTGGCTCGCGACGCCGTCGCTGCCGTTCTGGGCGCAGATCCTGGTGACGCTCGCGCTGGTGACGCCGCTCGGGCCGCTCCTGTACCGGATCGCCTACCAGCCGATCGCCGAAGCGAGCGTGCTGGTGCTGCTGATCGTCTCGGTCGCCGTGCACTTTGCGCTGACCGGGCTCGGGCTCTGGTTCTTCGGCGCGGAAGGTTCGCGCACGCCGGCTTTCTCGGCGGAATCGTTGCAGGCGGGCGGAATCAACGTCAGCGTGCAGAGCCTGCTCGTCGTCGTCACGAGCGTCGCGCTGATCGCCGCGCTCTACGTCTTCTTCGGCCGCACGCTGTACGGCAAGGCGCTGCGCGCCACGGCGGTCAACCGCGTCGGCGCGCGGCTGTGTGGCGTTTCGCCCGACCTCGCCGGCGCGCTCACGTTCGCGCTCGCGGCGCTGCTGTGCGCGTTCTCCGGCGTGCTGATCGGGCCGATCACGACCGTCTACTACGATTCCGGCTTTCTCGTGAGCCTCAAGGGATTCGTCGGCGCGATCATCGGCGGACTCGTGAGCTATCCGCTCGCGGCGGCAGGCGCGCTCCTCGTGGGCCTGCTCGAGGCGTTCTCGTCGTTCTGGGCGAGCGCGTTCAAGGAAGTGATCGTGTTCACGCTGATCATCCCGGTGCTGCTGTGGCGCAGCCTCACTACGCACCATCACGAGGAAGAGGAGTAGCGATGCGGCCCCGGGAGCAGGGGGAGCGCGCGAGCGGCGAGGAGGAGCCGCACTCCGAAGGCAAGGCGATGCGAAGAATCGCGAATCGGCGCTCGCGGGCGACGCTTCGAACAGCGAATGTCGACGCCGCGATGGGGACCGCGCGACGACGATGACAGACAAGCGCAGACTTCCTTTCGGTGCCTTCGGCTACGCGGCCTTCATCGCCGTCCTGGTCGGCGTGCCGCTCGCCGCGCCGCAGTTCTGGGTGACGCTCGGCAACTACATCGGCCTCTACAGCATCGTCGCGCTCGGCCTGGTGCTGCTGACCGGCGTCGCCGGGCAGACGTCGTTCGGACAGGCGGCGTTCGTCGGCATCGGCGCGTACACGACGGCGATCCTCTGACCACGCACTTCGGCGTGTCGCCGTGGATCAATCTCGCTCGTCGGGCTGGCGCTGACCTTGGTCGCTCGCGCTCGCGCTCGGATTCATCACGCTGCGCATGCAGGGCCACTACCTGCCGCTCGCGACGATCGCGTGGGGCATCAGCCTGTCCTTCCTGTTCGGCAACCTCGAGTTCCTCGGCGGGCACACCGGCATTGACCGGCATTCCGGCGCTGGACCTGTTCGGCCTCGAGCTCCGCAACGAGCGGCACTTCTACTTTCTCATCTGGGGCATCGCGCTCGCCGCGCTGTGGGCGACGCGCAACCTGCTCGATTCGCGGCCGGGACGCGCGATCCGCGCGCTGCAGGGGCCGGCTCGAGATGGCCGAAGCGTTCGGCGTCGACGGCGCGCGACTCAAGATCGTCGTGTTCGTCTACGCCGCGCTGCTCGCGTGCGTCTCGGGCTGGCTCTACGCGCACCTGCAGCGCTTCGTGAACCCGACGCCGTTCGGCATCAACCAGGGCATCGAATACCTGTTCATGGCGGTGGTCGGCGGCGCGGGCAGCGTGTGGGGCGCGGTCGTCGGCGCGACGCTGATCACGCTCTCGAAGCAGTTGCTGCAGGACTTGCTGCCGCCGCTGCTCGGACGCAGCGGCAACTTCGAGATCGTCGTGTTCGGCGTGCTGATGGTGCTGCTGCTGCAGCGCGCGCGCGACGGCCTCTGGCCGTGGCTCGCGCGCCTGCTTGCCGGCACGGCGCCGCCGGCCGGTGCCGGCGACGCCGCGCCGCTGCCGCGCGCGCCAAGCCGGCGCCGTCGCGGCGCGCTGCTCGACGTGCGCGAGGCGCGCAAGCAGTTCGGCGGCCTGGTCGCCGTCAACGACCTGTCGTTCGCGATCGCGCCCGGCGAGATCCTCGGCCTGATCGGCCCCAACGGCGCCGGCAAGAGCACGATGTTCAACCTGATCTCCGGCGCGCTGCCGCTGATCGTCGGGCGACATCGTGCTTTCGCGGCGCGTCGATCGGCGGTCTGCGCGCCCTACGAGATCGCGCGGCGCGGGCATCGGCCGCACGTTCCAGCACGTGAAGCTCGTGCCGCGGATGAGCGTGCTCGACAACGTCGCGCTCGGCGCGTACCTGCGCGGCGCGCGGGCGTCGTGCGCGCGGCGCTGCGCGCTCGATCGCGCGGAGGAAGCGCGCACGCGCGCCGAGGCAGCGCGCGCGATCGCGCGCGTCGGTCTGGCGGCGCACCTGCACGACGCCGCGGGCAGCCTGCCGCTCGGCCAGCAGCGCATCGTCGAGATCGCGCGCGCGCTCGCCGCCGATCCGGCGCTGCTGCTGCTCGACGAGCCCGCGGCCGGGCTGCGCTACCTCGAGAAGCAGGAGCTCGCCGCGCTGCTGCGCGCAGCTGCGCAAGCCGAGGGCATGACGATCCTGCTGGTCGAGCACGACATGGAATTCGTCATGGGGCTCACCGATCGGCTGGTCGTGATGGATTTCGGCGAGAAGCTCGCCGAAGGCGCTGCCGGCGGAGATCCAGCGCAATCCGGCGGTGCTCGAGGCCTACCTGGGCGGAGTGCGTGAAGCGTCTCCGCCGACCGACGAGCAACGCCGCTGCTGTGCGGTCCGCGACCTGTCGCGTCGCCTACGGCAAGGTCGAGGCGGTGCACGACGTGTCGCTCGCCGTCGCGCCCGGGCACGATCGTCACGGTGATCGGTCCGAACGGCGCCGGCAAGACGACGCTGCTCGGCGCGCTCATGGGCCTGCTGCCGTCGCGCGGCGAGATGCGCTACGTCGGCGACGACGTCGGCAGCGCTCTCGGTCGAGCAGCGCGTCGCGCGCGGGCTCGTGCTCGTGCCCGAGAGGCGCGAGCTTTCGCCGCGATGAGCGTCGCCGACAACCTGCGAGCTCGGCGCGTTCCAGCGCGTGCGCCGCGGCGACCGCAGCTGGCGACGCACGCTCGACGAGGTCTATCGCGCGCTTTCCGCGGCTCGCCGAGCGGCGCGACCAGCTCGCCGGCACGCTGTCCGGCGGCGAGCGGCAGATGCTCGCGCTGGGCCGCGCGCTGATGGCGCGACCGCGGCTGCTGATGCTCGACGAGCCGTCGCTCGGCCTCGCGCCGCTGATCGTGCGCGACATCTTCACCATCATCGCCGGCGCTGCGCGTCGACCGGCGTGTCGATCCTGCTGGTCGAGCAGAATGCGCGCGCCGCGCTGCAGGTCGCCGATTACGGCTACGTGCTCGAGACCGGCGAGCTCGCGCTCGAGGGCGCGAGCGCGGACGCTCGCGGCCAATCCGCGCGTCGCGGCGACCTACCTCGGACGAGGCGTCGCCGGCGCGACCTGCGGCAAGTCGCTCCGGCAAGCGACGGCCATCGCTGCATTGCCGCGCCCGGGCAACAGCGCCGACAATGTCGGTTCTGCATCGACCGCATCCGCACGCCGGCGGTCTCACGTCGAAGGACTTCCGTGACCGATCTCTCCGTTCCTATCGCGCCGTCGCTGCGTCGCCGAGGCGACGCGCCTGCTGCTCGCGCCCGCCGGCCTCGACGACGCGCCAGCTGTCGCGCGTGCTCGCGTCGATCCACGCGCACGACGTCGACTTCGCCGACCTCTATTTCCAGTACTCGCGCATCGAGAGCTGGAGCCTCGAGGAAGGCATCGTCAAGTCGGGCTCGTTCAACATCGACCGCGGCGTCGGCGTGCGCGCCGTGCACGGCGACAAGCAGGCGTTCGCGTATTCCGACGACATCACGCTCGCCGCGCTCGAGCGAAGCGGCGCGCGCGGTGCGCGCGATCGGCCGCCAGGGACAGTCGGCCGTCGCGCCGCTCGGCCGGCGTCGGCGCCGCGCGCGCGCTGTACGCGCCGCTCGATCCGGTGGCCATCGCTCGCCGAGGACGGCAAGGTGGCGCTGCTCGAGCGGCTCGAGCGCATGGCGCGCGCGCGCGATCCGCGCGTCACGCAGGTGATGGCGTCGCTCGCCGGCGAGTACGAGGCGGTCCTGATCGCGCGCAGCGACGGCATGCTCGCCGCCGACGTGCGGCCGCTGGTGCGCGTGTCGCTCACCGTGATCGTCGAGGAGAACGGCCGGCGCGAGCAGGGCTACGCCGGCGGCGGCGGGCGCTTCGACTACGGCTATTTCACCGACGCGATGCTCGAGCGCTACGCCGCAGCAGGCGGTCGACCAGGCGCTGCTCAACCTCGCGCGCGCGACGCGCCCGCCGGCACGATGACCGTCGTGCTCGGCCCCGGCTGGCCCGGCATCCTGCTGCACGAGGCGATCGGCCACGGCCTCGAAGGCGACTTCAACCGCAAGGGCACGAGCGCGTTCTCCGGCCGCGTCGGCGAGCGCGTCGCGGCGAAGGGCATCACCGTCGTCGACGACGGCACGATCGCGCGAGCGCCGCGGCTCGCTCAACGTCGACGACGAAGGCAACCCGACGCAGCGCACCGTGCTGATCGAGGACGGCATCCTGCGCGGCTACATGCAGGACCGGCTGAACGCGCGGCTGATGGGCGTGGCGCCCACCGGCAACGGCCGGCGCGAGTCGTTCGCGCACCTGCCGATGCCGCGCATGACCAACACGATCATGCTCGCACGGCGACGCACGATCCCGCCGAGATCATCGCGTCGGTGAAGGACGGCCTCTACGCCGTCGAACTTCGGCGGCGGCCAGGTCGACATCACCAGCGGCAAGTTCGTGTTCTCCGCCGCCGAAGCGTGGAAGATCGAGAACGGCAAGCTCGCGTACCCGGTCAAGGGCGCGACGCTGATCGGCAACGGCCCCGATGCGCTGACGCGCGTGTCGATGGTCGGCAACGACCTCGCGCTCGACCCAGGCATCGGCACCTGCGGCAAGGACGGCCAGAGCGTGCCGGTGGGCGTCGGCCAGCCGACGCTCAAGATCGACGGGCTGACGGTCGGCGGAACGGGGTAAGGTCGGCGACAAGCGATCTTCCGCCTGGCCCGCGCGAAACACGCGAGGGCCGAACCGTCGGCTTCATGTCGACCTGCGATTGAGCATCTTCTTGCCTTCGCCACGGGCGGCTGCGTCCGCGCGCGTCGCTAGTGCAGCGGTCCCTTGGCCTCGGGATTGGGAATCGCCGGCGCGGGCGAGGCGTGGTGCATCACCATCCGCCAGCCGGACGGCGTGCGCAGGAACACGTTGGTGGCAGATCGCAGCGCCGCGCGGCGTGCCGTCGCCGCTCCACCGTGATGTGCTCGACCGCGCTCTGCATCGCGAGGCCGACCGTCTCGATCATCACGACCTGGTCCAGGCGGAACGCAAGGCGTGTCGTCGCCGGCGAAGAGCTGCTCCCAGCCGGTGCGCACCGCGTCGTAGCCGACCAGCCGCGGGCCGCCCGGATGGACGCAGACGATCTCCTCGTCCTCGGCCCAGGTCGCCATCATCGCGTCGATGTCGCTCGCCTCGAACGCCTGGTAGAACGCCAGCGCGACGTCCGCGGGCGTCGTGTAGATCGGCGGCGTGCGGACCTTGGCCATGGGTCTCTAGACGATGTTGCGCCACGAATCAGGGCGGCGACGCGGCGTCGGCGTCCGCCGGCTCGGGCGTGAGCGCGAGCGCGCGAGATCGTACACTGCGGAGGGGTGGAGATCGCGCATGCACTTGAAATGGCCGAGCGGGCATTCGCGCTTGAAGCAGGGGCTGCATGCGATGTCGATCTTCGCGACCTGCGCGCCGGCGGACAGCGGCGGCGTGTACGCGGCGACGACGAGCCGAACAGCGCCACCAGCGGCACGCCGACCGCGGCGGCGGCGTGCATCAGCCCGGAATCGTTGCTGACCGACGACCGAAGCGAGCGACAGCAGGTCGATCGCCGTGCCGAGGTCGGTGTGCCCGGTCAGATCGCGCAGCCGGGGCGCCGATTCGCCGGCGGCCTGCAGCACCGCATTCGGCGGCCAGCTTGTCGTTCGGCGAGCCGACGAGCCACACCTGCATGCCGATCGCGCGAGGAACTTCGCCGCGAGCTCGGCGAAATGCTTCGGCGGCCAGCGCTTCGCCGGGCCGAACTCGGCGCCGGGGCACAGGATCGCGACGGGCCGGTCGGTGCGCAAGCGCAGCTGCGCGATCGCGGCCGCGCGATTCGCGACGTCGGGCACGAGCACCGGCGCTGGCGGCATCGGCACGAGCTCGCGCGGGCTTGCCGGCGAGCGCGGCGAAGCGGTCGACGAGGCGCGGCATCGCCTTCCTGTCGAGGCGCCGGGCGTCGGTCAGCAGACCCCAGCGCGCCTCGCCGACGTAGCCGGTGCGGCGCGGGATCCGCGCGAGCCAGGGAATCAGCGCCGACTTCCACGAATTGGGCAGCACGAACGCGCGCGTATAGCCGTTGGCGCGCAGCGACGCGCGCCAGCGCGCGGCGCGCGCGCCAGCGCGAAGCGGCCGTGCCCGATCGGATTGTTTCGATGATGCGGCCGATGCCGCGCATCCGCGCGTAGACCGGCGCGCACCACGGCGGCGCCAGCACGTCGACGATCGGCTCCTCGTACGGATCGCGCAGCAGCGCGATCAGCGGCTCGGACAGGATCGCGTCGCCGACCCACGACGGCGCGACGACGAGGATGCGCTCGCTCAACGGGTCGCCGGGCCGCGCGTTTCAGTGAGCGCGGTCGCCGTGCAGCGGTCCGCCTTC
The DNA here is from genome assembly GCA_963733985.1 of uncultured beta proteobacterium. GTDB lineage: Bacteria > Pseudomonadota > Gammaproteobacteria > Burkholderiales > Casimicrobiaceae > CAIWHR01. The sequence goes on along the minus strand of CAVTFF010000013.1, from coordinate 79,980 downwards.
GAGCCGTAGCGCGTGCCGCAATACGGGCACATCGCCTCGCCGGTCTCCGCGATGTCGAGGAACACGCGCGGATGCGAGGACCACAGCGGCATCGCCGGGTTCGGGCAGTACACCGGCAGGTCGCGCGGCCTCGACGACGACGGCAGCCGGCTGGTCGTTCGCGCGACTCGGCCATCGTCATACCCGCGTCAGCCACGCCGCCTTCGACGGGTTGCGGCCGTTGACGGTGTCGAAGAACAGCGCCTGCAGCTTGGTCGTGACCGGACCGCGCGCGCCGTCGCCGATCGGCGCGGTTGTCGAGCTCGCGGATCGGCGTCACCTCGGCGGCGGTGCCGGTGAAGAACGCCTCGTCGGCGATGTAGACCTCGTCGCGCGTGATCCGCCGCTCGACGCACCGGGATGCCGAGCTCGCCCGCGAACGTGATGATCGTGTCGCGCGTGATGCCGTTCAGCGCGCCGCCCGAAAGATCCGGCGTGTGCAGCTTGCCGTCGCGCACGATGAACACGTTCTCGCCGGAGCCCTGGCAGACGAAGCCCTGCGGGTCGAGCAGCATCGCCTCCTCGTAGCCGTCGTGCGTCGCCTCCTGGTTGGCGAGGATCGACACCGCGTAGTTGCACGACGGCCTTGGCGTTGCACATCGTGATGTTCGGGTGGTGGTGCGTGAACGACGACGTCTGCACGCGGATGCCCTTCTCGAGGCCTCGGCGCCGAGGTAGGCGCCCCACGGCCACGCGGCGATCGCGACGCGCACCGGGTTCGACTTCGCCGCGACGCCCATCGCCTTCGAGCCGTAGAACGCGATCGGCCGGATGTAGCACGACGTCGAGCTTGTTGTCGCGGACGCAGGCGAGCTGCGCCGCGTCGATCTCGTCCTTCGTGATAGGGGATCTTCATGCCGAAGATCTGCGCCGAGCGGAACAGCCGGTCGGTGTGGTCGCGCAGGCGGAAGATCGCCGGGCCGTCGGCGGTCTTGTAGCGCGCACGCCCTCGAAGACGCCCAGCCCGTAGTGCAGCGTGTGCGTGAGCACGTGCGTGGTGGCCTCGCGCCACGGCACCATCTTGCCGTCGTACCAGATCCAGCCGTCGCGGTCGGCCATCGACATGGCGGGTCTCCCTCGGCTAAAGCTGCAATTTTACCCGATCGCCGCGATTCGACCGCCGCGGTCCGGCGGGTTCCATCGGACCCGCGACGGGTGGATCATGTCCACGCCGCGCCGAACACGTGCTCCCACAGCGCGCGCACGGCGGCGCGCCGCGCGGCGTCTGCGGTCCCGGGTTCGACCCGCGCGTGCGGCGCGCCGGTGAGCCGGATCTGGTGCTGCAGCGCGCCGGTATTCGCGGTACGCGTCGGCAGCACCCGCGCGATCGTCGACGGCACGAGGACGAGCTCGCCGGCCATGCGCAGCAGCGCGATGTTGCCGACATTGCGCGTCAGCGCCGCGTGGTCGCCGCGCGTGCGCGAGCACCAGGTACTGCACGGCGAACTCGATGTCGACCATGCCGCCGCGGTCGTGCTTGAGATCGAACAGCGCGGTCCGGTTCGGATGCCCGGCGTGCATCCGGCGCCGCATGTCGACGACGTCCTGCGGCGAGCTTGCGCTGCGATCGCGCGGCAGGCGCAGGATCGCCTCGCGCTCGGCTTCGAACGCGGCGCCGATCGTGGCGTCGCCGGCGACGAAGCGCGCGCGCGTCAGCGCCTGGTGCTCCCACGTCCACGCCTGCTCGCGCTGGTAGCGGCGGAACGACGCGAGCGAGCGACACCATGAGCCCGGCCGCGCCGTCGGGGCGCAGCCGCAGGTCGGTGTCGTAGAGCGCGCCCGCGGCCGTCGTCGCTGGTGAGCCAGGTGATGATCCGCTGCGCGAGCCGCGCGTAGCGCTCGCGCCGCGCGTCGTCGTCGGGATCGTCGTAGAGGAACACGAGGTCGAGGTCCGACGCGTAGCCCAGCTCCTTGCCGCCGAGCTTGCCGTAGCCGATGATCGGCGAATCGCGGTGGCGCCGCGGCGCGGCGCCGGCGAGCTGCGCCACACGCGGCGAGCGTCGTGCCTCGAGCACGATGATCGGCGAGCGCCGACAGATGATCGGCGAGGCGCTCGACCGTGAGCAGGCCCGCGAGGTCCTGCGCGAGCAGGCGGAACGTCTGCGCGTGCTGGAAATGGCGCAGCGCGTCCATCTGCCGCTCGGCGTCGCCGGCGCTGCTCGTCATGAGCTGCGCGAGCTCGGTGCGCCACGCGTCCCAGTCGGGCTCGGCGAGCAGCACCCGCGCGTCGAGCAGCTCGTCGAGCAGCATCGGATGGCGGGTCAGGTAGTCGGCGGCCCAGGCCGACGCGCCCATCAGCTGCGCGAGCCGCGGCAGCAGCGGCGGATGCTCGATCAGCAGCGCGAGGTAGGCGCTGCGCCGCTCACCGCTTCGAGCAGCGTCGAGCGAGCCGGCGCGAACACGACCTGGGCGTCGGCGCCCGGCACGCGTTCGGTCGCCGCCACCGCGAGAAGCTGCGGCAACGAGCGCGTCGAAGCGCTGGCGCGACAGCGCCGGCAAGCTGCACGTAGCGGCTGCTCGCGCGCAACGGCGCCAGCGTCGGCGACGAGCGCTCGGGATCGGCGTAGCCGCTGGCCGCGAGCCGATCGCGCGCGGTGTCGGGCTCGCATCGCCGCGCCAGACCGCCGCGAGCTTCGCCAGGTCGATTGCGCCATGGCCTGCGGAGGCAGCGGTCGGTACGGCGATCGATGCACCCGCACCGCCGGCATCGGCGCCGCCGAAAGCGGCGACGAACTGCGTGTCACCGCGTCGCGATGCGCGGCCAGCGCCGCATCGAATGCGGCCGCAGTCGACGAACCCGGAGGCCTTCGCCGAGCGCGGCGCGCTCGGCGGCATCGGCCGGCAGCGTCTGCGTCTGCCGGTCGTCGCGATACTGCAGCCGATGCTCGACGTTGCGCAGGAAGACGTAGGCGTCGCGCAGCGCCGCGACCGCGGCTGCGGGCAAGGAGCCCGCGCGCACCGATCGCGGCGAGCGCGCGCAGGCGTGCCGCGTACGCGCAGCGCGGGCTCGCGCCCGCCGCGCACGAGCTGCAGCGCCTGCACGATGAACTCGATCTCGCGGATGCCGCCGGGGCCGAGCTTGATGTCGCGGCGCATAGTCGCGGCGCTGCCCTGCTCGCGGATCTGCCGATGCATGTCGCGCAAGCCCTCGTACGCGTCGTAGTCGAGGTACTTGCGGTAGACGAACGGCGTGACCAGCGCGTCGAGCTCGTCGTGCCGGTCGCCGGTCAGCGCGCGCGCCTTGAGCCACGCGTAGCGCTCCCACGCGCGGCCCTGCGTGACGAGATATTGCTCGAGCGCCGCGAAGGGCACCGACAGCGGGCCGCTCTCGCCGTACGGGCGCAGACGCATGTCGACGCGGAACACGAAGCCGTCGGCGGTCACCTCGTTCAGCGCGCGCGATGACGCGGCGGCCGAGGCGGTCGAAGAACTCGCGATTGGCGATGCGGTCGCGCGCCGTCGGTCTCGCCGCTCCTCCGGATAGGCGAAGACGAGGTCGATGTCCGACGAGACGTTGAGCTCGCCGCCGCCGAGCTTGCCCATGCCGATCGACGACGAGCTGCTGCGCGCTGCCGCTGCTCGTCGCCGACGGCTCGCCGTGCAAGACCGCGAGCGCCGCGATGGTGCAGCGACGTCGCCGCGCGCGTCGCCGTCTCCGCGAGCGTGGTCATGTCGGCGCAGACCTCGGCGAGGTCGGCGCGGCGCGTGAGATCGCGCGCGAGCGTGTGCAGGTACGACGCGGCGGCGCAGCCCGCGCAGCGTCGCCGCGAGCGTGTGTCGCATCGCCGCGCATCGATCGCGTCGGCAACCTCCGCGCGTGCCGGTCCCCACGCGAACGGCGAATCGAGCGTGGCCTCGAGCAGCGTCGCGCTCCTCCGAGTGCGCGGCGAGCAGCTGCGTCGCGTAGCGGCTGTATGCAAGAGCGGCGGCGAGGTCCGTGGCGGAGGGCATCGAATGGCGTGAGCGGAGCCGATGAGAATTTCGTGGGTCGACCGTCGCGTGCGCGCAGATCGGGCACGCGGCGGCGACGGCGTATCCGCTACAATGGCCGAGAGCAGGTCCATTATGCCTTCCGCGCGCGCCCTTTCTCGCGCCACGACAGCGTTTCGCCGTGCGCTCATCCGCCTCGCCCGCGTCGCGGGCATGCGTCGTCGTGACGGGCGTTGCGACTGTTTGCGCTGGTGCTGCTCGTCGTGCGCTTCGTCGTGTTCCCGCGCGTCGACGCGTACCGCGACAGCGATGCCGGCGGCGCTTCCCGGCAGCTCGGACAGCCGGTCGAGATCGCCGCATCGTCGACCGGCTGGGACGGTTGGAATCCCAAGCTCGTCGATCGAGGGCTTCCGCGTCCGCGACGGCGGCCGGGACGTCTCGCTGCTCGAGCTGCCGGAAGTCGACCTCATCGTCGCATGGACGTCGTTGCCGCTCCTCGAGCTGCGGCTCAAGCGAGCTGGTCATCGACCGGCCGCGGCTCTCGGTGCGCCGCGACCGTGCCGGGATCGCTCCATGTCGCGGGCATCGAGATCGATCCTGACCGGGCCGTCGACGACGCGCGTGTGACTGACTGGATCCTGCGCCAGCGCGAGATCGTCGTTCGCGACGCGCTCGTCACGTGGAACGACGATCTCCGCAATGCGCCGCAGCTCGTCCTCGATCGCGTTCAGTTTCGCCTCGAGAGCCGGTTTGGCTACCATCGTTTCGGCCTCAGAGGCACGCCGCCACCCGAGCTCGCGGCCCCGCTCGATGTTCGAGGTGAGGTTCGCGGGGCGATGCCCAGGGAGTGGCAGAACGCGCAGGGGCGGTTGTACGTCCGCCTCGACTATGCAGACGTCGCAGCGTGGCGCGAATGGCTTCCGCTCCCGCCGACGATCGAGAGCGGCAAGGGCGCGTTGCGCGTCTGGTTCGAGTTCGCGAAGGGCGAGGCGCGCGAGATCGTCGCCGACCTCGAGCTCGCCGACGTCAAAGCGAGGCTCGACCAAGAACTGCCGCGAACTCGAGCTCGCGCATCTGTCGGGCACGTGCCGGCTGGCGCAGCGCGATGCCGCAGCACGAATTCTTCACCAACGCGCTCGCCTTCGTGACCGCTTCCGGCGCGCGGCTCGATCCCACGACGTTGACGGCGACGCTCCGCGACGCCACCAAGGACGCGCCGGCGTCGGGTCACGTGGAATTCGATCGCCTGCAGATCGAGCCGCTGCGCGACCTTGCGGCGCATCTGCCGCTGCCGGAGAAGCTGCGCGTCGACCTCGCCCGGTTCGCGCCGCGCGGCACGCTCACGCAGGGGCGCGTGCGCTGGGAGGGGCCAGCTCGACGCGCCGTCCGCGCTGAGCGCATCGTCGGCGTTCGACAAGCTCGGCATCGCCGCGCAGGACACGTTTCCCGGCGCGAGCGGTCTCACCGGCAGCTTCGAGGCCACGTTGGCGGGCGGCGAGCTGAATCTCGCCACACGCGCCGCGACGCTCGAATTCCCGCGCGTGCTTTCCGAGCCCGTAGCGCTCGACAGCCTCCAAGGCGTGGTGCGCTGGGAGCGGAGGGGCGGCCGCACGCGGTTCGACGTGCGGGCGCTCGACTTCGCCAACGGACATGGCGCGGGCAGCGCCACCGGGACGTACCGGACCGACCCGAAGGGCCCCGGCGAAATCGATCTTGTCGCCCAGCTCAACCGTGCCGACCCCGAGCAGATCCATCGTTATCTGCCGGTCGCTGCGAGTCCCGCGCTTCGCGATTGGCTGCGCGAGAGCCTCGTCAAGGGCGCGATCACCGATGTGCGCCTGAAGCTCGCCGGCAATCTCGCCGCGTTCCCGTTCACAGATCCGAAGACCGGTCAATTCGTCGTGACGGCGAAGGGCCGCAACGTGACGTTCGCTTACGCGCACGGCTGGCCGGCGCTCGAGGAAGTCGACGCGGACGTCCGCTTCGACGCCGCGGGAATGACCGTCGACGCGTGCGCGCGGGCACACCTTCGGGCTCGCGCTCGGGCGCACGCGCGCGGTGATCCCGGACCTGCGCGGAGGCAACCCCCAACTCTCGATCGATGGCAGCGCCACTGGACCGATTTCCGACTTCCTGCGCTTTGTCGGGGAGTCCCCGGTGGCCGCGATGATTGGCCACTTCACCGACGGGGCGAGCGGGGCGGGGAACGGGCGCCTCGCGCTCAAGCTCTCGCTGCCGCTCAAGAAGCCGGAGTCCGACAGGGTCAGCGGCGAATTTCTGTTCGCGAACGACGAATTGCGTCTCGCCGACGCTCCGGCGTTCACGCAGATCAACGGTGCGCTTACCTTCACCGGAGACACGCTGCGCTCACGTGACCTGGCGTTCGACGTGATGGGCGGTCCGGCCAAACTCACGGTCGCGAACGCGGAGGGCCGCGTTCGCGTGACCGGAGGCGGCACGGCAAACCTGGGGCTGCTGCGGCGCCAATACGCGGCTGCGTACCTTGATCGCCTGTCGGGATCCGTCGACTGGACGATCGCCGTCAACGTGCGGCCCGGCGTCTCGGCATGGGTGCTCGAGAGCCCGATGAAGGGTGCCGTCGTCGAGCTGCCTGCGCCGCTCGGCAAGGTCGCGGGAGACCCGGTTCCGCTGCGTATCGAGCGTCGGGGTGAAACCGCCCCCGAGGGCGAAGACCACCTCGATATTACTTACGGCCGCGTCGCGCAGGTCGCGGTGCACCGGAAGCTTGCGACGAGCGGCGTCACCGTCGATCGCGTTCTCCTGTCGCTGGGGCGGGCCGCGGGCCGGCCTGACGCGGCGCGCGCCGAGCGCCCGGGCGTTTGGGTGCGCGCCGAGCTGCCGGAGCTCAACGTCGACGACTGGCTCGCGCTGCGGGACCGCGAGAAGGCGGCGCTGAGCGCCGCCGCCGATGCGATTCCGCCGCTCGCGGGCGTCGATCTCGATGTCGGCGACCTCGACGTGTTCGGGCGCAAGTTCAACGAGTTGAAGGTCGTCGCCCGGCAGTCGGAGCATGACTGGAAGCTCGATCTCCGCGGCCGCGAGGTCGCGGGAACGGCCACGTGGTCGACGCCGGACGCCGGCATGCCGAACGGACGCGTGATCGCGCGTCTCGCCCGTTTCGCGATGCCGGGCCCGAGCGAGCCGAGCGCATCGGGCAGCACCGACAAGGGCGGCGAAGCCAATGCCGTTTCCAGCGGGTCGAATCCCTGGCCCGAGATCGACATTGCGGCGGACACCTTTTCGTCGAAAGGACGCGATCTCGGACGGTTGGAGCTGCTGGCGAAGCCGCAGGGCCCCGAGTGGCGCATCGAGAAACTGGTGCTCGCCAATGACAACGGACGGATCGACGCGAACGGCGGCTGGCGCACGCAGGGCCGGCAGCAGCAGACGAAGCTCGACGTCGCGCTGGACGCCCAGGATGCCGGCGCCTTCCTTGCCGCGGTTCGGCTACCCGGACGCGCTGCAGGGTGCGCCGACGCGGATCGACGGTCAGCTCGCGTGGTCCGGCGCGCCGAGCGAATTCGATTATCCGACGCTGACGGGGACGCTGCACGTCGCCGTCGGGTCCGGGGCGTTTCGTGAAGATCGAGCCCGGTTTCGGCAAGCTGCTGGGCGTGCTGTCGCTGCAGTCGCTGCCGCGTCGCATTTCGCTCGACTTTCGCGACGTGTTCAGCGAGGGCTTCGCGTTCGACGAGATCATCGGCAACGTGCGCATCGTCAACGGCGTGATGAGCACGGACAATCTCGCGCTGATCGGCCCGGCGGCGAAAGTGAACATCGCAGGCGAGACCGACCTCGCGAAGGAGACGCAGCGGCTTGCCGTGCGTGTCCAGCCGTCGCTGTCGGGCGGCGTGTCGGCGGGCGCGGCGCTGCTCTTCCTTGCGAATCCGATCGTCGGCGCCGCCGTGGGCGCGGGCTCGCTGCTCGCGCAGAAGGTGTTGAAGGACCCGATCGAGCAGATGTTCACGCTATCAGTACACGGTCACGGGGGCCTGGTCCGATCCTGTGGTGACGCGTAGCGGAACCGCGATGGCGAGTGTCGCGCCGGGTACGCCGGGCTCGCCCGCCGAGAGCACGCCGCGATGATGCGTGAAGGCATTGGAGGAGCAACCGCGCGCGCTGCGCCACGCGGCGGAATCGCGACCGTTTCGCGTTGCGGCGGTGCAGATGGTGTCGGGCGGCGACGTCGCGGCCAATCTCGACGCCGCCGCAGCCGCTGATCGCGCGCGGCCGCCGCGCAGGGCGCGCGCCTCGTCGTGCTGCCGGAATATTTCGGCATCTTCGGCGCGAGGGCGACCGACAAGGTCATCGTGCGCGAGGCGGACGGCGAGGGCACCGCAGCAGGCATTCCTTGTCGCGCACGGCCCGCGAGCACGGCATTTTCCTGGTCGGCGGCACCGTGCCGCTCGCCTGCGACGATCCCGGCCGCGTGCGCAGCGCCTGTCTCGTCTATGGTCCGGACGGCTCGCGCGTCGCGCGCTACGACAAGATCCATCTGTTCGCGTTCGCCCGCGGCGAGGAGCGCTACGACGAAGGCCGCACGATCGAGCCGGGCGACACGCCGGTGGCGATCGACGCTGCCCTGCGGGCGCGTGGGCCTCTCGGTGTGCTACGACCTGCGCTTTCCCGAGCTCTACCGCGCGCTTTTGCGACCTCGCGCTGATCCTCGTGCCCTCCGCGTTCACGGCGACCACCGGCGTCGCGCACTGGCATCTGCTGCTTCGCGCGCGCGCAGTGGAGAATCTTTGCTATGTGCTCGCGGCGGCGCAGGGCGGCACCCATCCGAACGGGCGGCGCACTTACGGCCACTCGGTGCTGATCGATCCCTGGGGCGAATCGTCGCGGAGCGGGAGGAAGGGCCCGGCATCGTCATCGGCGACGTCGATCCTGCCCGATTGGCCGATGTCCGCGAGCGAGCTGCCTGCGCTCGCGCACCGGGTGCTCTAGACGGACGACGAGCCGATGACTCGATGACCCAGCACGATCTGCCCGTCCCGGTGCAGCGGCGCTATTTCGAGGACTACGCGCCGGGATCGGTTCGCATCTACGGGCCCGTTTCAGTCACCGAAGCGGAGATCGTCGAGTTCGCGACCCGTTACGATCCGCAGCCGATGCACACCGACCCGGCGGCTGCCGCGCGCGGCCCGTTCGGAGGCCTGATCGCGAGCGGCTGGCACACGACCGGCCTCGTGATGCGCGTTCTGGTGGAGCGCTATCTCTCGCACGTGGCCGCACTCGTGTCGCCCGGCATCGACGAGCTGCGCTGGCAAAGGCCGGTGCGGCCGGGCGATGCGCTCCACGTGCGGGTCACCGTGCTCGAGGCAGGCATCTCGCGCTCGAAGCCCGATCGGGGCTTGATCCGCAGCTTCATCGAGGCGCGCAACCAGAACGGCGAAGTGGTGATGAGCCTGAAGGCGATGAATCTCCTGCTGCGCCGCGAGTTCGGAGTCGCCGCGCGTGCGCGGAGGAGGGGTCGTAGGCTCGCGTCGAGGCGCGAATTCGGCTTGACCTACTTGCCGCGCAGCAGCACCAGCACCGCGCCGCCGCCGCCGGCATGCGCGCGGCGCCTCGCAGTACGCGAGCACGTCGTCCCAGCGCGAGAGCCATCGCCGCACCTTGCCCTTGAGCACGGGCTCGCGATTGGGCGAGGTCAGGCCCTTGCCGTGGATCACGCGGACGCAGCGATAGCCGTGCGTGCCGCGCGTCGTCGAGGAAATCGGCGAGCGCGTCGTGCGCCTCGTCGACCGTGTGGCCGTGCAGATCGATCTCGCCTTGCACCGCCCAGTGGCCGCGCCGCAGCTTGGTCAGGATGTCGCTGCCGAGGCCGCGCCGCAGGAACGTCTGCTCGGCCTCGTGCTCCTGGCCGATCTCCCACGCATGCGGCGAGGGCTCGGCGCCGTATTTCGATGCGGCGAGCGCGTCGGCGTCGTCGGCGATTCGCTGGTGCGGCGATCGGTGCAGGCCGGCGCGCGACGCGCGGCGCGCGCGTCGACGGCGGCAGCCGTTTGCACGTCGGCGAACGCGCTGCGCGAGATCGATGTCGCCGTCGCGCGTGCTTCGCCGCCGCGACGGCGCGCCGGGTCGCCGGACGACGAACGGCATCGCGGCGCGCTCGCGCGGACGCGCGGCCGTTTCCGCCGGCGCCTTTGCCCGCGCTTCGTCGACCAGCTTCTTCAGGTCGGACAGCTTGGCCATCGCACAGGACCTTCCCCGGCGGGTCGTTGCAACGTGCGCCTGAGGAGCTGGAAATCCGTCTCCGACCTCCGCTACAGCCCCTCGAGATACGCCTCGGCGTCGAGCGCCGCCATGCAGCCGGTGCCGGCCGACGTCACGGCCTGGCGGTAGACGTGGTCGGCGACGTCGCCGGCGGCGAAAACGCCCGGCACGCTGGTCGCCGTGGCGTTGCCCTCGGTGCCGCTCTTGACCTTGATGTAGCCGCCGGCCATGTCGAGCTGGCCTTCGAAGATGCCGGTGTTCGGCGTGTGGCCGATCGCGATGAAGACGCCGGTCAGCGGCAGATCCTCCGTTGCCGCGGTCTTCACGTTCTTGACCCGCGCGCCGGTGACGCCCGACTGATCGCCCAGCACTTCGTCGAGCGTGTGGTTCCACAGGACGCGCACGTTGCCGCCGGCCTTTGTCTTGGCGATCAGCCGGTCGACGAGAATCGCCTCGGCGCGGAACTTGTCGCGCCGATGGACGACGGTCACGGTCTTCGCGATGTTCGACAGGTACAGCGCCTCCTCGACCGCGGTGTTGCCGCCGCCGACCACCGCGACGTCCTGGCCCTTGTAGAAGAAGCCGTCGCAGGTCGCGCACGCCGACACGCCCTTGCCCATGAACGTCTCCTCCGAGGGCAGCCCGAGGTAGCGCGCGGAGGCGCCGGTCGCGATGATCAGCGCGTCGCACGTGTATTCGCCGTTGTCGCCGACGAGGCGCAGCGGCTTCTAGCCGAGCTTCGCCGTGTGGATCTGGTCGAAGACCAGCTCGGTGTCGAAGCGCTCGGCGTGTTGCTGGAAGCGCGCCATCAGGTCGGGACCCTGCACGCCGATCGCGTCGGCGGGCCAGTTGTCGACGTCGGTCGTCGTCATCAGCTGGCCGCCCTGCGCGAGACCGGTGATCAGCACGGGCTTCAGGTTCGCGCGCGCAGCGTATACTGCGGCGGTGTAGCCGGCAGGGCCGGAGCCGAGGATCAGCAGGCGGGCGTGTTTGACGGACATGCGATTCTCGCTTTGCAAATCGGCCGATTCTACTTGATGTGGGGGCGCCGCCCGGCGGCCCAAGCCTTCGTCCTCCCGCCTGCCGCGATCCCTTTCCGTCGGCGTCGGTACGGTGTATAATGCACCGCATGAAGTATTCGGTACAAGCCCGATGTTTTTCAATAAAAAAGAACCGGTCATGACTCGCCGGCGTACGCGCGTCGCCGCGCGTCCCGCTCCTGCGGACGCGACGCTGTCGCCGCGCTTTGCGCGCCTGGTGCGCGAGTCGTGGTGGCTTATCGTCGTTGCCGCCTTCGCCTGGCTCGCGCTCATCCTCACGACGTATACGCGCAACGACCCGGCATGGTCGTACGTCCGGCATCGGCGCGCCGATCGCGAACAAGGGCGGGATGGCGGGCGCGTGGCTCGCCGACCTTCTGCTCTACCTCTTCGGTGCCTCGGCATGGTGGTGGGTCGTCGGCGGCGTTGTGCTGGTGATGGCGGGTTATCGCCGGATCGGGCATCCCGAGCGCGCGAGCGATCATCCGCTGGGGCTGCGGCATCCTCGGCTTCGCGCTCGTGCTCGCCACCAGCGCCGCGCTCGAGGCGCTGCGCTTCTACCGGCTGCCGATCACCCTTCCGGACGGCCGGGCGGCGTGCTGGGCGATGCTCGTCGGAGGTGCGCTCGCGCGTCTCCTGGGCTTCAACGGCGCGACGCTGCTCCTGATCGCGCTATTCGCCGTCGGCTCGTCGCTGTTCTTCGGGATGTCGTGGCTCAAGCTGATGGAGCGCATCGGCGCAGTCGATCGAGGCGTCCATTGCGCTGGGTCAGGCGCCGGCGCCGAGGAGCGCAAGGACCGCGAGATCGGCGCGCAGGCAGTCGCGGAGCGCGAGGCGATCGTGCAGCTGAAGCACGAGGACGCTCGAGCACGAGCCGGTCGTCGTCGTGCCTCCGCAGCGCCGAGGTGCCGAAGTCCGAGCGCGCCGTGAAGGAGAAGCAGCGGCCGCTGTTCGTCGACATGCCCGATTCGCCGCTGCCGCCGCTCGCGCTGCTCGACGACGCGCCGCCGTCGCAGGAAGCGGTGAGCGCCGAGACGCTCGAATTCACGTCGCGCCTGATCGAGCGCAAGCTCGCCGATTTCGGCGTCGCGGTGAGGGTGCTCGCCGCGTACCCGGGCCCGGTGATCACGCGCTACGAGATCGAGCCCGCGGTCGGCGTGAAGGGCGCGCAGATCGTCAACCTGATGAAGGATCTCGCGCGCGCGCTGTCGGTGGTCTCGATCCGCGTCGTCGAGACGATTCCCGGCAAGTCGTACATGGGGCTCGAGCTGCCGAACCCGAAGCGGCAGATCGTCAAGCTGGTCGAGATCCTGTCGTCTGCGACCTACAACGACACCACGAGCCCGCTGACGCTCGCGCTCGGCAAGGACATCGCCGGCAAGCCGGTGATCGCCGACCTCGCGCGGATGCCGCACCTGCTCGTCGCCGGCACGACCGGCTCGGGCAAATCGGTCGCCGTCAACGCGATGATCCTGTCGCTGCTCTACAAGGCCGAGCCGCAGCAGGTGCGCCTCATCTTCATCGATCCGAAGATGCTCGAGCTTTCGGTGTACGAGGGCATTCCGCACCTGCTGGCGCCGGTCGTCACCGACATGAAGCTCGCCGGCAACGCGCTCAACTGGTGCGTGGGCGAGATGGAGCGCCGCTACAAGCTGATGTCGACGCTGGGCGTGCGCAACCTCGCCGGCTACAACGCGAAGGTCGCGGAGGCGAAGAAGGCCGGCAAGCCGCTCGCCAATCCGTTCACGCTGACGCCGGACACGCCGGAGCCGATCGAGGAAATGCCCTACATCGTCGTCGTGATCGACGAGCTCGCCGACCTGATGATGGTCACCGGCAAGAAGATCGAGGAGCTGATCGCGCGGATCGCGCAGAAGGCGCGCGCCGCGGGCATCCACCTGATCCTCGCCACGCAGCGGCCCTCGGTCGACGTCATCACGGGCCTCATCAAGGCCAACATCCCGTCGCGGATCGCGTTCCAGGTGGCGAGCAAGGTCGATTCGCGGACGATCCTCGATCACATGGGCGCCGAGACGCTGCTGGGGCAGGGCGACATGCTGTTCCAGCCGCCGGGCGTCGGCTACCCGCTGCGGGTGCACGGCGCGTTCGTGTCCGATGCCGAAGTGCATCACGTCGTCGAGCATCTGAAGGCGCAGGGCGGCCCGCAGTACCTGGACGGCATTCTCGACGGGACGACGAACGGCAACGGGAGCGACGAGGGGGTCGCCGTCGACGGCGGCGACGCCGAATCCGATCCGATGTACGACCAGGCGGTTGCGATCGTGCTGCAGACGCGCCGGCCGTCGATCTCGCTCGTCCAGCGCCATCTGCGGATCGGCTACAACCGCGCGGCGCGTCTGATCGAGCAGATGGAGCGCGCGGGACTTGTGTCGCCGATGCAGACGAACGGCAATCGCGACGTGCTGGTGCCGGCGGGCGAGCGCGATGCCCGCTGACGCGGCGCGGGCCGATTCCGATCGCTGTCTTCGCTGGCGTTGTCGGCGGCCGCGCTGCTCTTCGCTGCGGGGGCCGCCGACGCGTCGGGCATCGATCAGCTTAAGGCGTTTCTTTCCGGCGCGAAATCCGGCAAGGCAACGTTTCGCCAGGTCGTCACGAGTCAGCGCGGCACAGCGGAAACCACCGGCACGTTCACGTTCCAGCGGCCGGGAAAGTTTCGGTGGGTCTACGAGAAGCCCTACGAGCAGCTGATCGTCGGCGACGGTGACAAGCTCTGGATCTACGACCGCGATCTCAATCAGGTGATCGTGCGCAAGCTCGATGCCGCGCTTGGCTCGAGCCCGGCGGCGTTGCTTTCCGGCGACAACGCGCTGGAGCGCAATTTCGAGCTCACTGCCGCCGCCGGCAGTGCCGACAACCTCGAATGGGTCGACGCGAAGCCAAAAGCCGCCGACACCGGATTCGAGCGCGTGCGGATCGGCTTCAAGGACAACGTGCCGCGCGTCATGGAGCTCAAGGACACGTTCGGCAACGTGACGAGGCTCGAGTTCGGGACGTTCGAGCGCAACGTGACGATCGATGCCGGCCAGTTCAAATTCGTGCCGCCAAAAGGCGCGGACGTCGTCGGCGCTACGGATTGAGAGTCAGGGCAGGGGTATGCCCTTGTCCGCCATCACCTTGCGCGCGCGGTCCGGATAGTCGGTGATGAGGCCGTCGACGTGCATGTCGATGAGGTGCGCCATATCGACGGGATCGTTAACTGTCCAGGGCAGTACGCGCACGCCCAGCGCGTGCGCATCCGTGATCTCGCCGACGTCGACGTTGCGAAAGTAAGGCGACCATGTGCCGCAGCCGGCCGCCTTGACGAGGCGCGGCAACGAGCCGCCGTAGGCAGCGAGATCGAGCCCGGCGTGCCAAGGCGACGGCCGGCCTGTCCGGCGTTGTACGGTGTCGTCGTTCGCGGACTCGATCGTGAGACAGACGGTTTCGATCTCCGGCGCGAGCTTCTTGGCTTCGACAAGCGTGCGCCAGTCGAACGACTGGATCGTCACTTCGGGGCGGAGCCCCGACGCCCGGATCGCCTCGACGGTGAGCTTCGCGAACGTCGTGGCGTCGACGCTCGCGCCGGCGTTGTCGGGCGTGATCTTGGTTTCGATGTTGAGCCGCGCCGGCCGGCTGCGCGCCTTGACGAGGTCGAATACCTGAACAAGCGTCGGGAAGCGCTGGCCGTCCTCGGCGCGCTGCTCGGGAAACTGCTTGCGCATAGCGGCTGTCGGGATTGAGCCGGCCAATGTCGTAGCGCATAAGTTCGGCGAGCGTCAGCGCATGAATCGGCGGCCCTTTCGCCGTCAGCCACCGCCCCTCGGGATCGCGAACGATGTCGGGGTTGAGATAGGGGTCGTGCGAGATGACGAGCACGCCGTCCTTCGTCACCGCGAGATCGGTCTCGAGCGCTGGTTACGCCGATCGAAAGCGCGAGCGAGAACGCAGCCAGCGTGTTCTCCGGCGCGCAGTCCGCGCGTCGCCGCGATGGCCCTGCAGGTCGAAAGCGATGGCCGGCGGCGCCGCCGGGGCAAGCAATAGCGCGGCGACGATCGCCCCGATCAGGGCGGCGTGGCGGCCGCGCGTCATCGCGGCCGGCCCCCTCGCACGCGCGGATGGTCGAGGACAGTGCGGTCGACGACGAATTCCGGCACGCGGCCCTCGAGCGCATCGACGATGCTCTTCAGGCCGGTGGCCGCCATGTTGTGGAAACACTCGTCGGTCCAGCAGAGCGAATGCGGGGTCAGGATGACGTCGTCCCTCGCGAGGAGCGGATTGTCAGGCGCAATCGGTTCCTGCTCGAACACGTCGAGCGCGGCGCCGGCGATGCGGCGTTCGCGCAGCGCTTCGATCAGCGCGGCCTCGTCGACGATCGGGCCACGCGCGACGTTGACGAAATACGCGGTGGGCTTCATCAGCGCGAACTCACGCGCGCCGACGAGATGCCGCGTCTCGTCGTTGAGCAGACAGCAGACGGCGACGAAATCGGCGTCGGAGAGCAAGGCGTCGAGACCGACCTTGCGGGCGCCGACATAGCCGAGCTCGATCTCGTTCACGTACGGATCGGCCGCGAGCAGCCTCGAGGTCGAAGGTGCGCGCCATGCGCAGCAGCTCCTTGCCGATGCGTCCGGCGCCGACCACGCCTAGCGTGCGCCCCGTGAGCCCCATTCCCATGTGATCCATCCGCTCGTTCCAGCGGCCGGTTCGCGTGAGTCGGTCCTTGCAGAAAAGCCTGCCTGCGAGCGCCAGGACGAACGTCAATGCAATGGTCGCGACCGGACGCGGCATCGAGGAAGGCGTATGGGTCACGATCACGCCGGCCTCGGTCATGGCTGCGACATCGACGGAGTCGTAGCCGACGCCGTGGCGCGCGATGACGCGCAGCCTGCGGTCGGGGCGGGCTACGGCCGTCGCGGGAACACGCGGGATATTGACGTAAAGCGCGTCGTAGCGTGCCGCGTGATCGGCGCCGATTTCGGGCACGACCTCGGGAAGATATTCCCATTCGAGGTCGCGCCGCGGCGTCGAGGATGGCGAGCGCCTTCCTGCCGAATGCCGGCTCGCCGCGGGAGTCGAGGATGTCGCGCGTCAGGCCGACGCGGAATTTGCCCGGCATCGCGTATCTAGGTCTTCTGTTTTCGCGCGTCGCGCAGCACGGCGAGCCCGTGCGTCGAGCGCGCTTTGAAACATCAGCTGATCGATCCCGTAGGCGAGCAGCCGGAAGCCCTTCGCCGCGTAGCTGCGCGCCCATTCGTCGTCGGACGCGAGGAACGCCGGTGCCTTGCCCTGGGCGTTCGCATGCGTCGACCACGCGGTCGACGGCGGCGAGAAACGTCGGGTGCGTGAAGCGGCCGGGAATGCCGAGGAAGTTGCTCAAGTCGAAATGCCCGACCCAGAGCGCATCGACGTCCGGAACCGCGGCGATCGCTTCCACATTGGCGAGGCCGTCGTCGGTCTCGATTTGTGCAATCACCATCGTTCGCGCATGGATCGCGGCGATCTTGCTCTCGACGTCGCCCCCTTCGTAGTCGTCGTGCGCGAAGCCGAACGCAGCACCACGCCGCCCGGCTGGCGGATAGCGCGTGCACGACACGATGTGCCGGGCCTCCTCGGCCGTCCCGACCATCGGCACCATCACGCCGAAGGCGCCGACATCCAGCGCGCGGGCGATGAAATGGTATTCACCGCGCGGCACGCGAACCATCGGGACGACCCCCAGACCCCGGCACAGCGCGGTTTGCGTTTTCAGCGTCTCGAAGCCGAGTCCCGTGTGCTCCATGTCGAACAGCACGTACTCGGCGCCCGCATTGCGGCACAGCTGCGGCAGGCCGGGCGAGAAGAACTCGAAGACCATCGCGCCGAAAGCCGAGCCGCCGGCGGCGAGCGTCTGCTTGACCGGATTGCCGCGAATCACGCGGAGCCTTTGTTCAGCAGCTCGACATAAGCTCGTATCCGCGCGGCATTGGCGCCGAGATCGCTTTTGCCGACGCGCGACACCGAGCGGATGTCGAGCCGGCTGCCGCCCGGCTCGGGCGTGATGCGAATCACGACGTCGTCCTTGAAGCCGAACCAGGGCGTCGTCGCGGTCGCCTCGATCCGCCCCGCGACGGGATCGGCCGCGACGATCGCCCACCCCATGCCGCTTCGCGGTATCGAGCGCCCTCGCGAATGCCGTGGGCGGCCATGCCTCCACCTCCACCGGCTTGATGTCCGGATAAGCGGCTTGCTGCTGCTTCGCGAACGCCTCGCCGGGATACGCGCTGGGAACCGGGGCGCCCTCACGCAACGGGATGATTGCCGCAAACGCCGGAGGATTGGCGGTGTCCGTGGTGATGTCGTTGATCGGCGGCACCGAGATCCCCTTCTCGAACCAGTAGGCGGGCACCGCGCCCGCCACGAGTCCGATCGTCAATGCCGCGGCGAGGCTCGCGATGCGATTCGCACGCCATTTCGGGATCAGCAGCGCGATCAATGCGAGCGCAGCGATCGCGAAGCTCGCGTAAACACCGAAACGAAGTACCTCGAAGCCGACGCCGAAGCGCCACACGCCGAAGCGGGCGCCGAACCCGGACGCAACGACTGCGGCCGCGGCGACCAATGCGAGCACCAGGAGGATTCTGCCAATGGCCATGCCAACCTCGGAAAATGTTGGATAATCGATACTCGACATCCAATGTACGCCGCGTCGTTTCGGCGGGTCAACGCGAGGGACTTGCCGCGGGCCCGCAAGTTCCCCCCGTGACCGACCTTTTCGCCACCGCCAATCCCGCAGCGCCGCTCGCCGATCGTCTGCGTCCGAAAACGCTCGAAGAGGTGGTCGGCCAGCGGCATCTGCTCGCGCCGGGCAAGCCGCTCGCAGTCGCTTTCGCGTCGGGCAAGCCACATTCGATGATCCTGTGGGGACCGCCGGGCGTGGGCAAGACGACGCTCGCGCGGCTGATGGCCGACGCGTTCAACGCCGAGTTCATCGCGCTTTCCGCCGTGCTCTCCGGCGTCAAGGACATCCGCGACGCGGTTGCACGAGCCGAGGCGACCCTCGCGCAATCGGGGCGCCACACGATTCTGTTCGTCGACGAGGTGCACCGCTTCAACAAGGCGCAGCAGGACGCGTTCCTGCCGTTCGTCGAACAGGGTCTGGTCACATTCATCGGCGCAACGACGGAGAACCCTTCCTTCGAGGTCATCGGCGCGCTGCTGTCGCGAGCGGCCGTGTATGTGCTGGAGCCGCTGTCGCCGGATGAATTGGGCCAGCTGCTGGACCGTGCGCTTGCAGTCGGCGCGCCGGGGCTCGACCTCGACCCGGCGGCGCGCGACGCGCTGATCGGGTATGCAGACGGCGACGGCCGCCGGCTCGTCAATCTGGTCGAGTACTTGGCGACGGCTGCGGGCGAGGGCGGCAAGGGCCGATCGACGTCGCGTTCGTCGAAGCGACGATCGCTCGCAGCCTGCGCCGTTTCGACAAGGGCGGCGAGGCGTTCTACGACCAGATCTCCGCGTTGCACAAGTCGGTGCGCGGCTCGAATCCCGATGCGGCGCTCTACTGGATGTGCCGGATGCTCGACGGCGGCGCGGATCCGCTCGTATGTCGGGCGGCGAATGATCCGGATGGCCTCCGAGGACATCGGCCTCGCCGATCCGCGGGCGCTGTCGCTTGCCCTCGCCGCGGTCGAAACCTACGAGCGCCTCGGCACGCCCGAGGGCGAGCTCGCGCTGGCCGAAGCCGTTCTCTATCTCGCCTGCGCGCCGAAGTCGAATGCGGTCTACACGGCCTATGGCGCCGCGCGCGCGTTCATCGCCGACGACGGCTCGCGTCCGGTTCCGCTGCGGCTGCGCAACGCGCCGACGAAGCTGATGAAGCAACTCGACTACGGCAAGGGCTATCGCTATGCGCACGACGAGGAGGGCGCCTACGCCGCGGGCGAGCGTTATTTTCCCGACGGCATGCCCGACGTGAGCTGGTACGATCCGACCGATCGCGGACTCGAGGCGAAGATCCGCGAAAAGCTCGAGTCCCTTCGCGCGCGGGATCGGAAGGCACGGAACGACAAGTCGTAGTCGAGCCGCCGACACGGTGCGCGATTGCGCTTCGCGCTTCCGGCTTCGGCGCATGGGATCGCCGAGACGGCTCCATCCGTTTGATAGAATCGCCCGATGCTCGACATCAACCTCTTGCGCAACGATCTGCCTTTCGTTGCCGCGGGCCTCGCCAAGCGCGGCGTCGCGCTCGATTCGGAACGCTTCGAAGCGCTCGAGCGCGAGCGCAAGGACATCCAGACCCGCACGCAGGATCTGCAGGCGAGGCGCAACGCGCTGTCCAAGCAGGTCGGCGTTGCGAAGGGCAAGGGAGAGGATGCCTCGGCGCTGTTGGCTGAAGTCGCCGGCATTGGCGATGCGACGAAGCGGCTCGAGGCCGAGCTCGATCGCATTCAGCGCGAGCTCCGTGGATTTCTTCTCGACCTGCCCAATCTCACGCACGCGTCCACGCCGGTGGGCGCATCGCCGGAAGACAACGTCGAGATTCGCCGCTGGGGGACGCCGCGAACCTTCGACTTTCCGATCAAGGACCATACCGACATCGGCGAAGCGCTCGGGCTGCTCGATTTCGCGACCGCGGCCAAGCTGTCCGGCGCGCGCTTCTCGTTCCTGCGCGGCGGCCTCGCCCATCTGCACCGCGCACTCGCGCAGTTCATGCTCGACACGCAGACGCGCGAGCACGGCTACACCGAGTGCTACACGCCGTACATCGTGAACGCCGAAACGCTGGTCGGGACGACGCAGCTGCCGAAGTTCGAAGCCGACATGTTCTCGGTCAAGAAGGGCGGCGCGGAAAGCGAAGAGCGAGGCGCTGTATCTCATCTCCACCGTCGGAAATCACGCTGACCAACACCGTGCGCGGCGAGATCGTTTCTGCCGCTGCGCTGCCGATCAAGCTGACCGCGCATACGCCGTGCTTCCGCTCGGAGGCGGGCAGCTACGGCAAGGACACGCGCGGCATGATCCGCCAGCATCAGTTCGACAAGGTCGAGATGGTGCAGGTGGTCCACCCCGACAGATCCTACGAGGCGCTCGAGGAGATGACGCGCCACGCGGAAACGATCCTGCAGCGTCTCGAGCTGCCCTACCGCGTGATGGCGCTGTGCACCGGCGACATCGGCTTCGCCGCCGCGAAGACCTACGACCTCGAAGTGTGGCTCCCGGCGCAAAACACGTACCGCGAGATCTCGTCGTGCTCGAACTGCGAGGCGTTCCAGGCGCGGCGGATGCAGGCGCGCTTCCGCAACGCGCAGGGCAAGCCCGAGCTCGTCCACACGCTGAATGGCTCGGGTCTCGCCGTCGGCCGCACGCTGGTCGCGGTGATGGAGAACTTTCAGCGCGCCGACGGCGGCATCGACGTGCCCGCGGCGCTGCATCCCTACATGGGCGGCACGAAGGTCATCGCGCGCGCGGGCTGAAAGGTTCGGCGCCGGACACGCGTGGTGCGTTCAACGCGTGTTCCCCGTGTGTCCCAGCGAATAGCGGCCCGGCTGGGGCCACACGGTGAGCCCGTGCGGCTCCTTGCCGACGGGGATGATCTTCATGCGCGCCCGAGCTCGTCTCGATCGCGTAAACCACGTTGTCGAACCGTCCCGAGAGCCACAGGACCTTGCCGTCGGCGCTCACGTTGCCCATGTCGGGACTTCCGCCGCCGGGAATCGGCCAATTCGCTTCGACCTTGCGCGTCGCGAAGTCGATGACCGAAACGCTGCCCTTGCCTTCGGGCGGTCCGTGAATCTTGTTCGATCCACGGTTAGCGACGTAGAGCTTCTTGCCATCGCGGCTGGGATAGAGCCCGTGCGTTCCCTTGCCCGTCGGGATGAAATCGATCTGGCGGAAGCTCTCGCCGTCGACGACGAAGACGCCGTCCGACATCATGTCGGCGACGTAATACACGCTGCCGTCGGGCGAGATCGCGGACGTCCTGCGGCATCCCCCTCCACGTCGTGCAGATGGTCTCGTCGCGGCCGTCGATGCCCTTCACCGTTTTCGTCGGGAGGCCCGGCTTGATAAGCTGGATGTAGCCCAGCACCTTGCGGTTCACGAGATCGATCTTCGCCACCGTGCCCGTGAACTCGCAGGTGAAGATCGCAGAGCGTCCGTCGATTGCGAAATCGGCATGATTGATGCCCCCGCAGCGCGGCACGTCGAGCGAATACTGGATCGCCATCGTGACGGGATCGCGGAAATCGAGGCGCTTGTGCGCCTCGGCGACGACGATCGCCGATTTTCCATCCGGCGAGAAATACATGTTGTACGGGTCGTCGACGGGAATCGGCTTGCCGACCTTGCCGGTGCGAGGATCGATGGGCGTCAGGCTCCCGACCCTCGTATTCTCGGCGTTGTTCGCGACCCACAGCGTGCGCATGTCCCACGAGGGCACGATGTGCTGCGGGTTCAAGCCGACGCGGAACTTGTCGACGACCTTCATCGTTTCCGGATCGATCGACGTAAACGTTGTTCGACTGCAGATTCGGCACGTACACGCGCGGCAGATCGGCGGCGACCTCGGGACGGACCTTGCCGGCAGTGGTCTCGCTGTACAGATTCGTCGGATCGGATACCGGCGGCATGCCCGGCACCGTCGTGATCGCCCTGATCCCGCCTGGAGCGGCCGGCTGCCCCCAGACGAGCGCGCAAAGCGCGAGGCCGAGTGCGATGGATAGCGAAACGACGAGGCTCTGGCGCGGCTGTTTCACGAGGGGTCCTGAGGAAGACACGAACAAACGGCGGAGCGAAGGGCAACGGCGCGTGGGATCATTGTCGCGCGGTCGCTTTGCGGATCGCCTCCACGGTTTGCGCGACGATCGCATCGACGCCCTTTTTCCCGAGCTCGGGCGTGGCGCGTCGCGGATCGCCATAGGTGCCCTCGGCGCGCGACGGCGGCGCGACGGCCTTGAGTTTTTCTGCGCGCACGAGACTCGGGTCGACCGCGAGCGCGAGCGACGTGTCGGCGAGGCCCGCGTGGGTGCCGATCTCGTCATCGCGGTAGCCTTCGGCCTTCAGCATCCGCGTATATGCGATTTCGGCGACCCGGGAATACTCGACGATCGCATGCGCCCGCGCCGACGTGCCGCTCCAAGCGCGGTTCAGTTTTTGCGCGACGATCTGCAAGTCCTTCTGATAGCCTCCATGGTCGCCGATGAACACGATGTCGCGAAAGCCCGCGAGCCGGAAGCTCCGGGCGGCCGACTCGAGCACCTTCTCGAACGCATCGTCGGGCACGGTGATGGTTCCGGGGAAGCGCATGTGCCCGCTCGGCGGATCGACGCTGCCCTCGGGCACGTAGGCGATCACTGGCGCGACCAGCGCATTGCCCAGTGCCGCAGCGATCCGGTCGGCGAGAACCTTGACGCGACGGTTGTGCTTGCCCAGCACCATGTGCGCGCCGTTCTGCTCGGTCCCGCCGATCGGCACGATGATCGTCGTGTGCCCCGAGCGGATCGCCGCCTGCAGCTCGGGAGACGTGAGCGCTTCGAGCGAGACGGTCGCCGTTTGCTCGGAATGCGCGGTGGCGACCGCGAACCACATGCACAGAAGAAACAGCGGTGTCTTCGAAATCACGCCGCCATTCTACCGTGCGGGACCGCTCTCGGCCGTTCTGAGGCCCGCTTGCGGCTCGCCTGCGACCGCGGCGGCCGGTGCATCAGCGAACAGGCGAAGACGCGGCTGCGACGCCGGCTCGTGCGCGAGGAGAACATCGTAATACCCGCGCACACGGTCGACGAAGGCGACGGGCATTCCCCCGCGCGCATAGCCGAGCTTCGCCTGCTCGTGATATTCGGGCTGCGCGAGAAGGGGCAACGCTTTTTTCACATCGCTCCAGTGGTCTGGATTGAGACCCTGCTTCTGCGCGAGGATGCGCGCGTCCTCGAGATGGCCGAGGCCGATGTTGTAGGCGGCGAGCGCGAGCCACGTGCGGTCGGGTTCGCCAATCCGCGCGGGGAGCTTGTCCTTCAGGCTTTTGAGGTATCGCGCCGCGCGCGAGCACGCTCTGGGCGGGATCGAGCAGATCGGTGACGCCGAGGAGCTTCGCCGTGTCTTCGGTGATCTGCATGAACCCGCGCACGCCCGTGTCGCTCTGCGCCGACGAATCCCATTTCGATTCCTGGTAGGCGATCGCCGCGAGGAGCCGCCAATCGAGGCCGGTCTTCGACTGCGTGTCGCG
The DNA here is from genome assembly GCA_963733985.1 of uncultured beta proteobacterium. Classification (GTDB taxonomy): domain Bacteria; phylum Pseudomonadota; class Gammaproteobacteria; order Burkholderiales; family Casimicrobiaceae; genus CAIWHR01. The sequence goes on along the minus strand of CAVTFF010000013.1, from coordinate 56,532 downwards.
GAAGAGCGGCCGGTATTGCGGGAGCAGCGTGCGCATCTTTTCCTGCAGGCCCGACGGCGTCGATACGCAGGAATTGCCTGGCCTCGGGAACGTAGCGCTCGGCGAGCCGGGCGAGGGTCCCGTCGCGCTTCGCACGCGCGAGGAACCGGTCGAGCTCCTGCGCGAGGCCCGAGGCCCGCGGCGAGACGGCCCACGCAATCTCGCGCTTGCCGCCGACGGGAAACGCGACGTCGAATTCGAGATAGATGTTGCGCGCGACGGCGCGCCGCAAGCGAGCCGACGATTGCGTAGGAGATCGCGCCGTCGGAGACCTGGGCGATCGAGCTCGGAGGGTGAGGGGAGCGCGATCGGGCGAAAGGCGATTTCCGGATGCGCGGCGTGAAGCCTTGCGATTTCCGGATCGAGACCCGCCGATTCGACATACGCGACGGTCTCGCCGTCGAGATCGTCCCAATTGGCAGGCTTGAAGCCGTCCGAGTTGTAGATGAGCACGGGTTCGTCGGCGTGGTAGCCGATGGTCCAGAGCACCGCCGACCCGAGGTCGGCAGGGGCGCCCAGCAGCATTTGCGCCACCGCGATGCCGAGCGGCGGGCGGGGCGGCGCGGGCCGCAGCAAGCCGCCGACGGCGAAATGCGCTTCGCCGCGTTCGACTGCGGCGAAAAGCTCCGCCGCCGAATCCGCCATCACGAAGCGGACCGGGCGTCTTTCGCCCTTGCGCGAACAATCGCGACGAGATCGGCGTCGAATCCAACGAAGGCGCCGTCGGGACCGGGGAAATAAACGATGGGCCCCGGACGGACGTAGACGACCAGCTCGTCGGCAGTGACCGGCGGTGCGGGCGCCGGAGGCGGATGGTTGGCGGGAAGCGGAACCAACAATGCGACCGTGGTCGCCGCGGCAATCACGGCGACGACGAGAACAGCGCGGCGCAACGGTCGCACTCTCGGTCGAATAGCGATAGTGGCGAAAACGTCAGCAGGCGATGGGCCGATTATAACGACAGCATCACCGCGGGTCGGTTCCGGAGCGGAACGCTTGCTGACGATCACCGGATGGCCGATAATCGCCGCTTGCGCTCGCCCGCACCGATCAACGGCGGGTCGCCCCGCATTGCGGCGTCGTGAACCTGGTCAGGTCCGGAAGGAAGCAGCCACAGCGATTCCCCGCAAGTGCCGGGGGAACGGCTCGCCACCCCTCGTCTTTCCCGTCGAACGCGGGAATCCAGTGTCGTTGTTCGTCAAAGTCACTGGGTCCCCGTCTCCACGGGGACGACAATCGTGGCGAATTAGACACTTTGATCCGCTGACCGTCGGTTCGCTGATGACCTACCAGGTTCTCGCCCGCAAGTGGCGGCCGAAGACATTCGCCGAGCTCGCGGGACAGGAGCACGTCGTCACGGCGCTGACCAACGCGCTCTCCCGGGGCCGTCTGCACCACGCGTATCTGCTGACCGGCACGCGCGGCGTCGGCAAGACGACGATCGCGCGCATCCTCGCCAAGAGCCTGAACTGCATCACCAACGGCGTCACCGCGACGCCGTGCGGGACCTGCGCCGCGTGCGTCGACATCGACGCCGGCCGTTTCGTCGACCTGCTCGAGCTCGACGCCGCGTCCAACACCGGCATCGATAACATGCGCGAGATTCTCGACAACGCGCGCTACGCGCCGACGGTCGGGCGCTACAAGGTCTATCTGATCGACGAAGTGCACATGCTGTCGAAAGCGGCGTTCAACTCGATGCTGAAGACGCTCGAGGAGCCGCCCGAGCATGTCAAGTTCGTGCTCGCGACCACCGATCCGCAAAAGATCCCGGTAACGGTGCTGTCGCGCTGTCTGCAGTTCAATCTGAAGCAGCTGCCGCCGGCGCTGATTGCGGAGCGCCTTGCCGCGATTCTCGAGGCCGAGAAGGTTGCTGCCGATTCCGCCGCGCTCGCGCGGATCGCGAAGAGCGCCCAGGGCTCGATGCGCGATGCGCTGTCGCTGCTCGATCAGGCCATCGCCTATGGCGGCGGCGAAGTGCGCGAGCAAGCGGTGCGGACGATGCTGGGCGCCGTCGACAAGGAGTATGTCTACCGAATCGTCGACGCGCTCAATGCAGCCAACGGCCCGGCGCTCCTCGCCGAAGCCGACGCGATGGCCACCCGCAGCATCGCGTTCGCCGACGCATTGGACGAGCTTGCGTCGCTCTACCATCGGATTGCCGTCGCCCAGACGGTACCGGACGCCAGAGCCGACGACGACGCCGAGCGCATCGCCGCGTTTGCGACACGGATGACGCCTGAAGCCGTGCAGCTTGCCTATCAGATCTGCGTGCAGGGCCGCGCCGATCTTGCGCTTGCGCCGGATGAAGCAACGGGGTTCTCGATGACGTTGCTGCGCCTTCTCGCCTTCGAGCCGGCGGGCGGCGCGCCGCCCGCCGTCCAGAAAGGCAGCACAGGAAGCGCTCCCACGCGCGGTAAGGCATCGGAGGCGGCCGTAGCGAGCGGTGCGACACCCGTAGCCACTGCAAGCACTGCCGTTGCGTCCGATGAGGCGGCGCCGAGCGCGATGCTGCCCGAGAACGTCGCTGACTGGCCGGCGTTCGTCGCCCGACTCAAGCTGCCCCCGATCGCTGCGCAGCTTGCCGCACAGACCGAGTTGAAGTCGATCAAGGGCAATGTGCTCACCCTCGCGCTGCCCGCGGCGCACAAGCATCTTGCCGACAAGGCCTATTCGGACAAACTCAAGATCGCGCTCGACCAGGCGACCGGGCGCAAGCTGTTGCTTGCCTTCGAAGTGGGGGGGACCGCCGAGACGTCGCTCGCCGCCCAGGAAAGACGCGTCCGCGCCGAGCAGAAAGCGAAGGACGAAGCCGCGTTTCGCAGCGAGCCCTTCGTCCGTGACGTGCTCGATCGCTTCGATGCCAAAATAAGACCGGATTCGATCAAGCCCGTCTCGTAATCTTTTTCCGCGGCGCGCTTGACGCCGTGATGGACAAGGAGTCGCGCCATGATGAAAAACCAGCTCGCCGGCCTGATGAAGCAGGCGCAGCAGATGCAGGACAATCTGAAGAAGGCGCAGGACGAGCTTGCGAGCATCGAGGTCGAGGGCCAGGCCGGCGCGGGCCTGGTCAAGATCGTGATGACCTGCAAGCACGATGTGAAGCGCGTGACGATCGATCCCAGCCTCCTGGGCGAGGACAAGGACATGCTCGAGGATCTGGTTGCCGCCGCCGTCAACGACGCTGTGCGGCGAGTCGAGGGAGCGACGCAGGAAAAGATGGCCGGTCTGACGATGGGCATGCCGATGCCGCCGGGCTTCAAATTGCCGTTTTAGGGGTCTCTGCCCGCGCACTCCCGGTGAACGACCGCGCCACTGTTAGGCTGTCGTCCCCGCGCAGGCGGGGACCCAGCGACTTTTTCCGAACGACACTGGATTCCCGCCTTCGCGGGAATGACGGCGCTGAATGACCGATCGCGACTCCGCCGCTCGAGTGATTCCCGTCGCCGCGCCCGCGTCCGGCCTCGACGATCTCGCCCGCGCGCTGCGCTGCCTGCCCGGCGTCGGACCGAAGGCGGCGCAGCGAATGGCGCTGCACTTGCTGCAGCACGACCGGGAGGGGGCAGTGCGCCTCGCCAGCGCGCTTGAGCACGCGGCGAAAACGGTCCGCCATTGCGAGCGCTGCAACACGTTCACCGAGGACGCCGTCTGCGCGCTGTGCCGGTCGGCGAAGCGCGATCCGGCGCTCCTTTGCGTCGTCGAGACACCCGCCGACCTGCTGATGGTCGAGAACACGCAGGCATACTCGGGCCTCTATTTCGTGCTGATGGGGCGGCTCTCGCCGCTCGACGGCATCGGCCCGAAGGAAATCCGGCTGGACCGGCTGATCGAGCGCGCCACCGACGGCGTGGTCGGGGAGGTCGTGCTGGCGACCAACTTCACCAACGAGGGCGAGGCGACCGCGCATTACATCGGCGAGCTGCTGGCCGCGCGCGGGCTCAAGGTAAGCCGCCTCGCCCGGGGCGTGCCCGTCGGCGGCGAGCTCGAGTATGTCGACAGCGGGACGCTCGCCCAGGCCTTGCGCGAGCGGCGGACGCTCACGCCCTGACCGGAATGCCCACCGAACGGCCCTGTTCACAACAGGTGCGCCCGGATAGGTGCGATTCGGAGGGCCGGCGCCGTGGACGTTCCGGAGAAGGCGGGTATACACTGTCCGCAACGAGCGGGGCGCGCGGGCTGCATCTTTCGCGACGACCCGCCAAAAGGCAGGCTCCGGGTTCATTTCCAACTGCAATCCCCGGTAAGGCGTAACGACGCCAATAACCCATGGAGGAGGACGCATGACGCGCAAATCGCTCGCTCCCGGCGAAAGCCGAATCCCGCTCGCAGACGGCTCCCGCCGCAAGTTCCTGAAAGCCGCGACCGGCGCCGCAGCCGCGGGCGCGACGCTCGGCTTCCCGACGATCGTCAAGGCGCAAGGCCCGATCGTCATGCGCTGGCAGAGCACGTGGCCGTCGAAGGACATCTTCCACGAGTTCGCGCTCGACTTCGCCAAGAAGGTAAACGACATGACCGGCGGCGACCTCAAGATCGAGGTGCTGCCCGCGGGCGCGGTGGTGCCGGCGTTCGGTCTGCTCGACGCGGTGTCGAAGGGCACGCTCGACGGCGGGCACGGCGTGCTCGTCTACCACTACGGCAAGCAGAACGCGCTCGCGCTGTGGGGCTCCGGCCCGGCCTTCGGCATGGACGCCAACATGCTGCTGTCGTGGCACAAGTACGGCGGCGGCAAGGAACTGCTCACCAAGCTCTACGCGTCGATCGGCGCCAACGTCGGTTTCCTTCCCGTACGGGCCGATGCCGACGCAGCCGCTCGGCTGGTTCAAGAAGCCGATCACCAAGGCCGACGACTTCAAGGGGCTCAAGTACCGGACGGTCGGCATCTCCATCGACCTGTTCACCGGGATGGGCGCCGCGGTGAACGCGCTGCCGGGCGGCGAGATCGTCCCGGCGATGGACCGCGGCCTGCTCGACGCGGCCGAGTTCAACAACGCCTCGTCGGACCGCCTGCTCGGTTTCGCCGGACGTGTCCAAGGTGTGCATGCTGCAGAGCTTCCACCAGAACGCCGAGCAGTTCGAGATCATCGTTCAACAAGACGAAGTACGACGCGCTGCCGGAAAAGATGCAAGGCGATCATCGACCTACGCCGTCGAGGCAGCCTCGCGCCGACATGACCTGGAAGGCGATCGACCGCTACTCGCAAGGACTACATCGAGCTGCAGACCAAGGACAACGTCAAGTTCTACAAGACGCCGGACGCGATCCTGCAGAAGCAGCTCGAGATCTTCGACGCGGTGATGGACAAGAAGAGAGCGACAACGCGCTGTTCAAGGAGATCCTCGAGTCGCAGAAGAAGTTCGCGGCACGCGCGGTACGCTGGGACCTCGACACCTACGTGAACCGGCGGATGGCGTACAACCACTACTTCGCGAAAGCCGCGGCGCCCGCCAAGAAGGCGTAACGGATCGCTATGGAGAATCGCCAGCCATCCGGCGCGAGCCGGGTGGCTGTTTTGTTTCCGCACCCGCTGCCGGCGTCGCGCCGCGTCTCCGCTCACAACGCATCCGACCGCCATGCAAAAACTGCTGCTGTTCGTCGACAAGGTAAGCACCTTCGTCGGCCAGACGTTCTCCTGGCTGATCGTCGGGCTGACGTTGCTGATCACCTGGGAGGTGTTCTCGCGCTACGTGCTCGACCACCCCCACGCATGGGCATTCGACGTGATGATCATGCTCTACGGGACGCTGTTCATGATGGCCGGCGCCTATACGCTTTCGAAGAACAGCCACGTGCGCGGCGACGTGCTCTACGGCTTCTTTCCGCCGCGCCTGCAGGCGGGGCTCGACCTCACGCTGTACATCGTGTTCTTCATTCCGGGCATCGTCGCCCTCGTCTGGGCCGGCTACACCTACGCCGGCGAGTCCTGGGCCGATCAACGAGCATTCGAACATCACGTCGGAGGGCCCGCCGATCTACCCGTTCAAGACGGTGATCCCGGTCGCCGGCGCGCTGATCCTGATGCAGGGCATCGTCGAGATCATCCGCTGCATCATCTGCCTGAAGCAGGGTGCTTGGCCATCCGCGCATAGAGGACGTGGAAGAAGTGGATGTCGACAAGCTGAAGCAGATGGTCCACGTCAAGGACGAGGATATTGCCAAGCTCGACAAGTTCGTCGTCGCACAGGAAGAGGGAGACGCCAGGCCATGAGGAAGGAAGTCTGGTTCGGGCTTTCGATCATGGCGATGGTCGTGATCCTGGTGTTCGCGCTGATGCCGCCGCCGTCCGAGATGACCAACGGCCACCTTGGCCTGCTGATGCTCGCGATGATCGTCGTCGGCATCATGCTGGGCTTCCCCACGGCGTTCACGCTGATGGGCATGGGCGTCTTCTTCGGCTGGCTTGCCTACCATAGCGTCGACCCGGCGACGGCAGAGCGGCGCGTGCTCGACCTCTTCGTGCAGCGCACCTATGGCGTGATGTCGAACGACGTGCTGATCGCGATTCCGCTGTTCCTGTTCATGGGTTATCTCGTCGAGCGGGCGCAGCCTGATCGACCGGTTGTTCAGGAGCCTGCATCTCGCCACGGCGCGCATCCCCGGAGCACTCGCCGTCGCGACCTCGTCACGTGCGCCGATCTTCGCGACCGCGACTGGCATCGTCGGCGCGGTGGTCACGCTGATGGGCCTGCTCGCGTTTCCGGCGATGCTCAAGGCCGGCTACAACACCAAGGTGGCGGCGGGCGCGATCACGGCCGGCGGCTGCCTCGGCATCCTGATCCCGCCCTCGGTGATGCTGATCGTCTACGGCGCGGTCGCGGGCGTGTCGGTCGTCCAGCTCTACGCCGGCGCCTTCTTCCCGGGCATCATGCTGGCCACGCTCTACATCGGCTACATCATCCTCCTCGCAACGTCGAAGCCCCACCTCATGCCTCCGCTCGCCGAGAGCGAACGCCACGTGGACCTTCCATCGTGGGCGCAGGCGACGGCAGGCGGAACGCGTTGACGGGTTTGTTCCGCATGGCAGCGGGCGCGCCGCTGGCGATGTTCCAAGAAGGACCGCGCTCGAGCAACTGCTGGTCACGCTGCTCCCGGCGCTATTCATTGCCGCAATACTCGGTGTCACCTATCGATTGGCGACCGCGCCGGAGGTCGAGGCCAGCACGGCTGGGCTCATAGAGGCAGGTGGCCTCATCGCGGCACCTGCGCCCGAGAGGGAGGCGTCGACGGGCCTGATCGGCGGCGCGGAGCCGGAGGAGAAAGACGCGGGCGCCGCGGAGTCCTCGACTGAAGGCGTGAAGGAGCCGCCGCCCGTCGAGGCAGGGAGCGACAACAGGGCGAAGGAGCCGCCCGGGCGCGGCACGGCCCGCCGCCAAAGGAAGCCCGTCGCATCCTCCGGCGGAGGTCAGAGCGCGGCTGCCGGTGCCGACCTGGCTGTGGGTGATGCTCGGGATCGGCATTGCCATCATCGCCTGTCATCTATTGGCTCTGGAACTGGAGCGGCTCGAAGTATTCAAGATGCTGTTGGCTCGTTCTTCCCGCTGGCCCTGCTGATCCTGGCCGTGCTCGGTTCAATCGTGTTTGGGCTTTCGACGCCCTCGGAAGCGGCGGCGGTCGGCGCCTTCGGCGGAGCCATATTGGCGGCGATTATCGCTTCATCGGCAACTGGCGCGAATCGCAGGAATGGAGGCACCACCGGCGCCGGCGTCATCTGGAAGACGACGGAACAGTTGGGCAACATCATCAAGGAGTCGTCCTTTCTCACCGCCAAGACCGCGCGCGATGGTCTGCTGGCTTTTTGTCGGCTCCGCCATCTTCTCGGCGGCGTTCGCGTTGCTCGGCGGGCAGGAGGTCGTCGAGACACTGGGTGCTTTCGCTCGACATGACGCCGGTGCAGTTCATGATCCTGGCGCAGTTCATCATCTTCCTGCTCGGCTGGCCGCTGGAATGGACAGAGATCATCATCATCTTCATGCCGATCTTCATTCCGCTGCTCCCGCACTTCAACATCGATCCGCTGTTCTTCGGCCTGCTCGTCGCGCTCAACCTGCAGACGGCGTTCCTGTCGCCGCCGGTGGCGATGGCGGCGTTCTACCTGAAGGGCGTGTCGCCGCCACACGTGACGCTGAACGCGATCTTCGCCGGGCATGATGCCGTTCATGGCGATCCAGGTCATTGCGCTGGCGCTGCTCTACATCTTTCCCGATATCGGGCTGTGGCTGCCGCGCATTCTCTACAAGTAGCTCGTTCCTTGCGCATGCGGCGTTGCGCCAGCGAGATGTCGGGCAGCGATGCCTCGCGCTGCGTACCGTCGCGGGCGGTTGCGCCGCAAGGCGCGCGGGAGTAATCTGACTCGGTCGGCCGACGCGCGCAGAAGCGGGTCGCGAGGAGGTACCATGCTTGTCAGCGAAATCCTGCGCATCAAGGGCAACGCGCTGTTCACCACGCCGCCGGACGCGCCGGTGCTCGACGCGGTCAAGGTCATGGCGCAACACGACATCGGCTCGCTGGTCGTGATGGACCACGGCCGGATGGCGGGGATGCTGACGTTCGCCGAAGTGCTGAAGGCGCTTGTCGGAGCGCGGCGGCACGCTCGGCGACCTCGCGATCGGCGCGATCTCCGAGCGCGACCCGCTCACCGCGACGCCGCACATCGACGTGATGGAGCTGCGCGGACGATGCTCGAGCGGCACGCGCGCTACGTGCCGGTGATGGACGGCGCGACGCTGCTCGGCGTCGTATCGTTCCACGACGTCGCCAAGGCGGTCTCGAGGAGCAGAGCTTCGAGAACCGCATGCTGAAGAGCTACATCGAGGACACCAAAGCCTAGCGGTGCGGCTGTCTCGCGAGGAGCATCGCTCGCCTCTGCATCACCCCTGCAGCACGAACATCGCCGGCCGCTTCGCGTAGCGCGCGAAGTCGTCGCCGCGCCACTCCCTGATCGCCTGCGACTCGACTGTCTCCGTTGGCAGCGTGAGGTCGGCGGCGACGCACAGCCGCGTTGCCGGCTGCAGCGTCGCGCCGAGCGCCTGCGAGCATCGCCGCGTTGCGATACGGCGTCTCGATGAAGAGCTGCGCGTACCCGGTCGCGCTGCGATTCGGCCTCGAGCCGGCGGATCGCGTCCGCGCGCGCCTCGGCCTTCACCGGCAGGTAGCCGTGGAACGCGAAGCCCTGGCCGTTCATGCCGGAGGCCATCAGCGCCAGCAGGATCGACGAGGGCCCCACCAGCGGCACGACGCGATGCCGCTCGCGATGCGCGGCGGCGACGAGGAGCGCACCGGGATCGGCGACGCCGGGACAGCCGGCGTCCGACAGGAGCCCGAGATCGTGGCCGGCGCGCGCGGGCGCGAGCAGCTCGGCGCAGCGCTTCGGGCGTGGCGTCGGCGCCGATCTCGACGATCGACGATCTGCTGCAACGGGAGCGCTGGCGAGAGCGACTTCAGGAATGCGCGCGCGGGCTTCGCGGTCTCGACGACGAAATGCGCCAGATTCCGCGCCGCTGCGATCGTGCGCGCCGGCAGCACGTCGCCCGGCGGCACGAGGCCGAGCAGGTTCGGAACGAGAAGCAGCCGCCCGCGCATGGAGCTCGCCGATGCGTGGCAGACGCGCGGATCCAGCAGTGAAACGCCGGCGGCGCGCAGCAGGCTCGTCAACCGGATCAGCGGCAGGCCGATGAGCGCCGTGGGATCGTCGCTCTCGATGCCTCGAAAAGCACGATGCCGAGCGCTTCCGACCTTGACGGCGCCGGCGCAATCGTAGGGCTGCTTCGCGCCGCAGGTAGGCTTCGATCTCGGCGGCGCTGAGCGTGCGGAACGTGCTGCGGACGTCGACCAGCGCCGTCCGGCAGCGCCCGCTCGCCGCTGTCGAGCAGCGCGACACCGGTGTGGAAGACGACGCGCCTGCCCGACAAGCGCGTGAGCTGCGCGACGGCGCGCTCGTGATCGCCGGGCTTGCCGACGGCGCTCGCCGTCGCAGTCGGCGACCTGATCGGAGCCGATGATCGAGCGCGTCGGGATAGCGCGCGGCCACGCTCGGGCCTTGGCTTCGGCGAGCCGCAGCGCGGTTTCGCGCGGGGCTTCGCCGGCGAGCGGCGTCTCGTCGGCAACCGGGGCGGCGGCGACGAACGGCAGGCCGAGGCGCGCGAGCAGCTCGCGCCGGTAGCGCGACGTCGACGCGAGGACCAGCGTCGGCGTCGACGCCATGCCCTGTCCCGGTTGGTGGCGCGAGGTTGGTTATTGTTTTTGCGGGCATTTTTTTGACAGGCGGCGCGTTGGCGGTATTATCCAACGTTTTCGCTGGCCGGCCCAACGAGGATTGCAGGGCAGTGGCGATGGCCTGGACAGTAGGAATGCGCGCAGTCGGATGGCGCACAGCTGGAGGCGGGCATGACCGGGCGGCGGGGATCGGCGGAGCGCATTGCCGGCACCTTCGACGCGTTCGGCCTCGCGCGGCGAGGCGCGGCTATCGCGGGAACGCTCGATGCGTCGGCGCGACCGCGCGTCGCGGATCGCCTGGCCGATGGCGAAGCGCCGATCGCTTGGCGCATCGCGGGTACGGCCGACGCCCTGGACGCCCGGCGCTCGAAGTGAGCTCGAGGGCGCTGTTCCGCTCGAGTGCCAGCGCTGCCTGCGGACGTTTCGTGGCCGGTCGCGCAACGCACGACGTTGCTGCTGGCGCGCGACGAGCACGACTCGCCCGCCTCGACGAGGGCGACCAGCACGAGGTCATCCTGGCCGCGACGCCGCTCGACCCGGTGGAGCTGGTCGAGGACGAATTGCTGTTGACGCTGCCGTTCGCGCCGCATTGCGATCGCGAGGATTGCGCGCTTGGACCGCGGCATTGGTCGGCGCCGGCCGGTGAGTCGGCCGGTCCGACGGCGTCGTCGGCGTTCGAGGCACTCGCTGGCATGAAGCCGGGGCGCCGAAGAAACCGAAGCGCTGACCCGCATGAGCGAACAGTATCGAACGAACGATAGGAGAAAGGCATGGCTGTCCAGCAGAACAAGAAGTCGCCGTCGAAGCGCGGCATGCACCGCGCGCACGATTTCCTCGCCAAGCCGCCGCTCGCGGTCGAGCCGGTGACCGGCGAGACGCATCTGCGCCATCACATCAGCCCGAGCGGCTACTACCGCGGCAAGAAGGTCGTCAAGACCAAGGCCGACGAGTAAGGCTTGCATCGGCCGCCGTTTCGGCACTGCATGACGACGCGCGGCAGTCCATGACGCGCGGTGCCTTGGGCGAGTAAACTGCCGGCTCCAGTCCGGACTGCGTGCTCACGCGTGCATTCCGCAGACCACCGATTCGATCCGCAGATGCCCGTCACGGTAGCCGTCGACGCGATGGGCGGCGACCACGGTCCGGCGGTCACGCTGCCGGCAGCGCTCGCCTTCCTCGAGGAATCGCCCGACGCGCGCGTGATCGCTGGTCGGCCTCGAAGCCGCCGCTGAGGGCCGCGCTCGCCAAGCAGAAGTCGCCGGCTGCGGCGACGCCTCGCGATCGCACGCCGCGAGCGAGGTCGTCGAGATGGACGAGCCGCCCGCCGACGCGCTGCGCAAGAAGAAGGACTCGTCGATGCGCGTCGCGATCAATCTGGTCAAGGACGGGACGGCGCAGGCCTGCGTGTCCGCCGGCAACACCGGCGCGCTGATGGCGATCGCGCGCTTCGTGCTGAAGACGCTGCCCGGCATCGACCGGCCGGCGATCGCCTCGCAGCTGCCGACGCGCACGGGCGTCACGACGGTGCTCGACCTCGGCGCCAACGTCAACTGCACGCCGGAGCAGCTGGTGCAGTTCGCGGTGATGGGCAGCGCGCTTGCGGCCGCCGTGGACGGCATCGAGCGGCCGACGGTCGGGCTGCTCAACATCGGCGAGGAGGACATCAAGGGCAACGACGTCGTCAAGGAGACGGCGGAGCTGCTCAAGGTCATCGGGCCTCAATTTCTACGGCAACGTCGAGGGCGACGACATCTACAAGGGCACGACCGACGTCGTGGTCTGCGACGGCTTCGTCGGCAACGTCGCGCTCAAGACGTCCGAGGGCCTCGCGACGATGCTCTACGATTTCCTGAAGGCCGAGTTCACGCGCAATCCGCTGACCCGGCTCGCGGCGCTGTCGCCTACCCGGTGCTGCTGGCGTTCAAGCGGCGCGATCGACCCGCGCCGCTACAACGGCGCGACGCTGCTCGGCCTGAAGGGCGTCGTGGTCAAGAGCCACGGCGGCGCCGACGCGCTCGCGTTCAAGCACGCGCTCGCCAAGGCGCACGCCGAAGTCGCGCACGGCGTGCTCGACAGGATCGCGCAGCGCATGGCGGCGATGCCGTCGCTCCGGGCGCTCGCGCCAGCCGACGGCGAGACGGCGCCTGCGGCCGCGGTTCCCGATGCATAGCCGCATCGCCGGCACCGGCAGCTACCTGCCCGCGCACATCCTCACCAACGCACGAGCTCGCGCAGCGCGTCGACACGAGCGACGAGTGGATCCGCACGCGCACCGGCATCCGCGAGCGCCACATCGCGCGCCTGACGAGCAGACGAGCGACTCTCGCGCGCACGCGGCGCCGCGCCGCGCTCGCGGCCGCCGGCATCGCGCCGCCGACGTCGATCTCATCATCGTCGCGACGACGACGCCGGACATGGTCTTCCCGTCGACCGCCTGCATGCTGCAGGCGAAGCTCGGCGCCGACGGCGGCCCGGCGTTCGACGTGCAGGCGGTGTGCAGCGGCTTCGTCTACGCGCTGGCCGATCGCCGACCGGATGATCGCGTCGCGGCATGGCGAGCAACGCGCTCGTCGTCGGCGCGGAGATCTACTCGCGCATCCTCGACTGGAACGACCGCGGCACCTGCGTGCTGTTCGGCGACGGCGCGGGCGCGGTCGTGCTCGTGCCGGCGCGCGGTCCCGGGCATCCTGCTCGGCGCACCTGCACGCCGACGGCAGCTATCGCGACATCCTGTGCGTGCCCGGACAGGTCGCGCGACGGCGGCGTCACGCGGCACGCCGTTCGTGCACATGGACGGCGGCGCGGTGTTCAAGTTCGCGGTGAGCGTGCTGGCCGAGGTCGCGCACGAGGCGCTCGCGGCGAACGGCGTCGACGCCGAGGCCGATCGACTGGCTGATCCCGCACCAGGCCAACATCCGCATCATCGACGCGACGGCGAAGAAGCTGGGCCTGCCGCTGGAGAAGGTCGATCGTCGACCGTCGACCGCCACGCCAACACGTCGGCGGCGTCGATTCCGCTCGCGCTCGACGAGGCGGTGCGCGACGGGCGCATCCGCGCCGGCGCAGCGCGTGATGCTGCTCGGCGTCGGCGGCGGCTTCACCTGGGGCTCGGTGTCTGCCTGCACATGTGCGTGAGGACCAAGGGCTTCGCAATGAAGCTCGCATTCGTGTTTCCGGGGCAGGGCTCGCAGTCGGTCGGCATGATGGCCGGCTTCGACGACGCATCCCGTCGTCCGCGCGACGTTCGCCGAGGCCTCCGACGTGCTCGGCGCAGGACCTGTGGGCGCTCGTGACCGACGGCCCGGAGGCCGAGCTCAACCGCACCGTCAACACGCAGCCGGTGATGCTGACCGCGGGCGTCGCCGTCTGGCGCGCGTGGCGCGGCGCGGGCGGCGCCGCGCCGGCGATCGTCGCCGGACACAGCCTCGGCGAATACACGGCGCTGGTCGCCGCGGGCGCGCTCGCGTTCGCCGACGCGCGTGCCGCTGGTGCGCTTTCGCGCGCAGGCGATGCAGGAGGCGGTGCCCGCGGGCGTCGGCGCGATGGCGGCGATCCTGGGCCTCGACGACGCGGCCGTTGCCGCCGCGTGCGCGCGAGGCGCGCGCAGGGCGAGGTCGTCGAGCCGGTCAATTTCAACGCGCCCGGCGCAGCTCGTGATCGCCGGCCACGCGAGCGCGGTCGAGCGCGCGATCGAGCTCGCGGCAAGGCGCAAGGGCGCCAAGCGCGGCGTGCTGCTGCCGGTGTCCGCGCCGTTCCACAGCTCGCTGCTGCAGCCCGCGGCCGAGCGGCTCGCCGCGCGGCTCGCCGACGTCGCGTTCGCGGCGCCGGCGATCCCGGTGCTGCACAACGTCGACGTCGCCGAGCACCGCGACGCCGGACGCGATCCGCGCGGCGCTGGCGCGGCAGGCGGCGAGCCCGGTGCGCTGGGTCGAGACGATCCAGGCGATTCGCCGCGCGCGGCGTCACGCACGTCGTCGAATGCGGGCCCGGGCAAGGTGCTGACGGGCCTGACGCGAGCGCATCGACGCGCAGCGCTCGACAGCGTTTCGCGCTCGACGACGGCGCCGACATCGAATCGACGCGGCGCGGCGCTCGGCTGAAGCGGCGAGGAGACCGAATGGCGGAACGCGCGATGCTGCGACGGACAGGTCGCGCTGGTCACCGGCGCCACGCGCGGCATCGGCCAGCGCGATCGCCGTGGCGCTCGCGCGCGCGACGGCGCGACGGTCGATCGGCACCGCGACCACCGACGAGGGCGCGGCGCCGATCGCGCGCCGTACCTCGCGGAGGCGGGCAACGCGCGGCACCGGCATGCGGCTCGACGTCACCGACGGCGCCGGCGGTCGAGGCCGCGCTCGCCGACATCGAGACGCGCTTCGGCGCGATCGACGATCCTCGTCAACAACGCCGGCATCACGCGCGACAACCTGCTGCTGCGCATGAAGGACGACGAATGGGACGCCATCATGGCGACCAACCTGAAGCCCGTGTTCCGCCTCGCGAAGGCGGTGCTGCGCGGCATGATGAAGGCGCGCCACGGCCGCATCATCCAGATCGGCTCGGTCGTCGGCTCGTCGCGGCAACCCGGGCCAGGCCAACTACGCCGCGGCCAAGGCGGCGCTGCGTCGGCTTCACCAAGTCGCTCGCGCAGGAAGTCGGCAGCCGCAACATCACCGTCAACTGCGTCGCGCCGGGCTTCATCGACACCGACATGACGCGCGCGCTGCCCGACGCGCAGCGCGACGACGCTGCTGGCGCGCATCCCGCTCGGCCGCCTGGGCGCGCCCGAGGACGTCGCCGCACGCGGTCGCGTTCCTGGCCTCGCCGCGGCGGCGCTACATCACCGGCGCGACGCTGCACGTCAACGGCGGCATGTACATGGCGTGACGATGCCGTGCACGCTGCAGCGCCGGCGGCTCGCATCGACTGGCTCGCAGCGTGCGGGGATGACGACCGATTCTGGTAAAATCGCGCAGGTTTCGAATCACCATTCCCGCAACGGGAGGAGAAGCATGGAAAACGTCGAACAACGGGTCAAGAAGATCGTCGCCGAGCAGCTCGGCGTGAACGAAGCCGAGATCAAGAACGAATCGTCGTTCGTCGACGACCTCGGCGCCGACTCGCTCGACACGGTCGAGCTCGTGATGGCGCTCGAGGAGGAGTTCGAGACCGAGATCCCCGACGAGGAAGCCGAGAAGATCACCACCGTCCAGCAGGCGATCGACTACATCAGCTCGCACGTCAAGAAGTAACCGGCGCGCGGCGCGGCGCCGGCCCGACGCGTCGGCCGCGCGCGCCGGCCGCGCCGTCGCGCCGATGCGCGGCACCGCCGCTGCGATTGCCCGCGCCGCCGTCCCGCGTTCCGCATCCCACGTCGCCATGTCCCGCCGCCGCGTCGTCGTCACCGGACTCGGCATCGTCTCGCCGGTCGGCATCGGCGTCGCCGACGGCCTGGGCAGTCGATCCTCGCGGGCGCGCTCCGGCATCGCGCCGATCACGCGCTTCGACGCGTCGACGCTTCCCGTCGCAGATCGCCGGCGAGGTGAAGGACTTCGACGTCGGCAAGTACCTGTCGGCGAAGGAAGCGCGCCGCTACGACACGTTCATCCACTACGGCCTCGTGGCGACGATGGAGGCGGTGACGCGACGCCGGCGCTCGACGACTACGCGCGGCGACAAGGAGCGCGTCGGCGTGTGCATCGGCTCGGGCATCGGCGGCCTGCCGATGATCGAGGACACGACAGGTCGTACTTCTCGACGGCGGCCTGCGCAAGATCTCGCCGTTCTTCGTGCCGGGCTCGATCATCAACATGATCGCGGGGCTGGTGTCGATCCACTACGGCTACAAGGGTCCGAACCTCGCGACGGTCAGCGCCTGCTCGACGGCCAACCACAGCATCGGCGAGGCGGCGCGCCTGATCGAGTACGGCGACGCCGACGTCATGGTCGCCGGCGGCGCCGAGGCGACGGTCAGCGCCGCTCGGCGTCGGCGGCTTCTGCGCGGCGCGCGCGCTGTCGACGCGCAACGACGATCCGGCCACGGCGAGCCGGCCGTGGGACGTCGACCGCGACGGCTTCGTGCTGGGCGAGGGCGCCGGCGTGCTGGTGCTCGAGGAGTTCGAGCACGCGAAGGCGCGCGGCGCGCGCATCTACTGCGAGCTCGCCGGCTACGGCATGAGCGCCGACGCGCACCACATCACCGCGCCGCCCGAGGACGGCGACGGCGCGCGCGCGCAGCATGATCAACGCGCTGCGCAACGCGCGGCATGAACGCCGACCGACATCGATTACATCAACGCGCACGGCACGTCGACGCCGCTCGGCGACATCGCCGAGTGCATCGCGGTCAAGCGCGCGTTCGGCGAGCACGCGAAGAAGCTCGCGGTGTCAGCTCGACCAAGTCGATGACCGGCCATCTGCTCGGCGCCGCGGGCGGCATCGAGGCGGTGTTCACGGTGCTCGCGATGCGCGACCAGGTCGCGCCGCCGACGACCAACCTGTTCAACCTCGACCCGCAGTGCGATCTCGACTTCGTGCCGCTCGACCGCGCGCAAGATGAAGATCCGCGCGCGCGCTGTCGAACTCGTTCGGCTTCGGCGGCACCAACGCGACGCTCGCGTTCCGCGCGCTGTGACGCGCCGGCGCTCGCGCCGAGCCTCGCCACCGCAACGTCATGGCACTGATCGTCCAGAAATACGGCGGCACCTCGGTCGGCAGCACCGAGCGCATCAAGAACGTCGCGCGGCGCGTCGCGCGCTTCCATCGCGAGGGCCACCAGCTCGTCGTCGTCGTCTCGGCGATGGCCGGCGAGACCAATCGCCTGCTCGCGCTCGCGCAAGGAGCTCTCGGCCAATCCCGACCCGCGCGAGCTCGACGTCATCGCGGCCACCGGCGAGCAGGTGACGATCGGCCTGCTCGCCATCGCGCTGCACGAGCATGGGCCTCAAGGCGAAGAGCTACACCGGCGGCCAGGTGCGCATCCTCACCGACAGCGCGTACACCAAGGCGCGCATCCTCGACGATCGACGAGGACGCGGATGCGCGCGCGATCTCGACGGCGGGCACGATCGTCATCGTCGCCGGCTTCCAGGGCGTGGACGCCGACGGCAACATCACCACGCTCGGCCGCGGCGGCTCGGACACCTCGGGCGTGGCGCTCGCCGCGGCGCTCAAGGCCGACGAGTGCCAGATCTACACCGACGTCGACGGCGTCTACACGACCGATCCGCGCATCGTGCCCGAGGCGCGGCGGCTCGACACGCGTCACGTTCGAGGAAATGCTCGAGATGGCGAGCCTGGGCTCGAAGGTGCTGCAGATCCGCTCGGTCGAGTTCGCCGGCAAGTACAAGGTCAAGCTGCGCGTGCTGTCGTCGTTCGAGGATCCCGAAGTCGACGCCGCCAGGCACGCTCATCACGTTCGAGGAAGACGACAACATGGAACAGGCGATCATCTCCGGCATCGCGTTCAACCGCGACGAGGCCAAGATCTCGGTCATGGGCGTCGAGGACCAGCCGGGCATCGCCTACGCGATCCTCGGGCCGATCGCCGCGGCCAACATCGACGTCGACATGATCGTGCAGAACATCGGCGCGTCGGGCCACACCGACTTCTCGTTCACCGTCAATCGCAACGAGTACCAGAAGGCGCTCGACGTGCTGGCGCGCGAGCGCGGCAAGGCGTTCAAGGCGCGCGAGATCATCGGCGACAACCGCATCTGCAAGGTGTCGGTCGTCGGCATCGGCATGCGCTCGCACGTCGGCCTCGCGAGCGAAGATGTTCAAGACGCTGGCCGACGAGGGCATCAACATCCAGATGATCTCGACGTCCGAGATCAAGATCTCCGTGGTGATCGACGAGAAGTACCTCGAGCTCGCCGTGCGCGTGCTGCACAAGGCGTTCGAGCTGGACAAGGCGCCGCGAGGCTGCGTAACCGCACGCGTCGTTCCGGCGCGTTTCGATCGCGCTGCGCCGTTTGACGCGGCCGAGCGCGCGCCCGGTACAATCGACGCGTTTCCCGGAGACGTGGCCGAGTGGTCGAAGGCACTCCCCTGCTAAGGGAGCATACGGGCCAAAACCTGTATCCAGGGTTCGAATCCCTGCGTCTCCGCCAGTAGTTCAGTGTACGGTCCGAAGACATGGGTAACAGACCGTACCTACGTTCTGTCGCCTATGTCTCGGGTCGCTCAAAACGCCGGCGATAGCCGGCAGTCACGCTAAGGGCGAACGCCTGGGTGACGTTCTCGCATTCGCCGGCGACCTTGTCGCGCGGCCCGGTCAGCCTTGGCATCCGAACCCGCGGCAAGCGCGCCCCGCGGACGATGCGCATGGCAGAAAGCTGAACCCTCGAAGCGATGCTCCAACCCGTGGCGCCCCGTCAGGTTGCTATGCTGCTCAGCACTTCGGCGGGTGGGTCGAGCGAAGTACTTCATCCCACCGCCACCCATCGTGCCGCACGCGGGGAGACTCTCAACCGCGAGCGCGAGGAGCGCTGCTACCACTATCCTGAACATGCGCCACATCCGGCTCATTTCAACCTCCATTGCGGCCACGCAGCCGTAACGAACAAACAGCAGTGGATCCCAGCTATTCCTTGAGATGCAGCGGGCCGCACCCACGCTCGACAACATTCTTCCCGCCGACGCGCCCGACGCATCGTAGACCGCTGTTCGAGTAACGCGACCATTCGCAGCGGGGCCAGCCTTTCGACTTTGCCGTGTCATCCGTTCGTTTACAATTCAGACGGCAAACCCCTAAGCACGTGGCCGTTGCATGCTCCAGCTACAGATTCGACCTTCGACGGGAGGCCGCGCGCGGATCATCGCTGCCTACCTCTGCGGATATGTCCTCCTGGACTGGGTAAGCTATCTGTACTCGGTAGCTCCCCCGCTAGCGATCACGCCTTGGAATCCGCCGCCGGGATTGAGTCTCGCGCTGTTGTTGCGAACGGGTCCGCGTAACGCGCCCTGGTTGTTTGTCGCCGCGTTTGCCGCCGAGATGCTGGTGCGTGGGGTGCATTTGCCCCTGCTTCTGGTCATCGCTGCGTCAATGCTGCCCGCTCTGGCTTACACGCTGCTCGCCGTGGTGTTGCGCGGCCCATTCCGCTTCGACCCGGATTTCACGTCCCTGCGCGACGCGACGATATTTGTCGCAGCAGCCACTATCGCCACGGGGCTGCTTGCCCTCGCCTTCGTCGGCATGTTGGAGGTCGCTGAGTTCTTGCCGCCTGCCTCGTTCGGCAAGGCCGTCGCGCAATACTGGATCGGTGATCTCATCGGCATCGTGGCGACGACGCCGTTACTGCTTGTGTTCACGCGCGCCCGTGTCCCGCGCCTTCAGGTGCCATTGCCGGAGGTGATGATGCAGCTGGGCCTCGTGATCGTCGCGCTCTGGGTGGTGTTCGGCTCGGGCTGGTTCGAGGAGCTCAAGCTCTTCTACATCCTGTTCCTACCGTTGATGTGGATTGCGATGCGCCATGGCATCGAAGGTGCCACGATTGCCACGGTGGTCATCCAAATCGGGCTGATCGTCGCGATGCGGCTCGGCGACTACGGAACCGGCGCAGTTGTCGAATTCCAATTTCTGCTGCTCGCGGTCGCAGTCACCGGCCTGTTCCTCGGGCTCACGGTGTCGGAACGTCGAGAGATCGCGCTGCAGCTCCGTGACAAACAGTTCGAACTCGACCGTAGTCTGCGCCTGACGGGCGCTAGCGAGATGGCGTCCGCGCTGGCGCACGAGCTCAACCAACCGCTGTCCGCGATTGGCAGCTACGTCAGCGCGTGTCAGATGATGGTGGACGAGGTGCAGCAGGCCCCCGTTGCGCTCAAGGACACTATGGGCAAAGTCGTCGTCGAGGTCGCCCGTGCCGGCAACGTCGTGCGACAACTTCGCGATTTCTTTCGTACGGGTTCCGGTCAGATCGTTCCGCTGAACGTAGGCGAGCTGCTACAAAGCGCCCTGGATACAGCCCGTCCGCGCCTCGACCGGCACCGCGTGGGCTGCCGCCTCGATTGCCCGGCATCGCTTCCGCCGGTGGTGGCAGACCGGATTCAAATCGAAACCGTGCTGCATAATCTCGTCACGAATGCCATTGATGCCTTGAAGACGGTCGCCGAAGACCGCCGCGAAATCGTGCTTTCCGCGACCATCGATGGTCCGCAATTCGTGCGGGTCAGCGTGGCCGACAGCGGCCCGGGCGTGTCGGATGACATCGCGTCTCAGCTTTTCAGGCCCTTTGCCACCAGTAAGCCGCAAGGCATGGGCCTGGGGCTTGCCATCAGCCGCTCGATCGTCGAGGCGCGCGGCGGTCGCCTGTGGCTGCAATCTCGCGAAGCAGGCAGCATGTTCTGCTTTACCCTGCCCGCCTCGGACGCGACACCATGAACACCGCTACGCCGGACACTGTTGTCTTTATCGTCGACGACGATGACGCGGTACGTGATTCGCTGGGGTTGCTGCTCGGGCTGCGCGGTTACGCGACGCGGAGCTTCGCGAGTGGCGAGGATTTCCTGGCAGCGATCGGCCGCGGCGCCGCGGCTGCATCCTGCTCGATTTGCGCATGCCGGGATCGACGGTCTCGAAGTGCAGGCCGAGCTTGCCGCGCGCGGGATCGCGCTGCCGATCATCATCCTGACGGCGCATGGCGATGTGGCGACCGCGCGCGCTGCGCTCAAGGCTGGCGCCTTCGATTTCCTCGAGAAGCCGATTGACGATGCCCTGCTGCGCGCCACGATCGAGGCAGCACTTGCCCGCGATCTCGAGGCGCGCAGACCGGCCGACCTTCGGACAGCATTGCAGGCGAAGCTTGCCCGCCTCACGCCCCGCGAGCGCGAGGTGCTCGAGCGCGTCGTTCGCGGCCGTCACAACCGCGAGATCGCCGCCGAGCTCGGCATCAGTCCGCGCACCGTCGAGGTCTACAAGGCGCGTGTCATGCACAAGCTGCAGGTCGATCGGCTGCCCGATCTCATCCGTTTCGCGCTGGCTCTGGATCTTACCGCGGGGCATAACGGATCATAAGGGCATGCACGTAGGGGCTTCCCGTACGCGTTCTCCCGGATTTTCGAGCACCCGGTTCATCCCTATGCTGCATTGAGCGGGGATCGCCGTACCCCGCATGTTTCGCGTGCCCCGCTGCCAATTGCGGAGGCGCGCCGATGACAAGGTGCTCGTTCCGTTCACCGATCCCGACAGCGCCGAACATGCGCTGAGACGCTTGCTGCGAGGAGGTGCGCAAGGTCGCGCTCGAGGTCGAGCTGCTGGCGATCGCCGAGCCGCCGAACCTGGAAACGTCGCGCCGTTTGTGTCACCGCAGCGCGCCGAAGAATGGTCGCACGTGCAGCCGCGGCGTGCTGGATCGCAGCCGCTGCGCGCCACTGTTGCAAGCCGCCAACGTTCCTTATCGCGCGCATGTCGTGGTCGGCGAGCGCCGGGCGGAGTATCGAAGCGGCGCTGCACCGGACCGACGTCGATCGCGTGATCGTTCCCGACGTTCGCCGGCACCTCGACGCGGTTCGCGCGGCAGCGCCTGCCGCATCGCCGCGTCGCCTCGTCGCGGTCTAGATGATCCGCGATGCGGAGCCGGTTCGCGCGTCCGCTGCGGGCGCTCCTCGTCCTGTCGCTCGCCGCCTCCGCGCCCCCGGCTTCGCTGCCGAGGGGGCGTGGCTCCATTGCCCGGCGCCACGCTGTCGCCGCTGTGGATCGTTCCCTTCGTCGGGCATCCTGCTGTCGATCGCGCTGGCCCCGCTCACGGCGCCGACGTTCTGGCACCACCATTTCGGCAAGACGTCCGCGTTCTGGGCGCTCGCCTTCCTGGTCCCTTTTGCGCCCAACTTCGGCATTGGTCTCGCGCTGCACGAAGTCGCTGCACACGCTGCTGCTCGAGTACCTGCCGTTCATCATCCTGCTGTTCGCGCTGTTCACGGTCGCCGGCGGCATCCACGTCCGGGGCAATCTCCACGGCGACGCCGGCGCTCAACACGGGATTGCTGGCGCTCGGCACGGTGCTCGCGAGCGTGATGGGCACGACCGGCGCCGCGATGCTGCTGATCCGCCCGCTGCTGCGCGCCAACGACAACCGCCGGCACCGGGCCCATGTCGTCGTCTTCTTCATCTTCCTGGTCGCCAACATCGGGGGTGCGCTGACCCCGCTGGGCGATCCGCCGCTGTTCCTCGGCTTCCTCAAGGGCGTCGACTTCTTCTGGACCACGAAGGCCATGCTGTGGCCGACGCTCACTGCTGCGCGGCGCCTTGCTGGCATTTTCTACGCGTCGATCGCTGGTTCTATCGCGCGCGCCGGCGAGGACGTCCGCCGCACACGTGATCCGACGCCGCGACTCGCCGCTGCGCATCAAGGCAAGATCAACTTCCTGCTCCTGCTGGGCATCCTCGGCTGCGTGCTGGTGTCGGGGCATGTGGAAGCCCGACCTCGAGATCACGCTGTACGGCACGCGCGCTCGAGCTGCAGAACGTGCTGCGCGATCTCGCGTTGCTGGCGATCGCCTGGGGATCGTGGCGGCTCACCGCCGCAGCGCGTGCGGCGAGCCCACCATTTCGCGTGGGGGCCGATCGATCGAAGTGGCGAAACTGTTCGCAGGCATTTTCCTCACCATCATCCCGGCGATTGCCATGCTGCGTGCAGGCAACGAGGGCGTGATGGCGCCGCTGGTCGCGCTGGTCACCGGCGCCGTCGGCGCGCCGAACGATGTCGCTCTACTTCTGGCTGACCGGAGCACTTTCGTCAGCTTCCTCGACAATGCGCCGACCTATCTCGTGTTCTTCAATCTCGCCGGTGGCGATCCGGCGGCGCTGATGGGACCGCTGGCGCACCGACGCTGGCCGCCATTTCCGCCGGCGCGGTGTTCATGGGGGCGAACACCTACATCGGCAACGCACCCAACTTCATGGTCAAGTCCATCGCCGAGGCACGCGGCGTGAAGATGCCGAGCTTCCTCGGCTACCTGGCGTGGTCGACGGCCGTTCTTCTGCCGATCTTCGTGCTGTTGACGATTCTGTTCTTCGCCTAGCGACATGCTTGTGCCCGGCACACGACGAAAGAATTACAGATGCACACGCAGCACGGGGGGAACGCTTCGCTGCAGTAACCGACCCTGACCGCCGAAAGACCGACATGCAAACACTTCTCGTACCCATCGATGGCTCCGCCCCCTCGACCCATGCGGTTCAGCACGCTGTCGAGATTGCGAAGTCAATGGTGGGGACCAAGCTTCTTCTTCTCAATGTGCAGCAGGAGCTGGAGCGCCGGTATGTGCACGGCTTGCAGAGTCAGTCCGCGCGCGTGCATCTCAGGGAGCGTGGTGAAGAAGCCACAGCGGAGGCGCGCTCATTGCTGGACCGGCGCGGCTGCGCATATGACGTCATGATCGTCTTCGGCAGGCCAGCCGAGGTCATCACCCAAGTTGCCGCCGAAAAGCGCTGCAGCGCGATCGTCATGGGCACGCGCGGGTTCGGGCGGCTCAAGCAGTTCTTCTTCGGCTCCACGAGCGACGCGGTCCGGCGTTCGGCAAGCATTCCGGTCACACTCGTGACATAGCCGCGCGATCCCGCGGCCAGCCTTTTCGCCGGAGCTGCGCGAGCTCCGCGAACTGGCGACTTCTCGCCTGGACCCCACATGATTCATGTCCAAGGGCGGGGATGGGATCTCCGTCGAATCTAGACGCGGACTAGCAGCTCCCGCCCCTCCCGGCGGCAGGGCATGCTGCGGTGCCGTATCGCGCCCCTTTTGATCTGCGGTAAGGTTTGCCAGGGCGGCCTCGCCAACAATGGCAGGAGGAGGACTGTCGGTGCGCAAGAAGGCGATCGAGACATTTGGCAGTTCCCGTTCAGAACGCGACGGTTCCGGCGCATGTAATCCACCAGTCCCGTTTCCAAACACAAGGCTCGCGCACGCGTCAAACCGGGCGGGATCGAGTTGGGCGTGCGTGCCAGTGGGGATGGCGACCAACCCGCGACGAGCGAATCCGGAGAATCACCGATGACCCCATACCCCCCGCTGCAACTGCACGTGCCCGAGCCGTCAGCGCGGCCGGGACGCGAAACCGATTTCTCGTACCTGCGCGTCGCACCCGCCGGTGTCGTGCGGCAACCGCCCCTCGATTCGAGGCCATCGCAAACCGGCGATATCGCCGACGCGATGGTCCGCGTGCTCGACGACGAGGGCCGCGCGGTCGGCCCCTGGGATCCGCACGCGGACCCCGAGCTGCTGCGCAACGGGCTTGCGCACGATGCTGAAGACCCGCGTCTTCGACGCGCGGATGCTGACCGCGCAACGGCAGAAGAAGATCTCGTTCTACATGCAGAGCTTGGGCGAGGAGGCGATCGGCATCGGGCAGGCCATGGCTCTTGCGCCGGACGACATGTGCTTTCCCACGTACCGCCAGCAGGGAATCCTGATTGCGCGCGGCTATCCGCTCGTCGACATGATGTGCCAGTTCTTCTCCAACGACCGCGACCCGGTCCTCGGGCGGCAGATGCCGGTGATGTACACGTCGCGCCGGCACGGCTTCTACTCGATCGCGGGCAATGTCGGCCTCCAATACATCCAGGCGGTGGGCTGGGCGATGGCCTCGGCGATCAAGGGCGACACGCGCATCGCCTCGGCCTGGATCGGCGACGGCTCGACGGCGGAGCCCGATTTCCACAACGCGCTCACCTTCGCGGCGGTCTACCGGGCGCCGGTGATCCTCAACATCGTCAACAACCAGTGGGCGATCTCCGTCGTTCCAGGGCATCGCGGGCGGCGAGGCGGCCACGTTTGCCGCGCGGGGCTCGGCAACGGCATCTTGTCGCTGCGCGTGGACGGCAACGATTTCCTCGCGGTCCTGTCGGTGTCGCGCTGGGCGGCCGAGCGCGCGCGCCGCGGTTTCGGTCCAACGCTGATCGAATGGATCACCTACCGCGCGGGCGCGCATTCCACGGCCGACGATCCGTCCAAGTACCGGCCGGCCGATGATTGGGCGCGCTTTCCGCTGGGCGATCCGGTCGCGCGATTGCAGAAACATCTAATCCGTGTTGGCGCGTGGTCCGACGAAGAGCACGCCCGGCGCAGAAGGAAGTCGAGGACGAAGTCATCTCGGCGCAGAAGATTGCGGAGAGCTACGGCACGCTGGCCTCGGGCCACGTCCACGACGCTTCGACGATGTTCGACGACGTCTACAAAGACATGCCTGCGCATTTGCGCCGGCAGCGCGAACAGCTGGGAGCCTGACGATGGCCATGATGACGATGGTCCAGGCGATCCGCTCGGCGCTGGACGTCATGCTCGGGCGCGATGCCGACGTCGTGGTGTTCGGCGAGGACGTCGGCTATTTCGGGGGCGTGTTCCGTTGCACGGACGGGCTGCAAGCCAAGTACGGCACGTCGCGCGTATTCGACGCGCCGATCGCCGAGGGCGGCATCGTCGGCGCGGCGATCGGCATGGGCGCGTACGGGCTTCGCCCGGTCGCCGAGATCCAGTTCGCCGATTACATGTATCCCGGCTATGACCAGATCGTGTCGGGCGCGGCGCGCCTGCGCTATCGCTCCGCCGGCGATTTCACTGCGCCGATCACGATCCGCATGCCGTGCGGCGGCGGCATCTACGGCGGGCAGACGCACAGCCAAAGCCCGGAGGCGCTGTTCACGCACGTGTGCGGTTTGCGCACCGTGATGCCGTCCAATCCCCTCGACGCCAAGGGCCTGCTGATCGCGTCGATCGAGTGCGACGACCCGGTCATCTTCCTGGAGCCGAAGCGCATCTACAACGGTCCGTTCGACGGTCATCACGAGCGGCCGATCGTGCCTTGGTCCGGCCACATGCTCGCGCGAAGTCCCCGAGGGCCATTACACGGTGCCGCTCGAATCGGCTGCGCTTCGTCGCCCTGGAACCGCGCTCACCGTGCTGACGTACGGTACGATGGTGTGGGTGTCGGAGGCCGCGGTCGCACGAAACCGGAATCGACGCCGAGATCATCGACCTGCGCAGTCTGTGGCCGCTCGACCTCGACACGATCGTCGCATCGGTGAAGAAGACGGGCCGCTGCGTGATCGTCCACGAGGCGACACGCACCAGCGGTTTCGGCGCCGAACTCGCGGCGCTGGTACAGGAGCACTGCTTCTTCCACCTCGAGGCACCAATCGAGCGCGTGACTGGATGGGATACGCCATATCCGCACGCGCAGGAGTGGGCCTATTTCCCCGGCCCGGACCGCGTCGGCAAAGCGCTCCGGCGCGCGATGGAGGCCTACTAAATGGATTCCCGGGGTCACTTTCGTTCGCCGCCCGCTAAGGGGGCGCAGGCCTCCCTTGGGGCGGCCCTGCGGGAGACCTGAGATGGGAATCCATGTGGTGAAGGTGCCGGACATCGGCGAAGGCATCGCCGAGGTCGAACTCGTGGAGTGGCATGTCCGGCCGGGCGACGCCGTCGTCGCGGATCAGATCGCTCGCCGATGTGATGACCGACAAGGCGAGCGTCGAGGTCCCATCTCCGGTCACGGGCACGGTGATCGCCGTCAACGGCAACGCGGGCGACAAGCTCGCGGTGGGCAGCGAGCTCATACGTCTCGAGACCGGCGGCCGGGGACACTGCCGGAAGCGGCGAACATGCCGCGCGCTTCCGAAGCTCCGCCTGCGCAAGCGGTGCCACGCGGGCGGCACCGGCCGGTGGCGTCCGCACCGAACGAGAAGCCGCTCGCGTCGCCATCGGTGCGTCACCACGCGCGCGAGCTGGGCGTGGAGCTCGCGCAGGTCCGCGGCACCGGGCCCGGCGGACGAATCGTGCACGACGACGTCGTGCGACACGCGACGGGTCGCACCGCCAAACCCGCTGTCGCGCAGCGCTATGCCGAGCGCGATGGCGAACACACGGTTCCCGTGATCGGACTGCGCCGGCAGATCGCGCAGCACATGCAGGCATCGCTGCGAATCCCGCACTTCACCTACGTCGAGGAAGTCGACGTTACCGAGCTCGAGGCGCTGCGTTCGAAGCTCAACGAGCGATTCGGTGAGACGCGCGGCCGGCTCACGCGTGCTGCCGTTCCTGATGCGGGCGATCGTCCTTGCCGTTCCCGCGTTTCCGCAGATGAATGCGCGGTTCGACGACGAGCAGGGCATCGTGACGCGCTTCGATGCCGTGAATATCGGCATCGCGACGCAAACCGACGCCGGGCTGATGGTGCCGGTCGTGCGGCACGCCGAGGCGCGTGACCTGTGGGCGAGCGCAGCCGAGGTCGCGCGCCTGGCCGACGCCGCACGCACGGGCAAGGCGACGCGCGACGAGCTTTCGGGATCGACGATCACGATCACGAGCCTCGGCCCGCTCGGCGGCATCGTCAGCACGCCGGTGATCAATGCGCCGGAAGTGGCCATTGTGGGCGTGAACCGGATCGTCGAGCGGCCCGTGGTGCACGACGGGCGCGATCGTGCCGCGGCGATTGATGAACCTCTCGTCGTCGTTCGACCACCGGGTGATCGACGGGCAGCACGCCGCGGAGTTCGTGCAGGCGCTGCGAGGCTATCTGGAGTGCCCGGCGCTGCTGTTTGTCGAATAGTTCTTCTGGCGATGGCGAGAACCATGAGGATGACAATGAGGGAGAGGTGCAAGCCATTGCGGGCGCAATCGCGTTCGACTCACCCGGATCCCGCCGGGGTGCGCTTTTGTGCAGTCGGAGGAACGGCAGCTCCCGGCCACGGACGGCCGGTCGCGACGGCTTCGCCATTTCCTTCATCGCGGCCCCTCGGCTTCAAGCCGACCCCTGGCCATCGCTTTTTCCTTCTGCACGGGGCTCGCGATGACGTTTGACTCTACTGAGCTCGTCCGTATCTCCGCGGCGCTTGTCGACGCGCTCGCGGAAGCACGTGAGTTCGTGGAGCGCGGCGAATTCGGTGCTCCGCTGCGCGAAGTACTGACGTTCGCCCGCGACCTGGTCGTGCTCGCCGATGAGACGCTTGCCTTGGATCCGCATGCCGGCGAACACGCGCGCGGCCTCGCGATGCACATGGCCGAGCAGCTCGCGGCGCTGGAAGCATTGCTTGGTCCAATCGTCGGCGCGTAGCGAATCGCATCCCTGGCGCGTCGCGTGTCACGCGGCGCGATTTGGTCCGTACGGACTGGGCAACGCGGGCCGCTTGTGCTGCGCAGGGCTTTTGCCTATAAATCATCTGTGTGGCGCCATCCCGCGCGCCACCACGACACGGGAGCCTGCGCTGAACGACCCGCTTCCCTGGGACCACGCGTCGCCGCTCGCGCGCGCGGATCGGGCCTTCGCGCGCGCCGCGGGCTCGGATCCGATCGACGGCAATGCGGTGCGCCTGTTGTGCGACGCCGCGGAAAACTTTCCGGCGTGGCTCGCGGCAATCCGCGATGCCGAACGGTCGATCCTTATCGAGAGCTATGTCTTTGCCAACGACGAGGTTGGACGCGAATTCGCCGAGGCGCTCGCGGCGAAGGCGCGAGCCGGCGTGCGCGTGCACGTGATCTACGACTGGGTCGGAGCGTTCGGCGCGGGCGCGTTGTGGTCACCGTTGAGCGCAGCCGGCGCCTTGGTGCGCGCTTTCAATCCGTTGCGCTTCGACAGTCCGCTGGGCTGGCTTTCGCGCGACCACCGCAAGACGCTCGTCGTCGACGGGCGTGTCGGATTTGTCACCGGCATCGGGATCAGTGCCAAGTGGCTGGGTGACCGCGCCCGGGGAATGGAGCCGTGGCGCGACAGCGGCATCGAAATCCGCGGCCCCGCTGTCGCCGAGCTCGTGCGCGCATACGCGCAGGTGTGGCGGGCCTGCGGCGGCGCTTCATTGCCTGCGGAAGTCGCGGCTGCCGACCCGGCGACCGATGCTTCGGGCGAGACACGTCTGCGCGTCATCGCAGGCTCACCCAACGCCACGGGCACCTATCGGCTCGATCTCGTGATCGCATCGCTCGCCCGTCAGGCGCTCTGGTTGACCGACGCTTATTTCGTCGGCACGTCCGCGTATGTGCAGGCGCTCGCCGCTGCGGCGCGCGACGATGTCGACGTCCGCCTGCTCGTGCCCGGCGCGAGCGACATCCCGGCGCTGTCGCCGCTGTCGCGGGCCGGCTTTCGGCCGCTTCTCGAGGCCGGCGTACGCGTGTTCGAATGGAACGGCACGATGCTGCACGCCAAGACGGCGGTCGCCGATCGATTCTGGTCGCGGATCGGCTCGACGAATCTGAACATCGCGAGCTGGATGGGCAACTACGAGCTCGATGTTGCCGTCGAGGACACGGCGTTCGGCGAGCGAATGGCGGCGCGGTTCGAAGCCGATCTCGCGCGCGCGACGGAGGTCGTGCTCACGCGACGCAATCGAGTGCGACGCGTGGAAGATGCGGATGCGAGCGGAGCGCGTCACGCGCTGTCCGGCAGCGCGGGACGCGCGGCAGCCGGTGCCGTCAGCGTCGGCAGCGCGCTGGGTGCTGCGCTGACCAATCGACGCCTCCTGGGTCCGGCGGAATCGGGCCTGCTTGTCAAAGTGAGCATCGGCGCATTTGCGCTCGCCATCGTTGCTGCGGTGTGGCCCCCCGCGGTTGCGTGGCCGATCGCTTTGCTGGCGGCGTGGTTCGGAGTCGCATGGCTCGCGAGGGCCATTGCGCTGCGGCGCGAGCCGCGCGAGTCGCGCCGGCCGCCCCAGGGCGCTAACCGCGGCGCCGACGGTGGCAGCCCGTCAGAGTAGCCTGCTATAATTCGCGGCTCGCGCCCGTAGCTCAGTTGGATTAGAGTACCTGGCTACGAACCAGGGGGTCGTGGGTTCAAATCCTGCCGGGCGCGCCAAATAATCAAGGGCTTGCATGAATGCAGGCCCTTTTCATTTCCGGACTGTGACCAGATCGTGCCAAACTTTGCTCCGCCTCACCAACCCACAGCGCGCACATTCGGTCCGCGTAAGGAGCGAGGTGTTCCGCCGAGAAGATGCGCGTACCGCCGCACCATCTCCGGCACTCTCCCAGCCACCCAGCTCCTGCAGCGCATGCAGCGGCGTGCCCGCTCTGCACATGCCAGCTCGCCCAGGTGTGCCGCAGGTCATGCCAGCGGAAGTCCTCGATGCCAGCGCGCCTCAGCGCCTGCGTCCAAGCCTTCGTGTTGACCTGCCGCATCGGCATGCCCCGAAAGCTGAACACGTGCGTCGCGATGCTTCCCGATCTGCTTTCGCCGCACAATGCCACCGCGACCGCATTCAGCGGAACCGCGATTGCTTTCCGCGCTTTGGCCTGATCCGGATGAATCCACGCCAACCGCCTCAGCAAGTCCACCTGCGACCACTGCAGGCCGGTGACGTTGGAACGTCGCAAACCGGTCTCCAAGGAAAACCGCGCCATTGCTGCCAGGTGCGCGGGGAGGGCGGCGACCAGTCGATCAGCCTCCTCGCGCGTCAACCACCGGATGCGCCGTTTGGGTTCCGGCAACATCCGAACGCGCGGGGCTTTGCCGATCCAATCCCAATCGTAAGCCGCCCGCCGCAGTACCGCCCGAATCACTTCCATCGTGCGATTGACCGTGGAATTAGCAACACCCTCGGCCATGCGCGCGCTCATGATCCGGTCCAGCCATTCGCGGTCGATCTATTCTAGCCAGGCGCCGTTCAGGAGCCGATCAGCCCAACGCAGATGTGTCCTATCGTCGGATTGCGACGCCTTGTGCGACGTTTCCGCCGATACCGCACGACCGCTTCATTCCAGGTGCGGCGAGGCTTGAGGCCCAGCCGCTCCTGATCCCACAAAGACGCCCTCAGCTTGTCGTGATACTCCCGGGCCTTCGCCTGATCGGCAGTCCCAGTGCTGTGCTGTATGCGTCTTCCGTTGTGGGTGAACTTGACCCACCAGTTACGATGAGTCGTTGCGCTTGAAGAGTGACATAACGATACCTCCGTCTGTTCACCCTGCAGCGCCCGCCGCCGGTATTGTGATCGGATATGCGTCGAGCAGGTCAATTTCCACAAACACCCAGCTTCTGCCGATCTTCGCTCCATGAATTTCGCCGCTTCGCGCCTTCTCCTGAAGCGTCACCGGATGGATCTTCAGCAGTCGGGCCGCTTCCTGCAGGGTGAGGGTGCTCACGGTTAATGCCAGGAGCAGGCCCAACCTGCCGACAGCGTCGTCGGACTTCCCACACGAACCCCACCGAGCCCGTCGCTCGCCAGAGTTCCTGAACTGCAAACGCAACGGCCTTACCTCGAAATTCTAGCGGCAGCGCCAGACTTTGCGTCGGCACCCGGATGCGCAGCGATGCCCGGAAAGCGCCGTGCGTTCAGCTCACGATCCTCGGCGAACCCCTTGGCGAGATACTTTCCCAAGTAACGCACCAGTGCCAGAGATGCCTGAGCATGGCCGACGCTCTTGCGCTGCCGCCGACGTCGATATTCCCGTCGCCAGACGACTCGCCGCCAAGTATGCACGCAACAGCCCAACGTCTTGCCGCCCGCGCACCCCCAAATGCCAATGCCAAGCCCCGCGCTTCTGTCGCTCCGCAACCGCGATGTACGTCCAATCTGGCTTCCGACCTTTCACAATGCGGACGAATTTGCTCAGGTCGCAGCAGGCCCGCTCGAAGTCCGTAACGTTTCCGCGATAGGTCAGGGTCAGCAGGTGGTCTGCCCTTGTCGCCAAAATAAGATGGCGCAACCGTGACCGGGCACGCCGGATCGCGCGGTCACGGTTCCCTTTCGCGTCGTCGGATTCCCCACGGCCAGCTTTCACCGGGACTCTAACCGGGATAAACGACCAACCGATTTCCCCGAGCCCGCTGCCGTAGTCCCTTAAGACGATGCGATACCGCCCCCCGTCGAGATGTGTCCTTTGGTCAAGTCTAACTGCGGCGCTCGCCGCCGCGCCGGCCCCGTCGCACGTCGGCTGCGCGCGATCCAACTCGCCGATCGCGTGCGCATTCTCTCTTGGTGTTACCTCTCCAGCCGGATTGTTCCGGCATGTCGACCTAGACATGATTGACTCCATTCGTTGATTGAACGATGAAGTCGAAAGACAGCGCGTAAGCTGTCTAGGTCGGTTCCGATGCACGAAGTCTTACGCGACACCTTCAAGCTTCGTGACCCTGGTGGCTTCAACACCCGCCAGCGTTGGACGGGAAGCGCTTCGGGTTTTGGTAGGGTAGTGCCTTTCGACGAGATGATGGTACGAAATGCTCGCGAAGCTTGTCAACGCCGCGTTAGACATTCTCCTGCCACGACGAGCACACGTTGCAAAAATGCTGTGCGCCACAACGCTAGGCCATTGCGCCTTGACATAGGGCCCGGGCGCGCGCGCTTTTAGCTGCCATCTGCCCTTGAAGCCTTGCTTCAAGGGCAGCTTGCTGACGCTAGCACGCGCGCCTTCCCTATGATCAAGCCGCTCGGCCGCTCCCGTACCCAGCGCAGCCTTCGGACGGTCGAATTACGTGTCGCCGTGTGCAACGTGTCAGCTAGGGCCCCGTGTTACCTCAGCGGGGGCGCCAAATTGGAAAGCTAACATCGTGGCAGAAAAATCTACGCCGTCCCTCACTTCTTCAAAAATGTTCATAGAGACATGCCCGCGTTAAATTTTCGCGAGATCCCTACCGCAGCCAGCGGTTCTGGGCGAGATCAATTCGAACAGTTCGCGCGCGAATTCCTACACCTCATTGGGTACAAGATTGTCGTTGGACCTGATCGAGGGCCTGATGCAGGCCGCGACTTAGTCGTCGAAGAGACTCGGAAGGGGATCGCTGGCGTTACCAAAATCAAGTGGTTGGTCAGCTGTAAGCACAAGGCACACTCAGGTACTTCCGTGACGCCGGACGATGAACCTGATATTCACGACCGCGTCAGAACTCATGGTTGTCAAGGCTTTCTGGGGTTCTATTCGACTCTGCCTAGCTCGGGCCTGGCCGCAAAGCTAAACGCAGCTGGACTGCCGTTTTTTGTGCAGATTCTGGACAGCGAGCGAGTTGAATCGATGCTGCTCGCTTCAGAAGACGGCATTGCACTTGCGCGACGCTTCTTTCCGACGTAGACGCTAGCATGGGAGCGGGACCATCCGTTGCCAACACAGCTTTTTCGCCAGGCGCCCGAGCTGCGCTGTAAGTGCTGTAACAAAGATCTCCTGAATCCGAGTCCGTCTGGAATCGTCGTAGTGTGGACGAGCCGCAACGATGAGGGCAAGCAGGGGACTGAGTTCATCTATTGGTGTTGCAAAGGTGAATGCGATCGAGTCTTACGCAGCCAACATCGACGTGTCGGGCTCATCGATGGATGGGAAGACATCCCGGACTTGGTGATCCCTCTCTCGTCTTCATTCGGGCACTAATGGCGACTTTGAATGAACTCAAGCGTGGAGACACGTACTCTGACACAGCGTTCGCCGATTGGAAGGAGCTCCTTCTAAACGTCTTTCCTTTTGTCACACGCGAACTGAGTGCCGCTGAGAAGGAACGCGTTAGCCATCTTGGCATGATACCGGCCGCGCTGGGCGGCTTCGACTATGGCCATGATGTGTAGAAAGCTTTGTAGGTTCGCTGTCCGGTTGCGCTTTAGATTCCGTAATGAGGCCCAATCCTGTTTGCCATCGACCAGCGCGTAAGGCGGTGGCTGTGTTCGGGTTGAGAATTCATATCAGGTATTCTCCGTGAGCATGTGACCCGCATCCCCGCGCGCCAATGGCAAACCGAATTACAGAGATTACTCGGCGCGACATTCGTGACGCTCTGTCGAACGTTAATCTCTATGGCCGAGTTGATGAAATCGAGTTTCTGGGCCGAGTGTACGATCTTGACGCATTGCCGTCCCACGACCAGCGGTTCGGCACGGCACGGGCTGACATCGTTCAACATCGAGTCGCAAACGACGATTGGGAGAATGGCTGGATTTTCGATGACGACCGGTTCGGTATAAAAGGATGGCGACGACGACGTATTTCTCCGGTTTTTGGCGGAACTCCTGCACCCGGCTGTTCGCTCGGATCAAGAAGAGGTTGCGCGCATCCGCGACACGCTTAACCGACTGTTGGCCCCTGATGGCTATCGTCTGGCCGTAAGCAGCTACGTATCTGGGCGGGCGGTTTACGCCGCCATCGAAATTCCGCCGGAACCGCTCACGCCGTCGGTCGAATCGAAGCATAAGCATTTCACTGATGATGTGCGGCCGGTTCTAGCAACAATTGCCCGCTTAGCAGAGCTGAATCGGTCTGAACTAGAGAAGGCTGTACTTCGATCCGCGGAGCCTCGTCTCGAGGAGCCAGAGTATGACAACTGGGATGGCGGAACGTACTACTACACGCTAACGCTGTCGGTTCCAGCCGATCGGTATTCGCTCGACTGGGAGACCAGGTGCGCTCGATCGAGGAGCGTATCGGAGAACATATCAAAGGAGCGCTTCGCGCCCCTGATCGGCATCGCGTAACCTCGGTCGTTATACAACCCGCGCTAGTAGCTGAGACGCGGGAAGCGATCACTGCTGTACTTGCTGCCAATTCGAGGAGCGACCTATTCCTCGATTTTGGGCCCCCCGCCAGTTTCGGTTGTTCATCAGCCACGTCACGTCCTTTAAGCAGCGTGCGACGGCGCTGCGGCACGAACTCGTCCAAATATCACATTAGCGGCTTTGTCGCTCACGAAACTATCGACCCCGGGTGAGTTATGGCAGCGAGAGGGAGGTAGAGGCCGCCTTACGGTCGATGCACGGCATGGCGGCCCTTCTCACCCCCGACTTTCACCAAAGCAACTGGACAGATCAAGAAATTGGATGGGCGCTTGGATCAGGCATCTACGTGCTTCCCGTCCGTCGGGGCATTGACCCTTACGGCTTTTTGGCGGAGGTTCAAGGAATACAGGGTGCGGGAAAAGACAGTCTCGCAGGTGGCAGAAGAAATCTTTGCGGCGCTGTTGAGAGTGCGGGCCACGAGGGAGCAATTGGTAGAAGCGGTAGTTGATGCGTTCGAGCGGAGTAATTCGCACGCAGACGCGCGGGGGAACCTCCGCTTGCTTGAGCGCGCTCGGCCCATATCTGAGCCGCTGTTGCTGCGTATCCACGAAGCACGGCGATCCAATAAGCAGGTGCAGAACGCATTCGGAACAGCCGCAGATATCGACCAAATTATAAGTAGGCTAACGCTGGTTGGGTCTGCACAGTAACAACATTATTAGACCCTGATCGTCTGGACCCAGTGCCCAGATTTGTTCGACACGGGGAAGCAATTTGCGACAGAGCACTAGCCCCCGCCGAATGTAGCTGCGTCGTAGCTTCGCTAGCTTTCGTGTAGCTTCGCATTCGACGTTAAGCGACTGCTAATTACAGTGGCGGACCCTGCAAGGTATTGTTTTCAATAGCAGCCAATTTCCATTCTACGAACCAGGGGGTCGTGGGTTCAAATCCTGCCGGGCGCGCCAAATAATCAAGGGCTTGCAGTAATGCAGGCCTTTTTTATTTGCGTCGGGGTAGCACCGGGGTAGCGCGAGCGATGGATTGGGCCGCCAACGTGCGGAATCGGAGAAAGGGGAGGGCGACAATGGATGCGATAGCTGCGATGTGGACTTGGCTCGGCGTCAACGTCGCTTCCGTGATAGCGGTCTGCACCGCGGGCTTCACGCTATACCAAGCACGGCTTCAGCGGCACCACAACATTTCGACCCTGGCCGGTTACGGACACTTCTGAACGAGCCACGACTGCGTGTACTCAGCCCCGTCTACGCGCTCGAACCCTGTGAGGCTGAACGCCTGCGGGCTCATCCCGACGATGTGCACGTCGAACAGGCGGGGGCGGTCCTGCGACGGAAGTACGCTGTGCTCGTCCCACAGCTGGGCGGTGCGCAGGTAGCGCCGCAGTTCCTCGTCGCGGACCTCCTCGATGCGAAGGTCGCCCACTAGCGGAGGCCGGTTTACGACCTCTCGCCAAGGGAGGATTCGCCCGCGATAGCGAAGAAGGCGAACGGCGAAACGCACAGGTATACCGTATGGATATACGGTACTCTATCACGATTGCCCGCTGTACCATTGGCAAGGGTTGCCACGTGACGCAGGGGAGGTCCGATGCAATCGAGCTATTGTCCTCGGCTCTCCGAGGCGAAGACCTTGTTGCCGCTTCTTCGGGCGCAACTGATTGCCGCTGCCCCTCGCTATTCGCTACCCCGCAATATTTCGCTCGACCTGTTGCCCATTGTGGAAGATGGGCTGTTTGGGTATGAGATCGTCCCGGATCGAAAGACGCACACCTATCTCACCGTCGGCTGGTACGAAACCGGTGAGGCAGCGTTGCGTAGATCCTTGTGTTACGTCGGCGCCCCTAGTACCCTGCGCCTCGCAGCCTTGAACGGCGAGGCTGTCGCGTGCAGCAATTTCAGTCCCCGGAATTGCCCTCCGAAACGCGACTCCCGTTTTGCCGAAACGTCGGATGCCGTTGACTCGGGCTTGTCGCAACTGGTCGCGCTATTCCCAGAACGGACCCGAAAGGCCGTTGCGTTTGTAGTTAATGAGCACCGGTATCTGGATGAAGCCCTCGCCACTGCCCACGCGTATCTGTCTCAGTGGAACCCGTTCATTGAGTTTGTCGGCTTGCCCAACGAAGCGCAATTTGGGTTCGCATTGAGGGGCGACCACGGCGAGCATGGGGAACTTGTTTCCCGGCGTCAGGATATGTGGGTGCTGCGCTGGAAATCACCCGACGCAGAGATCTACGAAGAGTGGGCAGTCGTGCTGCCTGACTTGGATGCGACCAGTGAGTCGGCCCGCGCCTGAACCGCTCGCTGGCACAGGGCGGATGGGCACCGGAAGTGCGCTCTAACGTCCCACAACCCGGACACCTCGGCGGCGGCGTTGCGCAGCTTCCACTTGGCGTCGGTTAGCTTCGTTCGTGAGACCGCACCAGCTCTCGACGGTGTGAAATTCAGCTTTGATCGACACAGTGGACGTTACGAATGAAACCCTTTACCGCCGTGGCCATCGTCGTTTTCTCGCTTGTCGCGTTGCTACAATTGCTCCGCGTCGCCTTGGGGTGGGCAATCACAGTGAATGGCATTTTCATCCCGTCTTGGGCAAGTGTCATTGCCTGCGTAGTTGCGGCCACACTTGCGTTCATGCTGTGGCGCGAAAGACGCACATGAGCGTTCTTGCTCCAAGTAACTTTTGCCCGATGCGTCGGTTCTCTGCGTGTCCCCACGCCGGGCCGGGTGAAAATTTCGTAGCACCTGCAAACACAACGCTCGGGACGGCGACGACTACGGCGTCTGGGTGAGCTATCCCTTCTTGAATTCCTCGCCAGTCTCGACTCTGGCCTGCAACACCCACCGTGCAACCCTTTCCACAACAACAACCGCTCGCCGATCCCGAGCTGGATCTACTGAGCGATTTCCTCCGTCGGTGCAAAAGCGGTAAGGCGATGAACCTCGAAGAACTCGACGGATTCTTTGCTGCCTTGATCGCGGGCCCCGACACTGTACTGCCAAGCGAGTACTACCCGCACGTGTTCGGTGGCACGATGGAGGAGACTTGCGAATTCGAGAACCTCGATGATGCCAACGCCAAACTCGGCTTGCTGTCGCGCCACTGGAACAGCATTGCCGGGACGCTCTACGCTGACGAGGTCTACCTACCGCTGCTGCTAGAGGACGACAACGGCGTGGCCCTTGCCAACGACTGGGCGGGAGGGTTCATGCGCGGCGTCGAGATGCGGCGGGAGGCGTGGGCCGACCTGATCAACAGCGACGAGCATGGCGGCAGCATCCTGCCAATGCTGATGCTGTATCACGAACATGATGCCGATCCTGAGATGCGGCCCAATCCCATCGGCCCGGAACAGCGGGAGGAAATTATCAGCCACATGACGGCGGGGCTGTTGCAGATCTATCGTTACTACCTGAGCCAGCGCGAATCCTCGGAGCCATGCCGCACGTCATCACGAACCGTTCGGCGGGAAGCCCCCAAAGTCGGCCGCAATGACCCGTGTCCCTGCGGCTCCGGCAAGAAGTACAAGCAGTGTCACGGTGGCACGACGCTGCATTGAACCGGCCCTCGCGTTCAGTGTAACGTCACTCCCTCCGCTATCGACCGTGAGCCGATGTACAGCAGAGAAACTCTGTCGCCTACCATAGTGATAGTCCCCTTGTGGCGATTGTGGCCCGTGTCGCTGTACTCGAAGCCGTAGACGCGCCTCAGCCTGACATGGCCTTCGTCATTCCGCGTCGGCCAGACCGATTCCAGTGCGACGGTGTCATCGAGAAACAGCAGTCCTTCTACCGCGCATGCGTCGTGCATTGCCACGTTGGCGACTTCGCGCGCCTTCATACTGTCCCAAAAGAACCATCCACCCGACACGAGGAGTAGTAGACCAAGAATTTCCGGGATCGACATGATTTCTGTTTGCGCGACAGTGTTCCGCAACCACCTTACCCAACCCCGCTGGCTGGTGCTGCCATTGGCTGTTGAAGAGTCTGGCACACTAGATAAGGCAGCCTCCCTCACGATTCAAGCATGTTTTCAAGCCCAGCCGCGCTGTTTGGCTCACTGCTGTTCGGGGCTATTGGCCTTGGAGCGTTCATGTACGGCAGAAAGATGGTGCTGTGGAAGCCTATGGTCTTCGGCGTCGGCTTGATGGCCTATCTGTGAGTTCTCACGCAATACTGACCAGGTTTCGGGCAGTCTGATCACGTAAAACGGACCAGGCTGCCATGCTTCCGCTCTTTTACGAGCGGAGCGACCTGGAGTGTTATGCGTGGAAACGATCGGCAAGATCCGGCGCTGGCATCGGATCGACAAACTGAGCATCAGTCAGATCGCGCGGCGTCTGGGCGCGTCGCGGAACACGGTCAAGAAGTATCTCAAGAGCAACGTGACCGCCCCGAAGTACGCGCCGCGGCCGAAGCGGTTCCCGGTGATGGGGCCGTGGGCGGCGCGGTTGCTCGAACTCCTGCGCGAGGATGCCGGCAAGCCGCTACGCGAGCGGCGCAACGGGCAACGCCTCTACGACACGCTGGCCGAAGAAGGCTTCACCGGGTCCTACCCCACACTGCAGCGAGCGGTACGCGTCTGGAAAGTAGAGCGCGAACGCGATGGCGGGCGGGTGTTCATCCCGCTGGTGTTTGCGCCGGGCGAGGCGTACCAGTTCGACTGGAGCTACGAAACAGTCGAACTCGGTGGGCAGGTGCAGCCGGTGAAGGTGGCCCACCTGCGCCTTGGCCACAGCCGCGTGTTCCTCGCCGTGGCCTACCTACGCGAGGCGCAGGAGATGGTGTTCGATGCGCACTGGCGGGCGTTCCGGCTGTGGGGCGGCGTCCCACGGCGCGGCATCTACGACAATCTCAAGACCGCGGTCGATCTGATCTTCGTCGGCAAGGAACGGCAGTACAACCGCCGCTTCCTGCAGATGGCGAGCCACTATCTGATCGAGCCGGTGGCCTGCACCCCGGCCGCCGGCTGGGAGAAGGGCCAAGTCGAGAACCAGGTCGGCCATGTGCGCGAGCAGGTGTTCACGCCGCGGCTCAAATGTGCCGACCTGGCCGAGCTCAACGCACTGCTCGAACGTCGCTGTGTCGAGATCGCGCAGCGCATCATCCATCCGGAACAACGCGAGCGCACCCGCTGGGCGGTGTTCGAGGCGGAAGAACGTCCAGCGCTGCTGCGCTTGCCGACGCCCTACGATGGCTTTGCCGAGCGCGAGGTGCGGGTCAGTTCCACGGCATTGGTGCACTACGACCGCAATCGTTACAGCGTCGACTGCCGTTGGGCCGGCAAGACGGTGTCGGTACGCGCCTATGCCGAACGCATCGTCATGGTCGCCGACGGAGAGGTAGCGGGCGAGCACCGGCGCAGCTTTGAACGCGAGCGCACGTTCTTCGATCCTTGGCACTACGTGCCGGCACTCGCCACCAAACCGGGGGCGCTACGCAACGGCGCCCCGTTCAAAGATTGGCCACTGCCAGTGGCGATTCTCGAGTTGCGCGACCGCGTGCTGAGGAAGCCCGGCGGCGACCGTCAATTCGTCACCGTGCTCAATGCTATCCGGACCGACGGGCTCGAAGCGGTTGTCGTGGCCTGCGAATTGGCCCTCGAAGCCGGCACCCCGACCGCGGATTACGTGCTCAACGCGCTCAATCGGTTCAGGCCACAACCCACCGTCGCCCCGATTGCGACACCCGCCGGCTTGCAGCTCAAGGAAGAGCCGCGGGCCGATGTCGGTCGCTACGACGCGCTGCTCAAGAAGTTCGCGCTGGCCGCGTTGATCACGCTGCCGCTGATGGCCACGCCGGAGGTGATCCATGGACCGGCTTGAGATGATGGCTCGGCTCAAGGCGCTGCGCCTGCACGGGATGGTGGCGGCCTTCGACGAAGTCATCGACGAGGGCATCAAGCGAACGCGGACTCCGTTCGACGTGCTCGGCCGCCTGCTCCAAGCCGAGGATGCCGAGCGGCAGGCGCGCTCCGTCCGCTACCAGATGAGCGCCGCCAAATTCTCGGTCTATCGGGATCTGGACAGCTTCGAGTTTGCCGAGTCGCCGGTCAACGAGCAGCAGATCCGCCAGCTCTACGCCGGCGACTTCACCACCGAGCCGCGCAACATCGTGTTCGTCGGCGGCCCGGGAACCGGCAAGACCCACCTCGGCATCGCCATCGCTGCGCACGCCGTGAAGTCGCGCAAGCGCGTGCGCTTCTACAGCGTGGTCGACCTGGTCAATCAGCTCGAACTGGAGAAGACCGCCGGCAAGCAGGGAAGCCTGGCGCATCGACTCACCCACAGCCACATCGTGGTGCTCGACGAGCTCGGCTACCTGCCGTTCAGCGCCAACGGCGGGGCGCTGCTGTTTCATCTGATCAGCAAGCTCTACGAGAAGACCAGCCTGATCGTGACCACCAACCTGTCGTTCTCGGAATGGAGCGGCATCTTCGGGGATCCCAAGATGACCACCGCGCTGCTCGACCGCCTGACCCACCGCTGCGACATCGTCGAGACCGGCAACGAGTCCTATCGCTTCAAGAAACGCCGCTGACTTCGCCGCGGTACATCCGATCAACCGACAACGGAGCCAACCTTCAACCTTCCCAACCCCTAAAACCCCCAACAGCCCCTGGTCCGTTTTACGTGATCACACCTGGTCCGATTTACGTGATCGTTGACAGGCTCAATTCCGCGTCTTTTTTGGAGCGTCCCCGGTTATTCTCCGTGGGGTTACGGCCCGGCATACATCATTCACGACTGGCTGTTTGAGGCACACCATTGCAATCTACCCGACTACAGAGACATCTCTTTTCAGGATTCTGCGCGTTTGCTTGCGGAAGGAATCAAGACGCTCATGGAAACCAAGGTAGCACCACTTGACGAGACTACTATGTGGGCAATCTATGAAGCGGTTCAATCACCGATAGCAAGAGAGGTTTGGGATAAGCCTGATTCGTGCGATCACCCACCGGAAGCGCTCTTTGCACCAGACCGTGCTCCGCCGGGGGAACTCCTTTTTCGTATCGACATGAACGACAGCAAAGTCCGGGGCAAGTGAAAAGAATGCTTAACCAGCCGGTCCACACGGACGCCCGCGCCGCGGGGCCTCGTTGACAATTGTGCACCGAAGGCGCGCTGAATGAGCGCATCTGTCTTTCAGTATGTAAGGTCACTAGAATGCCCGTCGACCTTGCCGCGTCACTGCCTTTGTTGCTGCCTCGCGCAGTAGCGTGGGCGGAAGCGCAGGCTGGTATCGTCCTTGCGAACGGCATCGCGCTTCAACCACCCGCGTTGCAGCTCGCCCGTAGGGTCGGTGTCATAAACCCGGCGAACATTCGTATCGGCGTTGTTGACCGCCTACCGCTTCCCGATGATGCTTCACTACACGAAGCAGCACTTCAATCCGGGTTGCTCGGCCCGGCGATGGTTGGTCTCACACTCGGCTACGCCGTCCTCATTTGTCGCGGCCATGAGATCGACCCACGTCTCTTGAGCCACGAATTTCGCCACGTGTATCAATATGAGGCTGCCGGTTCAATAGCGGCGTTTCTTCCAGCCTACTTGCAGCAAATTGTCGCGTTCGGCTATGCGAATGCACCACTTGAAGCGGACGCACGTGCACATGAGTATCATGGTGCCTAAGCCTCGCGCCCAACGCAGACGCATCGCCGGCGGCACCGCGCCGCCCGGCCGCCGGTTAGCTTCCTTCTAGCCCCCCATCAGCCTTTGCACGTGATCGCACCATGAGTTACTACCTAGCCCGCCAACGAGTGGTGCTATCGGACGGATCGATGGCCAGCGTTCATTGGCCCGCAGCGCTGCAGGTCACAGTGACTCTCACGCCAGAAGAATTATTCCAGCCCTGCGCAACGCAGTCCCCTCGAATCGTCTTTAGCGGTGAAACCGGTTTCCGTTTTGACGGAATCTCCGGAAAGGTCAGCACAACGTCAGACCGCTATCTGCCTGCGCTAATGCTAGATCGAACCTTTGATTCCGCCACCCTTCAAATGAGAGGCAACAAGGCTACCCTCTGCATGGAGGCACACGATGAAAAGACGATTGCTGCAGCCGTCGATTTCCTGTGCATCAATGTTGCGCAGTTCATTTCCGTTCACGTGGGGATTTTCGTTGACGTGGCTTCCGTAAACGGTCTCGTAGGGGACGTGCCATTCAGTGCCTTGTATCCTTCTGGCAGTTACAGCCTCTTGTGGGTGAACCTTACTGACGAACGACGCACCGACGCCATCAACAAAGCACTAAAATTCCCGCAGCCCGCCTCCGTTTCATACAACCGCTTTGTTGTCGCCTCGTTCTACTATCAACATGCGCTAAGGATACTCTCGCCGCACGAAGCATCGTATGCGCCTTATCTTGTGCACGCGGAAGTCATGCTCAACCTAGTCAAGAGTATCGAGATACTCTTTGGTTCTTTACAGCGAGATGAATTGAGAACTTGTTTCGCTTCGCTGGGGTATACCCAAGGCCAAATCGAATCGCAGCTAATTCCAATTTTGATAATGCGCAGCGAGACGGACGTGGCTCATCCAACAGCATCACGGGCACCTCAAGACATCCTAGCTACTTACCGGGAGTACATCGACCGTTCGGTAGTAAATGTGGGCGCGGTGTTTACAAGGACTGCGGAAAAGATCGAATTTCACGACGACTTCTTGAAGCCGCTTCCTGTTGCAGGCTCTGCCGACCGAGAAGGTTTTGTCGAGAAGTTGCGCGGATATTTGCATGACGCACCACTTTCCGAGCCAACTAGGTCCACATGTATACTCCAGACGAAATAGAGACCGGGTCAAGACGACCGTGGGGCGTGGAGGCTGGAAGTCGGCCGGGAACTCAAAGCAGCTGGTTTTCCGTTGGACCTTAATCTTGCAGTGTAGGGGGCCTGACCTGTCTGCCAACACGGACACCACGAATGCGCGGTTGCGCCCACACCGCGGTCCCTCGCTGACCATTGTGCACCGAACGCGCACCGAATGAAGCCATCCGTCGATGAGCGTCAGAGGTCTACAGCAACCATAACGAGGAATGATTTGATTCGTCTCGGGACGCTTGCGGAAGCTGATTTGGAGTCGCTGTTTACACGACAAAAGGAAACTGGGCGCCTTTACCGAGGCAGACTTTTTGCTATTGCCCTGTGTCAGGGCGCCGCGCTGCATTACATTGACGGGAAAACTGGGATCAAGGACTTCGACGTATGGTCCTTCTTTCGCGCCCATCCTCAAAGACCGTTTCCCTACCGCCGCAATGCTACGGCGGACTTTGGGGACGCGAAATTTGGGAAGACACCGGGATCGGAACAGTTCGTGGGCAGGCGT
The DNA here is from genome assembly GCA_963733985.1 of uncultured beta proteobacterium. GTDB lineage: Bacteria > Pseudomonadota > Gammaproteobacteria > Burkholderiales > Casimicrobiaceae > CAIWHR01. The sequence continues at coordinate 12,559 of CAVTFF010000013.1, read as the reverse complement.
GTTGACCTTCTCGGCCGCTCCTTACAGGTTCCGATGAACGTCGATCCGGTTGATGCGCTGCGGACCTATCTCGCCGGCCGCGGAACCGCAACCGCACGGCATTTGGATTTATCCAGAGGCCTTGTTGGGGTCCGTGATCTGGCCCCCCCGTACGCGGACGCGAGGGCTAGTCTTGCGCCCAGCATGAACAACGATGCATGGTACTTCGCCCGCGTCCTTGCGAGCCCCGCGCGCTGGACGTTTTCCCCGCGTGCGCGGGGGTGGACCGAACTCGTGGGGCATGATCTTGGGCGTGATGACGTTTTCCCCGCGTGCGCGGGGGTGGACCGGGCGCGAACGAGGTCAACAAGATCGCCGTCGATCGTTTTCCCCGCGTGCGCGGGGGTGGACCGGTGGACGTGCTCGAGACGACCACTGCGCCCCCGTTTTCCCGCGTGCGCGGGGGTGGACCGTAGATGGCGTATGCCGGTATGCCAAGAACGGATCTTGCGCGGGCGTACGGCATTAGCCGCAAGAAGCTATATCAGTACCTGCGCAAAGCTACATAGAACGCGCTGGCGGGCGTCGTCGCGCTCGCGCACGCTCCCCGCTAGGGGCTGACTCGACATCGCGCCCCCGGGCACTCAAGCAGCACCAATGCAAAGCCCCACGATAATCGCAGGGCTTCGCAGGATTGCCACATCGCTGTGGCCTCATTTCGTTGCGTCACCGCAACGTATGCCGGTGGTTGGCGTCACCGGCGTCGGGGTCGACCTGTAGTAAATGTCATCTATAAAGTACCTCCCCGTCGTGAACTATTACAACATGGGCGGCGATCTTGGAATTGCGCTCTCCTGAGAGTAACCACCAATTGCCTTGCGGCTACTCAGTTGCGCTCGGTGAATCGTGAGGAGCGTTAACTGCATAGACGAACTCAAGCGCGCGAATTCGGCGCCGGTAACTTGTCGAAACTGTACGGGCTTAGAGTCGTTATTATCCAAGATGCGATTCCTTGTTGTATCTGATTCAGCGGAGCATTACGCCTTAGCCTCGTCTCAAAAAGAACTCCCGATCAGAACCGGGGGCTGAAAGTCATCACCATGAACACCTGTCAAGAGCCGACTTCACCACCTCACGACGTGGCCGCGTGTTTGCGCTGTCTTATCGGGAATACCTTCCGGGGATTTTCAACCTCACCTTGCACTAGCGTTTGTTGGCGCTGCTCCCGACGAATTCTGGCGAAGGTTTTCCGAAGATCCGTATCAATGCTTCTCGTGTAACGAAAGGAATGATCGAGGATCGATTTCATTGGTGTCCCTGAGCAGTGGTTTGTGTCATACGAACGTTTTTGTCTCTGATAGCAGCAAGATGCGTTCCGGGTTCGAGGAAATCACGCCGGTTCAGCGGCTTGGACAAGTGACCAATCTCTGGCAGGTATCTGAGCGTAAGGTCGCTCGACATACGTATCTAGGGCATCGCTACTACACCTTGTAACGCACACGCTTGGTGACAATCCGCTGCGGCACGCGCTTCGAGCGTGAAGACTGCGGCGCAACACCTTCTCGATCTTGCTGCGAGCAATCGTCAGGCCACGAGCCAACTTGGGATTGCCCACCGTCAAGTCGAGCCGTAAGCTTCCCCGTCTAGTAGACAGTTCTAAACTGGAGTTTCCGCTTCGAGCAAGCGCTCGCGGTAATGCGCTGGCGGCAGGCTTCCCAGCGCGTCGTGCGGTCTGATTTCGTTGTACTGTGCGAGCCATTCCTCGGTGAGCTCGCGCACTTCGGCGAGCGAGTCGAACAGATAGGCATTGAGCACCTCCTCGCGATAGGTCCGATTGAAGCGCTCGATGTAAGCGTTCTGATCGGGCTTGCCCGGCTGGATGAAGCGCAGCTCGATGTTCTGACTCTTGCACCAGTCCGTGAACGCTTCGCTGGTCAGCTCGGGGCCGTTGTCGCAGCGAATCGCTTGCGGCCGGCCGTGCAGGTCGAGCAACTGGGTCACGAAGGTAATGACCCGCACCGCCGGGATGCTGACCGCAATGTCGATGCCCAAGGCGCCACGGTTCGCCTCGTCGATCACGTTCAACGTCCGAAACACCTTGCCGCCGTACAGCGTGTCGCGCATGAAATCGAGTGCCCACACCACGTTCATCCTCGGCACCACGATCAGCGGCTGACGCTCCCGGTTGGGCGGCCGCCGTTTCGTCCGTCGCGGCAGATTGAGCTTCATCCGGCAATACACCCGGTGCACACGCTTGTGATTCCACGGATGTCCCAGATTGCGCATCCGGTCGTAGCACTTCCAGAATCCCCAGCGCGCCCGCTCCGCCAGCGCCGCATTGAGCGCAGCGATCACCGCCGCATCACGCGCCGCCCAGTTCACTCCCGGCTTGTAGTACGCCGCCCGCGACAGCCGGACTACCTGGCAAGCACACGATACCGACAGACCCTTCTCTTCGGTCATGATCCGGATCGCCTCGCGCTTGGCTGGCGGCGTCAGAGTTTTCGGCTCAGTACCTCCTTGATCGCCGAATTCTCCAGCGCCAGATCGGCATACATCCGCTTCAGTTTCGCGTTCTCGGCTTCCAACTCACGCAACCGCTTGAGCTCCGCCACCCCCGCACCCGCGTACTTCGATTTCCAGTGGTAGTAGGTCGCCGCGCTGATCCCGTGCTTGCGCGCGATCTGCGCCACCGCAACCCCAGCTTCCCCTTCCTTCAGAATCGCCACGATCTGCGATTCGGTGAACCGTGACTTCTTCATCGGACTTCCCTCCAGGATAAAATCCTGCCAGAAAAGTCCAGTTCATGCTGTCTACCGATTGGGGAAGCTTACGGCTGGATTTCGCGCATCGCGCGCGATGGCAAGGTGATATGGAGTATTCGCGCGCCGCACGTTCGCTATCCCTCCGACGCGTTTCCCACTCGCGACGGGCAGGTCATCGTGGCCGATTTCTCGAAACCGGGGCGGGTCGTCATCTTCGACCCAACGTCTGGCAAGATTTCGTGGGAATACTTTGAGAAGAGCGGGGAAAGGATGCTCGACCATCCATCGCTCGCGCTGGAACTTCCGAACGGGAACGTCGTCCTGAACGACGATCAACGCCATCGCGTGCTGGTCATCGACCGCGCTACGAAGGAGATCGTCTGGCAATACGGCGTGACCGATACGCCGGGACACGCACCTGGATACCTATTTTTTCCGGACGGCATGGACATCGACGTCTTCCACGACTGGAAGGGGTCACTCGCTGGGCGGTAGGACGCGTCAGACGTCGGCGGGACTCATATCAGTCGGCCTTCGAATAACCGGCCGCGTCGGGCGCGGCCTCGACGGTCGCTGATCGGCCACTTCCGGACATGTGGTCCCACTGGCAGAATTGCTGGATAGCGATGGGATGGACGCCCCCACCCGCAACGGCATCGATGTGCCAAAGTGGAAGTGTCATCGACCACTTGAACCGAGGGGGCATCCACATGAAGGTTACGACGATCGGCATTGATTTGGCAAAGAGCGTGTTTCAGTCGTACGAGATCGCACATCTCTCACCCGAGTTTACGTTACTGCGTAGTCACCTGTTCGTCGCTCAGCGATGGGCTGCTGATCTTCCATACGTTGGGATTTCCCGCCGCGGACCCCGCCACTTCCGCAGCGGCGTCGCCAAGCACTACTGGCGATTCGGACGGCTGCGATCAGCCGGCTGCAGATACCTTGTTCGGATAGTCCTGATTCGAGATCACGAACAGATTGCGGTCGAGGACCGAGACGCCGTCGGCGAGAGCATCCACTTCGCGCTGGCGGACTCCTTGGCTACGCCAGTGACGACGGAGTCCAGCTGCCGGCGCCGTCACGTAGCGACTGCCGACATGGCTGCGGATGTAGACAAAACCATTGCCAGCGTCTTCAAACGAGAAGTCCGGCACGATGGTGGATCCGTTGTTGGGGGACTGCCAAGAGTACCGCTCCGTGATCGTCGAATTCGATGGCGTGAAGCAGCATCCGGATTTGTCGAACTGGAGACGGTAGGGGATGAACGGCAGGAATTGCGGCTTGTGGGGTCGCGCTGCCGATCACCGCCGACAAATCGCTAGCTGCGGCATAACGAGCGCCCATGTAAGGCGGATTCTTACTCAGGAACCGCCGCGCAATGGTCTTCAAAATCGATGTGTGATCGAAGTGCAGATCGCGCCCAGTCATCCGCGGATCTTCGCGCCAGGGAAACCCTCCCACTGCCGGAGACGAAGGAGGAGCCGGATTCGTTCGGTCGCTGTCGTACCCGAATACGCTGCCGGCGCGACCCAGGGGGACATAGCGAAGCAGGTACCCGCAACCCATAGCGTGGAAATCGGCATATCTCGGAGACACGCGGCGGCTGCCGGTGGGGGAACATGATCGTAGAATCCTCCGTGCTCATCGTACACGATCAGCAATAGAGTCTTTGGCCAGGCAGGACCTGAAATCACCCCGTCAACGATCCGTTGGATCAGTGCTTGCCCATCGGCGACGTCACTCGGGCGGCTCATTGCAGTTGCTGCCAGGGGGAAGGTCGACGAAATGGGGGTCGATGAACGACACGCTCGGCAATTGCCCAGTCTTGGCCCGAGCCAGGAAGCCGTCCACCGGGTGCGAGAAATCAACGATATTCTCATCGTCGAAAGTGTAACGCTCGAATCGCCGCAAGGAACACACGCCATCCTCGAAGAAGCGCCAGGTCACCGGCGCACCCGATACAGGATCAATGGCGTCATTGAGGTAATCGAAGATGGTCGGCGTAAAGACAGGGACTAGTGGGCTGGAGTTTTCGAATTCCCAGAAACCGTCGACATCGAGATTCGGCCGCCCGCTCAGCTCGTAGAAGCGATTGGGATACGTCGGCCCCGGGTGGCTGGCAAACCAGCGGTGCCCAATGGCGAAATCGCAGGCCAGCGCATCATAGACCGGCACCGTCTCGCCTGTGTGATATCCCATCACCTGCCCTGCCACAGCATCACTGTTTAATTCGGCGTGGCTTTGCACGAAACCATCCATCTTGCCACCGTTGATGGCGTGATGGACCGATTCGTACCCGTTGGGAGGACCGGGCGCGAAGCGAGTCTGCTCCAGCTTGAACGAGGGGTAGTCGATTCCCTGGTACGGGTTGGATTCGCCGCCTTTGAGCCCATCGACCTCCTGTCGGCCCCGGCCGCCTTTTTCAACCGGTAGGCTCAGGTAGCCGAGCATATGGTCAAATGACCGGTTTTCCATCGTCAACACCACGATGTGATCGATATTCGCCAGCGTTGACGGCGAGAAAGTCGTAGCGTTGAGCCGGGGTTTTGGAGTGTGGGCCAGTCCGCAGGCGGGGAGGGAACGAATACGTTGCGCGGGCCGTTGTAGTCGATGACGAGCAGTGTCTTCGGCGATGCCCAATTCGGGATTGGCGTTCTGTATTCCGACTTCGTTGATCCAGTTATTGTTGTCATCGGGATTGCGTTCGTCGTCAGCCACGCCACCGAGCAACAGCGACGTAACCTTGGAATTCATGGCGTCGCAATTCGACCGACTGGAGATTTTCGATAAAGTCACGGCCTGGACTAAATCCGAGTAAACGAGAAACTGGAACAGTTCCAGAATCTCTTCCGTCTTCTTGTCCGTGATCAGGTCCATGCGGATGACCCGGTCGAGAAACAGTTTGAAGATGTCCGATTCGAAAGTAACCAGATCTACCGGCTCGTGCAGGAAGTTGCCGGTGACGCGGTAGAGCGGTATTTGATCCACGACGCGGTCAAGGGTCACGACCATGTTCTGGAGATCCGTGCGCCAGGACATCAGGTCCACGACGGTGTACGAATGAGCGAACTGGTCCTCAATCGTTCCCTTGTCGAGCGTGAGCTTGAGAGTGATGGCAAGGTAGTGGATAGTGACCGGCCCGTAGTCCTTCACTTCCACGATTCCATTAGGTTTGAACGTCACGGTCACGCAAGGGGCGCCCCCTGCCACGGATCGACGTTCAAGCGGATCGAGGAGACGTCGATGTCCTCGAGAAAGACATAGCCCCGGAGTAACTGTCCAAGCGTGGAGGGATTGCTGATGTAGCGAGGCCTGCCGTCGTCGGCATTGATGAGGGACTGGATGTCGACATAACTCTCGGGTGGGAGGCCTGCGAACGACACGGAACTAACGTGGATCTTCATCAGCGGCGGATTCGGGCTGGTGACCAGTCCGTTCCGGCAGTTGATGAATGCATCGAATTTCTTGCGCAAAACGCGATCGAAATCTCCTTGTGTGAGTCACCGGTCCGATCGACGGGCTGATCGGTCAGAATGGGAGCGGTCGGGGGCGCCACCGTGGGAAACGGGGCGCCCTGGTACGCTCCGGCATGCTTGTTGTTGTCCTGGTCCAGGATGACGCCACTGATTTTTGACGAGTAGACCCGCGGCTTTTGTCCGAAGTCCTGAGAAATCCACGAATTCGAAAGTCACCCGGTAGTCGAAGATCCAGCGGTCCTCGTCGCTAGGGACGATCACGATGTAGACGACGGGCAGCACCATATCGGCCAGCCGAATATTTTTGGACGCGAGCTCGTTGTTTTCGGCTTCCCAGGTTTGGCTGAACGAAGGTCCGCCGTCGACAAATCCCTGGTCTTTGAACAGGTCCATGCCGATGAAGATGTCCTGCGCCGAACCGGCACTAAGCCGGTTCACGATATGGACGTTGAGAATCGTATCGGGATTTTTGTCATCGTTGTGGGTATCGAATTCCAGCGTCACCTTGGTAAGCACGGCATTGGTGGACGGCTTGGTCAGCGCGGGAAGGGGAAATGTGCGCAACGGATTCTCGATCCCGATGCCGGAATAGTTACGATTGTCCTGGTCGAGAATGATGCCGCGCACGCCGTCTACGGCAGAGGTGAAGCTGAAAGAACCGGTGTCGAATTGCAGCGTCACCGTGTAGTCGAAGATCCAGCGATCGAAGCCAAGGACGATGCCGCGATCGGTCAGGATGTGAATGTTGACCGCGGGAAGGACAATCTCGTTGACGCTGATGTTGGGCCGAGCAAGCGTAAGGGAAAAGGTCCTGCGAGGAAGGTTCCTCGAATTCGTCGTCTTGCCCGAGGGCAACGCCATAGGCCAGGTAGGGATTCTTCGACCCGTCGTTGAGGTCGCCCGCTGGCCCGATAGCGCTGGAGAGCCGCCCAGTTCGAAATATAGTCGGAATGCTCTTCGGGAGACAACGAATTGTTCAGGCGATTCTTGACGAACACATGAACAATGGTCTCGTCTTCCTTGTTGTCGTTGTGCGTGTCGAAGGTGATCGTGACTCCGAGCAAAACACCCGCTACCGGGGTCCCAGTACGCGGAATGGGTACCACCGTCGGAGCCGGTCACAAATAGGTCGAGGTGATCGGGATTGCGTGCGACCACGCTGACGGAAGTCCCGAGGTCGTCGCGACGCCATCGTCGATGCGGAAGAACGTCCCCCAACCGCTTGCGTCGTCCCAGTAGACGGAATGAATACCGCCGTCGGTACCGATAACGAACAGGTCCAGGTGATCGGAATTACGCGCCACCACCGTGACCAGAGATCCCGGATTCGCTACGCCGTCACCAATCCTGAACCACGAGCCCGCCCAGCCGCTGGCATCGTCCCAGTAGATCGAATAGATCCCGCCATCCGTGCCGGTGACGAACAGATCCATGTGATTTGGATTACGCGCCACGGCCGTCACGGGAGATCCCACCTGCGCGATGCCCTCTTTGATCCTGAACCACGAGCCCGCCCAACCACTCGCATCATCCCAGTAGATCGAGTAGATTCCGCCATCGGTGCCGGTTACGAACAGGTCTAGATGGCTGGGATCACGTGCCACCGCGGTGACCGCGGACCCCAGCTGCGCGATGCCCTCCTTAATCCTGAACCACGAACCCGCCCAGCCGCTCGCATTGTCCCAGTAGATCGGATAGATTCCGCCATCGGTTCCGATGACGAACAGGTCGAGATGATTCGGGTCGCGCGCCACTGCGGTGACCGGAGATCCCACCTCCGCGATACCCTCTCGGATTCTGAACCACGAACCCGCCCAACTACTTGCGTTGTCCCAATAGATCGAATAGATCCCGCCGTCCGTGCCGGTGACAAACAGGTCCATGTGATCGGGATTTCTGGCGACAACAGTGACAAGAGATCCCGGTCTTGCGATGCCTTCTTTGATCCTGAACCAGGAACTCGCCCAATCGCTCGCGTTGTCCCAGTAAATCGAGTAGATCCCGCCATCGGTGCCGGTGACGAACAGGTCGAGGTGGTCGGGATTGCGCGTCACCGCGGTGACCGGAGATGCCACCTCCGCGACGCCTTCTCTGATCCTGAACCAAGAGTGCCACATGATCTCAGGCCTCTATCAAGAATCCCGGCGACGGTATTGTCAGGTTAAGCTGCCGGTGACTTTATGATGCCGCATGAGCCCAGCGAAACCTTATATCACCGTCGCCGATTTCCGCCGAAATCAGTAGCCACGGCGTGTCGCTGTACTTTCGCTTGTGCCTGAGCTAGCGGGCGAGTGACTTCCTTCTTCAACGTCAGGTGCATGCGCTCGTGGCGGCCGTATTGCTGCGGATGTCCGGGACGGATACGCTTGATGCCGACTCCCAGGCGCAACCACCAGACGGACAGCTTGGAGAGGTTGAATAGTGCGTTGGGGACGAGCAACTGGCACTGATCGGTAAACCGCCGGGTGAAGTATCCGGTACCGCATCCAACGTCGAGCAGCCGCTCGCCGGCTTCGGGCTGCAGTAGTCGACGCAGCAGCCCGAATTCGATATCGCCGATCCAGGCGCCTCGCGGCGTGTCGTACCAGGCGTCGTACGCGCCCGCGTCCACGCGAGTATCAGCTACCGCCGCACCTTCAGCCAGCGGCAATCGGTGGGGCGTCCGCTACGGGTTCCGCGTCCACGGTGAGCCAGCCGGCGATCCTCTCGCGGGTCGGCACCCCGCCCGAGTGCACGACCTTGCCGTCGACGACGACGCCGGGCGTGGCCAGGATTCCGTAGCTCATGATGTCCTGGATCGCTTCGACCTTCTCCAGCGTGATCGCCACCCCCAGCTCCTTCGCCACCTCCTCGACACGCTGGGTCGTCGCACGGCAGTTGGCGCACCCGGTTCCCAATACCTTGATCGCTTTCATGACGTTGTCCCGTTGACCTACAACACCGCGTTGAACACGTAGCCCACCAGCAGGATGCCGCTCGCGACGACGGCGGCAAACGTGGCGATGAGCCGCATCTTGAGTACCTTGCGCAGGATGACCATCTCGGGCAGCGACAGCGCGATGACGCTCATCATGAACGCCAGCACCGTGCCGAGCGCGGCGCCCTTGGCCAGCAGCGCCTCGACGATGGGAATGATGCCGGCCGCGTTCGAATACATCGGCACGCCGATCAGCACCGCGACCGGCACCGACCACCAGATGTCCTTGCCCATCAGGCCGGCCATGAAGTCCTCGGGCACATAGCCGTGGATGGCGGCGCCGATGGCAATCCCTGCGACGACGTAGGGCCAGACCCTGCCGACGATTTCGCGCACCGACGCAAACCCGGCCTGAACGCGCTCGGCCAGAGTGACCGCGTCGGCGCCAACCGCTACGTTCAGGCGCGGCATGTTCCTGACCCAGTCCTCGAGGTACGCCTCCATGTGCAGCCGCCCAATCACCCAGCCCGAGACGATGGCGACTGCAAGGCCGAGGCCCAGATAGAGCCCGGCGATCTTCCAGCCGAAGAGTCCGAGCAGGAGCGCGAGCGCGACCTCGTTGACCATCGGCGCCGAGATCAGGAACGAGAACGTGATGCCGAGCGGCACTCCCGCCTGCACGAAGCCGATGAACAGCGGCACCGCCGAGCAGGAGCAGAACGGCGTCACGACGCCGAGCGACGCCGCCAGCACGTTGCCCACGCCCTCGGCGCGGCCGGCGAGCAGGGCCCGCGTTCGTTCGGGCGTGAAGTAGGAATTGACCATGCCCATGACGAACACGACGCCGGCGAGCAGCAGCAGCACCTTCGGAGTGTCGTAGAAGAAGAACTGGAGCGCGCCGCCGAGGTGGCTGTCGCGATCCACGGGCAGCATCGCCGTCAGCATCTCCGACACCGGCGTCAAAGCCTGAAAGGCGATGAACCAGACCGCGGCCGCGACGAGCAGGAACAGCCGAGGTCGCTGATTGGGAAGCGTGAGGACTGCGTTCATGCGACTCGACCGATGGCACGCGGCGGACGGCCCGGGAACGCCAGCGAGGCGCTTTCTCACATCGCGGAGGATCTCTGGCGGCACTCCGCCGCCAACCAGCGCGTCGAGCAGCGTCCGCGACCACTTGGGCACTCGCGCCAATCGATAGTGCATCCACGTGCCCTCGCGGCGGGACGTGATCCAGCCTCCCTCGCGCAGCAAGGCGAGGTGCCTGGACACGCTCGGCTGGAGATCTTCCAGCGCTGCGACGAATTCGCATACACAGACTTCCCCTTCGACAGCAAGCAGGGCCAGCATGCAACGCCGCGTCGGATCGCCGAGGAGGTCGATGTTCGGGTTCATAGTGGAATATAGCGCGAATGTTATATATATGGACATGGATAAACTTGATCTGCGTCAAAGCGGCCGCGCTCAAAGACGAAGCGGCACTTAAATGGGGTCCGCCGCGGCGTCGATTACGCGACGAAGCTGTCACGGAAGGCGGCTACAAAACGTCGCGTGAGAATCGCGTAAATCAGTCCGGCTCAGTGGCGCTCAGTACGGAAGAGGTGCGAATCAACGCTAGGGACTTTTTAGGGACTCGCTGCAAAACACGGCGAAGAGCAGTAAACAAGGTGGCGGGCGGGCAGCGTTAATTAATCAATAAGAACAATCCGTTAAACTGGGTTACCTACCTACGAACCATGGGGGTCGTGGATTCAAATCCTGAGGGGCGCGCCAATTTTCAAAGGTACGGTCCGGACACATGAGTGACAGACCGTACCTACCCCCTGTGCCAGGATAGTTGTCGCGTCGTTCGAGGTTGAACCCATGAGGGGCGAGAACTTGACGACGAGATGACCAAGCCGTTTTCCGTGGCCTTCAAGCAGAAGATGGTCCAGCGGCTCACCGGGAAGAACGCGGTGAGTGCAGTGCGGCTGGCTCGAGAAACGGGAGTCCGACAGCAGAACCTGTCGCGCTGGCTGGAGGAGGCGCGTAGGCTGCCGATCGTGGCCAATCAACCTACGCCCGCCGTGCGCGAGTGGACCGTCGAACAGAAGGCGGGTGTCCTTACCGAGGGCTCCAAACTGAATGGCGAGGAGCTGACCGCCTACCTGGAACGCGAGGGGGTTAAGCTCGCTGAGTACGAGCAGTGGCGCCTTGCCCTTGACGAGGGCGGAGCAGCCTCGGCGTCGACTCATAGGCGCATTCGCCAGCTCGAGCGCGAGCTCGCTCGCAAGGAGAAGGCGCTGGCCGAAGCTGCGGCGTTGCTCATTCTCAAAAAAAAAGTGGACACCCTGTACGGGGAGGACGAGGACGACGTCACGAGCGGGCAGAACGAGAGGTGATCCTCGAACTGATCTCCCAGGCGCAGGCGTCAGGTGCGCGTCTCGGGCCTGCGTGTTGCATGCTCGGCATCGCGGCTCGGACCGTCGAGCGTTGGCGTGCTAGCCCCAAGGCCGGCGATCGCCGCTGCGGACCGCATCACCGGCCAAGCAACGCGCTGTCAGCCGCCGAGGAGGCACAGGTCGTGACCGTGCTGACGAGCTCGCGCTACGCAGGACTCTCGCCGAAGCAGCTGGTTCCTCAGCTCGCCGACGAGGGGCTATACCTCGCGTCCGAGTCAACGATGTATCGAGTGCAGCGCCGACTTGGCTTGCGCACAAAGAAGCGGACTACCGCACGAACACATGTGGCTCGCGCATCCACGGTGCACCAGGCGACTGGGCCCAATCAGGTGTGGAGCTGGGACATCACTTGGCTGCCGACGACGGTGCGCGGATCGTACCTGTACCTGTACCTCATCATCGACGTCTGGAGCCGGCGCATTGTTGGCTCCCGCATCGCGGAACGCGAGTCGGCAGACATCGCCGCTGCGCTCATCACCCAGTCGTGCTGCGAGGGCAACGTCAATCCGCGCGGCCTCGTGCTGCACTCTGACAATGGCACTCCGATGCGCGGCAGCACGATGATCTCCACGCTGCAGTGGCTCGGCGTCGTTCCCTCCTTCAGTCGCCCGCACGTCTCCGACGACAACCCGTACTCAGAGGCGCTGTTTCGCACGCTGAAGCACACGCCAGCGTACCCGCGGCTGCCCTTCGCCGACCTCGCGTCCGCGAACCGCTGGGTGGCTCGCTTCGTCGATTGGTACAACGGCATGCACCGACACAGCGCGATCCGGTATGTGACACCCGACCAGCGTCATCACGGGCGCGAACGCGCGGTCCTCGCGAGTCGGCACGAACTGTACGAAAGCATGCGCCGAGCGTACCCAGAGCGCTGGAGCGGCTCAACCCGCAACTGGTTGCCCGTCGGGCCCGTGGTGCTCAACCCCGAACCCACTCCGCATCAGGCCGCTGCATGACCGACGCGACAACAACCTTGACACT
>CAVTFF010000012.1:0-127197 GCA_963733985.1 uncultured beta proteobacterium | reverse complement strand
CCCAGTAGACCGGCAGGAGGAAGAATCCAAAGCCGGCTGTGCCGGTGGCGATCAAGAGCGCGGCACCGACCGCCAACGGTGTTCCGATAAACATCAGCAACACGCCAATGATCCGATAACCTTTGTAAATATGTCCAAGGCCTGGGACCACGCTGAGCGTGACGGCCACGAGGTCGCTCGCCTTTCCTTCGGCAGTTTCCAACAATCCGCTCGCGGGCGTTGGAGTCTGGAGCGGTTGTTCGCTTGATTCTATTTCTGGTGCGTCGGTGTATTCCAAAGGTGTCATCCGCCGCTTATCGTGGGCAGCGAGGGTGTCTTCGTCAAGGTTGCGTTCAGTTTCCGGAGCGGCCCGCTAAAGCGTCGAAAGTTTTTGGGCTTCAAATTGGCCGGGAAGCTGCACAATAGCGGGATGAGTTCGCTCGCCGAGATCGTTTCCCATGCCGATGAATTGTTGCGCCTGCCCGAGATCGAAGACTATCCGCATGCCTTAAATGGGTTGCAGATTGAGAACTCGGGCGTGGTGACCAGGATTGGCGCCGCGGTCGATGCCTCCGGCCGCACCATCCGGATGGCGGTCGAGCATGGAATCGACCTGCTCCTTGTGCACCACGGTTTGTTCTGGGCCGGATTACAGCCAGCGACCGGCCCGCTCTATCGCGCGCTCAAGCTGGCGATGGAGAAAAATCTCGCCCTCTACAGCGCGCATCTGCCGCTCGACCTGCATCCGAAGATCGGCAACAACGTCCTCCTGGCGGCGGCCCTCGGTTTGGACAATACCGAGCCGTTTCTCGAGCTTAAAGGCGAACCGATTGGCCGCAAGGCCGAAGCAACCCTGCGACGTGACGAGCTGCTCGCGAAGCTCGAGGAATCGTTAGGCGGTCCGGTCCGTTGCATCGGCACCGGCCCAATGGAAACAAGATGCATCGGGATCGTGACGGGCGGCGCGGGCAGCGAAATTTACGCCGTGGCGGGAGCGGGAGTTGACACCTTCATCACGGGCGAAGCACCGCATTGGGCGGCGGTCGCGGCCGAAGAACTCGGCCTCAATCTTTTCCTCGGCGGTCATTATGCGACCGAGACATTTGGGGTGAAAGCGCTTGCGGCCGAGCTGGAGGAACACTTCAAATTGCCGTGGGAATTTCTCGATCACCCGACCGGTTTATGAGAAGAAATTGGCGATGATGAGCGAACCCTCCGTTGACCGCCGATCGTTATCAGACCCGCCTTGAAGGTTGGAGGATGAATGGCACCTGAATCCGAGAACAATCTTCGGCTCGAGATCGGGCACGTCCTGTTCATCGATCTGGTCGGTTATTCCAAGCTCTTGATCGAGGAACAAAAGGAGCGGCTGGGTCAGTTGACCGAGATCGTGCTCGCTACCGCGCAGGTGCGCGAGGCACCTAACGAACAACTCGTCAGGCTGCCGACTGGTGATGGGATGGCGCTGGTCTTTCGCAACAGTGCGGAGGAACCGGCCCGCTGCGCGCTCGAGATTGCGCAAGCGCTCAAGGAGCACCCGGAGATTCGGGTGCGGATGGGGATGCACAGCGGGCCGGTGAGCGAAGTGACCGATGTCAGCGGGCGCAGCAACATCGCCGGGGCGGGGATCAACCTGGCGCAGCGAGTGATGGATTGCGGCGATGCCGGTCACATTCTTCTTTCACAACGGGTAGCGGACGATCTCGGGCAATACCGGCAATGGTCGCCGCGCCTGCACGATCTGGGCGAGTGCGAAGTGAAGCACGGAGTCCGCCTCCACATTGTTAATCTCTACACGGAGGAGTTGGGCAACCCCCACGGTGCCCGAGAAGTTCAAAAAACGACGCAAGAGCAAACCGCGCCCGATTGTCTCCAGCCGGCGCGCCGCGCCGCCGAAGTCGCGTTGGCCACTTGTCTTCCCTGGAGTGTTGCTGGCCGCGGCGTTGGTCGTCGGTTTCTTGCTGTTTTTGCGTCGCCCGTCAGTCACCCCGACCACACTTACTGCTCCCGGCCACATCTCCTTCGCCAACTCCCAAACATTCCGGCGGTCCCGGAAAAATCGATCGCGGTCCTGCCCTTCGAAAATCGGAGCGAAGACAAAGCCAACGCCTACTTTGCGGACGGAATTCAGGACGAGATTCTGACCCGCTTATCGAAGATCGCGGACCTAAAAGTCATCTCGCGCACTTCGACCGCAGCATTACAAGAGCGCGCCGGAAAACCTGCCGAAGATCGCCCGGCAGCTTGGCGTCGCTCACATCCTGGAAGGAAGCGTGCAGAAGAGCGGCGACGCCGTGCGCGTGAACGTGCAGTTGATCAAAGCCGCCAATGATTCTCATCTTTGGGCGGATACCTTCGATCGCAAACTGACCGACATCTTCTCGGTTGAAAGTGAGGTGGCCAAAGCCATCGCGGATCAGTTGCGAGCGAAACTCAGCGGTCAGGAAGAGCAAGTCATCGCGGCCAAACCGACTAATAATTCTGAGGCTTACGATGCCTACCTGCGCGGCCTGGCTTATTCGCTAAAATCGTCGTCCACACCCGCGAACGCGATCGGCGCGCAGAAATATCTCAAGGAAGCGGTGCGGTTGGACCCGAAGTTCGCACTTGGTTGGGCGCTGCTGTCATTTGTTGATGCGAACGGCTATCTCACACACGCTCTTCAACCAACGGCCGCTCTCTGTGAAGAGGCGCGGCAGGCAGCCGAAACCGCGCTCGCTCTACAGCCCAGTCTCGGCGAGGCGCTGCATGCCAGGGGATATTACTACTACTCTTGCTTGAAGGATTACGACGCCGCAGCGCGTTACTTTGAGCAAGCACGTCAGCTCCTGCCGAATAACAGCCGGATTCCTGAATCGCTGGCCTATCTCACACGGAGGCGAGGCCAGTGGGATCAGAGCGAGTCGCACTTCATCGAAGCTGAGCGGCTCGACCCGCGCAACGTTGCCCTACTCAGCCAGCACGCACTTTCTTATGTCGACCTTCGTCGTTTCCCCGAAGCGCTGCGCAAGGTTGATCAGGTGCTCGATATTACCCCGGACGACGTGGATGCCGTCGCGCTCAAGGCGAGTATCGCACAAGCCGAGGGCGACCTGCCGCAGGCCGCGGCGCTCCTCGCTCCGCTCCACCCGGCGGCCGACGACACCCCGACCTTGGAAGTACAAGTTTATCAGTCGATTCTGGAGCGTCGCCCTGGACAAATCATCCCCCGGCTAAAGGAAATACTGGCCCAGCCTGATCCCGCGATGGGTTACCTCAATGGCGAACTGCGCTTTTGGTTAGGCTGGGCGCAAGAAGTCGCCGGCGACGATGCCGGCGCCCAGGAAAGTTGGCGACAGGCGCGCAGCGAACTGGAACCTTTTCTCAAAGAACAGCCGGAAAATCATAGGCTCATTGGCGATCTCGCGCTGACCAATATGGGCCTCGGTGACAAAGCTGTTGCATTGGCCTTCACCGAACGCGCCATGGCCGCGGTCCCCATCGAGAAGGATGCCTTGCGGGGTCCGATTCAGATCGAGATCCTCGCCCGGGTGGCGGCGCGCATGGGGGAGCCCGACCAGGCGATCGCCGCTTTGGAGAAACTCTTCTCGCTACCGTATGATGGCGCCCTGGGCGTGCCCCTCACTCCTGCGCTGCTCCGGTTCGATCCCATGTTCGATCCGCTCCGGAATGATCCGCGTTTCCAAAAGCTCGCTTCCGATGCGCCGCAATCTGCAACGCCGTCGGCACCGGCCATGCCAACGATCCCGGAAAAAAGCATCGCGGTGCTGCCCTTTGAGAATCTCAGCGCTAACCAGGAGAACGGCTTCTTCGCCGATGGCGTGCAGGACGAGATCCTGACTGATCTCGCCAAGGTGGCCGACTTGAAAGTGATCAGTCGCACGAGCGTGATCAACTATCGCCAGACCACCGGGCGCAACCTGGGCCAGATCGGACAGGAGCTTGGAGTTGCACATGTGCTGGAAGGCAGCGTGCAGCGCGCCGGGAATCGGGTGCGGGTGAACGCCCAACTGGTCGATACGCGAACCGACACGCATCTCTGGGCGCAGACTTATGATCGCGACCTGGCGGATGTTTTTGCCATTCAGAGCGAGATCGCCAAGGCGATCGCCGACCAGCTCCAGGCGAAACTTTCCCCGCGCGAAAAAGCTGCTATCGAGCAAGCCCCGACGGCCGACGTGGCGGCTTTTGATCTTTATAGTCGCGCCAAGACATTGAATTTCTCGATCAGCTTCTTCGCTAACAACCAACAACATCTGTTACAAGCGGCTGATCTGCTGAATCAGGCGGTGACGCGCGATCCATCCTTCTTCCAGGCCTACTGCCAGCTCGCCTATTCACACGACTCGCTCTATTTCTTCGGTACGATCACACCGCGGAACGGCTGGCGTTGGCCGAGACCGCGCTGAAGGCAGCCTTTCGTTTGCAGCCGGATTCTGGAGAAGCACACCTCGCCCGCGCCGAGCACCTTTACCGGGGTTACCTCGACTACGAAAGTGCTCTGGCCGAGCTTGAAATCGCGCGCCGCACCTTGCCGAACGATCCTCGCGTTTTTGAGTTGACGGGATACATCCGGCGGAGGCAAGGGCATCTGGGGGAGGGTTTGCAGAACCTTCAACGTGCCCTTGAGCTTGATCCGCGCAACCTCGCCACCCTTCAGCAAACTGCGCTTACTTATAACAGGATGCGTCGCTACAGCGATATGGCCGCGACACTCAATCGCGCTCTTGCGATCTCACCGCACGACGTCCAGACACATGTCGCGCGCGGCACGGTGGATTTGGAGTGGAAGGCGGATACGCGTCCGCTGCATCAGGCGATCGAGTCCGTTCGAACGAGTAACCCGGCAGCACTTCAGAGCGTGGCTGATAATTGGGTGCTCTGCGCGCTGGCTGAGCGGGATCCCGCTGCCGCCAAAGCGGCGTTAGCGGCGCTTGACGACGGTGTCTTTGGCAATGACGCGCAGCAGTTCTCCAACAGCTTCGGCACCGGCCTGGTCGCGCGCATGATGAACGACAAGGATAAAGCGCGCGCGGCTTTCACCGCCGCGCGGGCGGAGCAGGAGAAGATTGTCCAGGCGCAGCCCGGCTATGGCCCGGCCCTTTGCGTCCTGGGCTTGATCGACGCCGGGCTTGGGCGAAAAGAAGACGCGCTGCGCGAAGGGCGGCGTGCGCTCGAGCTTCTGCCCGTAGAAAAAGATTCTATTAACGGTGCGCAAGTGATTGGGTGCTTCGCCATGATTGCAGCATGGGTGGGAGAGAAAGATCTCGCGTGTGAACAATTGGAGACCAACATTCGGCTCCACAATTACGGGCTGACCAGCTACGGCCAATTGAAGTTGAGCCCTTTTTGGGATCCGCTCCGGGGCGATCCGCGCTTCGAAAAAATCGTCGCCGATCTTGCTCCGAAAGACGCGCAACCGTGATGTCGGGGAATAACACTCGGTCGCAATGGTCTTGAAAGTTTTTCGTTAGGCGTTACTCATGTCCACCTCGATCGCGATATTTCTCCTGCTTTGTGTTGGTTCGGTTCTGATCGGGCTGCCCTATGTTCGTTTGCGTGAGCTACGGCAGATGATCGACGCGCTGACCGAGCGACTCGCCGCGCTGGAGCGAAAATTGCCGCGCAGCGAGCCTCCGGCGGTCCCGGAGAAGGCGGCGATCCCGCCCTCGCCATTGCTCGTGCAGGCTGTGGCCACGGAGGCGAGGCCCAGGCCGGTGCCGCCGCCTCTTCCCATCGCGCCACCGCCGTCTCCGCCGGCGGCGACGCCTTTCAATTGGGAGGCGTTCATGGGGGTGAAATTCTTCGCCTGGCTTGGCGGTCTCGCGCTTTTTCTTGGCGTCGTCTTTCTCGTCAAATACTCGTTCGAAAACAATCTCATCACGCCGCTTGCGCGAGTCGTGATGGGAGGCGCGTTTGCGGTCTGTTTGATTGCGCTTGGCTGGCGGCTGGCCCGCGGCCGTTACCGCGTAACAGCGCAGAGCCTTTGCGCGACCGGCATCGTCATTCTCTACGCCGATCTCTTCGCGGCGCATTCCTTCTACGGCCTGATTTCCTGACGACGGCATTTTTCGCGATGTTGGCGGTGACGCTTTTTTCCTTCTTTCTCGCGGTCAACCTTGGCGCGCAGATCATCGTCATTCTCGGATTGTCGGCGGTTTTCTCACCCCGGTCCTGCTTCCGAGCGAATCGGATAACGCGCCGGTGCTCTTTCTTTACGTTGCGCTGCTTGATCTCGGCGTAGCCGCAGTCGCCCTCCGCCAGCGCTGGCATTATCTGCTGCTGCTTGCCGCCATCGGCACGGCGCTGACTCAACTCGGATGGGCGTTTGACTACTTCGAGGCCTCGAATGGGGGACGCGCGTTTTTGATCTTTCTCGGATTTGACGCGCTCTTTCTCGCCGTCTTTTTCTTCCGCGGCCGCGCGACACCGCCTGGCCATTGGACGACAGCCGCCGCCGCTTTGGTCGGTTTCGTAGCTCTCGGTTTTTCATTTTGGATTTCGGCCGAGCCGCCGCTCGCGCGTCATCCGTTCTTTTTCTTTAGCTTTGTCTTTCTCGCCGATGCCGGGTTACTCGCGTTGCCGGTACTCGGTCGCGCCCATCGCGCAATCGCGGTCGGAGCTGGTGCCGTACTTTCGCCCTGGTCGCGGAATGGATCGCGTTGTTTGGACATCGGGGACCATTGGACGCGCCGCTCGCCGCAATCGTGATTTTCGCGCTGCTCCACGCTGCGACCACGCCGGCCTCGGCCTGGCGCCCGGCCTGCTGCCCTTCACCGCCACGGGCATGATCACTCCTTTCATCCTGCTCATTATCCTGGTCGAGCGGGTCGAGCTTTCGAATCCCACACCGATTTTTCTCGTCGCTTTCGCTCTCAGCGGGATTTCGCTCGCCGCCGCCAGGGTCACAGAATGACGCGCGTGCTCGTATACATGCTGCTCGGCGCCGGATTCCCAGCGGCGCAGGCGGCAGTTCAGCACCCGATGGATCCTCTGGACGACACCGAGATCCTCGGCGCCGCATTCACGCTGCTTTCCGCCGGTGCTGCCCAACCCGGGGCAATCTTTCAGAGCATCGACCTTCATGAGCCGCCGAAGGATGCGGTCCTCGCATTCCATCCCGGGGACCCGATTCCCCGCTCGGCGACCGTGTTCTTCCGCCAGAACAAGACGAGCTACAAGACTGTAGTCAATCTCGTCGACGGCACGTTCACGCCGCCGGCGCTGATTCCGAGGAGCGACGGCCAGCTCGGGCTCACGATTACCGAGGTCTCAGATTTCACTTTTGCGTTCCAGGACCCGGCATTCCTCCACGCGTTGGCGCTCCGCGGATTGACGACGCCGGATCAGCTCGCGCACGTGCTCGTCACTCCGCTTACGCCCGGATCGTTCGGCTTGCCCGAGGAGCAGCGCCGGATCGTCAAAGCGCAGATGTATTACACCGAGGGCGCGGGGATCAACCTGTACGCGAAGCCGATCGAAGGCATGCAGGCGATCATGGACCTCGACGATCGCGCCGTCATCCGGGTCATCGACACCGGCGTCGTGCCGCTGCCCGCGGAAATGCAGGACTTCGACGAAGCGACCGTCGCCGCGCGTTTCGGCCTGCGGCCGGCGCTGAAGCCCATCCGCATCACCCAGCCGCAGGGCGCGAATTCACGCAGAACGGCAATTTCGTCGAGTGGCAGAAGTGGAAGTTCCACGTACGCTTCGAGCGCCGCCCCGGGACGGTGATCTCGCTCGCCACGTTCGACGGCCGGCCGGTGCTGTATCAGGGATCGCTCGCGGAAATCTTCGTGCCCTACCAGGATCCCGATATCAATTGGTTCTACCGTACCTACATGGATGCCGGCGAGTTCGGTTTCGGCCTCCTGTCCTCGCCGTTGAAATTGGGGCTCGATGTCCCGGAAAACGCGGTGCTCATCGATGCGCTGGTCTCGGCCGCGATCCCCGATCCGAGCGTCCCGGTGGTCCCCCTCCCGCTGCCGCAGGTGGTCGGCATCTTCGAGCGGCTGACCGGCAATCCGGCGTGGCGCCACTTCGAACTCTTCTCGGGCGGCGCCTACGAAGGTCGCGCCGAAGTCGAGCTCGTCGTGCGCACGATCGCGCAACTCGGCAACTACGATTACATGGTCGATTGGATCTTTACCCAGCACGGGGCGATCCGCGTCGAGGTGGGCCTGACCGGCATCGATGCGCCCAGGACGGTGCGCAGCATGACGCTCGCCGATGCCACCGCCGCGCAGGACACGCGGTTCGGCGGGCTGGTCGCGCCGAATCTGGTCGCGACGAATCACAGCCATCACTTCAATTTCCGGCTCGACCTCGACGTCGACGGCCGCAACAACAGCTTCCTCGTCGGTCAGTTGAAGACCAGCACCAGCCTGGGAAACAGCCCGCGCCAGAGTGTCTGGGTGCTCGACGAAAAGCGGCTCCACCGCGAAAAGGACGGGCAGCTCGACGAAGGCGACGCGCTCTGGAAAATCGTGAACCCGAACCGGACGAACGCGCGCGGTTACAACACCGGCTACGTCATCGAATCGCACGCCAACGCCCGCTCGCTGCTCAAGAAAGCCGACTTCAAGCGCGCCGGCTTCATCGACCACAATCTGTGGATCACCCGATTCGATCCCGACCAGCGGTTCGCCGCCGGCGACACGCCGAACCAGAACCCCGGAGAACCGGGCTTGCCGCGCTACCAGCAGGACAATCAGAGCATCGTGAATACCGATATCGTTCTGTGGTTGACCGTCGGCTTTCATCACGTCCCGACCGCCGAGGATTTCCCGGTCCTGCCGCGCGAAACGCTGTCCTTCGAGCTCAAGCCGTCGAACTTCTTCGACCGCAATCCGGCCCTGGATCTGCGCCGGGCGCCGTTCGAGGTCGTGCCGTAAGCCGCTGAGTCCTGGAATGTCGAGGGGGCATCCTGGCGGTGGCGCTGCGGGGCGCCACCGTCAATCCGCGTCGAAGCGGTCGCGAAACCGCGTCCCGGACGGAAACTGGAGGCCGAACACTTCGGCCAGAACACTGAGCACTTCGTCGTCGTCGGCGAGCGTTCGTTCGCTGATTTCAACGCCGCGATCCTCGACATAGTCGCGATTGCGCAGGACGCGCCGGACGTCGGGGCCGACCTGCTGCGCCGTCAGCGTCCGCGTGAAACGCGATTCCGGGTGCGTCGACGTGTAGTAATTGGCGAGCTCGTAGTCGACCGCGTGCTGCGGTTCGCCGGTGAATGCGTACAGATCTTCCCATGCATCGCCGCGCGCCGATTGCAGCAGCCACGCGCCCGCTTCGTCGACGATCCGATACGTCCACGCGTATTGCCTCGACGGCGGCCCGTGGCCGAAAGGCACCGGCAAGAGCAACCCCGAGGCGCCGAAGCCGACGTCAGCGAGCATTCGTTTGCCGTCGACGTCGACTGCGAGCGTCATGTGCGTCCGTGGTCGTACCGTGTCGCTGCCCAGACGCACGCGTGCGGCGAGGCGGGTGACGGCGAAACCGAATCGCTCGAGGACCGCCGCAAAAAGCGCGTTCTGCTCGAAACAGTAGCCGCCCCGCCGGCCGGCGACGAGCTTCGCCTGCAGGCTCGCGAGATCGAGCCGGATCGGCACGCCGAGCAGGATGTCGAGATTCTCGAACGGAATGTGCGTCGCGTGCGCGAAATGCAACGCGTCGAGCGTCGCGCGCGACGATGAAAGATCGCCCGCATACTCGATGCGACGCAGGTAGGCGTCGAGATCGAAGGCGACCGGCTGCGCCGCGCCGGTCATCGCGACTATTTCAGTCCTCGAGCGTGAAGCCGGCCTTGATCGTGACCTGCCAGCGCACGACCCGGCCGTCGGCGACCTGGCCGCGCGTGTCGACGACCTGGAACCAGTGAATGTTGCGGACGGTCTTCGCGGCCTTCGCGATCGCCTTCTGCACGGCGTCCTCGAGTCCGCTAGCCGAGGTGCCGGTGAGCTCGACCTGCTTGTAGACGTGATCGGTCATGATGTCTCGTCCTTTCGCCGAAATCATCCCAGAGCCTGCAACACGCGCTGTCGCGTGAAGGGAACCATGCGCAGCCGGATGCCTGCCGCATCGTACACGGCATTGGCGAGCGCCGCCGCCACCGGCGTGCTCGGCGCTTCGCCTGCGCCCCCGCGGCTCGTTCGGGGCGAACTCGACCCCGGATCTCGGTGCGCCACACTGGCCGAGTCCGCGCCCGTACCTGGCGCCGGTGAGCCCGAGTCGATTGCGCAGCACGTAGAGCGCCGGCTCGTCGGGATCGCGGACGTCCACGGTCTGCGTGCCGCCGTTCACGTGCAACTCGAAGCTCGGCATCGCCACCTCCGGAGCCCACCGGGACGCCGTCTAACGCTCCGGTGTCGACGTCGAAAATGATCGCACCGGACTTGCGCGTCGTCCGGCGTTCAGCATTCAGAGGTTGATCACTGCGGCAAGCTCCCGCCGAAACCGGCGAACGAGGTCGCTGTCATTGCCGAGCGCTTCGAAGATCGTCAGCATCGTCCGCCGGCCGACGTCGTTGTCGAACTGGCGGTCGATCCGCACGATGTTCAGGAGCTCGACAAGTGCGCCCTCGTAGTCGCCCTTGGCGGCCAGCGCATTGGCGTAGGCGAGCTTGGCGGCGCAGTCGACCGGCGTCCTCGCGGCAGCCTCGGCGAGCGCAAGGAGATCTGCGCTTCCGCCCGCCCCCAGCGCGACGCGCGCCTTGAGAGCGCCGAGTCGCCGCTCGTCGCGAATCGGACGCGTCGCGACCCGTCGCGGGGATTCGACTTCGGCCAGCACTGCGGCAGCCTGATCGCGGCGGCCGAGTGCAAGCAGTGCTTCGACTCGCGCCAGCAGCGCGGTTTCGTCGTCGGGATCGGTCGCGTACGCCGCGTCGAGCTTCGGCGAGCGCGCCGACGGCATCGCGCGCGCGAGCAGCGCCTGTGCCGCCTCGGCGACGAGCGCCGCGCGGGCGAGGGCATGTTCTCCGCGAGGAATTCGCGGACCGCCGCTTCGGGCAGCGCGCCGGTGAACTCGTCGGCGACCTCGCCGTCGACGAAGAGCTTGCAGTTCGGGATCCCGCGGATGCCGTAGCGCGCCGCGAGCTCGGGCTCCGCGTCGGTGTTGAGCTTCGCGAGCGTCAACCGGCCTGCGAACTCGGCGGCGAGCTTGTCGAGGACCGGCGCGAGCGCGCGGCACGGGCGCGCACCACGCCGCCCAGAAATCGACCAGAACGGGCTTTTGCGCGGAGCCGGCGATAACCACGTCGTCGAAATTGCGGCGACCCACCCCCACCGCGTTTGCTCATGGTCTTCGCTCCTTCCATCGTCTCGATTTGCGGATCGCGCTGGTCGGAAGCCGTTCAGGCGGCCGTCGCTCGCGAGCGGCATCGTGACCGTGAAGACGACGCCGCGGCCGTCGGCGCGATTGTCGCGCGCGCGCCCTGCCGCCGTGGAACTCGGCGATCAGGCGCACGATGTACAGGCCGAGGCCGAGATGCGGCGCCGTCGCCGCCGCGCCGTCGCGCGCACCGACACCATCGAGTCGAACAGCCGGCCTGCCATGCCGTCGGGCAGCGGCGGCCCGTCGTTGCCGACGATGAGCCGCGCCTCGCCGTCGCGCGCGCTCGAGCGCGAACGACGATCGGCGCGCGCCGGCGCGCGAACTCGACGGCGTTCGCGACGAGCTTGTCGAGCATCTGCGCGACCAGATCCGGCGCGCCGTCGACCAGAGCGCGCCGCCGCGGCGCGTCGAGCGCGATGCGCGCGGCCCGGATAGGCGAGCGCGATAGCCGTCGACGCACGCCGCGCGACGAGCGCGGCGAGGTCGAAGCGCTCGCGCTCGGCGTCGGCGAGGCTCTGCTCGAGGCGCGTCGCCTCGGTCATCCGCGTCAGGATCTGCCGTGAGCCGCGTCGAGGCCGCCCTGCGCGCGCTCGATGTAGACGCGCGCATCGTCCGGCAGCGGCTGCAGCTTGCAGGTTGTCGAGCGAGCTGCGCACCACCGCGACCGGCGTGCGCAGCTCGTGCGACAGCCGGCTCGCCATGTTCTCCTGGTAGCTCGCGTACTGCGACAGCCGCGCGAGCACGCTGCGAGAAGCTGCGCGACAGGTCGCCGATCTCGTCGCCCGCGCCTGCGAGCCCGCGAGCGCGCGCGCGCACGCGCCCCTGCGCGTCGATCGCGCGCTCGGCATCGTCGCGCAGCGCGCGGATGCGCGCGGTAAGCCGCGACGCGAACAGCGTCAGCGCGAGCGAGCCGACCAGCAGCACCGCGAGGACGATGTTGAACAGCCGCTCGAACGCGCGGTTGCGCTCGGCGAGCACGCGCGTTCGTCGTCTCCTCGACGATCACCGCGCCGCGCACCTCGTCGCCGACCCAGATCGGATGCGCGGCGGTGACGATCGTCGCGCGGCCGTCCGCGCGTGCGGCCGCCGGTCGGTGGTGAGGATGCCGGAGAGCGCGCCGTCGACCTCGCGCGCGCGCCGAGCGTCGTGCGCGGCGCCTTCGTCGGCTGAAGTCCTCGCGTCGGCTGCGTCGAGCACGAGCGCGTACAGCGGATGCAGCAGCGTGCGCTCGACGACGCGCCAGCGCCTGCGTCGACGTGCCCGGCGGCGCTCGTCCGGCGTCGGCGGTGTCTGCAGCGAGCCGGCGCGCGCGAGCACGTTCAGGTCGCGGTCGATGACCCAGATGCGCGCAGTGGTGCGCGACAGCCCGTGCAGGATCTGGCTCGATCTCCGCGACCGCGCCCGGATGCGGAACGCTGACGTCGC
Organism: uncultured beta proteobacterium; assembly: GCA_963733985.1. Classification (GTDB taxonomy): domain Bacteria; phylum Pseudomonadota; class Gammaproteobacteria; order Burkholderiales; family Casimicrobiaceae; genus CAIWHR01. The sequence continues at coordinate 114,462 of CAVTFF010000012.1, read as the reverse complement.
GCGCATCGGCGCCGGTGGCCGACGGCGCGCTCGCGCGCGCGGCCGTCGCGAGCGATTCCAGCGGCACGGGCGCACGTCGAACAGCCGCGGCCGGTCGTGCAGTGCGGTCGCCACCGCCTGCGCCGTGCCGGCGAGCGTCCGCTCCTGCGCGTCGCGCAGCACGCGCTCGAGCTCGCGCACGTATTCGTAGCCCAGCAACGGCAGCACGAGGAACACCGTCAGCACCAGCAGGAGCTGCGCGCGGATGCCGAGCGCGACGCGGAAGCGTTTCACTCCCACTAGTGTGCCCCCACGCTTGTGGCTATCGCCGCTTCGCTGCAATTCGCGCGGCCTCCGCACCGTAGAGTTTCACGCGTGCCACTCGGGGTCGGCCGCCACCTGCGCTCGCAGACGCGCCCTTCGGCCTGGCTTCGCGCTCCTCGCGCGGGCGTTCGGGACGGCCCGGCGCCGCTCACGTGTCATTCCATCGATAGCCCATGCCGTACACCGTGTCGATTCGGTCGAACTGCGGATCGATGGCCTGCGAACTTCGCCGGATGCGCTTGATGTGCGATGTGATGGTGCTGTCGTCGACGACGATCCGCGCATCGCGCATCAGGCTGTCGCGGTCCTTGACGTGCCCGGGATAGCGCGCGAGCGCATGCACCATCCAGAACTCGGTCAGCGTGAGGTCGACGCGTTGCCCGTTCCAGTGCGCGGCAGAGCCGCTTGACGATCGAGCGTCGAGCGCTCCGCGCTCGAGCACGTCCTCGGAGGCGGCGGGCGCCGCAAGCAGATCGCTGCGGCGGAACAGCGCGGCGATGCGCGCGGTGAGGTGCGGCAGGCTCACGTCCTTGGTCAGGTAGTCGTCGGCGCCCAGGCGCAGTCCGGCGACGATGTCGAAGTCCGAATCGCGCGCCGAAAGGAAAAGGATCGGCACCGTCGGAGACAGCGCGCGCAGCTCGCGGCACAGCGTGAAGCCGCCGTCGACATCGTCGGCGAGGCCGATGTCGATCAGCGCGAGATCGGGAAGCCGCGTGCGGAACGCGCGCGAGCGCGTCGGCGCGGTTCGCGTACGCGGCGACCTCGTAGCCCTGCTGGCGCAGCGACGTCGGCGTAGTTGGCGCGGATCGCCGGCTCGTCCTCGACGATGGCGATGCGGCGGGACATGGGCGCGGGTGTCCGTGGACTCGATGCTCGTGCCGACTATAGCGCAGCTCGCGCCCTGCGCCGCGGCGGTGCCGCCGATTGCCATCTTTTCGCCACATTTGTTCGGCACGGCGCCCTTCTTCCCGCTCCGGGCCGCCCGCTTGCGGCCTTCAATGCAGCGTGAGAGCGCCCTTGTCCGGGATCGACCGCCTTCGCAAGGGGAGCGAGCCATGAACAGCGACACCCGTGTCTACCAGAACTGCCTCTCGCGCTGCGCGCGCGGCCTCGCGTGCCGCTTTGCCGCCGGCCGCGGCGCAGCGCACCGCTGCGGGCTCCTGGTCGCGTGCGGTCCAACTGAACGTCCGCTCCGCTCGCGCCGGATCTGGATCGACATTCTGCGCAAAGGACATCGCCATGGACACCGGTAGAAACCTCCGCGCGAACGACCTGCATCCGCTGCGCTCCGGCGTCTACCGCGACCTCGCACGTCTCGCCGCCGAAGCGCTCGCGGTCGGCCTCATCGTGAGCCTCGTGCTCGCGCTCGCGATCTTCATCGTCGCCACGCAGGCGCAGGCGGCCGAACCGGCGCCGCTCCCGGCGAGGGGACGCTGCTGCTCAAGAGCGCTCCGGACGCCCCGCCGGTTGCGGCGCCGCTGCTTCTGACCGACGCGCGGATCGACGTCAGCGGAATGGTCGCCCGAGCGACGGTCGCACAACGTTTCGTCAATCCGACAACGGTGTGGCAGGAAGGCGTCTACGTTTTTCCGCTCCCGGCCAGCGCCGCGGTCGACCATCTCGACATGCGCATCGGCGAGCGCCGGATCGAAGGCCAGATCAAGCGAACGCGGCGAGGCGCGCGCCGCCTACGAGCAGGCGAGAAGCGAAGGCCGCAAGGCGACGCTCGTCGAGCAGGAGCGGCCGAATGTCTTCACGACCAGCGTCGCGCACATCGGTCCCGGCGAAGAAGTCGTCGTCACCATCGAATACCAGGAGACGCTCCACTACGACGCCGGCACGTTCCGTCTGCGCTTCCCGATGGTCGTCGCGCCGCGCTACGTCCCGGCACGATGGCGGTCGCAGGGTGAATCAGGCACCGGCTGGGCCGCGAACACGGATCGACGTGCCGGACGCCGAGCGCATCACGCCGCCGGTTCGGCATCCGGCACAGGGCGAGATCAACCCGGTGACGCTCGCCATCGACCTGCATCCCGGCTTCCCGCGTTGCGAAAATCGACAGCCCGTATCATCGCGTCGACGTCGTCGAATCGGCGCAGGGCGACACTATGCGGTGCAGCTCGCGGACGGCCCGACGCCGGCGAACCGCGACTTCGAGCTCGTGTGGACGCCGGACGTCGGCGCCGCGCCCGGCGCCGCGCTGTTTACCGACCGCCGGGAAGGCAAGACCTATGCGCTGATGATGATGCTGCCGCCGACGCCGGGTGCCGCGTCGACGCGCCGCGTAGCCGCCGCGCGAAGCGGTGTTCATCATCGACACGTCGGGATCGATGGAAGGCGCGTCGATCACCCAGGCGAAGCAGGCGCTGCAGATGGCGCTCGACCGTCTGCAGCCCGGCGATCGCTTCAACGTGATCGAGTTCAATTCGGTCACGCGGTCGCTGTTCGGCGCGCCGATGCCCGTCGACCCCGCGACGCTCGTCGCAGGCGCGCGGAAATTCGTCGCGTCCTTGCGCGCCCGCGGCGGAACGGAGATGAAGGCGGCGCTCGAAGCGGCGTTGACGCGCGATCCGGCGCCGGGCTTCGTGCGCCAGGTCGTGTTCCTCACCGACGGCGCGGTCGGCAACGAAGGCGAGCTCATCCACCTGATCCGCGAACGGTTGGACGACCGCCGCCTGTTCACGATCGGCATCGGGTCGGCGCCGAATTCCTACTTCCTCACCAAGGCCGCGCATTTCGGTCGCGGGACGTTCACGTACATCGGCGACGTGCGCGAAGTCGCGGAAAAAATGGGCGCGCTTTTCCGCAAGCTCGAAAGCCCCGTGCTGACCGATCTTTCGATCGCGTGGCCGGGCAAGGCCGACGCCTGGCCACGACAGGTGCCCGACCTCTACGCGGGCGAGCCGGTCGTTGTCGTCGCGGAACTCGACTCGCTCGCAGGCGACGTCTCGATCTCGGGCAAGCGCGGCGGCAGCGCATGGAGCGCGAGCCTGCCGCTCGCCGCGGGTGCGAGCGAGCCCGGCATCGGCGTCCTTTGGGCGCGCGCGAAGATCGAAGCGCTGACCGACGCGCTCAAGGGCGGCGAATCGGAGATCGGAAATCCGCAAAGCGATCGTCGACGTCGCGCTCGCCCACCACCTCGTGAGCAAGTACACGAGCCTCGTCGCGGTCGACGTCACACCGACGGCCCCGCCGGGAACCACGACCGTCCCAAGCGCGTTGCCGACGAATCTCCCCGAAGGCTGGTCGTACGATGCGCTGTTCGGTGGCACGCAGACGGCAACGCCGGCGATGCTCCGCCTCCTGGTGGGCCTGGTTCTGCTCGCGATTGCGGGGTTCGCGTGGCGGTGGCAGTCCGGCGCCCTGCGTATCCGCAGGCGCGCATGATGCCACGCGGGATGCGCACCCTCCGCCACCTCCAGCGATCGGCGCGGCCCGCAGATGCGTGGCTGCCCGTGCCCGTCGGCGTCGATCGGGGAGGACCTTTCGACCATCGCGACGTCCCGCCGCGCAACTGGATGCACGCGCGGGCGCCCGGGATTGCGGTTCGCTTTCCCAAGGTCGAGTCTTCCCCAGTCGACGCCGCAAGTTCTCCTCGACGCGACACGAAGAAAGGCGCTGCGGCTTGGATCGCGGCAACCTCGCTCGCGGCCGGACTCGCGCTGACCGGCAACGCCGTGTACCTGCATGCGAAGGCGCTGCTCGCGCAGATCCTTCTCCATCGCGCCTGGACGCAAACGCAGGCGACCGGGGCGGCGGTCAAACCCTGGCCATGGGCCGATACGTCGCCCGTTGCGCGACTGTTCGCACCCGCGCAGGACGTCGACCTGCTCGTGCTCGCCGGAGCCACCGGACGCACGCTCGCCTTCGGCCCAGGGCACCACGACGGCTCGGCGATGCCGGGCGAGGCGGGCAACGCGGTGCTCTCCGCGCATCGCGACACGCACTTCCAGTTCCTGCGCGCGCTTGCGATCGGCGACGTGCTGATCGTCGAGTCGCCCGCGGGCCGGCACTTCCACTATCGCGTCCGCGAAGCGTTTGTCGTCGACCAGCACGATTTGAAGCTGCCGCGGCTGCCGCTGGAGCCGACGTTGACGCTCATCACCTGCTATCCGTTCGATGCGGTGAGCCCGGGCGGCCCGCTCCGCTACGTGGTCGTTGCGACGGCAGAGGGCGGGACGATGTAGCTCATCGCATTCAATCGTCGGCGAGGCGCGTCGGCACCGACACTTCGGCGTGCAGCGTCCGGTGTACGGGGCACTTCTCGGCGATCTCGAGCAGCTTCTGCCTCGTCGCGTGATCGAGTGGGCCCTCGAGCGTGACCACGCGCTCGATGCGATCGATCTTTCCCTCCCGCATCTCGCAATCGGCGCAGTCGGCGGCGTAGATCTTCTCGTGCCGCAGCGCGACTGCGACCCGGTCGAGCGGCAACTGCTTGAGGTCGGCGTACATCCGCACCGTCATCGCCGTGCAGGCGCCGAGCGCCGCGAGCAGGAGATCGTAAGGGGTGGGACCGCTATCCAGCCCGCCGGCGCTCGCCGGCTCGTCGGCGATCAGCCGGTGCGGCCCGATCGCGATCGCCTGCTGAAACGTTCCCATCCGCGTCTCGCGCACCGACACGACATCGCGTGGCCCGTCGGATTCACGCACGCACTGCCGCGGGTGACAGATAGCGCGACGCCCAGGCGGCGAGCACGGTCCCGACATACGCCGCATCGCCACGGCGCGTGAGCAGGTGATCGGCGTCGTCGAGCGACACGAAGCTCTTCGGATGCTTCGCCGCGGTGAAGATCGCCGAGGCGTTCTCGATCCCAACCGTCGTGTCGCGCGGCGCGTGGAACACGATGAGCGCGCGGGAGAGTGCGCCGATGATTCCGGAAAGCTTCTGCGCTTCGATGTCCTCGAGGAACTCGCGCCGAATCCGGAACGTCCGTCCGGCGAGTTCGACCTGCGCTTCGCCGGCACGCCTCGATTTCGGCGCGCTTGCCGGCGAAGAGCCGCGTTACGTGCGCAGGATCGGCGGGCGCGTTGATCGTCGCGACCGCCACCGCCTCCGGAATCCTCGGTGCCGCCGCCAGCACCGCGGCGCCGCCCAGGCTGTGCCCGACCAGGATTGCGGGCGCCGCGAAGTCGCGGCGGAGCCAGTCGGCTGCGGCGACGAGATCGCCGACGTTCGACGAAAAGCTCGTGTTGGCGAAATCGCCGCCGGATCCGCCGAGCCCCGTGAAGTCGAATCGCAGCGTCGCGATGCCGGCGTCCGCCAGCGCTTCGCTGATGAACGCGGCAGCGCGCGTGTCCTTCGAGCAAGTGAAGCAATGCGCGAACAGCGCGTAGGCGCGCGGCGCGATGCCGGTCGGCAGGTCCAGTCGGGCGGCAAGCGGCGCCCCGGACGCCCCGGGAAAGGTGACGGATCGGCTGCTGTTGCGCATGCGTAGGCCCGAAGATGTGGTTTGTGGATGGAAGTCGGTCAGCAAACGCGAAAGCTTACGCCGCCGCTTCCGCCTTTCGCACCGGACGTCGTTGCCCGATTTCGACGGGCGTCCTATCATCGCCGGATATCTGTCGGAGACCGCGATGAAGCTCGAAGGCTCCTGCTGCTGCCGCGCGGTGAAGTTCACCGTCGCCTCGCACACGCCGTACCCGTTCATGCGCTGCTATTGTTCGATCTGCCGGAAGTCGGACGGCGGGGGCGGCTACGCGATCAACATCATGGGCGAGGCAGATTCGCTCAAGGTGCGCGGGAAGAAATTCCTGGGCACGTTCCGGGCGCGCATTCGTGACAGGCCGGGTGATCGCGGGACGCTGTCGCCGGGGCGGCGCCATTTTTGCGCGAAGTGCGGCAGCCCGCTATGGGTGTGGGACCCGCGTTGGCCCGAGTGGATCTATCCGTTCGCCTCGGCGATCGACACGCCGCTTCCGAAAGCTCCCGAGGAGGTCGAGATGATGCTCGACTATGCTGCGCCTTGGGCCGACATACCGCGCGGGCGCGGCCATACGCACTTCAAGGAATTTCCCGACGAGGGCATCGCCGACTGGCACGCGAAGCGCGGCCTGACCGTCAAGTAGCGAGTCAGGGTGCATCCGGGGCGAGCAGCCATGAGGGGCCCCGAGCGCGAAGCGCGCGGGAAGATCAGAGCAACCGCATGTCGGCGTGAGGAGGCCGGCGTTTCGCCATCGTGTGCTGCGGCACGGCGGAGGTCGACGTCCCGGCATCACCCCTCTCGCGAGCGGGTCGGGGGCCGCGCCGCCGCCACTGCTGCGTTGCCTCTAGCTGAACGTCAGCGTCACGCCGCCGAGTCCGAGCGCACCATAGTCCGACGCCCACGTTTCCCCGGCCGCCACGGGCCACGCGTCGGTCACAGTTCCGGTGGTGACGATCTCGCCGCCTTCGAGCGGCGGGAACTGCGGCTGCGTCGCGAGCACGCGCGCGAGATGGACGAGCGCGAGTGCCGGACTTCCAAGCACGTTGGCGCCCACGCCGCGGTCGACGATTGTCCGCCCGCGCCGCAGCGTCAGCGTGAATGTCGGCAGCGCGGCCGCGATCGCTGCGCGATTGCGCTCGGTCAGCGCAATCGGCGTGCCGACGACCAGGGCGCCGTGCAGCCCGAACGCCGCGGTGCAGTCGGCGGCTTCGAATTTCCAGTCCGGGAAATGGCTCTGGACGATTTCAAATCCGGGCGCGACCCAGTCGATGCACGCGAGCACCGCCTGCTGATCGTTGGTCGGTGGGACCGCCGCCTTGAGCTTGAATACGACTTCGGGTTCGATCCGTGGCTGCACGAACTCTCCGAGGGCGAGCGACGCGCGGCCCTCGATGCGCGAAATGGACCGAGTGCGCCCAGATGTGCGCCCACATCGGCTGGTACACGCCATAGCGCGGCCAGATCGTGCGGTTCGTGAAGCCGATCTTGCGGCCGACCGGGCGCCAACCCTGGGTGACGCGACGGCGCTTCTCGATTTCGCGCAGCACGTCGTAAGCGGTCGCCACGTCGAACCCCGGGTCCGCGGTCGTGATCGGCGCGATTTGCGTCGCGTTGTCGTAGGCCGAGATCAGGCGGCTCGCGATCGCCGCGATGTCGATGCCAGGCGTCATCGAATCACGCCGAGCTTGCGCAGCAGCGATGTCCCGGCGACCCACACCGCGGTCGCCACGACCATGCCGATGATCGCCGCCGCGATCGAACCGAGCGTTCCGCTGCCGCCGACGGCCGTCACGACGGCCCACGCAGTTACGCCGCCGACCGCGCCGCAGGTAACGATGCCGAGGAGGCTTCCAACGATCGAGCCGTTCTGCTTGCGGATCATCTGACGGACCCCGGATGAGCAAGTGCCTCGATGGTACTCGTTCACCGCTGTCGCACCAATGCATCGTGTCGGACCGTGAGGAGAGGATGACACCACCGTGGTGATGGGTCCCCGCGAAGCGTCCGCTTGTCCGCGGGCCCGGCGCCACGTATAAGACGGGCTGCGAAAGCAATTCCGTGTCATGGAGCGGGCATGATCGTTCGCGTCTTCACCGTGCTGTTTCGCGTTGCCCTCTGCGCGTGCCTGCAAGCGACGCCCGTCGTCGCCGCCGACATGGCCAAGACGCTGCACGTCGCCTTCCCCATCGCGGAGACCGGCTTCGATCCGCAGGCAGCCTACGACTTGTACTCGTTCGACGTTTGCCGGGCGATCTTCGACCCACTCTACACCTTCGATTACTTCGCCCGCCCGGTTCGCCTCGTCCCCAATACGGCAGAAAGCCTGCCGGTCATGACGGACGAGGGGCGCACCTACACGATCAAGCTGAAACCGGGCATCTATTTCGCCGTCGATCCAGCGTTCAAAGGGAGGCCCCGCGAGCTCACCGCCGAGGACTACGTGTATTCGATCAAGCGCATCGTCGACCCCAAGGTGCGCTCCTACTGGCTCTACCTCCTCGAGAGGAATCTGGTCGGCCTCGACGGTGTGCTCGCCAAGGCGCGAGAAACCGGCACGCTCGATTACGACGCGAACATCGAAGGCCTGCAGGCGATCGACCGCTACACGCTGCGGATCCGCTTCAACCGACCCAACTACGCGTTCAAATGGTGGCTTGCGACCGCGCAGTTCGCCGCGGTGGCTCGCGAGGTCGTCGACGCGTACAAGGACGCGAGCAACCGCGTCATGGAGAACCCGGTCGGCACGGGACCCTACCGGTTGAAGCAGTGGACCCGTGGCCAGCGGATCCAGCTCGTCGCCAATCCGACCTTCCGCGAGATGCTCTTTCCCGCGCCCGGACCGGGCAGCGAAGCTGGGGATGCGGCCGTCGCCAAGGGGCAGGTCGGGAAACGTCTTCCCATTGTCGGCAATGTCGACATCAGCATCGTCGAGGAGGCGCAGCCGCGGCTCCTGAGTTTCGACACCGGCGCGCTCGACTACCTCGACGTCCCGCCCACGCTTGCCACCAACGTCCTGGCGGGCGCGAGTCTCAGACCCGAGTTCACGAAGCGCGGTATCGTACTGCACCGCGAAATCCAGCCTTCGATCTCGTTCTTCTTTTTCAACCTCGATGATCCGCTCGTCGGCGGATACACCCCCGCGAAACTTGCGCTGCGACGGGCGATCAGCATGGGCTTCGATCGTGGCGCGCAGATCCGGCAATTGCTGAACGGCCAGGCGATCCCCGCGACGCAACCGGTGCCGCCGCCGCTGTACGGCCACGATCCGAAATACGTCGCCCGTTACGGGTACGACCCCGAGGCCGCCCGCGCGCTGCTCGAGCGCTTCGGCTACAAGGATCGGGACGGCGACGGCTACCGCGAGTTGCCGGACGGCAAGCCGCTGACGCTCGTCCTCGCCTCGACGACCGACGCGGCGTCGCGCGCAAGCGACGAGCTTTGGAAGCGCAGCATGGATGCGATCGGGATCCGGGTCACGTTCCTCAAGAACAAGTGGACCGAGTTGAACAAGATGTCCGAAGCCGGCCAGCTGATGATGTGGGGCCTTGGCTGGATCAGCAGCATCCCGGACGGAAACGACTACTACAGTTATTTCTACAGCCGCAACATCGGCACGTCGAACGATGCGCGGATGCGGCTCCCGGCGTTCGATGCGCTGTTCGAGCAGTCGCTCGCGTTGCCCGATGGCGCGCCGCGAACCGCGCTCTTCGATCGGATGAACGACCTGATCTTCGACTACGCGCCGTGGGTCCTGACCGATTATCCGTACAGCAACGTCGTGGCGCAGCCATGGCTCCAGGGCTACAAGCAGAATCCCTTCCTGCCGCACCAGTGGTGGTATTACGACGTCGCCCTGCATTGAGGGCGCGAGGCCGTTTCAGCGTTTCGGGCGAATGACCGGCTTCGGGGCGGGAGCCGCATCGAGTACAAGACTTTGGGCAGCGGATCCCGCGCGCATCGCCGCAAGGAGGCTCTCGAGGCCGAGCTCGAAGGTGCTGTCCCAGAAGACCGGCTTGAAATAGGGGGCCGCGGCCGCGAGGCGCGGACAGTGTTGGGCGATGTACGCGTCGTCCACGGGTTCTGCGGCCGACGGACCTTTCGCGTAGCCGGCGGTCTCGTCGAGCGCAGCCCCCGTCAGGTAGTAGCCGAGCACACGGAAATACTGGGCGGCGAGCCGGTCATCCGGCGCGGCTTCGCGAACGAGCTGCAGCACCCGCTCGATGACGCGCACGCCGGTCGCGGTATTGAGGCGGTGGACGGCGATGAGCTGGTAGAGCTTCGGATACCGCTGCGCCATTGCACGGTACGAGTACGCCAAGACGCGCAGTCGCCCGATCGGATCGAATCCGGGAGGGTCGGTGACGACGTCGGCAAGCGCATGATCGATCAGGGCGTCCTGCAGGTGCGCCTTGCTCGGAAAGTAGTGGTAAAGGCTCATCGCTTCGCAGCGGAGCGCCGCGCCGAGCGCGCGGAGGCTGAAGCGCGCGAGGCCATCGCGTTCGATCATCACGAGCGCGGCCGCGACGATCGCTTCCCGGGTCAGCGGCGCCGTACGCGGCGACCTCGGGCGGGCCGCGCGCCGGGCCGTGGCCGGAGCTCGCGCGAAAACCCGGCTTTGGCGGGTGGAGGGCGCGGACTGTCGGGCCATGGTTGCGATCTTACGCTGTAAGGCTATAGGATGGCAACCGACTTACAATGTAAGGGCGGCACAACGCCGCCGCGCCGACGAGCGGAGGAAGGAATGGACAAGGTCGACGTCATCGGGCTTCTGGTCCCGGTCACCTATTTCGCTTTCCAGATCACTGAACGAATCTGGCCCGCGCGGGATTTCCCACCGCGCAAGGGCTGGCAATGGATCGGAATCGCCTTCCTGCTGCTGATTCTCACGATCTCGACCGTCGTGCCGCTGCTGCTTACTCCGGCTTGGCTCGACCCGCATCGGTGGCTCGACGGCACGAGGCTCGGCGTCATCGGCGGAACGATCGTCGGCTTTGTCGTCATCGAAGGCGTGATCTATGCGTGGCACCGCACCGCGCACAACGTCGGCTTCCTTTGGCGCGGCTTCCACCAGATCCACCACAGTCCGCGGCGCGTGGATATTCCCGGCTCGGTGGTGTTCCATCCGCTGGAAATGATCGTCCAGGTGATGCTGCAACTCTTTGCCACGGTGATCGTGCTCGGGCTCGATCCGCTCGCCGCGGCGCTCGTCGGCTATCTCGTCGCGTTCAACGGCTTCTTCCAGCACTGGAACGTGCGCACGCCACGATGGCTCGGCTATTTTCTGCAGCGCCCGGAGTCGCACTGCATCCACCATCGGCTGGGCGTCCACTACTACAACTACTCGGACTTCCCGCCGTGGGACATCCTTTTTGGCACCTTCCGCAATCCGCGGCAGTTCATGGGCGAGTGCGGGTTCGACGCGGGCGCCGACCGCAAGATGGGCGCCATGCTCACGTTCGCCGACGTCAACGCGCCGCTCTACGGTTCCGGGAGCCTCGGCGCGAAACCCGCGACGGCGTGATCGCGGCGACGCGCAGCCGAAAGCTGCGGACATCGGTGGATACGATGGTCGTCGTGCGTCGGCGGCCTTCCTACAGCCGCGCGTTCCCCCAGGTGCGAAATTCCGCGAAAGGCGCGATAATTGATATTCTTTCCGGAGAGTTCAACCATGAGCGAGCAACGGCAAGTCGTCATTCTGAGCGGGGTGCGCACGGCAATCGGTGATTACGGCGGAAGCCTCAAGGACATTCCGCCGAGCGACCTCGCGGCGCGCGTCGTCAAGGAGGCCGTGAGCCGGGCCAAGATCGACCCGAAGGACGTCGGCCAGTGCGTCTTCGGCAACGTGATCCACACCGAACCGAAGGACATGTACATCTCGCGCCTCGCCTGCGTGAACGGCGGACTGCCGCACGATACGGGGGCCCTGACGCTGAACCGCCTCTGCGGCAGCGGCATGCAGGCGATCGTATCGGCGTCGCAGTACATTCTGCTGGGCGACACCGACGCTGCGGTCGCAGGCGGCGTCGAGAACATGAGCCGCGGCGGCTACTGCGTCCCGTCGGAGCGCTGGGGCGCACGGATGGGCGACGCGAAATTGATGGACATGATGGTCGGTGCGCTCACCGATCCGTTCGACACGGTCCACATGGGCATCACCGCGGAGAACGTCGCGAGCAAGTGCGGCATCACGCGCGAGCAACAGGATGCATTCGCCGTCGAGAGCCACAAGCGCGCGGCCGCGGCGATCGCCGCCGGCCACTTCAAGAGCCAGATCCTGCCGATCGAGCTCAAGACCCGGAAAGGTCCGGTGATGTTCGACACCGACGAGCATGTGCGCGGCGAATCGACGCTCGAGGGGATGACGAAACTCAAACCGGCGTTCGTCAAGGAAAACGGGACCGTCACCGCCGGCAACGCGTCCGGCATCAACGACGCGGCGGCCGCTGTGGTGCTGATGGAAAAATCGGCGGCGGCGAAAAAGGGCCTGAAGCCGATGGCGCGGCTCGTGGCGTATGGTCATGCCGGCATCGACCCGAAGATCATGGGTCTCGGGCCGGTGAGCGCGGTCAAGCGCGCGCTCGCGAAAGCGGAGCTCAAACTCTCCGACATCGACGTCATCGAATCGAATGAAGCGTTCGCGGCGCAGGCGCTCGGCGTATCAAAGGAGCTTGGGTTCGATCCGAAGAAGGTCAACCCGAACGGCGGCGCGGTGGCGCTCGGACATCCGATCGGCGCGACCGGCGCGCTCCTTACGGTAAAGGCGATGTACGAGCTGCATCGCACCGGCGGCCGTTACGGCCTCATCACGATGTGCATCGGCGGCGGGCAGGGCATCGCGGCGATCATTGAGCGGATCTGACAACAGCCCGAGCGACGACACAGAGCCCCGTGGGCAACCGCGGGGCTTTTTTTCGCGACCGACGCTACGAAGCCCGATCATCGCGGGGCTCGCATTGGCAGAGCGGCCTCCGCCGCTCTATGATGGACGCGGATGGGTCTTCCCTTCGACAGCCCATCGGTGGCGCTCATGTGCGTTCCAGCCCGATTCCTGGTCGCGCTCGTCCTCGTGGCGCTCGCGTCGCCTGCGCTGCCTGCCGACGACGAGTACGCCCGGGCGCGGCGGCAGCTGATCGACGAGATCACCTCGCTCGCGCGCGAAACCGCGAGCGACACCGGCCGTCCGTCGTTCGATCCGCGGGTGATGGCGGTGCTCGCGGCGCGTTCCGCGCCATCGTTTCGTCCCGCCGGCCGAGATCGGCGTCGCCTACACGCAATCGCCCGTTGCCGATCGGTTACGGCCAGACGATTTCGCAACCCTACATCGTCGCGCTGATGACCGACCTCATGAACATCAAGTCGATGACGTCGTGCTGGAGATCGGCACCGGATCGGGCTATCAGGCGGCGATCCTCGCCGACCTCGCGCAGACCGTGTGCACGATCGAGATCATCGAGCCGCTGGCGCGCGAGGCGGAGGAGCGCCTGCGCGCGCTCGGGTACTCGCACGTGCGGACGCGGGTCGGCGACGGCTATTATGGTTGGGAGGAATGCGGGCCCTTCGACGGGATCGTCGTCACCGCGGCCGCGAGCCACGTGCCGCCGCCGCTGGTCAAGCAGCTCAAGCCCGGCGGCCGGATGGTGATTCCGGTCGGCCCGCCGTTCCTCGCGCAGCATCTGCTGCTGGTCGAAAAGCGTGACGACGGAACGGTGCGCACGCGCCAGCTCCTGCCGGTCGCGTTCGTGCCGCTGACCGGGCAGCACTGACGGCGCGGAGACGCAACGATGGCGCGCGCCGGCCCCGAGACGCGACCGCGGTTCCCCTCAGCCGACGCTGCGGCACCACGATGCCCGCCGCTTGTCGCAGTCGCCATGCTTTCTGCTGCAGCGCTCGCCTACGAAGTCCTGCTGATGCGGCTGTTTTCGATCGTCCAATGGCATCACTTCGCCTACATGATGATCAGCGTCGCGCTGCTGGGCTATGGCGCCGCGGGGACGTTCGTCACGCTGGCCCGGCCCGCGCTGCTCGCGCGTTACGCGCAGGTCTTCACCGCGGGCGCCGCGATGTTCGGCGTGAGCGCGGTCACTGGCTTTCTGCTCGCGCAGGACGCCGGTTTCGACCCTCTCGAAATGTTGTGGGATCCGCAGCAGCCGCTGCGGCTCCTCGCCGTCTATGCGCTGCTGTTCGTGCCGTTCTTTTGCGCGGCGACCGCGCTCTGCATGACGTTCACGCGTTTCGGCGAAGAGCTCGGCCCGCGTCTACAGCTTCGACATTCTCGGCGCCGGCGCGGGAGCCTCGGCATCATCGCCGCGCTGTTCACCGTATCGCCAACGACTGCCCTGAAGCTCGTCGGTGCGGCGGGGCTCGCCGCGGCCGCGGCTGGCCGCCCACCAGTGCGGAATGCGGCCGCGCGTGCTCGCAGTCGCATTGCTTGGCGCCGCCGTCGTGTTGCCGTTCGCGCGTTCCCACGGACTGGCCGCGCCTCCATCCGTCCGAGTTCAAGGCCTTGAGCCAGGCGCTGGAGGTGGACGGTGCGAAGATCGTCGCCGAACGATCGAGCCCGCTCGGCTTCGTCACCGTCGTCGCAAGCCCCGCGGCTCCGTTCCGGCACGCCCCGGGAATGAGCCTCAATGCGCCGAGCGAGCCGCCGCCGCAGCTCGGCGTCTTCGTCGACGGCGAGGGGCCCGAGCGCGCTCACTCGGTTCGACGGGCGGCGCGAGCCGCTCGCGTACCTCGACTACCTGACGTCGGCGCCGCCCTATCACCTGCTCGACCATCCGCGCGTCCTGGTGCTCGGCGCCGGCGCCGGCGCCGACGTGCTGCAGGCGATCCAGCACGGCGCGCGAGCCGTCGACGCGGTCGAGCTCGAACCCGCAGATCGTCGATCTCGTCCAGCGCCGGTTCGGCGACTTCTCCGGGCGTCCGTTCAGTGCAGCGGCGTGCGCGTCCACATCGACGAGGCGCGCGGTTTCGTCGCCCGGCACGACACGCGTTTCGACCTGATCGAAGTCGCGCTACTCGATGCGTTCGGCGCGTCGGCGGCGGGCTCTACTCGCTCTCGGAAAGCTATCTCTACACGGTCGAGGCGCTCGAGGCGTACCTCGACCGCCTTGCGCCGGGGGGCGTGCTCGCGATCACGCGCTGGATCAGTCTGCCGCCGCGCGACGTGCTCAAGCTCGTTCGCCACCGCGGTCGCGGCGCTCGAGCGGCGAGGCGTCGAGGCGCCGGGCCGGCAGCTCGCGCTGGTCCGCAGCTGGAACACCGTGACGCTGCTCGTCAAGAACGGCTCGATTCACGACGACGCGACATCGCGGCGGTCAGGAACTTCTGCCGCGAGCGCTCGTTCGACGCCGACTATTACCCGGGCATCGCGGCCGCCGACGGCCAACCGCTACAACGTGCTCGACGCGTCGTATTTCCACGACGGCGCGCTGGCGCTGCTCGGGCCGGAGCGCGCCGCGTTCGTCGAGCGCTACAAGTTCGCGATCGCGCCTGCGACCGACGACCGGCCGCATTTCTTCCGCTTCTTCCGCTGGCGCACGCTGCCGGAGCTGCTGTCGCTGAAGGAGCGGGGCGGGCTGCCGCTGCTCGAATGGGGCTATCCCATCCTCATCGCAACGCTGATTCAGGCGACGCTCGCGAGCGTGCTGCTGATCGTGCTGCCGCTGCGATCGTGCCGCGCAGCGAGAGACCCGTCGCGCCGCAGCCGTCTCGCGTCGTCGTCGCCGCCTATTTCGGCGGCGATCGGCTTCGCGTTCATGTTCATCGAGATCGCATTCATCCAGAAGTTCATCCTGTTCCTCGCGCACCCGCTGTACGCCGTGGCGGTTGTCCTCTGCGCGTTCCTCGTCTTTGCCGGATTGGGAAGCCGCTCTTCGCCGCGGCTGCGGCCGTGGGCCGAAGCAGCCGCCGTGCCGAGGATCGCCTTGCCCGTTGCCGCGATCGCGCGCCTTCGCGTTGACTATCTCGTCGTCCTGCCGGCCGTTGTTCCGGCACCTGATGCCGCTCCCCGATCTCGCGCGGATCCTGGTCGCGATGGCGCTGATCGCGCCGCTCGCGTTCGCGATGGGAATGCCGTTTCCGCGCGGGCTCGCGCGGCTCGCCGAGCGGCGCCGAGCCGCTGATCCCCTGGGCGTGGGGCATCAATGCATGCGCATCGGTCGTGGCGGCGATTCTCGCCACGGTGCTCGCGATTCACCTGGGCTTCGCCGCGGTAGTCATGCTCGCCGTCCTTCTCTACGCGGTAGCGCTCATCGTCTGGCGCTGACCGACCCGGACGAATCGCTCGCCGCGCCACGGCCCGGATTTCCGGCGGTTGCCGAAACACGGTAGCCTTGCCGCTGACGCTGGAACGGACCGGAGACAACGCATGACGCTATCGCTCGTCCGCATTGGAATTGCCGGCCTCGGCCGTATGGGACGGCGCCACGCGCAAAACCTCGCGCACCGCGTGCACGGCGCGTCGCTCGTCGCGGCCTGCAGCCCGGTGGCTGACGAGCTGACCTGGGTGCGCGACACGCTCGGCATCGCGGATGTCTACGCGGACTATGCGCAATTGCTCGCCCACCCGGGGCTCGACGCGATCTTCCTCGCGACGCCGACGACGCTCCACGCGGACCAGATCATCGAGGCGCTCGCAGCCGGCAAGCACGTGTTCAGCGAGAAGCCGCTCGCGCTCAACCTGTCCGAGTGCCTCCGGGTCGAAGCCGAAGCCGCGCGGCACCCGCGCCAGAACGTCATGATCGGCTATGTGCGCCGCTTTGACCCGAGCTATCGCGACGCGTACGACAAGATCGCAGCCGGCGCGATCGGCCGCCCGTTCCTCGTCCATTCGCGCACGGCCGACCAGAACGATCCGACCGGCTTCTTCGTCCGTTTCGCGCCGACCTCCGGCGGCATCCTGCTCGACATGAGCGTCCACGACATCGACGCCGCGCGCTGGCTGCTCGGCGCAGGCGCCGCGACGCGCGTGTATGCATCGGGCACGACCGCCATCCACGAAGGACTTGCCGCTTGCGGCGACGTCGACAATGCGGTGGCCACGATCGAGTTCGAAGGCGGGCAGATCGCCGTCATTTACGCGTCGCGGACGATGGCCCACGGCCACGAAACCGCGACCGAAATCGTCGGCACCGCGGGGCGGCTCACGATCGGGCGCAACCCGGCGCTGAACCGGGTCGAAATCGCCGACGCGCACGGCATGCGCAACGAGTGCACGCCGACGTTCTACGAGCGCTTCGCCGAGGCTTTCCTGATCGAGGCGCAGGCGTTCGCCGACATCGTCGCGGGGAATCGCGCCCCGCCGCTGACGCTGCGCGACGCGACCGAAGCAACGAGGATCGGGATTGCCGTCACCGAAGCGTTGCGAACGAAGCGCGCCGTCGAGCTCGACCGCGTCTCATAGGGCCCGCAGGTTCAAGCGATGTTGTTCGACCCGGCGCGGCACGAGCCTCTCGTCGACCGGCGCTGGGATGCCGATGCCGCCCGCGCCGCAATCGCGGCGATTGTCGACGATACGCTGGCCGCCTATTCGCCCGGCGGCCTGTGGCCGCCGCATCCGCTCGACCTGGATGTCGGCGACGATCCCCGCGCGCCCTCCACGACGACTTACATGGGGGCCGCCGGCGTCATCTGGGCGCTCGATTGGCTCGCGCGCGCAGGCGCAACTCGCCGGCATCGAGACTTCGCGGCGGGACTTCCCGATCTGGTCGCGCGGAACCTCGAACAGGTAACGCCGTGGGGACATGGAATCGATGGCCTGCTCGTAGGTCGCGCCGGCGTACTGCTCCTGTCGTGCCGCCTTTCGCCTTCGGCGGCAAATGATGATCGGCTCGCTGCTTCGATCGCCGCGAATGCCGGCCATCCGTCGCAGGAGCTCCTGTGGGGCACGCCGGGAACGATGCATGCCGCGCTCGAGATGTACGAACAGTCGGGCGCCGAGCGCTGGGCGGAGCTCTTTCGTCGCGATGCGCGTGCGCTGGCTCGGTCGTTCTCGTACGTCGCCCAGGCGGGCTGCCATTTGTGGACGCAGGACCTCTATGGAAGACGCGACGCCCTGCTCGGGGCCGCGCACGGCTTTGCCGGTAACGCCGGCGTGATCATTCGCGGCCTCCCGCTCCTTGCGGAGGAGGAGCGGGCATGGTGGATCGAGCGAATCGTGCAGACGGCGAATGCGACCGCAATGCGTGACGGCGTGCAGGCGAACTGGCCGCCGGCTTTCGCAGCCGCGCCGGCGCATACGTCGAAGCGGCTCGTCCAGTGGTGCCACGGCGCACCGGGCATCGTGACGAGCCTCTGCGACCTTCGGGATTCCCGCCTCGACGCGTTGCTGCGCGCGGCCGGCGAGCTGATCTGGGCCGCCGGACCGCTGACGAAGGGCGCCGGCCTGTGTCATGGCACCGCCGGGAACGGCTGGGCGTTCCTGAAGCTGTTTCGCCGCACCGGCGACGATCTCTGGCTCTATCGCGCCCGCGCTTTCGCGATGCATGCGATCGATCAGAACGACCGCCACCTCGGCGAGTACCGGATGCGGCGCCATTCGCTGTTCACCGGCGATCCCGGGCTCGCCCTCTACCTGTGGAGCTGCATCTCCGGCGAGGACCGCTGGCCCCTCATCGACCGGACGCACGCGTGAGACAACATGCGCCGGCGCTCGTTCTCGCGGCCGGCTCCGCATCGCGGTCGTCGCGGGGCTTCGCGATGTCCCGACCGCCGCATCCAGCGTCACGACCCGCCGCGTGCCGCGCGTACGGGTGGGTCAGGGTTTTGGCGGCGGGTGAATGTTGTCGACCCAATGCACCTGCTCGGGATTGGCTTCGACATTGGGCAGATCGAGATTGACGACGACGGGCTCCCGCCCGCTGCGGCAGAGCACGCACGAGAGCGGCTCTTCGTCGCTCGCATTGATTTCCTGGTGCGGAACGAACGGCGGCACGTAGATGAAATCGCCTGGCCCGGCTTCGGCGACGAACTCCAGCCGGTCTCCCCATCGCATCCGAGCGCGCCCGCTGATCACGTAGATCACGCTTTCGACCGGGCCATGATGGTGCGCGCCCGTTTTTGCCTTCGGATGAATGACGACGGTGCCGGCCCAGATCTTTTCCGCGCCTACGCGCGCATGCGTGACCGCCGCAGCGCGGTTCATCCCCGGCGTCTGCGGCGTACCGGTATCGAGCTCGCCGGCACGAATGACGCGCACGCCGTGGAGACGCCATTTGGATTCGCTCGCGCTGGTCATGATTGCTCCCCGATGCCATGGCAGGCTATTCTAGTCTCAGCCGCGCCCGCCGTCGTGCGGAGCCGCGCTCGCAGCCGCGCGGCGCGCTGCCGAAGCAGGCGCATAATTGAACGCAGGTTTGCGCTCCGGCGCGCGATCTTCCGCATCTGCCGCGCATCGGCGGGCGAACTGTCCGAATGGCACATGAGGAGGACACGATGAGCAACACGCTGCGCAAGGTCGATTATTTCTACGTGATGGTCCCGAACACCGCCGGGCAAGGCGCCAAGATCATGGACGGGCTCGCGCAGGAAGGCGTCAACCTGCTCGCGTTCTCGGGCTTCCCGAGCGGCCGCAAGGCGCAGCTCGACCTGATGCCGGAGAACGCCGCGCGCCTGAAGCGTGCCGCGAAGAAGCTCGGTCTCAAGCTGTCGGGGAAGAAGACCGGCTTCCTCTATCAGGGGGATGACCGCGTCGGAGCGATGACGAAGATCCTGGACAAGCTTGCCGGCGCGAAGATCAACGTCGTCGCCATCGATGCGGTGATCAGCGGCAAGGGCCGCTTCGGCGCGATCTTCTGGGTGAAACCGAAGAACGTAGCGAAGGCGGCGAAGCTCCTCGGCGCGTCGTAGTCGGCATCCCGCGGGCAGCGCGGCGGCGCTCCCTTAGATCACGCGTCCGCACGACGGTCCTTTGGCGGCGCGGATCCGGGGAAGTCGTCGAACTCGGGAAGATCGTATTCGTCGTCGGCGCGCGTGCCTACGATATCGGAGGTTGCGCTCAAATCGGTGCGCAGACGCCGCACGAATGTTTCGACTGTCGGCGACGCGCTGTCGCCCAGATGCACGACGAACTGCACGGCGACGTCCGGCGCGATGCGATCGAGGATGAAGATGCCGGCATCGACAACGGGATCGAGATCGGGAAACACGTCCTCGGGCGTCGCGAGGTAGACGAATTGCGTTTCCTGATGACACGGCGCGATTTCGGCAACGGCCGCGCGCCACGGGGAAGGAATCGGCGGCAGACCCTCGGCCTCGCTGCGGGCGAGTGCCTTGTACAGAGAGCGACCGACGTCCTTGCGGACCTGCTCGAGGCTCGTGCCGCGCGCTGTCAGGAAGGCGAGCAGCGCGAATTCGATCCCTTGCGCCGCAACGTGATGCGCCGCCTGCGACTCCGAGCACGCGATGCGATGCTGTCGCGACAGGCTCCGCGCGGCACGCAAGTAATCGTGCGCGTAGCGCCAGAGCGCGAGCGGCGAGGTTCTCCTGGATTCGTCGGAGATCGGTGACGTCATGGCGCGGGGCTCCTTCCGGTGAATTGAGGTACGGTCATCTCTCGGTCGTACCCGACGGGGGTTCGGCATTGGTGCGCATCGGCGCGCCGAAGTTCCGTCGCATTGCGCTCGCCGGCACCGCAAACACAGGTGCGTATCGTCGCAGTCGCGCAATCGACGCATGCTGCGTCGCTCGGACCTGCAGAGTTGTATCGTACTTCGACCGGGGGTCGAATAGGAAGGAAGGACTCTGTAGGACGTGGTCCGGCGCGCGAAGCCGACGCGAAGTATCTCAGCGGGGCTTCAGCCGATAGAGCATCTCGCCCGCGCGCGGCACGACGAGCATGCCCTTCGTGTTCGCGGCCGTTCCATGCCGCGACGTCGATCGACGCCGGATCGCGATAGCCGAGATTGATGCGTCCGGCAGCGCTCGGCGGAAATGCCGGTCGCGAGCGTCACCGTCACGCGCGGGCGTCTCGATGCCGGTCGCCGCGTCGTAGCGTGCCCTGCCCCTTCACGTGCGTCGAATGCGCGAGCACGCCGCCGGGGTAGCGCGCGAAGCGCTCGGGTTGCGCGACGAAATAGTCGCGGCAGTGATAGCCGATCTCGTCGATCAGCCGGCCGTGCGTGTAGCTCACCTCGCGGATGTGCGGCGCGTAGATGATCACTTCGCCGCCGTCGGCGACGACCGGCTCGATCTTGTACATCCCCTTGCCGGCGGTCCACACGTCGGCGTACATCGCGGGCATCACCGACAGCACCTGCCGCACCGGCGCGTCCAGCCAGACGATGTGCCGCTGCGCGGAGAGCGCCGACGCCTGCTCCCAGGCCTCGCGCGCCGGGCCGAAATAGAGCCCGGCGAGGCCCGCGGGCGTCACCACCAGCGCGAAGCACGCCGTGGGCACCGTGCACCATCGACGCGGCGCGGTCGATGACGGCGCGCACCGGCGTGTAGCCGGCGCCGATGATCTCGTAGTTGGTGATGAGCGCGCCCAGCCAGTGCGTGAAATTGATGATCTCGGCGCCGGCGATGCCGGGGAAGAAATACTTGTTGCCGCCCGAGAAGCCGACGACCTCGTGCGGGAACACCGGTCCGCAGATCACGATCTGGTCGTAGTCGAAGATCCGCCGGTTGAGCGCGACCGGACACGTGCCTGCGCGAGCCGCCCGCCGGTCAGCTCGGCGATCTCCGTCGGCGGGAATCTCGCCGATCGCGCGAACGTCGCGGGATCGGCCCACTCGTGATTGAAGATGCGCGAATCGCCGGCACGCCCGTCGACGACGTCGCATGCCCGACGAGCCGCGAGAGCTCGCGCGTCGCTCATCGGCTGATGCGTGCCGAGCGCGACCAGGAAGTCGAGCGCCGCGACCTTGCCGCCGAGCTGCTCCCGGAACAGCGCGAAGAGCTGCGGCATCGGCATCGTGCGCGTGCCGTCGGGGATGATGAACAGCACGCGCTTGCCCGGCGAGCGACGAGCGACGCGAGCCCGGCGTGGACGATGGCGCGGATCTCGTCGGCGGTGAGGAAGCGGTCGGCGAATCCGGCGAGCCCAGTCCATGGCTGCCCATCGCTACAGGCGCGCCGACTCGGCGCTCGCCCGCGGCGGCGCGTCCGCCGCGGGCAACGCCTGCAGCGAGGTCATGCCGACCCGCGACGACGGCCCCGCGCCGGCGTAAACTCGTCGCTGCAGCGCAGCCGGCGACCGCGCGGCGGAACGGCGAATCGAAGCGATGGCGCGAAGACGATGACGGCGCGGAGCGGTCGAAGTCCTCTACGGCAAGTCGGGATTGCGCGTCCGCTGCCGCGCGACGCGCGCGCGACGCGTGATCGGCAAGCGCGCCGCTGCGCAAGCTCGCCGACCCGCACGCCGCGGTGCGCGATGCGCTCGCGCGGCCGATCGGCGCGCCGCCGTACGCGACGCTCGTGCGCGGACGCGAGCAGCGCCTGCATCCTGATCTGCGACATCACGCGGCCGGTGCCCAACCGCCTGTTCCTGCGCCCGCTGATCGAGGGCATGCTCGCGGGCGGCATGCCCCGCGAGCGCATCACCGTGCTGGTCGCGACCGGCCTGCATCGGCCCGAACGAGGGCGCGGAGCTCGCCGAGCTCGTCGGCGACCCCTGGGTGCTGGCACACGGTGCGCGTCGAGAACCATTTCGCGCGCGACGACGCGGCGCACGTCGATCTCGGCGTCACGCCGGGGCGCGCGCACGCCGGTCAAGCTCGACCGCCGCTTCGTCGACGCCGATCTGCGCATCGCCACCGGGCCTGGTCGAGCCGCATTTCATGGCGGGCTATTCGGGCGGGCGCAAGGTCATCGCGCCGGGCGTCGCGCACGCGGACACGATCCG
Source organism: uncultured beta proteobacterium (assembly GCA_963733985.1). Taxonomy (GTDB): domain Bacteria; phylum Pseudomonadota; class Gammaproteobacteria; order Burkholderiales; family Casimicrobiaceae; genus CAIWHR01. The sequence continues at coordinate 91,896 of CAVTFF010000012.1, read as the reverse complement.
CACGTTCCACAGCGCGCGCTTCATGGAGGATCCCGCGGCGATCCAGTGCAATCTCGCCGGCAATCCGCTGCACGAGGAGCAGCTCGAGATCGTGCGCATGCTGGGCGACGTCTACGCGCTCAACACGGTGATCGACGAAGACCGCGATCTCGTCCACGTCAATTTCGGCGAGGTGATCGCGAGCCATCTCGCCGCGGTCGACTTCGTCGCCGACAGCGCGCGCGTTGCCGGTCGGCCGGCGCTTCGCGACGGTCCTGACCTCGGCGGCCGGCGCATCCGCTCGACAAGACCTACTACCAGACGGTGAAGGGCATGGTGACGCCGCTCGACATCCTCGAGCCCGGCGGCACGCTGATCGTCGCGTCGGCATGCTCCGAAGGTTTCGGCTCGGCCGAGTTCCGCGCCGCGCAGAGCCGGCTCGTCGACGCTCGGCCCCGACGCGTTCCTGCAGACGCTGCTCGCGAAGCGCTTCGCCGACGTCGACGAGTGGCAGACCGAGATGCAGCTGAAGTCGATGCGCGCGGGGCGCGTGCAGCTCTACACCACCGGGCTCGACGCCGAGGAGCGGCAGCCTCACCGGCGTCGAGACGATCGACTCGGTCGACGATGCGCTCGCGGCCGCGCTCGCGCGCGCCGGCGATCCCGACGCTCGCCGTCATCCCCGAAGGACCGTATGTCGTCCCGGTCGTCGCCTGACGCGGCGGCGTTGCCGCCGCCGGCGTCGCTCGCGATCCATCTCGATCTCGTCGGCGGCATCGCCGGCGACATGTTCGTCGCCGCGATGGTCGACGCGCTGCCGGCGCTCGCGAGCCCGTGCTGGCCGAGCTCGCGCGGTGCGGCCGCCGGCGAGCCTGCGCCCGGCTTCCGCGAGCGAAGCGGCGGCTGCGTTCGGCATCAGCGCGACGACGTCGGAGCGACTGCGCTGCGCGCCGCGTCCGGCTGTCGCGGCGGCGACGAAAGCGCGCTGACGCACGGCGCACGCACGCGGGCACGGCGTACACGCTCGCTGCGCAGCCGCGATCGCACGGCGGCGCCGCTGTCCGCGCCGACGCGCAAGCACGCGCTCGCGCTGCTCGCGCTGCTCGCCGAGGCCGAGGCGCGCGTGCACGGCATCGCCGTCGACGACGTGCATTTCCACGAGCTCGCCGACTGGGATTCGCTGCTGGACGTCGTCGCCGCCGGATGCATCGCGGCGGCGCTCGAGGGTGCGCACTGGACCGCCTCGGCGCTGCCGCTCGGCGGCGGCACCGTGCGCACCGCGCACGGCGCTGCTGCCGGTTCCGGCGCCGGCCACGAGCCGGCTGCTCGACCGGCTATCCGTGGCACGACGACGGCATCGGCGGCGAGCGCGTCACGCCGACCGGCGCGGCGATCCTTCGTCATCTCGTGCCGGCCGCGCGCGTGCGCGACACGGCGCGCGACGGCGGCGCCTGGTCGCGAGCGGGCTGCGGCGCCGGCACGCGCGAGCTGCCGGGCGCTGCCGAACATCGTGCGCGCGCTGGTGTTCGAGCGCGACGCAGGCGCCGCCGACGATGCCGACGACGTGACGGTGTTCGAATTCGACGTCGACGACATGACGGGCGAGGAGATCGCGCGTCGCCGCCGACCGGCTGCGCGCCGATCGCCGGCGTCATCGACGTCATCGATCGGCACGCGGTCCGGCAAGAAGGGCCGGCCGCTCGCCGATTTCCGGCTGCTCGCGCGGCCGCGACGCGGCCGATGCGGTCGCGCAGGCTGCTTCACCGAGACATCGACGCTCGGCCTGCGCCTGCGCGACGAGCGGCGGCGCGTCCTGCCGCGCGCCGAGGTCGCGACGGCGGTCGAGCGGCGCGACGCATCGGCGTCAAGGTCGCGCGAGCGCCCCGGACGGCGAGCGCACCGCGAAGGCGGCGCACGACGACGTCGCCGCGGCGCCACGCTCGGCGCGCGGCGCGCGCCCGTGCGGCGGCGAGCAGCGCGCGCTCGAGGGCGAAGACGCGTGAGCGCTTGCCGCGCGACGACGACATGAACGCCGCTCCCGTTGACCACGCCTCGCGCGGCTCGTCGCGGTGCTCGACCGCCATGCCGCGGCTCGCGCTCGCGGTGAGCGGCGGCGTCGATTCGATGACGCTCGCGCACGTCGCGTGGCGATTCTCGCGCGCGCAGCCGACGATGTATCACGCGACGGGCCCGGCGGTGCCCGCGGCGGCACGCGCGCGCGTCGAAGCGCACGCCGCGCGGCACGGCTGGCCGCTCGTCGCTGCTCGACGCCGGCGAGCAGCGCCGACGCGCGCTACCGCGCGAACCCGGTCGATCGCTGCTACTACTGCAAGATCGAATCTCTACGCGCGCATCCGCGAAGCGACGGCCGACCCGATCGCCTCCGGCACCAACCGCGACGACCTCGTCGACTTCCGCCCGGGACTGCGCGCCGCGGCCGAGCAGCGACGTCGTGCATCCGTACGTCGACGCGGGCATCGACAAGGCCGCCGTGTACGCGCTCGCCGCGCAGCTCGGGCTCGACGACCTCGCAGCGGCTGCCGGCGCAGCCGTGCCTCGCGAGCCGCGTCGAGACCGGCATCGCGATCGCGCGCGACGACCTCGCGTTCATCGACGCCGTCGAGACGCGGCTCGCGGCGCGACTCGGGCGCGAAGCGGTGGTGCGCTGTCGCGTGACGCACGCGGGCGTCGTGATCGAGCTCGCCGCAGCCGACGACGCACTCGCATGCCGATGCCGCGCGGCGAGTCGGCGCCGCGCGTGCCGCGATGCCGAGGCCGCGACTTCGCCGGCGTGCGGCCGTACGCGCGCGGCGCGGCTTTCCTGCGCGAGCGAGCATCGCCGATGGCTGAATTCCGTCTCGACTGGGCAGCGCGCGGCAGCGCACCGGCACGAGCGAAGCGCGTGCTGTGCGAGCCGAAATCGGCCGCGCAGATCGACGCGATCGTCGCGCACGCGGTCGAGCTGGGCGAGCGGCTGCTGCTCACGCGGCTCGGTCGCGCGCAAGCTCGCGCGGCTCGCCGCTGTCGCACGCGCGGCGCTCGACTACGACGCCGTCGTCGCGCACGGCCATCCTCGGCGGATGCCGGCCCCGCGCGCGCACGCGGACGCGTCGCGATCGTCGTCGCGGCGGCACGTCGGACGTGCCGGTCGCGCGCGAGGCGGCGCGCACGCTCGCGTTCGCCGGCGAGGCGGCCGACGCTCATCGCCGACGTCGGCGTCGCCGGTCTGTGGCGGCTCATGGAGCGGCTCGACGAGATCCGCCGGCATCGCGTCGTCATCGCCGTCGCCGGCATGGAGGGCGCGCTGTTCAGCGTGCTCGCCGGACTCGTCCCGGGCGCGGTGCTCGCCGTGCCGACGTCGGTCGGCTACGGCGTGGGCGAGGGCGGCCGCACGGCGCTGAACGCGGCGCTCGCGAGCTGCGCGTCCGGGCTCGCGGTCGTCAACATCGACAACGGCTTCGGCGCCGCGCACGCGGCGCTGCGAATGCTGGGGCGATAAGGCGTTGCGGGTTTGCGCGCCGCGACTCCGACAAGCTACAGGTTGGGACCAAACCAGCGCGAGAGGTCGTCGCGGCGCATTTGCCGGCGCCGCGCGAAGTCGGCGAGCTGGTCCTCGCCGATCCTGCCGACCGCGAAATAGCGCGCATCCGGATGCGCGAAATAGAAGCCGGACACCGACGCCGCCGGCAGCATCGCGAAGCTCTCGGTGAGCGTCATGCCGATCGTCCGTCGCGTCGCAGCAGCGTCGAACAGCGGTCGCCTTCACCGCGTGGTCGGGACACGCGGGATAGCCGGGCGCGGGACGGATGCCGCGGTACTCCTCGCGGATCAGCGCGGCGGTGTCGAGCGCCTCGTCCGGCGCGTAGCCCCAGAGCTCGCGGCGCACCTTCGCGTGCAGCCACTCGGCGAACGCCTCGGCGAGCCGGTCGGCGAGCGCCTTCAGCATGATCGCGCTGTAGTCGTCGTTCGCCGCCTCGAATTCGGCGAGCTTCTTCTCGATGCCGAGGCCGGCGGTGACCGCGAACGCGCCGACGATAATCGTGCACGCCGGACGCCTTCGGCGCGACGAAATCGGCGAGGCAGTAGTTCGGCTTGCCCGGCGGCCGCTCGTTCTGCTGGCGCAGGTTGCGCCACGTCAGCGCGACGCTCGCGCGCGACTCGTCGGTGTACATCTCGATGTCGTCGCCGACGCGCGTTCGCGGGCCAGCAGCGCGACGACGCCGTTCGCGGTGAGCCAGCGTCCGTCGACGATCCGCGTCGAGCATCGCCTGGCCTTCGGCGTAGCACGTTGCGCGCGGCTTCGCCGACGACCGGGTCGTCGAGGATCGCCGGGATACGGCCCCGACAGCTCCCACGCCTGGAAGAACGGCGCCCAGTCGATGTAGCTGCGCGATCTCGCGCGAGGTCGACGTTGCGGAACTCGCGCCGGCCGACGAGCGTCGGCACCGGCGGCGCGTAGCGCGTCCAGTCGGCGCTGAACGCGTTGGCGCGCGCGGCGGCGAGCGACATCAGCGTCGGGCCCTTCTTGCCCGCGTGCTGCGCGCGGATCTTGTCGTAGTCGGCGGCGACCTCGCGCGACGTACGCCGTCGCGCAGCTCGTCGGACAGCAGGCTGCTCGCGACGCCGACCGCGCGCGAGGCGTCGGGCACGTAGACCGTGACGCCGCGCGTAGTGCGGCGCGATCTTCACCGCGGTGTGCACGCGCGACGTCGTCGCGCCGCCGATCAGCAGCGGCTGCGTCGAATCCCTAGCCGCTGCATCTCGTGCGCGACGTGCGCCATCTCCTCGAGCGACGGCGTGATCAGCCCGGACAGGCCGATCGATGTCGGCGTTGCGCTCGCGCGCCGTGTCGAGGATCTTCTGCGCCGGCACCATCACGCCGAGGTCGATCACCTCGAAGTTGTTGCACTGGAGCACGACGCCGACGATGTTCTTGCCGATGTCGTGCACGTCGCCCTTGACCGTCGCCATCACGATCGTGCCCTTCGGCTTGCCGGCGTCGCCCGACGCCGCCTTCTCCGCCTCGATGAACGGGATCAGATGCGCCGACCGCCTGCTTCATCACGCGCGCGCTCTTCACCACCTGCGGCAGGAACATCTTGCCGGCGCCGAAGAGGTCGCCGACGACGTTCATGCCGTCCATCAGCGGGCCTTCGATCACCTGGATCGGCGCCGCCCGCGCAGCTTCGCTGCGCGCGCCTCCTCGGTGTCCTCGACGATGTACGTCGTGATGCCGCTGCACCAGCGCGTGCGACAGCCGCTCCTCGACGCTGCCGTCGCGCCACGCGAGGTCCTCCGTCGACCTGCTTGCCGCTGCGCCTTGAACGTCTCGGCGAACGCGACCAGCCGCTCGGTCGCGTCGGGCCGGCGGTTCAGCACGACGTCCTCGACGCGCTCGCGCAGCGTCCGGTCGAGATCTCGTCGTAGACGCCGAGCTGGCCGGCGTTGACGATGCCCATCGTCATGCCGGCGCGGATCGCGTGGTACAGGAACACCGTGTGGATCGCCTCGCGCACCGGCTCGTTGCCGCGGAAGCGAGAAGCTCACGTTGGAGACGCCGCCCGACACCTTGGCGTGCGGCAGGTGCTGCGCGGATCCAGCGCGTCGCCTCGATGAAGTCGACCGCGTAGTTGTTGTGCTCCTCGATGCCGGTGGCGATCGCGAACATGTTCGGATCGAAGATGATGTCCTCGGGCGGGAAGCCGACCTTGCGCGTCAGCAGGTCGTAGGCGCGCTGCGCAGATCTCGATCTTGCGCTCGAAGCGTGTCGGCCTGGCCCTGCTCGTCGAAGGCCATCACGACCGCCGCCGCGCCGTAGCGGCGCACGAGCCGCGCCTGGCGCAGGAACTCGTCCTCGCCTTCCTTCAGCGAGATCGAGTTGACGATCGGCTTGCCCTGCACGCACTTCAGCCCGGCCTCGATCACCTCCCACTTCGACGAGTCGATCATCACCGGCACGCGCGCGATGTCGGGCTCGGAGGCGATCAGGTTCAGGAAGCGCACCATCGCCGCCTTCGAGTCGAGCATCGCCTCGTCCATGTTGACGTCGATGATCTGCGCGCCGTTCGCGACCTGCTGGCGCGCGACCTCGACCGCGCCGGCGTAGTCGCCGGCGAGGATCAGCTTCGCGAACGCGCGCGAGCCGGTGACGTTGGTGCGCTCGCCGACGTTGACGAACAGCGAGTCGTCGCCGATGTTGAGCGGCTCGAGGCCGGCCAGGCGCATCACGCGCGCATGGCGCCGTCGATCCGGCTCGACTCCGGGCGCGGGATCAGGCCGGCTGGCCAGGCTGCCGCCGCCAGCGTCGGCGGACAGCTTGCGCGGCGGCAGCGCCGTCACCGCCTCGGCGATCGCGCGGATGTGCGCGGGCGTGGTGCCGCAGCAGCCGCCGACGATATTGACGAAGCCGCTCGCGCGCGAATTCCTCGAGCAGGCGCGCCGTCTGCGTCGGGCGTCTCGTCGTAGCCGGTCTCCGACATCGGATTGGGCAGCCCGGCGTTCGGATAGCACGAGACGAAGCGTGTCGGCGACGCGCGCGAGCTCCTCGATGTAGGGCCGCATCAGCGCGGCGCCGAGCGCGCAGTTGAGGCCGACGGCGAGCGGCCGCGCGTGGCGCACCGAGTTCCAGAACGCCTCGGGCGTCTGGCCGGACAGCGTGCGGCCCGACGCGTCGGTGATCGTGCCCGAGACGATCACCGGCAAGCGCCTGCCGATGCGCTCGAAATACGTCTTCGATCGCGAACAGCGCCGCCTTGGCGTTCAGCGTGTCGAAGATCGTCTCGACCAGGAACAGGTCGGCGCCGCCTTCGACCAGGCCGTCGATCGCCTCGCCGTAGGCCGCCACGAGCTCGTCGAAGCGTGACGTTGCGCGCGCCGGGATCGTTGACGTCCGGCGAGATCGACGCGGTGCGGTTGGTCGGGCCGAGCGCGCCGGCGACGAAGCGCGGCTTGTCCGGGCGTGCTGCGCGTCCACGCGTCGGCGCACTCGCGCGCGATCCGCGCCGCGGCGACGTTGATCTCGCGCACGCGGCCTTCGAGCTCGTAGTCGGCCTGCGCGATCGACGTCGCGTTGAACGTGTTGGTCTCGATGATGTCGGCGCCGGCCTCGAGATAGGCGTCGTGGATCGCGCGCACGACGTCGGGGCGCGTCAGCGACGAGCAGGTCGTTGTCGCCCTTCAGGTCGTGCGCGTGGTCGGGCGAAGCAGGCGCCGCGGAAGTCGGCCTCGCCGAGCCGGTAGCTGCTGGATCATCGTGCCCATCGCGCCGTCGAGCACCAGGATGCGCTGGCGCAGCAGTCGAGCGAGTTCGGCGGTGCGGTCGGGTTGCATCGCGGACGCAGTCTCGAGAGAGCGGGATCCCGGTCTGCATGCACGCTAACGCCGTGAATTCTAGCATTGCCGGCGCGACCCTTGCCGGCATTGCGGTTATATGGCCGAACGAAACGTCATATGCATTTGCGACGCGCATGCTAGATTCGCGCTGATGAAGCACCTGAAGCCCACAGGAAGCGCCCGAGTTCCTGCACGACGAATCCGCAGGCGGTGTTCGTCGACTGCCGCAGCGAGATGGAGTACCTGTTCGTCGGCCATCCGGTCGGCGCGCATCACGTCGCGTGGAACGACGGGCCCGACTGGGAGATCAATCCGCATTTCGTCGGGCAGGTGAAGAAGGTCGCGAGCATGAACCGGCCGGTCGTGCTGATCTGCCGCAGCGGCCACCGCTCGATCGACGCCGGCCTCGCGCTCGAGAAGGCCGGCTTCACCGAGGTCTACAACGTGCTCGAGGGCTTCGAGGGTCCGCTCGACGACGACCACCATCGCGGCACGCTCTCCGGCTGGCGCAAGGAAGGCCTGCCGTGGGAGCAGCTGTAGCGCGCTGCGCGAGGGCACCGCCGCCGGACCGGCAAGAGACGCTTCCGGCGTAACATCGGGCGATCCGCTGCCCGTTTCCCTGTTTTCATGGCCGCCTACGGCCGTCTCTGCACGCTCTTCTACGACGCCGACAAGCCGCGCGCCTCCGACAGTGAGGTCGCGTGGTACGCGGCACGCCTTCCGCGGGAAGTCGGCCCGTCGCTCGAATTGATGGTCGGCTCCGGTCGGCTGCTGCTGCCGCTGCTCGAGCAAGGCTTCAACGTCCACGGCGTGGATTCGTCGAACGCGATGCTCTCGAGCTGCGAAGCGCGGATCAAGGACGCGGGACTCAAGACCGGGCTGTTCCGGCAGGACGTCGCGTCGCTCAACCTGCCGCTCCGTTACGCGGCGGCGTTCATCGCCGCGGGCTCGTTCCAGCTGCTGGTGGATCCCGTCGGCGCGCAAAAGGCGCTCGAGCGCATCCGCGCGCATCTCGTGGATCCCGGCGTTCTGCTTCTCGACTTGTATGTGCCGGCCGAGGCGTCGCATCCGCCCGGCGCGCCGGTCGTAGAGGTTGAGACAGTCACGCTCGCCGAACGGCAACAAGATCGCGCGGCGCTCGGAGATTTTCGTCGACGCCGAAGGGCGGCGCATCGACATCAGAAGCCGTTACGAGCGGCGGGAACGCGCGACGATCCTCGCGCGCGAGGACGAAGTGCTTGCGCTCACGTGGTACAGCGAGGACGAGATCATCGCGCTGCTCCGCGATGCCGGCTATCGCGACGTCGCGGTCGGGCCGGCCGCGTGGCGGGTCGGCGACGACGCGCCGGAGGGCGAGAGAAGGTTCTCGGTCAGCGCCCGCGTGTAACGGCGACTCCGCGAAAGTGCCCTTGTCACCAGCTCCCCGACGCACCGCCGCCGCCCGAGCTGCCGCCACCGCCGGAGAAGCCGCCGCCCGCCGCCACCGGACGAGAAGCCCGACGAGCCGCCGGAGCTGCTGACCATGAAGCCGCCGATGTTCGCGTGGCCCGTGGTCTTGAGTTGCGTCGCCGCCTTCTGGTACCACTCGGAGCGCGACGAGCAGGACCTTGGCGAGCGGATAGCCGACGAGATAGATGCCGAGCAGCACAGAGCGCCGGCCGCACGCCGACGATCACCATCGGGAACATCGCCCAGAACGGGATCAGGAACACGTAGAGGAACCAGCCCGACGCCGGGCGTCATCACGCCGACGAACGTGAAGATGCCGATGATCCCGAAGATGAAGGCGCCGATCAGGATGCGCATCGGCCACGGCATGTCCGGGGTCGTCGATCTTGAACGAGGACTTGGCTGCCGCTGCACCCGCTGGCGCCGATGGCCGCCGCGTCACTGCGTCCTTCGAGTGCGGCGACGATCGCGGCGACGCCCTCGCTCACGCCCCTGTCGTAGTCGCCGGCCTTGAACTGCGGCGTCATCACGTTGCGGATGATGCGGCCCGCCGCGACGTCGGTCAGCGTGCCCTCGAGGCCGTAGCCGACCTCGATGCGCATCTTGCGATCCTTCGGCACGACGATCACCAGCACGCCGTTGTCCTTGCCTCTTCTGCCCGAGCTTCCAGTTCTCGAAGACTCGCGTCGCGTACTCCTTCGATGCTTTCGTCGCCGATCGTCGGCACCGTCAGCACCGCGATCTGATTGCCGGTCGCCTGCTCGTGCGCCTTCAATTCGGCGGTCAGCCGCTCGCGCGTCGCCGGCTTAAGGATTTCGGCGTCGTCGACGACGCGCCCGCTGAGATACGGCACGTCGGCGGCGAGCGCCGAAGCGAGCCAAGCTGCCGCCAGCGCACAGCCACGATGGCGCGCGATTCGATGTCGCGCTCTGCGTCATGGCCGCGCGCTCCACGATCGGGCGGTCCGGAAGTCTCGTTGCGATCGTCGGCGCGCGGCCCGAAGCCCTTGGCAACGAGCAGCGACGTCGACGGCGGCGAGCCCCTCCAGCAGCGCGTCCGCAGGTCGTCCTGCGCGCAGCTTGCGGCGTCATCCGCGCGACGACGGCGTGCCCATCCGCCGCGCTGACGCGGTCGCGGAAGCCCGCGTCGGCCAGGATCTCGATCTTGCGCTCGAACAGGCTCACGAGCAGCAGGACGCCGGTGCGCTCGCGCGGTGCCTGTCAGTCCATGGCGCGACGAACAGCGACTCGCGCGTGGCGCCGGACCTCGAGATCGCGGCGCGGCCGCCGCAGGAACAGCCGCGCGAACGGCGGAACGAACGATGGCGACGATCGCGCACGCCGCGCCGGCGCCGAGGATCGCGACGGCGTGCAGTAGCGCGGCATGCGCGGTCGTCCAGTCCGGGCGCAGCGCGTCGACGAGCACGACCACGAGAGCCTGCGAGCGCAGCGCCCAGCGCGAACGCTTTCCACGGCAGCTGCGGATACGCGTACGACTTCGCGACGACCGCCGTCACGACCTCCACGCCGGTGCGGGCCTCGACTTCGGCGACGCGCGCCTCTATCGCCCTTGTCTCGGCGCGGGTCAGCATCATCGGCGCGGCCACGAACACCGCATTCGACCGCAATTCCTGATCGACGGGCGCCGATGCCATGAGCGCAGCGGCGGCGGCCGCAAGCGTTGGGGCTCGCCGATCACAGCGTCATCGCCATGTAGACCGCGCCCGCCAGCGGATTGCGATAGTACGGCGCGCACGCGCGAAACCCGGCCTGCGCGTAGAGCGCGCCGCGCGTCCGTCATCCAGGCGAGCGTGTCGAGCTTCAGCTCGCGGTAGCCGATCGCGCGCGCCTCGGCGATCAGCGCGTCGACGAGCCGGTGCCCCATCCGCCCTGCGCGCGCGGGCCGCACGTACAGCCGCTTGATCTCGCCGCGTCGACAGTCCCGTCGCCCCCGAGAGCGGCGCAGCGCGACGCAGCCGAATGCTTCGCCGGGCGCGCCAACGATGAGCAGGCGCCCGCCCGGCGGCGCGTAGGCGCCCGGCAGCGTCGCGAGCTCGCGTCGAATCCCTGGAAGCAGAGGTCGACGTCGAGCCACTGCGCGTATTCCACGAAGAGCGCGCGGGCGAGCGCGACATCCTCGGGCGTCGCCGCCCGCCGGATCGCGACCGGCTCGGGCTGTTGGCTCATGCGAGGAACCGTGGCGGAAATCCGCACGGCACCGTCAACTCGCCTTGTCGCAGGCGCCGATCTTCACTTCGCCGCCCGGATACGATGGCGCGAGCTCGCGCAAGCGCGTGAGGACGGATTGCTGCGGATCGCGGATCACGAGCAGCGTCTGCACGAGCACCTGCGGGCGCGGCCCGGCGCGAACGCCTGAGATTCCCTGCTTCGCGAGCTCAGCGACGTAAGCGCTTGCGGCGTCCTCGGTGCGAAACACGCCGAGCGAGATGGCGAAGCGCTGCGCGCCGCCGTCGACGACGAACACGTCTTTCTGCCCCGCCGCGCGCAGCTCCGCCGCGCGCTTGTCGGCCGCGGCCCTGCTCGCGAACGGCGGCAGGTTGACCCAGTACGCGGCGTTGATCTCGATGCGCCTCTGCGTGAGCAGCCTGCCGAGCGCAAGGGATTCGAGGTCGGCCAGCGCCCGAGCGCGATCGGCATCGCCGAACGGCCCCCACTCGAGGCAGACGTCGGCGAGCGCGGCGACCTTGGCCGGCCCGAGCGCCGCGACCTGCTGCGGCGTAAGCAGCTTGATCTTGTCCGGCCGCACCTGTTCCTTGAGCCGCACGCCCTCGCCCGGCCGCCGCGTCGAGCCGGGTGTAGGCGAACAGCGTCAGGTTCGCGAGCAGGAGGAGGATCACGAGGGTACGCATGGGACGAGTCGGGGCAGCGGGCGCGACGATGTTAACCCGCCTCCCCGGCCAGCGCGAGCACGCCTTCGAGCACCAGATTATCCACGACCTCCACCGGCGCGATTGAGGTGCGGCGCGATCTCGGCGGCCGCGCCGCCCGCGAGGTAGCATGCGCACCTGCGCGGCGATTGGTGTCGATCTGGCGGCGCATTTGCTCGATCGCGCCGCAGACCGCCTGCATCGCGCCCGAGTACAGCGCGTCGGCCGTGTTGTCGGGAAATCGCGAAATTCGCCGGGCGCCACCTTGAGCGCGGCCGTGTTCTCGGCGAGCGCCCGCAGCATCAGCCGGATTCCGGGCAGGATCAGGCCGCCGCGGAACACGCCTTCGGCGTCGAGCGCGTCGATCGTGACCGCCGTGCCCGCGTTGACGACGACGCATGCGGGCGGGAAAAGGTCGCGTCGCCAAGCGAACGGCTGCCGCGCGGCGACGAGCGACGCCCAGCGGTCGGCGCCGAGCTGCGCGGGCCGAGCGTAGCGGTTGGTGACGCCGCATGCGGCGGCGGTCGCCGTCAGCCACTCGGGCACGAGTCGCCAGCGCGCAAGCTGGGCCTCGACGCGAACGCGCGCCGCCTCGCCGGCGACGTTGACGCCGACGGCGCGCAACGGCCGCGGCAGGTTCTGCCAGTCGCGCAGCGACGAGCGTGCCGATCTCGGTGTTGGGCGTGATGCCCTGACGGTGATCCACCCGTGCGGCCCGACGAGCCCCCACTTCATCCGGCTGTTGCCGACGTCGATGACGAGGGTCAGGCTCATCGATGCGGCCTCCATGCTGGCGGCACAAAGCGAAGGTAGCCGGCGGCGGCCGCATTCGCGCCCTGGGGCGGCCGTGCCGCGCTCATCTCGACCGAACCGGCAACCTCGCTCTGGCGATGGATCGCAGCGAAATCTCGCCGGAAAGAAAACGCGCGCGCCGCGGTCCGTCGGCCAGCACCAGCGCACCGCTCGCGTCGACGCCGGCGACCTTGCCCGTCGACCGCAGCCGCCGTCGGGCAGCAGCAGCTTCACGGGCTTGCCCTGATACGCGTGACGGTGCTGCCATTCGGCGGCGAACGGCGCGAATCCCTCCTTCGCATATTGGTCGAAGCGCGGCGGCGAGCTCGGCGACGAGTCGCGCGAGCAGTTGATTGCGATCGATCGGCCTCGCGCCTTGCGCCCGGCGACGGCGGCGAGGTCGCGTCACCGGCTGCCGGCGATGTCCTTGCGGACCGCGGCCGGCAGCCGGACGTTGAGGCCGACGCCGATCACGGTCGTCGACGGCCCCAGCGCGTCGCCGTTGAGCTTCGACCAGAATGCCGCCGATCTTCATGTGCCGGTAGACGAGATCGTTCGGCCACTTGAGCTCGACGCCCGCGGAAGCCCTCCGCCTCGAGCGCGCGCACGACCGCGACGCCGACGGCGAGGCTACAAGCCCGCCAGGAAGCCGGCGCCCTGCTCGAACCGCCAGCCGAGCGAAAACGTGAGGCTGCCGCCGGCGACCGCGGTCCAGCGCGGCCGCGGCGGCCGCGCCCCGCCGTCTGCCATTCGGCCGCGAGCGACGCGCCGTGGATGTCGCGTCGCTGCGCGCGCCGCAGCAGCTCGGACGAAGTCGAGTCGACCTGGTCGACGACCTCGATCGTGAGCTCGGCGAGCGTCGGCGCGTCCCGGCGGCGAGCCGCGAGCTGCCCGGATGCGTCTCGGCGTCGAGAAAGTCGGGCGCCTCGAGCAGACGGTAGCCGCGGCCCTTGATGCGCTCGAGCGCGAGACCCGCCGTCTCGGCGTCCTTCAGCGCCTGCGAAACGCGGGCGCGCGTCAGCCCCACTTTCGCGGCGAGATCTTCGCCCGAATGGAAGGCGCCATCGGCGAGTTGGCGCAGCAACGAGAATCCGAGAGGAGTGAGCACTGACCTGCTGGTAGGGCTTGGCGAAATATTGAATTTTCGCAGAACCAGCGCCAAAACGCAACAAATCAGGGACTTGCAGTGGTGATTACCATAGTCTGGCCACCAACGGGGCGTCAAGCGGCACGCACGCGCCCGACCCGCCCGGGATTCGGCCACGCATCGGTGGTAGCTCTTGCAGTCGCCGGCGGAAAAAGACGCGCTCGGCAGTCAGGCCTTCAGGACGCCGCGGCGGATCTGGTCCTGCTCGATCGACTCGAACAGCGCTCGGAAATTGCCTTCGCCGAAGCCCTGGTTGCCCTTGCGCTGGATGATCTCGAAAAAGATCGGGCCGATCACGGTCGTCGTGAAGATCTGCAGCAGCATCTCGCCCCTGGCCGGCGCGCCGTCGAGCAGGATGCGGTTCGCCCGCAAGCCGCGGCGTGTCCTCGTCGTGGCCCGGACAGGCGGGTGGCGAGCAGCTCGTAATAGGTGTCGGGCGTCTCCTGGAAGTTGACGCCGCGCGCGACGCAGCCGCTCGACCGTCGCGTAGATGTCGTCGGTGCCGAGCGCGACGTGCTGGATGCCCTCGCCGTGATACGTCGACGAGGTATTCCTGGATCTGGCTCTTGTCGTCGGCGCTCTCGTTGATCGGGATGCGGATCTTCCCGCACGGGCTCGTCATCGCCTTCGACTTGAGGCCGGTCAGCTTGCCCTCGATGTCGAAGTAGCGGATCTCGCGAAAATTGAACAGCCGCTCGTAGAAGCCCGCCCATTCCTGCCATCCGGCCGCGGTGCACGTTGTGCGTCAGATGGTCGATGATAGGTAAGGCCCGCGCCCGGCGGATGCTGGTCGACGCCCGGGAAGCGGCACGAAGTCGATGTCGTAGATCGACACGCCGGTTCCGTTGCCCGGATATCGGTCGACCAGGTAGATGAGCGAGTCGCCGATGCCCTTGATCGCCGGGATGTTGAGCTCCATCGGCCCCGGATGCGCTTCCACCGCCCAGGCGCCCTGTTCGACGCAGCGGGCAACGGCGCTGCGCCGCATCCTTGACGCGAAACGCGATCGCGCAAATCGACGGGCCATGCACGCGCGCGAACGCCTGCGCGAAGCTGCCGGGCTCGGCGTTGACGATGAAATTGATCTCGCCCTGCCGATAGAGCAGCACGTTCTTCGCGCGGTGCCTGGCGATGGCGATGAAGCCCATCTGCTCGAAGAGCGCGGCCCAGCGCCGCGGGATCGGGCGCCGCATACTCGATGAACTCGAAACCGTCGGTCCCCTGCGGGTTGTCCCAGAGATCGCCGGGAGAAGCCGTTGCCATGCGTGCCCCCTTCCGCTTCGAGTCTACGAACCCGCGAGCAGTTTCAGCAGCTGCGCATGCAGCGCACGATCGCCGCACGCGACGACCGATCCGCCTTCGTCGCATGGAGCGCCCGTCCAGGTCGTGATTGCGCCGCCCGCAGCCTCGACGATCGGGATCAGCGCTTGAATGTCGTATGCCTGCAGCGACGATTCGATGACGATGTCGATCAGCCCCATCGCGAGCAGGCAATAGGCGTAGCAGTCGCCGCCCCAGCGCGTGAACCGTGCGCCGTCGGCCACGCGCCGGAAGGCCGCGACCTCTTCGGGCGTCGTGAACATCTTGGGATCGGTGGACGCGACCACGGCGTCGGAAACGGTGCGGCAACGACGCGTTTTCAATGCGCGCCGTTGCGCTCCGCGGCGCCACTCCGCCTTTCCGCCGGCCGTCGCGACAAACGATTCGCCGACATAGGGCTGGTGGACGACGCCGACGACGACGCGCGCGCCGTCGTTGAGCGCGAGCAGCGTCGCCCAATGCAGCTGGCCGAGAATGAAGCTCCGCGTCCCGTCGATCGGATCGATCACCCACGTGTAATTCGAGACGCCCTTCTGCCAGCCCTGCTCTTCGCCGCGGATGCCGTGGTCGGGGTAGGCGTGCGCGATGTCTGTGCGGATCACGTCCTCCGCGGCGCGATCGGCAACGGTCACGGGGTCGTAGGCGCCTCCGTCGCTCTTGTCTTCAACATGCAAGCGCGGCCCGGAAATGCGGAAGAATGACGGCGCCTGCGGCAACTGTCGTTCCGTGCGCGAATTCGAGGAAGTCGGACGTCGTGTCGGCTGGCATGCGCAACGAATGCAGCGATCCGGTCGAGGATCCTCGCGCTATGATCGCACGAGCGTCCCATCGTCGGCGCTGAAATGGTCCGGCGCGCCGCAAATGGCACCGCGCCTTCGCCGACGGCGGGTCACCCGCCCTGCACCAGCAGCCGCTCCTTGGCGGCTGAGAGCGTGCGGGTCCATGCCGCCGAATTGTCGCGCGCGGCGAGCCAAGCCGCCGTGTCGTCGAGCGTTTCTTCGAGCGGCCGGAAGCACAGCCCGTGCGCCTGCGCCTTTGCACACGCGAACTCCATGAACCCCGACATTGCGGAGTCCGATTGCGGAATCCAGAGCGGCAACTCGGTCCACGGCTCGACGCTGCCGGCGACGAGTGCGCCGTCGCCCACCCATGTCGGCACGACGTCGCTTCCCCGCGACACCAGCGCCTCGACCAACGCGCCCATCGTCCATTCCCTTGGCGGCGTGCACGCATTGAACACGCCGGAAACGCGCGCCAGCGCGAGGTCGAGCATCCAGTGCGCGAGGTCGCGCGCATCGATGAACTGGACCGGCCGCGACGGCGGCGCCGGCACGACGGCGGCCGGGCCGCGATTGCCCAGCAACTCCGGGTGCAGGAACCGCGCGACCCAGTACGAGAAACGGTCGGTGGGATCGTGCGGGCCGACGATCAATCCGGGTCGGACGATCGACGCCCGCTCGCCGAAAACGGACCGCACTTCGTGCTCGCAGACCGCCTTCAGCGCGCCGTAATTCGCGGCGACGTCCTCGGACCCAGGATCGGCAAGGGGCGCGAGCACCGCGTCTTCATTCTGATCCGCACGGCTCGCGTCCGAATAGACGGAGAGCGACGAGACGAACAGGTAGTGCGCGACGCGGCCTTCGAGCATGTCCGCGGCCGCGCGAACGTGGCGCGGAAGGTAACCGCTCGTATCGACGACGCCGTCCCACTCACCGACCTCGAGCGCTCCGAGACCGGGCGCGATAGCGGGGTCACGGTCGCCGGCGAGCCCGGTCACGGCGTCGCCCCACAGCGGCGGCGTCCGTCCGCGGGTGAACGTCGTCACTTCGTGGCCCGCCGCGAGCGCGGCGTCGACGAAATGGCGGCCCAGGAACCGCGTGCCCCCGAGGACCAGCAGCTTCAAAGCGCGGGAGGCGCGAGGCGGGCAGAGAGCGCCTGCGCCGACACCCTCGGGAGGCGGCAACCCACAGCTGCGTACCTCACGCCCGCTTGACGATCTTCACGCCAGCGAGCTTTTCCTGCACCTCCATCAGCGACGCGATGTAGCGGTCGCCGAACCCCAACAGGTTGGCATTGACGAGCGTCTGGTGCACGGCTTCGCCGACGAGCGCCGACGTCGGCAGCGATTCCGCGAGGTGCGTGTAGTAGCGCAGGTCCTTCATCGCGTTCACGAGCGTGAACTTGAGCCCGGAGAGATCCCCGCTCTCGAGCATCTTGCCGACCGTCAACTGGAAGATCCCGGAATTCACAGCGCCGGCCGAGATGATTTCGTGGAGCTTTGCGATCGAGACGCCGGCCTTCGCCGCCGTCGCCGCGGCCTCGGCCGCTCGCCGTTGCAATCGACATCGCGAGGAAATTGTTGATGAGCTTCAGCGTATGGCCATGGCCAGGTGGACCCACGTGGATCACGTTCTCGCAGTAGGCACCCAGCACGGGCCTAAGCTTCGCGAAGACGGCGTCGTCGGCGCCGACCATCGTGTTGAGCCGGCCCTCCTCGGCTTCCCTCGGCGTGCGCGCGAGTGGTGCGTCGACGAATTCCGCGTGCTTCGCCGTGAAATCGGCCCGGATTGCCGCAGTCGATGCAGGCTCGGCCGTCGACGTGTCGACGACGATCAGGCCCTCTCGCGCGGCCCCGAGCAAACCATCGGCGCCGTAGACGATCGCCTCGACCTGCGGCGTCCCGGTCACGCAGAGAAAGACGATATCCGATCCGTGCGCCAGGTCCGCCGCAGTCTTGGCTTCCGTCGCACCGGCGGCGATGATGTCCTCCAGCGGCTTGCGGTTGCGGTGGGCGAGCACCTTGAGCGGGAACCCCTTGGTGACGATGTTCTTCGCCATGCCGTGGCCCATCAGCCCGAGGCCGATGAAGCCGATGCGCGGCTTCGCGTTCGCGGTAGCGTTCATCGATGTACCCCCACGCTTGCGGCTGTCGCCACGGCGCAGCCCCTACAGTGCAATTCGCCCCCGGGACGGCCGGGCGGCGCCAACGGTCCTCTGCGCCGTCGAAAAGGCCCGGCCACAAAACCGGTCGGGTGACCTGACCAATTCTATCGCAATGTCGATCAAGCGACGGCCGTAGGCTCCTCGGGAAGCGCCGCCAGCGCCTTGCGCCGTTCGTGCCACGCGAGCAGGAGCCCGCTGCCGCCGATGATGGCGATCCCCATCAGCGTGAAGCCGTCCGGAAAGTTGCCGAAGAAAATCCAGCCCAGCAACGTTGCCCAGACGATCTGCATGTAGGTGAACGGGGTCAACGCGGAGGCCGGTGCGCGCTGGAACGCGAGAATGAACAGAAAATGCCCCAACGTGCCGAGCGCGCCGGTAAGCGCCACCAGCGCCATGTGCATCCAGGGCATCGCGCCGCCGTGGTCAAGGAACGGCAGCACGATCGTCATCAGCACGGCGCCGCACAGCGCAGGGTAGAACAGCGTGACGCGGGGATCCTCGGCCGCGAGCTTGCGGGTCAGAAGCTGGTAGGTCGCATAAAAGCTCGCGGCACCCAGGCCGAGCAGCGCAGCGCCGCGCAGAATCGACGCGCCCGGCCGCACGATCAGCAGCATCCCGAAAAAGCCGACGGCGACGAACGCCCAGCGCGACGGCGTCATTCGCTCCTTCAGCACGGCGACCGACAGGAGGATCACGACGATCGGCGTCATGTAGTTGATCGCCGTCGCATCGGCGAGCGGCAGGAATTTGAGTGCCGAAAAGAAGCACAGCGACGAGGCGAGCAGAACCGCGCCACGAACGAGCTGCAGGCCGAGCTGGGGCGTTCGCACCAGGTCCATCCCCATTTTCGGCGCGAGCCACACGACGGTCGCCACCGCCTGCAGACCGTAGCGCGCCCATACGAGCAGCGGTACCGGGTAGCGCTGAGCAAGGAACTTGACGCAGGCGTCGAGCAGCGAAAAGCAGAACACCGCGCCGACGATGAGGAGGACCGCTGCGACGGGGATGTGAAAATGAGGACGAGGACGGCCCATCCGTGCGGACCCGCGCCGCGGCAGCGCAGTGGGTCAAGTCATTCTACGGAGCGCGCGCGGCCCGGGCAAGCAAAACGCTGCGCCGAGCCCGCGGGGATTGGAGGGCAGAGGTACACTTGCAACGACCCCGCCTGGAGTTGCCGCACCCTCGTCAAATCAGCGTGCCGCCCCCGATTTCAGCATCGCGAACCAAACTGCCGAGCGCGTGGATGATCTACGGCGCGAACGGCTACACCGGTCGGCTTGTCGCGCAGGAAGCGAAGCGCCAGGGACTCGCACCCGTCGTTGCCGGGCGCGACGAGTCCGCGATCAAGGCGCTCGGAGACGAACTCGCGCTCCAGTGGCGCGCCTTCAGCCTCACGGACACGTCCGCGACGCGACACGCGCTCGCCGACATCGGCGTCGTCGCGAATTGCGCCGGCCCGTTTTCGGCGACGAGCGCGCCGATGATCGCCGCGTGCCTCGAGAGCAGGACGCACTACGTCGACATCACCGGCGAAATCGACGTGTTCGTCGCCGCCGAGCACCAGCATGCGAGAGCGAAGGCCGCGGGGATCGTCGTCTGCCCGGGCGTTGGCTTCGATGTCATTCCTACCGACTGCGTCGCCGTGTGCCTGCTCGAGGCGTTGCCCGACGCACGATTCATTGCGCTGGGCTTCAAGGGGCTTGCAGCGCAAAGCCCCGGTACCGCCCGTACGTCGGTCGAAGCCGCGGCGCGCGGAGGCCGCGTTCGCAGGAACGGCGTGATCGTCACCGTGCCGCTCGCGCACCGGACGCGGTTCATCGATTTCGGCACTGGAGAAAAGCTCGCGATGACGATTCCCTGGGGCGACGTGGCGACCGCCTACTTCTCGACGGGGATCCCGAACGTCGAGACTTACATCGCCGCGTCCCCCGGTGCCGTCGCCAGAATGCGGCGAATGAACTGGACGCGCCCCATCCTTCGCCTGCCGTTCCTGCAGACACTGATGAAGCGGAGCGCCGCCAGGGCCCACCGTGGGCCATCGCAGAAGCAGCGAGATGGCGAGAAGACGTACGTTTGGGGCGAAGCACGCAACGATCGCGGCGAGACGCGGATTGCGCACCTCACGACCAGCAACGGCTACCGCCTCACCGTCGACGGCGTGCTGATGGCCGTGCGCACGTTGCTAACCCATGCGTCGGAGGGCGGCTACTGTACGCCAACGCAGCTGATGGGTCCGCGCTGCGTCGAACGGCTGCCCGGATGCAGCGCCATTCGGATCGAATGAGTAACCGTCTCCGGAGTCAAGCGCAATGAGGCGTGTCGCGCCAGCGCGTTTGGGTACGGACCATGGCATTGAGTGTGGTCAGCAACTTGCGCATGCAAGCGACCAAGGCGAGCTTAGGCAATTTGCCGGCAGCGATCAGGCGTTGGTACTGGGCCTTGATGGTTGGATTGTGCGTGGTCGCGGTCAGCGTGGCCATGTAGAGCACGCGGCGCACTTGGAAGCGGCCGCCGGCTATGCGTCGGCGTCCGTGGGAGGTGCCCGAAGCGTTGGCCATGGGCGCCACGCCCACGAGGGCGCTGATCTCGCGGCGGCTGAGGTGACCCAGTTCGGGCAACATCGCGATGAGCGTCGCGCTGGCGATGGCGGCTACGGCAGGCGCCCGAATCGTTAGCCAGGGGCGCTACCCCGACGAGGGCGCTGATTTCGCGGCGGCTGCGCGTCGAATGTCGCCGGTGGCACGGGAGGCCGACGAATGCACGTCAGGCGAGTTTGGAATTACACTTCGCTCCCTCATCCCATCCCCGAAGGACTGTCACATGAAGCTCTACTATCATCCCGTTTCCACCGTCAGCCGTCCCGTCGCGCTGTTCGCAGCCGACAGCGGCATCGCGCTCGACTACGAGGTCGTCGACCTCATGACGGGCGAGCATCTGAAGGAGCCGTATGGGGCGATCAACCCGAGCCGCCTGGTGCCGGTCCTCGAGGACGGAGATTTCCGGCTGACCGAGAGCTCGTCGATCCTCAAGTATCTGGCTGACAAGATCGATTCGCCTGCGTACCCCAAGGACTTGCGCAAGCGCGCCCGAGTCAACGAGATGATGGATTGGCTCAATACGGGGTTCTACCGCGACTTCGGCTACGGCCTCGTCTATCCGCAGATCTTTCCCGCACCACAAGCGTCCGAGCGACCGAGGCGCACGCCGGCACCGTGCAGTGGGGCAAGGAGAAGACGCGTTTCTGGCTCTCGGTCCTGGATCGGCACCTGTTGGGCTCCGGCAAGAAGTACCTTTGCGGCGACGACCTCACGATCGCCGATTATTTCGGCGCCGGCATCGTCTCGATGGCCGAGGTGATCCACTGCGACTTGACGCCCTACCCTAACCTCGCGCGCTGGTACGCCGCGATGAAGGCGCGTCCCAATTGGGCCAAGGTGAACGAAGTGTTCTACGGAATGGTCGGCGCGCTCAAGGACAAGACGTTCGAGACGGTCTGACGCGCGCCGCAACCGAGAGGAGAGCCGTCGATCATGATCAAGGGACTGCACCACAACGCCTACCGCTGCCGCGATTCCGAAGAGACACGGCGTTTCTACGAGGATTTCCTGGGGTTGCCGCTCGCCGGCACGCTCGAGATCCACGAGACGAAGACCGGACGGCAGGTAAGCGTGCTGCACACGTTCTATCAGATGGGCGACGGCTCCTATCTCGCCTTCTTCGAGGCGCCGGACATGCCGTTCGAGTGGAAGTCGCAGCACGATTACGACCTGCACATCGCGCTCGAGGTCGACGACTGCGACGCTGCAGGACATGTTCGCCAAGGGCAAGGCGCGCGGCATCGAGACCCGCGGGATCTCCGACCACGGCTTCATCCGCTCGATCTACTTTCGCGATCCCAACGGCTACGTGATCGAGCTGACGGCCAAGACGGCGGACCACGCGCGCGAAATGGATCCCCGAATCAACGACGCGCGGGCGAAGCTCGAACGCTGGCAACGCGAAAAGGTCGCGCACGCCCACGGATGACGCGCAGGCAGTACTCGCGGCCTGCGATCGCGTGGCGCAGATTGCAATGCCGAGGTGTCACCTGCTCGCGCCGGGCCTCCACCCGGCCGCACCACGCCGCTGGCGGAAGTCCGCCTCCCGGTGTCGACCGTGATTGCTCGCAGCCTCTTGTCGCCGTCCCCGGCGAGTGCCCGCCGCTACCCGCGTGCGCAGTCCTGCGGCAGATATTTGCGCGGCACGTCAACCGGCACGCAGATCCACTGCACCTGTTGCTGCGGATCGACGGCGGGCGCGAGCAAGATGGCCTTGCCGCGGAGCTCCGGCGATTGCGGCCCGAGCTCGAGCCGTACGCGGCCGTTCTCGGGGCTCACGGTGATGCCGCCCGGAGGCGTAGCCGCCGTTTCCTTCGCTGCGTGCCTCAGCAGACGCGAGAGCGAGGCTCCGCTCCGCCACGCATCCTCGATCGCGACTTGCAGCGGCCGGATCGCGGCCAGCGTGTCGGCGATGCTGACGCGAACGATCTGCTCGTGGTAAAGCGCGGAGATGCGCGGTGCAACGGCGACCGAGCCAACCGCGAGCGCCGCGCCGCCGAACACCAATGCTGCGGCAATCGACGTCGGGCGGCGCGCGCTGATCAATGAAGCCGCCTCGTCGACGCGACGGCATCCTGCTTCGGCCGAAGCCACCCGCCGTTTTACGTGCCGATAGAGCTGTCTATTTGCGAGCAGCGCGGCGATGATCGCGGGCGCCAGCCAGATTGCAGCGATTGCCACCGCGATCCAGCGCAGCGTCGAATCCCCGACGGCCGGCGCAACAGTTGCAAAACCCGCGACCCCGATCAGCGGAAGGGACGCAAAGAAGATACCCGTGAGCCAGAGCTTCCGGTAAAAGGCCCATGCGCTTCCGAGCAGGAGTGCCGGCCAGTGCCAACCGAGACGCGCGCCGCCGCGTTCTTCGTAACGCAGGAAGCGCGGGCCGTAATCGTCCGCGGCGGGTCCGAGCGCCAGGCGGAACAGGATCGCGAGCGCGGGACGCACGACCGTTTCCTCGGAACCCGATTCGGCGAACCACGGCATGCGGACCGTGTCGCCAAGCACCAGCGGTGCAACGAGGGCGTTGCCTTCCTTTCCGATCGGTGACTCCATTGCTGATGGTGTCCTTCATGCAAGGCACGCACACCCGGCGGCAACCGCGGGTGGAGCGTCAGTTGAACAAACGTCGGTAGTGCGGATGGAGCGGGTGAAGGGAATCGAACCCTCGTCGTAAGCTTGGGAAGCTTCTGCTCTACCATTGAGCTACACCCGCGTGCGGCGAAATTGTAGCGAATTCGGCGTCCGCCGTCGCGCTGTACAAGTCAAGTTGAATCATGCGCGCCAGCCGTTGCGCGCGGAGGCCGGCGCCTCCGGCCCGCTCGGACCGTGTCCGGCCCCCAGATCCCAGAACAATCCGGTCATGATTTGCAGACCCTCGCGCGCGACGCCGGCAAGCAGGTGCTCGTCCGGCGCATGCTGCGAACAGGCCGGATAAGAATGCGGCACCCAGATCGTCGGCAATCCGAGCACTTCGGCAAAGCAATCATTGGGGAGCGAGCCGCCGAGGTTCGGGAGAATCGCGGGCGCGGAGCCCGTCGTCTTCGCGATCGACTCGCTTGCGAAACGGACCCACGGATGATCGGGGTCGAGCCGGGTCGCCGCCATGGGCTCGGTGTCCGATTGACGGACATCGACCCGTCCGAATCCGTTTGCGTCGAGATGCGCGCGAATCGCCGGCAGGAAGGTTCGCCAATCGGAGCCGACGACGAAACGAATCTGCATGTGCGCGGAGGCGCGAGGCGGGATCGCGTTCACCGGCCTATCGGGATTGCCGGCGCGAAATGCAAGCACCTCGACCGTGTTCCAGCCGAACACGCGCTCGGCAGGCGACAGGCCCGGCTCGCCCCAATCGGTATCGATCACGGGACCGCCCGGCTCGCCGGGTTCGATCTCGGCGAGCGCACGACGCACGGATTCGGGGATCGGCGCCGGGCGCAGCGCAGCGACGAGAATTCGGCCGCGAGCATCGACGATGGAGGCGATCGCCGCCGCAAGAATCGTTCCCGGGTTGGCGAGGAGTCCGCCCCAGTTTCCGGAATGATGGCCGCCCTCGCGCAAGTCGACGACGAGATCGAAATTCTGCACGCCGCGCGAGCCCAGGAAGATCGTCGGTCGCTCGGACGCAAGGCGCGGGCCGTCGGACGCGAGCAGCAGGTCGGCAGCAAGCGTGTCGGCACGCGTCTGACACACTTGGCGCAGACCGGGCGAGCCGACCTCTTCACCCATTTCCAGCAGCAGCTTGGCGTTGAAGCCGAGACGCCCGCGGATTTGGAGGACGCGGGCGAGCGCCGCGAGATTGATCGTGTGCTGGCCCTTGTTGTCGGCGGTGCCGCGGCCGTACCAGCGGTCACCGGCAATGGAGAGCTCCCATGGCGAGCGGCCGGCCGTCCATTGTCCGTCGTAACCGGCGACGACATCGCCGTGCCCGTAACTCAACACCGTCGGCAACCCGTCGCCTTCGTGCCGCTCCGCGAAGAGCATCGGCGGAGCGCCCGCGACCGGGTTCGTCCAGACCGACCAGGTAAACCCCATTTGCTCGACTGCCGGGCCGATTTCATGAGAGAGGTAGCCGGCAAGCTCGTCGCGGGACTCCGGATTCTGGCTTTCGGTGCGACGCGCGACGCGCCGGCGCAGATCGTCCTGCATCGCGCCACGATCGAACCAGGCGCTGGCGGCCACGATGGCGGCGTCGCGATCTGTTGGCATGGCGTTTGTTGGCGGCGACCGCTAAGCGTCGGACGATTCGTAGGGCAATGCCGATTCGCCATCGAGTGCAAGCACGACGCGCGCGATCGCGGCCATGACGGCATCCACGCTGGACAGATGCTCGATCCCCTCCACGTGCGGCGCGCTGGCGAGCCCGAACACGCGCTTGCCGAACTGCATGCCGAAGGCGACCTCCGACAGCGTGCCGTAGCTGCCGCCGATCGCAACCAGGCACAGCGCGCCGCGCGCGATCAACGCGTTGCGGGCGAGGCCGATGCCGGTCGGGATCGGGATCGTGACCATTGGATTGCCATCGGCCAGCGATTCCCCGGGCAGCAGACCGACGCTGATGCCGCGGCGCGCGGCAACGCCTTCGCACACGGCGAGCATTACGCCACGGCGGCCGCCGCACAGCACGGTGAGCCCGGCCTCCGCAAGCGCCTCGCCCAGCGCGCGCGCCGCAATCGCCTGCTCCGTCGTCGCGTGCCGCGCGCCGACGACGCCGATCGCCTGTCGCGACGGCGTGCCGCTCTCCTTCTGCAGCCAGCGCACGGCCGCGAGCGGGTCGATCGCGGTGCCGGCGAGCCCATGCGACGCGTGGCGCCACATCAGCAGCGTGGGATCGAAGGCGAGTCCGGCGCCGTCATGCAGGCAGCGATGCGCGTCGTCGAGAAAGAGTGTCGGAGCGGGAATGCGCATCGTCGGCGGCGACCGAGCCGGAGCCTGTGTGGAACATCTTACCGGATCGTCGTCGCGTCTCGATCGGCACCGCGCTCCGCCACTCCGCAAAGCCTGCGAGTCGGCAAGTGCGTTTCAGGTCCGGCTCGCCGCGCGAACTTGACACGGCAATGCCTTAGAGACGAGCATCTGCATCCGGCTTTTCGCCTGCCACTCCGGATTCACCCGCCATGACCTTCCGCACTACCATCGCTGCCCTTGCCCTCGCCGCCGGCGTTCTCCCCGGCACCACCGCAATCGTATCCGCGCAAAGTGCGCCAGCCGCGGGGCCCGCCGCCGCGCCGCAGATTCCCGCCGACCCGTGGCCCCGCGTCGTCGACCTGACCAACGGCCAGGTGCTCGTCTATCAGCCTCAGATCAACAAATGGGAGGGCAACCGGATCGACTTCCGGTGCGCGCTCGCGATCAAACCCCAGGGCGCGAAGGACGAAACGTTCGGCGTCATCTTCGCCAACGCTCGCACCCAGGTCGACAAGGCCGCCCGCACCGTCGTGTTCGAGGATATGAAGATCACGAAGACCGACTTCCCGACGCTGCCGAATCACGGCGCGGCGTACACCACCGAGCTGCAGAACGAATTCGCGAAGAGCGTCAGGACGATCGCGCTCGATCGGCTCGAGGCGTCGCTCGCGGTCGCCGGGATCAAGCCGCCGACGGTCGCGGTGCAGAACGCGCCGCCGCAGGTGATCGTCAGCTACTCGCCGGCGATTCTCGTGCCGATCGACGGCGCGCCGGTGATCAAGCCGGTGCCCGGTCACTCTCGGGCGAAGCGCGTGGTCAACACGCGCGCGCTGATCCTGCAGGGTGGGTTCACCGACGCGCTTTACCTGCACGTCTACGACGGCTGGCTCAGCGCGACCTCGATTTCCGGCCCGTGGACGCAGGCCTTTCCCGGTCCGCTGATGGCCAACGAGATGAATGCCATCGCAACCGAGCTCTCGAAACAGGGCATCGTCGACCTGCTCGACGGCGGCCCCAAGGCGAACCCCAAGCCGTCGCTCGCCAACGGCGTGCCGACGATTTACACGAGCCAGGCGCCGACCGAGCTCGTCGTGTTCAAGGGCCAGCCCGATTTCGTGCCCATCGTCGGCACGCAGCTCCTGTGGGCGTCGAATACGACGAGCGACGTGCTGATCAACACGGCGAACAACAATTACTATGCGTTGCTTGCCGGCCGCTGGTTCATGGCGCCCGGCCTCTCAGGTCCGTGGACGTTTGTCGCCAGCAATTCGCTGCCTCCGGACTTCGCGAAGATTCCGCCGCAGTCGCTCGCCGGGGCGGTGCTTCCAACCGTCGCCGGAACGCCGCAGGCGCAGGAAGCGGTCATCGAGAATTCGATTCCGCAGACGGCGACGGTGCCGCGGAAGAACGGACCGAAGTTCACGCCGAGCTTCGACGGTCCGCCGCAGTACGCGGCGATTCCCGGGACCGGGCTCTCGTACGTCGTGAATTCGTCGGAGCCCGTGATTATGGTGACGGCGAATTCGTATTACGCCGTGACCGCCGGCGTGTGGTTTACCGCGCCGCAATTGACGGGGCCGTGGGTGATCGCAACGTCGGTGCCCACGACGATCTACACGATCCCGCCGTCGTCGCCGATCTACTACGCGACGTACGTGCGGATCTACGAGGCGACGCCGCAGTACGTCTATGTGGGCTATACGCCGGGGTATCTCGGCACCGTCGTTTCGCCCTACGGCACCGTCGTCTACGGTACCGGCTATGTGTATTCGCCGTGGGTCGGCACCGTCTGGTATCCGCCACCGTATACGTATGGCGTAGCAGCGGCGCCGGTCTACAACCCGTGGGTCGGCTTCACCTATGGGTTTGCGCTGGGACTCGCGACCGCGGCGTGGACCGAGCCGTACTGGGGCGGCGCGTACTACCACCCGGCCTACTGGGGCGGCTACCCGTGCTGCGCGTCGGCGAGCGCCAACGTCTATGGACATTGGGGCGCGACGACCTACTCGGGAACACGCTCGTGGTATGCGGGCGGCGGCGTCGCCGGAACGACGGCGAGCGGCAACTACTACAACGCGCGCACCGGCACGTCGGGCAGCTACAACGCGGGCCGCCAGTTCAACGCCTATACGGGCAACGCAACGCGCGGCTACGACCGGACGATGAATGGAGCCGCCGGCGGTTCGGGCAGCGTGGCGCGCGCCAGCAACTACAACGTCTACACGGGACAGCGCTCGACCGCCAATGCAGCATCGGGCACCGGCGCCGGCGGCAGCACGTACAACCGTGCCGGCGCGACGACCGCGGGACCCGAAGGCAACGCGCACGTCGGCGGCGGCTCGACGTACAACGCGAAGACCGGCAACACCAACACCTGGGCGACAGCGAGCGTCGGCAACCAGCACTACGCCGACGTCAACGGCAACGTGTATCACAACAACGGCAGCGGGTGGCAGCAGCACACGTCGAGTGGCTGGGGCAGCGCTTCCGGTGATACGTCGTGGGCCGACAAGGAATCGCAAGCGCGGAGCGGTGGCGAGGACCGATGGGGCGGATTCTCGGGCGGCGACCGCTCCTTCGGCGGCGGCGGCTTCGGAGGATTCGGCGGCGGTGACCGCTCGTTTGGTGGCTTCGGCGGCGGAGGCGGGTGGGGTGGTCGCTTTGGAGGCGGAGGATTCGGTGGTGGCGGTTTTCGCGGCGGCGGACGGCGGTAGCGTTCGCTTCGACGCGACTTTCGCGGGCATTCGGTAATCATAAGTCGGGCATCCAAGGAGACACAGCATGGCCCCTCGTTCGAAAATGATTGTGGTTGCAGCCGGACTCATCGCCGCAGGATGCGCATCCGGCCCGCCCTTCATCGACCAGATACAGCCGGAGGCGGTCAACATGGCGGTGCGGCGTGCGCAGTTCGAAATGAACTGTCCGGCGGCCACCGGGGAGGTCCTCTCGCGCGAAACGCTCCAGCCGCTCGTGCAGACCTTCCGGTACACAGGGGTCTCACGGGCCGAATACACGATCGGCGTCGCCGGGTGCGGACAGCGGGCGACCTACATCGTCATCTGCCCCGACAACGGCTCGGGAAGCTGCTTTGCCGGCGGCGCGCGCAACGTCATTCGCTAAGTAGCGCAGTGCAGTTAAGCGGACGTGCGAGGCACGCCCTCGCGCGGGTGTCCGCCCAGCGCCTGAAGGTCCTTAAGCTGTTGCCGAAGGCCGACAACCGTACTTACAGCCAACCGCGAGCTTCCAATGTTGGCGCAACGACTGCAAGTGATCGTCGGCCGGTTTGCGTTTGCCGTTGCCGGACTTGGGCTCGCGTCGGCGGTGCTTGCGCAGACGGCACAGCAAGCGTGCGCGCCGGATATCAAGGCCTATTGCGCCGGCGTTCCGCAGGGCGAGGGGCGGATTGCCAATTGCCTGCGCGAGCACAAGCCACAGCTTTCTCCAGCCTGCCAGCGCGGAATGGCGCAGACCGCCACGCTGATGAAGGAGGTCGTGATGGCCTGCGAAGACGATCTCCATCAATTCTGCGCCGGTGCCGCGCCGGGGACCGCCAAGGAATGTTTGCGCGCGAACTTCCGGCAACTCTCCCCTAGATGCAAGCGCGAGCTGTTCGAAGCGAAGAAGGCGATGTAGACGCGCCGGGCACGCAACGTCGTCAAGACGGATTCGGTCCGAGCTGGCGGATCCCCCGCGCAGCGCGGTCCATGTCCGCGAAATGACGGGGCGCTCCGTCCGCCGCGAAGCCAGGCGACGCCTCGCGCAACGCATTGCTGTCTGGACGAAGCCCCCACTTTGGCGTAACGTTGGCCGGACGCTAGGGGTCCTTCCCGCGATGCGGGAGGGTGAGAGCACACCCTTGGTACCTGTGCGGATAATGCCGGCGCAGGGAAGCGTAGCCTGCCTCTCCGCTCCCCGCGTCTTTCCGGCCGAGGAGCTTCGATGAATGCCAACGACAAGTTCTACGCGCGTGACGCGCACGTCGACGCCGCCGCCGTAGCGCCGCTGCCCAACGCGCGCAAGATCCATGTGCGAGGGCTCGCGGCCGGACCTTCGCGTCCCGATGCGCGAAATCTCCCAAAGTGATACGCCCGCGTCGTTCGGCGTCGAGAAGAACCCGCCGATCACCGTCTACGACACGTCGGGCCCGTACACCGACCCGACCGCTACGATCGACATCCGCCGGGGCTTGCCACCCCTCCGCGCGGCGTGGATCGCCGAGCGCGCCGACACGGCCGAACTTCCCGGCCCGACGTCCGCTTTCGGCCGCGCCCGTCTTGCCGACCCGGAGCTTGCCGGCATGCGCTTCGACCTTCATCGCAAGCCCCGCCGGGCAAAGCCAGGCGCGAACGTTTCGCAGATGCATTACGCGCGCCGCGGCATCGTCACGCCGGAGATGGAGTTCGTCGCGATCCGCGAGAACCTGCGGCGCGAAGAAATGGTCGCAACGCTGCCGGAGCTCGTCACGCGCCAGCATCCCGGCCAGAGCTTCGGCGCGGCAATTCCGCAGGTGATCACGCCCGAATTCGTCCGCGCCGAGGTTGCCCGCGGCCGCGCGATCATCCCGTCCAACATCAATCATCCGGAATCGGAGCCGATGATCATCGGCCGCAACTTCCTGGTCAAGATCAACGCCAACATCGGCAACTCGGCGGTGTCCTCGTCGATCCACGAGGAGGTCGAGAAGATGACGTGGGCGACGCGCTGGGGCGCCGACACGGTGATGGACCTTTCCACCGGCAAGAACATCCACGAGACGCGCGAGTGGATCGTCCGCAATTCGCCGGTGCCGATCGGCACGGTGCCGATCTACCAGGCGCTGGAGAAGGTCGACGGCAGGGCCGAGGAGCTGACGTGGGAAATGTTCCGCGACACGCTGATCGAGCAGGCCGAGCAGGGGTCGACTATTTCACGATCCACGCCGGCGTGCTGCTGCGCTACATCCCGCTCACCGCGAAGCGAATGACGGGCATCGTCTCGCGCGGCGGCTCGATCATGGCGAAGTGGTGCCTCGCGCATCACAGGGAGAGCTTCCTCTACACGCATTTCGAGGACATCTGCGAGATCATGAAGGCGTACGACGTCGCCTTCTCGCTGGGTGACGGCCTGCGCCCGGGCTCCGGCTCTGATGCCAACGACGAGGCGCAGATGGCCGAGCTCGCCACGCTGGGCGAGCTGACGCAGATCGCCTGGAAGCACGACGTCCAGATGATGATCGAAGGGCCCGGCCACGTGCCGATGCACTTGATCAAGCACAACATGGACGAGCAGCTGCGCTTGTGCGGCGAGGCGCCGTTCTACACCCTTGGGCCGCTCACCACCGACATCGCGCCGGGCTACGACCACATCACCAGCGCGATCGGCGCGGCGATGATCGGCTGGTACGGCACCGCGATGCTCTGCTACGTGACGCCGAAGGAGCACCTGGGCCTGCCGAACAAGGCCGACGTCAAGGACGGCATCATGGCCTACAAGATCGCCGCGCACGCCGCCGATCTCGCCAAGGGCCACCCCGGCGCGCAGATCCGCGACAACGCGCTGTCCAAGGCGCGCTTCGAATTCCGCTGGGACGACCAGTTCAACCTCGGCCTCGATCCGGACAAGGCGCGCGAGTTCCACGACGAGACGCTGCCGCAGGAGGGCGCCAAGCTCGCGCACTTCTGCTCGATGTGCGGCCCGCATTTCTGCTCGATGAAGATCACGCAGGACGTCCGCGAATTCGCCGCCAAGCAGGGGATCGCCGAGGCCGACGCGATCGCGAAGGGGATGGAGGCGAAGGCGGTCGAGTTCGTAGCGAAAGGTGCGGAGATCTACACGAAGGCCTAGTGGCGCTCGATCGGGCACGTCCCGATGCAGCTACCCGACGGGGATATTGACAACGTACGCCGCCAGCGCGATAAGGCAGCGGGAACAGAAGAGTTCGACGTCCCGGCAGAGGGACGCGGACCCCATTTCTGAAGGAGGAGCGATGGACCGACGATCTTTCGTGCTGGCGGCCGCCGGCAGCAGCATTCTCACCCTTGACTGGCGTCGCGCCCTCGCGGCGGGCCTTCCGGCCGGGGCGATCGAGGCCGGCAGCCTCGACGCACTCCCCGGGAAAGTCCCGCTGATCAAGCGCTCGCTGCGCCCGCCGAATTTCGAGACGCCCGTCGACCTGTTCGATTCTGCGATCACGCCGAATCGCGCGTTCTTCGTCCGCTGGCACCTGGCCGACATCCCCGAGGTCAACCCGGTGACGTGGAGGCTGCGCATCGGCGGCCCCGCATTGAACACCCCCGCCGAATATTCGCTCGACGAATTGAAGCGCGGCTTCGAGCAGGTCGAGCTCGTCGCCGTGTGCCAGTGCAGCGGCAACCGCCGCGGGCTCTCCGACCCGCACGTACCCGGCGTCGAATGGGGCTATGGCGCAATGGGCAATGCCCGCTGGAAGGGCGTGCGGCTGCGCGACGTACTGAACAAGGCGGGCCTCAAGAAGGAAGTCGTCGAGATCGCCTTCAACGGCGCGGAGACGGGCGCGAGCCCCGCGACGCCCGACTTCAACAAGAGCATCCCGCCGTGGAAGGCGCAGGACGAGAACACGCTCCTCGTGTGGGAGATGAACGGCGAGCCGCTGCCGCATTTCAACGGCGCACCGCTGCGCGTGATCGTCCCCGGCTGGACCGCGACTTACTGGATGAAGATGCTCGTGTCGATCGACGCGCTCGACAAGCCGATCAACACGTTCTGGATGAACACTGCATACCGCGTGCCGAAGGGCAAGTTCGGCTTCGCCGATCGTTTCCTGTCGCAGGAAAGCGACGTGTCGACGCCGATCACCGAGATGGTCGTCAACTCGCTCATCACGAACATCCGCGACGGCCAGCGAATCGCCGTCGGTCAGGATACCGAGGTGCGCGGCATCGCATGGGACGCGGGCTACGGCATCAGCGACGTCGACGTGTCGCCGGATGGTGGACGCACGTGGTACGCAGCCGACCTGGGCCAGGACCTTGGCCGCTTTTCGTTCCGCACCTGGAGCTATCGGTTCCGTCCTGCGAAGGCGGGCGATTATCCAGTCATGGCACGCGCCACCAATCGCCAGGGCGCGACACAGACCGCCCAGCTCATCTTCAATCCCGCCGGCTATCACAACAACGTGATGCAGCGGATCGTGCTCGTCGCCGCCTGAACGCCAGGGAGCCCTTGCCATGAAACCGAGCCACGTGTTGTTTGTCGCGGCGGCAGCCGCGGCTGCCGTCGCCCACGCGCAGGAATCGAAGATCGAGCTGAAGCCCGGTCCGGGCCGCGACCAGGTGATGGGCTATTGCGTCATGTGCCACAGCGTCGACTACATCCAGGGCAACTCGCCGTTCATGGCGCGCCAGGTGTGGGAAGCCGAGGTCAACAAGATGATCAAGGCGTACGGCGCACAAATCCCGCCGGCGGACGTTCCGAAGATCGTCGATTACCTCACTGCCAACTACGGCGTCGCGACGCCCGCGAAATAGCGGCCCCGCAGCGGCGACGATGGCCGACAGCCTGACCGATCTGCAGGACGCGGTCGATGCGTTCGTTGCCGAGCGCGACTGGGCGCAGTTCCACACGCCGAAGAACCTGGCGATGGGGGTTGCGATCGAAGCCGCCGAGCTGATGGAGCATTTCCTCTGGACTGCGTCCGCCGAATCGGCGTCGCCCGATCCGCGCAAGAAGGAGGAGGTCGCCAACGAAATCGGCGACGTCCTGATCTACCTCGTGCGACTTGGTCGCGTGCTCGACCTCGACATCATCGCCGCCGCGCGGGACAAGCTCCTCATCAACCGCGAGAAGTACCCGGTCGAGAAAGCCAAGGGGAAAGCCAAGAAGTACCTGGACCTGGAGTGAATCGCCGCACGCGTCAACTCAAGCGTTGACCGCGACTCTCACGGGCACCCGGCGCCGGCCCCATCCCCCGTCGTAGTGCTCGAAGCGCCCCGGCAACGTCGTACCGCAATGCTGGCAACGGCCATCGGCGGTGACGTCGTAGCGCAGGATCTCGTGCCAGTCGCGCACGATCAGCGGCTTGCCGCAGCCCGGGCAGAACGTCGTGCCGCCGGTGCGGTCGTGCACGTTGCCGGTGTAGACGTAGCGGAGGCCTTCACGCAGCGCGATGTCGCGCGCGCGCGGTCAGCGTCGCCGCCGGCGTGGGCGGGAGATCCGTCATCTTGTAGTCGGGATGGAAGGCGGTGAAGTGCAGCGGCACGTCCGGGCCCAGCTCGCGCATGATCCACTTGCTCATTGCCTCGATCTCCTCGCCGGAATCGTTCTTGCCGGGAATGAGCAGCGTGGTGATCTCGAACCAGACGTCGGTCTCGTGCTTCAGATAGACGAGCGTGTCGAGCACCGGCTGCAGATGCGCGCCGGTGAGCTTGACGTAGAACTCGTCGGTGAAGGCCTTCAGGTCGACGTTGGCCGCGTCCATCTTCGCGTAGAACTCGCGCCGCGCGTCGCGTGCGATGTAGCCGGCGGTGACCGCGACCGTCTTGATGCCGAGCGCGTGGCAGGCGTCGGCGACGTCCATCGCGTACTCGGCGAAGATCACCGGGTCGTTGTAGGTGAAGGCGACGCTCCGGCACGAGCCGCTTCGCCGTCGCGGCGATCGCCTCGGGCGACGCCGGTCCATCAGCGTGTCCATCTCGCGCGACTTGGAGATGTCCCAGTTCTGGCAGAACTTGCAGGCGAGGTTGCAGCCCGCGGTGCCGAACGAGAAGCACGCTGCGAGCCCGGATAGAAGTGGTTGAGCGGCTTCTTCTCGATCGGATCGACGCAGAAGCCCGACGAGCGGCCGTAGGTGGTCAGCACCATCGCGTCGCCGACGCGCTGGCGCACGAAGCACGCGCCGCGCTGGCCCTCGTGCAGCTTGCAGTCGCGCGGGCACAGGTCGCACTGGATGCGGCCGTCGTCGAGGCGGTGCCACCAGCGGCCGGGGAAGTTATCGCTCATGCTGACGCCTGCAGCGACGGGATTCCGTCTCTTCCATTTGGTCACCGTGTAGCGGGAGACGTTCATCGCGCGGTGCCAGAAACCGGCCGGCAGGCCCGCCTTGCGCTTGAGCGCCGCGAGGAATTCGCGCGGGTCGGGAAGCGTCTCCCAGACCTGCGGCAGGAACGTCGCGCGCGGCGGCCGTATTCGAGGATCACGCCGTCGACGCCGGGACGCAGCTGCGCGAGCAAGTGCGCCTCGTCGGCGAAGGCGAGCGGCTCGCGCGCCGACAGCACCGACACCTCGACCGCGTCGCCGCGAACTCCACGCGCGCGCGAGCGGGAGGAAGCGCGGGTCGCGGAACGCGGCGCCGACGGCGTTGGCCTGCGCACGTCGTTGCCGCAGCGGACGGACCGCCTCGAGGGTGCCGATGCAGCCGCGCAGCTCGCCGTCCTTCATCAGCGTCACGAACGTCGCGCCAGGCTGCGCGAGTGCCTCGCGCTCGACGCCGCGGTCGCGGGAAATCCGAGTTCCGCTCCGATCGCGTCGCGCGCGATGCGCAGCAACGCGCGCCCGAGATCACGATCGTGGGGAGCCCCACGCTTGCGGGCGCCGCCACGTTACCCTCCGAGTCACCCAGCTCATGTCGGCTCACCCTGCGCGAACGCGAACGCGCGTAGCCGACGACGCGCGACTTGTCGCCCGCGGTGTCGCCCGAATTGCGCAGGTCGAGCAGCTCCGCGGCGAGCCCGCGGCGGCGCGCGCAAAGGAGCAGGCCGTTGACCGGCGTCGCGCCGCAGGCCTGCTCGTGATCGATCGCCGGCCCCAGCGCGAGGATCGCGTCGGCGGTTGCCCGGTCGATCGCGCGGGCTTCCGCATAGCGGTGGTAGTGCGACAGGTCGGAGCTCACGACGATCAGCGTCTCCGCGCCGCCCCACAGGCGCTCGATCACGTCGGCCACCTCGTCCGGCCGTCGCGTCGCCGACCGCCAGCGGGCACGATCCGGAATTCGCCGAGCACGGCCTGCAGGAACGGCAGCTGCACCTCCAGCGAATGCTCGAGCGCGTGCGCCGCGTCGCTCTCCTGCACCTGCGGCAAGGTCAGCGCGAGACGCCGCGGCCTTGCGATCGACCTCGACATCGCCAAGCGGCGTGGCGAAGCCCGCGCGGACGGCAACGCGAGCCCGCGCACGGGAACGCGGTGCGCCGGGCCCAGCAGCACGACGCGGCGGATCGTCCGCCGCCCGGCGGCAAGCCGGGCATAGGCGGCGCCGGCGATCGGGCCCGAGTAGACGTACCCCGCATGCGGCACGATCATCGCCTTGGGCAGCGTGGCGGCGCGGCAGCGGGCGGTGGACGCGTCCGCGAGGCAGGCACGGACACTCTCGGCCAGGGCCGCAGATGAACCGGGATAGAACATGCCGGCCACTGCGGCCGGGCGAACATCGTGCATCCGACACCTCCGTGCCGTCGGAAGCCCGCAAGCGTCCGCGTCGCACGGGCGCTGCCATCCAATGCCCCTTGGGCCTGCCGCGCAGGATCCGTCCGGGGCGCTCCCACTCATTCTTGGGGCAGAGCGCTCTGAAATCAACTACCTCCTGACAGCGCTCTGCATCAGGTCAGGTGCGCTCGGCGAGCGCGAGCCGGATCCCCAAGTAGACGAACAGTCCCCCGACGAGCCGGCTGAACCAGCGAATCGCCTTCCCGCGCGCCATGAAGCGCCGCCCGGCGCCGGCAGCCACCCACGCAACGAACAGGTTCCACAGCGTGCCGTTGACGTTGAAGACCATCCCCAGGAACACGAACGCGAGCGCCTTGCCCGGGGCCGTTGCGTCGATGAATTGCGGCAGGAATGCGAGGAAAAAGAGTGCAACCTTGGGATTCAGCACGTTGGTGAGAAGCCCTTGCGCGAAAACCTTGGAAAGCAATGCCGGGGGCGGGGAACGCACATCGGACGGAGCCCTCGGCGCGGCACCGCGCAGCAGTCCGACACCCAGCCAGACGAGGTATGCGGCGCCGACCCATTTGACGATGGTGAACGCCGCCGCGGACGTCGCGATGATCGCTGATAGCCCAACGGCAGCGGCCATCGTGTGCACCACGCAACCAGCGCCGATGCCCAATGCCGCCACCATTCCGGCGAGCCGACCCTGTCCCGTGCTGCGCGCGACGATGTAGAGCGTGTCGGCCCCCGGCGTTATGTTGAGCAGCAACCCGGAAATGACAAACAGCCCAAGATCGTGGATGCCGGGAATCATCGTGATCGCAACAGGCGTCCAGTTTCGCTCATTCCTCACCGGCAGGCAGGCGAACGATGTAGCCGCCTGACTTCTCGTCGCGCTCGAGCGCGAGGCTGCCGCGCCGCTGGCCTTCCTCCAGCATGCCGTTGAACGAGCGGAACCCGTAGTAGGACTCGTTGAACCCCGGTTTGCGCCGCTTCAGCGCCTGTTTGATCATCGAGCCCCAGATCTTCTCCTCGTCGCCACGTTCGGCAATCAGCGCCTCCAGCGTCTCGCCAATCAGGTCGAGCGCCTCCTGCCGCCGCTCCTCGTCGCCCTTCTTCACCGGGGGCTTGGCCTCCTCGGGCGCGGCCTTCGCCGCCGGCTTGCCGTTGCCGCCGGCGCCTTTTCCCGGCGCCTTTTTCGGCGCAGGCCTTTTCTTTTCGCGCACGAGATCGTCGTAGTAGATGAATTCGTCGCAGTTGGCGATCAGCAGGTCGGACGTCGAATTCTTCACGCCGACGCCGATGACGACCTTGTTGTTCTCGCGCAGCTTGGAGACGAGCGGCGAGAAATCCGAGTCGCCGCTGATGATGACGAAGGTCTCGACATGCGATTTGGTGTAGCAGAGGTCCAGCGCGTCGACGACCATCCGGATGTCCGCCGAGTTCTTCCCCGACTGCCGGACGTGCGGGATCTCGATCAGCTCGAAGGACGCTTCGTGCATCGGCGCCTTGAACGCCTTGTAGCGCTCCCAGTCGCAGTAGGCCTTCTTGACGACGATGCTGCCCTTCAGCAACAGTCGCTCGAGCACCTTGCCGATGTCGAACTTTTCGTACTGGGCGTCGCGGACGCCGAGCGCGATGTTCTCGAAGTCGCAGAACAGCGCCATGTTGGTCACTTCGGGCGGGTGGGCCATGATTCGTTCCGGAACAGGGGAAGCCGGCATCGCGTGCGTGCCGACCGCCACGATAGCAGCACTGGCGCGGCATGGAAAACCGCGCCCGAGCCGGGGGAGCCACGATCGCCGGTCAAAGCGGAAACATCCTTGATCCCGGACAAGGCCGCCCGTGCAACCTCTTCGCACAATCGCCGCAGGAGTACGCTTGAGCGGCGCGGCGGCAAAGTGCGTTTGCCGCGCCCGTCCACGATGGCGAAAAGGAGAGCGCGATGCGAAATTGGCTGATATTGGCGCTGGTCGGCCTCGCCGCCGGCGCAATCGCAGCACCCGCCGAATGGCAACCGATCGGCGAGAATGCAAACGGCAACCGGATCTATGTCGACAAAGGGAGCGTCAAGACGTCGGGCGGGATCACGTCGGTGACGTTTCGCACGGAGCTGCGAACGCCGCTCGACACGCCGAAGGGTGGAATCACGAGCATGCGCTCGCAGATGAAGGTCAACTGCAAGGAGATGACTGCCGCGGGCGTCGAGGTGATCCTGTTCGAGGACGAGGCGAAGAACCAGACTTTCGCGCGCAACAGGGCGGCGAAGATCGAGTACCTGAAGGAGCCGGAAGGCAGCTCGGCGGATATGGTCGTCAGGTTCGTCTGCAAGAAATAGCGACGTGCACACACGGGCTGTCGTGCGTGGGCGCGCGGCCGGGTAGACTATCGGTGTTGTTCGCGCCCCCGGAGGCGCAAGGAGCCCTCATGCCGCGCACCGTCCTGTTCCTTGCTGCGCTGTTGCCGCTCGCGACGTCTGCCGCCGACAAGTTCACGCTCCAAAGCCCCGACCTCAAGCCGAATGCGCCGATCCGGGAGCCGCAGGTCTACAAGGGCTTCGGCTGCGACGGCGGAAACGTCTCGCCGGCCCTCGCGTGGAAGAATCCGCCGACGGGAACGAAGAGCTACGCGATCACCGTCTACGATCCCGACGCGCCCACGGGCAGCGGCTGGTGGCACTGGGTGCTGTTCAACATCCCCGCGACGGTGACGTCGTTGCCGGCCGGTGCAGGCAACCTTGCCGCCGCCAAGGCGCCCCCCGGCGTCGTGCAGTCGGTCACCGATTTCGGCGCGCCCGGCTACGGCGGCCCATGCCCGCCGAAAGGCGACAGGCCGCACCGCTACATCTTCACCGTGCATGCGCTCAAGGTCGACAAGCTCGACGCCGACAACAAGGCGATGCCGGCGCTGGTCGGATTCATGATCAATTCGAACCGGCTCGACAAGGCGACCCTCACCGCGACTTACGGCCGCAGGTAGCGCGGCGGGGATTCGGTCGATGACGCCAGCCATGCGGATGCTGTCGCTGCTCGAGACGCGGGTGCTCGGCGTTCTCGTCGAAAAGCAGCACACGGTGCCCGACGCGTATCCGCTGACGCTGAACGCACTCGTCACCGGCTGCAACCAGAAGTCGAGCCGCGACCCGGTGCTGAACGCGAGCGAGACCGAGGTCCAGGCCACCGTCGATCACCTGAAGACGCTTTCGTTCGTCGTCGAGTCGAGCGGCGGACGGGTGATGCGCTACGCGCACAACGTCGAACGCGTCTTGGCTATCCCGTCGCAAGCGGCCGCGTTGCTCGCCGTGCTGATGCTGCGCGGCCCGCAGACCGTCGGCGAGCTGCGCATCAATTGCGAGCGTCTGCACCGCTTTGCCGACATTTCCTCGGTCGAAGCCTTTCTGCAGGAGCTCGCCTCACGCGCTGCGGGGGCGCTCGTCGCCGAGCTGCCGCGCCCGGCGGGCGCGCGCGAGACGCGCTGGACGCATCTGCTCTCGGGTCCGCCGCCGGCGGCCGAGGTCGCTGCATCAACGCCCACGACCGATGTCAGTGCTCAAACGTTCGCGATTTCCGAGCTCGCGGCGCTCAAAGCCAACGTCGCGCATCTGCACGATGAGATCGCGACGCTGAAGCAGACCGTCGCCACGCTATGCGCCGAGCTCGGCGTCAAAGATCCGACGTAGTCCCCGCGCGCTGCGGTTGCCGAAGTGTGCATCTTCACGCCAGGCAGTGGACGGCGTAGGATCCTGACCTCGGATTCCGATTGCGCGAACAAGGAGAGCAGCCATGGGAATACTCGACGGCCTGATTGGCGGCATGCTAGGCGGTATGCAAGGTGGCGGAGACGTGCACCCAGGCAGCGGTGCCGCCGGAACCCAGCAGAATCCGCTGCTGCTGATCGCGCTTCAGCTGCTGCAGCAGAACGGCGGCCTGCAAGGTATCCTCGGCAAGTTTCAGCAGGCAGGCTACGGGGCGCAGGCAGATTCGTGGGTCTCCACCGGCCAGAACATGCCGATCTCCGGCGACGCGCTTTCGCAGGTGCTGGGCCACGGCCAATTAGGGCAGATCGCGCAGCAACTCGGCATGTCGAGTGGGGACGCCGCCGGCGGTCTCGCGTCGGTGTTGCCGCAGCTCATCGACCGGATGACGCCGCAGGGTCAGGTCCCCGCCGATCATCAGGACATCGTGGGGCAGACACTCGCGCTGCTGCAGAAGCGCGGCGTAGGCTAGGAGCATCCTTCGCTCTTCGCCCCGCGATGAATACGTGAGAGCAAGTCGGATGGGCTCCTGAGCTCGCGCTCGCTGCTACAATCCAACGGCCGGTGGCTTCCCGCCGGCCTTTTTGTTTGACCGCCTTGGATCAACCTACGCTCCTCACCGCCCTGCTGCTCGGCATCGTCGAGGGCCTCACCGAATTCCTGCCGGTGTCGTCGACGGGCCACCTGATTGTCGCAGGTTCGCTTCTCTCGTATACCGGCGAGCAGGCCAAGACGTTCGAGATCGTGATTCAGGCAGGGGCGATCCTCGCGGTGTGCTGGGAGTATCGCGCCAGGCTGGCTCGTGTGTTGCGCGGCCTCTTCACCGACCCCGCGGCGCAGCGCTTCGCGATCAACCTTTTCGTCGCGTTCCTGCCGGCGGCGGTGTTGGGGCTCGTGTTCGCGAAAGCGATCAAGGCGCACCTGTTCGCGCCGGTCCCCGTCGCCTGCGCGTTCGTGATCGGCGCTTTGGTGATCCTGTGGGCTGAGCGGCGGCAGAGCGCACGGCCGGACACGGTGCGAGTCACGACCGTCGACGAGATGACCTGGGGCGACGCGCTCAAGGTGGGTTGCGCGCAGGCGTTCGCGCTCATTCCCGGCACCTCGCGCTCGGGCGCCACGATCATCGGCGGGATGCTGTTCGGAATGTCGCGCGTGGCGGCGACGGAGTTTTCGTTCTACCTCGCAATTCCCACGCTCTTCGCGGCCACCGGATACTCGCTGTGGAAGGACGAGACTCTCCTTTCCGCGCAGGCGTTGCCGGCATTCGGCGTCGGCTTCGTCGCGGCGTTCATTTCGGCGTTCGCGTGCGTGCGCTGGCTGATCCGCTACGTGAGCCACCACGACTTCGTGCCTTTCGCGTGGTACCGGATCGCGTTCGGCGCGATCGTTCTCGTCACCGCGTACGCGGGCGTCGTGCGTTGGGTTTGACGGCCCACCGCGAGCGCAGGTGGCTCGGTCCCCTGTGCGCAGTCTTGGGCGTGCTGGGCTTTTCGTTCAAGGCGATCCTGATCAAGCTCGCCTATGCCTGGCACCCGGTAGTCGATGCGGTGACGCTGCTGACGTTGCGGATGCTCTTTGCGGCGCCGTTCTTCGTCGCGATGGCGTGGTGGGCGAGCCGGCGGCCCGGAGCATCGCGACTTGGGCCCCGCGACTGGCGCGACCTCTCCTGGCTGGGATTCATCGGCTACTACCTTGCGAGCCTTCTCGACTTCATGGGGCTCGCCTATATCACCGCGGCGCTCGAGCGCCTGGTGCTGTTCCTGTACCCGACGATGGTCGTCCTGCTGTCTGCGCTGCTGCGCGGCAAGCCCGTCACTCGCCGCGCCATTGCCGCGTTGCTGCTCTCCTACAGCGGGATTGCCGTGGTGTTCGCGCAGGACGTCGGGCTCGCCGGCGACGTCGGCGCAGTCTGGACAGGTGGCGCGCTCGTGTTCGCGAGCGCCTTTCTCTATGCGCTGTATCTGGTCGGCGCCGGCGACGTGATCGTGCGCATCGGCAGCTTGCGCTTCATCGCGTGGGCGATGCTCGCGTCGGCTGCCTTCGTGTTTGTCCAGTTCGCGCTGACGCGCGACATCGCGCTGCTGCGCGTCCCATCGTCGATCTACGCTATTTCGTTGGTGATGGCGGTGTTCTCGACGGTGCTGCCGACGTGGCTCGTCGCCGA
The DNA here is from genome assembly GCA_963733985.1 of uncultured beta proteobacterium. Taxonomy (GTDB): domain Bacteria; phylum Pseudomonadota; class Gammaproteobacteria; order Burkholderiales; family Casimicrobiaceae; genus CAIWHR01. Next base: position 50,250 of record CAVTFF010000012.1, on the reverse strand, counting down.
AGCGATCCGGCGCATCGGCGCCAACACTTCGTCTCTCGTAGGATCCCTGGGTCCGCTATTTACCATCTGCCTGGGCGCCGCGATCCTCGGGGAGCCGGTACACGGAATCCAGCTTGCAGGCGCCGCACTGGTGCTCGTCGGCGTCATGCTGGTCACGTTGAAACCCCGCGCCGCCCCGGCGGGGGAACTCCCCCCGCCCGCCGTGACCTGAACCGTTGGTCGTCCTAGAGCTTCGACGGCGCCGCAACGTCGCGCTTCGCCACATCCGTCCGCGACGCGATCGTTGCGGCATTCGTGGTCTGCTCCGCCGCGGCTGGTGCGGGTACCAAGGCAACCTCTCCTGTCGGCAGCGGCGAATGCGTCGTGAAAATCGCGATCACCCCAACGATGAAGATGACTGAGATCGCCTTGGCGCTCGTCGTGAATGATGCTTCCTTCGTGAAGCGTTCGATCCGGTTCATTTGATGTCTCCTTCCAAGTCCGGGGGGTCGATTTCCGTTCCCTAGCTCCAGCGATCGGCCGGGAACCCCGGTTCGGCGGCGACTGGATGGCACCGCCTATGGACGTGACTCTAGGCGCGTTCGCGAGACGGCGAGAGGGATCATTCGGCGCCCGTTTTGCAGAAAATTCACGTTCTGGACGCTTCTCCAATCCCGGCACGACACTCCCTCCCTTTGGGGAAGAGCGCGCTAGATCTTCGGCGCCCCCACCGCGCCGCGCTTCGCCGCCTCGGTACCCGTTCGCAACACCGGTTGCGCGACCGTCGGGCTTCTGGGCGCCGCCTGGTGGACGGTGGCTTGCGGCACCAAGGCCAGCTCTCCGGTCGGCAAGGGCGCGTGCATGGTGAAGAGGGCGATCACGGCGACCACGAACAAGACCGATACGGCCTTGGCGCCGGTCGCAAGAATCGAATCCCTGTCGAAGCGTCCGGACTTGCTCATTGCTGTCTCCTTGCAAGCTTTGGCGACGATCCGTCCCGTGCCGACAGCGATCGGCCCGGAACTACCTGCTCGACGGTGCCAGAAGTGCGCCGCGATGAGATAAGTCTAGGCGCGCACGCGATGCGGCGAGATGGACGATACCGCACGGGAACTGCGGAAAATTCGCCCGGTGCCGCGGTTGCGGGCGCCCCGAGCCGGCGCAGGTCGATTGGTGGCCGGGCGCGACGGCGAGAGGCCGCCGTCCGACATCGTCACCAGGCTGGGGGAAGCCGCTTCAGGATCGTGATCGTCCGGTCCTCGACCACGAGGTAGCCGCCCGCGACGAGATCCTTCATCAGGCGGCTGATCATGTCGCGGGATGCGCCGACGCGCTCGGCGATATCCTGCTGCGTCAGCCTGTCCGGGATGATCTGCCGCCCATCGTGCTCCCGCGCGAGCGCGTGCAGCAAGCGCACGAGCCGACCGTAGACGTCGGACAGCGCGAGACTCTTCACGTTCTCGGTCGTCCGCCGCACGCGCTGGATGAGCTTTTCGATCAGGTGCAGCGCGAAATCGGGATGCGCCAGGATGAACTCCCGGAAGTTGGCGCGACTTACGACAGCGCACGACGTCGGCTCGATCGTCATCACCGACGCCGACCGCGGCGCGCCGTCGAGCGACATTTCGCCCACGTATTCGCCGGGGCCGTGAAAGTCGATGACGAATTCCTTGCCCGCCTCGTTGCTGGCGAAGACCTTCACCTTGCCGGACAGCACGATGAACAGCGAATCGCCTTGCTCCCCCTCGTTGATCAGGACCGCATTCTTCGGAAACTGGCGCACGACGCCGGTGGCCGCGATCGCGCGCAGCGTGTCCTGCGCGAGCGGCGCGAAAGGGTCGGCGGAGGTGGCAGAGCGCGACGGCACGGGCGCGAGCGTCGGGGCGTAGAGAGTGAAGGAACATGCTAGCACGCGCCTCGGTCCGCGACATCGGCCCAGGAGGGCGCGCCTCGCTGTCGGACGTTCTCCGACAGCGAGGCAATCGCTCCGATCCACTGAATGCTTTGCGCCCGAGACCCTCGCGTCCCACGCGCTACCCGCGTGCGGGATCCCTGCTCTCAGGCTCGCGCCGCGGCCTTCGATCCGCTAGAGAAAATCACCATGCCGAAGCGTCGGCCGTTGGCGTCGACTCGCCCGGGTCGCATCCCCACGCGCTAACCACCCGCGGCGCCCCTGCTCTTGAGGCTCGCGCCGCGGCCTCCGATCCGCTTAGGAGAATTGTCCCGCCGAGGCGTCGGCCGTTGGCGTCGACTCGCCCGGGTCGCATCCCCACGCCCTAACCACCCGCGGCGCCCCTGCTCTTGAGGCTCGCGCCGCGGCCTCCGATCCGCTTAGGAGAATTGTCCCGCCGAGGCGTCGGCCGTTGGCGTCGACTCGCCCGGGTCGCATCCCCACGCGCTAACACACCCGCGGCGCCCCTGCTCTTGAGGCTCGCGCCGCTAGTCGTACTTGCGCACGTCGTCGATCACCTTGCCATCGTTCGGCAACTGCCCGGGCTCGCGAAATGCGATCTCGCCGCGCAGCTTCGTGATCTCGCGGATCGACGCGATCACCGCCTCGGCCAACGAAGGCGGGCAGGCCGTCACTTCGACGTTGAGTGTCATGCGGTCGCTGCCGTCGGGGTTGTCGACGACGAGGCGCGCCCTCGCGATTTCCGGGTGACGACCGACAATCTTCGCGACCTGAGCCGGATGCACGAACATGCCCTTGACCTTGGTCGTCTGGTCCGCCCGCCCAAGCCAGCCCTTGATCCTGGCGTTCGTGCGCCCGCATGGACTCATCCCCGGGAGGAATGCCGACAGGTCGCCGGTACCGAACCGGATCAGCGGATAGATCGGGTTGTAGAGCGTGGTCACGACGACTTCGCCAACCTCTCCAGGCGAAACGGGATCGCCCGTGCCCGGACGCACGATCTCGACCAGCACCCCCTCGTCGATCACGAGACCATCGCGCGCTTCGGTCTCATAGGCGATGCTGCCGAGATCGGCCGTCGCGTACGCCTGGTATCCCGCGATGCCCCTCGCGATGAGCGCGTCACGAAGGCTCGCCGGAAACGCCTCTCCCGAAACCAGCGCCTTCCTGAGGCTCCCGAGCGAAACGCCCATTTCGTCCGCCTTGTCGACGATGATCCGCAGGAACGAGGGGGTGCCGACGTAGCCGTCGGGCGCGAGGTCGACCATCGCCTGCACCTGCTGCTCGGTCTGGCCGACGCCGCCGGCAAAGACGGTGCAGCCGAGCGCGTGGGCGCCCGTCTCCAGCATCGAGCCTGCCGGCGTGAGGTGATACGAGAAGCAGTTGTGGACGAGATCGCCGCGGCGGAAGCCGGCGGCGTAAAGCGCGCGGGCGAGACGCCAGTAGTCCGGGTACCTGCCCTCGGGTTCGTAGATCGGCCCGGGCGACGCGAACACGCGGGCGGGCTCGCCGCGGCCCGCGCCCGTGAGGCCGCCGAACGGCCGCGCTGCCTTTTGCAGCTCGGAGAGCTCGGACTTGCGTGTGACGGGAACCCGCGCAAGCGCGTCGCGTGTCGTGATCGCCGCAGGATCGATATCGGCAAGGATGCGCCCGAATGCCGGCGCGTTCGCCTTCGCGTGCGCGAGCTGCCGCGGCAGGGCGGCGAGGTGCGCGCGCTCGCGCAATTCAGGCTCGCGCGTCTCCAGCGTGTCGAAGTATTCCGTCATCGTTCACAGCTTCCCGCAGGATGAGATGTGATGCACCACGACCGGTTGGCGGTCCCGTCGCCGTGACACGACCCATACGCGGCGTGCGGCAGCTTTACGACGACCGATCAGGCGAGCCAGCGCTTGCGGCGGCGATAATGCTTGACGTCGCGAAAGCTCTTTCGTCCCGCGGTCGACAACCCGAGGTAGAACTCCTTCACGTCCTCGTTCTGCGCGAGGTCCTTCGCCGCGCCGTCCATCACGACGCGGCCGTTCTCGAGGATGTAGCCGTAGTCGGCGAAGCGCAGCGCGATCATCGTGTTCTGCTCGGCCAGAAGGAACGAAACGCGCTCCTTCTTGTTCAGGTTGCCGACGATCTCGAAGATCTCCTCGACGAGCTGTGGCGCGAGCCCCATCGAGGGCTCGTCTAACAGAATCATCTTCGGGCGCGCCATCAGCGCTCGCCCGATCGCGGTCATCTGCTGCTCGCCGCCCGACGTGTAGCCCGACTGGCTCCCGCGCCGCTCCTTGAGCCGCGGAAAGTACGTGTACACGAGATCGAGGTCGCGCTTGAGGTCGGCGCGGCTGATGCTCCGCGTGAAGGCCCCGGTGAGGAGGTTTTCTTCGACGGTGAGATGCTGGAAGCAGTGCCGGCCTTCCATCACCTGGCAGATGCCCATCCGGACCAGCTCGTTCGGCGTCAGACGGTCGACCCGCTTGCCCGTGAACTCGATCGTGCCTTTGGTCACGTCACCGCGCTCGGCACGCAGAAGGTTGGAGATCGCCTTCAGCGTCGTCGTCTTACCCGCGCCGTTGGCGCCGAGCAGCGCGACGATCCTGCCTTCCTCGACGTCGAGCGACACGCCCTTGAGCACGAGGATCACGTGGTCGTAGATGACCTCGATGTTGTTGACCGACAGGTAGGCGCCGGCCGCCTGGCCGGGCGCGGTGTCGGTGAGCGATGCCGGAGCAGTGCTCATGGAGACCATGGCCGACGGAGATCGAGTTCAGTTGTCCTGGCGCGCATCGGTTCTGTCGCTGGATGTAACCGCCGGACGCCCCGCACCGCCGCCCTCTCCCGCGCGGGAGAGGGCGTGCTTCGGGCGGAGCACCGGCTCAACGCGGCCCGGAGACGATGCGGACGATCACATCTCCTTGCTGCAGTCGCGAGGGGTGATGTTCTTTTCCTTCGCATACTTCGCCGCCGACTCCTCGACCATCGTGCGGACGAGTTCCTTGTCCGGCTGGATCCAGTCGGTGATGACCTTCCACTGGTTGCCGTCCCACTGCTGAAACTTCACCGCGCCGCCGCCTTCGTGATCGAGACAGCTCACCTTCACCGGCTGCATGAAGCCCACCGCGCCCAGCTCCTTCAACCGCGCGTCGGTGATGTTGAGGTGCTCGATGCCCCAGCGCATCTGCTCGGGCGTGATCGTCTTGCCCTTGCCGTACTTCTGCTGCGCCGTGCGGATGGCCTCGACGGTGACGATCCCGTGAACGACGCCGCGGTTGTAGTAGATCGAGCCGATGCGCGTCGCGTCGTCCATTTCGCCCTTGCCCTTGCCGTAGACGTACTTCTTGATGTCCTGGATCACCGGGAAGTTGGCGCCCGCGACGTTGAAGCCCGCCGCGATGTAGCCCTTCGCCGCCGCACCGGCGGGAATCGTGTCTTCCTCGGCACCCGACCACCAGACGCCGACGATGTGATCGCGCGGGAAGCCGACCTTGGCCGCCGCCTTCAGCGCCGTCGGGTTCATCACGCCCCAGCCGCGCAGGATCACCCAGTCGGGCTTGATCTGCCGGATCTCGAGCCATTGCGCGCCCTGTTCGTTGCCCGGGTGCGGCACCGCGATGTGCGTGACAGTGAAGCCGTACTTCTTCGCCTGCGCGTCGAGGATCGGGATCGTTTCCTTGCCATAGGCGGAGTCGTGATAGATGTTCACGATCTTCTTGCCTTTGAGCTTGTCCATCCCCCCTTCCTTCATACCGATGAACTTGATCTTCGCCGTGTTCTGCGACCAGTAGTTCGTGATCAGCGGAAACACGTAGGGAAACACGCGGCCGTCGCTCGCGTCGGTGCGGCCGTAGCCAAGCGAAACCAGCGGGATCTTGTCGGTGGTCACCTTGTCGATCAGCGAATAGGTGATACCCGTCGACAGTGGATTGATCACCGTTGCGCCGGTCGATCCCTTGTTCTTCTCCCGCTCGTAACACTCGACGCCGCGCGCGTTGTTGTACTCGGTCTCGCACTTTTCGTAGGTCAGCTTGACGCCGTTCACACCGCCGTCGCGCGCATTGACCATGTTGAGGTAGTCGATGAACCCGCCAAAGATGCCGGACCCCCCGGCGGCGTACGGGCCGACCCAATACCCGATCATCGGGATGAATTGCTCGTTCTGTGCCGAAGCCACAGCCGCGACTCCGGCAAGCGCCAGCCCCAACAGGGTCGCTTTGATGTATTTCATATGGTTCCTCCTAGGAAAAGACGTCGTGCAGGCAAACTCGGACAGGATTGGCGAGGCCGAGGCCGGTGTCAATGACGAGCCTCAAGTAAACAGCGGATTCGCGGCGATCATTCTCCATACTCATGTTGCACTGCAACATCAATGCGGAAACGGCCACAGGCGCAGCTTTTCCTTGCCGATCTGCCAAAGCCGGGCGAGGCCATGCGGCTCGACGATCAGGAAGAAAATGATGAGCGCCCCGAAGACGATCACCTCGAGGTTCGACATGAGCCCCGGTGGAAGCGCGATCCCGAGGACGTTTTCGATGGGCCGGGCCATGCTGTTGAGGAAGATCGGCAGCAGCGTGATGAAGGCGGCCCCCATGAACGACCCGAGGATGCTGCCCACGCCGCCGATGATGACCATGAACAGGATCCGGAACGAGAGATCGAGGTTGAACGCTTCCGGCTCGACGGTCCCGAGATAGGTGTACGCGTACAGCGCTCCGGCGACGCCGCAGTAGAACGAGCTGATCGCGAACGCGAGCAGCTTGGTGCGCATCATCCGGATGCCGATCACCTCGGCCGCGAGATCCATGTCCCGGACCGCCATGAACATCCGTCCCGTTTCGCTTCGCATCAGGTTCTTGGCCAATGCCGCCAGCACCGCGACGATGCAAAGCGTCAACATGTACTTCGCCGCCGGCGACTCGAAGGCGTAGCCCAGGATGACCACCTTCTGCGCCGTAATCACCCCGGAGGCGCTGTGGTTCGTGAACCAGCCGATCCGCTGCAGCGCCCAGAGCACGAAGAACTGGCAGGCGAGCGTCGCCACGGCAAGATAGAAGCCCTTGATGCGCAGCGAAGGCAGGCCGAAGACGATGCCGACAGCGGCCGCGCACAGGCCCGCGAGCACGAACGAAATGACGATCGGCATCCAGGAAATGCGCAGTTCGAAGTTGTAGGCCATGAACGCGCCCACCGCCATGAACGCCGCCGTACCGAGCGATAGCTGGCCCGCGTAGCCGGTCAGGATGTTCAACCCGAGCGTCGCGAGCGCGAAGATCAGGAACGGCGTGAGGATCGCCGACAGCCAATATTCATTGGCGAAGAGCGGCGCGACGAGAAACGCGACGATCAGCAGACAAACGACGGCGATGCGGTCCTGCCGAATCGGGAAGACCTGCTGGTCGCCGGCATACGTGCTCTTGAACTGGCCTGCCTCTCGGTAAAGCATCTAAACCCGCTCGATCCGTTTTTCACCGAACAGGCCCTCGGGCCGCACCAGCAGGAACGCGAGCGCGAGCACATAGGGAAACCACGACTCGATGCCCTCCGCCGACGTAGGGTCCGAGATAGACCTCGGCCAGCTTCTCCGACGCACCGATGATGAGGCCGCCGACGATGGCGCCGGCGACCGACTCGAAGCCACCCAGGATAAGGACCGGCAGCGCCTTCAGCGCGATGAATGTCAGCGCGTACTGGATCCCGTTGCGCGCGCCCCACATGAGGCCCGCCACCAGCGCGACGAAACCCGCGACGGTCCAGACGATCGCCCAGATCTGTCGCAACGGAATGCCTACGGCCAGCGCCGCCTGGTGGTCGTCGGCCACCGCGCGCAACGCGCGACCGATGCGCGTCGTCTGAAAGAATACCGCCAGCACGGCGACCAGCAGCCCGGCCACCGCCGCGGCGAACAGGTCGAACTGGCTGATGTTGATGTTGGTGCTCTCGGAGAGCCATTGCATCGGCTCATCGGGGATGCCGAGCTCGAGGCCGTGCGGCTGCGAGCCCCAGACGAGCTGCGCCAAGCCTTCGAGCACGAAGGTGAGGCCGATCGTCGCCATGAATAGCGTGATCTGCGGCTGGTTCACGAGCGGCCGCAGCACCAGGCGCTCGATCGCGATTCCGAGCACGACCATCACCGCAAGCGTGATCGCGAGCGCGAACCAGAAATTCACGCCCCGCTCGGTGAGCGACACGAACGTGAGCGCAGCGAAGAACACCATCGCACCCTGAGCGAAGTTGAACACGCCCGACGCCTTGTAGATCAGCACGAAGCCGAGCGCCACCAGCGAATACATCACGCCGGCGAGGAGCCCGCCCATCAGCACTTCGAGGAAGAATTGCCAGTTCATCTGCGCCGGATCCAGTGCCCGCCCGGCCGCCCGAAGGACACTGGGCGCCCCCTCCGGGGGCAGCGAGCGCAGTGAGCGTGGGGGCCGTTCACCTCAGTGCGCTCCGAGGTAGGCGCGGATCACCACCGGATCGGCCTTGACTTCGCCGGGCGTCCCCTCGGCGATCTTCGCCCCGTGGTCCATCACCACGACATAGTGCGAGATGTCCATCACCACGCCCATGTCGTGCTCGATCAGGATGATCGTCGTCCCCCAATGTTCGTTGACATCGAGGATGAAGCGCACCATGTCCTCCTTCTCCTCGACGTTCATCCCCGCCATCGGCTCGTCCAGGAGCAGCACCTTGGGCTCCATCGCGAGCGCCCGGGCGAGCTCCACGCGTTTCTGCAGTCCGTAGGGGAGCCGCCCGACCGGCGTCTTGCGGATCGCCTGGATCTCGAGGAAGTCGATGATCTTCTCGACCTGCTCGCGGTGCGCGATCTCCTCCTTTTGCGCGAAGCCCCAGTAAAGCGCGTCGGTGAGGAAATTGCCCTTCATCTTGAGCGAGCGCCCTGTCATGATGTTGTCGAGCGTCGTCATCCCCTTGAAGAGCGCGATGTTCTGGAACGTGCGCGCGAAGCCCAGCCGGGCGACGGCGTGCGCGGGCAGGTGCGTCCTGTCCTTGCCCTCGAAAAGAATCTGCCCGTGCGAGGGCCGATAGAAGCCGCTGATGACGTTCAGCATCGAGCTCTTGCCGGCGCCGTTGGGCCCGATGATCGACGAGATCTCGCCGCGGCTGACGCCAAAGCCGACGTTCGCGATCGCGCGGACGCCGCCGAAGGAAAGCTGAATGCCCTCGACTTCCAATATCGGCTGGTCGCCGCCCTGCAACGCGGCAACGGCGCCCGTCTCGCCCAGCACCTCGTGCCGCTTGCGCATTTCGCCAAGCGCGATGTAGGGATAGGTGTGGGCGGGGGAAGGGGAGAATGGGAGATGAGAGGGGGGGGGAGGGGGACTGTGTAGGGAAGGCGGTGGAAGGTCAGATGGAGATGGCCTCAGGACCTCTGCAGGATCACGTCTGCCAATGTCCGCTCGGCCTGTCCGCTGTGGTCGCGGAGGTCGTTCGCTTCTGCGGCAGCCGGCTCCGCCCGGGCGAGCGCCCCGTAGACCTTGGCGTCGCGATCGGCGAGATCGGCGCTGACCATGCCGGTGCGGCCGTCCTCGAACTTCACCTGCGTCTCGATGTGCTGGACGGATTTGCCGCCATACAGCGCTTCGATCAGCACCGCGTACTTCTCGGCGACGAAGCCGCGCCGCACCTTGCGCGTACGCGTGAGCTCGTCGTCGTCCGGATCGAGCTCCTTGTGCAGGATCAGGAAGCGGTGGATCTGCGACGCCGCGAGCGAGCCTTCGCCCGCAAGCTCCGCATTGACCTTCTCGACGCACTCGCGGATCAGCTCGTAGACCTCGGGCTTCTGCGCGAGGTCGGTGTAGCCCGAGTAGGCGATGCCGCGCCGCTCCGCCCAGTTGCCGACCGAGCCCATGTCGATGTTGATGAACGCGCAGACCATCGTCGCGGGCATTGCCGAACGCGACCGCCTCCTTGATGTGCGGGAAGAACTTGAGCTTGTTCTCGATGTAGTTGGGCGCGAACATCGCGCCGCCGGCGAGCTTGCCGACGTCCTTTGCGCGATCGATGATCTTCAGGTGGCCGTCGGCGTCGAAGATGCCGGCGTCGCCCGTGTGGAAGTAGCCCTCGGCGTCGATCGACTCGGCCGTCGCGTCCGGGCGCTTGTAGTATTCCTTCAGCAGGCACATGCCGCGCACCAGCACTTCGCCGTTCGCGGCGATCCTCACCTCGACGCCCGGGATCGGCTTGCCGACGCGTGTCGAACTTGATCTCGCCGTCGGGCTGCAGGCAGACGTGCAGCGCAGGTCTCGGTCGATCCGTAGAGCTGCTTCAGGTTGATGCCGATCGAGCGGTAGAAGCGGAACAGATCCGGACCGATCGCCGCGCCGGCGGTGTACGCGACGCGGATGCGGCTCATCCCCAGCACGTTGCGCAGCGGCCCGTAGATCAGCACGTTGCCGACCGCATAGAGAAGCCGATCGCGACGGCGGCGCCGGCCTGCCGTCGAGGATTTCGGCGCCGCAGCGCCTCGCCACGCCCATGAAATAGTGGAAGAGCCCGCGCTTGACGGCGCTCGCATCCTCCATCCGGATCATCACCTGCGTGAGCAGGTTCTCGAACACGCGCGGCGGCGCGAAGTAATAGGTCGGGCCGATCTCGCGCAGATCGGTCATCACCGTGTCGCCCGACTCGGGACAATTGATCGTGAAGCCGGCGACCATCGCCTGCGCGTAGGAAAACAGGTGATCGCCGACCCACGCCATCGGCAGGTACGACAGGATGTCCTCGTCGGCGGTCAGACGGTCGAACGCGCCGCCGCTGCGAGCGGCGTCGATGAACGACCGGTGCGTCTGGCAGCACGCCCTTCGGCTTGCCCGTCGTGCCCGACGTGTAGAGCATGACCGAGACATCGTCCGCGCGGCCCTTCGCCACTTCCTCGTCGTAGAAGCCCGGGTGCGCGCGGTCGTACTCGCGACCGATCTCCTGCAGCCGCTCGAAGCTCAGCACGTCCTGTAGTTGCGCAGGCCGCGCGGGTCATCGTAGTAGATGTGCGCAAGCGTCGGGACCTGCGGCTTCGCCTCGAGCATCTTGTCGACCTGCTCCTGGTCCTCGACGACGGCGTAGGCGATCTCCGCATCGTTCAGCACGAACACGAATTCGGCGGCCGGGGCGTCCTGGTACATCGGCACCGGCGATGCCGCCCAACGCCTGCGCCGCGGTCATCGACCAGTAGAGGCGCGGCCGGTTGTCGCCGATGATCGCAAGGTGCATGCCGCGCCGAAACCCGTGCGCGGCGAGCCCGCACGCGAGCGCGCGGACTTCGTCGGCGACCTGGCGCCAGGTCCAGGTCTGCCAGATGCCGAGATCCTTTTCGCGCACGGCGGGCCGGTCGCCCCGCACCTGCGCATGGTGCAGCACCAGGCGAGGAAACGTATCCGGTCCCGGTGGGGCGGACGGGGCTGACACCGATTGGCTCCTCCAGAGGGTAGCCAGTCAGAAACCGGCACCCGGTCCCGGCTCTCTGCCGCGCCGGGCTTCTCGTTCCGATTCTAGCAGGCTGGTGCGAGAATAGTGGCCGCCCCCGGGGGAAGCTGTCATCCGCCGGACAATCCCGCCATGTCCGCCCTGGCCGAAATGCTGCGCGCGAGCCTGTGGGCGCGCTCGCTCAATGCCGAGGAGATCGCGCGCGTCGAGCGCGCGACCATCGAAAAGAGCTTCGATGCGGGCGCCTACGTTTGCCGCAAGGGAGAGGCGGTCGACCATTGGATCGGGATCGTCGAGGGGCTCGTCAAGATGGCGAGCCTGTCACCAGCGGGCAAACTCACGACGTTCACGGGACTCCCGGCGGGAGCGTGGTTCGGCGAAGGCTCGCTGCTCAAGCACGAGCCGCGCAAGTACGATGTGATCGCGCTCCGCGCGAGCCGCGTGGCGCTGATGCCGCGCGCGACATTCGCGTGGCTGCTCGACAACAGCATCCCGTTCAACCGCTTCCTGCTGCTGCAGCTGAACGAGCGCCTCGGCCAATTCATCGGCCTGGTCGAATACGACCGCCTGCTCGACGTCGAGGCTCGCGTCGCGCGCTGCCTGGCCTCGCTCTTCAACCCGTATCTCTATCCGCGGACGGGGATGGAGCTTGCAATCTCGCAGGAGGAGATCGGCTACCTTTCGGGCGTGTCGCGGCAGCGCGTGAACCAGGCGCTCAAGACGCTCGAACGCGCGAACCTGCTGCGCGTCGCGTACGGCGGGATCGTCGTGCTGGACCTCGAGGGCTTGCGCAGCTACGGCGGCTGAAAGGCGAGATCAGCGACCCTTGAACACGGCGGGGCGCTTGCCGAGGAACGCGGCCATCCCCTCGTGCTTGTCCTCGGTCGCGCACAGGAAGCCGAACACGTCGGCCTCCAGCGCATTGGCGTTCGCGAGATCGAGGTCATGGCCCCGCTGAATGAGATGTTTCGACATCTTCACTGCGACCGGCCCCTTCGCTGCGATCAAGCGCGCCTGTTTCGATCCCTTCGTCGGCGAGCTTGTCCGGGGCCACGACATGGTTGACGAGCCCCATGCGCAGCGCCTCGTCGGCCTTCACCTGCCGTCCGGTGCAGACGAGCTCGAGCGCGAGCGCGGTGCCCACCCGCCGCGCGAGACGCTGCGTGCCGCCGAAGCCCGGGCAGATGCCGAGGTTCACCTCGGGTTGGCCGAAAACCGCCCTGTCCGAGGCGACAATCCAGTCGCAGGCGAGCGCGAGCTCGCAGCCGCCGCCGAGCGCGAAGCCGTTGACGAGCGCGATCACCGGAAATGGGGAGAGCTCGAGCGCCCGCAATGCCGCGTGTCCCTTGAGCGCGAACTCGCGCCCCTCGATCGCCGTCATCGAGCTCATCGCAGCGATGTCCGCGCCTGCGACGAAGGCCTTGTCGCCCGCGCCGGTGACGAGCAGCGCACGGGTGCCGGGATCGGCATCCACTTCCGCGACCGCCGCGGCGATCTCGTAGAGCATCTGCGGCGACAGTGCGTTGAGCGCCTTGGGCCGATTGATCGTCAGGAGAAAGATGCCGGGTTCGGGACGCTCGACGAGAACGGTTTCATAGCTCATGGGTGTGTCCCCCGCTGGGCAGCGCGGCGCCAGCATTTCGGTTCTTGCGAATCACGAACATCTCGGCGTCGTTCCCGACGAGGACCTATGACTTGTTCGGCGAATAGTCATAGAAGCCGCGACCGGTCTTGCGCCCGAGATAGCCCGCAGCGACCATCTCCTTCAGGCGCAGCGCGGGGCGATACTTGGGATCGTTGAAGTCGCGGTAGAACACCTCCATCACCGAAAGCATCGTATCGAGTCCGATGAGGTCGGCGAGCGCGAGCGGACCGATTGGATGGCTGCAGCCCAGCTTCATTGCGTTGTCGATTTCCTCGGCGGTGGCAAGCCCTTCCTGCAGCGCGAACACGGCTTCGTTGATCATCGGGCACAGGATCCGGTTGACGACGAAGCCGGGGCTGTTGCGCACGACGATCGGCGTCTTGCCGAGCCGTTTAGCCAGCGCTTCGGCGGCGGCGACCGTCTCGTTCCCGGTCTGCAGGCCGCGGATCAGCTCGACCAGCGCCATCATCGGCACGGGGTTGAAGAAATGCATGCCGATGAAGCTCGCGGGCCGCGAGACGACGGCCGCAAGCTTGGTAATCGAGATCGACGACGTGTTCGACGCGAGGATCGTCTCCGGCTTCACGATCACGTCGACCTGTTTCAGGATCTTGTGCTTGAGCTCTTCGCTCTCGGTCGCCGCCTCGATGACGAAATCGCATCCCTTCAAGTCGGCGTAGCCGGTGGTGCCCTTGATCCGCGCCAGCGCGGCGTCCTTGTCGGCGATGGTGATCTTGTCCTTCTTGTGCAGACGATCGAGGCTCGCGGTGACCGCTGCGAGGCCGTGCAGTACCGCAGCCTCGGCGACATCGACCATCACGACGTGAAGCCCAGCGACTGCGCACGCCTGCGCGATGCCGTTGCCCATCGTTCCGGCGCCGATGACGCCGACTTTGTGGAGAGTCATGGTGATAGTCCTGCAGGTGGGGAATAGGCGGCGCGTTCCCGCGTCCGGCGAGGCGCGGCGGGAATTGGCCCGGAAGCACGCTCATTTTACGCCGTCGGCATTGGCGCGACGCCAACGACGGTCAGCGCAGCGTTACTGCAACCGCGGCTTTTTCAGGAAATCCATCCGGTCTGCCGAATGCACGAGCACCTTCGCGGGCGCGCCGTCGCGCGCGACCGTCAACCGGATTTCGGTGCCGGCGGGGCCCTGGCGCCACACCTTGCGGAAGAAATCAGCGAGTTCGACGACGCGCTCGCCGGCGACTTCGATGACGTGATCGCCTTGCTCGATCCCCGCCCGATCGGCCGGCCCGCCGGGCGCCAACCCGCTGACGACGAGACCTTCCTGCATCTGTGCCGTGTACATGCCCAACCACGGTCGCGGCAGACCCGGCGGCCGTCCGCGCTGCAACAGGTCCGGGAGCGACGGCTCGAGCAGATCGATCGGCACGAACATGTTCGCCTTGACGGTTTCCTCGCCTGACGGCTCCTGGACGAACAGCGATCCGATCCCCACCAGGCGTCCGTCGTCGCCGACCAGCGCTGCGCCGCTCCATTCCGGATGCGGCGGCGTCGTGAACAACGCGTCGTCGATGAGGTATTCCCACGGCCCTGCGAACTCGCGCTTGGCGAAGACCTGGGTCTTCAACGCGTGGGCGCGCCCACCGTGGCCGATGGCGATGACTTCGTCGCCCGGCGCCATCGTGGCGGACGATCCGCGTGCGAGCGCCGGCCGCGGGAACAGCCCGAGCGGTTGCACCAAACCGAAGCCCGTCGCGAAATCGTAGGCGAGCGGGTGGCCCGCGACGACCGTGCCGTCGTTCGCCGTCAGCCATACCGATTCGGCCTCGACGATCAGATAGCCGATCGTCAGCACAAGGCCGTCGTCGCGGATCACGACGCCATTGCCGACACGCTCGGTGCCGAGGATCGCGGCGGTGAAGGCGTCCTCGGGAATCTCGGCACGCAACGACACCACCGAATCGAGCGCTTGCCCGAGGTCGAAGCGAACCTCGTGCGCCTTCGGCTGCAGCTCGCGGGGAAAACCCCAGTTGGCGGATTCGGCCATGGACAATAGGTGCGGCGCACCGCTTCAGGCTCCGCTGCAAGTCGACATTGTTGCGCGAACCGTCCCGCGGGACAACGGTCCAACATTCGAAGCGACCGCATACGGCGACGAAAAGTTCAGGCGGCGACCGGCCGCGCCCGCGGAATGCGCTGCCAGAACCCGACGGCCGCTCAAGACGGTGAGTGCCTCGCTCGCAATCCCTTTCGCATCACCGGCCGGGCCGGCTTGCGGCGTGCGACTTCGACGAAGCCGGCCCGATCGAACATCGGTTTCGCGCCGAACCACAGCGAGTCGTCGGCGCTCTTCGCGGCCCTGTCCCATGGATAGGCTTCGAGCAGCGTCACGCCCTGCTCGCGCGCCCACGCCAACGCCCCCTTGAGCAGCGACTCGGCCACGCCGCGATGGCGCGCTTTCGCGTCGACGAAAAAGCAGACGATCGACCACACCGGCTTCTCGTCGATCGGCTTCATCACCTGCGAACGTGCGAGCTTCGCGTAATCCTCGCGCGGCCCAAGCGAGATCCAGCCGACGGGACGGCCGTCCTCGTACCCGATGAGCCCGGGCACGACGCCGCGATCGACGAGCGCCTTCAGCGTCGCGCTTGTTCGCTTCGGCGCGGGTGCGGCCTGGCGGCGGCGTGTGCTTGCCCGAGCGGCGATAGAACATGCAATAGCAGCCGCGCGCGATCGACGCGCCCGGCTGGCCGAAGAGCTCAACCAGATCGCCCCATCGGTCCGCGGTCAGTGGCCGAATGTCAATGCGCCCGGCCATGTCTGCCACGCACGCGCGCTTCATTGCGCCTGAATTCGTTCTTCACGCTACCCCTCCCAGTAGATTTCGATCGCATGGCCGTCCAGGTCCCGGCAGCGAAACGACATGAACGTCGAATCCTCGTAGAGAGGCTTCGCGAGCTCGACCTCGTCGCGTTGCATTCGCGCGTGCATGTCGCGCAAGGCGTCTCTCGACGGCAGGCGAATCCCGAAGTGGAACCATGGTGGAATCGGCGCCGGGTCGGCGTCTTCCATGAGCGCCAGCAGGAAGTCGCCGGACCCCGTGAGAAAAGTGGTCTCGTCGTCCTCGCGCAGCACGGCGAGCCGGAACCAGCGACGATAGAACTCGCTCGCCTTGCGCCGATCGCGGACATGCAAGTGCAGATGAGAGACGTCCATGGGGATGCGTGCCCATTATCGCTCCGCCCGAGCCGTCGCGGCGGTGGAGACGGCGAACGGCCGCCGGCGAGAGCGACCCCAAGCTTTGCATTCGCTTCGCCGAAATCGGCCGCCGCGCCGTGCGAGTCCGCGCTATGGTAGCGAGTCGCCCTCTTCCGCGCCGAAGGAACCCGCCATGACCAAACGATCGCTGCCGCTGTCCCAGGTCTATCGTCTGCTCGAGCCGGGCCCGGTCGTCCTGGTGACGACCGCGCGCAACGGACGGGCAAACGTGATGGCGATGTCCTGGCAGACGATGATGGAGTTCGAACCGCCGCTCGTCGGTTGCGTGATCAGCAATCGGAACTACTCGTTCGCCGCGCTCAAGGCGACGCGCGAATGCGTGATCGCCATTCCGACCGCCGAGCTCGCGAAACAGGTCGTCGGCTGCGGCAGCACTTCGGGCCGCGACACCGACAAGTTCGCCGCGTTTCACCTGACGGCGTCACCGGCGAAGCGCGTCGCGGCGCCGCTCGTCGCGGAGTGTTACGCGAATCTCGAATGCCGGATCGCCGATGGGCGATGGGCAGCGAAATACAACTTCTTCGTGCTCGAGGTCGTGGCCGCGTGGATCGATCCGTCATGCAAGGAGCCGCGGACGCTCCATCACCGCGGCAGGGGTCTCTTCGCGATCGACGGCCGCGCGATCCGGCTGCCCTTCAAATCGAAATGAGTTGCGGCGCGTGACAATCCGGCGATCACGGTCGGGGGCAGTCGCACGCATCCTCGCCCTTGTCGAGGATGATTCGCCACGTTCCGGGTGCTTCCTGCCGCCAGACGGACGTGAAGGTGCCGATTCGCTTGCCCGCAGGATCGAACACCGGTCCCGTGCTCAATGCCAGCGTGCCCGAATCAAGGACCTCGACCCTCTCGGGCTGCCAGCTGAACGGGGGTTCCTTTTTCTCGAAGAACCGTTGCCACCCCGCGGCGATCTGCGCCTTGCCGCGCAGCGGACCGGAGCCGGAGAAGAAGACGGCCTCCTCGGAGACGAAGCCAACGAAGGCCGCGGGATCGCGGTCGGCCATCGTGCGCGCGAACGCGCGCTCGGTCGCGAACACCTGTTGCCGCAGCACCTCGCGGTCGGCTCCCGATTCGACCCGCGTCGTCGTGCCGGCGCAGCCGCAGAGCAGAACGGCGATTCCGCAGACGACAAACGTTCGGGCCCCGGTCATCCGGCCATTCTAGCGCGGGATACGCAGGCAGCCTTCAAACCTCCGACTTGAAGATCACGCTGAACGGCCGCGGAACGTCCTGCAGATGCCGGAAGAAGCTGACCTGGACATACTGGCTCTGCGTCTCGAAGAGCTCGCGGATGCGTTCGTGCCCTTCGACGAGCTTGGTCGCGCGCCCGTCGGAGGGGCGCCGGGCGGGCGTGCGCCTGCGGCCCGTGACGCCGACAGTGAGTTCCGGCAGCCCGGCTTCGAGGCTCATGTAGCCGCCAAAAACGGCGACCGCCTCGATCTCGTACTTGTTCTGCGTCGCGGTCCGATTGAAATGGGCGGCAAGATCGGCGATGTGATCGAGGAGCATCTTGGCCCGCGTGCGCGGCAGCGGCTCGACGATGCGCGCGAGCGCGTATTGGCGAAACTTGTCGGTGATCCCGTATTCGGACCCGTTCGCGTCGAGTCGCTGCAGCAGTCCGCTCTCCACCATCTCGTCGGCGAGCGCCCGGCTCGCGCTCGGCGTCACGCGAAAATCCTGCTCGAGTGCGTCGAGGCGCACAACCGCGCGATGGGGCGGCAATCCGTGCACGCGCGACAGCACGCGGCCCGTCGCATGGCGCAACTGCAGCGCATCCAGACCGAAATAAAGGCGCTTGGTGACCAGCGTCAATGGCTTCATTCGGGCCCCCGGCGGACTTTCCGACCTATGACGATAGCATAACTCTTTCCCCCTGCCATCCTGCCCGACATACGGTAGCCACCGGCCGGCGAACGCGACGACGGAGCGCTGGTGGCGGAAATCCACAATCTACGTTATTCTGTTGGTCAGAATATCGTTCTGTTAGACAGAATCAACACGACCCGGCATCGGCTCCAGGCCAGCGACGTTGCGGTCGATCCCAGAAAGGCGCCCGATGAGCACGGAACGCAAGTCCGATCCCGCGCAGGAGATGCGCGACTGGTGGCACACCGCCATCATCGAGATGAAACCCGGCGTGATCCGCTACCGCGGCTACGCGATCGAGGAGCTGATCGGCCGGGTGACGTTTTCGGAGATGATCTGGCTCCTGACCCGCGGCGAGCTGCCGGACCCGCGGCAGGCGAAGCTCCTCGACGTCGCGCTGATGTCGGCGGTCGATCACGGCCCGCAGGCGCCCTCGATCGCGATTGCGCGCATCGCAGCGACCTGCGGCGTCGGGCTCAACAATGCGATGGCCACGGCGGTCAACGTGCTCGGCGACATCCACGGCGGCGCCGGCGAGCAGGCGGTCGAGCTCTACGAGGCGATCATCGAACGCATCGACGCCGGTGAAGCCGAAGCCGCCGCGACCGCGGCGGCGCTCGCCGAGTTCGTCGCCCAGCACGGCAAGATCATCCCCGGCTTCGGCCACCGCTTCCATCCGATCGACCCGCGATCGGAGCCGTTGCTCTCGCTGGTCGACGAAGCGGCGAAAGCCGGCGTCGTTTCCGGCAAGTACGCGCGCGTCGCACGCGCGATCGAGGCGGCGCTCGAACGGCAGAAGGGCCGCCGCATTCCGATGAACATCGACGGCGCGACCGCGGTGATCTATGCGGAGCTGGGCTTCCCTGCGCCTCTCGCCCGCGGGCTTTTCTGCCTGTCACGCTCGGTCGGCATCCTCGCGCACGCCTGGGAGCAGACGAAACAGGGCGGGCGCAACAAGGGGCCGATTCCGCGACAGTACATTCCAACCTACGATGGCCCCGCGCCGCGCGACGTACCGCAATCCGCGCAGTGAAGGGCCTTGCATGCACGGCGACTGATGGCCCGGGCTGACTCTCAGGAAGAAAGCTCGCGGGCGCTCGCAGAACGGGGAGGAGTTGCCGCCGTCGATCGCGCGTTCGCGATCCTCGGCGCGTTCGGCACGCACGACCGCTCGCTCACGCTCGCCGAGCTCGGGCGTCGCACCGGACTGTACAAGAGCACTATCCTGCGCCTCATCGCCTCGATCGAGCGGGCCGGCTTCATCCGCCGCCTCGACAATGGCTCCTACGCCGTCGGCGCCGGCGCCCTTCATCTGGGTCGTCTCTATCAGGCGTCGTTCGACCTCGACCGATATTTGCTGCCCGCGCTGCAGAACCTGGCACGCGAATCGGGCGAGACCGCGTCGTTCTTCGTCCGCGATCACGACCGGCGCATTTGCCTGCGCCGGGTCGAACCCGATCGGCCGGTGCGGAGCGTCATCTCCGAAGGCGATCGGCTGCCGCTCGACATGGGCTCCGCGGGAAGGATCCTGCTCGCGTTCGGCAAGGCGCCCCCGAAGCCGCTCGCGGCCGTCCGCGCCGCGTTCGTTGCGATTTCGCGCGGAGAGCGGGACGCGGACGCGGCGTCGGTATCGGTGCCGGTCTTCGCCGACGAAGGAAGGCTTGCCGGCGCGCTGTCGATCTCCGGTCCCGTCGACCGCTTCGTCGACACGAAGGCGCGCGCGTTCGCGCAGCGGCTCCTTGCCTGCGCCGCGACGTTGAGCGAGCGGTTGGGCGGCGATGGGTCGGCGCTGCGCCGTGCGCGCGACGGACTATGAATCTAGGAGCGCCTGCTCGAGATCGCTGATCAAGTCGTCGGCGTGCTCGATGCCGATCGAAAGGCGCACGAGATCGGCGGGGCAGAGCGTTCCCGGACCCTCGACGCTCGCGCGATGCTCGGCGAGACTCTCGACCGATCCGAGCGAAGTCGCTCGCTTGAAGACTCTGAGCTTTGCGGTGAAGGATTTGGCGGCCTCTTCACCGTCCTTGAGACGCAGCGACATCATGCCGCCGAAGCCCCCCTGCATCTGCCTTGCCGCCACGGCGTGTCCCGGATGGGACGGCAGTCCCGGGTAGAGAACATGTGACAGCCGCGGGTGACCCTGCAGGCGCAGCGCAATCGCGTGCGCGTTCCGCGCCGCCGCCGCGACACGCAAATGCAGCGTGCGCATTCCGCGCAACAAGAGCCATGCTTCCATCGGCCCCAGCACCGCCCCGCTTCCGGCGCGGAGGTAACGGATGCGCTGCCACAGCTCGTCGTCGCGCGCCGTCGCGAGTACACCCGCGATCACGTCGGAATGGCCGTTCAGATACTTGGTTGCCGAGTGCATCACGAGATCCGCACCCAATTCGAGCGGCCGCGTCAGCAGCGGCGTGGCCGCCGTCGAGTCGACGGCGACCATCGCGCCTACTTCCGCCGCCAGCGCACATGCCGCGGCAATGTCGGTGATATCCCAGGTCGGATTCGCCGGCGTCTCGATCCAGATGAGGCGCGGCCGATGCGCCCGCGTCTTCGCGCCAAGGTCGTCGATCGAGGCATTCTCGTAGAACTCGATCGCGAGTCCCCACGGGGTCGCGAACTCGAGCAGCCACTTGCGGAACGCCCAGTACATGTTGCGCGGGACAAGCGCGCACGCACCGGGCGAGAGCGCCTGGAACACGGTCGCCGCCGCCGCCTGCCCCGACGAGAACAGCAGCGCGCCGGTTGCGCCTTCGAGCGCCGCAATCAGCGCCTCGGCCTGGTCATAGCTCGGGTTGTCGGCGCGCGAATAGACGCGGCCCCCGGGGAATGTGCCGTCGGCACCGCGCTCGTAAGTCGTCGAGACATAGATCGGCGGCACGATGTCGCGATAAGGCATCGCGATTCGCCCCAGTCCTTGGGCGGCGAGCGATTCGGGGCGCAACGCAGGTTTGTCGGCGGGCATCGCGAAGGAACGAGGCGCGAAAAGTGCACTATGCCCGCAACCGCGAGCGCCCGCAATTTGCCGCTTCCAACGGCGCGCCGCGTCGACCCGCGCTGCGCCACACCGCGCGAACCGCCCGTACAATGGACACTCCTGCCGACTCCGATGCGAAGGTGAATGCATGCTCGCTCGCCCTGCGATCTCCCTTGCGTTGCTTGCTGCGTTTGCGGCGGACCCGTGCATCGCCGGGAAGGCCGACGACGAAAAGGCCGTTGCCGAGCTCGATACCCGATACCAGCTCGCGGTCAAGAGCAACGATGTTGCGACGATGGATCGGATCCTCGCTGACGATTTCGTGCTGGTGACCGGGCGGGGCACGACGGCGACCAAAGCCGATTTGCTGGACGACGCCCGCTCCGGGGCTGCCGTCTACGAGCACCAGGAGGACACCCAGCAACGCGTTCGCGTCTGGGGCGACACGGCCGTCGTGACCGCGCTGCTCTGGCTCAAGGGCACGCGCGCCGGGAAGCCGTTCGACTACAAGTTGTGGTTCAGCGACACTTACGTTCGCACGCCGGCAGGCTGGCGCTACGTGTTCGGACAAGCTTCGTTGCCGTTGCCGGCCGGGCCTTGAGCGCGCGAGGGCCGCACGCCGCCATCCCAACCCCTGTCAGGAGTCCGATTTGAAGATCTTCTACTCCGCCGCATCGCCGTTCGTCCGGAAGTGCCTCGTCGCTGCGGAGGAGCTTGGCCTGCGCAGCCGCATCGACCTCATTCCCGCTGCCGCGCACCCGGTAAATCGGGACGCCGCGGTAGTCGCGCACAACCCTCTGGGAAAGATCCCCACGCTGATCACCGACGACGGCGCGGTGCTCTACGACAGCCGCGTGATCTGCGATTACTTGAACGCGCTCGGCAACGGCCAACTGGTCCCGCACGACGGACCGGCGCGCTGGAACGTGCTGGTCATCCAGTCGCTCGCCGACGGCATCATGGACGCCTCGGTGCTCGCGCGCTACGAGACGGCAGCCCGGCCGGAGCCCTTGCGCTGGAGTGACTGGCTCGAAGGCCAGCTCGCCAAAGTGACCTCCGGTCTCGATGCGCTCGAAGCAGGCGTCGGGGCGTTCGGCGAGCGCGTCGATCTCGGCACCATCGCCGTCGGCTGCGCGTTGGGCTACCTCGACTTTCGCTTTGCGTCGCTCGGCTGGCGGCAAACGCGCCCAAACACCGCCGCGTGGTTCGAGCGGTTCGGCGCCCGCAAGTCGATGGTCGCAACAAGGCCACCCGCTGCATAGGCGAGACCGCGACCCGATTCCCGGGATCGGGAACGCGCCCGTTCCTCGCGCCATCCAATGGGCATGAAGCGAGGATCGGGAACCGCAACGGTGGTGGAAGCGCCCGCGCCAGCAACAACGGAAACGAATGACGCCGCGCTCGTTCGCGACGTGCTGGCGGGCGATCTGCGTGCGTTCGAGCAGTTGATGCGCCGGCATAACCGCACGCTTTATCGGACGGCTCGCGCGATCCTCTGTGACGACGATGAAGCCGAGGACGCCTTGCAGGACGCCTATCTGCAAGCTTACCGGTCGCTCGCGACGTTTCGCGGCGATGCAAGGCTCTCGACGTGGCTCACCCGGATCGTCGCCAACGAAGCGTTCGCGCGCATGCGCAAGCGCGCGCGGCGCGCCGCCATCCTTCCGCTCCATGTCGACAACGACGAGACCGCAGCCGCCACTGGGCCCGAGAGGGAGGCGCCCGCCATGGATCAACCGGACAACGCGACGAGAGCGGGCCGATCTCATCGCGTATCTTCGCGAAGCCGGAAAATCCCCAGCGTGCAGATAATGGCCGAGTGCCCGGGCGCAATCGCCCGTCATCGTGTCAAGTCGCGCGCCGGATGCCCGGTGCGACCCATCGGCCATCCACGACGTCCTGCTTCGGCGCGTACACGCGCAGGATCACCCTGAAGGTGCCGGCCGGTGCCGGCAGCCAGTTCGACTCCCTGTCCTTGCCCGGATTCTTGCTCTGGATGTAGAGGTCGAGCGATCCATCGGCATTGAACGCGAGCTTGTCGCGACTTCCGATGTTGTAGCGATCGAGCGGATTGGCCACGAAGTGCTGCTTGTCGTCATACATGCTGAGCGACCAGAATCCATCCGCCGGCGGCGCACGCCCGCTGTCGAAATGCAATACGTATCGATTCGCGCCCTCGAGCCGATGCCCCCCGCCGTCGAATTGCGCGGTCATGAAGATCGCGTCTTCCGGCGCGTTGGCACCGAGACCTTTCCACGCATTGAGCGCGCGCTTGCCGTAATCGGTGCCCCACCGACCGAGGTCGCGCTCGACCATCCAGCCGTTGCGGATGTCGGCGCCGGCGCCCGGACGTTTTGCCGCGGTCTCGATGGCCTCGAGGGCGGACTTGGCGCCCTCCTCGACGCCCTTCGCGGATAAAGGATCGAGCTTTGCGGGATCGAACGGCTGCCCGGCGACGATTCCGAGCGCCTTCATCTTCTCCACCATCGGTGCGTCTTCTTTCGCCGGCGGATCGGCGGGGAGCAGCATGGCGAAATGCGTGAAGAACTTCGCCGCGTCCATTCTCGCGATCTGTTCGCGAGGGTCGGACTTCGAATCTGCACCGGGAGGCGTCTCCCCCGTCTTGGCCCCGCCCTTGCCCGGAGCAGAAAGCGGCCGCAGCTTGTACTGATCCTGAATCTTGGCGGCTGCGGCGACGTCCGCCTTGCCACTGATTTCGATGCGGCCGAACAACCACGCCATGTCGGTCGGCGACTTGACTTCCGATACGCCGCCGGGCAGCGTGCCTTTCCACTTCGGGCCGACGATCGCGAATTCGATTTTCTCGGTGCCCGTCGTACGCTTGCCCAGCGAGGCCGCCACGTTGGTCCACGCATCCAGCATGGCGATCAGGTAATAGCGTCCCTTCGTGTCGGGCACCGAGAGGATGACGGGCCCTTTCGACAGGTCGAGCCAGGCCTGCGAGTACAGAAAATCCGCGTTCGGGTAGGCGACGTCCGTGGTCGTGGCGTCGGGAACGCTGCGCTTGTGCGCGAGCGTGTTGGTCGGGACCTTGGCCGTCTGCACGTGGCGCGTGAGGTCCATCAGCACGATCGGATAGGCGTAGACGTAGACTTCAGCGGCGAGCCGTTTCGTCTTCTCGTCGACCGCGGGAGCGGCGGGCTTGGGCGCCTCGACCTTCGGCGGAGGCGGGGCTTCGGACTTGTTGCAGGACACCACCAGCGCGGCGCTGATGATCGCGAGCAGGAGGAGCGAGCGGCGTCCCTGTTTCATTTCGAAGTCCTTTGCGAGCGTCCGTATGTGTGCCCGAGCAATTCACCTCCCCCGGGCGGGCTTCGCAGCCTAAAGCGGCTCCTCGCGCAATGTCAACCAAGTACGGCGCAAGTCACGGCTCGCTGGCGGTAGTCGCGCTGCGTCTGTCGTCCACGATGTCGTCTACACGTGTCGACGAGCGCGGATCGGCTCCGCCTGCGCGCGTACGTCAGCCGCGGGCGCCAAGAGCTCGGTGCGCGAGATCCAGGGGCGCCGAAGCGGACCTGTCCTGTTTCCGGTGATTCGTGCGGCTCGACAGCCAACGGGGGTCCGATGGCTCGATGAATCGCGCTGGATGGTGTCAGCTCGACCCGAACAACGAGCGTTTCGCGTCGGGATTCGCCGCGAAGTCGACCACGTCGCCATGCGTCGCGATCAGATAATCGGGGGGCGCTTTCCGGAATTCATCGGCGATCCACCGCCGCACTGCCGCCTTGTCCTCCATCATGAACAGCGGCGCGACATTGTTGAACTTGAGGCCGGGGCCGCTGCCGCTCAATCCGAACATGAGCCTGACGATGGGATGTTTCGGCAGCACCGGCATGTTCATGATGACGTCGGTGACGTACCAGACGAGCGCGCGGTCGGTCGTGATTCGCACGAGCGCTTCGCCGGTCTTGTAGTGCGGCATGTCGACGAGCTCGAGGCGCGGGCCGGCGATCCGCGCCATTTCGGCGAGCGGCCGGATGCCCGTGAGCTTCGAATGCTTCTCCACGCGCGCGATCGACTGTGCGGGCGCGAAGATCGCAGCATCCGCAAACCGCGCCTTCCACTCGGGAAGACCCAGGTAGTGGAATGCGTTCGACGCGACCAGTGCGCGAACGGCGCCGTACTGCGCGAGATCGCCAAGGACTCCCGGAGCGACACGACATGGCGGGCTCACGACCACGAGGCCGTCGCGTCCGCCGACGGCGAGCGCATTCGCCGTGCCCGGTCCGAACGAATACTCGTAGATGAGAATCGGTCTCTGTGCATCGAAAATTTTCCAGCCGTGGGGGGACGTTTCCATGTCGCTCGCCGGATCAATCTTGGCGCCATCGTCTCGTAGGCCCGCCGCGCCGTCAAATCGCGCGAGCCCGACCCCGTCGCCCATCTCTTCGCATGGCCGCGCCACGATCCACGCGATTCTCCAAGGTGTATGCTGCACGGCTTCGGCACGTCGGCAGCGTCGGGTGAAGGGGGTGAAACGATGTCGGCCTCCAAATCCATTCAGATGATTCTGGCGCGGCAGCTCGCGAGCTGCGTCGCCACGCCCATCCTCCTCGTCGACACCCAAGGCTCGCTCATCTATTACAACGAGCCGGCCGAAGCGATCTTCAACCAGCGCTACGACGAAACCGGCGAAATGCCCGCCGCGGAATGGACCGCCCGCCTCGCCGCCATCGACGACGACCGCAACCCGATACCGCCGGAAGAGCGGCCGATGATGCGGGTGCTCGCCGCGCGCTACCCGGTTTCGCAGACGATGTGGATCCGCCGCCCGGACGGCGAATGGCGGCACCTGCGCGTCACCGCGTTTCCTCTGATCGGCGAGCGGGATGCGCTCCTTGGAGCGATGAGCATCTTCTGGGAGATCTGATGAAGGTCACGCTGTGGGGGACGCGCGGCTCGCTCGCCACGCCCGGGCCGGAGACGGCACGCTACGGCGGCAACACGTCCTGCGTGAGCGTGTGCGGCGCCGAAGGTACGGCGCTGATCCTCGATGCGGGAACCGGTATTCGCCGGTTCGGGGCGACCATCGATGCGAGCGTGCGCCGGCTCGATCTTCTGCTTACGCACCTGCACATGGATCACATCGAAGGGCTGGGGTTCTTCGCCCCCCTCTACCGCCCGGATGCCGACGTCCACATCTGGGGGCCGGCAAGCAGCAGCCTCAGTCTGCGCGAACGGCTCATGCGCTACCTGTCGCCACCGCTCTTCCCCGTGAGCCTGCGCGAATTGCCGTGTGCAATCACGCTTCACGAAGTTCCGTGCAGCGACGTCGACATCGGCGAATTCCGGGTGTCATCGGCGCTTGTCTGCCATCCGGGGCCGACGGTGGGATACCGCATCGCCGATCGGAAGGGCCGCGTGGTGACTTACCTGCCGGACCACGAGCCCGCGCTGGGCGCGTTCGCATTTCCTTCGCTGCCACGCGCGTGGACGTCGGGCGGAGCACTCGCCGCCGACGCGGATCTGCTGATTCACGACAGCCAGTACGGTACGCACGAGTACCTCGACCATGTCGGCTGGGGACACAGCTCGCTCAAGCAGACGCTCGACTTCGCGACGCTCTCGGGAGTGAAGCATCTCGTGCCGTTCCACCACGATCCGGGCCACACCGACTCCGACCTCGATCGCCTGATGCGGGAAGCGATCGGCGAGGCACCGCGCGCCTATCGGGTTACACCGGCGCTGGAAGGTACGACGTTCGACGTCTAGCGTCCACGCTGATCGCTCTCCCTCACCGCCCTTCCCTTGGTCCGACGAAGGCGCTTACCGACAGTCGCAGAAGACGCGGCGGGCCGGCCGCCTACATGCTCCGCCGGTATTCTCCGCCCACGTCGAAAAGCGCCTTCGTGATCTGCCCCAGCGAGCAGACGCGCACGGTATTCATCAGCTCGGCGAAGACGTTGCCGTTCTCGATCACGACGCGCTTCAGACGTTCGATCGCGGCCGGCGCCTCCGACGCGTGACGCGCGTGAAAATCGGCGAGGCGCGTCTAGCTGCGAGCGCTTTTCTTCGTCGGTCGAGCGGGCCAGCTCGATCGTCTTCGGCGTCTGATCGCCGTGCGGGTTTCTGAACGTGTTGACGCCGACGATCGGATAGCTGCCGTCGTGCTTCTTGTGCTCGTAGTAGAGCGATTCCTCCTGGATCTTGCCGCGCTGATAACCTGTCTCCATCGCGCCCAGCACGCCGCCGCGCTCCGAAATCGCCTCGAATTCCTTGAGCACCGCCTCCTCGACCAGATCGGTCAGCTCCTCGATGACGAAGCTGCCCTGGTTCGGGTTCTCGTTCTTGCCCAAACCCCATTCGCGGTTGATGATGAGCTGGATCGCCATCGCGCGGCGCACGGAATCCTCGGTCGGCGTGGTGATCGCTTCGTCGTAGGCGTTGGTGTGCAGGCTGTTGGTGTTGTCGTAGGTCGAGATCAGCGCCTGCAGCGTGGTTCGGATATCGTTGAATGCGATCTCCTGCGCGTGCAGGCTCCTCCCGCTCGTCTGCGAGTGGAACTTGAGCTTCTGCGAGCGCTCGTTGGCGCCGTAGCGCTCGCGCATCGCCACCGCCCAGATCCGGCGCGCCACGCGGCCGATCACCGCGTACTCGGGGTCCATCCCGTAGCTGAAGAAGAACGACAGGTTCGGCGCGAAGTCGTCGATATGCATGCCGCGCGCGAGATAGGCTTCGACGAACGTGAAGCCGTTCGACAGCGTGAATGCGAGCTGGCTGATGGGGTTGGCCCCCGCCTCGGCGATGTGATAGCCCGAAATCGACACGGAGTAGAAGTTCTTGATGTCGTGCTGGACGAAATACTGCTGGATGTCGCCCATCACCTTGAGGCTGAACTCGGTCGAGAAGATGCAGGTGTTCTGGCCCTGGTCTTCCTTCAGAATGTCGGCCTGCACGGTCCCGCGCACGGTGGAGAGCGTCCACTCCCTGATCTTTTCCGCTTCGTCGTCGGTGGGCTCGCGGCCGTTGTCGACGCGGAACCTGTCGATCTGCTGGTCGATCGCCGTGTTCATGAACATCGCAAGGATCGTCGGCGCGGGACCGTTGATCGTCATCGACACCGAATTGTTCGGCGCGGTCAGGTCGAAGCCCGAATAGAGCACCTTCATGTCGTCGAGCGTCGCGATCGACACCCCCGAGTTGCCGACCTTGCCGTAGATGTCGGGGCGGAGATCGGGGTCGTTGCCGTAGAGCGTGACCGAGTCGAACGCCGTCGACAGCCGCTTGGCCGGCATGCCGTCGGCCAGCATGTGAAAACGCTTGTTGGTGCGGAACGCGTCACCCTCGCCGGCGAACATCCGCGTCGGATCCTCGTTTTCGCGCTTGAACGCGAACACGCCGGCGGTGAACGGGAAGCTGCCGGGAACGTTCTCTTCGAGCTGCCAGCGCAGGATCTCGCCGTCGTCCTCGAACTTCGGCAGTGCGACTTTGGGCACGGGCGTGCCCGAGAGCGAGCGGGTGGTAAGCGCGGACCGGATTTCTTTCCCGCGGATCTTCACGACGTATTCGTCGCCGGTGTACGCAGCCCTGGTCTTCGGCCACATGTCGAGGAGCTTTCTCGCGCGCGGGTCGAGATTCGCTTCGCGCTCGGCGATCAGCGCATCGATTTCTGGAATGGCGTCGTTTACGCGGGCGCGAGAATCCAGCGGGCTTTCCGCCGCTGCAACGTCGCCGGATCCGCGCGCGCGGGGGGACGACGCTCCTGCAGCGAGCATCGCCTGCGACGCACGCAGTTGCTGCCGCTCGCGCGCGATCCTCGCCTGCGACTTCGCCCACGCGTGATAGCCGCGCACCGTCTCGGCGATGTCCGCGAGATAGCGCACGCGCGACGGCGGAACGATGACGTTCTGGCCGGTCGAGTATTTGGCGGCGACCGCGGGGAGCCTGCCGCGCCCCAACTTCAGCCCCTGCTCTCCGAGGCGCGCGACGAGCGCCTGATACAGCGCGGTGACGCCGTCGTCGTTGAACCGCGCCGCAATCGTGCCGTACACCGGCATCTCGTCCGGGGCCGTCGAAAACAGCTCGCGGTTTCGCTGATACTGCTTGCGCACGTCGCGCAGCGCATCGGCTGCGCCCTTGCGGTCGAATTTGTTGATGCACACGAAATCGGCGAAGTCGAGCATGTCGATCTTCTCGAGCTGGCTCGCTGCCCCGAACTCGGGGGTCATGACGTAGAGCGTGCAGTCCGCGAGCGGCACGATCGCCGCATCACCCTGGCCGATGCCGGAGGTCTCGACGACGATGAGCTCGTAGCCTGCGACCTTGCACGCGGCGATCGCGTCGGGCAGCGCCTTGCTCACTTCGGTGCCCGCTTCCCGCGTCGCCATCGAGCGCATGTAGATGTTGGGATGCTGGATCGCGTTCATCCGGATGCGATCGCCCAGGAGCGCGCCGCCGGACTTGCGCCGCGAGGGATCGATCGAGATGATCGCGAGCTTCAGCCTGTCGCCGTGATCGAGTCGGAAGCGGCGGATCAGCTCGTCGGTCAGCGAGGACTTGCCCGCGCCGCCCGTGCCGGTGATGCCGAGCACCGGCGCCTTGGACGCGGCCGCGGCGCGAAGCAATTCCTCGTGCAGCTTCGGCGGCATGGTTCCGGCTTCGAGGGCGGTGATGGAGCGCGCAAGCACACGCCGGTCGCCGGCCTTGAGCGCTCCCAGGTCCTTGGGCAGGTTCCTCGCGAGATCGACATCGCAGGGCGCGATGACTTCATTGATCATCCCCTGCAAGCCCAACCGCTGCCCGTCCTCCGGGGAGAAGATCCGCGTGACGCCGTATTCGTGCAGCGCCTCGATCTCGGCGGGAATAATCACTCCGCCGCCGCCGCCGAACACCTTGATCTCGGCACCGCCGCGCTCGCGCAGCAGGTCGAGCATGTATTTGAAGAACTCGACGTGGCCGCCCTGGTACGAGGAGATCGCGATGCCGTGCGCGTCCTCCTGCAGCGCAGCGGTGACAATTTCCTCGACCGACCGGTTGTGCCCGAGGTGGATCACCTCGCACCCGCTCGCCTGCAGAATCCGCCGCATGATGTTGATCGACGCGTCGTGGCCGTCGAACAGCGACGCCGCCGTGACGAAGCGGACCTTGTTGGCGGGCTTGTAGACGAGCGGCGGGCGGCTCGAATCGTTCATCGCGGGCTCCTCCTCACGAACCACGCCCCGGATCGGACCGGGACTCGAAGCTTACTCCCGCGCCCCGCTTTCCGGAGGCCGGCCTGTCACCTTACATTACGTTTACGTAAACGTCAACTTAGGCGACGCCCCGGCCTCGCTGCAACTGCGCGCCGAAAGGCGGCCGCCCGTCGGCGCCGGCGTCGTTTCGTCGCTGGCGCTGAACCCCGCGTGCGGTCCGCTGTCCATCAGGGCTCCAGGGCGCCCGGCTATACTGCGCCCCCCGCAACGCTCAAACACCGAATCCGCACACCATGCACTCCACGACCCGCCTCGCCCGGTCCCCGGTCATCGGCCTCGTCGCCGCGCTTGCCTTCAACGCCGCCGCCGCGCTGCCGCCCGGCGTCACGCAGGGCGCCTCGGTCGAAGGCATCACCGAATACACGCTCGGCAACGGCCTCAAGGTGCTGCTCTTCCCCGACGCGGGCGCCGCAAAGACGACGGTCAACGTGACCTACCTCGTCGGATCGCGGCAGGAAAACTACGGCGAGACCGGGATGGCGCACCTGCTCGAGCACATGACGTTCAAGGGCACTCCGACGTCCGGCAACTTCTGGGAGCAGATGAACAAGCGCGGGATGCAGTTCAACGGCTCGACGTGGTACGACCGCACCAATTATCACGAGACCTTCAACGCCTCCGATGCCGATCTCGAGTGGGCGTTGTCGATGGAAGCCGAACGGATGGCCCATTCGGCGATCGCGCGGAAGGAGCTCGACACCGAAATGACGGTCGTCCGGAACGAGATGGAGCGCGGCGAGAACGACCCGTGGCGGATCATGCTCCAGCGGATGATCGCGGCGTCCTACGAATGGCACAGCTACGGCAAGGAGACGATCGGCGCTCGCTCCGACGTCGAGGGCGTCGACATCGGCCGCCTGCAGGCGTTCTACCACTTGTATTATCAGCCCGACAACGCGGTGCTGGTCGTCGCCGGAAAGTTCGACCCCGAAAAGACACTGGGCTGGATCACGAAGTACTTCGGCGCCATTCCCAAACCGGCGCGTACGCTGCCGCGGCTCTACACCGAGGAGCCGGTGCAGGACGGCGAGCGCACGGTTACCGTGCGACGGGTCGGCGACGCGCAGTTGATCGGGATCGAGTACCACACCGTGCCCGGCGCGCATCCGGATTTTGTCGCGATCGACGCGCTCGCCGACCTGATGACGGTCGAGCCGGCAGGACGGCTCTACAAGGCGCTGGTCGAAACGAAGAAAGCCTCAGCGGTGCAGAACTGGGCGGCGGACTTGCACGACCCCGGCTTCGTCGCGTTCTTCGCGCAGGTGCCGATGACCGATTCGCTCGATGCCGCCAAGGATACGATGATCGCGACGCTCGAAGGCGTGGGCAAGCATCCGATCACCGCCGCCGAGGTCGACCGGGTCCGGGCGAAGGCCCTGCGCAATTTCGACGAAACGCTGGCCGATCCGACACGACTCGGCGTCCGGCTCTCCGAATCGATCGCCGCCGGCGACTGGCGGCTCTTTTTTTTGCAGCGCGACCGCTGGCGCACGGTGACCGCCGCCGACGTCGAGCGCGTCGCGGGGGCGTATCTCAAGCCCGCGAATCGCACGATCGGCCTCTTCATCCCGGACGCGAAGCCTGACCGCTCGCCGTTGCCGCCCACCGTCGACGTCGCCGCGATGGTCAAGGACTACAAGGGCGATCCAGCCGCCACCGCAGGTGAGGCGTTCGACGCCACGCCCGCCAACCTCGACGCACGTGCGGAGCGTTTTACGCTCGCGAACGCCATGAAAGTCGTGCTGCTCCCGAAGAAAACGCGGGGCGAGACGGTCAAGTTCCGGCTGCAGTTGCACCAGGGCGACGAGAAATCGCTGTTCGGCACGCCGCCGCGCGGGGAGCTGATGGCGTCGATGCTTCAACGCGGCACGTTGAAGCACAGTCGGCAGCAAATCGAGGACGCGCTCGACCAGCTGCGGGCGAAGCTGTCGATCGAGGGCGGCGAGTCGAGCGCATCGGCCAGCGGCGAAACGGTGAAGCGAGAGCTCGCCGGCACGCTCGCGCTCCTGGCCGAGATTCTGCGCGAGCCGTCGTTCCCTGCGGCGGAGTTCGACACGCTGAAGCGCGAGACCATCACGGCGCTCGAGGAAAAGCGCGCGGATCCGGAGAGCGTCGGCGAGCGCGCGCTCGAGCGGCTCGGCAATCCGTATCCGGTCGGCGACGTCCGCTACGAGCCAACGCTGGACGAAGAGATCAAGATGATCGGCACGACGACCATCGACGACGTGAAGGCGCTTTTACGAGCGATTCACCGGCGGCGCGCAAGCCGAGCTCGCGATCGTCGGCGATTTCGATCCGGTCGCCGTCAAAGGCGAGGTCGACACGGTTTTCGGTTCATGGAAGAGCCCGGCCCCGTTCACTCGCGTGCCTGAGCCACTCGTCGCCAAACCGGCGAAGATCGTGATGATCGAAACGCCGGACAAGGCCAATGCAGCGCTGTTCGGCGAGCTCGCGCTGCCGCTCAACGACGAGTCCGGGGACTATCCGGCCTTGGCGGTGGCGAGCTATGTGCTCGGCGACACCGGCAGCTCGCGCCTCTGGAAGCGGATCCGCGAAAAGGAGGGCCTGAGCTACGGCGTCTATGCCTGGATCCAGCCGTCGAGCTTCGAGCCGAATACGCCGCTGATGATCGAGGCGATCTTCGCGCCGGAAAACCGCGAGCGGCTCGCCAAGGCGCTCGCGGAGGAACTGTCGGGCGCGGTCACGAACGGCTTCACCGACGCAGAGGTCGAAGTGGCGAAAAGCAGCGTCCTCAAGCGGCGGCAGCTGCAGCGCACGCAGGACGCGAGCCTCGCGTCCGCACTCGTCCAGCAGGCGTATCTGGGCCGCACATTCGCGTTCGCCGGGAAGGTCGATGCGGCGATTGCCGCACTCACCGCCGCGGACGTCAATGCGGCACTCCGCAAGTACGTGAAGCCCGACGCTTTCGCGCTCGTCTACGCCGGTGACTTTGCGAAGAGGGCCAAGTGATGCGATGGGCCGACGGGTGCGCGCGGCCGTCCGTCGATCGCGGTGAAGCTCTCGCACGCAACGGCAGCGGTGCAAACGCGCCCGGCATTGCGCGCCGGGCGTGAAGACCCGACTCTCCCCGCGCGACCTCCTCCTCACGTTCGCGGTCGTCGCGGTGTGGGGCTACATGTTCGTCCCGATCAAAGTCGCGCTGACGGAGGTGCCTCCGTTTGCGCTCGCGTCGCTGCGATTCACGCTCGCAGCGCTTCCCCTCGCTTTCTTCGTCCCCCGCCCGGCAATGCCGTGGCGCTACACCGTAGGCTATGGAGTTGCCATCGGAGTATTGCAGTTCGGCCTTCTGTTTCTCGGCATGAAGCTGGGCATGCCGGCCGGACTGTCGTCGCTCGTGATCCAGATGCAGGTGTTTTTCACGATCGGGCTGGCGGTCGCGCTTGAGGGCGATCGCGTGCAGCGGCACAACCTGTTCGGCGCGGCGATTGCCGTTGCCGGCGTCGCGCTGCTGGCGGCCCAGAAGCTGCTGGCCGGCGAAAGCGGAACGTTCACGGGTTTTCTGCTCGTGATCGCGGCGGCGCTCGCCTGGGCGATCGGCAACATCATCGCCAAGCGCGGCGCCGGCGAGCACGCGCCCGACATGTTCGCGCTCGTCGTCTGGTCGAGCCTCGTGCCACCGCTGCCGCTGGCCGCGCTTTCCTACCTCGCCGAGGGCGGTCCCGCCGTCCTGCACGCGGTGGCGTCGATGAGCCTCAAGGCGTGGACCTGCGTGGCGGTCATGGCCTATGGAGCGACGCTGTTCGGCTTCGGCTCGTGGAACGCTCTGCTGCATCGCTACCCGACGGCGCTGATTTCGCCCTTCGCGCTGCTTATTCCCGTGTCCGGCCTTGCGAGTGGCGCGTTGTTCCTCGACGAGAGTCTCGCGCCGCTGCAGGCCGTCGGGGCGCTGCTCGTACTCGCCGGCCTCGCGACCAACGTCTACGGTGCGCAATTCAAGGCGTGGCTCGTCGCCCGCAGCTAGCGAGAGGTGACTGCACGGGGGCGTCCGCCCGCCGTCAGTCGCCGCAATTGGCAGTCGCGAGCGCGCGCGCCCAGGCCGCGTCCCAATTCGCGAGCCCCGCTTCGTGGATGAGCGGCAGGCGGGTAAGCGCGCCCGCGCGCGGGCTCCAGCAGAAGTAGCGATCGGGAAGCGCGTACGGCGGCGGCACTTTCGGCGCGAGCAGATTGGCGACAACGCTTGCGAGCGCATCGTGCCGAAGACGGCCGATGATGTCGCGCCCGAACAGGTCCGGCCATTGCGCAAGCCCGTCTCGCGTTTGCACGATCAGCTTCGACGACAGCGGCTGCTCCTGCACGGGCGGCAGGATCAGTCCGCCTTGCGCGTTGCGCCCGAACGGAATCGCGCCGACATGATCCGGGACCACCACGAATGCGTAGCCGTCCGCGGGCACTTCCGCAGCGGTCTCGGCCAATGCCATCGCGAGCGCGCGCGCATCGTCACCCGCCCGCACCCAGCGCTCGACGCCTTCGTGCACAAGCAGGTATTCGCTCGCGAGCAGCACGCTCGCGCACGCCCACGCCAGCACGCGCAGCCGCCGCCCGGCAGCCGCGAGCGGCAGCGTCAGGCCTGGCATCGCGATCGCGCCGATCGCGTAGAGGACGCGGCCGCCTTCGCCATTTGGAGGCCAGCGCAGTTGCGCGAGCACCAGCGCGAGGCTGATCGCCACGGTCACGACGACGACGCAGAGCGCGCGCGCGGCAATGCGTTCGCGCACGCCCGCGACGATCGCGCAACCGCCGAGCGCGAGCCCCGAGAACGCGAACACGATGCGCGCTTCGGTCTCGGGCAACGCTGATCTCGACCACGCGACGATGCCCGGCAACGCGAGCAGCCATTCGCCGGTGATCAGCGCTCGCAGCGGCGCAACACCCGCATAGACGCGAAAGGCGTCGCCGAAGAGCACCGCGCGCCAAACGAAATACGCGGCGGCGAGAAGGAGCCACGGCGCAGCCGCAACGGGCGCGCGCAGTGCATTGCGCACCAGCGGAGCTCCGCTTGGCTGCTTCCACCACGCGAGCGCGACGATCAGCACGACGCCGATCACGGCCGACTCCTTGCAGAGGAACGCGAGGATCGTCGCCGCCAGGCTGAGAGAGCCGAAGCCGTCATTCCAGCGGCGACTCGCAACGAACGCGCTCGCAGCGATCAGCATGAAGAGCAATGCCGCGTCGTCGAAGCGCGCCGCGACCCACGCCACCGCTTCGATCCCCGGCGCGAACCACGCGAACAGCCATCCGGCGGCAAGCGCCGCGTAGCGCGCGTGGATCGTGTCCCGGCCGGCGAGCTGCAGCGCAAAGAGCGCGACCAGCCCGGCATTGGCTGCATGCACCGCGACGTTCACGAGATGCCAGAAGAACGGGTCGGAGCCGAGCGTTGCATTCAGGGCGAACGACGCCATGACGAGCGGCCGATACTGGTAGCTTGGCGCCGACATGCCGGAAGCGAACAGGTGCGCGATGCACGCCACGATTCCACGCGCGCCGCAGCCGTCGAAGGCGTGAAGCTGGCTGTAGTCGTCGCTCAGGAAACCGGCCGCGAGCGTCGGCACATACAGCGCGAAGGCGGCGATCGCCGGGAGGGCGAGCACGAACCACAGCGGCGGGAACGCGGTGGCGGCCGGCTTGGCTGGCGGGAGCGGCATCGTCGCGGTCGGAAAGGACGAAGCGGCGAGATCGGCCAGTCAGCGAAGCGCGACGCGAATCATGAAACGGCCCGTATCGAAGTCACTGAAGTGCGCTTTTCGAAGCGGGTGCAGCCGTGGCCGTCGAACAAACTGCCGCGGCGGTCGGCGCACGAGAGCGTGAGGACGGAGCGGGCGGGGGTCATTGCGGCGAAGACGGCGCAGGCGCCGCGAGTCTAGCAGGCCGCTCGATCTCCGCCCTGGGACGAAAGGTTCGCCGCGAAGGAGCGACCGAGAGGACATTGGTAGGCCGTGTAGGGATCGAACCTACGACCAACGGATTAAGAGTCCGCTGCTCTACCAGCTGAGCTAACGGCCCGCCGGCGATCATTTTGCCGCAATTCGCGGCGCGGTGAAAAGGCCGCACAGAGTCCCGAAAGGACGCAGCCCCGCGATTGCGCGCGGGGCTGCGTTTGGTAGGCCGTGTAGGGATCGAACCTACGACCAACGGATTAAGAGTCCGCTGCTCTACCAGCTGAGCTAACGACCCGAAACAGGAGTTGCGATGCGGTGCAAAGGGCGATGCGCGACGGTCGAAGCAGGGACCTGGTAGGCCGTGCTGGATTCGAACCAGCGACCAACGGATTAAAAGTCCGCTGCTCTACCAAGCTGAGCTAACGGCCCGCCGAAAAACGTTGAATTATAGCCGACGGCGGGCTCTCGCCTCAACCGATGCTCCGGACCGAAACAAGGTAGCGACCGCAGCCGACGAGCGGCAGTGGATGCGTCCTCCGCTCGAGCGAGGAATCCGCGCGCCGCCTCACTCAGTGCACTTCGCGCGTGAGGAAATCGGGCAACGGCGAGAAGTCGATGCCTTCCTCCGCCAGCGCTTCGGATTCTTCCTTCGAGGCCTGTCCGCGGATCGGGCGGGCCGGCGCTTCCTCGTAATGGATCTTGCGGGCTTCCTCCGGAAAGCGACGGCCGACGTTTTCGGTGTTGCGAATCACGGCGCGCAACTTCGCCAATACCTCCGCGGGAATGCCGGCAACGGCTTCAATCGCGGCGGAGCTCGCCGGTGCTGATGCAGCATCCGGCGTCGATGCTGACGTCCCTGCACGCGCGTCGCCGCGTCCGACGCGAACCTTCGACGACGGCACGCGCACTACGCCGGCGTCGTCGCATACCGGGCAGCGGACCAGCGCATCCTTCGCTTGGGACGCGAAGTCGTCCGCCGAGGCGAACCAGCCCTCGAAACGGTGGCCGTGCGTGCACGCGAGGTCGAAAACAATCATCGGCTTATAACGTCCCTTGACGAGCCTCCGTTGACCCTTCGCCCACCAAGCCGTCGGAGGCGTCCGCCCGTTCCAGTCGCCACATCTGGTACTTCAACGCCGCAACGCATCCCGCGACGATCGAAAGGAACGCAAGAAACGAGCCCAGCGCGAGCGTCGAGACCCCGGAGAGTCCCTGCCCGATCGTGCAGCCGAGCGCGGTCACGCCGCCGAACCCCATCAGGATGCCGCCGGCGACATGGTTGACCAGATCCTCGGTCGTCGCGAAACCTTCCCACCGGAACGTCTTCATCGCGAGCGCCATCGCCGCCGAGCCGACGATCATGCCCAGCACGGCGGCGATGCCGAAGGTCAGCACGCGCGAGGCATCGGTCCAGTAAACGAGGAGCTCGAGCAGATACGCGACGGGCGCGACGAAGCTGAACGATTCCATCCGCCCCGAGTTGGTCGCGACGAATCTCTCCTCGAGCGTCTTCGGGTCCTCGG
Organism: uncultured beta proteobacterium; assembly: GCA_963733985.1. Classification (GTDB taxonomy): domain Bacteria; phylum Pseudomonadota; class Gammaproteobacteria; order Burkholderiales; family Casimicrobiaceae; genus CAIWHR01. Next base: position 12,579 of record CAVTFF010000012.1, on the reverse strand, counting down.
CGAGGAAGCCCAGGTGGCCGGACACGTACCAGCCGGCGACGATGACCGCGCCGATGACGAGGCCGCCGACGATCATCTCGCGCGTCGCGCGAAACTCGCGGTTCGCGAACACCCAAGCGGCGATCCCGGCCGCCACCGCGTAGGGAAGCCACGCCTTCATCGCTGCGGGCAAGCCCCACGCCGCCAGCACCGACGGCAGGTCGGAGCTCGGCGCGCCGACGTCGATGCGCACGCCGTCGAGCGCCGCTGTCCGCCACACGGCGAACACGCCTTTGAGCGTCATGTAGGCGGAAATGCCGAGGAAGACCAGGACGATCAGCGACTTGAGATTGCCGCCGCCGATGCGGATCAACGTCTTGCTGCCGCAGCCGGAGGCGAGCGTCATGCCGAATCCGAACAGGAAGCCGCCGACGATCATCGACAGCCACGCGATCCTGCTGCCCGTGTAGAGCGACTTGCCGATGTCGATCAGCCCGAGCGCCTGCAGCGCCGCGGCGCCGGCGATCGCAACGGCGATGGCGAGCACCCACATGCGCATCCGGCGCCAGTCGCCGAAATTCGCCGCGTCGGAGATCGCGCCCATCGTGCAGAAATTCACGCGCTGCGCGACCGCGCCGAAGACGACGGCGAGGGCGAACGCGAGCGCGGTGACGAGCGTCGGAAGGTTTTCGATGTCGGACATCCAAAAATTATTGCATGCCGGGGCCGCCTCACCCATCCGCCAGAAGGGTAGCTCCTCTCGGGAGCGTCCCGACTTGATCCAGGGCAGCTTGGGAGCTTGTCGGGCTCGCTCCGTCGCTTTCTTGGCCTTGCAACGCATACGTGAGAGCAACCTCGACAGGCTCGTTGAACCGTTTGGGCCCGCCTCGCCGTTAACAAGGACAGGCAAGAGCGGCGATCGCGCCGCAGGGCCAATCGAGGAGGGCGACATGAGAAGGAAAGACGACGGGAATCGCGGGCGAGGGTCCGTCACGCGGTCGAACACAAGAAAGTGGGCGCTTACATTCTCAGTGTTGGCGGTATTCGCGACGCTCGCGCTGGCCGCCGGCCCCGTCGCGGCGGTCGGCCGCCTCGGCAATCTCGAAATCGTCACTCGCGGCGACGGGCAGCCGCTGCCGGTCTACAACCAGGGCGGGCGCAATTGGGTCGTCGGCGCGCCCGGCCAGGAGTATTCGATCCGCTACTGCAACTCGACCGCCGGCCGCGTCCTCGCGGTGATGAGCGTCGACGGCGTCAACGTGATCTCCGGCGACACCGCATCGCCGGCGCAGTCGGGGTATGTGTTGAACGCGTACGAGTGCGCCGACATCCAGGGCTGGCGCAAGAGCCTCACCCGTACCGCCGCGTTCTATTTCACCGAGTTGCCCGACGCCTACGCCACGCGCACCGGCCGCCCCGAAAACGTCGGCGTCATCGGCGTCGCCGTGTTCCGCGAACGGCCGCAGCCGATCGCGTGGAAGGATCGCACCGGCAGAATCGCGCCGGAAAGTCGTCGCGATGCGTCCGCGGAAGCATCGGCCGCCGGCGCGCCCGCACCCGACGAGCAGGACAGCCGCAAGAGCGCCGAAGCGCCGGCACCGCGCAACGAAGCCGCACAATCCGCGCTCGGCGCGGCCGCGCCGATCCCGGTGCCTGCGCCGATGGCGAAGCTCGGCACCGGCCATGGGCGCACCGAGAATTCGCCCGTGCAGATGGTGCGCTTCGAACGCGAACGCCCGACGCCGAACGAAACGATCGCGATCCATTACGACCGGCGCGAGAACCTCGTCGCGATGGGCATCCTGCCGCCGCCAGTCATCTCCGGCATCCCGAATCCGTTTCCCGCGTGGCACGAGGTTCGTCGCGGATCCGCCGCCGCGGTGAAATGGCGGGGCGAACGGAATCAGCGGGGGGCCGCGCCTTCCGCGCCGGTGCTTGCGCCGTTGCGTCGCCCTCGGACGCCTCGCATACTCGCGGGCGATGCCCGCGCTCGCATTTGCCGACGGCGCCGCAGACGGCGACGAAGCCCTGATGCTCGCCTACGCCGCGGGCGACGCCGCCGCGTTCGACGCGCTGTATGCGCGACACAAAGGCGGCGTCTACCGCTACCTCGTCCGCCAGTGCGGAAACGCGGGGCTGGCCGACGAGCTGTTCCAGGACGTCTGGATGAGCGTGATCCGCGTTCGCGCGACGTACGCCCCGACCGCGAAGTTCACGACCTGGCTCTACCGGATCGCGCACAACCGCCTCGTCGATCACTGGCGCGCGAACGGACACGTCGAGCTCGTGACCGCCGATGCCGCGGGTGACGGCGACGACGATCCGATCAATGCGATTCCGGGTGCCCGCGCCGACGAGCCCGAGGTTCGCGCAGGCGCGCGCGAAATCGGCGCACGGCTCGCCGCTGCGCTCGCGTCGCTGCCGTCCGCGCAGCGCGAAGCCTTCCTGCTGCATCAGGAGGGCGGACTCGAGCTGTCCGAAATCGCAGCGCTCACGGGGGCCGGCGTCGAGACCGTGAAGAGTCGCATCCGCTATGCGCTCGTGAAGCTCCGCGACACCCTGGGAGATCTGCAGTGACGACGCGCGGCCCCGACGACGCGAAGGACCTGCGCGACCCGCGCTTCGACGCAGCGTGGCGCGCGCACTCGCGCGAAGAGCCGCCCGCGGCGCTCGACGATGCGATTCGCGCCGCGGCGCGTCGCGAGGCGCACGCCGGCCCGCGGCCCGTCGACGCCGCGGCCCCGCATATCGCGAGCGCTCTGCGCCCCCAACGGTGGTGGTGGCCGCTCGCCGCCGCGGCGACGATCGGCGCCGTCGCAATCGGGCTCCTGCAGCTCGCCGCACCGGATCGCGTCGGCGCGCCCGCCACCGACAAAGGCGTCGTGTCCGACATTCCGGTCGTTCCCGAACAGGCGCGGCGCCGGGCCGAAGCCGCGCGCGAGGAGCTGCCGAGCGCGGACGGCGAGCAAGCGCGCGAACGGGCGCAATCTTCGGCAATGCCGCGCGCACCGACCCCCTCGGCGCCGAGAAAGGATGCGGCGGGGCCGATCGCGAGGACCGAACGGACGCCCGAGCCGTCGACGTTTGCCGCCGAGCCCCCGCCGGCGGCGAGCGCGTCGCCCGAGAAACCGTCGAGCGCGGCCGAGAAGAAGACGTCGCGAGCGGACGCCAGCGTTCCCGCACCGTCCGCCGAGCCGTTCCCCGCGGACGCGGCAAAGCGCGACGCGAAGGAAGCAGCGCCCTCCACGCCCGCACCGTCGAAGACCGAGCGCGCGACGGGCGCCGGCGTTCTCTCGGGTGAGCTCGCCGGAACGCCTGCGCCCGCGGTTCCTGCGGACGCACAAACGCGCGAGAGCGCGGGCGCACCGGCCACGTCGGCACCCGCGCCGCGCGCGAAAGCGCTTGGCGGCGCCACGCCGCAGGACCGCCTTGCGGCGACACCGCCGCCTTCGGCCGGCAGCGGCGCCGTGACGGCATCCCCCGCGCAAGCGGCGCCGTCGAGCCCCGCGGAGCGTCGCGCATCGACCCGCGGCGCATCGAGTGACGCGCAGCTCACAACGTCCCCGGCGGCGCAAAATGCCGCTGCGCGCTCCGAGCTGCACGCGAAGCAACACCCCACGCTGCCCGTCACGGAATGGATCGCGCTGATCCGCAGGCTGCGCGACGAGGGCAAGCCCGAAGACGCCGCGAAGGAGCTCGCGGCGTTCCGCGCGGCTTACGCGGATCACGAGCGACTGTTGCCGCCGGATCTGCGCGATTGGCATCCGCCCGCGCGATAGATGCGGGCTATCCCAGCGACCGGATGAGCATGCGGATCGGCGCCGGCAGCGCGGCCGCGCCCGCATCCGCGCGCGTGAGCCAGAGGAGGCCCGGCGCTTCGGCGCGCCTCGGCCACGCGCGCACGGCAACGCGCTGCGGATGGATCGTCAGCCGGAAATGCGTGAAGGCGTGCTCGATCGGCGGCAGCGCTTCGCCCGCGATCACGCTCGGCGGCAAAGCGCGCGCGGCAATGCGCGGCGACGTCGGCGTCGACGTCGACCTCGGGCAGGCTCCACAGGCCGCCCCAGATGCCGGTCGGCGGGCGCTTCTCGAACAGGATCGCGCCGGCGCGCTCGACGACCAGCACGCGCACCGCGCGCTGCGGGAGCACGCGCTTCGCGCGGCGCGGCGACGGCAACTGCGCGACGCGATCGCTCGCGGCGCGCGACGCAATCCGCCGCGACGGGACATTCGCCGCAGCGCGGCGCGCTCGCGTGCACACCGTCGCGCCGAGGTCCATCAGCGCCTGCGTATAGGTCTCGATGCCGCGTGCGGGCAGCAGCGACTCGGCGATTCGCCACAGCGTCGCGCTCCACTTGCGGCGACCCCGGAAAGCCCTCGACGCCGCGATGGCGCGCGAGCACGCGCTTGACGTTGCCGTCGAGGATCGCGGCGCGCGCGCCGAACGCGAACGCCGCGATCGCCGCCGCGGTCGAGCGGCCGATGCCGGGCAGCGTCGCGATCGTCGCCGCGTCGCGCGGAAACTCGCCGCCGTGCTCGTCGACGATCGCCTTCGCCGCCGCGTGCAGATGATGCGCGCGGCGGTAGTAGCCGAGCCCGCTCCAGTGCTCGAGCACGCGGTCGAGCGGCGCCGCGGCGAGCGCGCGCACGTCGGGAAAGCTCGCGACGAAGCGCTCGTAGATACGGGATCGACCGTCGCGACCTGCGTCTGCTGCAGCATGATCTCGGACAGCCAGATCGCGGTAGGGGTCGCGCGTGCGCTGCCACGGCAGGTCGTGGCGGCCGTGCGTCGCTGCCACGCGACGAGACGCTCGGCAAAACGGCACTGGCGCTGATCGATGGACGCTGCGGAGACGCGCGCGAGGCCGCAATGTCGCGGCTCGATGGCGGCATGCCGAGCGGCGCGGAGCCGCGCCTCGACGCGCGCGCCGCTCAGCGGACGCGAGCCGCTGCCGCGCCTTCGCCGCGGCCTCGGACTGCGGATACTTCGCGATCAGCTCCTCGAGCGTGCGGCGCGACGCCGGCGCCGTCGCCGAGCTCGAACTGGCCGGTCGCGATGTTGAGCAGCGCATCGGGCACCTTCGGGCTGTCCGGGATACGCCGCGATCAGCTGCCGCTGCGAGGCGATCGCCGCGCGGATAGTCGCTGCTGCGCGAACTGCGCGTTGCCGATCCAGTACTGCGCCGACGGCGCGAGCGGGCTCTTCGGATACGTCTTGACGAACGCCGCGAAGCTCGCGATCGCGGCGCGTAGCTGCCGGCCTTGAACTGATCGAGCGCCGCGTCGTAGGCGCGCTGCTCGGCGCCGCCGCGCGGAGGCGGCCCGAGCGCGCGGCGCGACCGGCACCCGCCGGATTGACGCGGCGCAACGCCTGGCGCCGGGGCGCCGGCCGCACCGCGCCGGCACGCGCCTGCCGCGGGCGGGACCCGCCGCGCCGCCGGGACCGCCCTCGAGCTTGCGCAGCCGCGAGTCGAGGTCGACGTAGAGATCGCGCTGGCGCTTCTGCGGCTGCTCCTGCTCGTAGGTCAGCACCTCGATCTGGCCGCGCAGCCGCGCGATGTCGGACTTGAGCTGCTCGACCTGGTTGAAGAGCTCGACCAGGCCCTGGCTCTTCAGCTGCGTCTCGAGCGCGGCGATGCGGTCCTCGAGCTGCCGCTGGACCTGGGCGAGGCGCTGGTTCGTCGCGTCGATGCGCTTGCGCGCCTCGTCGTCGTCGAACAGTGCGCGCGCGCCGGAGCGCGACGAGCGCCACAGCGCGAGCGACGCGCGTGCGCAGCGGAACGGCGGCGCTCACGCCGCGGCCTCCGCAGGCCACGGTCGCGACGCACTCTCGCCGCGCTCGCGATGGCGACGCGCCCTCGGGCCTTGCTCGCACGCGCTCGCCCGCTCGCTCACTCGCCGGCGTGACGATGTCGACGCGGCGATTCTCGGCCCACGCCGCCTCGTCGTGACCTTCGCGGCGCGGCTTTTCCTTGCCGAAGCTCACCGTCTCGATCTGGGCTTCGCTGCGCGCCGAGCAGCACCATCAGCTGCTTCACCGCGTCGGCGCGCCGCTGCCCGAGCGCGATGTTGTATTCGCGCGTGCCGCGCTCGTCGGTGTTGCCCTGCAGCGTCATCCGTGCGCGAGCGGTTCGCCTGCAGGTACTTGCGCGTGCGCCTCGATCGAGCGGCCGGTACTCGTCCTTGATCGCGAACTGTCGAAGTCGAAATAGACGCTGCGCTTCGACAGGATGTTGTTCGGATCCTTGTGCGGGCTGCGAGCCGCCGGTCCCGGCCACGCCGGTGCTCGGCGCGCCGGTGGTCGTCGCGCCCGGCGTGGTCGCCGGCAGTCGGCGGCATGCTCCTCGACGGGCGCGGGACTCTGCGTGTCCTTGGCGCAGCCGGCGAGCGCCACGATGGCGAATGCCGCGATGATCCATTTGCGCATGTTTGTGTCTCCTCGGGTGGATGACGGTTGAGGCCGGTGGCGACTCGCGGCGTGATCAACGCGGGAGCGGGCCCCAGGCGGGCTCGCGCACGTCGGCAGCGGGCGAGACGAGCCGCTGCTTGACGCGACCGTCGGAGGACACGCCGGCCAATATACCACGCCCTCCCTGCTGCGCCGCGTAGATGATCAGCTTGGAATTCGGCGCGATGCTGGGGCTTTCGTCGAGCGGACCCGACGTCAGCACCTGCACCTGCCGCGTCGCGTAATCCTGGATCGCGATCATGAAGCGGCCGCCGTCGCGGCGCACGAACACGAAGCCCTTGCCGTCGGGCGTCGGGCGCGGCGAGACGTTGTAGTTGCCTTCGAAGGTCATCCGCTCGACGGCGCCGGTCGCGAGATTGAGCCGGTAGATCTGCGGCGTGCCGCCGCGATCGGACGTGAAGAGCATCGACTTCCCGTCCGGCGTGAACGACGCCTCGGTGTCGATGCCCGGGCGAAGTCAGCAGCCGCGTCACGCCGCTGCCGTCGGCGTTGATCAGGTAGAGCTGCGAGCCGCCGTCCTTGGTGAGCGTGACGGCCAGCCGGCGCCCGTCCGGCGACCACGCCGGCGCGCTGTTGCTGCCGCGGAAATTCGCGACGACGCGCCGCGCGCCGGTCGCGAGCGACTGCACGTAGACGACCGGCTTCTTGTTCTCCAGCGAGACGTAGGCGAGCCGCGTGCCGTCGGGCGACCACGCGGCGAGAGCAGCGGCTCGTTCGAGGCGACGACCGCCTGCGGATTGCCGCCGTCGGCGTCGGCGACGATCAGCTGGAAGCGCGAGCCCTGCTTGGTGATGTAGGCGATGCGCGTCGAGAACACGCCGACGTCGCCGGTCAGCTTTTCGTAGATGACGTCGGCGATCTTGTGCGCGGTCGCGCGGAACTGCTGCGGCGTGACGACGTAGGTCATCGCCGGCGAGCTGGACCTGCTTGCACGACGTCGACCAGCGCGAAGCGCACTTCGACGCGGCCGTCGCCCAGCGGGCGCATCGAGCCGACGACGACCGCGTCGGCGCCGCGCGCGCGGAAGTCGGCCGCACTGCACGTCCTCGGCGCGGATCGGCCGCGGCGCGATCCCGGCGTCGTCGACCAGCCGGAAGAGGCCGCTCCGTGTGAGGTCGGCGCCGACGATGCCGGTGATGCCGAGCGGCCAGTTGCTTTCGTTCTCGAACGGCGACGATGGCGATCGGGATCGCCGTGCCGGCGCCGCCGACGATCTCGATGGTGAGCTGCGCGCGCGCCGGCGCGACCGCGAAGACTGCTAGACAAACGAAGGACAGGACGACGAAGCGAAGCGGTGCAAATCGGGCCTCGGAAGTGGGCGGCTATCGGGGAATGTGCGGCAGCGAGAGGATTGAGCCTGTCGCCGTCCGGCGACGTTCGAGTATGTCTTCCGTCCGATTATAACGAACGCGATGCTCGTTCCGGTCTGCCGAGCCCCCTGCAATCGCCGGCGCAGCCCGCGATTCCCCTCACTCCTCGCCGTGACCGGGCGGGAAAGGCGCCGAGGCGAAAGGGGCGTCACCCGCCCGCGCGATCATCACTCGTGCACCGCGATCGTCGAGGGCAGGCCCGAGCGCCTCGCGGAGCCGATCCGCCGTGCGCTTCGCTTCGTCGCGCGTCGGATACGGGCCCACGAACACGCGAAACAGCCCGTTGACCTGGCGAACTTTCGCTTCGACCCCCACCGGCGCGAGTTGGTTCGCGATCCGGCCGACGAAGTTCTGCGCGTTGGCGAAGTTTGCGAACGCGCCGAGCTGCACCGCGAACCCGCCGTCGGCGCGCGCGACCGGCACCGTCGCCCCGGTCCTCGCGCCGGCGGAAGCTCCGGCGGCGCCGCGGCCGCGGGGCGCCGCGGCCACCGGCGGCAGCGGCGCGGACGCGACGAGCACCGCTTCGCCGGGGATGATCGCCTCGACCTCGACCTCGCCGCTGCCCTTCTGCGCGATGCCGAGCCGATGCGCCGCCGCGTACGAGAGGTCGATCAGCCGATCGTGCAGGAACGGCCCGCGGTCGTTGACGCGCACGATCACGCTCCTGCCCGTTGCCACGTTGGTGACGCGCGCGTACGACGGCAGCGGCAGCGTCGGATGCGCGGCGCGTCATCGCGTACATGTCGTAGGTCTCGCCGATCGACGTCTTCTGGCCGTGGAACTTGCGGCCGTACCACGACGCGATGCCGCGCTCCTTGTACGGCCGGAGCGCGGTCGCCGGCACGTATTCGCGGCCGAACACCGTGTACGGCCGGTTGGCGAAGCGGTGCAACGGCTCGAGCCGGGGCACGGCGTCGGGAATCGCGTCGAGATCGGCTGGCGTGCTCTCGCCCGGCCCGTCGTCCTTGTAGTAACCGGGCTTTGCGGAGCCTCCGAATACCGGGGTCGACGCGGCGGGCGGCGGCTTCGGCGCGCTGCCGCAGCCGGCGAGCGCCAGTGCCACGACAGCCAGCGTGAAACGGTGCGAAAAGGGCATGCGCATGGGCGGCGTCGCGGCAACGCGGTATTATCAGCCGAGTTTGCCGCATTCCACGAAAGGCGGTCCGCCTGCCGACCGCCGGATCCGCGGAGACCGCCCGATCATCCACGCCGAGGAGCGCACCGTTGGCCAAACCGAATTTCGAATTCCAGAAGCGGCAGAAGGAGCTGGAAAAAAAACGCAAGAAGGAAGAGAAATTGAAGCGCCGGCAGGAGCGCAACGCGCTCGCCACCGGCCGAAGAAACGGCAGCGCCGCCCGAGGAGCCTCCCAAGGCGTAGCAACACGGCGTCCCACGGGACCGCGTCGTCGCGGACAGTATGCGGTCGAAGGACGTCGTCCCGACGCTTCCGGTCAGCCGCGGTCGCTTCGGCGCTTCGCGCTATGCGCAGCGCCGATCGGCGAGAGTCCGTCCAGCGGACTTTGCACCGCGCGGCCGCCGCGGTTCAGCACGTGCGTGTAGATCATCGTCGTGCTGACGTCCGCGTGCCCCAGAAGCTCCTGCACCGTCCGGATGTCGTAGCCCGCTTCGAGCAGGTGCGTCGCGAACGAATGCCGCAGCGTGTGCGGCGTCGCCGGCTTCGCGATGCCCGCGTCGCGAACCGCCTGCCGCATCGCGCGCTGGAACGCCTGGTCGCTCACGTGATGGCGGCGGACGACGCCCGTCCGCGGATCGGGCGAACGGCGCTCCGCGGGAAACACGTACTGCCAGCCCCAGTCGCGCGACGCGCGCCGGATACTTGCGCGCGAGCGCATGCGGGAGCCACACCGTCGCCGAATCCATCGGCGAGGTCGCGCTCGTGCTGCTCCTCGCACGACGCCGAGTGCGCGCGCAGCGGGCGCACGGCGCCTCGGGCAGCATCGTCACGCGATCCTTGAATCCCTTGCCATCGCGGACCAGGATTTCGCGCCGGCCGAAGTCGACGTCCTTCACGCGCAGCGCGCACCCTTCCATGATCCGCAGGCCCGCGCCGTAGAGGAGCCGGCCGATCAGCCGTGCACGCCCGGCAGCCGCGATCAGCACCGCGCGACCTCCTCACGCGTAAGGACGACCGGCAGGCGCGCGGGCGCTGCGCCGCGCTCGACGTGATCGAGCCACGGCAGCTCCCGTCGAGCACCTCGCGATACAGGAACAGGATCGCGCTCTTGGCCTGATTCTGCGTGGCCGCCGCGACGTTGCCGCTCGACCGCAAGATGCGTGAGAAACGCCTCCACCTCCGCCTCCGCCGAGCGCGTCCGGGTGCCGCTTGCCGTGGAATACGATGAAGCGTTTAATCCAGTCGAGATAAGCCTGCTCGGTGCGGATGCTGTAGTGCCGAAGGCGGATCTTGTCGCGGACGCGGTCGAGCAACCGCCGAGGCTCGACAGCGGGAACGGCGATCTCGCCGGTGTCCATTAGGCCGCCTTTTTGTCTCTCACCTCCATGATTCTTCGACCTTTCCCCACGCCTGAGAATCATCCAAACTACATATTGACGCATTAATTACCGTCAGATTGGATGCTTTCCTTCCCGTCAATTAGGTGGTCTAGTTTTAGTTAGGCGTCCTCCCAATGGACCGAACAGAGCTAGAGATAGGGGAGGATGTGGTGCCGCTTTTTTTTTTTTTTTTTTTTTTTTTTTTTTTTTTTTTTTTTTTTTTTTTGGCTACGGCTAAGCGGACTTAGAAAGCGGCTCGCAGCCCAATTTTGCCCAGGGAGTGTACCCGCTCCAGTTAGTGCGTTGAATGGCGCCTGTTAACAGTCAGCGGCTTCGAACGAGTGTGGTTTGCGAAGGAGCAACGAAATGGCTAGTATAGCCCTTGATGAACTTGAAGACTTGGGGCTGACGGAATGACACCCTTACGCCAGCGGACTTTTTGGCAGCACCTCTCATCTTAATTTTGCGCCGGCCCTTTCGAGAGCATGGAAAACTTTCGATTATTAGAACTAGATGCCGCAGATTTCAGCAGAAGAAAATAAAGATAAACGCATGAGGCCTAACCTCGCGGTCAACACGGACGCCCCGCGTGCGGCGCTTCGCGCCTGCACCGGGTCGCCGGTTACCTTCGTTCGTTAGGCGGCATCAAGACAATGCTAGCGTCGCTCGCTCCGCTTCTCAACATCGTCACGCGATGGGCCGAGTCGCGCGCCGATATTCTGGGCCTCGCTCTCGTTGGGTCACAGGCTAGAGGTACCGCTCACGAGGATTCCGACGTCGATCTGTTGGTCCTCGCTGCTTACCCGGCTAGTTTTCGCGTCACTGATGCATGGCTGCATGAGATCCCGTGGTCTTTCGTTGCCCTTGGCGTCGCAGCCTCGCGTGATGCCGACTATGGTTGCGTCTGGTCACGTCACGTCGTTCTTTCCAACGGCATCCGGGTCGAATCCAGTTTCGGTTCACTCAGTTGGGCGAGCACGACGCCTGTGGACGCCAGTACCCGCCGCGTTATCCGCGACGGTTGGCGCGTCTTGCTGGATCGTCGCGGCTTGCTGGCGTCGGTGGCCGAACATGCCGCCTAACCTCTCGGTCAACGCGGACGCCCCGCGTGCGGCGGCTTCGCGCGCGCAACGGGTCGCCGGTTACCTTCGTTCGTTAGGGCTCCGTTTATGCCGGCCGAAATCCGCGCTTTCTTCGAACACTATCGCAAAGAGCCTTCGATCGCCTTGATGGTGAGGCTGTGGCGCGCCTCTATGCTGTTACCTAGTGGTATCGCATCAGACGGTGGCTACACACACTGGCCGACCTTTGAGGCAATTCGCGCCAACATGGATGCTCTGTGCGTGCTGTACCGAGAAAACGGCTACGTCGGCGCCACCATTCGAGCCAGTTGCCTTATCTCGCCCAGGGCGAGACTATGCGGTCGCTGATATCGCGTGGGGAACATCGGGCGCAAGAATGGTCAAAGCGAACCTTGGCGTTTCAACCACTACGTACAACTTGGTCCGCACTGCCGGGCAGGGCTGGCGAGTCCTATCTCCTATAGCACTGCCCTATAAGCGAATAAGAAAAAAGCTCAATGCGTAGCGATGAGGCCTAACCTCGCGGTCAACACGGACGCCCCGCGTGCGCGGCTTCGCCCGCGCCGCGGGTCGCCGGTTACCTTAGTTCGTTAGGCCTCGCGAATGGCACGCCGTCTCAGGAGATCGTATGTTTGACCACGTCAAGTTCGGTGTCAGCGACTATGCAGCGAGTAAAGCATTCTTCCTCAAGGCACTCGCCCCGCTGGGCGTAACTGTTGCCACGGAGTGGCCGCCGAACGGCGTCGAGCTTAGCCAACCAAAGGGCAAGGTTTCATTGTGCTTGTATCAAACCGAGGAGAAGCCGGCGCATCTTCACTTGGCGTTCGTGGCCCAGAATCGCCAGCAAGTCGAAAGCTTCTATCGTGCGGCTCTTGGGGCTGGCGGCAAAGACAATGGCGCGCCTGGTCTGCGCCCGCACTACCACGCGACCTACTATGCAGCCTTCATCATTGGTCCAGATGGGCACAACATTGAAGCTGTTTGCCACGAACCCGAGGCCTAACCCCTCGGTCAAGGGGACTTGCCTGCGGCAAGCCCCTTACCTCGAACGTTAGGCCTCTCCAGATGGACCGAAAAGAGCTAGAGAGAATGTGGGCCGCTACGGCTAAGCACCTGAACGCAATGCCGCCCGAGCCCAATTGCCAGAGGTACCCGCCCCAGGCGT